>NZ_BAAADE010000001.1:0-1343154 GCF_039522165.1 Paenochrobactrum glaciei
GCGGACACCGCGCTGACCAATGATTTCATCCAGCAAAGAAGCGGCCATATCGACATCAGTCATCGTCGGCTCCTTGGCTGAAAAATCCACGTTCGTGGCTAAAATATCCACGTTCTTGGCTGAAACGACCACGTTCATGGGTGACTCCTTTGCTAAGTTTGACCTTGCGAGGGACAAACGAAACAGGAGTAAGGAGTGTATGGAGCCAGTGGGAAAGATTGCCGTGCGCGTTCTGAACAAAGCCAGACACGCACGAATACACCGTCAAAAGACGGGAATAAGTGGCCGAGACGATAAAATGGGAGGGAGTGACCGTCTCGGCCTTAACACCGGCGGGGGAAGCCGGTGAAATGAAACTGAATGATAGGGTCGCGTGGCTCATGCTGCGCGATCCTTTTTCTTCGAAACTTTTGCAGCATCAACAAATAAGCGATCTATAAACGCTTTAGCCGCACCCCTTTTCGGAACGCCTTCATTCTCCCACCGCCACACTGTGGATAGATTTACGCCAGCCATTTCAGCGAGCTGTGGCTGGGTTAATTTTAAAATGCGCCTAATGGCAGCGAGGTCAATTTGAGCGTTTTCCATAATTCAAGTATGCATAACGCAAACTTTATAGTCAAGTCGAATTGCATACTAAAAGTACGCATAATGAAGCCATGACACAAGATGATAGACCTGCCCCTGCAAAACGACTTGAAGAGGCGCGGATTGCGCGCGGCTTTAAAACTGCCACCGCCGCCTGTGAATATTTCGGCTGGAACTATGTTAGCTACTCACAACACGAGAGCGGGCAGCGCGGATTATCGCGTGCGGCTGAGCGGTACGCGACAGCCTTTCGCGTCGGCGAAGGCTGGCTACTAACCGGTGAAGGCCGAGGCCCATCGGGTGAACATGAAGATATTCCAAAAGAGCCCGTGAGAGAGAAGCGAACGGAAGCAACAAAAGGCTTCACACCGGAGATCGTTCCAGGCAAAGGCCTTGTTGGCGGCCGTGACTTCCCGATTTATGCTGCCGCGATGGGTGGCAACGGGCACACGATCATTACCTTCGATGCAATCGAGTGGGTGAGACGGCCGGCAATCCTTGAAAATGTAAAGGATGCATACGGGATATATATTGTTGGCGACAGTATGGAGCCAGCATACGAGCAAGGTGATATGGCGCTCGTTCACCCTCACCTGCCTCCTACGCGCGGCACTGACGTTATTCTATATCATGTACCCCCGACCTATGAAGCTGAATGCATAATCAAGCGCCTAGTCGGCTTCAATGATACCGAGTGGAAGCTTCGGCAATATAACCCGCCGTTGGATTTTGCCGAATACAGGGATGATTACCCTTATTGCCATCGCGTAGTGGGGAAATATAACGGGCGCTAAGCGCACAATGCTGTTAAACTCAATGGCCGTATCTGCGGCCACATCGCACGGAGATAATGCGCGCATGTGGGTCAATTCATTTGTAAATCGCGGCATTGAAGATGATGATCGCAAGCTGGCGGCGTATGGCATAGACCCGCTCGCGTCTGAATCTCTGCCTTACTACGTCCGCTGGATAAGACAGGACATAATCGGCATTTTCTACATGTTAAACATGATCGTTGTTTTACTCATTCTTATCGCCATCCCACTTTGGATGATTGCCCTTCGCTAAACTCGAGGGCGTTGATTGTGCAGGCACAGGACTATCGGCTGTAAAACCGCCCTTAGCCGCGCTGTATGATTGAACTACGTAAAATGTTGCCATCTGATTCACTCCCTAGAATGGGAATATGATGCCGAACAAATAAGAACATTACAAGAACAATCTAGGAGGATATTCACAATGTAGGAATATTAGCTAATGCGAAATATCAGCGAATAGCGTCATCACTATACCTTAGAACAGCATGACACATTGCCTTAAATCAGGCATCATCACCCTGATAAATAAGTACTGTTTCAGGGGGGGGTATGCGCACTTCATTCATCTTAAAGCTGACATTTATCGCCTTTCCGCTGATCTTTATCGCGGCGGTTGGCGCAAAGCTGATGGGCTATGAATGAGCTGGGTGTACGCGATTCAAGGGGCAATTTCTGTCGGCTTATTTTGCTTCATGCTGTGGGTGTGGTTCAAAAAATAAACATCGTCACAGCCACTTATCGAATAAAATCGTTGCCGTACACAAATTCATAATTACGTCACATACCTGTTGTAACAATTATTCATGTGTAGATGTGCTCGAAACGCAACATTTTACACCTCTATTGACACTCACACTTGAGTGCATATATGAAGCTGAGAAATAGCCTTGCTATCCCCGTGTAATTTAGATTTAATGGATTCATCTTGGGGGGATCTTAAATGACTGCAATGAAAAAAACCTACGAGCCAACCACATACCAGCACCATCAATTAATTCACAGCATTCAAGCTGCGGATTACTCAGATGATGTCGCGGATGATTATGTAGCACAAGTTGAAGCTATTGCTGCCCCGCTGATGGATGATGAGGAGTGGTTTATTGTTGATGGACCTGCTTGGTAACTGATTTGGCCGGGTACCTTCCCCTCTCAACACTACCTGAATCTCTAGCGATTGTCTGGTGCAAGTTTCCTCTAGAGGAACTGCCTAAAGTACCAGGCCCAAAATCTCGACCCGCCTTAGTTCGAAGCATCAGTTTAAATAGAGATCAAACTAAAGCTATCGTCGAAATAACATATGGAACAAGTCAAATCCGACAATCGGAGTTCCCTAACGATTTGATTATTCAAAACTTGCGGAGCCTCAATGAGTGCGGTCTACCGCAGGCAACTCGCTTTCGACTGGATCGAACCATTACGCTGCCTTGGCATTCGTCATTTTTCGAGGCTCGAGAGGGTTATAAAACGCCTATAATTGGATCCTTGGATGATCAATCAAGAACACAGCTTGAGATTCTAAAGATTGCCCGCAGACGCCTTTAGTATTGCGCTCCTAATCAAAAAACAATCCCGCTCCGGCGGGGTTTCTTTTGCAAACATTTGCAAATCGTAATCAGCGTATATCCTTTAGTCGCAACGCGTCAAATCCAGCTAGCTTACCATAAGCTTAATGCTAACATCTTCCTGTGATCATTATTCATAGGGGGATTTCACATGCGTACATTCATTATTGGCTTGTTCATTCTATCAGTTGGCGCAACTGCCGCCATGGCATCAAGTGGCCGTACAGATAAAAACGGTTGCCATACAGAACGCAAAACAGGCATTTATCACTGTCATTGATACAAATCATTTGTACTACAAAAGCCCCGCATTTGCAGGGCTTTTTTATTGAACATCAGATGGATTTACTGGAAATCGATTTATTCTTGTATCGGATTGAGCGAAGCCTTGCATGTCGTTTTAAGACACTCTGAATAGGGTTATCCGTATTTCCTTCGGCAATTCGTTCTGCTCTTCTCTGCACTCTATCCGCCATATTTATAGAAGTTAGAAGATAATCGACTAGCTTTTTTTGGTTAAATTTTCCGGTCAAATATTGAAGCATAGCAGAATTAGCCAGTGCTTGGCCTTCGGTACTATCTATTTTAATTAAAGTTGCCGTACAAACCTGTAAAAGTGCGGCATTGATAATCGCAATATCCTTAGAATATAGCTGGGTGATTACATTATTGGATGACATAGTTTTATCCCTCCACCTTCGTAATGGGATACCCAATGAAGGCAAAGCCAGCTTAACACCGAATTTTAGTATCACCTAATTATGAATCAATAGCCCCGCCTAATGCGTTTTTTTTGTTGCCCTGATACTTTGGCATAACTCGACACATACAAATATATCCGTAACATATTCTAGGCCAGCATGGGGGCTGGCAAGGAGGGAATATGGCACTCGATATTAATGAAGCGTCTACAGCTATTGGAATGATTAACAGAGGCGATAAACAACATGATGTTGCAGCTTGGTTTGGGGTAAATCAAGCACGTATAGCCGAAGCTACACAAGGTCACTTCGGAACGACCACCGCTGCACCTTTAGCATCACTGCCACCATCAGGGGCTCCCGGCATTAAGGGGCGAAGATTAAAAAATGCCGTTGATGCTGTAATAACGAAGCTTAATGCAGGTAACAGTGCCGACGCATTAGCTGATTTACAAGCCGCCACAACTCAGTTTGAGGCGGACGAATAATCACCATCACGTTCTAAAATTTTTCTGCAAGGCGGAACCCACATAAGGCGCGGATGGCCTTCGTTCGCGCCTTTCTCCCATACAAACCAAGCATAGCCAGTTGCTGTACTGGCTTTTGGGTCAACCCGTCCCTTCACCATAGGAACGCGCTCAGTGAATTGAGCAAATTTTGACGGCGGCATATCTTTGAAAATACCGTTGTAGCGCCCTACGCTTTCCAGAAAAACAGTTCGTGCAAGTATGGCGACGCCTTTACGGGCAACAACAAGCGCACGCTCAACAAACTCCTCCGCCAATCGGAATGGCGGATTTGTAATCACCCAGTCATGAGATTGGGCTTCGTACGGGTACGTCAAAAAGTCTCGTATCGGGGCATATCCATAATCGTGCGCATCAGCGCTATCGACCCGCCCGAAATATTCAGACAATGGTCGCGTCATATATCCTCGGCCGCACGCTGGCTCCAAACAGGTCAAAGAACGTAAGTCCTCGACATCACCGATCACATGCTCAATTAATCCTCTTGTCGCCCATGGCGGCGTTGGGAAGTCATCAGCGCTGTCTTTAGGTTCATATCGTTGCGCCATGACAGCGTGTGAGGTGTTTTGCTTGGACATCATATACTCCTGAGACACTGATTATGGCTCACAAGAGTTAATAACTCCCCTCACCTTTTCATGCCCTGATTCTACCACGTGCGCGGCTGGGCGCAAGGTGAAAGTATGCGTTTTAAGTTTTAATTCTCATTTTGCATACTTTTTATCTTGACTGAATAGTTTGCATTATGCATACTAAATTCATCAACAGCGCGAAGAAACAATTGCTGATCCGCTAACCGATGGAGTTAAAAAATGTCCTCAGCTTTGCAGATTGCACACACAGATTTAACAGGCGCACAGAAGGTAACTGCCATGAATGCAGTGCGACCTGCAAAGCGCCCCCGCGATTACTCAACTCAGTCAAAAGCCATGAAAATGGCATGGGAAAGCTACCGTAAGTGGTCAGCTGATTGGTTTAAGGAATTTGGCGAAAAACTCCCATTCCGTCGCTACCAATTCAACAAGTGCTTACGCGATGCATATCTGGAAATCCGCATTTACGCGGCGGCACCTGTGTGCATCACACCAGAAGAAGCACAATTCATCGGCTCTGATTGTCTGATGAAAATGCGGGAGGTCGCGTAATGGCAAAATCCCTCACCGACTTAGCAGAACAATCCTACTGGAATTGCGAAGGTAACACCCGCCAAGCTTTGGAGAATGTAACGCGCGTTATCAGCGAGCAGTTCAAAGAAACAATCATTTCAATCTCAGTCGAAAACGAGCGCTTAAAAGCCAAGCTCGCAGAAAGGGAGGCTGAATATACGTGATTTTTTAGAAGATATCGCAGCGCTCGCATCCGTTTCATTCTTCGTAGTGGTCATTCTGATTTGGGCAGATCAATTCTCATGATGAGGCGCTCAGACCTTGAAAAGCTAAAAGCTGATATCGAGCACGGCCTCAAAACAATCCCAGACATATCAACCCGCCGATACCTTGAAGAGAAATATTATCAAGTTGAACGGCTATTGAAGGAACAGGCAGCATGAGCGCAGCACTTGAAATTCACACTGAAACATCACCTCAAGTCCGCAACTCCGACGCGCCAATGATTTCCATGATCGAGCGCATTGCAATGGATCCGAATATCCCACTGGATCGCCTTGAAAAAATGCTCGACATGAAAGAGCGCATGGAAGACCGCGCCCGTGAAGACGAAGAACGTCAGGCAAAGAAGGCGTACTTCGCCGCCATGTCAAAGTGTCAGTCCGAGTTACCAGTCGTAATCAAGAACCGTGGCAATGACCATACCAAGTCACGTTATGCCGATCTGGCTGCAATTGAAGAACAGGCAATGCCAACCATCCATAAGCATGGCTTTGCAGTGTCTTTTCAACCAGACGGCTATAACGGCAACGGTGAGTTGCGCATTCTTTGGGAAATTTCCCATGCAGAAGGTCACGCACGTAATGGCGTAGGCGAAATTCCAGTTGATGGCGCAGGCGCACAAGGCAAGGTGAATAAAACCGGTACTCAAGCGTTTGGCAGTACAGCCACTTATGGCCGCCGCTACCTGCTTTGCATGCTGTTTAATATCAGTACCGGCGACGATCTGGATGGCAACAAGCCATCGGCCAGAAACCAAGAACGAATTAACAGTGAGCAGCTGGCCAATATACGTCGCCTAATTGAGGAAACAGATACAGATATCGAGCAGTTCTGCAAGCGTGGCAAAGTAGAAGCTTTGCCGGATATTCTGGCCGCAGACTATGAAAACGCCGTGTATCTGCTTGAAGAAAAAAAGAAGCGGATGGGGCAATGATGCAGGTATTCAACGATATTGTGCAAGGCTCACCTGAATGGTTTGGGGCTCGCGCCGGCATCCCGACAGCCTCACGCTTTTCAACCGTCATGGCAAAAGGTGAAGGCAAAACACGCTCTGAATATATGAGGACACTTGCGGGTGAAATTATCACCGGTGAGATTGAGGAAAGTTTCTCCTCCCCTCATATGGAGCGTGGCAAGCTGATGGAGGATGAAGCGCGTGAGACTTACGCTTTCATCAACTCAGTTGAACCTTATCAGGTTGGTTTCATCCGCAACGGTGATAAAGGCGCAAGCCCAGATAGCCTTATCGGCACTGATGGCGGCCTAGAGATCAAAACAGCGCTGCCACGCATCCAGATTGACCGCTTGGAGCGTAACCGCCTTCCCCCAGAGCATAAGGCGCAAGTGCAGGGCAACTTGTGGATTGCAGAGCGCGAATGGTGGGACTTCGTGTCTTATTGGCCGCGGCTGCCAATGCTGATCATCCGCGTCTACCGCGATGAGGACTATATCAAAACCATGTCCGACGAGATTGACCGCTTCAACGATGAAAAAGCGGCTTTGATCGAGCGCATTCGTGCTTACGGACAAGAACCAAAGATGGAGGCGGCAGAATGAGCAGCATGCCTATCATGATGCAATGGGACGGTGAGGCAATGGTGCCAGCCTCCTCCTATTGGGCATCCTGCGCTGACCGGCAGTTTGTTATCGGTGAAGCCTATAAAATGGTTGAGCACCACGACCGCTCGGGTGTCAGCCACAATCATTATTTCGCTTCGATCACCAATGCATGGAATACGCTGCCGGATCACCTTCTGGTCGAATATCCGAGTGCTGAGCATCTTCGTAAAAAAATGCTGGTGAAATGTGGCTATGCAGATGAACGCTCAATTGTATGCGCAAGCAAAGCAGACGCACTCCGAGTTGCGGCCTTTATTAAGCCGATGGATGAGCATGCGGTTGTTTCTGTTCGTGAGGCTGTAGTGCGCGTTTACACAGCACAAAGCCAGAGCATGAAGGCTATGGGCAAGCAAGAATTTCAGCAAAGCAAGCAGTCCGTCCTTGAGGAAATAGACAAGCTAATCGGGGTTGACCGTGGCGAAACAGCGAGGGCAGCCGCATGATTATTCCTTTCCTGATCTCAAAATTGCGCAAGCTGCTTGGCTTCAATGACGATCCGCTTCCGGCATTCAAGAAAAGAGCTGCAGAACTAACAGTAGCCATTGAAAAAGCTAAGCGCGACAAAAAGAAATACAGCCACATTGAGCGTGAACTTTTTGCAACCAACGTCGTCATCATGACGATTGAGCGCGGCATTCCATATCGTAACGGTAAGTTTGAGTGGGGACAGTAATGGCTGGTTTTCGAGTGGTTCGATACGACACGGCTTTCACCGCTTCAGCATCCAAAGGGCAAAAGCGGCCAAGAAAGCATGATGAAACCCATCTGAAATGGGTCAGAACCCTGCCCTGCATCATTACTGGAGCTTATGGTGTTGAAGCAGCCCATATCCGGTACGCAGCTCCGCAATACGGCAAGAATGAAACCGGCATGGGCGAAAAACCAGACGACCGCTGGACAATCCCACTTTCACCAGAAATGCATCGCGAGCAGCACGCAATGAATGAACGCGAGTTCTGGCTCAAGCACGGCATAGACCCTTGCCGCGTGTCTTTAGCGCTCTTCGCCGTAACAGGTGATGAAGAGCAAGCTTTAACCATTATCCGGAATGCGAGGAAGTCATGATGTCGGCACTCCAACTCGCCGCCCCGACACCGGAGGAAGGGCTATGATCACAGTGCTACTAAACTGGTTCAATGGTTGGCGAATTGATTTCGATGGTTGGTTGGTCAGAGCTCGTCGACATTCTGACCCTGTAACATTGCCACCTGAAATTGGCTTCGTTGAAGAATGCGCAATTGCAGTCCGAACACCCAGGCATGCAAGATTAATAGACCGCGCAGCCTTAGCGCAAGGAGGAAGGGAATGAGCCAGCCAGCAACAATCAGAAAAAGCGACCTTAAACGCTATGCAGAAGTGGCGAATGAAACAAAGGTGCGCATCGTAATCAAACTTGGGGATCAGACTGTAACGGTCTCACCTGATTACGGGAATAGCGAAACACCGCTTATTGACTATTCGAAACCGGTATTGTGACTATTAGCCCATGAAAAGAAAACTGCCCCTTTACGTGCACAAGCAAAAGACCCGCCATGACAAGTGGGTCTTTTATTTCCGTATGGGGAAAGGTAAACGCATCCGACTACCGAGCCCGAATGAAAGCGGCTTTATGGAGGCTTATCGCGCCGCGTTGACCGGTGAACCGGTTGAGGCGCCCAAAGTGGCTGCTGGTACCCTGCAATGGCTATGGGATAAATATACCAACGAAAGCGCACGTTGGGCTGGATATTCAGCGGCAACAAAGAAGCAGCACACTCTCATAATGGCAAAAGTTCTTGAGGGAAACTCGAAGAAAGCATTATCGTCATTTACACAAGATGTAATTCAGGCTGGCGTTGACCGCAGACACGAAACACCGGCTCAAGCTGGTAATTTCCTAAAGGCTATGCGCGGCATGTTTTCTTGGGCGAAAAGAATGCGCCTTGTCGAAGTTGATCCAACTGTGAATGTTGAACGCATCAGCTATAAGAGCGATGGCTTTCCTGCATGGGAACTTGAGGATGTGATTGCTTTCCGCGCGCGCCACTCTATCGGTAGCCATGAGCGGCTGGCAATGGAACTGATGTTGTTGGCCGGGCTTCGCCGCTCTGATGTTGTCAAAGCTGGTCGGCAGCATATCAGTGACGGCGTTCTGACAATGGATACAGCTAAGACAGGTGCCCGTGTGAGTGTTGCTCTGTCAGACAGCCTACTAAGTCTTATTGAACAAACCCCGCGGAAGGGCTTGCATCTAATCGAAAGCAAAATAGGCCGTCCGTTTGTCAAAGAAGCTTTTGGGAACTGGTTCAGAACAGCCTGTAATGAAGCAGGTGTAGACAAGTCTGCGCATGGGTTGAGAAAGCTAAGTGCAACCCTCGCCGCGGAAGGCGGGGCAGCTACTCACCACCTCCTTGCACAATACGGTTGGACGAACCTTGCTACCGCAGAAATTTATACAAAAAACATAAACAGAAAGAAGCTGGGTATTGAAACCAGTCGCATTGTTGCAGACCAGATAGAGAACATATCAGCCCCTCACCCAAAAACAGGTGAGGGAATTATTGAAAATAAACCAATGAAATCAAAGCCAAAATAATAGGATTGCGCCCTCTCTGGGGGCACCACTTTTCCTAACATCTTTAAATTGTTGGAATTTTGGCGCTTAGACAAGTGATCGTATATATTACCACCGGTTTCCAAGATAAATTTTGATGCAAAACACAAGCACTCTAAACGTGCTTACATTCGCGCACATTCTAATCTGTTCCGAATCAAGCCGATTGATCTGGATGAATCACATTCCAACACTGCTTAAAGAAAATACAGCCCTCCCAAAAGCTTAAGTGCAAAGTGAGCGAGCTGCATTTAATTAAACCATCAAATGGATGAGATTTTTCACTTCGTTAAAACAGCCTGCGGCGTTTTACGAAAACTAATAGCCATCCGATTATATGCATTCATCAGACTGATGGCGATTGTCAGGTCAGACAGCTCTTTTTCACTGAACACCTGATAAGCAGCCTCATAAGCGGCATCAGGAATGCCTGTTTGTGCAACAAGCGTCACACTTTCCGCCCATGCAAGAGCCGCCCGCTCACGAGCGTTAAAAAGTGCGCCACCTTCTTCCCACGCCTGTACAAGTGCAAGTTTTTCGATTGAAACGCCTTTTTCCACCAAGGCACGGGTATGGCTATCCAAACAATAAGCACAATTATTAATTTGCGAAACTCGCAGATAAACCAACTCAACCAGTTCTCCAGTAAGATCCGTTTGCTTGATGTAATTATAAACACCAGCAAGTGCTTTAGCTCCATCAGGCGCGATCTGATTGTAATCTATTCGTTTAATCATTGTTATTTCCTACTCACCTTCATGAGATCAGTTGCAATTAATGGCAACCATTCTCACTTTTCATCACGATAGAGATAAAGCATCTCAGACATCACTAAATTTCGATTGACTTTTCCTTATATTAAGAACAAATAAAGAACAGTCAATAAGGCACTGATGAATGACAACTGAAACCGCATCTGAAAAATACATCATCATCCCATACCGCAAAAACCAGCAAAAACTGGTTGCCGCCGAAATGCGCCCCGCTCAGTCAGCTGTCAGTGCTGAACGCATTGCTGCTGCAATGGCCGAGCGTTTTGCTGGCGTTGTTGCCTATGCTGTGACCATTGATGAAGAGTCTGGCGACATGATGGAGCCTAGGCTTCTGGCTTCCTTTGGCGAAGTGCCGGTTGAGCAGGAAGATTGAGCTTCTAACAGCCACTTAGTTGCGCTATTTCTCGTGGCTTGTATGATCTGCCCGCTAACTGGCAGATTAAATTTATACATGGAAAGATAAAGGTTCGCATGTCGTTTAGCATTGTCACAACAAAAGAAAGACCAGATTTAGCTCAAACCACCGGCACATGGCGCTGGAATGCTTTCTTTAGTGATACAGATGTTAGTCTGGCGCAAGTGATTGAGATTGATACAGATTGCGCAGCGCAACAGGATATGATGCCAACTGTCTGGGTTTTACTCGATGGTGAAACGCCTGTTGGTATGATCACGCTTTGTCTGGATGATCTTGAAGACCGGCCGGAGCTGAACCCTTGGTTAGCTGGCCTTTATGTTGATCCTGCCTATCGCGGACGCGGGCTTGCATTGCAACTGATTGCACACCTTGAAACAATTGCAAAAAACGCAGGCGTTGAGCGCCTGTCACTTTATACAGATGGCTCAGTCGGCCTTTATTCCAAAGCCGGTTGGAATATCACTGAGACGTTTGATGACAATGGAGTTCTTTATTCCATTATGCAAAAGCAATTAGCGCCAGCTTGATCATTTTTTCAAGCATTTTAGTTAAATATAAAGGGCGAGAGGCACAGGCTAAGTTATTTAAAACAACCCTTAAGTCTACGTCTCTCGCCCTTCTTTTTATCAATATCGCGTTAGTTTCTTTTATTCTGCTGCTTCAAAAGTAAACGGCTCGGCATCTTCAAATTTGTCAGAAACTTCGCCAACCAAAACACGGCTCATATCAACGCCAAGTTCTAGTTTGCGCACTTTTGCACCTTCCGCAAAATCCAGCTTTTTCAGATCAACCCAGAAAATATTAGGTGATGTGGCTGATTCTGCATGAAATTGCAGTGCTTTTTGATCCGCAACCACACGCCAGCGTGTTGTAGACAGGTTGGGTGCATCAGACATGCTTACGCCATAAGGCACCGAAGCATTACGCACCACACTGAAAACAGCGGCTGCTGCAATGCGCGGATCATCTGTCTGTGTCACTGCATTGACGTAAAAACCAGCGCGAACAAAGCGATCTTCCGATCGTCCGCTACCCGGCAAGAAGTTCAGCGAATTAACTTTGCCCCAATAGGCTTTATTGGCCAGCTGGAAATCATAAGCCGGATCATTGGTTACAACCTGATAAGAACGGTCATGATGAATGCTGAGCTTACCATCAATCCATTCCAGTACGGCACTGTCACCGCTGGCATCCGACAAGGTCAGATGAAGTGGTGCAAGGCTACCCGGTCGACCAGGAACTTCACCGCTAACCACTTGAATTGGATTGTCTTTTGTATATTCAACAGCTTCTTTAACACTAGCAAACTGATCGAGATAAAACTGCGCCCAGATAGCCAATGACATACGCTTTGAAGATTTATCATCTTCCGGATATTGCGACGCATTCAGCCATAACAGGCTGGCATTGAGACCAGCTTCATTCATACCGTCAACGGTTGAAATATCATAACCTGAAACAGCAAGACTGCCATATTTCGAAGTCCATTCAACCGAGCGCTCGCCTGCCTGACCGCCGCGCTTCATGCCTTTCGGAAAAACCCAGAAATTGCTGATCATCGGATCTTTAAAATCCATGCTGCGGCCGGTGAGCGTACGCCCTGCCTCACCATGATAAACAACGCGCGTGCAAGCCTGAACTTCTGCGGTCATGAGAGCCGCAACTGCTGTCAGTGCAGCAGCAAATTTTGTAAAGCGATACATAGTAACTACCTATTCATCAATGGACTGGTCTAGTTCTATAGATCAGAGTTTCAACAGTACGGGAATGTAGATCCCACAAAGTTAACCTGTTTATTTGCACGGATCGGCCATAAGGCCAAGTATCTGTTATCAAATAATCTGCTTTGATTATTCTGCACTTAAAGATGAAATGTGTAAATTTAATGTGCACAGACAACAATGGCAGCACAATAAAGAGGCTCATTCTCTTGCTTATAAGCATGCTTGTCGTTTTAAATTACATTCGTCTCATTACTATTATACGCGCAAGGGGTACGGAATTCATATGGTCAAAGGCAAAATGAAAATATACCAAAGCGGTGGTTTGGATTATTTGCTGACTGATGGGCCAGACTTTATCAGTAATCACCTGCGCCAAGGCCGCATTTGGGAAGAACTTACTCTCAACATTTCCAAAGCGCTGATTAAAGATATTAAAGAGCCTGTTTTGGTGGATATTGGCGCAAATTTAGGCGCGTGGTCTGTACCAATGGGTTACCATATTCATCCCATAGGTGGCACGATCCACGCCTTTGAGCCGCAGCGCCCTGTTTTTTATCAGCTTTGTGCCAATTATATCTGTAATAATCTGACCAATTGTTATGCCAATAATTTGGCAATCGGTGATTTTACCGGCTTTATTGATATTCCCCTGCTCGATATATTTGAATGTAAAAATCTTGGCGCCTTATCGATTTCTGAAAAGATCAGAAAAGAGCAAGGCTGGATTACCAATGTAAGCCAAACCGAGCGAGTACGCATATCATCATTGGATGACTTACAATTGCCAACGGCCCATTTGATCAAAGTAGATGTTGAGGGTTTGGAATTTGAAGTATTTAAAGGTGGGAAAAACTGGCTTAAACAATCCGGCAATCCACCTATTCTTTTTGAAGTTTGGGGAGATTATATGGCAAATATGATCCCGACACGCCAAAAACTGATGCATTTCCTGCAAAATGAAATGGGCTATGAGCTTTTTCAATATGGTGAATTATGCATCGGGCAGCATCAAAATAATCAGAAAATCAATATCGGCGCATTGATTGGCCAAACCGCGTAGAGGGAGATGACATGAAAGCACTTTCGGTTGTCAGTCCGTCCGGTCGCAAGATTGCAAGTGGCGAAAAGACAATTGAAGTCCGGCGATGGTTGCCGGATTTATCCCCCGATGAAGATTTACTCATCATCGAAAACGATAAATATCTGACCAAAACAGGTGATACAGATCCCGATGGCAGAGCTGTTGCTATTGTTCGTGTCAGCTTGGTGCGCCCGTTTATCATGGCTGATATGCAACCGGCCTGCGCCAGCTACTTTGAACAAGGCTGGCACTCATGGATTCTGACCAATATTCGCCCTATTAGTTCTGCCAAAAAAGTCCTAGCAGCTCGTGGCATCTATGAAGTCGATGCCACTGAAATTTTTGCAACGAAAACTTAATAGACATTTTTTCAGTATCGCTTTTACTCACGCTCAGTTTGAGCGAATATCGATATTGTGAACATAAAGTAATTCGTTTTCAATATCCTGAAAAATAGGGTTGGCAGTAGCCTCACCTATATATTCGCGGAAATGATTCTTAACCTCATTAATATCCAAGCCAAGTTCATGGAAGCCGATGAGATAATTTCTAATTTTATTTGGCCAATCCAGAGGGTAATTAACGCCAAACGGACGGCCAAATCGGTGAACCCAGCGTAAAAACGGCAGGCAAAGAGTACGCCCACCGGCTTGGCGGGCTTTTTCATGCAAATAGCCTTCATCAGCTCCGAAGCCACGAAAGAGCGGATTGAAACCCGGCCAGGCATCGCGGCGGCAGGCAAAAAGCCCTACACCCTGCATCGGAATGTCAAATGGTGGTGCATTTTCGTCTTCGCCACGCGGGTCGGTACCCCAATAGCCATAGTTACCACGCTTCCAATCCGCCTGATAATGCGTGTAAATTGATGATAAATTATCAAGAACAAGAGGACCTTGTAAGAAGTCCTTTGTATCAGGATTTTCATCAAAATGGTTCAGAAGCTTTTGAATGGCCCCCGGATTAATCAGAACATGACAATCAATCGACAAAACATAATCAGTACGTGCTTCTTCAAAGAAGATATTCCGCACTGAGGTGCCGTTCTTTGAGGCATAAGGAATATATTGAACATTATCAATAATATCCGTTAAGTGCCGCAAATGCGAAGCACAAACGCCAGCAGGATTATTATCGACGATGATAAATTCTGCCTGCTCCAAAATTTCAGGGTGATGCATACGAAGCGACTGAAGCGAGAAATAAACACCATCATAATCATCATGCGTTGCCATGCCGATGGTCAGTTTTCGTGGGTATTTTTTGGCAACTAACGGTGTGGAACGACCATTTTGTTCTGAAGCAACAGCACTTAAACCATCGACAAAAGCTTTAGCTTCATCACGATTATAGTTATGACTGACCAAATGTTTGATGAACTTTACAACTTCCAGCGAAATATCATTTTCGCCACTAAAGCAAAAACGCAATTTTATTGTTTCAGTATCTGCGCCCTGCAATTCAGGTATATCAATCGTATCGTCAATCCGAACAGAAGTTTCTCCTGTCCCCTGATCAATACTGATAATCATTGCAGGTGTTATATTCTTCTTAACTGACAACCAAGCCTTAATCGGCACGACTGTTGTCGTTTGATCCGTAACTGCGATACGATTTCTATCCCACACAGGGGATGATAAAACTGAGTTGGTAATCGAGCGCTCAGTAATTAAGGGCAACCCCATCGGCAGTATGCCAGCTGGTGTCACAACAACTTGCTCTCCGCCCACATAATCGAAAGCATGTTGCAACATCAAATTGACCAGTAAGTGCCTGCTTTTGTTATCATTTCCAACAATCACAATACCTTTATTAGCATAAGCGAGAGCACTGCCCTTGATCAACTTCTGCTTGCTGTCACCATCTTTCGATCCAAACAGTGAAAGAGAAAATATAATTAAATCATTCAGAAGGTTTTTAAGGTTTGAACTCCGCTCATAGGAGGAATTCTTATTTTTTATAAGAATGCCCCCTTCAGGCTTTATAATAATCAAAATTTCATAACCATAGTTCATACGATCTTGAACAGGCTTTAAAATTCCTTCCAAAAGAAAAGATATTTGAGAAGGATAACTAACCTTAATGTTTAAATCAGCTAGCTCAATATATCCGTAATTTAACATTTAAAGACCCGAGTTACATAACATATAATTTATAGACAACTAAAATATACGAATAAATCATATTTATTAGAGCCATTTAAATATCAGTAATCGAAGGAATGGGTTCTTCTGTAGTGAAAGTCGGCGTTGGTTCAGCTGTCACAGTCACGGTTTGCGTCGGCGTTGGTTCAGCTGTAACCGTTGGCTCAGGAGTGACAGTAGGTTCAGGTGTCTCCGTCATCGTCATTGATGTTACCCCCGGGTCTGTAGGTTCCGGCGTAGCTGTTGGCTCAGGAGTGACAGTAGGTTCAGGTGTCTCCGTCATCGTCATTGATGTTACCCCGGGGTCTGTAGGTTCCGGCGTAGCTGTTGGCTCAGCGGTGACGGTAGGTTCAGGCGGAGTTTCCTTAACCTTACTGCCGCACAATTCGATCCAAAGCGGCACCACATCTTCACGATCAATGACTTTCAAAGTTTTATTTGAACCGCCATCAGACTTCTCACCCTGCGGAACCACCACATTAAGGCTGGTATTTTGCGCCACGACCAGATCAGAGCGCGGTTCGCTGCGGACACGGTTTTGATCGCCACCAAAATACATCCGCAAACCTGCAAATGCAGCTTTGTAGTCGCTTTCGCCAATGCGCCCCTCTCCAAAAATAGAAACGGAGCTTTCTTCAAAAAGGTGCTCCCCCCCCAAAGCGCCAATATTATTTTTATCTTCGTAATAATATCCTGCATAAACCTTTGTATTGTCAGATACATAATAGGCCAGTCGTGATTTCACAAAAGGATTTTCATTTTTGAAATCCCAACCCGCTACAGCAGATAGTGTAAAGTCACCTGCATAAATTTCGCCTTCAAGACCTAAGCGATGGCTCTCGTCTTTGTCCATGTTACGCAAAGTCGAACCATAAATACCGACCATTGCTTGTTCGGGATCACGCCAGAAAAGATGTCCCGTTACTTGCCAGCCAAGCTTTTCGTTTTTGCCAACTCCAAGCAAGCCATCAACCTGAACGCCAAATCGATCTGACAAAGGTGCAGTAACCGAACCTAAAAGACCAGCAGAGGCGCGACTATCGTAATAACAAGCATAAGCGCCAATACTTGCATTTATATCAGAAACAGCAGGACGATTATAACGCTCTTCTATTGGAGGAGCTAAAGTCAGATGTAAATCAGCTGCAAATGCACTTTTAAGTGGAATTATAATGGAGTTGATTGCTGTAGAGCACATCAAAGTCAGATTAAATAAATAAAATCTGAAGCTTTTCTTCCGCATTATCGTCCCCTTGAAAAATCTATATTTCAAAAAAACCGTACATGAGAAAAATAAAAAGACAATAACAAAAAATTAACCATACTTTATTTATTATTTTAAAATAAATATTTACATTTTAAAATAAATGAATAAGAGCGCATGAATCACTTATATAATAAAATAAAAAGTATTTTTAAAAAAAGTGCTTAATTATTAGACACTTATATAAAATCGTATTTTCTTAACTCTTCTATTTATAAGAGAAATATATAGGAAGTAATGTATTCAATGCCCTGAAAAATTGAAACATGATTTTCTGATTTTATTATTATGTAGTCGTTATTTTTTAATATTAAAAAATAATACCCACCTGTAAACAAGCGGGTATCACCAACAAATGTAGAATCAGAACTAATCAACACACATTGATAAGTTGCGCCAAATGATTGCCAAAATCACCGCCCTCACCGCCGGCATTGATTGTTTTGAAATAATCATGCCAGCCTGATTGTGCGATACCTCCAATCAAAGCATTGAGAGCCTGATCATCGGCGCAGCGCCAAATCGCATAAAATTGATGTTCGCTAGAATACAGTTTCTCTTTATCAATTTGTCCAAGCGAAATAGCCTCAACGCCAAGGGAAGCTAAGGCGGGCATGGCAGCCCCCACTTGTTCCAAGAATTGCTGACGTTCAGCAGCTGTAAGGTTAAGCCAAGTTTGTTTCGGGCTATAAAGCTCGGCAAGATAATGCGGCATGATAAATTTTCCGTTTTAATGATATTTCAGGCACGAATAGAGCGCAATGCTCGTTTACAAATGCGTTGTGTTGCAGCTGATGAGCTGCTTGCCTGCCATTGCACGCATAAATTCTGCACCCATTCCGGACAGTCTTTAGATGCATCATTCAGCCAATTAGCGACTGAATCCTGCACATAAATAGATGGATCAGCTTTTAAGGATGCTAAAACTGGCAAAGCTAACTCCGGCTTTTGCTTAAGTTGTGCAATATGCTGACACCACACACCACGCGGGCGAATAGATTCGGTTGCAAAGCGCCGGATCCGTTCTGAAGAAGATTGCGCCCAATCAGTTAAATAGCGAATAGTCTCATCCAAATTGGCTGCTAAATCACCGCGGACAGCCATCCACGACCATTCACGCACACCAAAATGAGGATCATCAGCAAATGGTTTGATAGCCTCAAGACGTGCATCCAAGCTTAAATCTGAGCGCTGACCAACCATAAAACAACACCATCCACGCACCGTGTCGGACGAATGATGCGCAAGCTGCGTGATAGCTCCTTCACCCAATCCACGCGTGATAATACTGGCGGCCAAACGCATGCGCTGTGAAATACCACTTGCGGCACCTGCTTCCATTTCTGTTAAAGCCTGCACGCTTATTTGCGGCAAAACGACACGCATTAGCTTAGCAAAATCCACCGCCAGACATTCAGTCAGATTGGTGGCCTCTGCTCCATCATTCAGTGCATCGAGCCTTTCTTGCGGAATATCTTTGACGCCGCGCCCTTTTACTTTGGCTATGCTCATGATGCAGCCTCAACCAGATTGTTGCGAATACGTGATAAAAAACCATTGAGTGTCTTGCGTTCATCCGCAGAGAAACCGGCAAATAATGCCGAAATCCATTGCGTGTGCGCATTAAACAAATCACGTGCGCAGGCTTCGCCGTGAGGCGTTAAAAGCACTGCGACTTTGCGTCGATCTTCAAGGCTTGGACAACGCTTAATGAACTGATCACGCTCCAAGCCATCCAGTAAACCTGTGATGGTCGCACGCGTTACACCGGCACGTTCCGCCAGTTCAAATGGCGACAAACCATCCGCCTGCCCGTGCAAAAGAAAGAGTAAAACAAACTTTCCCTCCGACAAGTGATAAGGCGCAAGCCGTGCTGCACAATCTTTATCGATTGTACCGGCAAGTGCCAGCAGCTCGAAACATGCGCGCAGATTGTCAGTTGAAACCTGACCGCGCCGTTCAGCTTCCTCAATAAGAGCCAGATGTTTTTGTTCTAAACTTTTCATAAGGTACCATATAGTATGGTGCCTAATTAAAATCAAATAAAAAATGATCAGACCCGAAATTAAAAAAAATATCGAATCTGACCATCTTAAGGAACTATCTGAAGCCTTAAGCCTTATTCGCTCCAAGGCCCTTGATATTCACTGACCTTGGCTTCCATATCAGCACGCGGACGCTCAGGCACAACGCTTTGCGACGTACCAATATGAACAAAGCCAGCGACGCGTTCATGCGGAGCAATGCCTAAAAGCCTGCGCCCTTCCTCTTCATTTGCATACCAATTGGTAATCCAGTTGCTGGCAAAACCCATTGCATTGGCAGCATGACAAAGGTTCATCGCAGCCGCACCAGCCGACAAGAACATTTCCCATTCCGGAATACGCGGATGCTCCACCGGAGAAGAGACTACCCCCACAACCAAAGGGGCACGGTCAAAACGCTTCAACTCTTGCTCTTTACGCGCTTCGGTCAGCGAGCCTTCCAGTTGCTCAAGACGATCTGCCAGCAATTGGCCGACCTTTTTGCGTGCATCACCACGATAAATAATAAAGCGCCAAGGGGTCAGACGACCATGATCAGGAACGCGTGCGGCTAATTTCAGCATCAATTGCAACTGATCTTCATCAGGCCCCGGAGCAGCAAGAGCAGAAATAGGCGTCGAGTGACGCTTCGAGAGAAATTCAAGCACGGCTTCTTGCATTAACAGACCTCATTCAACAATTCTTGCAACGATTTCAGGCCAACAAAAGGCCCCATTTGACACCTATGCAGTCTGCACAGTTTAAAAGCTGAACATCTTTTTCTTTAGTCAGCTATTCGTCAGATATTATTCCTGTATCATAGGGTTATGATAGAATTCTTTTTTAAGGCTTCGTGATATTAAAACAAGCGAACAGACAGGTTTTTCAGTGTTTTTATGATTTTATGCCTCAACATAAAAAATAAATTGAAAAAAACCAGTTCAGGCCTTGAAAAGACCGTCAGAGTGGTTTCAAAAACAGATATGTCATACCAAAAGCTCTGCTCCTCTTTTACACATCATCCGGCGCGCGTTCAGTTATCACAACGCTCGCGATTGACGGCTGTTTTACTGACATTGTGTTTAACGACAGCGCCATTGCAGGCGCAGGAGCTAAACATCCAGCCTAAATTACCTGATCTGTCACATATGCTGCCGCCAAGCACAGATATACAGCCACTGCCCTTCTCCACCTTAAGCGAACCGGAAAAGGAGTATCCTGAACTCGTTTTGCAGGCAAAACTGACGGATGAGACAGCCGATATCAGCAATGGTCTGACCTGGCGCGTTTTTTCGCCTGATGCCGGTGAAGATGGCCAGCTACCGCTGATTGCTACGGCTAAAGGTGGGACTGTTACCTTTACTTTGCCAAAAGGCAGTTATCTCGTGCACGTCGCCTATGGACGAGCGGGCGCCACCAAACGCATCACGATGCGTGATGAGCCACGCCAGGAAACCATGGTGCTGGATGCTGGCGGCCTGAAGCTTAATGCCGTTTTGCCGGATGGAAAGCATCCGATTACCGATCTTTTACGCTTTTCCATCTATGGCGATGACGATACATCCAATGACCGCTCGTTGATTTTACCGGATGTAAAACCGGATGCCATCACGCGCTTGAATGCGGGCACGTATCATGTGATTTCCAATTACGGCACTGCTAATGCGGTGATCCGCGCCGATATTCGCGTTGAAGCAGGCAAGCTGACCGAAGCAACGGTTGAACACCGTGCCGCTAATGTCACCTTGAAATTGGTACGTGAAAAAGGCGGGGAAGCGCTTGCCGATACATCTTGGTCGGTACTCAATGCCTCAGGTGATGGTGTCCGTGAAAGCGTGGGCGCTTATGCGTCGATGGTATTGTCGGAAGGCGAATATATTGCCATAGCCAAAAATAAAGACCGTATCTATCAGCGTGATTTTAAAGTCGTGTCCGGCCAAAATGATGAAGTCGACGTGATTGCCAGCGCCGAATTTGAAGCCAATAATGACGCGACGGACAGTGATTAAACATTATCAGACAGGACATTAGCCGTGACCACTGCGCATCCAGATAAGACCATCAAAGCCGCCATGCTTGCCATTGGTGATGAATTATTATCAGGGCGTACGAAAGATAAAAATATCGGCTATCTGGCTGAAATGATGACCGAAATCGGCATTGATCTGACAGAAGTGCGCATAGTGCCCGATGACGAGTCACGCATTGTTGCTGCCGTCAATGAATTGCGTAAACAATATCAATATTTGTTCACATCAGGCGGCATTGGCCCGACCCATGACGACATCACCGCAGATGCAGTCTCTAAAGCCTTTAATGTGCCATGCATTTACGATGAAAAAGCCCTGCAAATGCTGGCAGACAATTATAAAAGCCGCGGGCTTGAGTTTACCGATTCCAGAAAACGTATGGCGCGGATGCCGCGAGGTGCTGTCCATATCGATAATCCGGTTTCCACTGCCCCCGGTTTTCAGATCGGCAATGTTTATGTAATGGCCGGCGTGCCTTCTGTGTTCGAAGCCATGCTGCACAATGTGATTCCAACCCTAGAGACCGGTAAAAAACTATTATCGGAAAGCGTTGATTGTCCCTTTGGTGAAGGTGTGATTGGCATACCTTTGTCCACCATTCAGGAAAAACACGCCAATACAATCATCGGCTCTTATCCGAGCTTTAAAAATGGCAGTTTTTCAACGCAGCTCGTTGTGCGCGGCCATCAACTCAGCGACATAAAAGCAGCCGTGCAAGATATTGAGCAAATGCTGGCAGATTTAGTTGCCAAGCAAGCGCAATAATATTTATCATTCTTATACAAAATGCTGAAATCTGTGCTTATATATATCTTAGCACATCAGGAGGTCGAAGCATGTCCTATAAGACTGTACTTGCCTATATCCGTAGTGAAACAGAACTCGCCAGAATCCTGTCAGCAGTTGAACTTGTCACCGACAAGCTTTCAGATGCGCATGTGATCGGATTATATTCCATCCCAGCTGCTGCCGTTTATGCTGATATCAACGGCTTCATCGATCCGGGTATGTTTGAACTGCATGACAAACACCATGCGGAAAACGCGGAAAAAATTAAAAAGCTGTTTGAATCTACAATGCAGAATCAAACATCGACCTATGAATTTCAGGTAATCCGCTCGGATACCGGCACCGGCGCGCAAGGCGCGACGCAGATTGCCTGTGGTGCTGATTTGATCATTACCGGCCAAACAGACCTCAATGATCCTGATATTGCCAATGATGCCGTCGACACTCTGGTCTTCGATAGCGGACGTCCGGTGATGATGGTACCGCTTAAAGCCGTTAATCCAGTTAAAGCGCTCGACCGTATTGCGATTGCCTATAATGGCAAGCGTGAAGGTTCACGCGCAGCAATGGATGCACTGCCGCTCCTCAAAACAGCACAACGTGTAGAACTGCTGTGGATTGATCCGCCGCTGGACGATCAGGGACAAGGTATTATTCCGCAGGCGCAGGAATTGGCCAAGGCGCTTAATCGCCATGGTGTCAGCATCAGTATTCAAACACTGACGTCATCCGGCCGCTCGGCCATGGACACTTTGCAGGAATATTTGCAAGCGACTGACACCGACATGTTGGTTATGGGGGCTTACAGTCATTCCCGTCTGCGTGAATTGGTGTTCGGCGGCATGACAAAATCTGTACTTGGCACAATGCCATCACTCACATTGTTCTCCCGCTAAATGTGAATCGTTTCAAACTTTAATGATTTTAAAAATAAAGGGCGCATCTTGCTAAAAGATGCGCCCTTTATGTTCTTCAAAAACCAATAAAAACAAAAAAGCCATCTATTATCAATTAGATGGCTTTTTATCTTAATAATTAAATTTAGCGACCGTCTGGCGTGCGCAAACCAATCCATTTATCTTTCACAGCTTCATAATGCTGCTCTGGCTTATACTCGGTCACCTGCAAACCAAGGTCACGCGCTGTCATGCGACCGGAAGCATTGAGAATTGCATAGCTGGCAACAACCAGATCATGCTGCGCTCTTACCTGTGCAATCTGAACATCGGTCAGATCATTTTGAGCTTTCAACACATCCAAAGTGGTGCGCTGACCAACTTTGCGTTCTTCAACCACACCGTCGAGTGCAAGCTGTGCAGCTGCAATACCGGTACGGGTTGAAACAACGTTAGCTTTAGCAGCTTCGTACTGCGCCCAAGCAGAACCAATGCCCTGACGCACCTGATCACGAATGACATCAACTTCGATGCGTGCCTGACCAAGCTGCTCTTTGCTTTGACGAACCAAAGCAGAGGTACGGCCACCCTGATAAATAGGAATATTGATGCCTAAGCCAATCGAAGCGCTGTTACCATCAGCACTCACGCCGCCATTACCGCCTGAATATGTATCAGTGCGGGAAGCGCCAGCATTCAAATTCACACCCGGCAACAATGCGCCTTCTGCGGATTTGACATTATAACCAGCCGCATCAACAGCATATTTGGTTGCCAGAATGCCCGGATGTGCATCAGTAGCGATTGCCAAAGAGGCAGCAGGATTGCGAGGCAACAATTTATCAACTGGTGTTGCAGCAGACAGTTTGCCCGGCTCCTCACCGATAACCTGACGGTATTCAGCTTCAGCCGATTTCACATTCGCTCTGGCAGCATTAAGAGCTGCTACTGAATTCGAACGGTTGGCTTCGGCCTGTGCAACGTCGGTACGTGTACCTTCACCCACATCAAGACGGGCACGGGCTGCACGCACCTGCTCATTCATAGCAGCAAGGTTACGCTCATTGAGGGCTGCAATCTGGCGTGCCTGATAAACATTCATATAGGCAGCAACAGCACCAAAGAGGCTATTCATCTCTTCATTGCGCAGCTTTTCACGAGTCGCGAAAACCTGTGATTCAGCAGAAGCTACTTTGTTTTGGGTTTGAAACCCGTCAAAGAGCATCTGATTAAGCTCAATACCTACCTTTCCAACAGTTGCGTAGGTATTGCCCAACGAATTATGGCTGCGTGAACGCGCAATGTTATATGAGCTGTTTACGGTCGGACGATAGCCGGATTTGGCAACCGCGACACCTTCATCAGTTGCCCGCAAGCCGGCACGTGCAGAGTTAAGCTTGGCATTGTTATGGTATGCCTTATTCAAGGCGCCAGTCAGCGTGTCTGACCAGGCTGTACCGGACATCAATACGGAACCGGCTAATAATGCAGCTGTCAAAATGTTCTTGCGCGCCTTGTGCACCGTAAACCTCATCTCATTAAGTCAAATATGTACCGAACCAACTAGTTCGGTAACGTATCAATAACCATAAAACCGTTTCATTTCTAGCGCCCAAGACAACAGATCAACAAACAATCTCAGCAAGGTTGCAGATTTGTCTCAATCTTTTGGGTCAGAATGTAAATTCGGCTTTACGAGCAAATTCACGAAGGGGTTTGACCGACAGATTAAAGACATCCCTGCATGAAACAACGGCGTTTTCCTTGGTGTAAACACGCGCAACACCTAGGTTTCCCTGCCCTTCAACTGCAATCAGTCTTCCGCCATCCTTAAGTTGATCCTTAAGCGATTGCGGAACATAATCTACGGCACCTTCGATCAGAATGACATCATAAGGCGCTTCTGAACTGTGGCCAAGGCCAAGTTCACCGGTCACGATCACAACATTGTCATAGCCCAGAGCACTCAAAACCGAGCCCGCCTGAGCTGACAAAGTAGAATCACTTTCCAGCGCGATGACCGATCCTGCAAGCTGAGAAAGAATTGCAGCTGCATAGCCGCTACCACTTCCAACGTCCAAAACCAGATCGCTTGGCTTAATCTCCGCTAACTGGATGAGTTTTGCAAGAGGCGATGGCTCCATCAGGTAACGATGCGCATCACTAGCCAGCTGAATGTCTTCATCGATATAAGCCAGTTCTTTGCGATTTTCCGGAACAAATGCCTCACGCGGCACAGCCAAAAACGCGTCCAAAAGTGCTAAATCGGTGACATCAGTCGTACGGATCTGGTTGTCTACCATCTTGGTACGAAGGTTTTGAAAATCAGCCAACATGGCCTCGCCTTTCAGTTTCTCGCTGCTCACATGCAGTACCAGTTACCAGGCATGTTTTGAGAGATCGGCGGCATTACATTCAATGCCTTGAGCACCCTCAAGAAATGCAATTGGATATTCTGATGTGATGTCGCAAAAAAACACTGTCCAGTCAATCAATAGACAGCGTGACCAAACAGCACTTAACCACTTTGATTCTCTCAGGTGGCGAGATAACCACAAAAACATAACAGACAAACGACGCAGCGCTTAAAAATAGAATGCCATGGCGCAGTTATTGGCCAATATAGATCATTTAAGTAAGTGATTGTTTTAGTTGATAAATGAGCAACTCTTCATTTAAAAGAGTGGCTCCCCGGGCCGGATTCGAACCAGCGACCAACCGGTTAACAGCCGGTTGCTCTACCACTGAGCTACCGGGGAACAGGTGCTCTATATTTTAATAAGCTATGATTTCGCTTAAAAATCAACTCCAATCTTCTAAGAAGAAGAGTGGCTCCCCGGGCCGGATTCGAACCAGCGACCAACCGGTTAACAGCCGGTTGCTCTACCACTGAGCTACCGGGGAACAGTTACTCTTGGTGTTGATGAAATGGCGTATAGCAAATGATTTTCTGATTTGCCAAGCCCTAAATCATTATTTTCAAACTTTTTTACAGTTTCCCTCAAAAAAGCGGTTTTTAGTCCTATATTGCTCTCTATGGATGAGCATAACTTTCAGAAATCACAGCGAAAAACACTAAAACGGACTTTTCAAATGCCTGAATCGGAATCATCTCCACGCAAAAAACATACGATTCTTATTCTCGGTAAGAGGATCCCGATTCCAGCCAGCGTATTTATGCGTCGTATGGTCGGCACCGGTTTCGTGCTTGGTGGTACTTTTAGCTTTTTGCCAGTTCTCGGCATCTGGATGCTGCCGGTTGGCTTAATTCTGCTTTCACATGATTCTCATCGCGTGAGACGTTTTCGCCGTAATTCAGAGGTCTATGTTTTAAGAAAATGGCGAAATAGCCGCTTTGCCAAAAACAAAGCCTGATTGTGTTAGGCCGGTTCGGCATGGTTTTGTCTATTATGCACTGATTTTGCAGATATATTTGTATTTTCTCACAACATGTCTTGACGGAATCAAAGTCGTACCATATTGAGAACCCACTTCCAGCGATGGCCTCGTGGCGGAGTGGTTACGCAGAGGACTGCAAATCCTTGCACCCCGGTTCGATTCCGGGCGAGGCCTCCATTTTCTCACTGACAATCAGTTAAAAATTCAACAGTATCCATCTCTGTGATGACTGTATTTTTGTCGTGAGCTATCAAAGCTTTCCAAGAATAGTATTTAACCACCCTATTCAGCCTGTATTCACCTCACATCAATTTAAATATACTGTGTTTGTAGTACCATTACGATGGTCTGCATAAATTTTCCCATGCGCCTTTAAAGGAAACACAGATGAAATTACCCGTTTCTGCTTTATTACTGACAGCCTTTACCCTGACAGTTGCCCAGCCCGCCTTTGCAACAACGGGTCCGGGCTGCCTTCGTGTCGTGAATGTACAACAGGGTGATGTTCTCAACATTCGCAGTCAGCCAACCGCCTCTTCGCCAGTTGTTGGTACAATTCCAGCAGAAAATCACGGTGTGATTGTGTTGAAAGCCAAATGCGAACCTTTAAACCGTCCTTGGGCCAATCGTTGGTGCCCTGTGACTTATTATGGCGAAGATAAATCTTCCAAAGGTTGGGTTTATGCGCGCTATATTCGCGATAATGACTGCCCGTAAAATCTATAACGTCAGCCTATTATCAAGCTGTAATTATGCAAGGGGATGCATCTATGTTAAAACGAACATTCTATACAGCATGTGCCTTATTCTTCGCCTCCTCTGCTTACGCTGCAACGGATTGCAGCAATGCAGAGGATCAAGCAACGATGACCAAATGTGCCAGTGAAGAATTGGCAGCAGCCGATAAAAAATTAAACGAACTTTATAAGACAATTGAAAAACGTTTAGCTGATGATCATGACACCAAGAAGCTTTTAATCGCTGCGCAACGGGCATGGATCGGCTTTCGTGACAGCGAATGCACCTTTGCAGCCTCCGGCACCGATGGTGGCAGCATCCATCCAATGATGGTGGCCATGTGCAAGACGTCGTTGACGAAAACACGTAATGAGGAACTGGCCGATTATCTGAAATGTGAAGAAGGTGATCTCGGCTGCGTTGTGCCTGCTGAATAATTGCAGGTCTTTAATAAATCGCTCTACCAATAAAAAATGCCGCGCTTTTATCAAGCGCGGCATTTTTGTTTTCATTTACCGAAAGTGATTATTCGCTTTCAGCTGGTGCCGGTGTTGGTGTTTTCTCCACCGGCTTATCCTTGCCGCCCAGCCAGCTCATGATGAACACGAAGAAGACCGGCACAAAGAACACAGCCAGAATGGTTGCGGTAATCATACCACCAAGAACACTAGTACCGATGGCGTTCTGACTCGCAGCACTTGCACCTGTTGCAACAGCCAAAGGTGTTACACCGAGGGTAAAGGCCAGAGAGGTCATCAGAATTGGTCTGAAACGCAGCTTGGCAGCTTCAATTGTCGCTTCCATCAATCCCATGCCTTCTGCACGCAGATCCTTGGCAAACTCCACGATCAGAATAGCGTTCTTCGCAGACAATCCGATAATCGTAATCAGACCAACCTTGAAGTAAACGTCATTCGGCATATCGCGCAGCATAACTGCCAGAACCGAGCCGATAATACCAAGCGGAACAACCAGCATAACCGAGAGTGGAATTGACCAGCTTTCATACAATGCCGCCAGCAGCAAGAAGATGAACACAACGGTCAAGCCCATCAGGAACGGTGCCTGTGAACCGGACTGGATTTCCTGCAAGGACTGGCCTGACCACTCATGACCGAAGCCTGAAGGCAGGTCAGCAACCAGACGTTCCATTTCAGCGATCGCTGCACCGGATGAATAACCCGGAGCCGCATTACCGGAGATACGAACAGCCGGATAACCGTTATAGCCCACGACCTGCGCCGCACCCTTTGTCCAATGAACATTGGCAAAAGAACGCAATGGAACCATACCGCCGGAAGCATTTTGCACATTCAGATCAAGAATATTGTCAGCGCTCATACGCTTTTCCTGATCGGCCTGAATGGTCACGCGCTGCATACGACCTGCATTCGGGAAGTCATTGATATAAGACGAACCGAGATTTGCAGAGATGGTCGAGTTGATCGCGGCAAAGGTTACACCGAAGGTGTTGGCTTTTTCACGGTCAATATCAATAATGAGCTGTGCTGCATCCGGCATACCTTCAATGCGCATACCGACGAGGATCGGGCTTTGTGCAGCCGCGGCCATCAGCTGAGAGGTTGCGGCAGACAGAGCAGCCTGCCCTGCACCGGAACGATCCTGCAAGCGGAAGCTGAAACCGCCCGATGTACCAAGCCCCTGAATTGGCGGAGGTGAAAGAGCAAATGAAATTGCATCTTTAATACCAAACAGTTTCTGGTTCGCACGGCCTGCAATCGCGTTAGCAGAATCCTCAGCACCGCGCTCGCTCCAGTCTTTCAGTGTGATGAAAGCAAGACCCGCATTATCACCGAAGCCGGAGAAGGAGAAACCACTGATGAGAACGCGTTCTTCAACAGCCTTTTCCTGCTGGAAAATGGCATCAACTTCATCAGACACGCTCAACGCACGGTTTGCACTGGCCTCAGCCGGAGCCTGCAAGTCCACAATCAGGAAGCCCTGATCTTCATTCGGCAAGAAGGAAGACGGCAACTGCATGAACAGATAAGCCAGGCCACCAACAAGCACGACATAGATCAGCATGAAGCGGCCTGCACGCTTGATGATCCAACCGATACTGCCGGCATAACCACCAACGAGTGCATCAAATTTGCGGTTGAACCAGCCAAAGAAGCCGCGTTTTTCCTGATGGCCATTTTTAATCGGCTTCAGGAAGGTTGCGCACAAAGCAGGTGTCAGCGAGAGAGCCAGGAAGCCGGAGAACATGATGGAAACCACCATGGTCAGACTGAACTGCTGATAAATCACACCAACAGCACCTGGGAAGAAGGCCATCGGAATAAATACAGCGGTCAAGACCAGTGTAATACCGATAATCGCGCTATAAATCTGCTTCATCGCTTTACGCGTTGCTTCACGTGGCGGCAGTCCCTCTTCCGCCATGATACGCTCGACGTTTTCAACCACCACGATGGCGTCATCGACGAGAATACCAATAGCCAGCACCATCGCGAACATCGTCAACACGTTGATCGAGAAGCCGGCCATAAGCATCACACCGAGTGTTCCAAGCAAAGCCACCGGTACAACCAAAGTCGGGATGATTGTATAGCGGAAGTTCTGCAAAAACAGGAACATTACGAGGAAGACGAGAATAACAGCTTCAACGAGTGTGGTGACAACCTTCTTGATCGATACAGCCACGAAAGGTGATGTATCGTAAGGAATTGCATATTCGATATTGTCAGGGAAGAAAGTGGAAAGTTCTTCCATCTTGGCGCGCACAGCTGCTGCTGTTTCCATCGCATTACCGGTCGGAGAAAGCTGCACA
Source organism: Paenochrobactrum glaciei (assembly GCF_039522165.1). Lineage (NCBI taxonomy): Bacteria > Pseudomonadati > Pseudomonadota > Alphaproteobacteria > Hyphomicrobiales > Brucellaceae > Paenochrobactrum > Paenochrobactrum glaciei. Next base: position 29,869 of record NZ_BAAADE010000001.1, read on the forward strand.
GCCAACGCTGCAGCCGGACGGCCGTTAATTTGCGTGGCAAAGTTATAGCTTTCCGCACCCACTTCAATACGTGCCACATCACGCAGACGTACAGATGAACCATCCGGATTAGCGCGCAGCACAATCGAGCCGAACTCTTCCGGCGAGGTCAGCTGACCTTTAACCAGAACGGTTGCAGCAATCTGCTGATTGATCGGGTTTGGACGAGCACCAATACGACCAGCTGCAACCTGCGCATTCTGCGAGGCAATCGCATTGCTGATATCAGTTGACGAGAGGTTCAAACCAACCATCTTGTCCGGATCAATCCAGATACGCATCGCACGCTGACTGGCAAAAACCTGCGCACGGCCAACACCGTCAAGACGCTGAATTTCACCAAGCACGTTACGGCTCAGATAGTCACCAAGACCAACCACGTTGGTGCTGCCGTCTTTCGACATCAGAGCAACCATCATCAAGAAGCCGGAACCGGCTTCCTGCACCTGAACGCCCTGCTGCACCACGATACGCGGCAGGCGCGATTCTACTCGGCGGATAGCATTTTGGACGTCAATCGAAGCCTGACCGATATCGGTGCCTGCTTCAAAGGTAACGGTGATTTGAATAGTACCGGACGCATCGGAAGTGGATTCGAAATAAATCGTACCACTCACACTGTTCAGTTCCTGCTCAATCGGTGAGGTCACACTCTGATAGATATCTTCAGGTGCAGCGCCCGGATAAGAAGCAAAAACCGAGATTTGCGGAGGTGCAACATTAGGATATTGCGATACCGGCAGCTGGGGAATAGCCAGCAACCCCGCAATCATGATGAAGATAGCGACGACCCAGGCGAAGATGGGGCGTCCAATGAAAAATTGCGCCATATTTTATATCCTATTCGCCCTTATCTTTAGCAACTTCAGCTACCGGCTTTTCCGCATTGAACGGCACAGGAGCGACTGTCGCACCCGGTGCAGTTTTCTGGAAACCTTCAGTGATCACGCGATCACCTTCTTTAATATTACCGGTGATAACGAAACGGTCGCCCAAAATGCGGTTTACATTGACGGAACGCAGTTCAACTACATTTTCTGCATTGACCACCAATATGGAAGCGAGACCATCAGCATTACGCTGTACAGCCTGCTGCGGAACAGCCATGGCGTTTTTCTCGATACCCTGCTCAATCTGAACACGGACATACATGCCCGGCAGCAAATCACCATTCGGGTTCGGGAATTCACCACGCAGTGTTACCTGACCTGTTGTGGCATCAACAGCTGCTTCCGAGAACAACAGACGGCCAGTGGTCGGATAAAGCGAACCATCATCCAGCATCAGCTTAACTTCTGCTTCATTCGGGCCGGTCATCAGCTCACCATCCTGCAATGCTTTACGCAGACGGATAAGGTCAGCTGCTGGCTGGGTAAAGTCAGCATAAATCGGATCAAGCTGCTGAATGGTAGCCAGATTTTCCGGACTGTTGGCGCTTACCAATGCACCTTCAGTAATCAATGCACGGCCAATTTCACCGCTAATCGGCGCTGTCACTTCGGCATACTGCAAGTTCAGCTTGGCTTCAGCCAGACTTGCTTCTGCGGCTGCAACATCCGCATTGGCCTGCGCCAATTGTGCGACTGCTGTTTCCAGATTTTGTGCACTGGATACATTGGATTTACGCAGCTGCTGCTGACGGTCATTGGCTTGGCGGGCCTGAAGCTGGGTGGCTTTTGCACGCGCCAATGTGGCTTCAGCCATATCAACCTTCACCTGAAACGGCGCAGGATCAATACGATATAGCACATCGCCCTGATTAACCTTGGTGCCCTGCTCGAACACACGCTCAATCACGATACCGGAAACGCGCGGACGCACTTCAGCCAGACGTGTTGGTGCAATACGACCCGGCAAATCATTCAGGATTGGCAGAGCTTCCGGCTTCAGCTCAATGACACTGACCGACATTGGCGGCATAGCTGGCGGACCGCCTGCATCTTTCTTGTCATTACATGCGGTTAAAAAGCTGGCAGCCAGCAAAACGGCAGCCACTTTGTACAAGTAAGTATTTTTTTTCATTCTATATCCTGAGATATGAAACAGAGATTCCACGCGAAACATTCAAGCTTACTTATAGTTTTCGGAGGCAAAACCAAACTAGCCTGCTGATCACATTATGGTCATCCATGTTCGAGCTGCGGGTTAATCTTGAGTAATCAGTTGTTCAATGCCAGAGAGAATCTTCTCACGCTGCTCTGGTTGCCACTCCACCACGCCAAACATTTGCAAAATGCTCATGCCTTCAATAGCTAGAAGTGCCAACAGGGCTTTGTCCGGATTTTTTGTAGAACTTAGCATTTTACCAAGTTCTTGTCGAAATCCTTCATTCATGGTTTGTCGTAACTGCTCGTCCTGCGTCATGGCTGAGCAAAGCTGGAAAACAACGGCGCCGTCTTCTTCTTCTTTATAGTCGCGTGCGACATCAATTCGTCCGCGCAAACGGGCGTCATCGCCGTCTATATAAGGTTCTGTGGCTTTATCCAGCCGCTCGCCCCAACCTGCAATCCAGCGCTCGACAACAGCCTGAATAAGCGCTTGTTTGGTTTTGTAATCATAAATCACGCTGGCTTTGCTGATGCCGGCAACAACTGCCACAGCATCGAGCGTTAGTCTTGCTGCGCCATCGCGCAACACAACCTGCTCTGCCGCATCCAAAATTGTAGCGCGATCAATAGCTCTGGGCCTTGCCATCACAAATTTCCAGTTAATAACCATCTGGTTGGTAATTAAATGAAAAACCTTTGTCAATCTTTCAGGTTTAACAAAAATTAAGGATAAACTTAATGTGATCATAGCAAGATTTGCACGTCACACACTGAATTTCCGGTGCTTTCTGAGCATCAAACAAAAAAAGGCCGCGCAATGCGCGGCCCTTTTCAAAGGTCGTCTGACTAAAAGCGATTAAGCTTCGTCTGCCTTGTCTGCTTCTTTTTTCTTAGGAGCAGCTTTTTTCTTTGGTGCCGCTTTTTTAGCTGGCTTGTCGCCTGCCTGATCTTCGTCTTCCGCAGTCAACTCTTCTTTGGTTACTTTCTTGTCAGTAACGGTGATTGCAGCCAACAGATGGTCAACAACCTTTTCTTCAAAGATCGGAGCGCGCAAGTTTGCAACTGCATCCGGAGTTTTACGCAGGAAATCGTAAATCTGCTGTTCCTGACCTGGGTAACGACGTACCTGGTCGTAAACTGCACGCTGCAATTCTTCTTCAGTTACTTCAACGCCAGCTTTTTCACCGATTTCGGAGAGAACCAGACCGAGACGTACGCGGCGTTCAGCAAGCTTGCGATATTCTTCGCGTGCTGCTTCTTCTGTGGTTTCTTCGTCTTCAAAGGTGCGGCCAGCCTGCTGAAGGTCAAAGTTGATCTGCTGCCAGATGTTGTTGAATTCAGCGTTAACCAGCTTTTCCGGGCTTTCGAACTGATAGTCACCATCCAAAGCATCAAGAATCTGACGCTTAACTTTCTGGCGGGTGATTGAACCGTACTGGCTTTCGATCTGCTCACGAACAACTTCACGCAGACGCTCAATGGTTTCAATGCCGAGCTTCTTAGCGGTTTCGTCGTTCAGTTCAACTTCGCCAGCCTTAGCAACTTCCTTGACGGTGATGTCAAAGGTTGCATCTTTGCCAGCCAAATGCGCTGCGCCGTAATCAGCAGGGAAAGTTACATTGATAACTTTTTCATCGCCAGCTTTTACGCCGAGGAGCTGATCTTCAAAGCCCGGAATGAACTGACCGGAACCCAGAACCAGCTGTGCATCATTGTCTGCACCGCCGTCGAAAGGAACACCATCAACTTTACCGAGGTAATCCATGGTAACGCGGTCGCCGTTTTCAGCTTTGCCTTTTTTCGCTTCGTAAGAAGCGGTTGAAGACGCAACGCGCTTAACCTGTTCGTCAACTTCTTCATCAGAAATGTCGACAACTTCACGGGTTACGTTGATGCCGGAGAAATCTTTGATGTCGATCTTTGGCAGAACTTCATAAGCCAGCGAGAATACGAAATCGATCTTGCCGTCCAGAACCTGTTCAGCTTCTTTTTCGTCTTCCGACAAAACAACTTCAGGCTGGGTTGCAGATTTTTCACCACGATCAGCAAGGATCGAACGTGGGGTATCGCTGAGAATTTCATTGACGATTTCAGCCATGAAAGACTTGCCGTATGTCTTACGCAGATGCGCAGTTGGCACCTTACCCGGACGGAAACCGTTAATACGTGCATTACCGCGTGCAGTTTCGAGGCGTTCTGCGAGCTTTGCGACGAGATCCGCAGCTGGAATCACGACTTTAACTTCGCGCTTCAGCCCTTCATTGAGCGTTTCGGTAACCTGCATGTCAAAACCTTCACTTCTTATCATAATGCCGCGTAACGAACTTCTGGCGTCAACGCCGGCAAGAAACTGTTGTGCCATATGGCTATGTGTGCGCAATCAAACGCGTCAGACAATAAATGCGCACCTCAAAAACATAAAACCCTACCGGAGCCGTCTGGCCTTTTTCCGATAAAGTTTTCGCTTCAAAGACGCGGTCACTTCATTGCACCTCGCGCCAAATTTCACTTCCATTACGTGGACAGAACCCAAAGGTCAATGAATAACCGTCAATAATGATGCATGTCACACAGCGCTTATGCCTATATATTTACCCATTTGCGCCCTGACAATCCACCATCAGCATTTTAAGACATGAAAATTGGCAAAGTCGCAGGTAAATTGGACTGGTTGGAAAATGATTTTCGGATCATATTATAGAGAGTGCATCAATTACAGACACTTTAACTGGTTTAGAGCTGAAAATATCAGCCACGATAGCCAATCAAAATATATTTTTGCTGACATTGTGTTTGATTCGACTGTTTTATGCAGCCCATCGGCCAGTTTCATATCAAGCAAACAGCAGCAATGACCACATTTCAAATTTTCTTTAAAAAGCCGTGTGTTAAGTCCCGAAAATGTATAATTACCACTTGCACCACATTATTTTTTACCCTATGAGAGCGCTTGTTGCGGGCGTGGCGGAATTGGCAGACGCACTAGATTTAGGTTCTAGCGCCGAGAGGCGTGGGGGTTCAAGTCCCTCCGCCCGCACCATTTAAATCCCCTCATCACATTAAGAATTCCTCAAAAGCTTTTTAATATAGCTTGTGCGCACTTGTCTTCTCCTTGTGTGTGGCTAATCTTTGCCCTTAAAAATCAAGGATAAGCTAATGAGTTTGGAAACTGTTAAAGCCTTTTTCGCTGAAAACGCACCTGATTTGCAGGTCATTGAACTGGAAACCAGTACGGCAACTGTTCCGCTGGCTGCCGAAGCACATGATGTTGAGCCGGGGCAAATTGCCAAAACCTTATCTTTCAAAGTCAAAGACGATGCGGTTCTCATTGTAACCCGCGGCGATGCCCGTATTGATAATCGTAAATTCAAAGATCAGTTTGCCACCAAACCACGCATGTTAGACGCAGAAAGCGTTTTGGAGCTGACCGGCCATCCAGTTGGTGGCGTCTGCCCTTTCGGCCTTGCCAGCAATATGGCCATTTATTGCGATATTTCGCTCAAAGCCTATGAGGAAGTTGTGCCTGCGGCCGGCTCTATTAATAGTGCCGTGCGGGTTAACACAGAACGCCTGGCAGCGCTGACAAACGCCCAATGGATCGATGTTTGTCAATAAACAAGCATTTTAAAAACACCGGTGAACATATTGATATTGCTTCACCGGCTGGTTCCGGCTATATTAAACATTCCTTAATTTATCATATTTTTGCGAATTGAAATTGCAATTCTTAATATTGCCTTTTATATATGTTAAGAACAATTCTAAACTAACTTGAATTATGTTGATCTAATTGCAACATGAGACAAGCTGAAATTCCGGCTCCTTGCTAGCTTATGTGCAGCAGGAGTGTATCTGTTAAAACCTTCCCGCGCGGAAAGGATCTCGTATGCGACTGACCCGTCAGACCAATTATGCAATTCGGATGCTTATGTATTGCGCAGCCAATGAAGGGCAGCTAAGCCGCGTGCCGGAAATTGCCAGAGCTTATTCGGTTTCAGAGCTTTTTCTGTTTAAAATTTTGCAGCCGCTGGTTCAGAACAATATGATCGAAACCGTACGTGGCCGAAATGGTGGCATCAGACTTGGTAAAGCCGCCCATGAAATTACTGTTTTTGACGTGGTGCATGTCACAGAAGAGAATTTTGCCATGGCAGAATGCTTCGAAAACGATGCCACGGAATGCCCGCTGGTTGACAGCTGCGCCCTCAACTCCGCTCTGCGTGAAGCGCTCGGTGCTTTCTTCACGGTTCTTTCGCAATATACAATCGCGGATCTGGTGAAAGCCCGCCCGAATGTACGTATGCTGTTGGGCCTTGATGAAATGATTGAAGCGCGCGCCGCTTCTGCCGGTTGATAAAAGAAAAAATGAGCGGCATTAAATGCCGCTCACATCCTCAAGTGACCCGTGAGGCAAAATAAAGGGCACATCCGGTGGTGGCACCATGCCAACGCATAAATTGCAGCCATAAATCCGTGAGAGACGCTTGCCGGTCAACATAGTACGCGGCGCACCTGCCCCATCCAATTTTCCGTTTTGCATAATAATGATCTGATCTGCGAACATCGCTGTCAAATTCAGATCATGCAGGATAGCGACGACACCACCGCCCTCTGAGGCAAATTTGCGCGCAATATTCATCACCATGATCTGATGGCGAATATCCAGACTGGAAATTGGTTCATCCAGGAACAAATAACGCGGGCGGCCATCAATGACGGGCTTCCACACCTGACACAGCACCCGTGCCAATTGTACACGCTGCTGCTCACCGCCTGATAATTCCTGATAAAGACGACCGCTAAAGCCTTCTAAATCAACCATTTTCAAGGCGAGATCAGGTAATCTCTCCTGCTCTTGCGCCGAAACACCGCTAAAACCACCGGTCAGTCCCAGACGTACGATTTCACGAACACTGAATGGAAATGACAGGCTTGATGCCTGTGGCAGCACAGCGCGACGCTCAGCCATTTGCCATGGCTTGAACGAGCGGAAATTAGCACCATCCAATAAAGCTTCGCCACCATAGCTGACATCACCGCACAAAGCGCGCATCAATGTGGTTTTACCTGAACCATTTGGCCCGACAATAACAGTTACCTGACGCGGATAGGCTTTAAAGCTCACATCCTCAATAATGGTCTTACCTGAAATTGTAACAGACAGATCCCGAACTTCGATCATAATACCCTCTTACAAGTCCAGCAGATTACGACGGCGCAGCAAAATCCATAGGAAAAATGGCGCACCAAAAGTTGCAGTCACGATACCGATCGGCAATTCTGCCGGAGCGACAATCGTGCGGCTGAAAGCATCAGCCAAAAGCAAAAGCGTTGCACCAAGCAAAGCCGAACACGGCAGCAGATAACGGTGATCAGGGCCAATTGATAAACGCAAAATATGTGGCACAACAATACCGACAAAACCAATACCGCCACTCACTGCAACAGAAGCGCCAACGGCTGCTGCCACACTGACAATCGCAATATTTTTAACGCGCTGTACATTGACGCCCAAATGATTGGCTGATGCTTCACCCAAGGCCAGTGCATTAAGACCACGTGCCAGAAACGGCACCACAATCAATACCACCAAGATGATAGGGCCTGCCGAAATAATTTTGCTCCAAGTCGCACCCGCCAATGAGCCAAGCCCCCAGAAGGTCATATCGCGCAATTGGCGATCATCAGCGATATAGGTCAAAAGCCCTGTTAAAGCGCCAGCCAATGCGCCAAGCGCAATACCGGCCAAAAGCATGGTAGCAACGGATGTCCTGCCCTGTCTGGTCGCAACGCGGTAAAGCAACAGTGTAGTAATAAGCCCACCGCCAAATGCAGCTAAGGGCAAGGTTAAAAGGCCGAACATTGTTGTCAGAGGTGCTAGTATCGTGCCACCCAGCACAATGATGGAAATAGCACCAAGACCGGCCCCCGAAGAAACACCGACAAGACCTGGATCAGCTAACGGATTGCGGAAAAGCCCTTGCATGACAGCACCGGAGACCGCCAAAGCGGCACCGATCAACATGCCCAATACAATACGCGGCAACCGAATATCAACGATGATCAAACGGTCACGCTGCGAAAGCACATCGCCTGAAGCATCAGCACCTGCCCACAGCGAGCGGATCAAATTCCACAGCGAAGCGTCAGACGCACCAGCTGTCAGGCTGAACAGAGCCGTTACAATGAGTGCGATTGCCAATACAAAAATCGACAATCTGGCAACATGACTGCGATCTCCATCCTGCTTGTTCCGTATTACAGGCAGCTCGGTGCTGTAAACGGCGTCTTGCGATGTCATAATTTACATCCTGATATTCTTCAGCGCTTATTTTAAAGAGCTGGATCATTGAAGCAGCAAGGCTGCGTACAAAACATCTGAGGGCTTTCCATGGCTTTATTTAAAGATCACAGAGAGCCTTCAGATATAATTAAAAAAACTGTTCAGTTTTTCTTTTCCGGATAAAGCGCTTCTGTCAGCTCACGCACGGCTTTGCCAGTGCGTGGGCCAAAGCCGAGCAGATACAATCCATCCATCTGAACAATGCTTTTTGTTTTGGCAGCAGGCGTCGAAACAATCGCCGGATGCGATAAAATATCAGCCGCACGCGCCATATGATCACCCGAGCCGGTCATCATCAAAATCAAATCAGGCGCAAGTTTATCAATCGCCTCATCAGTCATTTGCTTGTAGCCGGCAAAACTGTCGATGACATTGATACCACCTGCCATTTTGATGACATTATCCGCAGCTGTTCCTGTACCGGATGCCTGAAGACGCCCGTTTTGAACAGACAGGATAAACAAGACGCGCTTAGGCTCTTTGATCGATTGCGCCAGTTCTTCAGTCTTCTTGATGTCCTCATCAACGGATGCCACAAGCGCCTCAGCCTTTTCACTGACACCAAGCACTTTGCCAACAATTCTGATTTTCTCAAGCACACCTTCATGGTTCATGCTGTCCGGCACCATCACCACCGGAACTGATGCTTTTTTCAAAACTTCAATTGTTTCCGGCGGCCCACTGCCCTCAAGCATCAAAATTGCGCTCGGATTGATCGACAGCACACCTTCCGGTGACAATTGGCGCATATAACCGACATCGGTCAGTTTTTCAGCACTTGGCGGATAGGTGCCTGTTGTATCACGACCGATCAACCTGCCCTCTTCGCCCAGCGCATAGACAATCTCGGTCAGCGAGCCACCAACGGTCAAAAGACGGGAAGTGTCTTTTAAAGTTTCAACGGTAGCTGATATCACCGGCTCATTACCTGCCGCCAAAGCAGAGGTCATTGCAACGGGTGCAAGCACTGCCAATGACAATGTAGCCACCACACCCGCCAACAAACCCTGCCGCGTTTTACGCAGCAGGGCATCAGATGAACACATGGATAAGAAATTCATACGTCCCACCATCTGTTTCAAGCAGCTACGGATCGCGGCAGACGCGGCAAGGCTTCTACCAGTTCACGCCAATCAGCGCGCTCAGCGGTTCCCTCATGACGTTTACCAAAGAACTGAATAAACAGTTCGCCGCTTTCATCAAAAACTTCCAGAGATGTCACATGACCATCTTTGGTTGGCTTACGCACTGCCCAGACCTCACTGATACGGTCGGTGCGCAAATGCATATGGAATGTCGGATCCATAACATTGAGCCAAGGCCCCATCATTTTAATGCCGGTAATCGCACCGGTATGAATTTGAATACAGCCGCGATTGCCAACAAAGCACATGATTGGCAGTGATGTTTCGCCCGCCTGCTCCATCATTGTCTGGACAGAACCTGTATCAAGAGGCCATGCAAAGCTTTCACCGGCCAGTTCAACAGCCTGTTTGCGATCAATATTAAAATCACGCAGCAAGCCCATAAACTGATGCACATCTGTCAATTCTGACCAGCGATTGCGGAAAGCCTCACTATCAACTTCAGCCGTCACAGCTGTTTCGGCCTTGGCTTTTGGCGCAACAGCATGGAATTCGGCAGACTGATTGTCGCTTGCAAGATTTTTAAGCAATTCGGCATAAGCATCAAGATTTGATGCCTCGCGCAAATGCACTTTATGAACCGCCTCACCGGAAGCATTGAAGAATTGCAGGCTGCGGCGTACGCTATCGCCATCATGCTTTTCAACCGCAAAAGCTTCCGCCCATTGGGATGGGAAAATACGTAGATCAATCTGTTTACCTAAGACCATAGCTGCATGCTTGCCCGGCACGGTCTTTTCATAAGGGCCGATTTTCTCATGTACGGCGCTTTCATTGCGGGTCAGCGCCATCACTTCGCCAACAGCGCTGATGCCGCCTAAAAAAGCTTCCACATCCGCGCGCACCCGCACAACTTTTAAAGCTTCATCATCAGCGCCAATATAGGCAGCCAGATAATCAGCTTCCGAGATTTCAAGTTTCTGTGCGAAGTCGCGCTCACGCATTTTGGGGTTTTCTTGACGTGCCAGACGAATTGATTCCGGTGATGGTTTGGTCGATAATGTCATAGTTCTGCTGTACCTATTTATTGAGAATTAACTTGCCCTGACGCGTTATCTTTAAGCGGTACACAGAGCCGGCATGTTTGATACCGACCTCTTTTGCCCCCTCAAAAAGTTCACTGCTGCCATAAGTTTTTAGGTCTTCATCAACTGCTTTTGCAGCGGCTAAGACCTCTTCATCTGACGGCAATTCTTGCATCATATCCCTATTCAACAACTCATCTGGCAATATCTGCTCAGGTGCCTGTTGTTCTGGCACTGACCATTTTTCGGATGCCCTGGCCGGAGGCCACTGGACCTCCAAATCAATATCAACGCGCCGGTTCATTGCTCTGTTCGTTTCCATTCGCCTGTGAAAATCACGCCTCCACATTCTTGACACAAACTATCATGTTTTGTAGAAAGCGCAATACAAGACTTAAATAGTCAAGTTTAAAAATAATAATCCACCAGCCAGTGACACCTCATTTCACCAGCCAACGGAACATGCATTCAATTTTCTCAGGAGAAGTAGAAATGTCGCTGAAGACTGGCGGGCATCGCTCACACTTTATGACCGGAACAGCTCTCACGCTCGTTCTTATCGCAACTTCGTCAGCCTTCGCGCAGGAGCAATCTGCAAAGCCTGATGAGGCAGAAGTCAATCTGAAAACGATTGTTATCCGTAAAGCCGATCCGAATGCGTCAACATCGACAACAGATCCGGTGAGCAAAGTTACACGCTCAACGATGGATCGTTTCGGTGGCATCAAAATTGATGATACCCTGCGCAATGAACCAGGTGTTTTCACCCGCATTAACGGCTCTCAGCCGGGCGTTGCCGTCAATATTCGTGGTTTTGAAGGCTCCGGCCGCGTCAATATGATGATTGACGGTGTGCGTCAGAACTTCCGCTTTACCGGCCATGAAGCATCAGGTTTTACCTATGTAGACCAGAATTTGCTGGCTGAAATTGATGTAACCCGTGGCGCCACGACAGGTGTCGGTGGCAGCGGTCTCTCCGGCAGCGTCAACTTCCGTACACTTGGCGTCAACGATATCGTTGATGAAGGCAAACAATGGGGCGTGCTTGGTCGCGCATCATGGGGAAGCAACGGCGTTGGCTTCTCTGAAATGCTGGCCGGTGGTGCACGTATCGATGCTATGGGCATTGCTGCCGCTATCAGCCGTCGTGATTCCAATTCTTACAAAAATGGTGACGGTATCCGTCAGCCTAATACCGGTCAGGAATTGACATCCGGCCTGTTTAAAACTGAATTTGGTTTCGGTGAAGACCATCACCTGGCATTAGGTGGTGTTTTCTATAAAAACGATTTTGCTGCCAACTCTTACGATCAAACACTTAAAAATAATACTTTGACTGCAAATTATCGTTATAATCCGGGCGATAACGACCTAATAGATTTGCGTGTTAATGGTTATTATAATCATCTGAACATGACATATAATGCATCAGTTAACCCACCATTCTCTAGCGCTGTCGGCCGTGAGATTACCGACAAAGGACTGGGTTTTGATGTTTCTAACAACTCAAATTTCACTGCTGGTGATGTCAACATTAGCTGGAAAAATGGCGTTGAATATTTCCATGATAAAATCACAGGCGCTAATGCAGGCGTTAACCCGTCCGATGGTCGCAGCACAGCCGGCGCCGTTTTCACGGAAGCAAAGTTCTCTTATGGCATTGTCGACCTGACCACAGGTTTACGCTATAACTTCTTCAAACTTGACGGCGATGCGAATGACGGAACCCAGCTCGTTGACCGCTCCCTGAACGAGCTTGACCCGAAAATTACCTTGGCAGTGAATGCAACAGATTGGTTGCAGCCATATGTCACCTACTCCCATTCCATGCGCGCTCCAACCTTGCAGGAAACGATGCTGGGCGGTGTGCATCCGGGTTCTGTTTCAAGGCAGTTTTATTTGCCTAACCCTAATCTTTCAGCTGAAAAACTGCGCGGCTGGGAAGTCGGCGTCAATATGGCCAAAAACGATGTTTTCCTTGCCGATGATACCATCAGCATGAAAGCAAACTATTACTATATGACGGTTAAGGATTATATTGCCGCACGCACAGTCTCCAACAATTTAATGCAATATGTAAACGTTGACGGCAGCACTCATGTGCAAGGCTTTGAACTGGAAGCCAACTATGATGCAAGATTTGCTTTTGCCGGTATTGCCTATGGTTACACCGATACAAATATGCCGGAACAAATGCCAGGCTTAGGTGCTAACAACTATATGCCTGACCATCTGTTAACCTTGACAGCTGGTGCGCGTTTCCTTGAGGAAAAATTAACGGCCGGAGCACGTTACAACTACGTTTCTAAAGGCAACAATACAGATGGCACCAAAACAGCATCCTATGCGCTGGTCGATGTATTTGCCAATTACAAATTTACCAACAATGTTGACCTGACATTGAGAGTCAATAACGTCTTCAACAAAACCTACACACCTGCGCTCAACACATCAGGCTCGGGTCAGGGACGGACTTTCATGGTGGCAACGCAGTTTAAGTTCTAAACGCACCTGATAGTGTTTTGAAATAAAAGTGGCGCAGATATTCTCTGCGCCACTTTTTTATAATGCATATTCTTTTTTGCGATGAAATTTCATTAAAAAATAGATTAAATTTTCATCGTAACATTCTAATTTTAAATATATTTTATTGATATTCCACAAGCGGAAATAGCGGAAATGAAATCACGCTTGACTATTTTTCAAAAAGGGAACATTTATAGAACAAACGTAAATATACACACTCCGTCATTCTCTTTTTTGCGTGTTTTACGCCACGCCTTTGCTTGTCTGGAATTACCCCCCATGCGTAAGCCTGAAACGATTGAACGCCTCTATCTCGATTTTGATGGCTTTTTTGCCAGTGTGGAGCAGCAATGCGACAAACGTCTGCGCGACCGCCCGATCGGTGTTGTTCCTTTTGCCGGAACTGACCGAACTGCCGTGATTGCCTGCTCCAAGGAAGCAAAGGCCCGCGGCGTTAAAAACATCATGAAAATTCAAGACGCCAAGAAAATTTGTCCCGACCTTATTCTGGTGCCACAAAAGCCTGATCTTTATCGTCGTGCGCACAATGCACTGCTTTGTGAAATTGAAACAATTATCACAATTGATGCCGCCAAAAGCATTGATGAACTGACCTGTATTCTCGATGACAGCGGGAGGCGTGATCCCGAATTGCTAAGTGCACGTATCAAGTCCCATATCCGTCAGATGATCGGGCCTTACATCACCTGCTCTATTGGCTTTGCTGCCAATCGTCACTTGGCAAAAATGGCATGCAAAGCGGGAAAGGATGCCACCAAAAAAGCCGGAACCTATGGTAATGGCTTAGCAATATGGCACCCACACGAACTAACTGATCATCTTTTTCAGGTGCAGCTGGAGGATGTTCCGGCTGTCGGGCGCAATATGGCCAAGCGTCTTTACAAGCATAATATTTACACGACCGAAGCGCTTTATAATTTGCAGCCCAAACATATGCGGCGCATCTGGAACAGCGTGACCGGTGAGCGGCTTTGGTATGCTCTGCATGGCTATGATATTCAGGCTCAACCGCAAAAACGCGGCATGTTCGGCCATGGCCGTGTTTTGCCGCCCGAAGCGCGCAGCATTCATGGTGCCTATGAAATTTCACGGCTTCTACTCACCAAAGCTGCCCGCCGCCTGAGACGCGAAAACTACTATGCCGACGGACTTTCTCTTTGGCTTTCCATCAGAGACGGCTCCAATTTTCATAATGTGCGGCTTGCCACCGTCAATGATGATCAGGCCATATTGGCTGGGCTCAGACAACTTTGGTACAAAGTCGCGCAGGAATATCCGCACGGACTGACCATTTTTCGTGTAAGCGTGACGCTATATGATTTAAGCCCTGCCAATGCTCGACAGATTGACCTGTTGAATAATGATGATGCAACACGGCAGAAATGGGAAAAAGCCAGCTCCGCAATTGATGATTTAAACAGTCGTTATTCCAAAACTATTGTTAGTCTGGGTGAATGGAAACCACCGGCAGGCGGGCATGTGGGCGGTAAAATCAGCTATGTCCGTATTCCCTCACCTGAAGACTTCTGGTGACGCAAATGGCATCCCCACCCGGAAACTGGAAAACCCGCTATAAAGCCAGTGATCTTGCAGACCATCAAAGATTAGAAATGACCTGCAAGAAATGTAACCGCCTTGTTTATATCAATAAGGCAATGATCAGCTCAATTCGAGGACACGAGCAATTATATTTGGACGAAGTTGAACGACGCGCGCGCTGCAAAGCTCAAAATTGCCGTGGCACCATGCACATGGCAATGGTGCGCCTTGATGAACTCAGCGGTTTTGTTGGCGGGATTGCTTGATCTCCCGCCAAGATTTTAAGATCGTAACAAACTGGCTGACTGGCGCAATAATGGTACAGCAATAAGATAAAGACTTGCTGCGACGAGCCAAACCCAACCATCCCACCGCCCCGCGGTTAAGCCATAAAGCGTCGTAAATCCGACCGGCCCGATGATCGAAGTTATATTCGTCAAGCCTGTTAAAGTTCCTTGTAAAGCACCTTGCTTTTCATCGCGAACAAGACCGGAAATAATAGCCTGCAAAGCAGGCATACCAATGCCGCCTGTGGCCAGCATGAAAATTGCCGGCAGAACCATCCAGCTTTGCGTGATAAAAGCCAGCAATAGAAACCCGCAAATATCAGCGCCCATACCAAGCAGCAACACACCGCGGTCGCCCAGTCGCTTTGAAAGAGTGCCGGTTAAAACAGCTTGTACGAATGTATGTGCTGCACCAAAAATGGCCAGCGACACACCTGCTGTGCCAATATCCCAATTCAAGCGCTGTTCGCCATAAATCACCCACAGAGCGGCGGGCGCCTGCCCGATCAGCTGCATAAGAAAAAACAACGCAAAAAAGCTGGCAAGTCCCTGAACTGCAAAATTGAAGCGAAAGCCTTCAAACAAATTGATTTTGGCTGGCTGTCCTTCAGGCGGTTGTGACGGCGTTTTGGGCAACAAGAAAGCCACCAAACAAAAAGCAATTGCATTGAGAAGAGCCCCTGCCACAAAGGGCGCATGCACAGATATATCACCAAGAACACCGCCAATAGCAGGCCCTGCAATCATACCTGCACCAAAACACGCCCCCATAAAACCAAACCAACGGGCACGTTCTTCCTGTTTCGTTGTATCAGCGATAATTGATGCCGCGATTGCACCTGTGGCTCCGGTAACACCTGAGATAATCCGGCCGATATAAAGCACCCATAAAACAGGTGCTGCCGCCATTATGCTATAATCAATCGTGGCACCTAAAAATGAAACCAGCAAAATAATCCGCCGTCCATAGCGGTCAGATAACCGCCCTAAAACGGGCGCGCAAAAGACCTGCATAAACGCATAAAGCGATAAAAAAACACCATAGTGAAATGCTGTTTGCTCTGCCGGTACAAATTCATTTAATAAAGCCGGAACCACCGGCATGATTAATCCCAAACCAATCGCATCAAGCGCGACAACAATGAGTGCGGTTATAAGTGATTTTGACATAGATGTGACTTTTATTTATCATTGATAAGTTGACGATAAAAACTTTATCAATGATAAATTGTCAAGAGGTAATGCAATAAAATGACCAAATTGGATCGTGAGACCGTTATTCAGGTTGCACTTGAACTTCTCAACGAAGTCGGCGTTGACAATTTAACCACACGAAAATTGGCCGAGCGCCTAAAGGTACAGCAACCTGCTCTTTATTGGCATTTTCGCAATAAGCGCGCCCTGCTTGATGCCTTATCTGAAGCCATGTTAGAAAAAAATCACACCCGCACCGTGCCTCAGACAGGGGAAGACTGGCGTATCTTTTTAAAAGAAAATGCACTCAGCTTTCGTAAAGCGCTGCTTTCTTATCGTGATGGCGCACCTATTCATGCAGGCACACGACCAACAAGTGCGCAATATGAGCGCGTTGAAAAACAGATCAGATTTTTATGTGAGAGCGGATTTGAACTATCCGATGCCGTACGGGCATTAGTGATTGTCAGTCATTACACGACGGGCTCCGTCAGTGAACAGCAAGCAGCGCTCGAAGATAGTTCTGAACGCAAACAAGCCTCAAAAGAAGCCCCTGCGCAGCCATCAGAGTTTCTCACGCGGGCCTTTAATACATTCGATTCGGAAGGCGCCGATTTTGCCTTTGAATATGGATTGGATGCTTTAATTTCTGGTCTGGAAGTGAAGAAAGCCACAAAATAGCTTATAGCAGATACAACATAAAAAAGCCCCGCAAAAGCGAGGCTTTTAAAATGATTACCATGAAGATTATGCTTTGGGTGCAGCTTTTGGTTTGCGAGTCGAATAGACAACAAAGAACCCTGCAACCAAACCATAACCAAGCCATTTAAATGGCAATATATCTGCATCTTCACGGCGGATTGCAAGCACCGCAACAGTGCCCGGTCGTGTTTCAACACCGGCTTGGCCGCTGCTTTGAGCTGCTTCAATCTGTTCAGGTGAGACGACCCATTCACGGCCTGTATATTTATCATAGGCCATAAAGCCAAATCCTACGACGAGTGCAGTGATTGCGCCTGCAATCAAACGAATGCGCATATTCATATCAAATTTTCCATCATTAAATCTTGTGCCGCTTTTAATATAACAAGTGCAAAAACATCAATTAGCGAACTCATCACTTATTATTATCTAATTCAAAATTACAAAATGCCTTAGAGCAAAAGTCACCTGATAAATCACTGCGGCGACCGCAAAGAATGTATGAAATTTCAGGTTTTTCGTACTGATAGCAATCAGACATAGAATAATAAAAACCACTGCTCGTATCGGATATTCAGGGCCATAAAGCTCATAATGGCTCCAGCCTTTCAACAGTGTATCGATCATATCCGTGATACAAAGAACAATCAGCAGTCCAAAAAACCATTTACGGCGCGACATGAAATAATCACGGTAGCCGTTATATTCATCGATGCTATCAGGAAACAATAAGGTGCTGATTAAGAAATAAAGACCGGCGTAAAACAGCACAAATAGATATTTTTCAAATGTCCAAACCGTAATGATACGTAAATTAAATTCCAACCACCAGAAATGCACCACAGATAAAAGAATAAAACCAACCCATGCAAGATGCACGGGATAGACGACCAGTTTACCAGGATGCTGAATATAGCGGCCAATGCCCATCAAAATACGAGAAACACACAGCCCCAGAATCATACCAATAATAATTCTGACATGCGTAAAAGCTTCTGCCGGCGCTGCTGTCGTTAATGTTACGGTATGATCCATCGGAAAACCTGCAAATCTGTTTTGTCGTCATTTCTATTGCAGGATTTATTGTAGACTGATTTATTTTCTATAAAAGCTGCATTTTTGCATTTCATTTAATGATTAGTGGAAGAAAAAATAACTACTTTTCTATCTCTGAATCTCCCTCAGCGGTAAGGTGCCGCAGGTAATTTTAAATCTGTAAGTACAGCAGAGATTGTAAACTTGATCATATTCATTTTATAAATGCACAGTGATTTTGTGTGATCAGTCACCGTAAACCTATGTTTTTGAAAGCTGAAACCATGAAGGCCTTGTCGTTTTGAATATCCGTCCCGCCCTTATCAAAGATTACAAAGCTTTGCTGAGTGTTGACAGCATTGCTCCCGATGATAAACGCCGCGCAAGCCAGATTGCCGAATGGATCAATAAGCAATCCTGTTATTTAGTAGAACTTGATAATGAGGTGGCAGCCTATGGCGTTTTAAATTACCACTTCTTTCATCATGGCTACATTGAAATGCTGATGGTTAAATCTGAACATCGCCGCCATCAACTTGGACAAGCGCTTGTTGAGCACTTCAAATCAATTTGCAAGGATCCGAAGCTCTTCACAACAACCAATTTATCCAACGAGCCTATGCAGCTATTACTGCAAAAATGTGGGTTCTCGCGTAGTGGCCAGATTGATAATTTGGATGATGGCGACCCGGAATTGGTTTTCTTTTGGGCAAACACACGTGATAATGAAGCAAATTTAAGCAAATAAAGCAGCCTTACTTCGTTTTCAACAAAGCGTGAGAACATCCTAAACTGGTTGTGGTGTTTTAAATTGCCGATTATACAACACAACCGGCCAAAATAACCGGACAAGCCAGCCTATTGCATCAGGCTATAAAGGAGCGTTATTTTGACAAATACGAAAACAACCGATTTGGCACTAAGTCTGCTTGATTGGAACAGAAAAAATCTGGTTCATAACAATGCTCTGACTGAGACACTCATTGCAGAAAAATTTGCTGAGCAATTTATCGTAAAAGCAAACGGCAGGACACACCCTGCCAATCATGCCGCTTATCTTGAGTTTTTAAACGGCTTTCGCAGCACAATTGCTTCCATTGACTATAGAGTGCACGAAACGATCACCGAAGCTAATGCTACGGTACTTGCCATGACGGCAGAAGTTGTACGCATAGACAAAACCAAAGATATTTTTGAAGCCATGTTGCATCTTAAATTTAATGATGCCGGAATGATTACGCTTTGGAATGAAGTTTATATAAAAACATCATAACTTTTGTAAAAAAATACAATATTAAACATATTCCCCAAACAAGTGTTTAATATAGATTTTTTTCTATTTGCATTTTTTATTTTTTGAGTCATTCTAGCCTTGAGCAAAAAATGGGAGCTCTGGTTAGCGAATTGGAAGTTTCTTCAATATGCTTACAGGGCTTGCAACTAAGTGCCCCCACCGAATGGCAAGCCCACCCATCCCATTGCTTTGAAGTATGCTTGATTTTTTAATACTTCACTTAAAAGCCCTTACCTCACACTGTTTTGTCATTAAAGCACGTCACATCAAGTGATGCGAAATGACACTTGACTGTCATATTTCGTTTTTAGGTTTCCATTGTATTTGAATGAAAATCAATGAGGAACAGTTATGAAAAAGACACTTCTTGCAGTCACAATGCTTATGCTTACTGCTGCACCATCTTTAGCATGTACCGCTGAAGAAGCTCAGACTAAAGCAAATGATGTGACCGTAAAGCTTCAGGAACTGGCAACAAAGAATCCACAGAAAGCTATGGAAGTCAGTCAGAAAATCCAGGAAACCCAATCCTCACTGGCCAATACCACAGATTTGGAAACTGTCTGCAAGGCATATGATGAAATGCTTGATATGATGAAATAATTCAACTGAGAGTGGGATTAGCTCCCGCTCTCCTTAATCCGCGAACAATCAAATTGTAAATCCAAAACATTATAAAATATTCATAATACACTGATTTTATTATGTAAAACAGTTATAAATACTATTTCCTACAAATAAAACATCATCGTGCACAACCATTAACCTTAAAACTAAGTTAAGATTGCCGCATTTTAGCCGAAGCTATAAAAACACAGAGCAAATAACGAGTTGAGGTTTTCGTATCGTACGCTTCCGGAATGGCGATTACTAACTCACGCCCTTTAACTCTCGTTGATACGGATTTACAAAATGGTTTTAAGACTCTCAAAAGCTCTTATGGTGCTGGCCATCGCATTCTTTGCGTCACTGGTCGCCTTCGGTAATATCACAGATTATGGCTCAAACTTTGCGTTTGTGCATCATGTGTTTCTGATGGACACAATCTTCCCAGACGCGACAATCAAATATCGTGCAATTGAAACCGAATGGCTGCATCATGCAGGTTATATTGGCATTATTACCCTTGAAACACTGACCGCACTCTTGTGCTGGATTGGTGGCTTCAAACTGCTGGCTGCCCGTAATGACAGCGCTGCCTCATTCAATATGAAGAAAAACTGGGCAATTGCTGGCCTGACACTTGGTTTCCTCACATGGCAGGTCGCATTCATGTCGGTTGGTGGCGAATGGTTTGGTATGTGGATGTCCAAGCAATGGAATGGCGTTCCAGACGCATTCCGCTTCTTCATCACCATCATTGCTGTACTGATTTATCTGGTACTGCCTGAAAAAGACGACGCCTAATAGCACTTAAAAATTTATAAGCCGCCCTGCTCCAGTCGGGCGGCTTTTTTTATCAAGGCAATTAAGCTGCTTTACGCAATTCTATGTTTTTCCAATTACTGGAAAACTTCACACCACTCCCGCGAAAGAGCTGAGTAATCGGGCAACGTCTTTCGACTTCAATTGCAAAAGCTGCAAATTTTTCATCATCCAGATTGGTTTCAACACAGATATCCAGATGAACGTCTGAAAAATTCGAGATACCCTCTTCGCCAAAAACCAGAACGCTGTTGTCCAGATGGCTAGTCAGATTAATCGACCACTCTCCAAGTTCAATAGACGGGTCTTGTGATGCGATAATCTGCGAAGTTACCTGCGTGCAAGATGACAAAGCAGCAAGCGCATAATCCAACGGACTTGGCGCACTATTATCGCCACCAAACGCGCTGTGACCAACAACATCAATTGTCAGTGGACTTCCGGCAATTGCCAGCTTTTGCTTTACAACCGAACCTTTACCGGTGAGTGAAAATGGTATTGTTGAACCTTTAGCCATAGCAAACCCTTTCTATTGTTAAGGCAAGCACTAGGCCGCATGTGGCGAGCAAACAAGGAACGCTATTTCAGTAATCGCACTACCATCAAAATCAATTTCCTTGACCCTGCATATACGAAGTTTTCACTACTCATTTTAAAGCAAAGAGCATCAACAAATTATAATGCGGAACATTCTCTAAGGTTTTTCGTTGTTTTTCTATAACAACAAAGAAAGCCCTTAACATGAATGAATTTCATAGCGCTTTAAGAGAAACATTCTATGCCGACAACTTTAATGTCTGGCCGCATATTTTTACATTAGTTACAGCATATATTCTGGCACTCCCGATCGGTTGGCATAGAGAGCGAGAAGAAAGAAGCGCTGGACTACGTACTTTTCCGTTAGTTGCCGTAGCGAGCTGCGGCTTTGTTCAAGCAGCCGAAGGCATCACCACTGGCAACCCAGAAGCACTGGCACGTATCATAGAAGGTGTAATTACCGGCATGGGCTTTATCGGTGGTGGTGCAATTTTAAGGCTGAGCTCGTCCGTTAAAGGAACAGCAACCGCCGCAAGCTTATGGGCGACTGGTGCGATCGGCATTGCATGCGCACTGGGGGCTTTTGACATTGCCATTATTATTATGGTCTTTGCCTTTATCACACTTGTTCTTTTTTCAAATGGAAAAGCTGAAGCTATAGCTGTAAAGCGTAAAATAGACACAAATACGCAACCAGATTAGACCGAGGCAAAGATGAGCAACCCAACACGCATGATTGCCGTATTACCAACTAACAATTTGGAAGCTTCTGTGAAGTTTTATGAGCTGCTTGGTTTCAGGCCAAAAGGTGATGATGTCTATGCTGACTACCAAATGCTGGTTGATGGTAAAGGTGCTGAATTGCACCTAACCAAAGCACCAGAAGGCTGGTTAATCCCGAATAAAAGCCCTTGCGGAGTTTATTTTTATGTTGACAACGTTGATGAGTTGGCACTGAAGGTTGGCGCCAGTGCTTTACATTCACCAAGAGAAACGCCTTGGGGAACATACGAGTTTGCCGTATCAGACCCTGATGAGAACCTTGTGAGAGTTGGGCAGAGCTTATCCTGACAATAAATTTGAGTTTCCTCAAATATAAAAGTCGCCAGTATAACTGGCGACTTTCTATTTGTAGCATTGGTCAGTGCATTACCACTTAATGCGCAGACCAACTGTACCTTTATAGCTATAGCTGTCGCCAAAGTGCTTAAGGCTCGTATAGACAGAACCTTCGCCATAGACGGAATATTTATCGTCATTCCAGTTATAGCTACCGCCAAGACCGATACCGGCCCAAACACGCTCACGCTTGTTAATGAAGTTTTCGTCGTCAACACGTACCTTGGTGCCATTGAGAAATTCGCTATACAAATTAGCAATTCCATACACATAGCTACGGTTTATACGGCCTTCATCATTAAACCATGAATCCTGATGCTCAAGGCTCAACCCCAAACGTCCTTCAAGGCTTTCACCACGCTTACGTGATACATGACCTTTAAATGGATCGACAAAACTGTCAAAATCAACATTTGAATATTGCAGCTGTGCCTGTGGAGTTAATGACCAATGTTCATTCAGTTCGCTACGCTTACCCGTCTCAACGGACAGCGTATAACCAAAACCGTCATTCCCTTTTACCATCGACTTTTTAGCGGTCGAGGAATTCAGATCGCTGTCATACCATGTCAACTGAGCCTGATTATCGACATAGAAACCGTTTTCACCATACCAGGTTAAAGTTGCCCCTAAACCGTAACCATCGGTTTTGATATCACCCTTACCATGCTTGGAGTAAACTTCAGCCTTACCATTCGTATAATGGGCTGTGATACCACCAATCAGCTTGCCATCTTCGCTCTCATGCAACAGACCATCAAGGCCGGCCTGCATTTTGAACGTGTTATAATCATAATCTGTGCCAGACGTTGTTTCCCGTGAGCGAATTTTGGTATGTGCACCTTCAATACGACCCCAGATCGCATTTTCTTCAATGTGAACGCCCGCTTCTTCAGCTGGGGCAAAAGCTTCAACAACATCAGCACCTTGTGCAAGCAGTTTGTTGCCAGCATTGTTCCAATAGCGGTTACCTACACGCTGTTGCAAAGTCGGAAGACTATTCAGGCCAAGTAAAAACTGCGGATACGCCTCATAAAGTGGCACACCACCAGTAAACAGTTCCTCACCAGGCTCATCATCCTTCACCTGAGAGCGCAGATACCAGTTACCATCGGCTTTATCATCACCAAGGCCGTTCTGATAAAGCTTATAGGCATAGGCACCCTGCCCAATCGCCATTGCATTATTATGCTCATATGCATTGCTGCCACCGAGCATAAAAGCACCTTCTGCTGAATGATCTTTATCACGAACCTGAACAAGCTGAATACCGTTCTGCTTCGTCAAAGCGGCATTCGCTTCACTTTTAACGGCTACTTCAATGGTTGTAGCATTGGCGCCTTTTTCAACACGATCAGCGATCAGCATATCAGCCTTTGAGCCCTGACCACCATCGCCGTCATTCAGCTCAGCACCAAGTTTCAAAGTGCCGCCAGACACATAAGTTCCGCTGCCAATAGTTTCTGCATCACTGCTGGAGGTAATAACAAGTGTATTCCCCACTTGCTCACCGGTCAGATCAATGAGACCTTCATTTTTGAAGCTTGCTGTGTTGGTAAACTGTGTCTGCAGCAGGCCCTTGCGTTCAAAGTCATAGATGTCCTGCGAGAACAACCGATTATTGATACCTGTGCGGGCCTTGTAATAACCAGTCGCATCGAAGTTTTCAGCGCTACTCGCCCCCAGTGACACAACACCACTGGCAGCATTCACAAAATGGGAATTATCACCGCCCATATCGTTGACAGCAACACCGCGCAGATCACGCTCACCATCAGGATTACTCGCTGAAAAATTACGTGAGATGAATTTGCTGGTATTCTCGAAATAGTTGCCACCATTAGATCCAAGTTTAACAAAACCGGTCATCAAGCCATTGTTAGTAACTTTGAAATCACCAACAGGCCCCATAAACGGATCAGACAAATCAGTAATTAGTCGATCAGAAAGAGCTGACAATGCACCATCATTGGTCACTTCCACGATATCATTAAAACTACCAACGACCATAGCGCTACCTTGTCCGCGCCCACCGATCACCTCACCCGTACTACCTATTGTTACAGTTGCCTGTTCATTAGTAGAGCTTATATTTAAACCATTGGAATTTAGAGCCAGCGCTTCTACATATCCATCAACATTAATTGCAGATGATGAGCCTACTGCCTCTATGCCGGTTGAATCATCACCGTACATGATGATAGTGCCCGCCACATCAATCATAGTTTCAGAGAACCAGCTGCTCGCTAAAATCCCCTGCGATTTTTTACCATGTATAGTAACTTTACCAGAATCTTCTAAAATTACGTCAACACTTCCGCGTGTTACTAATTCTGCACCTGCTCCAGCTCCACGGACGACAATATTACCTACATTAATATCTAAATCAGCAAAGCCACCATCTATTACGTTGATACCGCTACTGCGTAATTGTTTATGAACTTCCCCCTCATGAAGTATTTGAATATTACCGGAGCGATTATCAACAACCACTTTGCCTGATGCTAAGGGAGAGCGCTCGATTGCAATTCCATGAGAGCTGGCATTTCGAGTTATGATCTTGCCACTGTTTACAGCAAAAACATCACCGCCTGTCAGAAGCGCGCTATCACTGGCTATTGTATAACCAAGTGCCATTCCATGCTGCATTGAAGAAAGCGAACTACTATCTGCACCGGTTTCAATCACCCCCTCATTGATGGCTGCGATAACACCAAATTGACCTAATTGGTTAGCGTCTGGCCGAACACGTATATAAATGGCAGCTGCTTTATCCTCATCAGATGATAAAATACCGGTTGGATGAATATGATAATAAGCCTTTTGATCATTACCTATGGCCATTACGAGCCAGCTATAAGCCGTTTCTTTCCCGCCCACACCTTTACAGGAATCAGGCCCGCCAACATCGGGACACCTGACATCTGCTATGATCGCATCTATATCCGCCATTGAGGCAACAGGGAAACTTACGCTGGCAAGCAATGCCAGTGTCGAAACGCTCATCAATTTAGTACGCACGGAGTGCCCCCACTTCGAGAATATGGTTAATAAAAGCGCCATACGCCCTACGCGCATAAAAGGTCAAATATACAAAAGTTTAAACCATTTATAAAAATGTAAGATATTCAGTAAAACATCAAATGTCAGCATATAAAAACTAATTTAAAACAATGACATACGGCTTATGGTTGCCTAAATGCAACACGCAGCAGCTGTATTCACATCCCCGTGAATACGGGGATATTTTTGATCAATTGTAAAAATAAATGCCGATTTTTAGAATCAATCATATTAATTTTGATCAAAATAATGAGAAATCAGTCTCTGCCCGTTAACCAACAGGACTGAGTTTGCACTTAGCTTAACGTAGATAAATAGCTGTCTTCAGCAGCATGACTGCCCTTATAAGAGCGGAGCAATGATTGAATAATAGCAGACTAAATCAGCCTACATCATTTAGACGTTTAATTATTAGGGGGAGAGTAAAGGAATGATTTTCATCAAAATTCCTAAATCAACAATGAGTTAGGAATGGTGGGCGATGAGAGACTCGAACTCCCGACATCTTCGGTGTAAACGAAGCGCTCTACCAACTGAGCTAATCGCCCGCAGTTGCTTTGTATCAACTGTGTGGCTGCTTATTACGCAATAAAAACTACATATGCAAGCACAAAATACAGCTAACCCAAAGATTTATCACATAAAACTCATCTGATTATAACAGACAGTTTTTAAGCAAATTTTAGATGTTAGACTTTGAGAAACAGTGCATATCATCATGCAGGTGCATTCTAAAACTGAAAAATTTTAAGGGGAAGTGTTTTAGAATGGTGGGCGATGAGAGACTCGAACTCCCGACATCTTCGGTGTAAACGAAGCGCTCTACCAACTGAGCTAATCGCCCGCAGTTGCTTTGGATCAACTGTGTGAGCGTCGTTTAAGCAATTAATTTGACTCGCGCAAGCTCCAAATTCAAAAAAATCACATAAAAACGCTAAAAATACAAAAATAATTCAAAAACCTGCGAAAACAGCCCTACCCGAGCTCAAAACGCACAGCAAAACAACCTGTTAGGCAGATGTCGCCTGTCATTTTGCGCGAAAATATTTTTACAATTTACTGATGAAAATATGATTCCACCAATCATTTGATGCGGATTTGTATTTTAGTTTCTGATTCTGACAAATATGCACGCAAAAGAAAACCGGCGCAGTTTTAAAACTACGCCGGTTTGAAAATACTCACGCTGGTCCGCGCAATATCAATGATGTTTTACCACCATTTGGTTGGTGCAAAGCGTCCAGCAGCCTGCTCAATCACATGAGCAGCCTGGAACAGGGTTTCTTCACCAAATGGACGGCCGATCAGCTGCAAGCCCAAAGGCAGACCATCAGCGTTGAGACCGGCAGGAACCGACACACCTGGCAAACCAGCCATGTTAACAGTCACGGTGAAAATATCATTCAGATACATTTTAACCGGATCAGCAGCCATCTCCGCATCTGCAACTTTAAAGGCTGATGAAGGTGTGGACGGGGTCAAAATAGCATCAACACCGAGATTGAAGACATCTTCGAAGTCTTTCTTGATCAAGGTGCGCACCTTCTGCGCTTTCAGGTAATATGCATCATAGAAACCAGCAGACAGCACATAAGTGCCGATCATCACGCGGCGCTTAACTTCCCAGCCAAAGCCTTTGGCGCGGGTCTGTTCGTACATGTCGGCAATATCTTTGCCCGGCACACGCAGACCATAACGAACGCCGTCATAACGTGCCAAATTGGACGAGGCTTCCGCAGGTGCCACAATGTAATATGCAGGCAAGGCATATTTGGTGTGCGGCAGCGAAATATCAACGATTTCTGCACCAGCATCTTTAAGGAAAGCAATGCCCTGCTGCCACAGCTTTTCAACGTCTTCCGGCATACCATCAACGCGATATTCTTTTGGAATACCAATGCGCATGCCTTTAACCGATTTGCCAAGTACAGCTTCATAATCCGGCACAGGCAAATCAAAGCAAGTGCTGTCTTTCACATCAAAAGAAGCCATAGACTTCAGCATGATAGCCGCATCACGCACATCACGGGTGATGGAACCGGCCTGATCAAGGGATGACGCAAAAGCAACAGTGCCCCAACGGGATACACGGCCATAAGTCGGCTTGAAACCAACCGTACCGGTGAAAGCTGCCGGCTGACGGATTGAACCACCTGTATCAGTTGCAGTGGCTGCCACGCAGAGATTGGCGGCAACGGCTGCTGCAGAACCACCTGAAGAACCACCAGCGGTCAACTGTGCATCCGAACCTTTGGCGCGCCAAGGGTTCGTGACCGGACCATAGAAAGATGTTTCATTGGAAGAGCCCATCGCGAACTCATCCATGTTGAGCTTGCCGAGCATAACAGCACCATCAGCCCAAAGATTGGCTGTGACTGTTGATTCATATTCCGGCTTAAAGCCATCAAGAATATGCGAGCAAGCCTGTGTATGGATGCCTTTGGTGGCAAAGAGATCCTTGATGCCGAGCGGAATACCTTCCAGCGCTCCGGCTTCGCCCTTGGCCAGACGTTCGTCAGATGTTTTAGCCATCTGGCGCGCATGATCATGGGTCACAGCAATATAAGCATTAAACTGGCTGTTGGCGGTATCAATCGCGCTCAAATAAGCTTCAGTCAGTTCGGTCGCTGTAATTGCTTTGCTTGTTAACTTATCACGCGCTTCAGCAATAGTAAGTGCGGTTAAATCGGTCATTGTTTAATCCTGTCGATGCGCAAACTGCGCAAATTTCTGTAGTCCCGCCAAGTGACAATTCATCAAAAGCAGCGTTATCCGCGCACTTTGAATGATTATTCGACCATTTTTGGTACAACGAAAAAATTGTCTTCTGTTACAGGTGCATTTGCGACAACCGCATCGGCAATATTGCCATCGCTGACAACATCATCACGCAGGCGCATTTTCATCGGCATAGCAGATGTCATTGGCTCAACGCCTTCCACATCCACTTCATCAAGCTG
Source organism: Paenochrobactrum glaciei (assembly GCF_039522165.1). Taxonomy (NCBI): domain Bacteria; kingdom Pseudomonadati; phylum Pseudomonadota; class Alphaproteobacteria; order Hyphomicrobiales; family Brucellaceae; genus Paenochrobactrum; species Paenochrobactrum glaciei. The sequence goes on from NZ_BAAADE010000001.1 coordinate 58,171, forward strand.
AGCAACAAAGCCCAGCATATTATTAATTTCGCCCGTCATACGCTCTGCATCGTCATCGCTGATCGCGATGCGCGCAAGGTGAGCAACGCGTTTGACTGTAGTAATATCAACGGACATCCTGAACTCCGGAAATTCTGTTTTTAAACCAAAACAACAAAACTGCTTTGGTGTCATTTAATAACGGCTATAACGCTGGGTTGGCTGTAGCGCAATATTGTTGACGCATTTTCAAGCGCAATCAATAATTTTGCAAGGTTCCGGCCGCTGCTGCCACCACTTTTGTGTTTTTTGCATCTTCCATTGCCTGAATGAAATTATCAGCCGTTTTTTCAAGTACCGAGAATGAACCGTAATGCGCAGGCAAAACAGTTTCAAATGACATAAAGCGCTGACAAGCCAAAGCCGCTACTGCACTGCCCATCGTAAAACGATCACCAATCGGCACAATGCCGATTTCCGGCTGATGCAATTCATTGATCAGCGCCATATCGGAGAAAATATCAGTGTCGCCCATATGATAGAGTGTCGGCTCATCCTCAAAATGGAAAACCAGACCATTGGCATTACCCAATGAATGCGACACACCATCCTGCGTGATTGTGGCTGATGAATGCAGTGCATTGACGAAAGTCATGCTGAAATCATCGTTGAAAATAGTACCGCCGGTATTGCCCGGATCGGTCTTTTCAACACCTTGATGCGCAAGCCATGCCGCCAAATCGGCATTGGCCAGCACCACAGCGCCCTGTTCTTTGGCGATTTGCACCGTGTCGCCGATATGATCCCCATGACCATGGGTCAGCGCGATATGGGTTACACCCTGGACAGCTTGTTTCAGATCAACATCTTTGAAACCCGGATTGCCGGTCAAAAACGGATCAATCAAAATAACACTTTTGCCAGTCTCAACCCGAAACGCCGCATGTCCAAGCCAGGTGATTTTCATTCACTTACCCTCAAATTTTATCTACGCGCAGTTATGACGCGATCTAAAATAACATCAACCCCTGAAAAGGGATTATGAAAAATGACCATGATCAATGGCATTTTTATTAAATATAGTTCCGCTTTATCATTTTTATGGCATAGAGGCACAACAAAGCCCGCATTTGATAAAGGTTAAGACACTTGGCAATCTTAGAAATCACCGAACTGCCCGACTTTCTGCAATCAAATCAAGCAACTGGCAAAACCATTGCCGGTCTTGATCTGGGCACCAAAACCATCGGGCTGGCGATTTCAGATTTAGGTCTTTCTTTTGCCAATCCGCGCCCTGTTATCAAGCGGGTAAAATTTACAATTGATGCCCAAACGCTCATTAAACAGTTGGCTGATGAAAAGGCCTGCGCCATTATCATTGGATTGCCGATGAATATGGACGGAACTGCGGGTCCGCGCGTACAAGCAACCAAAGCTTTTGTGCGCACCATGCAGCCTTTAACCGATATTCCGTTTGTATTCTGGGATGAACGCCTTTCGACCGTTGCCGCAGAGCGTGCACTGATCGGTATGGATGTTTCCCGTCAAAAGCGGGCAGAACGCATTGATTCTGCCGCTGCTGCTTTCATCTTACAAGGGGCGCTTGACCGCCTGAATATGCTGCGTCGCCAACTAGACAGCGAATTATAATCGCCATTATTGCAATGGTGGATATAGCGTATCGATAATGCGCTTGGCATTATGGCGTGCATCCAGCATGCCATAAGTGGTGCGCCATTGACCGCCAAGGCGGGTTTCGATGAAGGCATCAGCCACATGATCGGCACCTTGATGGCGAAGCTCCGCCGCTGCCGCAGCAAAGGCCAGCTGCTCGGTCAGCAATCGGGCAGCGCCCTCATCTGAATTGGTCAGCTGCATGGCAGCGCGCAGCACATTGATCGTACCCTGCCCGTTGCGCCCCAACTGATGGCCGATCCAATCCAGCACTTCATCAAAAAGTTTCGGCGCTTTGGCAAGTACACGCGCTACATCCAGCGCCATGACATTACCTGAGCCTTCCCATATCGCATTAAACGGCGCTTCACGATAAAGACGCGGCAGATTGCTTTCCTCCACATAGGCATTGCCGCCTAATGCTTCCATCGCTTCATAAAGCAATGATGGCGCAATTTTAGCGACCCAATATTTAACCACCGGCGTCATCGCGCTGGCAAATGATGCCTCCATACGATCATTGGCTGCCATATCAAAAGCACGCGCCAACCGCATGGAAAGAGCTGTGGCAGCCGCCACATCAAGCGCCATATCCGCAAGAACACGCTGCATCAGCGGCTTATTGATTAAAGCTTCGCCATTAACATGACGCATCCGCGCATGGTGCACGGCCTCTGCAAGCCCTGCATGCATCAGACCTGCGGAAGCCACAGCACAATCAAGCCGTGTGAGCGTCACCATATCAGTGATGGTTTTAATACCCTCGCCGGCTTTCCCCACCAGATGCACATGCGCATTGTCAAACTCGACTTCCGCAGTTGCATTGGAACGATTGCCAAGTTTGTCTTTCAGGCGCTGAAACGCAAAGCCATTTAGCGAACCATCAGCCAGCACACGCGGTGCTAAAAAGCAGCTTAGACCTTCCGGCAATTGCGCCAGCACCAAAAACGCATCGGACATTGGCGATGACAGAAACCATTTATGGCCATTCAATAAATAGCTATTATTATCAAAGCCTACGGCCTCACTGTTAAGACCATTTAAATCTGTTCCGCCCTGCTTTTCGGTCATACCGAGCCCAAGGGTGATGCCGTTTTTATGGGCTGCGGCTCTGTGTGACTGATCGTATTTGCGGCTCATAATCCGCGGCAGCCACTCTTTATAAAGATCAGAGGATGACATGAGAGCGGCAAGCGACGCATTGGTCATGGTCAGTGCATTAAGGTGCCCTGCCTCCAGTTGCGCAGTCAGATAAAAACGAGCCGCGCGGGTCTGGTGACGGCGCCCTGCCTCCGTTGCCCCATCTTCCCAGACCGAGCAATGCAAACCATTGGCAACCGAGCGGCGCATTAAAGCATGATAGGCCGGATGATATTCCACCTGATCGAGACGATGCCCCTGACGATCATGTGTTTTCAGTCGTGGCACTTCACTATTGGCCAGTCGCGCCAGTTCCTGCGCTTCGGGCGACAAAACATAGCGACCAATCTGTTCCAGCTCACGTTGCAGATTTTCAGGAAAACCACCCGCAATTTTCATCATTAGCGGATCGCTGGTATAAGCGTTATTTCCGGTCAGCGGTGCTGTCTGATTGATTACTTTATGAGGTTTCAAAACTATCATCCGTTTACGAAAGCGATGAAATGCCGTTTAACCCGCGTAACAAATCATCATATGGCATCACTTTTTAATCTGCTATGATGCCTGTCAAATGCTAATAATATGCAACCAGATGCCTGTCACATGCAGCATTTGTTGTTTTTTGAGCGAATTCAGGCAGTTTTTCTGACTAAAATGGTCAAAAAACACCCATTCAAAACACTATCCACAGAATCGTATCAGCGTTAAATCCTGTAAAAACCATCAGCTGCTACATTAGAGAAAACTGTTATTAATTTTATAAAAACGGTTAACAAATGCTCTTAAAATACGCTTTTTAGCGCTTTGGAACGGCCGGTTTAACTATCAATCTTAAGATTTCCACAATTCAGGAATAATCTAAAAACCCACCGTCTCTGGGTTTTTTAAAAATTGGGAACTATTCCGTTAACCTTCTATTTAAAGTTTTTGGCAATGCGCGATTGCGCTATTTCCTTCAACTTCGCAAGCCGGTACTATGCAAGATGGCGGAATAAGTATGGCGCGCGTTTGTCGTGCCGACTGTCACAGAGTTTTTGAGTACGAGGTAAAAGAGCGATGGCAACATCTACCAAAGCACAGAAGATCGACATGGAAGTCGAAGCAGCGCTGGAAAAAGCGCTGGATATCGATTTTAACGACGGTCTCGATCTGGATATGGATCTGGCCGCCATTGATGACGAGATCTCATTGGATGATCTGGAGTTGCAGATTTCGCGCGCGGCAGAAGAATTAGCCAGCGAGCAAAATGCTTCCCTCTTGGCAAGCCGTAAAGAAGAGCCGGTCAGCGCAGCCGACACAAACAGTGTCGCGGCGTCTGATGTTGCTGTTGTTGCAGCACCACCTGCCCCGCCTTCACCGCCAACTGTCAAAGCCGCCAACTCTGAGCCTAAAAATACCGCTGATGCTGAGCTTGTTACCTCGCAAGCTTCCGCTGTCAGCTCCTCACCTCGCGCCTCCGCACTCAAACCTGCCAATGACGACCTGCGCGGCGATGGCATGTTTACCGCGCGTCGTGCGACTGAGCGCTCTTCAAAGATTTTCTGGACAACCACTGCTGTCAGCACTTTGTGGGCTGCCGGTGGCGTCATGCTCGCCCGCTCACTCAATGGCGGCTTCCCGTCACTGCAATCAGTTGGTGAATTCCTCGGCACACCTGCAGGCCTCGGCATTGCAACCGGTGTTGCTGTACCTGTTGTGATGTTCTGGGGCTTTGCCCAGCTCATCCGCCGTGCGCAAGAAATGCAATCTGCTGCACGTCGTATGACCGAAGCTGCCCTTCGTCTGGCTGAGCCGGACAATATGGCAGGTGATCGCGTTTCCAATCTTGGCCAGGCGGTTCGCCGTGAAGTGGCTGCGATGAATGAAGGCATTGAACGCACCCTTGCACGCGCTGTTGAACTTGAAACACTGGTTCAGTCAGAGGTGAACGAGTTGGAACGCGCTTATACGGATAATGAAGTGCGCATCCGCTCCCTCGTTGGCGAGCTTAACAATGAGCGTGAAGCCGTTGTCAGCCATGCAGAACGTGTGCGTTCTTCTATCAGCGGTGCACATGAACAGCTCAAAGAAGAGCTGACAAGTGCAACAACTATTATTCGTGACAATGTTCTGGCTGCATCCGAACAGCTGAACTCTGTTCTGACTGATACAGGTGACCGCCTCATCAGCGGCATCCGTGAAGGCGGCAGTGCCATCACCGAAGCCATTGAAACCAAAACCGGCACCATTGCCGCTGGCATTACCACATCCGGTCAGGCTTTTGCGGAAATCCTTGATTCACGCATCACCGCGATCGATGAACAGTCACGCAGCATTTCAGAAAAACTGACCGAAGCGCTGGATACACGTACAAGCGGTATTGCTACCCTGCTTGGCGATGCAACCCAGACCATGGTCAGTGAATTTGATACACGTCTGACCAATCTCGACACCACATTGACCGAACGCGGTGCCTCGCTTGTCAGCGAATTTGAAAACCGTGCCCATGCACTGGATGCCAGCACTGAAAAACTCAATGCGGCACTGGAAGCCCGTTCACGCCAGATCAATGAAAACCTCATTGCCCGTACCCGTGAAATTGCGGACACGTTCTCTGGTGGTCGCGCATCGATCAGCACGATCATTGACGAAACCAAATCGAAGATCGGCGACGATCTCAACAGCATCACCCATGGTGTTGGTACATTGCTGAGCGAAAAAGCTGCCGCATTTGCTGGTCAGTTGGCTGAAAGCCGTGATGCCTTTACCAATTCACTGAGCAGTGAAGCAGACCGTGTGGCCGCTGCCATTCAGGATCATGCCAATTCGCTGGCGCAGCACAGCGTTAATATTGAGCAGGTTGTTGCTCAAAACGCGCATATGCTGAGTGATGCCTCGCAGAACCACGCTGCTATTCTTGAGCAGCGCACCAGTGAACTGCGTCAGGCTATGGAACAAAACCATGCCCTGCTCGGTCAGAATTTTGAAGAGCATATCCATGCTCTTGATCAGCGCATGTCTGCAATCCAGAGCTCGCTGGAAGGCAACCAGAACCTGCTCGCGCAGACTTTGGATGAACGCACTCAGCTTCTCAATGCAGCCCTCACTGAAAAGCGCGAAAGCTTAAGCAATGCGCTGGACGAACGTGTTGCGTCCATTCGCGGCTCGATCCATGAAGGTCAGGCCGAACTGGCACATATGCTTGACGAGCGTAACAATGCCATGGGCTTGATCATGCATGAAAGCAAAGCGGCATGGAGTGCCGGTTTTGAAGCCCATGCCCGTCAGCTTGACGAACGTGTAGGCATGATGGCACAGGCTCTGAGCACCAACACCTCCGCTTTGGCGCAGATTTTGGAAAACCACGAGCGCAGCATCGAAGGCGGCTCACAGCGCCTGCACTCTTCGATCAATGAAGCATCTGTTTCACTTACCCAGTCGCTTGATGGTTATCATGAAGCCATTCATAACCGTGCATCCGGGCTTCAGTCTGCCATTGAAAACAGCAATGCGCTGATCAATTCAGCGTTTGACGGCCAGTCCGGCATCATCACTGAACGCACCCAGACTATGGAAAAAGCGCTCGCTATGGGCGTTGACAATGTTCGCCGTTCGCTTGAACAAAGCGCTGGCGTTGTTGCCAACACATTGCGTGAGAAAATCGTTGAAGCTGCCAGCAGCCTGTCACAGGAAGCAGCTAAAGCCGGTGACACCCTTGATGGCTTTGGCGCACAGTTCAGCGCCCGTCTCATCGACACTATGGGCGGCACCGAACAGCGTCTTGATGCACGTGCAACGGAAGTTGCTGCAAGCTTGCATGACATTGAAAACCGTCTGACCGGTGGCCTGTCGGCAATCGAAGCACGCATTGCTGACACTGCATTCAAAACCACGGATACGCTGGCCAGCCACAGCGATGCATTTGCAACCCGTATCGAAGATAACCTCTCCGGCACAGAAGCACGTCTCAATGAACGCGCCGATGCAATTGCTACCCGCCTTGGCGACATTGGCTCGCAGATCACTGTGGAGCTTGGTTCCGTTGAAGCCCGCATTGCGCAGGTAACCGACACAACAGCTGTCACGCTTGAAGAACGCACCCGTGAACTCAATGCAGTTCTGGCGGCTCGCTCGCTCGAAATCACCAATATTCTGGCAGACACCGCCGAGCCTCTGGTTCAGCGTCTGGCAGATAGCGGCCGTGGCCTTGCAACACAGCTTGAAGAAGCAACCCATGCTGCAACCGACAGATTGCGCGCTGAAAATGCGGCACTCGTCAACGCACTGGCCAACCGTACCGCTGATACAATTGCAGCTGTTCAGGAAGCCAAATCCGGTCTCTCTGAAGGTGTCAGCGATCTGATTGATCGCCTGTCCGCATCCAACAACCAGTTGGGTCAGCTGATTGATACCGCAACCCGCAATTTGAGCGATGTTGATACCAAGCTGGTTGAGTCGACTTCAAACTTTGCCCGCAATACCCATCGTGCAGCAGAAATGTTCCACACTTCCACCAAGCTGATCGACAACAATCTCGGTCACTTGCGTGAATTGTCCGGCAACACCTTGCAGCAGATTGGCGATATTGCCGGTCGCTTTGAAGCGCATAGCCAAGTTCTGGCTTCCGCATCCGAGATGATCAACTCGGCTCAAAACGGCCTGAGCAGCACCTTGACTGAACGTCAGGAAGCACTGGATAAACTGGCAAACGGCCTCGTTGCCAAGTCAGAATCCATCCAGCACTTGATGCAGTCCTTTGAGCAGCTCGTCAGCGGCAGCTTTGAGCGCGCTGAAGGTCAGACCCGTACATCGGCTGAAAACCTGCGTGACAGCGTTGCAAGCCTCGTTGAAGAAGCTGCACAGAAGTTTGCTTCTGCAACCGACGAAATCCGCCGTACAGCCACTGAAATCCGTTCTGAACTGAATGAAACCCGTGGTGAATTGCAGCGCGGTGTGCTGGATATGCCTGAACAGGCAAAAGAATCCACCACTGCAATGCGTAAGGCGGTTTCCGAGCAGATCAACGCGCTGAAAGAGCTGGCACAGATCGTCAACAAATCCGGCCGTCTGGTGGATGTTGGTGATGAACAGGCAGACCGCAGCCAGGCACGCGCACCACGCCCTGCCATTCCTGCAGCCAGCAATCTGGCCTATCAGGAAGCAGCACCGGTTGCCCGTAGTGAAGAACGCGTCGTAGCGGCTCCACAGCCAAGCCTCGCTGCCAAACCTGCTCAGCAGGCCGGTGAGAAGCCACGCGGTTGGGTATCCGACCTTCTGGCTCGTGCATCGCGTGATGACGACAAGCCGGCTGCACAGCCTGCACCAGAACAGCGTTCATCGCAGAATTCAGAATCGCTGAATTCGCTGTCTATGGATATTGCCCGTGCAATCGATCATGAAGCTGCCGTTGACCTGTGGACACGTTATCGCCGTGGTGAGCGCAATATCTTCTCGCGTCGTCTCTACACCGCCAAGGGTGAGCAGACATTTAACGAGATCAAGCGCAAATACGAAAGCGAAGCCGAGTTCCGCCGTGCGGTTGACCGCTACATGAATGACTTCCAGCGCTTGCTTGAAGATGTAGCACGCAGCGACCGTGACCAGATGGTGACTCAGTCTTATCTGACTTCAGACACCGGCAAGGTCTACACTATGCTTGCCCATGCAAGTGGCCGTCTGCGCTAAGCATCAGCCGTTAAAAGCAATCAAAGGGATCACAGCAATGTGATCCCTTTTTTATTTTCAAGAAACAGCTTTTATTACAATCAAATCAACCGTGTATTTTAGCATCCTCATACTTTAATTTAATTGCTAAAAAAGAAATCCGGCTTTAAATTTTAAAAGCGATTGCAATCCGTTCCGGAATTGCCGATCTAATCTGTATAAATAAAATATGCCCCAGACTTAGCCCTTTCAGCCTTGCTTGGGATTTCAATTTTTGTGTCAGCACTATCGTGCACATCATGCTTTCATTGATGGCACCCGGAAAAGTACCGGAAGGTTTCGAATGCTTGAAAAACGTATCCGCAATCAATCATTAATGAGCAAAATTGTTTCGGCGCATGAAGCAGCCAGCCTGATTAAAGATGGCATGATTATCGGCATGAGCGGTTTTACCCGTGCCGGTGATGCCAAGGCTGTTCCGGTTGCGATGGCAGAGATTGCCAAAACCGACCCGTTTAAAATCACCCTGATCACCGGCGCTTCGCTTGGTCACGATGTCGATAAAATTTTAACGGAAGCAAAAATTCTGGAACGTCGTATGCCGTTTCAGGTCGATAGAACATTGCGTGCTGCCATCAATCGCGGCGAGGTGATGTTCATTGACCAGCACCTCTCCGAAACGGTTGAACAGCTCCGCTCCAACCAAATCGGCCCGATTGATTATGCTGTGGTTGAAGCGCTTGCTATTACAGAAGACGGCGCGATCATCCCGACCACATCCATCGGCAATTCGGCAAGCTTTGCAATTCTGGCTGAAAAGGTCATTGTTGAAATCAACCTCAACCATCCGCTTGAGCTGGAAGGTTTGCACGATATTTATATCCCGACCAAGCGTCCATCGCGCGAACCAATCGCCGTCATGGATTGCAATAGCCGTGTTGGTACACCTTATATTCCGATCCCGATTGAAAAGATCGCTGCCATTGTCATTACCAATGAATATGACAGTGCCTCAACAGTTGAGCCAGCGGATGACGAAACCTCAGCCATTGCCCAGCATTTGATCAAATTTCTGGAAGATGAAGTGCAAAAAGGAAGGCTCAATATGAGCCTCAATCCTTTACAGGCCGGCATCGGCAGCATTGCCAATGCGGTTCTTAAAGGCTTTGCGGAAAGCCCTTTCCATAACCTTCGCATGTATAGTGAAGTGTTGCAGGATTCTACCTTTGACCTTCTCGATTCGGGCAAGATGGATTTTGCCTCCGGCTCATCCATTACGCTGAGCCAGCCTTATGCCGAGCGCGTTTACACAAATCTCGATCGCTATCGCAACCGCCTGATCCTGCGCCCGCAGGAGATCAGCAACCATCCGGAAGTGATCCGTCGTCTTGGTATTATTGGTATTAATACCGCGCTGGAATTCGATATTTACGGCAACGTAAACTCCACCCATGTTGACGGCACCAATATGATGAACGGCATTGGTGGTTCGGGTGATTTTGCCCGTAACGCCTATATTTCCATTTTCGTCAGCAAGTCGATTGCCAAGAACGGTCAGATTTCATCCATCGTGCCGATGGTTACCCATGTTGACCATAATGAGCATGATGTGGACATTCTGGTGACCGAGCAGGGTCTGGCAGATTTGCGCGGCCTCGCCCCGCGTGAGCGTGCGCGCACTATTATTGATCACTGTGCGCATCCTGATTACCGTCCGCAACTCAATGATTATTATGACCGTGCCTGCGCCCGTGGTGGCCACACACCGCATCTTCTCGAAGAAGCGTTCTCATGGCATATTAATCGCCAGAAAACCGGCACTATGCGTCTGGACAGCGACAAAGGATAATAAAGCATGACAACAGAGCTTTATTTACTAACTGCCACCCTCGTACTGGCTATTGTCTATGTGCTGGCGCCTGCCAATTTTCGCACCCGCGAAACCGGCATTGATTACAATATGGGGCCACGTGACGAACAAGGCCCGCCGGTGGGGGTAATCACCTCCCGCCTCCAACGTGCCCAGAAAAACTTCTACGAAACATTGCCGCTTTTTATTGCGGCAGTGCTGATTGCGCATATTGCGGGCAAAACCGGCACATTGACACTGACAGGCGCATGGCTGTTTTTATTGGCGCGCATCGCCTATTTGCCGCTTTATGCCATCGGACAAGGGCCTTTTCGTAGCATAAGTTGGGGTTTATCGATGATTGGGCTATTACTGATACTTGTAGCAATCATCATCCCCTGATAAAGAACCCTCACCTTCGGGCAAAGTAAATTTAAGCATATTCGAAAGAACAAATATGTTCTGCAACGAATTTGCAGCATTTTAAACAGATGAATCGGGTGGCCAAGCTGTGCAAATAAGCAAAACAGCTCTGACTTTTTATTGTCGGCTATCCAATACTGCATAGCGGCCTTTTATCAAAAAGTCCGTCACGCAGCAGACTGCGCATGCACTGAAATGATTGAACCATCCTGAAACTCAACGATCAGAAGTTGTTTAGTATGAAGTACACGCTGTTTAAAACAGCTTTCGCTACATTTGTCGTGACACTGTTATCAGTGCTTGTGACATGGTTGGTGGCCGTCATCATCGGTAATCCGATCAGCATCACTGCGCTGACATTAAGCGCCGTTTTGCCGATTGCGACGGCATTTCCTTCGCTTTACATTCTGTTTTCAAAGTTTCAGAAACTCGCAGACCAGCATCAATTATTGGAAGTGGCACATGCCGAATTGCAGGCGCGCGCTAAAATTGACCATATGACCGGCCTACTTAATCGGGAATCCTTGTTCGAATCCATCAAAATTGCCCGCTCCCGCATTGAAACCGGTGCATTACTGATGCTTGATGCAGACCACTTCAAAGCCATCAATGATAATTTTGGCCATGCGACCGGTGACAGAGCGCTGAAACTCATTGCTTTTGCCATTGAAAATGTCACCCGCAAGGGAGATCTGGTTGGCCGTATTGGTGGCGAAGAATTTTGCGTTTTCCTGCCCAATGCCAGCGGCGATACCGCAAAACGTGTGGCTGAACGTATTCGCTCGGAAGTGGAAACCACACCATTTTACAATATTGATGGTACGCAATATCCGCTCACCATCAGCATTGGCGCAACCACTGCACCCAAGAACGAAACCAACTCACAAATCATGAGCCGTGCGGATCGCGGGCTTTATACGGCCAAGCAACGTGGCCGTAATTGTGTGATTTTTGTCAGCGAAACTAATCCAGAAACACAACTTGTCACTGAGATACACCAAAAAAGCGCTTAAATTATGCCTCGCCGTTAAACAAAGGCACTTCTTCCTCGCGCCAACCAGTCGCAGAAAAGCCCATGCGCTGATAAAGTTGCAGCGCTTTCGGACTATCCAGTGAACAGGTCTGTAATTTGATTTTTTGCGGTTCATGCAGCCATGCTGCACTCAATGCTTCATTGAGAAAGAAGCGCGAGAGACCTCGCCCGTGAAAATCGGCAATCAGCCCAAAATAAACCAGCTCGACATGTTCCGGCAGACCTTTTGTGCTGAGTTCACAAAAACCGGCCGGTGAGCCGTTCACGTAAAGCACATGGATTTCTGTGTCATCGCTGTGCACATATTCCGCTAGTTTTTCATCGCTTAAACCGGCTCTTGACCACCAATTATAGTCTTTGCCCACTTGCGCATAAAGATAACGGTAGAAATGCAATGGTATATCGCTTGCCCGCATCATCGCCAGTCTGACACCGGAGGGAACGGGGAGCGCATAATTCAAACGCTCCGCCAATTCCAGAAAAGTGATACGGGTTAGTACAGTCTTTTTATCAGTATCAGGCATCAGCCTCGCCAGTCGCTACAGGTGTATCATCCCGCCCGCCCCATTCACTCCATGAACCGTCATAAAGACGCAATTTTTCATGACCAAGTGAGGCAAGCGCAAAAAACAATGCTGCGGCCGTAACGCCGGAGCCGCAACTGGTTATCACAGGTTTACTGAGATCAATACCGGCTTTTTCGAAAAGGCGGCGCAACTCATCAAGAGGTTTCAGCTCGCCTTTTTCCGCAATTTCTGTCACCGGCACGTTACGCGCACCCGGCATATGGCCAGACCGCATACCAGCGCGCGGTTCAGCCTCTTTCGCAGTAAAGCGCCCTTTGCCGCGTGCGTCAGCAATCTGGCTTAATTTCTTGCCGACAACTTCCAGCATTTCGTCGAAAGTGACCACCGAATCTGCATCAAACTGAGGCTTGAACAGCGAGCCAGCGACTTTGGTTTTCTCAGCTGTCACCGGAAGACCCGCCTTTTTCCAGCCGTCAAAGCCACCATCAAGCACAAAGACATTCTTTGCGCCCATGATGCGGAACATCCACCAAACACGCGGTGCAGAGAAATACCCAAGCCCGTCATAAACCACAATTGTATCATGCGGTGTAATGCCGACAGCGCCCATATGATGGGCAAAAAGCTGTGGTGAAGGCAGTGAATGCGGCAAACCGGTTGAATGATCGGCGATCTCATCCTGATCGAAAAAGATTGCGCCCGGAATATGCGCTTCCTCAAACTCGGCTTTGCCATTGCGCCCTGTAGCCGGCAAATACCAGGATGCATCGACAATTCTGACACCGGGTGTCTTCAGGTTTTCTAATAACCAGTCACGTGATACAACAAAACGGCTCTTCTGCGTCATTCTGATCTCCCATGGTCCACGACCGGTTTTAAAACCTCAAACCGCTGCTGCATCACCAAAGCGAATGCGGAACCGGCGGTTTTCTTTGCCTTTATTCTCGACCTTGCCAATATGCAGTGCGCCAATCTCACTTGTCATTGAAACGTGCGTACCGCCACAAGGTTGCGAATCCAGTGAAGCATTTTCTCCAATTTCTACCAGCCGGATATGGCCGGTGCCAACAGGCGGACGAACATTTTTAGATTTCACCAGCCCCGGATTGGCAAGCAGCTCCTCATCGGTGATCCAATTGATGCGGATCGGATGATTGCCATTAATAAGCTCCATCATCTTCTCGGTGACAAGCTCTTTTGTGTAAAGCGCATCAGGAGAAGCAAAATCCACACGGCTTTCATCTTCGCCAACAGCCGCACCAGTAATAGGAAACGGGCAAACAATGGAAAGAATATGGCAGGCTGTGTGCATACGCATCAATTTCAAACGACGCTGCCAGTCAATTTCCATTGTCACCTTGTCACCAACCGTTACGCTTGGCGCACCTTCTGCCGGCTGATGCACAATTTCCGACTTATCAGCACCGGTAACGGTGGTTGCAATAGGAATAAGCACCTCATCACCACGCTTTAAAACGCCGCTATCACCCGGCTGACCGCCTGATGTGGCATAAAACACGGTCTGATCCAGAATAATGCCACCTGTTTCTGTCACAGCGACAACTTCTGCTTCTGCCTGCGTGAGATAGGCATCATCCAGAAAAAGCTTCTTCGTGTTATAGGTCATGGTACACTTTCATATGGAACTGATATGTCTGTCTTTGTTTCCAGCCATTGCGGAACGGGGAGATTTTTCTGTCGCAGAAAGGCCGGATTAAACAGTTTGGATTGATAACGGTTACCGTAATCACACAAGACGGTCACGATATGGTGGCCGGGCCCCATATCTTTGGCAAGCGCCATAGCACCGGCAATATTGATACCGCTGGAGCCGCCAAGGCATAAGCCTTCATGCTGCACCAGATCATAGAGTATCTCCAATGCCTGATGGTCGCTGATGCGATAAGCCATATCCGGTGTAAACCCTTCCAGATTACCGGTAATGCGCCCCTGCCCGATGCCCTCAGTGATGGAATCACCTTCCCCTTTCAACACCCCTTGCGTGTAATAGGAATATAGAGCCGCGCCATGCGGATCGGCCAGAGCCACTTTGATATTTTTATTCTTTGCTTTCAGCCCCATACCAATACCGGCCAGAGTACCGCCGGAACCAACAGCACTGACAAAACCGTCAACCTTGCCATTTGTATCCACCCAAATCTCTTCAGCCGTTGTTTCAATATGCGCCTGCCGGTTGATGATATTGTCAAACTGATTTGCCCAAACGGCACCAGCCGGCTCTGTTTGTGCTAATTGCTTGGCCACCCGCTCAGACATCCGCACATAATTATTCGGATTGGCATAAGGCGCGGCTGGCACTTCAATAAGTTCAGCGCCAAGCAAGCGCAAAGCATCTTTCTTTTCCGCCGATTGGGTTTCAGGAATAATGATAACGGTTCGATAGCCAAGCGCTTTGGCAACCATGGTAAGACCAATACCGGTATTTCCGGCAGTTCCTTCCACGATCACACCACCGGGGCGCAGGACACCGCGCTTCTCTGCATCTCTGATAATATAAAGAGCGGCGCGATCTTTCACCGACTGGCCGGGATTGAGAAACTCGGCCTTGCCCCAAATTTCACAGCCAGTGACTTCAGACGCTTTTTTCAAGCGGATCAAAGGCGTGTTGCCGATTGCATCAATCACCGACTGCATGGGATTTCCCTTCAAAATATAGCTTTAAACATAAGATTGAGAGGCCAAGCTAGGGGCAAGCCTAAAACAGTTCAAGCAAATTTGTTGCAGATTTAACGGTGTTTAAGCAAGGTTTTGCGGCTCAGCATAACAAAAAAGCCGCTATGTTTTTTACATAGCGGCTTTTGTTAGTTTTTCATTTTCAGCTAAGCTGATCAGGCAGCGCGACCACCACCATTTTGCGGGCGACGACTACGGCGATATGGCTTTTTAGCAGGCTGACCGGACGGGCCACGATTGCTGTTGCGCTGTTCGCCGCGGCTTTCACTACGATTGTCGCTGCGACCATCATTCGTCCAGATAGCATCACCGCGATCATCATGGTTGCGTTCAGCGCGGAATTTCGGACGCGATGAATTACGGTTACCGGCTTTTTGACCAGACGGCTTACCACGATTGCTGGCAGGACGATCAGCGATCTCCGGCTTATCAAGGCGCGGACGCTCTGGCATCGGGCCTTTAGGTGCCGGTGCATCTTTAATCGGCAGCTTGTTGCGGATTACGCGTTCCACTGCACGCAGCTTCTGATTTTCTGTGCCCGGATCATAAAGGGTGATCGATGCACCATCAGCGCCATTACGGCCGGTACGGCCAATGCGATGCACATAGGTTTCCGGCTCATCCGGCAGGTCATAATTGACCACATGGGTAATGCCCGGCACGTCGATACCGCGTGCAGCAATATCCGTTGCCACCAGAATACGGACAGTCCCATCACGGAAGCCGTTTAAAGCGCGCTGACGCGCGTTTTGTGACTTATTGCCATGGATGGCTGCTACATCATAACCATCGCGTTCCAGATGACGTGTGACGGCATCTGCACCATGTTTGGTACGGGTGAAAACAATCACTGTTTTCATGGCCGGATCGGTCAACAGGCCGGAAAGCGTGCGGCGTTTTTCTTTGGTTACAACCGGATGCACAATTTGTGTAATTTCTGCAGCGGTCGTGCCCTGCGGTGCGACTTCCACACGAACCGGATCACGCAGCAAAGTCTGTGCAAGGCTGGCGATTTCTTTTGGCATGGTTGCAGAGAACAATGCAGTCTGGCGGTTTTTATGGGTGCCTTTAGCAATGCGCTTTACGTCATTGATAAAGCCCATATCCAGCATACGGTCTGCTTCATCCAACACCAGCCAGCGGGTTTCCGACAGATCAATGCAGTTTTCACGCACCAAGTCAGTCAAACGACCCGGTGTTGCGATCAGCACATCTACGCCGCCCTGCATACGCTTGATCTGGGTCAGACGCGATACGCCACCCAGCACCAGTGCTGTTGAAATATGGGCGTTTTTGGAAACTGTGCGGATTGTCTGCTCAATCTGCACTGCCAATTCACGGGTTGGTGCCAGAATAAGTGCACGCGCGGTTTTACCCTTTCGCTTGTCACCAAGACCAATGATCTTTTCCAGGATCGGCAGACTGAAAGCAGCAGTTTTACCTGAGCCTGTCTGTGCAATACCCAGAATATCATGGCCTGCCAGCTGCGCCGGAATAGACTGCTGCTGGATTGGCTTTGGTTCGGTCATTCCGGCTGCTTCAACGCCTTTAAGCAAAACACCAGTAATGCCTAATGCAGCAAAGCTGCTTAAATCTTCATTCGACAATTTAATCTCTTTCAGCGGCAGGCATAAAAATATGCCACCGCATTCACGACATCAGGCGCAACCTGACATCAATCAGTTTTTTTCATGAAAACGACGAGGCGTGAAACGTTTTGTTCCCACGCGACTTGCGCTGTCGTGCCTGCGCATGTCCATGCACAGAACCCTCTCGCCACGAAAACCATTTCACGTGATCGGAGAGTCAGACGCAACAAAGTCCATCGTGGGAAAGCCGGATTTCAACCACCGGCCCAAGCGCCTTCGCTTCATATGGTACAGCTGGCAGAAAAAAGCAAATGAAAAGGCACAGTTTTTTATGAGCATTAAAAAAGGGCAGCATCGCTGCTGCCCTGTTCTTTTGTATCAGACCATCGCCAAACCATGTTTGCGCGCATGCACAATGTCTTTAAACAACGAGATAACGAGGAGTGCCAAAATTCCTGTCGAAATCATCGGCCAGATCAAAATATAAAGACTAAGCATATTCATGTTTTATCCTTTCGTTTGAAATTTTAACTTCTGGCAGGCGCCAGATTACCAGACATACCGGTGAGTTTTTCTTCTTCATGGAAAGCGGTCACACGTTTTGACAGAAGGCTAAAGTCAAAGCGTTCCTGACTGCGCAGGCTCAGTGCCACACAGACAACCGCACTGACGCCATAGGCTGTCAGCGAGCCGGTCAACACGATGTAATCACGTAAAAAACCATGAAATGCCGGTACAAAAAATAAGAACGCTGCTCCGCCAACGACAAAAGCAACTTCCTTACGGAAGAAGGCGAATGTCATCAGCCCCAACACCACAGCACCGCCGATCGCTGCACAAAACTCATAGAATGAAGCGACAAAACCGGTAATTGGCACCAATTCAAAACGCACAATAGTAAAGAGAATAACGGCACAGAAAACCGAAGTGGTGAAGGCAAAGTTGCTAACGCGGTTCCAGTAGAAACTGACGATCACCGGAAAGACAATGGCTCCCCAAAGCGCACCGACAAAAACCAGCATCACCAAAATATCAAAGCGCAGCGTTGCAAGAATAACGCCAAGCATGGTGGCAACGATCATCGTCACCCTGCCCCAACGCAGCATTTTGTTTGGATCCGGCTTACCTTTGGCAAGGTTTTTGCCATAGATATCGGTCATCACAATGGCCGACAGTGCACATAAATCCGCATCTGCTGTTGAGGATAGCGAACCGATCACCAAAATGAAAAACAACGCGATGCCAGCGGGTGGCAAATAGGCCGATGCCATTTGCGGAATGATATTGTTCATATCGCCATCAACCGGCACAATACCCGCAAACAAAGCCAGAAGTCCCAGCATTCCAAGACCAATAACCACTGCACCATAACCAATGGTAGCGGTTAAAAAAGTTGATTGGATCAAATCTTCACGCACCGCAAACAAACGCTGCGCAATGGTCTGATTACCAATGGCATAGGCAAGAACCGCAACGAAGTAAGGGGCACCCTGTTCCAAAATGGCGGTAGTTGAGAAGAAATTGGCCTGTTCAGGCGATAAACGATGCCAATTATCGGCGATCATATCCGAGCCACCGGCATTAAAATAAATCAGCGGAATAATAATAACAGCCGAGAGGATCATTGCGACCAATTGCGAAAAGTCGGTCATCACAGAAGCGCGAAAGCCTGACCACAAGGTGTATGATAAAACACCCAAACCTGCGATCAGCACACCTTGAATAAATGATAACGGGCTTAAAACTGAAACAAGTGCACCGGCCGCGGTAAAATTGACCATCAGGCTGATGGTACTGCCGATCAGATTTGAAATAGCCATAATCAACTGGCTGGAACGTCCGTGGCGGGCGTGGATCACCTCTGCCAGCGTGTGCGCCTGTGGGGCAAGTTTACGAAAACGTCTCCCGAAAGGATAGATGAATAAAATCATCAATGCGCCCCAGAAACCATAATGTATCGGTCCCGAAAGGCCATATTTATATCCCGAAGTGGCGCTTGCATAAAAAGATGCCGCCCATATCCAGGTTGCAATCATGCTGGCGGCGGATAATCCGAAACCAACAGCACTGTTGGAAACCATATAACCGTCAGCAGTTTCATTTTTTCTGCCGATCGTCAGCGACATTAAAAATGTCGCGCCATAAAACCCCAGCAATAATAAAATCGCTGTGGTCGTTGATAACTGGAAGAACTCAGTCTCCTGCATGCAATTATTTTCCTTCTTTTTGTTTTTTCGTACCCGCCCAAAGGCAAAGCATAAAAAAACACATGCCAATCCCGTCGCGTTTCTGCTCATCAAAGCAAAAACACGCTGAAACAGGCTTCAAAAGACGCCGAAAACAAATTCAGCCCGAGCAGAAGCAATGCCGCGATGAGCGACATTTAAAACGGGCAAAAAGCACATAACTCGCAACCATCAATGGTGGCTATGCCTTCAACGCTCAAAGAAAAACGCTACGGATAGAACATCCGTGTAAAAGGCTGCCACAAAGACGAGCTTATGTTCCTGACATATCCTTATGAGGAGCCATTATGTCAGGTTTGGGATATGCTTCGGCATATGAAGCCCGACCGCCTGAATGCAGCCGATAGAGACAATATAATGCAGCATAAGATGCGCGTGTCTCAGTAGTGATCCCAATGCAGCTAAAAGTTTTAAGCTACACACTACGATTCGACTTTATGTTTTTTTTGCGGCTAAGTCCACCCTGCAAACTCAACAAGTGGATAAATACGAATTTCAAAACAATATTCAAAAACAAAAATACCGCATAACCGATGTTAAAATCAGTATTATGCGGTATTTTAAAAATTGCTTAATTACTTAAGCTAGAAGCCAAGAATTACTTAGCCTTATTGTCTGCAACCGGTTCGCCTTTATTGCGAACATCAGCAATAGTGGTGCGCAATACTTTAATGCGTACACCTTCAGCAATCTCAACTTCCAGTTCACCATCATCGGAAACCTTGGTCACTTTACCAAGAATACCGCCACCGGTTACGACGCTGTCGCCGCGACGAATTGCAGATAGCTGTTCCTGACGCTTCTTCATCTGTGCGCGCTGAGGGCGGATGATGAGGAAGTACATAACAACAAAGATGAGAACGAACGGCAAAATGCTCATGAGCATATCAGGACCAAGCGGTGAACCTGCTGCTTGTGCGTAGGCCGGAGTGATGAACATGCGGGATATCTCCTTTAAAACCTCGATCAAAAGGCAATTAATACCGGCATTACAATGGTTATTGCGGCAATTGCAACCGTTGCAAAGCAATAGAGTCTACTTTTCCCTTATCGATTGTCATGTTACACCTCTTTTCAGCCACTGAATAACAAAATAGGCGCTTGAAAATGCCCGACCAAAGCCCAACCAAAGAATGTCATTAAACCGTGGCTTAGACTGGAAAATGCATGAGTAATAATAGTCCGACAACTGATACGCTTGAACATAAGCTTGATCGTCTTATTGCTGCTGTTGAGCGTTTGTCCGCCCCTCTGCCTGCTGCACCTGATTTCGAGCAGGCCGATTGTTTCGTCTGGGAACCGGAGCAAACCTATTTGGCACCTGTTGAATCCGTCAACCGCGTTGATATTAACCTGATTCAGGGCGTCGATCTGGTGCGTGATCAATTGGTGGAAAACACAACCCGCTTTGCCAAAGGTTATCCGGCCAATAACGTGCTTTTATGGGGCGCACGCGGCATGGGTAAATCTTCGCTTGTCAAAGCATCCCATGCCAGCATCAATGCAGCACGCGGCGACGAACCAGCTTTAAAGCTGATTGAAATTCACCGCGAAGATATTGATTCATTACCGGCCTTAATGAACCTCATCAAAAAAGCGCCTTACCGCTTCATATTGTTTTGCGATGATTTGTCGTTTGACCACGATGACACATCATACAAATCACTAAAAGCAGCGCTTGATGGCGGCGTTGAAGGCCGCTCTTCCAATGTGATCTTCTATGCAACATCCAATCGCCGCCATTTAATGCCGCGCGATATGATTGATAATGAGCGTTCAAGCGCCATTAATCCATCGGAAGCGATTGAAGAGAAGGTTTCACTCTCGGATCGTTTTGGTCTGTGGCTCGGCTTTCATAAATGCAGCCAGGATGATTATCTGGCAATGATCGATGGCTATGCCACCCATTACAAGCTGCCGGTTGAGCAAGAGCAATTACATCGCGAAGCCCTTACCTGGTCTGCTACCCGCGGGCATCGTTCAGGCCGTGTTGCATGGCAGTTTATTCAGGATCTGGCCGGGCGTTTGCGCGTTCACATCTGATAAAACAAAATTTAGCTATAAGAAAAAAGCCCCGAAAGAGATCATCTTTCAGGGCTTTTTCTGATTTTAAGCTAAAATATCAGCTTTCGAGATATTTATTCGGATTAACCGGCGTTGAATTCTTGCGCACTTCAAAATGCAGTTTTGGTGATTTTGCATTACCGGTCATACCGGATTTAGCAATTTCATCACCGCGACGTACTTTCTGGCCGCGCTGCACGGTAATAGCACTATTATGACCATAAACAGTCACCAGACCATTATCATGGCGGATCAGCACCGTATTGCCGAATTCCTTCAAACCATCGCCTGAATAGATCACAACGCCGTTTTCGGCTGCCTTAACAGGTGTGCCTTCCGGAACCATAATATCGATACCGTCATTAACGGCTGTGCCCTCACGCTGACCATAGCTGGACAGGATACGGCCACGTACCGGCCAGCGCATCTGTGAAATGCCGGTTGAAGACGGTGCAATCGACGCATCTTTCTGCGCATCTTCAATCACTTGATTGCTTGCTTTTGGCGGCGTGTAAGGTTTTACATCATTGGTCTGATTATTGGCAGCCGGTGCTGTCTTGGTTGCATCAACCGCATTTTGCTGCGGGGCAACGGACGCCACCTGCTGAGGTGCAGTCGCGGCACCCTTAGGCGGAATAATCAAAGACTGACCAACACGGATCGCCCCGTTGCTTAAACCATTGGCTTTTTTCAGTTCATCAACTGAAATGCCGTGGCTTTGTGCAATTGCATTCAAAGAATCACCGGCCTTAACGGAATAACCGCCAGACTGAATAGCCGTTTTAGCAGCAGCAACATTTTGCTGAACCGTTGTTGCAGATGCCGGAATCTGACCCAGAACCTGCTCCTTAGCACCAGCCAACTGGCCTTGTGCGGCAGTTCCCGCGGCAGCAAGCACTGCACCACCTGCCGGAATTTTCAGTGTCTGGCCGATTTTAATATTGTTGGCATCGGTAATACCATTGGCCTGCATCAACTCGGCAGGGCTTACACCCGCACGACGCGCAATACCATAAAGGGAATCACCGGACTGAACGACCATGCTGCTTGCAGCAGCACCTGCGGCGGCAGTCGCCTGACTAATCTGGCTATTCGCCTGATTGACGACATTTGTTCTTGCCTGATTATATTGGTCATTTGCCGATTGCTGAACGGAGGCAACGACAGAACCACTCGACACAGGCGGCAGCTCATTACGCTGTACACTGCCTGATGAAACCGGCTGCACTGATGCTGTATAACCGCCATCAACTTGCTGACCCGAACGATTAACAGGTGCCGATGGCGTCGCGGATGCATAAAGCCCGTCAGAAAAACGCATCGTATCGGCACTGCAACCCGCTGCAAATCCGGCGATCAGAACGATAGCGACGTTCCGCATCAGGCGCTCGGACGTTTGCTGTAAAATTCTGATACGCATTTTGAACCCGTCCATACTCAAACTCTATAGACTGATTAAAACCCGTTAATGTTACTCTCTGGTTAAAATTCGTAAATTCGGCGAAAAATATTTATAAATTAGATACCATAAGGCTAAAACTGGCCAAAAGACCCCGATAAACACCTGTTTTAGCTGAAATTTTCATCAAATCGCAAATAGCTGCGCATTCATCATTTTTGCTTATAAATGACGATTATCACTTTAAAAAAGTGAAGCAAATCAACCAATCAGTTAAGAATCATTTTAAAGGACGGAAGAAAGCCCGTCGATAAACGGCTGATAGCGCACATAGAGCAAATCTTCCTGCTCAAAACGACTGCCGACTTTTGACAATTTTGTCATCACCTGAACACCATCCCCCGGCCCCACTGGCGCAATCAGCACGCCATGCGTGGCAAGCAGATCAATATAGTGTTTTGGCAGCTCCTCAAAAGCAACCCATGAGACAATACGGTCAAACGGCCCGCCTGCCGCACCATGGCGACCATCGGCATGTTTGACGTTGATATTCTCAATCTGCAAAGCCTGAATACAAGTACGCGCATGCTCGCAAAGGCTGCGATAACGATCAAGGCTTGTGACCCGCGTCGCCAAGCGCCCCATCACAGCAGCAGTAAAACCGGAGCCTGTACCAATTTCTAAAATACGGTGGTTTTGTTCAATATTCAGAGCCGACAAAATACGGGTCTGTTCATCAAGGCTTTCAACATATTCGCCGCAAGGCAGCGGAATAGTGCGGGATGAATAAGCCAAATCCATCCAGTTCACATCAATGAAACTCTGCCGCTGCACAGATTCGATAGCAGCAAACAAACGCGGATCATGAAGACCGATTGCACGCATACGCAAAACGAATGCTGCAAACCCCTCCCGTTCCGACATTTTTGGCCGCTTATGTGCCGAAGCCCGGTTCATTATGTGCGCTCCTTAACCGAAGCAACAAAACCGCTCCGGATTTTTTAAAATACCTGCCGGATATTAATGAAGTCATTCATGAAATCCGGCAGGTCTTCTTTATCCGAAAAAACTTAAATTACTTTTTCGATTTTTGTCATGCCGCCCATGTAAGGCACCAAAACTTCAGGAACAATAATGCAGCCATCTTCCTGCTGATAGTTTTCAATCACTGCAATAAGCGCACGGCCAACCGCTACACCTGAGCCATTAAGCGTATAAACGTGACGGGTGCTTTTCTCACCTTCAACACGGTAACGCGCATTCATGCGGCGTCCCTGAAAATCACCACAAACCGAGCAACTGGAAATTTCGCGATAGGTCTTCTGACCCGGAATCCATGCTTCGATATCGTAGGTTTTCTGTGCGCCAAAGCCCATATCGCCTGTGCAAAGCACAACGGTGCGGAACGGAATATCAAGGCGCTTGAGCACTTCTTCTGCACAAGCTGTCATGCGCTCATGTTCATCAATGGCGTTTTCAGCATTGGTGATCGACACCATTTCCACTTTAAGGAACTGGTGCTGACGCAGCATACCGCGTGTGTCACGGCCAGCAGAACCGGCTTCTGAACGGAAGCAAGGGGTCAATGCTGTAAAGCGCAGCGGCAATGTGCGGCCATCAAGAATTTCCTGCGCCACCAGATTGGTCAGCGGCACTTCCGAGGTCGGGATCAGCCAGCGGCCATCGGTGGTACGGAACAGGTCTTCGCTGAATTTTGGCAACTGGCCGGTGCCATACATCGCTTCATCACGCACCATCAGTGGCGGCATCACTTCTGTGTAGCCGTGCTCGGTTGTGTGCAGATCCAGCATAAACTGACCAAGAGCGCGCTCAAGGCGTGCCAAAGCACCGGTCAGAACCGTAAAACGTGAACCGGCAATTTTAGCCGCACGTTCAAAGTTCATCAGGCCAAGATTTTCGCCAATTTCGAAATGTTCTTTCGGCTCAAAGGCAAAATTCTTCTGATTACCAACGCGGCGGATTTCCACATTGTCGTTTTCATCCTGACCAAGAGGCACGGATTCCAACGGAATATTCGGCAATGTTGAAAGCGCTGTGGTCAGTTCCTGATTAAGACGGCGTTCTTCTTCCTCAGCTTCGCTCAGGAAGTTTTTCAGTTCACCTACTTCAGTTTTCAGCTTTTCGGCTGTTTCCATATCTTTGGAAGCCATCGCCTTGCCGATTTCTTTGGATGCAGCATTGCGGCGCTCCTGCGCTTCCTGCACCTTAGCAATGTGCAGACGGCGCTGTTCGTCCAGCGCAATCAAATGCGCGGATTGAGGAGCAACACCACGTTTTTGCAAAGCTGCATCGAAACCTTCAGGGTTTTCGCGGATCCATTTGATATCATGCATAAGAAAAGCCGTTTCACAAAAATAATACACTATAAGGATCACCCACTTATAGTGCGTGATCCCTCATTCTTTTTAGCCGATTTTACTCTTCAGATGAACTCTCATCTGTATTGTTATTTTCTGCTCTTTTACGCTCAATCATCCGAGCCATAATAATCGAAACTTCGTAGAGCAGAATGGTCGGGATTGCCAAGCCGATCTGGCTGGCAGGATCCGGCGGGGTCAGGACTGCAGCCACCACAAAGGCAATCACAATCGCATATTTGCGCTTGTCCTTAAGGCCTTGCGAGGTCAGCAAACCGGCACGTGCCATCAGGCTGGTGACAACCGGCAACTGGAACACTAAACCAAAAGCCATAATCAATGTCATGATCAGGCTTAAATATTCAGACACTTTCGGCAACAGCGAAATCTGCACTTCACCGCCGCCGCCAGATTGCTGCATGGCAAGGAAGAACCACATCACCATTGGGATGAAGAAGAAATAAACCAGTGCTGCGCCAACAAGAAATAATAAAGGCGACGCAATCAAAAACGGCAAAAATGCCATTCTTTCGTGCTTATAGAGACCCGGTGCCACAAATTTATAAATCTGTGAAGCGATGATCGGAAATGCCAGCACAAGACCGCCGAACATGGCGACTTTAACCTGCGTGAAGAAAAATTCCTGAGGTGCCGTATAAATCAATTCGGCTTTGGAGCGATCCAAGCCCGCCCAATCAATCGCCCACTGATAAGGCACAACAAGCAGGTTAAACAGCTGCTTGGCAAAAGCGAAACAAAGAACAAAGGCGACAAAAAACGCCAAAATCGCCCAGATCAGACGGCGACGCAGTTCAATCAGGTGCTCAAGGAGCGGAGCTGCGCTCTGCTCAATCTCATCGTCGTGTTTGGTCACTCATTCGTTCCTGTCGTTTTTGCAGCAGGTTTTTTAGCGCTCGCCTTTGGAGCCGATGCTTTTTTTGCAGGTGCTTTTTTAGGCGCTGCCGATTTTGTAGCGGCGGTCTTAACGGCAGCTTTCGTTGCAGGCGCTTTAGCAGCCGATGTCTTAGGCGCAGCCTTCTCTTTCGGTGCGGACTTAACTTTTGCTTCTGCTTTCAGAGGCTCTTTGGCTGGCTTTACCGCTTCTGCCTTCACCTCTTCAGGTAAATTCTTCTTTACAGCTTCAGCAATCGCATCTGATGGTGATTTTACTTCACTCACAGATGCGGTCGCTTCCGGCTCAGCTGGTTTTTCACCATCTTTATAGATTGAAGAATCGACTGGTTTTGCAGACTGTTCAGGTTTTGGTGATTGATTGAGACTTGCTTTCAAATCATTACCGGCAGAGCGGATCGGGTCAAAAACCTGTGTCATTTTTCCGCGTGGGTCGAGCTTACGGGTTTCATCGATGATTGTTTTGACATCATCAAGTTCTGCTTCTTTAAGCGCATCATCAAACTGACGTTTAAACTCATTGGCGGTGGTGCGCATGCGCGACGTAGCCTTGCCGAATGCACGCAGCATTTTTGGCAAATCTTTGGGTCCGACAACCACAATCATAACGACTGCGATAACAAGTATTTCGGACCAACCAATATCAAGCATTTTATACCCTCGCGCTTATCTGCGCTTAATCCCGATACCCGGCAGACGAAAAGCCTGATCTTGCATTATAGAATAACAAAACCACGCTTAATCAAACAGTTAACTCTGCAAACCAAGGCGCAATAAATCCAATAGCAGATATAAAAACGATTACAGCGATGAATGTCGCTGTAATCGTTCAAAAGCAATTATGACTTTGTTGTCTTCTTTGCCGCCGGACGAACAGCTTCTTCAGCATCGTTTTCGATGGTTTTGCCGTCATCTTTGGTTTCGTCGTCGTTCATGCCCTGCTTGAAGTTCTTGATGCCTTTAGCAACATCGCCCATCAATTCAGGGATTTTGCCGCGACCAAACAACAACAACACAACAGCAAGCACGATCAGCCAATGCCAGATTGAAAAACTACCCATGATATTCCTCTCTTTGCCGCACTTGCTACGGCATTAAAACGTGATTAATCCGATTTAATCATTTTGGCGCTATCTTTCAAACAGAACTATCACAGTGTCCAGTCCTGTGCGCGCCTCCTCACCGGATTTTTTCAGCCGAAACACCCTATTTCATAAGTTTATCGGCAACAAAAGCATTTGTTTTGTTATTTTAGCATAAATTGTGCTGATAATCTTTTTTTGTAATAAGCAGCAAACCAGCCATAGTCAGAACAATTTACACAAACACCGCATCATTTGCTTGCATCCAAAGGCTTAAAAAACACTAGCGGCACCACGCGCGAAGTCACTGTTTGATTCGTAATTTGAAGGCTTAATCATCGCTGTCGAGCGGGGTCAGCAGCCCCATATCCTCGACATTCACCTCATCAAGCGGCGCTTCATCTGCGGTTAATTCATCAAGATCAATATCGGGGGGCGCAATTTTGAAACCTGCCGGAATACGGCCAGACAGCAACCCTGCCCCGCGCAACTCTTCCAAGCCCGGCAAATCGCGAATATCACTCAAACCAAAGTGATCAATGAATGCTTCGGTCGTGCCGTAAGTCACAGGGCGACCAGGTGTGCGACGACGGCCACGCAGTTTAATCCAGCCTGTCTCCATCAGCACATCCAATGTGCCTTTGGAAGTTTCAACACCGCGAATATCTTCCAATTCCGCTCGTGTCACCGGCTGATGATAGGCAATAATCGCCAAAACTTCCAAAGCAGCCCTTGAGAGCTTACGCTGCTGCACGATTTCTTTGCTCATCAAATGCGCCAGATCAGGAGCTGTGCGAAAGCCCCACGCATCGCCGCGCTTAACCAGATTGACCCCGCGCATACGATAATCATACTGCAAGCGCTCCAGCACCTTATCCAAGGCGATATTAGGGACACGCTCACTTAATGCAGCCAAGGAAACCGGTTGGGCGGATGCAAAAATAATCGCTTCAACTTTGCGCACAGCTTCATCAAACTTCAGGCGTTCTGCCGCCTCAGCCGCGCTTAACTGTTCAGGTTGATTGACATCCGACACTTCAGAGAGTTCGCTCAATTATCTTCTCCCGTGTCCTTGCTCACTTTAGCTTGCTTTGTCGCCTTACGCATGAAAATCGGCTCAAAGGCGGATGTTTGTTTGATTTCCAGTTTGCCTTCACGCACCAGTTCAAGGCTTGCAGCAAACGAACTGGCAAGGGCAGACACACGCTGATCAGGCGCGATTAAATAGCGGATCAAAAACTGATCAAGTGCCACCCAGTCGCCGATCTCGCCGATCATTCCGGTCAGAATATCACGCGCTTCTTTGAGTGACCACACGGCTCGCGAAGTGATTTCCACCTGTGTGACAGACATGCGCTGGCGCTGTGTCGTATAGGCTGAAAGCAATTCATAAAGTGAGGCTTCAAACAGGCTGGTTTTATCGACAATCACCATTTCCGGTGCGCCGCGCTTAAACACTTCTCGCCCCAACTGCTTGCGGTTGACAAGGCGCACAGCCGCCTCACGCATCGCCTCTAATCGCTTGAGGCGAAATTGCAGCATGGCCGCAAGTTCCTCACCCGTCTCGCCTTTATCATCGGCTTGTTTCGGGATCAGCAATTTGGACTTTAAAAAAGCCAGCCACGCCGCCATCACCAGATAATCCGCGGCAAGTTCAAGCCGCAGAACCCGTGCCTGATCAATGAATTCCAGATATTGTTCGGCAAGTGACTGCACGGAAATACGGGTGAGATCCACCTTCTGGCTACGCGCCAGATGCAGCAGCAAATCCAGCGGCCCTTCAAAACCCTCAATATCAATTTGCAGCGGCGGATCGTCTGATGCGTCGCTATCCTGCCACAGCGCCTCAAGCGGTGCTATGGTCTCTGATATCGGGGCTTTGGGGTCAGCCACTGGCTCTCATCCATATTTCAATCAGGATTCAACGCTAAAAATACGTGCAAATTCTGCACGCAGTTCTTCCTCATTGGAAAGGTCTGGCTCACCGACATAAGACAGTGCCAGATCGGCACGTCGTTTGGCCTTACCTTCCAGCGTGATGGTTCTTGCAGCAACTTTCTGCATTTCTTCCATATCGCCGCTGCAATGCAGGACGATATCACAACCAGCTGCAATAATCGCCTCGGCCAGATCACCAAGATCACCCGTCAGGGCTTTCATGGAAATATCATCACTCATGACCAGCCCGTCAAATTCCAGCACATCACGGATAATGGTTCTGATAACCGTATCCGACAAAGTTGCCGGATATTCCGGATCAATCGCCTCAAACACCACATGGGCGGTCATCGCCATCGGCAAATCATTGAGTGCTTTAAACGGCACAAAATCATGCGCTACCAGCTCAGCAAGCGGCACAGTGACACGCGCCAGTTCCTTATGCGTGTCACAAAAAGCTCGGCCATGCCCCGGCATATGTTTCACCACCGGCAAAACGCCACCGGCCAGCAAACCTTCTGCACTCTGGCGGCCAAGCAGCGCCACCACATCCGGCGAATAAGCATAAGCACGGCTGCCGATCACTTCATGTGCGCCTTCCACCGGCACATCCAGCACCGGCATGCAGTTCACATTCACGCCCACCGACATCAAATCAAAAGCATGCAAACGGCCAAGCAGCCATGCAGCGCGCAAGCCCTGCTCTGGATTACGCTTGTAAACAGCGCCAATCATTTGCGCCGACGGATAATCCGGCGCCAATGGCGGACGCAAACGCTGTACGCGACCACCTTCCTGATCGATGAAAATCGGCAGATCAGAACGCCCTGTGGCATCACGCATGGATGTGGTCAGTTCGTTTAGCTGCTCAAGACTTTCCACATTACGGGCGAATAAAATGGCACCCCATGGGTTCACATCGCGAAAAAACGCGAATTCATCTGCACTAAGCTCAGTACCAGCAACACCTGCAATCATCGCTTTGCACTTGCTCATGCGATTTGCCCCTCTCAAAAGATTTCTACTCTGCCATCCCGATAGCATAACCGGAATTGATCATGCAAAAGATAAACAAAGGGCTCACTCATGCAAGAGCGAGCCCTAAATTGTTTTTGGTCTTTTTATAATATTTTATGAAGACAGGTAACTGTCATTCATTGTGGTTTGATTACTGCGTCACGAAGCAGCTGCCACCGGCATTTTTAAAGCGTTCACACAATGCGTTGGCATCAGCCTTCGAGCCAGCGGCGATACGGACACGGTAATAAGTACCCTTACCCGGAATGTCGGCCTTGCGAATATCAACAGCACGACCACCAATGACGCTTGCATACTTCTGCCCCATGGTCGCAAAAGATTTTTGCGCAAGTTCAGCAGAAGGCTGCGATGCGATCTGGATATAATAGCCACCCGCAGCAGGCGCTGCCGGAGCTTCATTCACAGCAGGCGCCTGTGGTGTTGCAGTGCCCACAACCGTTGTTGGCTGTTGAGCCGGACGCGACGGCGCAACCGGAGCCTGTACCGGCGGTGTGAAGGTCTGTGTTTCCACAGGACGTGGCTGTGCAACAGGTGCATTGGTCTGCGTATTATTTGCCGGTGCATTGATCACATCAGCAGGTGTCAGCGGTGCAGATTCAATGATATTTTCCGGTGTCAGTTCTTCCGGTTCCGGTGCCACAGGCGTTACAGGGCGCGGTGCTTCGACAGGGTTTGGTACGATTGTACCATCCGGACGCACGACCATGGTCTGCACAGGGCGCGAGGCAATCAGCGGAGCTTCTTCAGCCGGAGCATTATTGTTGGTCGCAGTGATTGTGTCATTGCGCTCTTCATCAATGCTGCCAAACTCATCTTCGTTAGCGGCCAGATCAACCGGATCTTCCTGCGCGCTGACCAGAGATTTTTGCTCCGGATTCTGCGGAATTGTGCCCGCAACGCGCTCATAAACAGCCTTGTCCTGATTAGGCACAGTTGCGCCACCCGGATTTTCCGGCTGCATTTTCACAGGCTGATTATCAGAGCGAATAATAACCGGATCACCCGACGTGATACCGCCACCAATGAAATGATATGCAATACCGCCGATCAGCACCAGAACACCGGCAGCAGTTGCAAGCAACATGCCACGGCGACCACGCACCGGACGCTCACGATAAGCCTCGGCGGCAGCGCCTAAATCTTCGCCCATTGCATAAGGCGCAGATTTTGGAGCAGCAGCATCGGCACCATTATTGCCATCAGCCCAATGATTATAAAAATCATCCTGACTGCCTGAAGATGATGTCTGTGCATCAGCTTGACGACGACCGGCTAATCCGGCAGCGGCAGCACCTGCCGCAAGTCCGGCAGCCGCACCTGCGGTGGAAGCAGACGGGGCAAAATCAGCATAGCTCTCGCGGAAAATATCTTCAAAAGCACGGTCAGCCGATGCTGCAGCATCATTGACTGATGGCTGTATTTCTTCAACGCTGATTGCGCTGAAAACATCAGCAAATTCTGCTTCAAGCTGGTTGAGTCCGGCATTTTCCGGCTCATCATAATATGGCACTTCCGGCAGATCGAGCGGCTGGGTCTGCTCAACTTTTGCTTCGGAAACGCTCATTGTCGCCACATCAGGCGCTGGAGCCGTAAAGCTTGAACGCTGTGCCGCATAATGCGGGAAAGGTGCTGGCTTGCGCTCATCTTCTGAAATTGCATGGGCGAAGGTCAGCGGTGCTTCCGCTTCTCTTGTTGAAGCAGTTGGCGCAGTTTCATCAACCGAGAAATCAAAATCCTGATCGGAGAAGAAATTTTCGGCCTGTACTTCTTCACCAGCCTCTTCAGGCTGAACTTTGTCTTTTTCCCAAGCAAAGTAGCTCTGTGCCGACAATTCGCGCTCAATGGCTTCCGAGAAGTTCTCGTCATCCAGTTCAAACGTATCTTCTTCAGGCAGATCAGCAAGCGTTGCTTCAAACTCGGCTGATGCCTGATTAAGCGCATTCAGCTCAATGTCGCTTGGCTCAACAGCAAAGGATGTATCATCAAAAAACATATCCTGCGGCGGTGCATCATTGGAATGAGGCGCAGGTGCTGAAGCAACTGGTTCTTCGCTATAGCGAGGCTCTTCAGCATAATATGGCTCAGCAGCAAAGCTTGGTGCTTCGGCAAAAGATGGCTCATCATATGCGTTTTGAGTAAAAGCTGGCTGATAATTGCCACCTTCAATGGAAGATTGCGCGGCAAAATCATCAATACTCTGCTCTGCTTCATAGCTTTGCTCGGCATTGCCAAAAGACGCAAACGGCTCTTCTTCACGCGCAGCATATACAGGTGCCGATGCGTAAACAGGTGCAGGCTCTGCCGCAGCAGGTGCATCATCACCGAAAAGCAAATTCGCCAATTCGTCTTCCAGCGATGCAGCAGGAACTGCTGGCGCCGGAGCCACATATTCCGGCTCCTCTACGGATGCGAATTGTGGCTCTTCATTATAAGAATAAATATCATTGCTCTGCCCGCCAAGCGAGCGGCTGGACAACACATCTTCATGACCTGACAAAGCCGACGCCAGTTCATTTTCCAAATCAGCATTAAAACCATGATCGGCATAAGAATAAGGCACATCAGCTTCAGGCACAGAGGCAGCCACTGGCGCTTCAAAGCTTTCAGCCGGTGTTTCCTCAACAACTGAACTTGGTGCAGGTGATTGTGACTGCAAATACTGGGTCAAACTGCCATAGCCGTGCGAACCCTGATTGTAACTGGCATAGCTACGCGCTGACGCGCTTCTGTAGCTGTCACGGTAATTATCCGCAGCCATGGTGGATGCGGGCGTCGCAGGTGCTGGTGCAGCCGGTTCCGGTGAAACCGTCTCAGCAAAAACATCCGGCACATCCTGAGCCACATCCTGGGCAAAAAAATCATCATCCAGACCGCCAACTAATTCGCGTTCCAGATCAATGGCGAACATGTCGTCAGACGGAGGTGTTGTATCCTGGTGCTTCGACTGAGCCGAAAACAAATCATCAAACCCGCCGATCTGCGAAAGCTGCATCAGCGGATCATCTTCTTCCTGCACCGGACGCTCGCCGTTGCCGCGGGCTTTATAACTGCTGTCCGTCATGACTTCTTCCTAACTCATACCCTAAAGATATCACCCGATATCTGTAACCATTACAAATACCAGTGCAATGTGGGCAAAAGTTGACAGTAGTCTCCAGTCAACACCAGCAGAACAAAGCTTCATGACAAAGCTTCATTCTGCAAGTATTCAACTATGGCCTCACAAGCATATCCCGAACTTTTTCCTGTCCGGTTATTTTACCTGATCAGCGCATTTCCGTCGGAGCATCCGCACCAATAATAGTCAGTCCGGATTTCAAAACGTCAGAAACAACCTGCACCAGCCCAAGCCTGGCAAGTGACAAGTTTGTATCGTTAACCTTGATAAAACGTAAATCTTGGTTTTCTGAACCTTTATTCCATTGAGAA
This sequence comes from Paenochrobactrum glaciei, assembly GCF_039522165.1. Lineage (NCBI taxonomy): Bacteria > Pseudomonadati > Pseudomonadota > Alphaproteobacteria > Hyphomicrobiales > Brucellaceae > Paenochrobactrum > Paenochrobactrum glaciei. The sequence continues at coordinate 91,208 of NZ_BAAADE010000001.1, forward strand.
TGGAACGCAGAAGCCAGGTCATACAGGTAAAAAGCCAGTCTATGCGGCTCCTGATGGCTAGAAGCCGCTTCAATAAGACGCGGATATTCTGCCAGCTTACGGATCAGGGCCAGTTCACTTTCGTCAGTTAAAAGACTTAAATGCGCCGCAAGTGATTCTTTTTCTATTGTCTCAATGCCCAATTGTTCCCGTGCCTGACGGAATACTGAATGGCAACGCGCCGATGCATATTGAACATAGAAAACCGGATTGTCTTTTGACTGTTCGGTAACCTTGGCAAAGTCAAAATCAAGTGCCACATCACTCTTGCGATACAGCATCATGAAACGCACCGGATCACGGCCAACTTCATCCACCACATCACGCAGTGTAATGAATTCGCCTGCACGCTTTGACATGCGCACCGGCTCGCCATCGCGCAACAGCTTGACCATCTGGCAAAGCAGCACAGTCAGTTTGGCTTTGCCATCAGACACAGCGCGTGCCACAGCTTCCAGACGTTTGACATAGCCGCCATGGTCTGCGCCCAGCACATAGATCATTTCATCAAAGCCACGATCATACTTATCTTTGAAATAAGCAACGTCAGCAGCAAAATAGGTGAATGAGCCGTCAGACTTCATCAAAGCGCGATCGATATCATCGCCCACTTCGGTGGAGCGGAACAAAGTCTGCTCGCGATCTTCCCAATCATCCGGCAACTGGCCTTTTGGCGGCGGCAGCTTGCCCTTATAAACATGACCTTTCATGGTCAGGTCATTGATGGTTGAACGGATGGCCTGCGCATGATTGGCGTGCAATGTCTTTTCCGAATAGAAAAGATCATGGCGCACATTAAGCGCTTCCAGATCAGCGCGGATCATATCCATCATCGCTTTGATGGTGCGCTCTTTCAAAATCTCAAGGCGCTCATCTTCCTGCATTTCAAGCAGCTTATTGCCGAATTCTTCAGCCAGCGCCTGACCGACAGGAACGAGATAATCGCCCGGATAAAGACCGGCCGGAATTTCACCGATATCCTCGCCCAACGCTTCGCGGTAACGCAAGAAAGCAGATTTTGCCACAACATCAATCTGCGCGCCCGCATCATTGATGTAATATTCTTTAGTGACATCATAGCCGCTGAAGGACAAAAGATTGGCCAACACATCGCCAACAACCGCACCACGGCAATGACCGACATGCATAGGGCCGGTTGGGTTTGCGGACACATATTCCACATTGACCTTGCGGCCTTCACCCAAACCGGAGCGACCATAATCAGTGCCGGAAGCCAACATCGTGCCAAGGCCGCGCTGCCAATAGGCAGGCTTCAAACGCAAGTTAATAAAGCCGGGACCTGCAACATCAACCGACTCAACATCGCTGTCCTGACGCAAAGCACCTGCAATTTCTTCAGCCAGCTCGCGTGGATTTTTACCAACAGCCTTAGATAAAACCATCGCCGCATTGGTGGCAATATCACCATGGCTCGCATCGCGCGGCGGCTCAACACCAACGCGTGAAAGGTCTAAATCACCACCGTCTTTTGCTTTAAGATCAATGTCTTGCAGCGTTTTTTTGATACGTTCATCGAAATCTGTAAAGATATTCATGATCTGTCCTGTTTCGCAGAGGCACTCATCTTATCAAGCTACCTCTCATGCATAAAATTCTCAAAGCAACCAGCAAGCTTTTGCTAACTCTTATCGATCGCGCTTAAAATCTTTTCCGCCCGATTAAGCCAATTCATCTGTTTGGTCAAACAATCGTCGATGCTCACGCAAAGCATAATTGTCGGTCATACCGGAGATGAAGTCAGCAATATGTCTGGCTTTCTGAAGTTTTTCCAAGCCTTCCATCTTGGCCTGCCACTCATCGGGCATCTTTTCAGGGCTTGCCTGATAGAGATCAAACAAGTCCTGCACAACTTTGTCAGCGACCCTTCGTCGTCGGACAACGCTTTCGTGGAAATACAGATTTTTAAACAAGTAACGCTTCAACTCGCGCTCTTGCTCAAACATCGCTGGCGAGAAACCAACCAAAGCTGACGAATGGTTGCGCACATCTTCAATGGATTGCGGTTGCAATGCCTCAATACGGCGGCGCGCTTTCTTGATTACATCCTCAACCATGACAGTAATCTGGCGGCGCACCAGTTCATAACCAACGCGCGCATCATCAAGATTTGGATATTTGCCCCGTACAATCGCAATCAAATCACGGGTGAGCCGCACATCTTCCAAACCTTCCAATGTCAAAAGCCCTGCCCGCAAGCCATCATCAATATCATGGGCATTATAGGCTATGTCATCTGCGATGGCTGCGCACTGCGCTTCCAGACTTGCAAAACTATCAAGCCGCAGATCATATTTGCCGTTAAAATCAAGGATCGGCTGCGGCACGACCTCTTCCACCGCATGAGCGCCGGTCAGTGGCCCATTATGCTTGACCAAACCTTCCAGCGTCTCCCAGCTGAGGTTCAACCCGTCAAACTCCGCATAGCGATGTTCAAGCTTGGTGACGATGCGCAATGACTGCGCATTATGGTCAAAGCCGCCATAATCCTTCATCCGCTCATTCAGCGTATCTTCGCCGGTATGACCAAATGGTGTGTGACCAAAATCATGCACCAAGGCCACGGCTTCGGCCAAATCTTCATCCAGCCGCAAGGCACGCGCCAATGCCCGGGCAATTTGCGCCACTTCAATCGTATGGGTCAAACGGGTGCGGTAATGGTCACCTTCATGCGCGATAAAAACTTGGGTTTTATGCTTCAAACGACGAAATGCATTGGAGTGGATAATGCGGTCACGGTCGCGCTGATAGGGTGTGCGCGTCGGACTATCGGCTTCAGGCACCAAGCGCCCACGGCTTTTAGCCGGATCAGAGGCATAGCTCGCCCGCTCCCGATAGCCAAAACCAATTCCGTCCAAATTGTCCATTTTATCGCCTGCACTTCACTTTAATGTTGATTGCTTCGCGCAAATTGTCATGCCGCTTTCTATAGCACAAACATATTTCTGTCGCTTAAACTTTGATAAACGACATGTAATCACCATTGACACTTTAACGGTCAGTTCTTAGCTATCATAGATATGACATAAGATGTGCTGCGATATTATGATAATAGACGCAGATTTTTATCCGGAGCAAACCATGACGGGTATATCCGTATCAGATTCAGCCGCCAAGCGGATCGCTAAAATTCTCAGCAGTGAACCTGATAAATCAGCTTTGCGCGTTTCTGTTGAAGGCGGCGGCTGCACCGGTTTTTCTTATAAATATGAACTGGTGAGCGAACAAGAAGATGATGATCTGGTGATTGAAAACGCCGGATCAAAAGTACTGATCGATGCGATCTCTCTGCCTTATCTGGATGGCTCGGTCATTGATTTTGTCGATGACCTGATGGGACAATCGTTCCAGATCCAAAATCCAAATGCCACCAGCTCTTGCGGCTGCGGCACCAGCTTCTCGATCTAAGCTGTTTTGAAAGCCTGATTACAGGCTGATTTATCTGTGGCAAGCGCAACCATTCCCCCTATAGCGCTTGCCGTTCTCCTCACAATTCTCTATTCCTAATGCCATGAAAATAGCGACATGGAATATTAACGGCGTTAAAGCGCGTATCGACAATCTTCTGCATTGGCTGGAAGAATCATCCCCTGATATTGCCTGTTTGCAGGAAATCAAATCGGTGGATGAATTGTTTCCACGCATGGAGATTGAAGCGCTCGGTTATCACGTGGAAACCCACGGCCAAAAGGGCTTTAACGGCGTCGCCATTCTCTCCAAGAAAACACCTGATGAAGTGACCCGCGGCTTGCCGGGCGATGACAGCGATGAGCAATCACGCTTTATTCAGGCGCAATTTTCAACTGACCAAGGCGTGTTGCGCGTTGTTTCGCTTTATCTGCCTAACGGCAATCCGGTTGATACGGAAAAATACCCATACAAGCTTTCATGGATGAAGCGCCTGAACTCCTGGGCTGAAGAACAACTCGCCCTTGAAGAGCCCCTCATTCTTGCCGGTGACTATAATATTATTCCGGAACCTAAAGACGCAGAAACACCTGCTGCATGGGTTAATGATGCGCTTTTCCTGCGCACATCACGCGTTCTGTTCCGCGAATTGGAAAATTTAGGCTTCAGCGATGCTTTCCGTGCCACTACTGATGCCGATAAGTCCTATTCGTTCTGGGATTATCAGGCTGGTGCATGGCAGAAAAATAACGGCATCCGCATTGACCATCTGATGCTTTCGCCTGAGGCCGCCGATCTTCTTGAAACAGTTGATATTGAAAAACATACGCGTGGCTGGGAAAAACCATCGGACCATGTGCCGGTCGTCATCACGCTGAAAAACGCGTTTTAAACAAGTGCTTTAAGAGAAACGGAATTTTATTAGGAGCGCTCCATAGTGAGCGCTTTTAAAAACATGCGCCTCAAGGCGCACCTAGTTGCTTTCAGCCATCAGCCGGACATTGGTGCCCTGTCCCCAGCGACCAGCCAATGCAATCGCATTACGTCGATCAGCTTCACCGGCAAGCGAAAAAGCCTGCTCCTGCATTTCGCGGATCCATGCTTTGTCATGTGCGGCGCAATGCTCAAATGCAACCGTCAGCATCGCCAAGCCCTGCACAGTCTTTCCGGCCTGAAACAGCATATTGCCGAACATAGCCTGCGCATTGGCGTGGCCCTTTTGCGCAGACAACTGGAACCAACGCGCTGCCTGAACCGGATTGCGGTCACCGCCCTCGCCATTCAGCAGCATTTTGCCCAATTCATATTGAGCAGCAGGATCACCAAAGCTGGACGCAGCCTGCACGTAAAGATCACGCGCCATCGGCAGATTAGATTTCACATGCGTACCGGGAATGCCACGACGGGCATAGCCAGCCAATGCCGTCAGAGCATCAGCCACATAGGATTCATTCTGTGAGCCCGGATCAACGCCATCACGCACGATTTTTTCAAAAATCTGGTAGGCGGCAAAATCATCTTCAGGCACACCATCGCCGTCAGCATACATACGCGCCAGCTTCCAGTTTGCACCCGGATGTCCTTGTTCAGCAGCATAGCGGAGCGCTTTAACAGCTTCGTCTTTATGGCCGCTTTTATAAGCAGAAAAGAAAACTTCAAAAGGATTGTTGGATTTAGATTTGTCCTGCACATCAAAGGCAAAGCCCGCCTGAGTGCTTGCTGCAATACTCAATAAAGCCAAGCCCAATACAGAGCCGCAGAAATGGCCCTTTCTTGGGAATGCAAAATTTTTCAAGGATATTGCAGTCAATTTCTCTTAATCCCGTTGGTCAAAGACGTAAGCCTCGTTTAAGTCAAAAGTATAATATGACTTCTCGGCGACACTACGACTTTCGGATGGCAAAATAAGGCATCTTGATGTCACTTAAATTTACCGCCCAGATTTAAACCCTAGACTTAAACTCTGCACTGAACGTGGATAGATCCACCATCATTCGCATTGATTAAACCTTTATCCCGCTTTGTGGCGGCATAGGGGCAATTTGCCCTGATCTGAGCTTAGTATAGTTTATTGAAAAAAACTGTTGCGGAATCGCCACAACGAACATTCAAGAAATTATGTTTAACAAAACCCGACAATATTTTTATAAATGATCAGAGTTTCGCGCTTTAAAAAATGATCAAAAATGCAAATTATATCAATAAAATCATTTATTTATAGGAACCCCTTAATAAAGAGGTTCCTGATAGATTTTCACGCCCTTATTTTGCAGCGCCTTAATTTGTGGAACGCCAGCTTTGGAAACTGCGATAATAGCTGTGATATTATCCTCATCCAGCTCCCCTTCAATCTCCAAACCCTCGCCTTCAGGCACATAATAACGCTCAATACCGAATCGTACGCGAACATTGCCGCCCAATTGCGTCCAGATTGGATACAGAGTTTCACCCTTGATCTGCAACTCACCATCAGCAAGATCAGTGAATGCGTCCACCGATGCGCGCGTCATATGCCAAAATCCGTCGACACCTTTTTTGACACCCACATAAATGTCGCCGTCATAGTTTTCGACGGCACCCTTAACATCTTCTTGCGGTATTTCAGAAAAGTCATAGCCAAGAATGACATAGTCACCACGCAGCAAATCGCGCGGATCAACGCGGCTTGTCTTCACGACAATATCTTGTCCGTTGCGCAAAATTTGCGCGCGCTTTTCAATGCCGGCAAACAAAACACCAGTTTGCAGCAGAGCCACCACAATAGCAGCACCGTAAAGATATTTAGCACTCATCTTCATGGCAGCACCTCTGTTTCTGACTGGCCATGCCCTGACAGGCGTCTTTCCATACGGCGCACGAAGACAGCCAATAGCAGCACGAGAACACCTGAGGTTAAGAAGAAGCCCGATGTGCCGATCATCGTGCCGATGGTCTCAAAGGCGAGATAAAGCACCTGCCCCGAGAAGACCAGATAAACCAGCCCGCGCAAGCCACCATTATTGCGGCCACACAAAACAAGCGCGCCAATGCAAAGCCCGAAAATGACGATGCTATAAAAAAGAACATGCGGCTCATCTAAATAAGAGAAACGAATATCTCTGAACTGGAAAGCTAGCACAGCACCAATCACGCCCAGAAAACCATAAGCGGCCAAAGGGCGGGCAAAACGCGTCAAACGTTGCAGCAGAACATGAGCTAATCCATCGATGAGCATCAATGCTCCACCGGCAGCGATAAGCAGCCACAAAATTAACGGATGCTTCATTTCACCATAAAGCAGACCAACCCAAGCAAGCGTAAACAGGCCGACCAGATGGCCGCTGATGCGTGAATGCGTAAAATAAGCGGCAACAGCCCCCGTCACTATCAGTGCAGGTACGACGTAAAAGCCGCGCTCATACATCAAAACTTCAAAATCATGCTGTATGGCTGAAAACAGATAGAAGCAGGCAAGGAACATTGCAAAAGCGCTTAAAACCGACTCTCGCAGCAAGAAGGCGGCAACAAAAACGCCCGATGTCCACAGCAGGATGGCTGACTGCTCATCACCGGACATATGATACATCTGCCCAACCAACGCAATGCCCGCGCCAAATGCGGCAGCAGCAATTATAAAAAGCGCTTTGGAAAAAACCACATCACCGGCAAGGCGACGCCAGACACCGCCTATATAACAAATCCAGATAATTGCAAAAACTGACAAGACCCGCACAATGCGCGGAATTTCCTGCCAATTGGCAGCCACTAACAAAATAACTGCTGCACCAAGTAAAAGGCCGCCGATCGTTGCCAGCACACCGCCCAGTCCGATGCCTGTACGACGTGCGTTTAAATCACTGAGTAATTTTCCGGCCGTGTCATTATCGATTAGTCCCTGCTCTTTCCAACTGGAAATAAGCTTTTCAACCGACATAGAAAAAGACAAAGGCAGATCCTTTCGCTGATGCATATATTGTGTAGCTATAATTTGCGACTACAGCGAAGTCGATCTTAAATTACAGCAAGGCCGGATAAAGCCGATCATGCAAAATATGCCCGAACCTTCTGTCTAGCTAAACCTTGTGACGAAATGATGGTTTGTGAAATGCATGGCTTGCAGGGCAGCTATGCAAACCTGTCTCTCCCAATTTAAAATATATGGCCTATATACAACTCATCGATCAAACACTGATCTACAGTAATTCAACCGGAGACAGAAGAAATGAACATTATGCGCTCATTCAATAACTGGCGCCGTTACCGTTCGACAGTTGCAGAACTTAGCATTTTGAGCAACCGCGAACTCAATGATCTTGGAATTTCTCGTTCAGACATTCCATATGTAGCCCGCCAGGCTAACAAACGCTAATAATACTTAGGTAAATACTTGCGTATTTACAATAATTCACTGCTATATATCCCTCCTCCCTATTATAGCAGTTTCGGGTTAGCGACCCTCCTCCCACGCTAGCCTGACAGAAATAATGCCCGTCGCATTTTCATGTGGCGGGCATTATTCGTTTCAAGCTCATCTGTAACAGACAGTATCTTTTTACTTTTCAAAAAATTATCACAGCCAAGAGCCAAACCAGATCACCGGTGATTGCTGATTTCTTTGAAAGAGAGTAAGAACGCGCTCATGTCAAACACAGTTTCTCACTCCCCAATTCACATTATCGGCGGCGGGCTTGCAGGTTCCGAAGCCGCATGGCAGCTGGCTGAGGCCGGCGTTCCGGTGATCTTGCATGAAATGCGCCCTGTGCGCGGCACCGATGCCCATAAAACCGATCATCTGGCAGAGCTCGTTTGCTCCAACTCCTTCCGTTCAGATGATGCTGAAACCAATGCAGTCGGCGTGCTTCATGCCGAAATGCGCATGGCGAATTCACTGATCATGGCTTGCGCCGATGCCAATCAGGTGCCTGCCGGTGGCGCTCTGGCAGTTGACCGTGACGGCTTTTCACTGGCTGTCACACAAAAGCTTGAAAATCATCCGCTTATCACACTTGAGCGCGGTGAAGTGTCCGGCCTGCCACCGCAAGAATGGGGCACAACCATTATTGCGACCGGCCCGCTGACCGCCGCCTCGCTGGCCGATGCCATTGCCGCTGAAACCGATACTAATGCGCTGGCATTTTTTGACGCGATTGCCCCGATCATCCATTTTGACAGCATCAATATGGATGTCTGCTGGTTCCAGTCCCGTTATGACAAAGTAGGCCCTGGCGGCACCGGCAAAGATTACATCAACTGCCCGATGGATAAAGAGCAGTATGAAGCCTTTATTGCGGCTCTGATTGGCGGCGAAAAGACTGATTTCAAAGAATGGGAAGGCACGCCTTATTTTGATGGCTGTCTGCCGATTGAAATCATGGCAGAGCGCGGGTCAGAAACATTACGCCACGGCCCGATGAAGCCAATGGGACTGACCAATGCGCATAACCCGACCGTTAAGCCTTATGCAGTGGTGCAATTGCGCCAAGATAATGCGCTTGGCACGCTTTACAACATGGTTGGCTTCCAGACCAAGCTGCGCTACGGCGACCAGACAGCCATTCTGCGTATGATCCCCGGCTTAGAAAATGCTGAATTTGCCCGTCTTGGTGGCTTGCACCGCAACACCTATCTCAACTCACCAGTGCTGCTTGATGGTAAATTGCGGATGAAATCACGCCCGCAATTGCGCTTTGCCGGTCAGATCACCGGTTGTGAAGGCTATGTGGAATCATCCGCCATCGGTTTGCTTGCCGGACGCTTTACTGCGGCTGAAGTGTTGGGCAAAGAGTTGGAAATTCCGCCCCTCACCACCGGCTTTGGCGCTTTGCTTGGCCACATTACCGGCGGCCATCTTGTCAGCGATGAGGAACCGGGCAAACGCTCTTTCCAGCCAATGAATGTCAATTTCGGCCTTTTCCCACCTGTTGAAGTGGTAAAAACCGAAGGCAAGCGTCTGCGCGGCAAAGAGAAAACCATTGCCAAAAAACGCGCCATGAGCGCTCGTGCATTGGAAGATTGGAAAAACTGGCTGGAAAAATCAGCACTTTAAACTTTTTCCCATCGCACAAATGAAACGGGCAAGACTGATGATAATAGTCTTGCCCGTTTTTTATTGTCTTATCGGATAAAATCTATTCAGCCGATCAATCCGGCTTTCATCATGGTCCATTGACGGCGAAGCGGGGAAATATCGTTGATTTCAGTTGTCGCCTTATCCGCATTGTGGCTCAAGCTCCGCAAATAGGACGGCACCAGACTGACCGGCAAAAATGCAGGTTTCAAACTGGCAGGCAACCCGCGCGCAGCTTTTTTATAGGCTGCAAAATGCTCATCTGCCAAAGCGATCATGGCGCGCACTAAGTTAGTCTTTTCAGCCTCATGGCCAGAGCCCAGATAGGTGTCAGCATCAAGCCCTACCGCCTGCATGATATCTGCTGGCATATAGATCTGGCTGCGAGCACGGTGAAGCGGCATCAACCGCAACAAACCTGCAATGCTTTGCGCAACACCGGCATGGCCTGCGGCCTCGCTGAACTGCGGCGCTCTGTCCGTATCAAGAATACTTGCCGCCATCTGTATCAGAACGGATGCCGTCTCGCCGCAATAACCTTCCAGATCATGACGCGCTGGCATCGGATCGTTATAAAGATCGAAAATCCGCGCTTCGCAATAGGCATCAAAGACATGTAACGGCAGCGAATATTGCTTTATCGTTGCCATCAAACAGGCCGCCACCGGATGGCTTTCTGTTTCGCCATGCCCGGCACCATTAATGAGATCACGCCACCATTGCAGGCGTACCTCACCCGGCAAGGCATCTTTGGCGACATCACGAATACGGGCAATTTCCACATTAAACGCATAGAGCGCGGCCAAAGCACCGCGCTTAGCTTCCGGCGCATAAAGCAATGAAAGGTAGCGGTCTTTATCCGCTTGAGCCAACAGGTTCAGGCAATAAAGTTCATTATCCTGCATTTTATCCGCTTGCATATTATTCGACAGCGATCAGCGCTGCGGCCACGGCACGGTCTTCCGCCAAAAGCACATTATATGTGCGCACAGCTGCACCAGTACTCATCGGATCAGAAGAGATATAATGGGCACGCAGCAATTCACGCACCTCCGCCGGAATGCGGCGTAAATCCATTCCTGTGCCAACCAGCAGAATTTCAATATCATTGGCCTGCTCAAGAATGAGTTTCAGGTCATCGACAGCCAGCAAGGGGGCCGCTTTCGGCTCCCAACCATGCACACCGCTTGGCAGGCACATGATGGAGCCTTTATGAGACATTTCGGCAAAGCGGAAACCACCATTGCCATAAGCATCGATGGGCGCACGTCCAGGGAAATGCGCCTCACGCATCTGAATGCCGGAAGACATATCAGCTCTCCAAATTCAGCGACTGAGAAAGCTCGTCACCCATATCATCATCGCCTTCCTGACGCGGGCTGCGCGGTTTCAAACCAAACTGCACCAGCAATGGACCTGCAATGAAGATAGATGAATAACTTGCCACAATGATACCAACACTGAGTGCCAGCGCAAAGTTGCGAATATCCTCACCGCCGAACACATAAAGCGGCACATGCGCAAGGAAGGTTACAAAAGAGGTCAGAATGGTACGTGACAATGTCTGGTTAATCGAAGCATCGATAATCGCTGGCAATGGCGCACTCTGATAACGGCGAAGGTTTTCACGGATACGGTCATAAATCACGATCGTATCATTGAGCGAGTAGCCGATAATCGTCAGGATTGCTGCGACACTCCATAGATTGAACTCCATGCCAAAGACAACAAACATGCCTGCCAGAATGATGACATCATGCACGGTGGCAATCACCGCACCAAAAGCAAGCTGCCAACGGAAGCGTAACCAGACATAGATAAAGATACCGAGTAGAGACAAAGTCACCGCCAGAAGTCCGGCATTACTCAACTGTTCGGAAACGGTCGGCCCCACCACTTCAACGCGCTGGAACATATATTCTTTGCCAAACTCATCGCGAAGTTTCACGGCGATGGTTTGATCTGCTTCGTCACCCACTTCCTGACTACCAATCAACACGAGTGCTGAATTGGAAGTCTCTGTCTGCATGACACGAGCACTCTCGATATTGAGTTCAGAAAGGCGTTCGCTGATATCAACGAGATCTGCATCGCCTTCACGCGCTTGCAATTCGACCATTGCACCGCCGCGGAAATCAACACCATAGTTAAACCCGATATTGACGAAAAGCGCCAAAACAATCGCACAAGCCAGAACCGAAACACCAAGTGTCAGGAACTGTAAACGCATAAATGGAATACGGGTGACAGTCGGCACCAGCTTCAAACGGCGTTTTGGAACTTCCTTCGGCTTTACAATGCGAACCCATTGCGAAATGAGCAAACGTGTGAAGGTCAATGTTGTGAAAAGCGTTGTTGCGATACCAATCGTGACAGTTACGGCAAAACCATAAACAGCACCGCTCCCTAAAATGAACAGCACAACAGCCGCAATCAATGTGGTGAGGTTCGCGTCAACAATGGTTGAAAGCGCACGGTAAAAGCCGGATTCCATTGCCTGAACAACAGAATAACCATGACGGCGGTCTTCCCGCACGCGCTCATAAATCAGCACATTGGCATCCACCGCCATACCAATGGTCAGCACCAGACCGGCAACACTTGCCATACTGACAGAGGCGCCGATAATCGACAAAATAGCAACCAGCAGAATGATGTTGACCGCAACCGCAATCATCGCCAACACGCCCAAAGTGCCGTAAGAAAGGATCATAAAGAGGCCGACAAGAACGGCGGCCATGGAAGCCGCAACGGCTGCAGCACTGGCATAATCCGCACCCAATGCCGAGGTAATAGTACGTTCTTCAAGCACGCTCACGCTTGCTGGCAAAGCACCTGCCCGCAAAACAACCGCCAGATTACTTGCGACATCATAATCAAAAGAGCCGGTTAATTGCAGTTCATCAGTGTCAATTTTTGCTTGCACTACAGGTGCAGAAATAACCTGACGATCAACAACTACGGTAAATGCCCGGCCCACGCTCCGCTCAGTCAACTCCGCCATAGCCTGACGACCTTCAGGACTGAGCTTGATCGTAATAACAGGTGTTGTGCCATCTGCAGCATAACCTGCTTGTGCATCAAGAATATCTTCGCCTGTTAACGCCGGTTTTTTCACCAATAAATAGCCGACCGGCGGATCATCAAACGAATAGACAACAATATCACCTTCAGGTGGCGTGCCGCGAATGGCCTCATCCGGTGACATAGACGCATCAACCTCGTGAAAGGAAACTGCGCCACTTGCACTCAAAATATCCTTAAGCAACTCGATGTCATAGATACCGCGCACTTCGACAAGGATTTGCCCTTTGCTGCGTTCTTTTTCTACAAGCGAGTCGGTATAGCCCATCTCTTTCAAACGATTGTTTAAAATCTCAACCGTTTTATCGACGACCTTTTCGGAACTCTTGGATGACTGAACAATCAGTCTCGAGCCGCCGGAAAGATCCAGATCAAGAGAGACCTGCTTTTTCGGCAGGAAATTCGGCAGCCCGTCTAATGTATCACGCGAGAAAAGATTGGGTAAGGCGAAGATAACGCCCATGAAGACGACCAACCAGATCAGAGCGGCTTTCCAGCGCGAAAAATAGAGCATGAAACTGCGAATCCATATTTGTCAGATACATATGATGCAGGGCGAAACAGCACTATGCAATCCCGCCCTGCAACACTTAATAATCGGCTCAGCCAAGTTCAGCGATTAGTCGATATCTTCGACCACCACGTCACTGCCGCTGATGCGATGCGCAAGTGATGCTTCCATAAACGGTGTCACAGCACCATCAAGCACTTCTTGCGGATTTGTGCTTTCCACGCCGGTACGCAAATCCTTGACCAACTGATAAGGCTGCAAGACATAAGAACGGATCTGATGTCCCCAACCGATATCGGTTTTGGAAGCCGTCATAGCGTTGGTAGCTTCTTCACGTTTTTTCAGCTCTTCTTCATAGAGACGAGCACGCAACATCGACCATGCGGTTGCACGGTTTTTATGCTGCGAACGTTCCGACTGACACTGAACCACAATGCCGGACTTAATATGCGTAATACGCACAGCAGAGTCCGTTGTGTTAACGTGCTGCCCACCGGCACCCGATGCGCGATACGTATCAATGCGAACATCAGCTTCGGTGACATCCACTTCAATATTATCGTCAATCACCGGATAGACCCAGATGCTGGAAAAGGATGTATGACGACGCGCATTGGAATCATAAGGCGAAATACGAACCAGACGATGCACACCGGATTCGGTTTTCATCATGCCGTAAGAATTATGCCCCTTAATCAGCAGCGTTGCTGATTTGATACCGGCTTCTTCACCATCGTGAATTTCAAGCAGCTCAACCTTACGACCGCTCTTTTCTGCCCAGCGCGTGTACATGCGCAGCAACATCGAAGCCCAGTCCTGACTTTCCGTGCCACCGGCACCGGCATGAACTTCTACATAAGTGTCGTTCGGATCAGCTTCACCCGACAAAAGCATATCGATCTGGCGTTTAGCGATATCGGTTTTCAGTGCACGGATAGCATCTTCTGCATCAGCGATAATCGACTTATCACCCTCTTCCTCACCCATCGCGATCAGCTCAATGCTGTCCTGCAAGGTCTGGGTCAGATATTTGATGCCATTGATGCTGTCATCAAGCTGCTGACGCTCACGCATGAGCTTCTGCGCTTCTTGTGCATCATTCCAAAGGGTTGGATCTTCTGCGCGCTGGTTTAAATAACCCAGCCGTTTAATGGACTGATCCCAGTCAAAGATGCCTCCTCAGCAGGCTTATGGCCTGCTTGATTTCGTCGACCAAGCTCTCAATTTCAGCGCGCATTCGCTTTATATTCCTTAATCTATTCTCAAATTTCAAAAGCAGCTATCTGCTCTTATGCTTCATTTATCAAACAAATGATGAGGCAACATAGTCACCTCATCAAAGCCTGTAAAGAATTTGTAGTGTTAATACAATCCGCCGGAACCGGACGAAAGCGCACGCGTTGCTTGCGGTGAGCTCGGCGCAATTGGTGAACCCTCTTGGAAATCACCCATACCGATAACCGAATAAGAATCGGCAGGCCCAGTCCCCGGTTTGAAAGCTTCCATGAAAGCATCACCCGAACCAGATGCTGTACGCATACCTGTGCGACGGTTGATCGGAATCATCATCATACCTTCCGGTACACGGAACTCAGATTTAGGCTTGCCGACCATTGCCTGTTCCATGAAGTTCTTGAAAATAGGAACCGCCAATGCACCACCGGTGCTACCACGGCCAAGCGGCGTCGGATTGTCATAACCAACATAAACACCAACGACCAGATCAGGCGTAAAGCCTACAAACCACGCATCTTTTTCATCGTTGGTTGTACCGGTTTTACCAGCAACCGGACGTTTGAGATCTTGCAGCACGCGAGCAGTACCACGAGCAACAACACCTTCCATCATCGATGTAATCTGATAGGCGGTCATCGGATCAAGCACCTGATCACGATCATCAATCAACTCCGGCTCATCCTGATTTGACCAGGCTTCCGAATTACAATTTTCACATTTTCTGCTGTCATGCTTGAAAATGGTCTTACCGTAACGATCCTGAATACGGTCAATCATTGAAGGCTCAATACTGCGTCCGCCATTGGCCATTACAGAATAACCAGTAACCATACGCAGAACGGTCGTTTCGCCCGCACCAAGTGACATGGAAAGAACTGGCAGCATCTTATCATAAATGCCAAAACGCTCTGCATATTCAGCAACAACATTCATGCCCATATCTTGCGCCAGACGAACGGTCATCACGTTACGCGATTGCTCAATACCATAGCGCAGAGTTGAAGGGCCGGAGAATTTACCGGAATAGTTTTTAGGCGCCCAAATACCCAGCGAACCACCTTGATTAATCTCCAGCGGCCCATCCAGAACAACGGATGCCGGCGTGTAACCATAATCAAGCGCTGCTGCATAAACGAACGGCTTAAAGGACGAACCCGGCTGTCGATAAGCCTGCGTTGCGCGGTTAAATTCGGATTCGGAGAAGGAGAAACCACCGCTCATAGCCAGCACGCGGCCAGTATGCGGATCCATCGCAACCATAGCGCCTTCAACTTTCGGCGGCTGCTGCAAACGGAACGCAGTCTCGCTTCCTTTTTTCGAGGAAACATAAACCACATCGCCGACTTTAAGGACGCCTTCCGGCGACTTGGCACTGGTGCGCTTGCCGTCAATAACCATGACGCGCATCGCCCATTTCATATCATCGGCAGCGATAAAGCCTTGTTTGCGCTCCTTGGAGCGCGCACCTGATGCTTCACGTGATGGCTGCAAGCCAATATCCGCACCAGTTGAAGAAACATTGAGCACCACCGACAATTGCCACTCCGGCACATCGGAAAATGCAGAGATTTCGCCAAGCGGCACACCCCAGTCGGAGCCAAGCTCAATATGTTTATAGGCACCACGATAACCGCGCACTTCATCATAACGCAGCAAAGCTGACTGTAATGAATTGCGTGCCATAACCTGCATGGCCGGATCCAAGGTGGTGCGAACAGACAAGCCGCTTTCATAAAGCGCTTTGTCACCATATTTGGCGATAATCTGACGGCGAACTTCTTCGGTGAAATATTCAGATGCAAAGAGATATTTTGCAGTCTGACGAATATTCACATGCAAAGGTTCAGCTTTGGCAGCTTCTGCCTCTTCAATTGTGATATATTCGTTTTCGGCCATACGGTCGATTACGTAATTGCGACGCTCCACAGCGCGTTCCGGCTGGCGGAACGGATGATAGTTGGCAGGTCCTTTCGGCAAAGCTGCCAGATAGGCCATCTCAGAGATAGTCAACTCACCAACCGCTTTATCATAATAGGTCAGTGCGGCACCTGCGATACCATAAGCACCCATCCCGAAGAAAATTTCATTCAGGTACAGCTCAAGGATACGATCTTTTGAATAGGCCTGCTCAATACGCATAGCCAAAATCGCTTCTTTGATTTTACGGTCATAAGTCTGCTCGGTGCTCAACAGAAAGTTTTTAGCTACCTGCTGTGTGATCGTCGAAGCACCTTCAGGGCGACGACCACTGCCAAGCCCCTTCACGTTATTGACCATGGCACGTGCAACACCGCCAATGTCCACGCCATTATGATGATAGAAATTTTTGTCTTCAGCAGAGACAAAGGCAGCTTTCACGCGATCAGGAACAGCCTGAATCGGCAGGTACAAACGACGCTCTCTGGAAAACTCAGCCATCAAACTACCGTCAGACGCATGGACACGCGTCATCACAGGAGGCTCATACTTCTCCAGAACTTCGTAATCGGGCAGTTCCTTGTTTATTTTGCCGATGAAAACCGCAACGGCACCAGCAACCATAAGCATGAATACGGCACCAATGCCGAAGAAATATCCGATAAGTCGTACCATAAACCCGGAATCCTACCTTCCGTATCACCAAACAGCTGCCTTCAATTGACAACCAATCAGTTTAATTTCCGTCACATGCATTCGCATCATGCGTCTTCGTCAACAGCCCTTAACGCATTAGCAGCACGCTCACGACACTTGACCGCAGGTAGTGAAGTGCAATTACGTCAAAGGCAAGATCATTTATGAACTTTTAACTTAAAATTACGAACTTCAAGCCACTTTATCTGCCGGATGTGCAAAATTGCAGCAATTTACAAAAGCTCTTGCTGCCATTTATCGCACCCGAACAATGGTTTATTTGAGGTGAAGTTTAAATCACACAAGTTAAAAAGAAATCAAATATTTTGCCAGTTGCCTAAATTAAGCAACCACCTCACCCGGATCATGGAATCGGTGACAGACTGGTTTTCAGCGTTGCAAAATGCTTGATCGCCACCACCAGACGCTCGGCAAAGAGCTGACGCCATGCCGGATCAGTGATTAGTTTTTCGTCTTCTTTATTTGACAAATAACCCATTTCCACCAAAACGGATGGAACATCCGGTGCACGCAACACCTGAAAACCGGCAAAACGATGCGGATTATTAATCAGACTGATCTCGCCCTCCAGTGATTTAACCACCTTATCGGCAAATTTCAGAGAAAAACCGTGTGTCTCACGACGGGTAAGATCAAGCAGAATATCAGTAACTTCCGGCAGATCTTCCGGCACAATACCGGCGAATTCGTCTGATCTATTTTCACGCTCTGCCATTGCACGCGCCACCGAGTCCGATGCTTTGTCGGAAATCGTATAAACGGTCGCGCCACGAATATAGTGCTGGGGCACACTATCAGCATGAATGGAGATAAAAAGATCAGCCTCATGCTGACGTGCAAGACGCACGCGCTCGCCGAGGCGTAAAAACACATCTTCATCCCGCGTCATAAAAACCTGAAAGTCTTTTTCTTTCTCAAGCCGGTCACGCAAATCACGGGCAAAGGCCAGCGTCACATCTTTTTCTTTAAGACCGGTGACGCCTTCAGCACCACTATCAATTCCGCCGTGACCGGCATCAAGCATAATAGTGAATTTTTTAGCAGCCTTTTGTTGCTCACGCGTCTTCTTATCTTTTGCGGCCTGCGCCGGACTTACATTACTCTTGCTGTTTTGTGCAGCCAGTGCATCGGCAAATTCCCGATCGGAACTGGCAACAATGTCAACCATCATACGATAACCAGGGGCATTCTCGTTTTTGATGACATTCATATTTTCAAGCTTGAACGGCCCGATAAGCGACAATATCAAGCGTGAGCGCCCCTCACCTGCCAAACCATAACGCACGGATGAAACCAGACCGCGCGGGGTCAGTGATTTCTCGTCAAAACCAAAACGCGTTTCACTCAGTTCCATCACGAGACGATGCGGCTTAGAAAACAAAATTGGCCTCACATCCGGCTTCTCATCAAACATAACGACAACACGTGTGCGTAATTCATCGCCAGCCATACGGAATGTTAAAGCAGAAACGGGAGCCGCCATAGCAGCCTGAATGCTTAGGAAAAAAATAATTCCAAGACTTAAAATCATTCCCAAAAAAGAACGCATTACCATACCATAATGTGACAAGACTGAACCGATTGCTTTTTTAAAACCCGCTTTTTATCAAGGATTTTTGACGAACATATATAAAGTAAGCTCTGAGAGAGATGCATCTAGATTATACTTGTGTCGATATTTCGACCAAGAAAATTGTCAGAGCAAACCAGAGCTGAACTAAACGCATCACAGTTAATGTTTTATGTATAAAGGCTAATTTTGACTCTCCCGACAAGCAGTTGCAGAGTGCTTGCGTGGCTGCTTAGAAATATTCCTTCTTGTCATGAGTGAAAACAGGTCATAAAAGCATAGTTAGGTTTCGGTTTTGCCCGCAGAATCAAAGTCCTGAAATAACTGGTGAAAGCAGTTATAACTCGGACTTTCCGCGCAAATGGCGACTATCAACGCCAAGCCGTTGCCGCACAGAATTTTGCGGTTCACACCGCTTTTTAATTGGACGACAGCGTCTTTATTCAACGTGGTCGCCAGCTCTGTTACAGGGCAAACAAGGTCGGCCTGGCATTTCCAGGTCATTATTTAGGTCGTTTCGTTCGGAACAGATATGGGTCAACAAAGACCGATCATTACCAGGCAGGAAACCGCGATCGCCGCAAGGCAGTTACGCGTAGAAGCCTTATTGCCTGTTTCGAAGAACCTCGAACCATCCGACAGACGCACTCTTAAGCGAGCAACCAAAGCACTGGTTCTCTTGCGCCCCATTGACGTGCGCCGCGTTGTCGGCAGGAAAAACAAACATGTTAAACAAGATGCTTATCGATGCCTCTCACCCGGAGGAAACGCGCGTTATTGTTACGCGGGGCAACAAGATCGAAGAATTTGATTTTGAATCCGAGCATAAAAAACAACTTAAAGGCAATATATATCTCGCACGCGTAACCCGCGTTGAGCCATCATTGCAGGCAGCCTTTGTCGAATATGGCGGCAACCGCCACGGCTTTTTGGCGTTTTCTGAAATCCATCCTGATTATTATCAGATCCCGGAAGCTGACCGTATTGCATTGATGGAAGCAGAAGCTGCCGCTGCTGCAGCCAATGCTGACAGTGACGATGATGATCACGACGAACAGCCGCAAAACAATGCGCCTGCTGCCCGTTCGGAACGCAATGATCGCCGTCGCGGCAATCGCCGCCGTAACCGCCGCTACGACAATAGCGCGGCTAAAAATGCTGTGCCTGCCGCTGAACCGGTTGGCCCTGGATTTGTCGATTATGTACCGGGCACACCGGCTGTTCCGCATGCAATCCACATGGACAGCGTGTCAGAACCGGCTGATGATTTCATTTCCAACAATCATGATGATGACGATATCCATGATAATGGCAATGATGACGAAAATGACACTGTCGAATCCGTTGGCTCCGAAGATGCCATGGAAGAGCTGCCAACGCATAACCGCGTGCATCGCCGCCAGTACAACATTCAGGAAGTTATCAAGCGCCGCCAGATTTTGCTGGTTCAGGTCGTTAAGGAAGAGCGCGGCAACAAGGGCGCGGCTCTTACCACCTATCTGTCGCTCGCTGGCCGCTATTCCGTTTTGATGCCAAACACTGCCCGTGGCGGTGGTATTTCGCGCAAGATCACCAATATTCAGGATCGCAAGCGCCTGAAAGACATTGTTAAAGAGCTGGAAGTGCCGCAGGGCATGGGCGTGATTTTGCGTACAGCCGGAGCCAACCGCACCAAGGCTGAAGTCCGGCGCGACTATGAATATCTGATGCGCATGTGGGAAAATGTGCGCAATCTCACGCTGCAATCCATGGCGCCTGCCCTCGTCTATGAGGAAGGCAGCCTGATCAAACGTTCGATCCGCGACCTTTACAATAAAGACATCAGCGAAATTCTGGTTTCCGGTGAAGACGGTTATCGTGAAGCCAAAGAATTCATGCGGATGTTGATGCCGAGCCATGCGCGTGTCGTGCAGCCATATCGCGAACAATCGCCAATCTTTGCCCGCAACGGCATTGAAGCGCAGCTTGACCGCATGTTGCTGCCGCAGGTGACGCTGAAATCCGGCGGTTACATCATCATCAACCAGACAGAAGCACTGGTGGCGATTGACGTTAACTCCGGTCGCTCGACCCGTGAACATTCGATTGAAGATACAGCTCTCCAGACCAATCTGGAAGCAGCCGAAGAAGTGGCGCGCCAGTTGCGTCTGCGCGACCTTGCCGGTCTTATTGTTGTTGACTTCATTGATATGGAAGAAAAACGCAATAACCGCGCCGTCGAAAAGAAAATGAAAGACTGCCTGAAAGATGATCGGGCACGTATTCAGGTTGGCCGTATTTCGCATTTTGGCCTGCTGGAAATGTCTCGTCAGCGCATTCGTGCGTCTGTGCTCGAAAGCACGATGCAGCTTTGCCCGCATTGCGGCGGCACCGGCCATATCCGCTCCGACTCTTCCATGGCGCTGCATGTGATCCGCGCTATTGAAGATTATCTGATGCGCAATAGCGGTTACGATATTTCAGTTCGCACCCCTGCATCAACAGCCCTTTATGTACTGAACCATAAGCGCCAGCTCTTGTCAGACCTCGAAGCCCGTTTTGGCCTCAACATCCACATCAATGCGGATGAATCGGTCGGTGTACAGAATCTGGTCATCGATAAAGGCGCACCATCGACCCGTCCGATCACCATGCCTGCCCTGCAACCGGCAGACTATTATGATGATGGCATTGAAGATCCTGAACTGCCGGTTGAAGAAGATGAGATCGAAGCAGAAGCTGACCTCGTTTCTTCCGACAAGGAAGAAGCCAACGGCAGTGATAATGATCGCCGTCGCCGCCGCCGTCGCCGCCGTCGTGGTGAGCGTGACAATCATGCTGACAGTCATGATGCAGATGCGCAGTCCGACAATGAGAATGAACGTGAAGGTCATGCAGATAATGCAGGCGCAAACGGCCATTCAGATGATGATCAGCGTAAAAAACGCCGTCGTGGCCGTCGTGGCGGACGCAAAAACCGCCGTGATGATGGTCATTACAGCCACTTGCCTGCTGCCGAATTAATTGGCGACTGGACAGAGCTGCTTACAGCCGCCGAAGCCAAGCGTCAGGCTGCAAAAGAAGCTGCTGAAAAGGCCAAAAATGTGCCACCAGCAGAACCTGTTCCAGGTCCGGCACCTATGGCAGCAACTGCCAGCGCGGAAGCAAGCATCAAGGTTGAGACTGTTAAAGCTGAACCTGCAAAACCTGCTGAAACTGTAGCACCTGCGGCTGAAAAAACGGAAGAAAAGGCTAAAAAGCCTGCTCGCCGCCGCACCAGCAAAGCTAAAGCACAGACTGAAGAAGAAGCAGTTGTCGTTGCTGAAGTCGTTGCCGAAGCTACCGAAACTGTTGAAGTTGCAGTCGAAGTAACAGGAGCCGTTGCGGAAGAAGCAGCCGCGGATGAAAAACCTGTCCGCAAGCCGCGTGCACGTAAAACCGCGACCAAAGATAAGGCTGAAGAAAAAGCACCTGCAAAAGCCGCAGAAAAGCCTGCCCGTAAGCCTCGCACCCGCAAAGCCAAGGCAGAAACTGAAGATGCGATTGAATCTCCGCAAGATGTGCCAGCCGCTGGCGCTTCAGAACCGGAACAACAGCCTATCGTTGAAACGGTCGAGCCAATTGCTGTCCCAGTGAACCAGCCACAGGAATCATCCCAGCCGGTGATTACCTCTAGTGATAACGAAGAAGCTCCTGCAACCAAGCGCTCTGGCTGGTGGCAGAAAAAAAGCTTCTTCTAAGCGAAGCTCTGATATTTCATAAATAAAAAGCCCCCATGTTTCGCATGGGAGCTTTTTTTACAGCTGCGATAAGAACATATAAAAAAACGCGCCGGTATGATCGGCGCGTTCTTCTCAATTCATGTAGTCAACAATTAATGCAAAATCTGGCTTAAGAACAATTTTGTGCGTTCATGCTGCGGGTTATCAAAGAATTCTGCCGGCGCATTTTCTTCAACAATCTGCCCCTGATCCATGAAAATCACCCGATTGGCGACCTGTCGCGCAAAGCCCATTTCGTGGGTCACGCAAATCATCGTCATGCCTTCTTCCGCCAAGCCGACCATTGTATCCAACACTTCCTTGATCATTTCCGGATCAAGCGCCGAAGTCGGCTCATCAAACAGCATAACGCGCGGGTTCATACAAAGCGCACGGGCGATTGCCACGCGTTGCTGCTGACCGCCAGACAATTGCCCTGGATATTTATTGGCCTGCTCCGGAATTTTTACCCGTTCCAGATAATGCATGGCCACTTCTTCTGCCTGTTTTTTTGGCATTTTGCGCACCCAGATCGGAGCCAGTGTGCAATTTTCCAAAATAGTCAGATGCGGAAAAAGATTGAAATGCTGGAACACCATGCCAACTTCGCGACGTACTTCATCAATCTTTTTTAGATCATTGGTAAGCTCTGTGCCATCAACAATGATCTTGCCCTTCTGGTGGTCTTCCAATCGGTTGATACAGCGGATCATCGTGGATTTACCCGAACCTGAAGGCCCTGCAACAACGATGCGCTCTCCCCGCATCACCTTCAAATTGATATCCCGCAGCACATGAAATTCACCGTACCATTTGTGCATATGCTCGATTTCAATTGCCACTTCGGTTTTTGAAACCTGCATTTTAGGTGTCTCACTGGCGGCAGCTTGCGCTGCAATCTTATTGGCTTGTGCATTCATAACCGTTTATTCCCTCAATTATTATCGTTTGTGGCCAGTATCGAGACGGCGTTCCATGAAGATAGAATAGCGCGACATACCAAAACAGAAAATCCAAAATATGAAAGCGGCAAAAACCAAACCTGTTACCGGTGTTTGCGGTGTCGCCCAATTCGCATCAGAAAAATTCTGCCTTACAATCCCAAGCAAGTCGAACATACCAATAATGTAGACAAGACTTGTGTCCTTGAATAGTCCGATGAAGGTATTCACAATGCCCGGAATGACCATTTTTAAGGCCTGAGGCAAAATGATGAGGCTGGTTTTGTGCCAGTAGCTCAAGCCCAGCGCTTCCGCGCCCTCATATTGTCCTTTCGGGATTGCCTGCAAACCACCGCGCACCACCTCTGCCATATAGGCAGAAGCAAATAAGGCAACGCCGATCAGTGCGCGCAACAATTTGTCAAAGCTAACGCCTGGCGGCAGAAAAAGCGGCAGCATCACACTTGCCATAAACAAGACTGTTACCAGCGGCACACCACGCACTGTTTCAATAAAGATGATCGAGAGCGCCTTAATCACCGGCAGATTGGAGCGTCGTGCCAAGGCAAGTAACACGCCGAGTGGCAGTGAAATGGCAATGCCGACAAAGGACAAAACAAGCGTTACCAGCAGCCCGCCCCATAATGGCGTTTCGACATAAGACAGGCCGAAAAAGCCACCAACCAGAAAAATAAATGCCAGCACCGGAAAGCATATGAAAAATAAAATGGCATTAGCCACCTTATGCTTCACCGAAGGAATCATCAGTGGCACCAGCAAAATGACAAAAAAAGCGGCTGTAAGATTAACGCGCCAACGTTGATCAATTGGATAGCGCCCATAGAGAAACTGCTGATATTTGTTCTGCACAAAAGCCCAGCATGCGCCTTTCCAACCTTCGGCCAATTGGCCGCCTTGCTCGGTGGTGAGGCAAGCCACACGATCCGTGCCCGTCCAGACTGCATCGATAAACAGCCAGCGTATTAAAGGCGGCACGGCCAGCCAAAGAAGCAGAATGGCAAGAATGGTCAAAATCGTATTGAGCGGTGTTGATAAAAGATTGCCGCGAATCCAGGCCCAAACACCGACATTATTGACCGGCGGATGCTCGCATGGTGCCAGATTTTCACGAACATAAAGTAAGTTTTCTCCGGTCATATCAGCGCTCCACCAATGCCATTTTGGCGTTAAACCAGTTCATAAAGCCGGATGTCAGTAGACTGATGCCAAGATAGATCACCATCCAAATCGCCACGACCTCAATCGACTGACCTGTCTGATTAAGCACTGTGCCGCCGACAGCCACGAGATCGGGATAACCGATAGCAATCGCCAGTGACGAGTTTTTCGTCAGGTTCAGATATTGGCTTGAAAGCGGCGGAATAATAATACGCATGGCCTGCGGAATGACGATCAAACGCATTGTCTGACGCGATCGAAGGCCAAGCGCTTCGGCTGCTTCTGATTGGCCACGACTGACCCCCAGCACACCAGCACGAACCGTTTCCGCAATAAAAGCAGCCGTATAAAAAGAAAGCGCTAAAAACAGTGACATAAATTCCGGCTTGATTTGCGCACCGCCACTTAAGCTGAAAGTGCCAAGCTTCGGATAATCAAAGCTTAAAGGCATGCCGAGTGCCAGAAAGAACACGAATGGTAAACCGATAATCAATCCCAGATTAACCCAAACAGTCGGAAAGGACTGAGCTGTGCGGATGCGCCGTTTGCGCGACCAGCGGCTGATAATAAATGCAGCCACGATACCAAACAAAAATACGATACCGACAATGCCAGCACCTTCCCCCCAGACAAAAGCCGGAAAGAAAAAGCCACGATTGTTCAGATAGGTATGAAGTGGCCATTCCAAGCTTTGCCGTGCTTCAGGCAAAATAGAAATAACACCGAAATACCAAAAGAAAATCACCAGCAAAGGTGGAATATTGCGGAAAACCTCCACATAGACCGTGCAAATTTTTCTGATCAGCCAGTTATTGGACAATCTTCCGACACCGACCAAAAAACCGACAACGGAAGCAACGATAATACCAAGTGCTGCCACGTAAAGCGTATTGACCAGCCCCACCAGCAGCGCACGGCCATAAGTGGAATCATTGGTATAATCGATCATCGTCTGGCTGATATCAAAGCCCGCACGCCCTTTTAGAAAAGCAAAACCGGATGCGATATTCGCTTTCTGCAAATTGGCAACCGTATTGCCAACAATCCAATATACAAAACTGACAACGGCGATAAAAACCAGCGCCTGATAAAAAATACCGCGAATACGTGGATCATAAAGTAATGAGCCGCGTGCTGATTGTGTTGTTTCATGCGCTATCAAACCTGAGGTCATTTACTTCCTCACAGATGTTAAGCGGAGCTTGATAAAAGAGTAGCCAATACCAGCCCGGTCACTTTAGTGACCACGGTTGGCTTCTATCTCCGCCAGCTGCCCTGCCCTTTATGAGCACACAGCCTGAAACATGATAATGATCTGCATTTGCCGGAATTCGTGCCAAAGGCTTTTTAAAAGCCTTTAACACCTTATCATTATGATCGTCTTTAATGATGATGGGCCGATCAGGGCAGCCACCACATGCTAAAAGACATTCGTTTATTTAAGGCTTATAGAGCCCGATTAAGCAGCACCGGCAAAACCCGTGTTTGAATACAAATTCAATCTATAAATTGGTCACACTAAAAATCACACGAGCTTTGAGATCATTCCTTATGCGTCAAGGAGACCGTATCTATTTTATTATACTGATACGGCCGCCTTATCCGCGCCCCTCAAATCCGTTATTTACCGGATTGGCATGCCATATTGCAGGCCACCCTTCGTCCACTGAGCATTGATACCACGAGCAATTTTCAACGGGCTACCTGAACCGATATTGCGGTCAAACACTTCGCCGTAATTGCCAACGCCCTTGATGATCTTAACTACCCAATCATTTTCAAGCCCCAGATCAGTACCGATCTTGGTATCTGCTTCAGTGCCAAGCATACGCTTGATTTCAGGATTGTCGGAGTTTTTCATCTCATCGATATTCCCCTGATTAATGCCCATCTCTTCGGCATCCAGCATAGCAAAATGCACCCAGCGCACCACATCCGCCCATTGGGAATCACCTTGGCGAACAGTCGGCCCTAATGGCTCTTTAGAAATGATCTCCGGCAAGACGATATGATCATCAGGATTGGAGAGGCGCAAACGGATGGAATAAAGGCCGGATTGGTCGGTGGTATAAGCATCACAGCGACCGGCATCATAGGCCGCATTCACCTCATCCACCTTCTCAAACACAACCGGATTATATTCCATCTTATTGGCACGGAAATAATCAGCCAGGTTCAACTCGGTCGTCGTGCCTGCCTGCACGCAAACCGATGCGCCGGAAAGCTGTAAGGCTGAATTGATGCCCGCAAGCTTTTTAGCATTGATCATGAAGCCCTGACCGTCATAATAATTCACACCGGTAAAATCGAGACCAAGCGATGTATCACGCCCGATTGTCCAGGTCGTATTACGGATCAGAACATCCACCTCACCCGATTGCAAAGCCGTAAAACGCTCTTTTGCATTGAGTGGTGTGAACTTAACTTTGGTTGGATCGCCAAAGATGGCTGAGGCCACAGCGCGGCAATAATCCACATCGAAACCTGTCCACTCGCCTTTATCATCCGGCGAGGCAAAACCTGTCAGCCCTGTATTAACGCCACATTGCAAAAAGCCCTTGGCTTGCACATCTTC
Source organism: Paenochrobactrum glaciei (assembly GCF_039522165.1). NCBI lineage: Bacteria > Pseudomonadati > Pseudomonadota > Alphaproteobacteria > Hyphomicrobiales > Brucellaceae > Paenochrobactrum > Paenochrobactrum glaciei. Next base: position 118,189 of record NZ_BAAADE010000001.1, read on the forward strand.
CAATGTGCCCGCCGATGCACCGGCACTCATCATCACTGTCGACAATGCTGCACCGAAAATAATTTTTCCCACTACGCTCTGATGAATATTTTTCTTCATTTGGTGTTTAACCTTTTTATTATTTTCCCCACGAACAACCCTCAGAGCGTACCGCATTTTATCAATTCCCCGGTAGATGCCCTATTAACCGATATGGGTCGATCTTATCACCTTCTCATGGAAGGCGATAAATCGCCAGTGGTCAAGAGATTTCGTGTTAAACTTTCTTATAAGAAATGAAACAAAACCCCACAAATTCAAGGGGAATTAGCATTAATCAGCCATGCATTGACGTTATTTTTTAAAACCATTTTCAAAAATAAAAACCGTTAAAATCATCACAAATTCAGATAGATGCATAACATAAACCGATGGTAATCCATTTTTCTATCCCTAAAAATAACAGAAAAATCACCGGCTCTTTTTTATTTTTTCAGCCTCGCGAAATAATATTTCTCAAGATAAGAAAATTATACAACCACAAGCTCACAACCACACCGATGGTAAATCCGGCCAGAATATCGGTCGGATAATGAGCTGCAACCACCACACGGCTGAAAGTTAGCAAAAAACAAAGCGGCACCAGCAACCAGCTGAGACGTGGCAGAAATTTAAGCGAAAACACCATTAAAATGCCTGCCATCATCGCATGTCCTGACGGAAAGCTTAAATAAAGATAACTGGCACTGAGAGGTGAGAAATATTCCGGCCCCACTTGTTCCAACAAATGCGGACGTGCACGCCCAACCAAATATTTGATCAGCGTCACTGGAATACTGGCGCAAATGATTGCAAAAAAAAGATAAAGTCCAGCCTCGCGTGCACGCGCGATCAGTACTGAAGCTGGCTTTCCTGCCAGTTGCTTTAAATAAAAAGCACTCCCTGCCCAAATCAACAGCGCCAACACCAGCCAATAGCCTGACTTAATCATATTGGTTGATGAGGCCAATATTTGCTGAAACTTGGTTGTATGCTCTGTCCATGCTGCACTCACCTGCGCATCATATGGATGTACGAGCAACAAAATCACCGGCAAAACACATAAAGCCCATGTCATCGGCGCAGTCCAGCCAAATGGTTTTGGTTGCTTCACAATAGCAAAAAAATTCTTGAATATATAATTTATTGAAAATTGCGACGTCTTAACATTCATAAATAATGCCTTTTAAAAAACTAAATTCCATTTCGCAGCAGCGCACATCAAAAGCGCAACATGGTCATAATGATGGCCAGTGCTAAAAATAAGGTAAGCCGCTGTTCTTTTTTGCTCACCTATGCACAATTGCCAAGAGATTCATGCAAATTTAATAGCCGAGGCTTGCTCCCATGACCAATAAAGACAGACAGAACAATTACGGCATCCACACGCGTCTTGCTCATGATGGCTATAATCCGCGTGATTATCATGGTTTTGTTAATCCGCCTGTTGTGCGCGCCTCAACTGTTTTGTTCCCGAATGCCGAGAGCATGATTGATGGCAGCCAGAAATATACCTATGGCACCAGAGGCACACCAACTACCGGCGCGCTCTGCGATGCTATCAACGCACTGGAAGGTTCAGAAGGTACTGTATGCGTACCATCAGGGCTTGCAGCTGTTACCGTCCCGCTACTGGCCTTCTTGAGCCCTGGCGATCATGTGCTTTTTGTTGATTCCATCTACAATCCTACCCGCCATTTTGCCGATACGATTCTCAAGCGCCTCGGCATTGAGGTTGAATATTATCCACCGCATGCCGGCGCAGATATCGAAAAGCTTTTTAAAGCCAATACAAAAGTGGTTTTCACGGAATCACCTGCTTCCAACACATTTGAAGTCCAGGATATTCCGGCAATTGCAAAAGCTGCCCATGCCCGTGACATTATTATTATGATGGACAACACATGGGCGACGCCGGTTTATTTCCGTGCATTGGATTACGGCGTTGATATTTCCATCCATGCCGCCACCAAATATCCATCCGGTCATTCTGACATTCTGTTTGGCACGGTTTCGGCCAATAAGCGCTGCTGGCCACAATTGCTTGAAACGCACGGCACCTTGGGTCTTTGCGTTTCAGGGGACGACGCCTATCAGGTGCTGCGCGGTATGCGTACAATGGGAATCAGACTGGAACACCACCAGAAGAGCGCCCTCACCGTTGCTGAATGGCTGGACAAGCATCCACTGACAGGCGAAATTCTACATCCGGCCCTGCCAAACCATCCTGACCACGCTTTATGGAAGCGCGATTTTTCCGGTGCATCAGGCGTATTTTCGATCGTGCTTGCTAATAAGACCGATGAAGAAGCACGCAAATTCGTCAATGCGCTGCAAATCTTCGGTCTTGGCTACTCTTGGGGCGGTTATGAAAGCCTTGCGGTGGTTGTGAATATCAATGACCGCACGGTTTCGCGCAAAGATTATGGCGGCGCACTTATCCGCCTGCAAATCGGATTGGAGAATCCAGAAGATCTGATCGCTGATCTGGAGCGCGGCTTCGCAGCAATCGAATCATAAAAGCCTTTATAATCTGATATTTGCCGTATTTTCCTCTTCCGCTCAAACATGTTTTGCAGCGGAAGAGAGACGAAAAATGCCCTGCAAAGCTGGCTTTGTGAAAAAACTGACATTTTTTCTTTTAAAAGCCGGATTCAGGACTTGCCAACTGCGAAACAAGCGCTTATTAAGCCGTCATTCGCAAGATAGCGGAGCGTAGCGCAGTCTGGTAGCGCACCTGATTTGGGATCAGGGGGTCGCAGGTTCGAATCCTGCCGCTCCGACCATCACTAAGATGAAGCGGATTTCTCCTTATAAAATTTGATCAAATGACACAGTGCAAGCCATTGCAGCTGTGCTATATTATTTTGTGAATTCAGCACCTTAAAAAGATAATTTTTCTTTTAAAAGATAGATTTAGGGCTTGCAAAGTGTCAGACTAGCCCTTATTAACACAGTCATTCGCAAGATAGCGGAGCGTAGCGCAGTCTGGTAGCGCACCTGATTTGGGATCAGGGGGTCGCAGGTTCGAATCCTGCCGCTCCGACCATTACAAAAAAAGCGGATAGCAAGGTTCTCCACATGGTCGCACGTATTTATCGCCCTGCAAAAACAGCCATGCAATCGGGCAAGGCCAAGTCAGAAACATGGTTTCTTGACTACGAACCACAATCTCCTCGTATTGTTGAACCTTTGATGGGCTATACCTCTGGCCGCGATATGCAGAGCCAAGTGCGTCTTAAGTTCGAAACCAAAGAAGATGCCATCGCTTATGCGACTCGTAACGGCATTGCTTATCGTGTTTTCGAACCGAATGAAGCCAAGCGTCGTCAGGTCTCCTATTCGGACAATTTCCGCTCAGACCGCTTGCAGCCTTGGACCCATTAATTTTAACAGGATCATAAAATCCTTTTGAAATAATAGGATGGCAGCAAGACTCACCTTGCATTTATGTGTATTTGCGCACATAAGTTTGAACAGATTTACCAATTTGGTCCCGTAGCTCAGCTGGATAGAGCACCGGCCTTCTAAGCCGACGGTCACAGGTTCGAATCCTGTCGGGATCGCCATTATACCCCATATGTATTCAAGGCTTACGAATAGTAGCCCACTTGCTTAAAAACATTATATATCCTAAAGGCTTATATAGGTTCGGAGCGTAGCGCAGCCAGGTAGCGCACTTGACTGGGGGTCAAGGGGTCGTGGGTTCGAATCCCGCCGCTCCGACCATTATCTCTAAGAGAAATGAAATCCTCAACTAGAAAAGCTTGGGACAATAAGACACCCGTGTGATGCTGTCGTATTTCTTATACGCGCATATATAAGCTATTCTAGCTAAAATGAATAAAACCATACAATTACTGCAAGTAATGCAGGCTATCGACGACGCAATAAAGACAAATAAAGCGATGTTTTACACTCGATTAGCGCATAAAAAAAGCAGGAGAAACTGTTTTGTTTCCCTGCTTTTTTTTATTAATCAGCGATAATGCCGTTAAGCAAAAGTTCGGTAGGTGAAGCTTTCCGGCACAGGTGCCTTTGAATTTTCTTCCGCCATCGAAGTTACCAAATCGCGCAGTGGTGAACGCACACAGACAGGATCTGTCGCACTTGCATCCCCTGCAATCGCCATTGCCTGACAGCGGCAACCGCCGAAATCAATTTCTTTACGGTCGCATGTACGGCACAGGTCCGGCATCCAGTCATCACCGCGATAAGCGTTGAACGCATCGCCATGATACCAGATATCCGCCAGCGCTTTATCTTTGATATTATCAAAACTCAATGACGGGATTGTTTCTGCCGCATGGCATGGCAACACACGTCCATCCGGCGTGACATTCAAACCAATACGTCCCCAGCCGCCCATACAGGCTTTAGGATAAGACGAATAATAGTCAGCCGGGACATAATCGATCACCAGACGGCCTTCCAGCCGTTTGCGCGCCTCTGCCACGGTTTTATTGGCAAATGCGACCTGTTCACGCGTTGGCAGTAATGCAGCTTTGTTTTTTTCTGCCCAACCATGAAACTGCACCGTCGCAATTTCAATACGGCGCGCACCAAGAGCAATGGCGAGCTCCAGCATGTCATTGAGCTGCTCCATATTCTGCTTGTGGCAGACAGCATTCACAGTCAGCGGAATACCGGCATCACCAACCCATTTGGCAACAGCCATTTTGCGGTCAAAACCGCCTTTATAACCACCGACACGATCAGCAGAGACAGCATCTGTGCCCTGAATGGAAAGCTGGACGTGATCCAGCCCCGCCTCACCCAGCGCTTTTACACGCTGTTCGTTGAGGCCAATGCCGGATGTGATCAGATTGGTATAAAGACCAATATCGACCGCCGCTTTGGTCAGCTCCAGCAAATCACGCCGTGCTGCCGGTTCACCACCGGACAGATGCAGATGCAGGACACCCATTTTGGCAGCCTGACGAAAAGTTTCAATCCATTCTTCCGTCGAAAGCTCCTTTTTCACGCCAATCAGCTCCAACGGATTGGAGCAATAAGGACAGGAAAGCGGACAACGATGGGTCAGTTCGGCAAGTAATGCCATTGGCGGCGGCGCAAGCTTTTTTTGAGCAGCATTTACCGCCAAATTAGTGGCAGTCATTCCACAACCTCAATCATACGACGATTGGCCAGTTCCTGAACAAATTTCAGCACATCGCCACCAATCTGGTCGCGCGGCGCATTGTAATCTGTCGCGAACTGGTCGCAAATAGCATCGATTGAACGTACGCCATCCAAAGCATTCACGATGGTTACGGCAATCTCATCAACTGCCATCGCACGTTCAGGTGCCAGCAAAACAGTTTGTCCGCGCACATCATCAACCCGCAGGCGCACACCGCGCGCAAGCTTGACAATATTCGACGCCAGAATAGTTACACTGTCACTCATGCTGAAACTTTCTTTGCAGCCAGTGCCTTATCCCATTCAGCATTCACGCCTTCTTTGCCGTCCCATGCGCCTGGCGGAATCATACCCGGTGCAACATAGGCCAAATAAAGCGCATCCAGCTGCGACCACAATACATCAGTTTTAAAGGTCAGTGCTGCCGCAACAGCATCCTGTTTTTCCAATGTGTCGGCATGTTCCATCACATAAGCCAAGCCATATTCCACATCGACCGGCGCTTCATTCAAACGCTGACGGAAATAAGACAAAGCATTGTCATCAGCAAAAGCATAATGCTGCAACAAACCAGCAATACGGTCTTTATGAATTTTCGGCGCGAATAATTCGGTCAAGGATGAAGCAACAGCATCAAGCAATGGCTTATCGCGTACATAATGCACATAAGCACCAACAGCAAAGCGGGTGCCTGCCAAAATACCTTTGCCGGAAGCTACATAATCTGCGTCCAGACCAACAGCTTCAGCCAATTTCAGCCAGCGGCGGATGCCACCGCCTTCGTGCATACCGCCATCGTGATCTTCAATGCGTGAACGCCACGCACGGCGCATGTTCACATCCTCACAGCGCGACAGAAATGCTGCATCCTTCATCGGAATGCTGCTCTGATAGCAATAGCGGTTGATCACCCATGCACGCACTTCCGTGATGGTGCTTTCACCGCCATGCAAGCGCACATGAAACGGATGCTTGTCATGATAACGCTCCTGCCCGATTGCCAGCAGCCTTGCGTGAAAATCTTCTTTGCTTGCAGCCGGTTTCATAGACAAATCTCCTTGCCGTCAAAGGCAATTTCAAACCCGCTGTCTTCGACAAGTTTGCGCTCTGCGCCATCGCGCCAGACCGGGTTTGTATTATTAAGGTGGACGTAAACTTTACGGGTGACAGCGACATCGCCCAAAATCTTCAGGCTGCCATCATCACCGGAAATCGAAATATGCCCCATCCGCTTGCCGGTTTTTACACCAGTGCCGGATTGCAGCATTTCATCATCACTGAACAAAGTGCCGTCAAAATAAAGAATATCGGCACCGTCAATGCGTTTTAAAAGATCATCGCGCACAACCGCACAGCCCGGAATATAATAAATCCGATGGTCATCCGTCAGCATTTCAACACCAACGGTTTGCTCGCCTTCCAATTCCGTATCAACGTGCTCCCCCTCCATAAAGAGAGGCACCTTACCCGGAACGGCAAAAAGCTTGGCAGTAATGCCCGGTACGAGCGTAAAACTCTCGTTAAGTGCAATAATTTCCTGTGTTACGAAAGCAGGATCAAGCGCACGGAAAATCGGATTTTCAGCAATAACATCGCGGATAGCCGCCGTCATCACCAAACGGAAAGCTTGTTTCTCACGCAGGGTCAAAAGCCCGGCAATGTGATCCAGATCGCCATTGGTGAGAAGCACGGTCTTAACCGGATTATCACGTAAGCTGCGCGGATGCAGTGCAGGCGTATCAATCAATTGCTGCCTGATATCAGGAGAAGCATTGAGAAGCGCCCAGTTTTCACCGTCAGATGTTACCGCGAGTGAGGATTGTGTTTGTGGAGGAATTCCCTCTCCTGAGGGCAAGCGCGCTAACCGGCAATTTTCGCAGCCGCAATTCCATTGAGGGAGGCCGCCGCCAGCAGCGGCCCCGATCACGATCGAACGAAACGTCGTCATGATCAAATTTCAATGCTTAACATTGAGAATTTCTCTCCTGTTACTTAGAACAGAACTGGTTCATCACCGTCACCGGCTGCATAACGGCAGATTTCCATTGCGCAGCTGACTTCAACAAACAGAGGTGCATGCCAAGACATGTTTTTCATCCCATCTAAATTAACAAACATAGGTAGTACACCTTTATATTAAAGGACTTACGCTTTTTTAGAAAGTGCTGTTTCAAGTCTTTTTTAGCCTTCCACACACATAAGCGTGAAAAAGCAGCCCTCCTTATGAGCAATCAGCATGCAGCTATGATTTATTGCACTGATTAATTGTGGACTTTAGCAATAATGATAATTGTACCGGCGCAACTTATTATTAGTGTCGGATAATCATGCTATCAGCCGATATTACTCAGCTTACAAAACAACACAGGCGCATCAGGAGGCGCAACTCAATTGAATATTCAAGATATGACCAGCTTTGATAAATTTCTGACCCCAACCCTTATCAAGGTTGTTTACTGGATCGGTAATGCCGGTATCGCGCTTATTTCGCTAATGATGATCCTCTCAGCATTCAGCTATATGGGTCGCGGCGTTGTGCAGGTTCTGGGCGCGATTGTATTTTTCGTTGTTGGTCTAATTTTCTGGCGCGTGATGTGCGAAGGTATCATGCTTTCCTTCCGCATTTATGATCGTCTGACTGAAATCAGAGATCGTCTGCCACGCAATTAATCAGTTACAGCAACAGTTGGTGACAAGGTTTAGAATTAATTCTTGTCACCAACTGTTGATCATCAATTAATCTTATATTTTACCAGCAAACACTTTCGTTTATCGCCCGTCCGCACCATCTATGACAAAACGGCTTGAATATCGTCAGCTGTGACGCAATAAGCATTCAAACCAATCCTCTAAGCACATGCGCTGATAAAGACGTGAATGAAAAGAACGGCATAATATGAAAGTTAAAGACGTCGAAATTCTCATTATCCCCGGCTATACCAATTCCGGCCCTGACCATTGGCAGTCCCGTTGGGAGCAAAGGCTTTCCACCGCGCGCCGCGTCGAGCAAAAAGAATGGTCAAAGCCGGTTCGTGAAGACTGGGTTGAAGAAATCGTTAAGGCTGTGGAAGCTGCCGAAAAGCCGGTTGTGCTGGTTGCGCATTCGCTTGGCGTGGCTGCAGCTATTCACGCTATTCCACAGATCAAAGACAAGGTCGTCGGTGCGTTTTTTGTAGCACCTCCGGATGTCGCTAACGAAAATATTCGCCCGCGCCACCTGATGACATTCGGCCCTTATCCGCGTGAACGTCTGCCCTTCCCGACATTGGTTGTCGTCAGCCGCAATGATCCGTTTTCGGATTATGAAACGGCTGAAGCGATCGTCAATGATTGGGGCGCATTACTGCTGGATGCCGGTGAAGCCGGCCACCTGAATACAGATAGCGGCCACGGCCCTTGGCCGGAAGGATCAATGGTTTTTGCCCAATTCCTAAATCAAATCTAATCGGGCAGATTTAACCGGGCAAATTTAATTTGGTGAATTAAAGCAAACCAAGCTCTGCCAGCTCTCGTCTGAGTTCTGCTGGCAGGGCTGCACGACCGCTTTTACCGGCAGCCTCATCCAATGGCGCATCTTCAGCACTTAAATAGCGCCAGCCCTGAAATGCACGACGCGGCTGCCATTCTGTCGGGATAATTTTCGGCTCCAGCACCAGATGGCAGCGGTTAATGCCTTCATCATCAGTAAATGTACGAATTTCCAGCAAACGCTGACGACACTGAATATTGCCTTTAATCACCCAATAAAGCGAACCGCCAGCAAGCAGCTCCTCCACACGCTTGGGAACCATACGCGTGGTGTGAAACTGCTCCGGCAGCAAGCCAGCTGCGCGCTTTTCTTCCAGCCGGAAATCAATCCACGCCGCAAGCGTTTCGATACTGTCGCAGCCGACACATAATTTAACCAGATTTAATGCCATATCGTCAGTCTATCTGCTCATTACGATGATCGCAATTGAGGCTTAGCACTCCACCACATTAACAGCCAAACCACCAAGACTGGTTTCTTTATAGCGCTCATTCATATCATTGCCGGTCTGACGCATGGTTTCAATACAGGCATCAAGCGGCACAAAATGCTTGCCATCGCCCTTCATCGCCAATGAGGCAGCCGTCACGGCTTTGACCGCACCAAGCGCATTGCGCTCAATGCATGGCACCTGCACAAGACCCGCAACCGGATCGCATGTCATGCCAAGATGATGCTCAAGCGCGATTTCCGCGGCATTTTCAATCTGTTGAGGCGTGCCGCCCATCACGGCTGCCATACCCGCTGCTGCCATCGCGGAGGCAGAGCCCACCTCACCCTGACAACCAACTTCAGCCCCTGAAATTGATGCATTATGCTTGATAATGCCGCCAACGGCTGCGGAAGTGAGCAGGAAATCGCGAATGTCTTTTTCCGTTGCATCTTCATGGAAATGCAGGAAATAGCGCAGCACTGCCGGAACAACACCCGCAGCACCATTGGTTGGCGCAGTCACCACACGGCTGCCGGAGGCGTTTTCCTCGTTAACAGCCATTGCATAAACCGAAAGCCAGTCATTAGCGAGAAGCGGATTATGGCGGTTGTTACGCCATTCATCCTGCAATTTATCATTAATGTGGCGGGCACGGCGCGGCACATTCAAGCCACCCGGCATGATGCCTTCATTATTTAAACCGCGATCAATACAGGAGCGCATCGCGCCCCATATTTTATCAAGCCCCGCATCAAGCTCTTCAGCCGACATGCGGGTTTCTTCATTTTTGCGCTTCATCTCAGCAATGGACAAGCCGCTCTTATCCGCCATTTTGAGCATTTCTGCCGCATTGTTAAACGGATAAGGCACATTGCTTGGCGCGGCTTTTTTGCCCTTAGAGCTTTTCATTTGTTCAAGCTCTTCAGCAGTCACAACAAAGCCACCACCCACCGAATAATAAATCCGGCGCAGCAAAACACGGTCGTTTTTATCCAGCGCTTCAAAAGCCATACCATTAGCATGACCTGGCAGCGGAATTTTACGCTCCAGCACCAGATCAACCGCCGGATCAAAAGCATAGACCGGATGGCCGGGCGCATTCAGCTTTTTCTCTTTTTTGACACGCTGAAGCTGGGCTTCCATCTCGTCAGGATCGATCTGATCCGGCACATTGCCGCAAAGCCCCAAAATCACCGCGCGGTCGGTTGCGTGACCAACGCCCGTGAAAGCAAGCGAGCCATGCATATAGGCTTTCAGGCGATGAACTTTTGTTTGAGTCGGCCGCGGCCACTCTCCGTCGCGCACCTCGAGCAAAAACATATTCGCAGCCGTCATCGGCCCCATTGTATGGGAGCTGGACGGGCCAATGCCGATTTTATAAAGATCAAAGACGGATAAAAACATCAATAATGCCCAGAAAATTCGTAACTTAGCTACAGATGAGATGCATCACGCCGCACTTCAAGCATGGCACATGCATTATCATGACCATAAAGTCGCTTTGATGGCATGCCAGCTTTCTTGATCCGGCGCAACGATCAAACCGCCATCAACATGCTGCGGCAGATAGTTGCTTCCATCAAAGCGCGCTGCATAGCCGCCAGCCTCGGCATGGATCAGTGAACCAGCCAAATGATCCCAAGGCATCAGCTTGTTATAAACGGCAAAATGCGCGTGGCCGTCAGCCAGCAAACGATATTCGTGCGCCGCACAACGATAGCCGATCTGCGACATGAATTTGGCCTGATTACCGGCAATTTTTGAGCGCAGCGGCTCCTGCATATATTGCCAGGAAACAGAGCCCAGCATCTGCGATACATCTTTAGCCGCCGCCACTTTAAGCGCGCGGTGATGGCCAGCCTGCACATGATAGGCACCGCCACCGCGAACCGCCATGATATAATCCTGCCCCATCGGGTCATAGATAATACCGGCAACCGTTTCACCCTTTGCCAGCACCGACATCATCACGCCGAAAAGCGGAACCCCTGAGGCGAAATTATAGGTACCATCAACCGGATCAATGACAAAAGCCAGATCCGCATCATGCAAACTTTCAAGCTGCGCCGTACCAGCTGAAACGGCCTCTTCACCCAAAACAATCGCGTCGGGATATTTTTCGCTCAGCACGCGGGTGATATATTTTTCCGCATTAATATCGGCTTCGGTTACAAGGTCATAGGCTGTGGTTTTTTGTTTGATATCACCGGCATCAAGTTTGCGGAAACGCGGCATAATTTCAGCCTTTGCGGCATCCGCCAAAACACCTGCTAACCAATCAATTTCATTCTCGTTAAACGTCACAGCCCTCACCCTTTTTATTTATCCGAAGATATCATTAATCCTGCAAAATCAAACAAGTTACGATCCAGCATATGGCTTGGGCGAATATTACCCAATGCCCTGATCATCGTTTCTTTACGCCCCGGCATCCGCTTTTCAATGTCGGTCAGCATAGCCTTCATCGCATTGCGTTGTAAGCCATCCTGCGAACCGCACAAATCACACGGAATGATCGGAAATTGCATCAGATCGGCAAATTTGACCAGATCTTCTTCTGCGACATAAGAGAACGGCCGCAGCACTTTCAAATCACCTTCATCATTAACGAGTTTCGGCGGCATCGAAGCCAGCCGTCCACCATGAAACAAGTTCATGAAGAAGGTTTCGAGAATATCTTCGCGGTGATGGCCAAGCACCAATGCGCTACAGCCTTCTTCACGCGCCACACGGTAAAGATTGCCGCGGCGCAGACGTGAGCAAAGCGCGCAATAAGTCTGGTTTTCAGGCACTTTATCGGTGACGATCGAATAGGTATCCTGATATTCAATCCGGTGCGCGATACCATATTTATTGAGGAAATCCGGCAGAATATGCTTAGGGAAATTCGGCTGTCCCTGATCGAGATTGCAAGCCAGAATATCGACAGGCAACAGCCCGCGCCATTTCAGCTCCAGCAATACCGCCAAGAGTGCATAAGAATCCTTACCGCCTGAAAGGCCGACCAGCCAACGCTCACCCGGCGTCACCATGGAAAAATCATCCAAAGACTGACGCGTCAGACGCAGCAATCTTTTGCGCAACTTGTTGAATTCAACTGTCGAGGGAATATCGCGGAACAGCGGATGACATCCGTCTGCCGATACACTTTCATCGGTTACATCTGTGTCGCTTATCAGGGTTTCAACGGCGCTCATTTCCGGCCTCTTATTGTTCGCCACTCTCATACAAAAAAGCCGCCCGATGGTAAACCTTCGGGCGGCTTTTTTAAGTTCTTAAATTCTAATTCAGATTAACGTGAATAGAATTCGACAACCAGATTTGGTTCCATCTGAACTGCGTAAGGTACGTCAGCAAGGGTTGGAACACGAGCAAAAGTTGCAACCATTTTGTTGTGGTCAACTTCTACATAATCAGGAACATCACGTTCAGCCAGCTGAACAGCTTCGAGAACGATCACGAGCTGCTTTGACTTTTCGCGAACTTCAATCACGTCACCGGCTTTAGCGCGGTATGACTGAATGTTTACGCGACGGCCGTTTACGTTAACGTGACCGTGGTTGATGAACTGACGTGCAGCAAAAATTGTCGGAACAAATTTTGCACGGTAAACGATCGCATCCAGACGGGATTCCAGCAAGCCGATGAGGTTTTCACCGGTATCGCCTTTACGACGAGCGGCTTCTTCATAGGTTTTGCGGAACTGCTTTTCGGAAATATCACCGTAGAAGCCTTTGAGCTTCTGCTTGGCGCGCAGCTGCACGCCGTAGTCAGACAGCTTACCCTTACGGCGCTGACCGTGCTGACCTGGGCCGTATTCACGACGGTTTACCGGGGATTTAGGACGACCCCAGATGTTTTCGCCGAGACGACGGTCAATTTTATACTTGGAAGCTTCGCGCTTACTCATCGCATTTCCTTCAACATAAACAAAGTGGTATCCGCTTTGACAAGAAGATACCAATTCAGGAAACGCGCCCTCCTCTGTTTTTGAATTTCAAAAACTGACAGGACAAAGCGCGCAAGCAATGCGTCTTTATCCACGGGACACGTTGTGAAACACGAGAATCCGAGATACTCATGTTGAGCGGGCTTTTAGTCTTGATAGGGCTGGTTTGTCAAGGTGACACTGAATTATCTTCAACCTTAACGGCTCTACTTATGAGCAAGCAAATTCAGTCAACACCACTTGCCACGGGCAACGACTTAAAAAAAGCACAATTTGCGCTCTCATTATACCGGTAATTTAATTTATATTATCATTTCCTATAAGGATTTTCTCAATGAATAAACAGCAGATCATTCTTTGTTTAGGCTTCTCTGTTTTTTTCAGCAGTGCCGCAGTGGCGGCTGCTCCTCCTAAAAAATCCGCCGACTTCAGCGGCAATTATAAAACGCTTATCCAAGATCAAAAAGCCAAGCCCCATACAGCCACCTGCATTGCCACCGGCTATGATCTGGTAAAGCTGAGCAAAAAATTTGATCGCCTCGGTTTCACCCAAGATGGTATTGCCAAAGTGAAAATCAAAAAAGCCAAATCATCCGCCTCAGAGCTGACGGTGCATGGTCAGGCGCGCAACCGTACATCCAGCCAATGGCAGGATATTGCTTTGCATTGCACGTTGAAAAACGGCGCTGTGACAAATATCGAGCTCGACAAATAAAGCCGGACACAAAAAAGGCCGGAGTTTTTGCTCCGGCCTTATTTTTTAAGCGCTCACATCATTACGGCTGGCGCTGGTTTTATTGAAAGCTTTTTCCAAGCCTTCATCGCGACCATAAACATCATCATAATAGCGGATTTTACCGCTTTCCTCATCCAGCCATGCCGTAAAATAAGCCACATAGACCGGCATTGGCTCCGGCACTTTAATACCGCGCTCGTTCTTGCCGAAATATGGTTTCAGGTCTTCGGCACTTTTACCCAACACTGCGGCAGCCATATCACGTGGCCGCTCCAAACGAATACAGCCATGGCTAAGCGCACGCATATCGCGTTTGAAGTAAGATTTTGCCGGTGTGTCATGCATATAAATATCATGACTGTTCGGGAATAAAATCTTCAACTCGCCCAGTGAATTATCAAGGCTTGGCTTTTGACGGATACCGACATGGGATTTACCCGCCGCAACGCTTGACCAATTGACACTGGAAGCCGGAATGACTTTGCCATCCTTATAGACTTCATAACCATTGCGCGAGAGATAGCTGCTGTCACGCATGATTTTCGGCAGCATCTCATTGACGATGATTGAACGCGGCACGCCCCATGACGGGTTAAACACCACGGTTTGAATTTTATTATAGAAGAAATAGGTCTGATTGGCGCGTGAACCGATGACAATATTCATCGCCTGCGTTTCTTCGCCCTTATCATAAAAATATGCGCGATAAGCCGGCTGATTGATGAAAGCATAACGATCACCAAATTCATGTGGCAACCAGCGCAGGCGCTCCATCGAATAAATCAGACGGTCACGCTTAACTGAGGTCAGCTCACCTTGCAGCGCGGCAACAGTGCTGCGGCCAATAACACCATCAGCCGCATTGCCGGTCAGTGTCTGATAATCTTTAATCGCCGCAACAAGTTCCGGCTCATATTTGTCACTTTGCGCATATTGCTGCAAAGTTTTCTGATGTGAATTCAAATAGCTCGCCGGTGCTTTCTTCAACAGAACAGCAATGACATTGCGTAACTCGCTATTTTCCTGCCCCGGCTTAATCAGCACATCGCTGGCAATGCGGATTTCTTGGTTTTCTGGCGTCAGTTTACCAAGCTCGGTTTTAAGTGCTTGATACCATTTGCTCTGCGGTTGGAAACTGGAAAGGTAACCGACCGCATCAGCCTGATCGCTTAAAGCCGCCAGCACATCAGCGGCTTGCACGCGGTTGCGTGGCAGATCATGAAAACCGCTCAAACGATTGGCAACAATACGCCCCTCACCAGCATCGATTGCATAGCGCACTGCACGGGCAGACATCATGACTTCAAAATTAAGAAGTTTTTGCAAGCGCTCATCATTACTGTCAGCGGTTGTCAGACCGATTTCTTCAACCGCATAATCTTTAGGGTTCAAGCCGTCTTCATCGGCATTATCAAAAAATGCCAAGAGTTTTTCAGCGCGCGCTGTTGCGCCATTTTCATCCACCCAAAGCAAGCGCTGCTGATTGATATAAAAATCAGCGACAGCTTCAGCAATCGATTTTTCTGCCATAATACGTGTCGTGGCAAAAAAGCCTTTCAACTCATTATAGAGCTTATCTTCGACGACAGGCGTTGCATCGGTCTGCGTTTCGCTGGCAGTTTTCACCAAAGCCACATCAGCCGCAGCACTTGTTACCGGCTCATTAATCTTGGAAAAATCAATACGAACAAGTTTATCAGTCTTGTAATCATAAATCTGAGGCCCGGAAACTTTCACTGCTTTGACAGGTGCAGCAACTGCAGGCTTTGCGGTTTGTTTGGCAGGAGCGTTTTTTCTGACAGCAGGTGTCTTTGGCGCGGACTGAACTGTCTCGACCACTGGAGCCTGTTTCTTTTGGAAAAGCTCCATCAAAGTGTTGGCAGCTTGAACTTCAGTCACCGAGAAGGATGCACTAACAATAAAGCCCGCCAACAATCCCGCTCTTGCGACCGATTGCTTCAGATAGATTTTCTGTCGGGAATAATTCTTCATCATCAAATGCCTGCCTGTTTCATCATATTTTGCCAGCGCAACACTGTAAGTCCACATCCGTTATTTTATGTTTCATCCCGTATAGAAACGTTTAACAGAAAAGCCCCATCAACAAATATACCCACGATTTTTTTGTTCACTTCTTCATGAAGGCGCAATCTGCCGCAGTGGATTATTTGGCATGACGGGCTAAAAGCGGCACATATTGCAAAGCCTCGATGTTTAATAATGAGGCGCATAAGGTGAGGTATATGATGGCTAAGTTAAGCGCCGCCGATCTTTTTCCGCTCGGTGAAGACAAAACTGAATATCGCAAACTGACATCCGATTATGTTTCGGTCGAAACATTCAAAGGCCAAGAAATCCTGACTGTCGAAGAAGAAGGGTTGCGCCTTTTGTCAGAGGCCGCTTTTTCAGACATCAACCATCTGCTGCGCCCAAGCCACCTCAAACAGCTGGCTAATATTCTGGAAGACCCGGAAGCCACAGACAATGACCGTTTCGTGGCGTACGACCTTTTGAAAAACGCCAATATTGCTGCGGGCGGCATTCTGCCAATGTGTCAGGATACCGGCACGGCTATCATTATGGGTAAAAAAGGCCGTCGCGTCTGGACAGAGGGCGGCGATGCCGATGCCCTGGGCGCCGGTGTTTTGGATGCCTATAACAAGAAAAATCTGCGCTACTCCCAGCTTGCGCCGATTTCAATGTTTGAAGAAAAGAACACCAAGAACAACCTGCCGGCACAGATCGACATTTATCAGGAAGGCGACGATGCCTATAAGTTCCTGTTTGTTGCCAAAGGCGGCGGCTCGGCCAATAAAACATTCCTGTTTCAGGGCACGCCATCCCTTCTCACTCATGACCGGATGATCGAGTTTCTGAAAGAGAAAATCCTGACCCTCGGCACCGCAGCCTGCCCGCCTTACCATCTGGCGATTGTTATCGGTGGCACCTCTGCCGAGATGAACCTGAAAACGGTGAAGCTTGCCTCCACGCGCTATCTGGATGAGTTGCCAACTGAAGGTTCCGAAACCGGCCACGCTTTCCGCGATCTGGAAATGGAAAAAGAAATTCATAAACTGACCCAGTCGCTTGGTGTGGGCGCGCAGTTCGGCGGAAAATATTTCTGCCATGATGTGCGCGTCATCCGTCTACCACGTCACGGCGCATCACTGCCGATCGGCCTTGGTGTTTCCTGCTCGGCTGACCGTCAAGCAAAAGCTAAAATCACCAAGGAAGGCATCTTCCTTGAGCAGCTGGAAACCAATCCGGCACAATATATGCCTGAGATTGATGAGGAAAAGCTTTCATCACATGTGGTGAAAATTGATCTTAATCAGCCGATGGATCAAATTTTAAAAGAATTATCGCAACATCCTGTAAAGACACAGCTTTCTCTCTCCGGCTCCATCATTGTTGCGCGCGATTTGGCACATGCTAAAATCCGTGAACGCTTGGAAAACGGCGAAAGCATGCCGGAATATTTCAAAAACCATCCGATCTATTATGCAGGCCCTGCCAAGACACCAACCGGCTATGCATCCGGATCATTTGGCCCGACCACGGCAGGACGTATGGATTCTTATGTTGACCAGTTCCAGTCTTTTGGCGGCTCCATGGTTATGCTTGCCAAGGGCAACCGCTCCCGTCAGGTGCGCGATGCTTGCGGCAAACATGGCGGCTTCTATCTTGGTTCCATCGGCGGCCCTGCCGCACGTCTTGCTCAAGACTGCATCAAAAAAGTCGAAGTGGTAGAATATCCGGAACTCGGCATGGAAGCCATCTGGCGCATTGAGGTTGTCGACTTCCCTGCTTTCATCGTCATTGATGACAAGGGCAACGACTTCTTTAAAGAGCTGAACCTCAGCTAATATTTTTATAAAAAAGTATCAAAAAAGCCGGAAAGAAATTTCCGGCTTTTTTCATTAAAATCGGGAATCGCGTGACAAGCCCTTTTCTGCCAATTCAGCCAAGTAAGCCTGCCAAAGCGCATCATGCTCGGCACCCAGTTTGTGCAGATAGTTCCATGTAAACAAGCCGCTATCATGCCTGTCATCAAAAACAATACGCACAGCATAATTACCAATCGGCTCAATCCGGCTGATCGTTACATTGCGCTTGCCACCAATGGTTTTGCGTTGTTCTGGCGTGTGTCCCTGCACTTCTGCGGAAGGTGATAAAACCCGCAACATTTCTGCACGGAGCACATAAGAACTGCCATTATCAAAGCTAATGTTAAGCTCAGTGCGGTCTTGTGAAACCCGCAACTCCACCGGCCAGATATCACTCACAAAACTGCTCCTTTAATGCCTTTGCTCGTGCGTCAAGATTTACGCGCAATTCTCATCAATCACAAGGCAATAGCACGCACTTGCTATAAGTCATGATCAAACCATTTTGATCGCTGGACAGCGAAGCTTAGAAGCCTTATCTCTGGATATGAGGGCGAAACATAATAATAATGAGCTTTTCAATGCAGGACGTGAAAAAAACAGCTGATTTTGAGCCTTATGCGCCAATGATTGATCCGTTTGAGCGGGTGATCAATTATTTGCGCGTTTCGGTGACAGACAGATGTGATTTTCGCTGCACATATTGCATGGCAGAACATATGACCTTTCTGCCGCGCAAAGACCTTCTCTCGCTGGAAGAATTAGACCGCCTTTGCAGCACATTTATCGCCAAAGGCGTCAAAAAACTAAGGCTTACCGGCGGTGAACCTTTGATGCGTAAAAACATCATGCATCTTATTCGTGAGCTTTCCCGCCACTTAGAAAGCGGCGCACTCGAAGAGCTTACACTTACCACCAATGGCTCGCAATTATCGCGTTTTGCACAAGAACTGAAAGAATGCGGCGTTCAGCGCATCAATGTTTCCATCGACACGCTCGACCATGATAAGTTTCAACAGATCACCCGCTGGGGCAAGCTTGAGCAGGTGCTCAACGGCATTGATGCAGCCCTAGAAGCCGGACTGCATGTCAAGCTTAATACGGTCGCTCTGAAAGATTTTAACGAGTTTGAAATTCCATCCATGCTTCAATGGGCGCATGGGCGCGGCATGGATATGACCCTGATTGAAACCATGCCGCTCGGCGAGATTGATATTGATCGCACCGACCAATATCTGCCGCTCTCCAAGGTCAGGCAAGATTTGCAATCGGAATTTACGTTGGAACCGCTTGACTTTCGCACCGGCGGCCCTGCCCGCTATTACAAGGTTGTAGAAACCGGCGGCAAACTTGGCTTTATTACCCCGCTGACCCATAATTTCTGTGAAAGCTGCAATCGCGTGCGCATTACCTGCACCGGCACGCTGTTCATGTGTTTAGGCCAGGAAGATGCAGCTGATTTGCGCGAGCCGCTTCGCGCCTCCGAAAGCAATGCACTTCTCAGCCGCACCATCGATGAAGCGATTTCCCGTAAGCCCAAGGGGCATGATTTTATCATCGACCGGCGCGACCAGCGCCCTGCACTATCCAGACATATGAGCATGACCGGCGGATAGGTTTCGCGCCGACCATATTAAATTTCTGCATCTTTCGACACTCATAATAATGATAAATATGAAAGCCTTACCGTGGTAAACTCTGCCAATTTGCGTGCCGGTATCTATATGATGATTGCGATGGGATTATTCACCATCGGCGACAGTATCACCAAAATTTTGGCGCAAGAGATGAATGGCGGCCAATATATGCTGGTGCGCGGTTGCTTTGCCACCGCCATTATCACCACTTTGGCATGGTATCAGGGTAGCCTGCGGAAAATCGGCTTTAACGCGATGGTGGCCTTGCGTGTCGCTGCCGAAGTCGTTGCGGCCATCACCTATATTTATGTGCTGAAATTTGTCTCGCAGGCTTTCGCCTCCTCCATCTTTCAGGCCGTTCCTTTGTTTGTGACCATCGGTGCAGCTGTGTTTTTGCGGGAGCATGTCGGCTGGCGTCGCTGGACATGTATTCTCATTGGTCTTGTCGGCGTGTTGATTATCATTCGGCCGGGCGGCAATGAAATTGCCGGTATCACCAGTATCGGGCTTTTGCTCTTAAGCGTTTTGGCCGCTGCGGTGCGTGATATTGCAACGCGCCGCGTGCCGGATACAGTACCGACGCTTTATCTCTCAACGCTTACAACCGTTGCCACCACGATGATAGGCGCGGCCATCATCATGCCGATGGGCGGCTGGACACCCTTGACTATAAACAGTGTTTTCCTCTGTATTATTGCGGCTGTTTTGCTGCTAATTGGCTATAGCTTCATCATCATGGCCATGCGTCAGGGCGAAATCTCTTTTGTCTCCCCTTTCCGTTATACCAGCCTGTTATGGGCAATCATTCTCAGCACTGTCATTTTCCGTGAGCCACCTGACCTTTGGACAATTTTCGGCGCGCTGATTGTGGTGAGCAGTGGTGTTTACATGATCTATCGCGAAAGCGTGCTGAACAAACGTGCCGAGCAACGCAGTACCCTTGCCTCCATTCCAACGGGGATCGACCCTTCATGAATGATATTCAAGCCCGCAGTATACCGGTTGTCATTCTTGCCGGTGGCCGCTCAAGCCGTATGCAAGCCGAAGGGCTTACAGGAGACAAATATTTGCATTTGCTGGATGACAAGCCAGTGATTGCCCATTTGATTGAACGCTTAAAAATGCAAGCCGATCATATCGCTTTAAACAGCAACCAGCATCAAAGCGATTTATCGCGATTTGGTTTGCCCGTTATTGCAGATCAGTTTGCCTATAATTCTGGCCCGCTTACCGGTATCCTCACCGCGATGCATTATGCAAAAGATCAGGCTTTTGTAGTAACCGCCGCGGCAGACACACCTTTTATCCCAAGTGATCTGCTCGAAAAACTTTTAAGCCAACAACAAACCACCCAAAGTGATGTCGTCTTTGCAACATCCAATGGCGCAACGCACCCGACTTTTGGCTTGTGGCGCACAAATCTGGCAGCAAATCTATCCTCTTGGCTTGCCCAAGGCCACAAGCCAAGCGTCATTAGTTTTGCCATGACGATTAAGCAAACGATCGCCGACTTCCCCGTTCAGTCCCTGCCGGATGGCAGCACATATGACCCTTTTTTCAATATTAACGAACCGGCTGATCTCATCAAAGCACGCCAGTTGCAAAAACAATTGAACCGATGAATACGAAAATGACAACATCACCAGTCTTTGGCATCACCGGCTGGAAAAACGCCGGTAAAACCACCATGACCGAAAAACTGGTGCGTGAACTGACACAGCGCGGCTGGCGTGTTTCCACCATCAAACATGCGCATCATGATTTTGACATTGATGTGGAGGGAACGGATTCATGGCGCCATCGCAAAGCCGGTGCCGGTGAAGTGGCCGTTGTCTCATCCCGCCGCTTTGCGATCATCCATGAAAATATGGATGAGGCTGAGCCTTGTTTAGATGATATTCTTGCGCGTTTATCGCCGGCTGATCTGGTGCTGGTGGAGGGGTATAAACAAGGCACCCACCCCAAGCTTGAAGTGATCAGACAAGCCAGCCAAAAACAAGCGCCTATCTATGAAACGAATGAAACCATCATTGCTTTAGCAAGTGATTTAAGCGCGTCTGATCTCAAACAATCCGGTCACTTACCACTTTTTCAGCTCAATGACATCACATCAGTTGCTGATTTTATTGAGCGATTTTGTGGTTTGAAAAAGAGCTGATTCCGCGACGGCCACCACATACTAGTTAATCTGTTGATTGAGACAAATCCTCTCTACGTCTTTGGTATTAGACTATCATCATTATGCAAATTTTCTCGTCAAAAAAGCAGCTTTTAAGCTTTATTTTCCGGCACTTTGCCTGCAATTTCTCTTAAAAATTTACACCAAGCTTTTTTTAAATTTTATTTAAACTGAAAAATCTGAATACGGCTTGCCTTTCTCCTGAAAATAATGGGAATATCAATCCATAAGAAGCAAATGCTTCACACATGTTTTTGATTGGCAGCTTTCCGCTACTAGCCAAAGATATGTGCAAAAACAATGATAAACGACGGCCTTAAATGCGAGCAACCGTAAACAAAGGCTGCAAATATAAAGAGGGAAAAATGCGTCTATCAAAACGTATGACTTATGCCGTTTCGGCTTTTGCATTTGCACTCAGCCTCAATGCAGCTGGCATCACCAGCGCATCAGCGGAAGAACCACTGAAAATTAAAATCGCATCTGAAGGCGCTTACCCGCCATTCAACTTCATCACATCAGACGGTAAACTCACCGGCTTTGATGTTGAAATCGGCCTTGCTCTTTGTGAGGAACTGAAAGCCGATTGTGAAATGGTCACACAGGAATGGGATGGCGCCATTCCGAGCCTGCAAGCTGGCAAGATCGATGCTTATATTGCCTCAATGTCGATCACCGAAGAGCGCAAAAAGCAGGTCGATTTCAGCGGTAAATATTATAACACCCCTCCGGGCATTGTTGTGCCAAAAGACAGCCCGATTACCGGCATGACCAAAGAAGATCTCGCCGGCAAAACAATCGGTGTTCAGGTTTCAACAACCCACGCCAATTACTCGGAAAAGACCTTCACGGACAGCGAAATCAAAGCCTATCCGACAGCGGAAGAATATCGCCTTGACCTCGTCAATGGCCGTCTTGATGCCGTCAATGATGATAGTGTGACCCTGTCGCAGTGGTTGGAAACACCAGAAGGTGCATGTTGTAAGATGCTTGGCACATTCCCGCCAGTCATTGAAATTCATGGTCCGGGTGCCGGTGTTGCCGTCAAGAAAGGCAATACAGAGCTGGCAGACAAGCTTTCTGCCGCCATCAAGGCCATTCGTGCCAATGGCAAATACAAGGAAATCAACGACAAGTACTTTGCGTTTGATGCCTATGGTGCAGAAAACTAATCAATAAATGAACGGCCTTTCTTAAAACTCAAGAAAGGCCGTTTCCATTTTATCTGTCAAAACGCAGACCTGTAAAAGCCAGAACGCGGCCTCAAAGCATAACAATGCAGGCCACGCATAATTTGAGAAAGAAAAGGCGCATAAGCGCATGGATTATTATTTAAGTTTAATTAGTTTTGGACCTGAAGGCTGGGCCAGCAATATTTTATCTGGTCTGGTGATTACTGTTTCTCTGGCTGTTGCCACCCTGCCACTCGGTCTGGCACTTGGCTTTCTGATTGCTCTTGGCAAACAATCGCCTGAACCATCTTTGCGACTGGCTTCAAATATTTACACAACCATTTTCCGCGGGCTACCCGAACTTCTTACTTTGTTTCTGGTTTATTTTGGTGCCACGCTTGGCGTACAAAAACTTACTGCCGCACTTGGGTTGAATATTCAGATTGAAATCAATTCCTTTGCCGCCGGTATGCTGGCGCTGGGATTTGTTTTCTCGTCCTATTCTAGCGAAGTGTTTTTATCCGCTTTTCGTGCCATTCCTGCCGGACAATATGAGGCAGGCTATGCCATTGGTCTTTCCAAATGGCAGACCATGCGCAAGATCATTTTTCCGCAATTGATCCGCATTGCCCTGCCCGGCCTTGCCAATCTCTGGCTGGTCTTGCTCAAAGACACATCACTCGTCTCGGTTATTTCGCTTTCAGATATTATTCGTCAAACCCAGATTGCCGCACGTGTTACGAAAGAGCCATTTCTCTTTTATGGCCTTGCATGCCTGCTTTATCTCAGCCTTGCGGTTATTTCGTCCTATTTCATCAACCGGATTGGTGACTGGGCAAGCAATAATAAAAAGCGAAGCGCAGCATGAGCAAACATATGTCCTCCACTGCTTTAAGGCGCACTGAAGTTGAATGTTTAAAGCCACCGGCAATGAAACGTCGCTGGACGAAGGCACGTATCACCGGCCATATACTGGTCGGCCTATGGCTTATGATGTTCGCCGGTCTTGCTATCTATCTTTATAATTCATGGCAGATCGATCTGGTACAGACCTATGGCCAGCGTTATTGGTCCGGCCTCCTCACCACATTAAAGCTTGTCGCTATCTCTATTGTTTTGGGTGCGCTGGTTTCGCTGCCTGTTGCCGCGGCGCGTATGTCAAACTCCAAGTTTCTGCGCCGGATTTCTTATGGCTATGTGTATTTTTTCCGCGGCACGCCGCTTTTGGCACAGGCGTTTCTGATTTATTACGGCTTTGGTACATTCCGGCCGTTTTTAGAACAGGTCGGCCTTTGGGTGTTTTTCCGCGATGCATGGAACTGCGCCATCTTAGCCTTTACGCTTAATACATCCGCCTATCAGGCCGAAATTTTACGTGGCGCTATTCAAAGTGTTGCCGTTGGCCAATGGGAAGGTGCAGCCGCACTTGGCCTCAATAAAAGAGTAACATTCTGGAAGGTCATTCTGCCGCAAGCACTGATCGTGGCATTGCGCCCTTACGGCAATGAAATCATCCTGATGATCAAAGGCTCCGCGATTGTTGCTATCATTACCGTCTATGACCTGATGGGCGAAACGAGACGTGCTTATTCGCGCACTTTTGATTTCCAGACATATCTGTGGGCGGCTGTTTTATATCTTATCATCGTAGAAATATTGCGTCATATTTGGGAATGGATTGAACGCAGAATTACCAGACATTTGAAGCGCTGATCTGCACCCATGATGGCTGACATACAAAATGCAAAGGGAAGAGAATGAAAATCTGGGGACGCGATAATTCAGGCAATGTCAAAAAGACATTATGGACGGCTGAAGAACTCGGTCAGGATGTGGAATATATCCACGCCGGTGGCAAACATGGCGGTCTGGACAATCCTGAATTCCTAAAACGCAATCCCAACGGCAAAGTGCCGCTTCTCGAAGACGGCTCATTTTACTTATGGGAATCCAATGTGATTGTGCGCTATCTGGCAGCACAATATGGCAAAGGCAGCCTTTGGATTGAAAACCCTGCCGAGCGCGCTTCTGCCGAAAAGTGGATGGACTGGACATCAAATTCCGTTGCCCCGCATTTCCGCACCATCATTCAGCACGGTTTGCGCCTGCCGGAAGAACAACGTGATGCCAAGCTACTGGCACAATCTGTTGCCGAGCTTTCCAAAGTGCTGAAAATTGCCGAGGCTCATTTGGGCGAGAATGAATGGATGTCAGGCAAGAGCTTTGGCATCGGCGATATACCGCTTGGGGTAAATCTCTATTTATGGTTCGGCATGCAGCTTGATCGACCGTCTATGCCGAACTTAGAGCGCTGGTATCAGCAGTTGCAGGCACGCCCTGCCTATCGCCACCGCGTAATGACCACCATTGAATAACCAGCCCGCATTTGAGTGCTTCCAGTGACAATATCATGATGGAAGCGCTCTTAAGTTTTGTTTTAATGCATTAAGCTGCGCAAAATCGCTGCACAGTTTTGCAAGCAATGCTCTAAAAGGATTTTTATGATGGCAAAAGTTGCTTATCTCGGACTTGGCGTTATGGGATATCCAATGGCCGGTCACCTCAAAAACAAAGGTGGCCATGCGGTAACAGTCTATAACCGCACCACTGCGAAGGCTGAAAAATGGGCGAAAGAATTTGGCGGCACTTTTGCTGCAACGCCTGCCGAAGCAGCTAAAGACGCTGATTTTGTTTTTGCCTGCGTTGGCAATGATGATGATCTGCGCTCAGTCACATTGGGAGAAAATGGTGCATTTTCGACTATGAAAAAGGGCGGTTTTTTTATTGATAACACCACGGCTTCCGCAGCCATTGCCAGAGAACTGGGCGAAGCTGCACAAAAAGCCGGTTTCAAATTTATGGATGCCCCTGTTTCCGGTGGTCAGGCAGGCGCTGAAAATGGGGTACTCACCGTTATGGTTGGTGCCGATGAAAATGATTTCAACACGGCCAAGCCAGTGATTGAAGCTTTTGCCCGCTCAGTCGGCTTGATGGGTCCTGTTGGTGCCGGACAATTGGCCAAAATGGTCAATCAAATCTGCATTGCAGGTCTGGTTCAAGGCTTAGCAGAAGGAATTCATTTCGGTAAAAAAGCCGGCCTTGATATCAGCAAGCTTATTGAAGTGATTTCCAAAGGTGCTGCTGGATCATGGCAGATGGAAAACCGCCATAAAACTATGGATCAGGGCGAATATAATCACGGTTTTGCCGTTGACTGGATGCGCAAAGATTTGAGCATCTGCCTTGATGAAGCCAATCGCAATGGCGCAATGCTGCCTGTGACTGCCCTTGTCGATCAGTTCTATAAAGAAGTGCAGAAACTGGGTGGCGGCCGCTGGGATACTTCTTCATTACTGGCGCGGCTGGAACAATAATTCACATCCGGCTCTTTAAGTTGCCTTAACTCTCATTATCCTTTATGAACCTCAAAAAAGAGCCGTCGATGCGGCTCTTTTTATTGTCTCCCAACCGACAGCAAGTGCTTAAAAAGCATGAAATATTGGCAAATTAATATTTAGCCTCGTAAGCGTGCCCGCCGGTTTATTTGTATGTATTGGCGGAAGTTATGATTGCGGTATCAAAGAAAAGCCCTGCTCACATTGCTATGATTGCGCTGTTCCTTGGCGGCGTCGCCATTGGTACATCACCTATTTTTGTGCGCCTTTCAGAAACAGGTCCGCTGGCAACGGCTTTTTGGCGTTTGGCTTTGGCAATGCTGCCGCTTTTGGCATTTGATAAAATGTTCATCAAGCCGGAAGCGAGAACAGAACCTTTCACATGGAAGGATTATTTTGCACTCGGCATTCCGGGCTTATTTCTGGCCGGAGATCTGGCGCTCTGGCATGCAGCCCTCAATATTACGACCGTTGCCAATGCCACCTTGCTTGCAAATATGGCACCAATTTTTGTGGCTGCCGGAGCCTGGATTTTCTTAGGTATCCGTCCGTCCCGCCCGTTTGTGATCGGTCTCGTCCTTGCTTGCATCGGGCTGGTGGTTTTGAAAGGCGGCGTGGCAGGCCTTACCGACGGACAGGTCAAAGGCGATGGCCTCGCGCTGATCGCTGCGATGTTCTATGCAGGCTATATTTTGTTTCTGGGCAAGCTTCGGGCGAAATTCACTGCCATGCAAATTATGCTGGCAAGTACTATTTCAGCCAGCATTGCCATGCTGATTGTATCGGTTGCTTTTGAAGCGAACCTGTTTCCGCTCACTTTTTACGGCTGGGCAATTCTGATCGGCCTTGCGCTGATCACCCATGCAGGTGGCCAAGGGCTTATTACCTATGCGCTGGCCTATCTGCCCGCCTCTTTCTCATCGCTCACTTTGCTGATCCAGCCGGTTGTGGCTGCCATTCTGGCATGGCTTATCCTCAGTGAGCCTATCGGCATAATGCAGATTATCGGCGGTATTATTATCATTTGCGGCATTTTATTTGCCCGCCGCAGCTAATTAAAAAAGCGGCGGCTTCAAAATGAAGCCGCCGCTTTTAGTTTACTTATTTATCTTCAACCCATTCCTTGATACGGTCTGGATTTGCTTCAATATATTTATCAACTGCTTTTTCATAAGAAGTTTCCTGCGCGTTAAACATCGCAGCCTCCAACTCATCAATCGGCAGCTTCATCCGCTTCAAGAAACCAGCAGCTTCAGGGTTTTCTTCGGCAAAGCCTTTGCGTGCCAGCACATCTACATGTTCTGCATCACCAAGAGCTGTTTCCGGATCATCAATATAGCGCAGCTTATATTTTCCGAACATCCAGTGCGGGCTCCAGGCGGTAGCTACAAACCAGCCGTCTTTGCGCATTTCACGGTCTACAGTGGTGAGCATTGCCGCTTCACTGGAAATCTGTAGCTTATAATTCAAGCCATAAGCCTTGATGGCTTCTTCCGACAAGCGGGTAAGACCTGCCCCCGGATCAATACCCTGGATCTGGCCTTTCAGTTTTTCCTGAACTTCGGCCTTTTTTAGATCTTCGATCGAGTTGATCTCACTTTCCGGAATATAGGCCGGTACAACCCACCCAAGCTTTGCACCTTCATAAACGGGCCCAAGATTTTCAACTTTGCTTTCCACGCGCTTATAATAGTCCTCGTGGGTCGCAGGCAGCCATGCCATCATCATCGCATCCAGATCACCACGGCTCACGCCCTGATAAAGCGGTGCCACGTCGGTCTGAACCAGCTCGACTTTCTGGCCGTATTTATCTTCCAACAATTTTGCTGCGAGTTTGGTGACAAATTCAGCGTCGGACCATGGAGCCCAACCCAGTTTCACGGTTTTGGCATCCTGTGCCAATGCCGAAGTTGCCATAGTTCCCGCCAGCAATGCCGCCAGGCTTAGACGTGTCAGTTTCCCAAACATATCTTTTCCTTTTCGGTTTTTATTTTTGCAATGCATCGCTTTTATACGTTCGAATTTTGAAAACGCCTTTTCAAAGCGATGCATAAATTCATTCGCAAACAGCTCTTATGCTTCCTGTTTATTCAGCACAGGCTGCTTGACGTCGCTTGCCTCTTTTTTAAAAAATGCAAGGCGCTTGAGGAAGCCAGAACGCTCCTTGCCAAAACTCTGGGTAATCCGGTCAAGAACGACCGCCAGAATAACCACGGCCAAACCACCTTCAAAACCAGTGCCAACATCAAGGCGCTGAATACCGGTGAGAACCGTATTACCAAGACCACCCGCACCAATCATCGATGCGATCACCACCATCGAAAGCGAGAGCATGATGGTCTGGTTTACACCTGCCATGATGGAAGGCATCGCATTCGGCAACTGCACTTTGAAGAGCAACTGTTTGCCGGTGCAACCAAAGGCAAGTCCTGCCTCAATAAATTCACCATCCACCTGACGAATACCAAGATTGGTGAGACGTACCACCGGCGGCATTGAGAAAATAACCGTCGCAATTGTACCAGGCACCGCACCAAGGCCAAAGAACATGGCCGCAGGAATAAGATACACAAAGGCAGGCATGGTCTGCATCAGGTCAAGTACAGGGCGTGTAATGGTTGCCACTGTTTCACTGCGCGCCATCCAGATGCCCAGCGGAATACCAATCAGCATAGCAATAATGGTTGCAGCCAGCACAAGCGACAAGCTCTGCATCATGCCTTCCCAAAGCCCCATATGGAGCACCAACGCCATGGCAAGCAGGGTAAAGAGTGCGAATTTGCCACCAACGCGCCAAAGGCTGAGCGCTGCCAGAATGAGAATGCCAGCAACTGGCGGTAAGGACAACAAAACTTGCTGAATACTGCCGGTCACCAGACCGATTGCAGCAGAGATTGCATCCAACAGCGGGGTGAAATGGTCAAGAATATAATTGACCACAATATCGGCACCCTTACCAATACTAAAATCGAAATTCATTTTATCCGTCCGTTCCGGATGCTTTTATGCATCCTTATCTTTGTTTCCACGCACACTATTCCAATGCTTCAAACGAAGCAGAATGGCTGCGCTCAACTGGCACGGTCGAGAGTTTCAAGCAGTGCAGTTTTGCTGATCGCACCGACATAACGATTGTTTTCATCAACAACCGGCACCGGCCAGCGGCTTTCAGCGACGCGCCCCAGAACATCAGACAAGGATTCTTCTGCCTGTATCGGCTCCAAATCCGGAATAAAGGCTTCACGATAAGGCTGCTCTACTTTTGATTTCAAACGATCGATCAGCGCATCTTTACTGATCATGCCGTGATAGCCACGGTCACGACCAACGATAATAGCAACTTCGCGTCCTGCGCTTTCCATTTGTTTCAGTGCTGCCGCAGCGGAAACACCATGGCGCTCGATGATCGTCAGCTGGGTGCTGCGGGCAATATCACCGGCCTTGAAGACCTGCGACACATCCACATTGCGGAAGAAGGAGCGCACATAGTCATTGGCTGGCTGCGAAACGATCTCGTCGGGTGTGCCAACCTGCACCACCTTACCGTGCTGCATGATGCAGATACGGTCGCCAATGCGCATCGCTTCATCAAGATCATGACTGACAAAGATAATGGTGCGACTGTTTTCTGCTTGCAACCGAATGAGCTCATCCTGCATTTCGGTGCGGATCAGCGGGTCAAGTGCTGAGAAAGCCTCGTCCATCAGCAAAATGGTCGGCTCGCTTGCCAAGGCACGCGCCAGCCCGACACGCTGCTTCATACCACCGGACAATTCATCCGGCTTGCTTTGCGCATAAGCTTCAAGGCCAACAGCTGCCAGCGTCTTCATTGCTTTTTCGTGGCGTTCGGCCTCACCGACACCGGCAATTTCCAGACCAAAGGAAGCATTATTCAAAACAGTCCTGTTTGGCAAAAGCGCGAAGGACTGAAAAACCATACTCATATCGCGGCGGCGCAAGTCGATGAGTTCTGGCTTCGACATTTTGGTAATGTCGCGACCATCAACTTCAATAACACCCGATGTTGGCTCAATCAAACGGTTGAGCAACCGTAGAAGCGTGGATTTCCCGGAGCCTGAAAGCCCCATAATGACGAAAATCTCGCCTTCCATAATCTCAAATCCGGCATCATCCACACCAATTGTGCAGCCGGTTTCACGATGGATATCTGTTTTGGATTTTCCGGACTTCAATTCTTTTAAAGCGCGTTCCGGACGATCGCCAAAAACTTTGAAAACATTTTTCAAAGAAATTTTTACTTTTTCGGAAGTTTCTTTACTATCGTTGTCCGTAATAAATACCATATATTAAAATTAACCCTGCCTTGTCGGGCAGACCTAACCTCCTTAAACAAGCAAAAATGAACTCATATATTAAAGTTTAAAGTATATAACTTAAAAACTTCAACAATAAGAACTCATTCAATTCAGATTTCGGATTTAGTATATAGAAAACTGACTTTATGTCCACCCAAAGACAAAAATCTACTCATATCAGAATGCTCTAAATCTTGCTACATCCCGTACTATACAAGGGATGCAGCCATGTTAAATTTTTATATTTTGGAAGCGCAAAAGAGCCGTTTTATGGCCGGATCAAAGACAAGAGACCATACATTCCACACCTTTTCCATGCCGGCATAATCGTGGCGTGAATCAGGGCTTTTATTTAAAAAAATCGCTAAAACGACCCTCAAAAATGCGTTTTCCGCACAAATTTCAAATAAAACTTATGTAAAAAATACGGAACCAATCCTGCATTCAGCAGTTAGTTTGATACAGGCCACGCCTTTTAGAAGCTAAAAAATGGAGGTTCTCATGTTACGTGCTGGAATTTTATGGATGCTCGGCGTTCCGTTTTTTGTAGTTCTGATCCTTTGGTATTTCTTTTTCTGATCAAGGCAAACGCAGCTCGCGTATAATTGCACAAATTTCGTTTGCGCCCCTTACAATAACGCTATGCCGTGAATATGTTGGGGCGCTAACAGATTTGCAATTTAAAAGGATAAACCATGCCTGCCAAACAAATAACCATCGATGTTATATCGGATGTGGTATGCCCATGGTGCTTTGTAGGCCGCAAAAGGCTGCAACAGGCATTAAATCTCCTGCCAGACGTGGAAGCGACCATACGCTGGCGCCCTTATCAGCTCGACCCGAATATTCCGGCTGGCGGCAAGGATCGCAAAGCCTATATGAAAGAAAAATTCGGCTCCAGTTCGCGTGCCGATGAAATGCACGATCAGCTGATTAAAACCGGTGAAGACAACGACATTGAATTTGATTTCGATGCCATTGAGATTGCGCCAAACACATTGGATGCGCATCGCGTCATTCATTGGGCAGCGCAGGCTGGCACAACTGATGCCCAAGACAAGCTCGTCGGCGAACTGTTTTCGCTTTATTTTGAGCAAGGCCAGAATATCGGCGATCATAAAGTACTGGTAGAAGCAGCAAGCAAAGCCGGCCTTGAAGCACCTGTGATTGAAAAACTGCTGGAAACCGACGCTGACAAGCAGAATATCCGGCAAGAAATTGAAACAGCCACCCGCATCGGCGTGCGTGGAGTGCCATGTTTCATTATTGACCAGAAATATGCCGTCATGGGTGCACAAAGTGCCGATGTTCTGGCCGATGCAATCAGTCAGGCCGCCAGCGGTTTTGAACCAGGTATTATTGAAGACCGTTAATCACGGTGACATTTTTAATCAAAGTTTTAGCGGCTGCTCGAGAAATCAAGCAGCCGCAATTTTTGCAAGCTGTGTCATCACCACAGCCGCGCCTGTGAGACGTTTTTCCGGTGTCGGCCAATCGCGGATCAGCACAATACTTTGATCAGGGCGGATTTTTGCCAATGATCCCTGCTCGCCAATCATTTTCACCAGACCAACCGGATTAGGGAATGTCTTATCACGGAACTGGATAACGACACCCTTCGGCCCCGCATCCAGCTTCTCGACATTAGCTTTGCGGCAAAGCGCCTTGATGAAGACAATTTTCAGCAGGTGCTGCACTTCTTCCGGCAATGGGCCAAAACGGTCGATCAGCTCGGCTGCAAAAGCGTCAATATCCTGCGTTTCTTCCAGATCAGCCAGACGACGATACAAACCAAGACGCAATTGCAGATCAGGCACGTAAGCTTCCGGTATCATCACAGCCGTGCCGATAGAAATCTGCGGCGACCACTGCGTGCTCTCCACCACTTCCGTGCCCTGCAATTCGGCAACGGCTTCTTCGAGCATCTGCTGATAAAGCTCGAAACCGACCTCTTTGATATGACCGGACTGCTCTTCGCCAAGCAGATTGCCCGCACCACGAATATCCATATCATGGCTGGCAAGCTGGAAACCTGCACCAAGCGTATCAAGCGATTGCAGCACTTTCAGGCGGCGTTCAGCGGTTTGCGTCAAGGTACGCCCGACAGGCAGCGTAAACAGCGCGAAAGCACGCTGTTTAGAACGCCCCACACGGCCACGGATCTGGTAAAGCTGCGCCAGACCAAACATATCCGCACGATGGACGATCAATGTATTGGCGGTCGGCACATCAAGGCCGGATTCCACAATAGTGGTGGAAAGCAGCACATCATATTGACCTTCATAGAAGGCGTTCATGATGTCATCGAGCATGCCCGGTGCCATCTGACCATGCGCCACAGCCACTTTCAGCTCAGGCACATGTTCATCCAAGAACTCTTTGATATGCGCCAGATCAGACACACGCGGACAGACATAGAAACTATGACCACCACGATAATGCTCGCGCATCAAGGTTTCACGGATCACCAACGGATCAAATGGCGAAATAAATGTGCGCACCGCCATACGATCAACCGGTGGCGTGGTAATCAACGACAATTCACGCACACCTGTGAGCGCCAATTGCAATGTACGCGGAATTGGCGTGGCGGAAAGAGTGAGCACATGCACGTCTGATTTCAAATCTTTCAGACGCTCTTTATGCTTCACGCCAAAATGCTGTTCTTCATCGATAATAAGAAGACCAAGATTTTTAAACTTGATGCCGGATCCAAGCAGCGCATGGGTGCCAACAACAATATCCACTTTGCCGTCTGCCACGTCTTTTTTGACCTGCGACAGTTCTTTCGCGCCAACCAGACGCGAGGCTTGCGCCACATTGATCGGCAGCCCATGGAAACGCGCTGTAAATGTTTTGAAATGCTGACGTGACAGAAGTGTTGTCGGAACGACCACGGCCACCTGAAAACCATTAAGCGCGGCAATAAAGGCTGCGCGCAAGGCCACTTCGGTTTTACCAAAGCCGACATCACCACAAATCAGACGATCCATCGGACGACCAAGCGAGAGATCATCAGTGATTGCCTCAATGGCGCTCAGCTGATCTTCAGTCTCATCATAAGGGAAACGGGCTGCAAACTCGGCATAAAGCCCTTCAGGTGGCGGCATAACCGGCGCACCTCGCATCTGACGCTCAGCCGCAATCTGAATGAGATGTCCGGCAATTTCCAGTAAGCGTTTTTTAAGCTTGGCTTTGCGTGCCTGCCATGCGCCACCGCCCAATTTATCAAGCAGTGCTGTTGAGCCCTCACCGCCAAAACGCGACAGAAGCTCGATATTTTCAACCGGCAAGAACAGACGGTCATCACCGGCATAATGAATTTCCAAACAATCATGCGGCGCGCCCGCAGCCGTGATGGTTTTAAGCCCGACAAATTTACCAATGCCGTGATCGACATGCACAACAATGTCGCCAGCCGTCAACGCACCCGCATCAGAGATAAAGTCCTGATCGCGTTTGCGCTTCTTGGTGCGGCGCACCAAGCGGTCACCCAGAATATCCTGCTCAGCCACAACCACCAGATCACTGGCGGTAAAGCCGCTTTCAATCGCCAGCACGGTTGCGGTGATTTTATCGCGCGATAAAGCTTTGACAGTGCGAAGTTCGTCAACGGTTTCGATTTTTTCAAGGCCATGCTCGCCAAGCACTTGCAGCAAGCGATCAAGCGAGCCTTCACTCCATGCTGCCAACATGACTTTTTTGCCGCTGGCTCGCAAATCAGCCAGATATTTAACCACCACCTCAAAGAGGTTAATATCGGTGGCAGCGCGCTCTTCGGCAAAATTTCTTGCAGCCTGCACATCGGCATGAATGACGGTGCGACCTGCAACTTCCGGCGCACCAAAAGGGGTCAGATCAATGCGCATACCGGCAGCCTGCGCATGTTCCTGCACTTGTTTAGGCGACATATAAAGCGCCGACGGACGTACAGGCTTATAAGGCACACTATCGCCCGGTTCCTTGCCTGTTGCCTGACGCTCACGCGCTTCATAATGATCAAGCACCAATGTGTGGCGCTCGGCCAAAGCCTCAGTCACCAGATGGTCAAACACCACCGGCATGGAGCCCGTGTGATCAAATACCGTTTCCAGCTCATCATAAAAGAGCGGCAGCCAGTGTTCCATACCGGCAAAACGGCGCCCCTCACTGATGGCCTGATAAAGCGCATCATCGCGTGAAGGCGCACCGAACATCTGCACATATTGCGAACGGAAACGGCTGATCATTTCCGGCGACAGCGTAATTTCGCTCATCGGCTGGAGAATGAAAGTTTTCTGATTGCCGCTGGTGCGTTGTGTTGCCGGATCAAATGTGCGGATTGATTCCAACGTATCACCAAAGAAATCAAGACGCACCGGCTCTTCTGTGCCAGGCGCAAAGAGATCAAGAATACCACCGCGAACGGCAAATTCACCCACATCACGCACCGTCGGCACGCGTTCAAAACCATTGCGTTCCAGCTTGCCGGCAAGCTCGTTCATATTAAGACGATTGCCCGGACGCGCGGAAATCACCTGATCGGCAAGTGCTGCACGCGGCGGCAGCTTTTGCAACACGGCATTGGCAGTGGTTAGAATAATCGCAGGATGGCGCTGCTGTTGCAGATTGGACAAATACGCCAATGCCGCCAGCCTGCGCGCACTGGTATCAGCGCCCGGTGACACGCGATCATAAGGCAAACAATCCCATGCAGGCAGATGCAACACAGGCAGATCAGGACGCACAAAGTTTAAAACCTGCTCCAGATCCGCCACGCGCTGACCATCGCGCATCACAAATAACAGAGGGCCGCCCTCGCCCACTTCTTCAACTAATCTGGCAAGGCAAAACCCTTCAAAACCATCCGCCACGCCATCAATCGTGACATGCGCGGTTTTGGACGGTTTCAAGCCAAATTTGGAAAATACGGACATCGGACAGAACTCTATTTTTACAGCAATTTATATACGCCACTCAGCAGCTTAAAAGCTGATGATATTAAAACGCTATACGCTTACGGAAATCGATAATATCGCGGAACAGTGGTGTATCAAACTCTGTCGGTATCGCGCTTTCACCGGTAACCCATTTGAACAAATCGCGATCCAGCACTTCAAGCAGATGCTCATATTCATCAAGCTGTGCATCCGTAAAACCGGCAAGATATTCATCGGCATATTGACCAAAGATGATGTCCATCTCTTTCATGCCGCGATGCCATGAACGGAACAACAGCTTGCGGCGTCTGACATCAAGATCAGCTCTAGCCGCGGCCCTTTCAACTGCTGCATTCGTGGCTTCTGTTGTATCAGTCATAAAAACGCTCTCCGCTTCACCTTTATTCTCTTCGCTATACAGCATTTATCCGCAATGTGGGAACCTGTTTTACTCTTTTAAGCGATACAGAACAAAAAGTGCACAAATTTTTACAACAGTGACTTGCATGCAACGAAAATCCGGTTAAAGCTTCGCCTCATGCGACCTTCAATGCTTGATCCGTTTTTTGCCTCCGTCAGAACACTTCCCGGTATCGGGCCGAAAGTGTCCCTCCTGCTTGCAAAATTACTCGGCAGCGAACCTGCATCAGAGCCACGTGTCGGCCAGCTTATTTATTACCCGCCAAGTTCAGTCATTGACCGGCGTTTTCGCCCAACCGTTAATTTGGCCGAACATAGCGCAATCGTCACTTTAGAAGTGGTGGTGGATTTTCACCAGCCAGCCTTTTCAGCCTCCGGCAAAACCCGCGCCAATGCTCCGCACCGCGTTATTGCCCATGATGACACAAGCGAAATTACGCTCGTTTTTTTCCATGCGCAAATCCCTTGGCTGCACAAAGTATTACCCGAAGGCGAAACGGTGGTCATCTCCGGTAAGGTGGAATGGTTTAACGGTCGCGCCCAGATGGTGCATCCCGATTACATTGCCAGTATCCATGACACGGACGGGTTACCACTGTTGGAAACGGTTTATCCGACAACAGCCGGTCTTTCACCCAAGGTGCTCAACCGTGCAATTGATGAAGCGCTCACCCGCATTCCGGTCATGCCGGAATGGATTGATGAAAGCCTAGTGAAACGGGAAGAATTTCCCGGCCACAATGAAGCACTGGTGCATATGCATCAGCCGGAAGAGCCACAAGATATTGAGCTGGAAAGCCCTTATCGCAGGCGACTGGCTTATGATGAGCTGCTAGCCGGACAATTAGCCCTTGCGCTTGTACGGGCAAAGACACGCAAACTTTCTGGCCGCCCCTTACAGGGCAATGGCCAAATCATTCAGGCGATTTTACAAAAGCTGCCCTATCAATTAACTGGCAGCCAGCAGACAGCCATTGAAGAAATCATCACCGACCTGAAAGAACCGCAACGCATGTTACGGCTTTTGCAAGGGGATGTCGGCTCCGGCAAAACTATTGTCGGCCTCATTGCTATGGCACATGCCGCTGAAGCAGGCGGACAATCCGCACTGATGGCACCCACAGAAGTGCTTGCTCGTCAGCATTATGCAACGATTGCGCCCTTGGCAGAAGCAGCTGGCCTGAAGGCCGCGCTTTTGACAGGGCGTGAAAAGGGACGTGAACGTCAGCGCATTCTTGATGAATTGCGTGAGGGCGAAATTAATATCATCATCGGCACCCATGCCCTGTTTCAGGAAAAGGTCGAGTATCATGATTTGGTGCTTGCCATTATTGACGAGCAGCATCGTTTTGGCGTGCATCAGCGCCTGATGCTAACCGCCAAAGGCACTGCACCTGATATGCTGGTGATGACGGCCACCCCTATTCCACGAACATTAGTGCTGACCGCCTTTGGCGACATGGATGTTTCCAAGCTTACCGAAAAACCGGCAGGCCGCCGTCCTATTACGACAGTGACATTACCACTGGAGCGATTGGACGAGCTTATTGACCGCATGCAAAGCGCGATACAAGACGGACAAAAGATTTATTGGATCTGCCCTTTGGTGGAAGAATCCGAACATATTGAACTGACATCCGCCGAAGAACGCTTTCACACATTGCAAACTGTTTTCGGTGATCGTGTCGGCCTTATTCATGGCCGGATGACGGGCACTGAAAAAGATGAAGCCATGCGTGCCTTCAAACAAGGCAAAACCCGTCTGTTGATTGCGACCACCGTGATTGAAGTGGGCGTTGATGTGCCGGATGCCACCATCATCGTGATTGAACATGCCGAGCGCTTTGGCCTTGCACAGTTGCATCAGTTACGCGGACGTGTCGGACGCGGTGATAAGCCCTCTTCCTGCCTGTTGCTTTATAAAGGCCCATTGGGCGAAATATCCAAAGCACGGCTGAAAGTAATGCGCGAAACCGAAGATGGCTTCCGTATTGCCGAGGAAGATTTGAAACTGCGCGGTGAAGGCGAGTTGCTTGGCACAAGACAGTCCGGCACACCCGGCTTCAAGCTCGCCTCCCTCGAAGTACATTCCGACCTGTTGGAAATTGCCCGTAAAGATGCGCGCTTAGTTCTGGAAAAAGATCCGGAACTGACTACAGCACGCGGTGAAGCTTTGCGTACCCTGCTTTATTTGTTCAGCCGTGATGAAGCGATCCGGTTATTACGCGCCGGTTGATTAATTTTTACAGAATCAAAACATGATTCTGATTATTTTATGAAAATGAAATTCACTCTAGCTGACTGATAAATCGGCACTTTTTGCATTTCACCCTTCAAAATAACGTCCTAAATCCCATTCTTTCAAAGTTTTTTGCATTCTTATCAACATTCGGCACATTTCTTCAGTTTGCTCGCTTGACAGGCGCACACGAACGCCTTAAACGAGCCACACACCAGACGGAAACGTCGGTTACCAAGTTCCGGTTTAACCGGAATGAGATGCGCGGGTGTAGCTCAGTTGGTTAGAGTGCCGGCCTGTCACGCCGGAGGTCGCGGGTTCGAGCCCCGTCACTCGCGCCACTTTCTTCAAATCATATGATTATCGTTGAAAGTGGCGCACCCCGCCTCAATCTTCTTTATTTTCAATAACCCAGTTCGCATTTCAAAAGCCTCGATACGCTGCGGCTTTAAGCTATTTTTTACGCAAATTTCAGGCAGCAAAAAAGCGCGCCCATTTTAAATGAGGCACGCCCTGAACAATTCTGATGTTAACTAGACAGAGTGCGACGGCACAGATCAGCCGCCACGTTATTTCACTTCAAAACAATACGCACTGCCTGACGACCACCCATCACACATGTCTTCATGTGAATAGTCGCCTTAGGCATCGCAACGCGCTGCTTACGCGCCGCATGGCATTTTAACAGAGCCACCAGATCACGCGCCTGAAAAGAATGCGAAACACGACGCAACTCAACGAGGCTCATAGCTGCATCACGCAGTAACTGCACAGAGAAAAGCGACGGCTTAGGCGTTGCTTCTACTGCATAAAAATTCCAGTCGGATGGCTCCCGTAAAGAACCGGCAGCATGCACATCGTACATCTTCGACATTGTGAAACCCTTTCACTCAAAACATTGCGGGTTTTTTCAACGGCCGCCACAATATGCGTGGCGACAAAACACGAGGTTCAT
Organism: Paenochrobactrum glaciei; assembly: GCF_039522165.1. Lineage (NCBI taxonomy): Bacteria > Pseudomonadati > Pseudomonadota > Alphaproteobacteria > Hyphomicrobiales > Brucellaceae > Paenochrobactrum > Paenochrobactrum glaciei. The sequence goes on from NZ_BAAADE010000001.1 coordinate 157,115, forward strand.
TCTTTAGTTAGCGATCGCGTAGCAACCGAATTTCTGTTTTTTCAGAGCTGCACATGCATTCCATGCCGCCTGCTTGCTGGCAAAGCCAACAAAACGAGCGCGGTAGAACATGGTTCCGTTCATCTGGAATGTTTCAGTGTACGGAGATGCAGATTTCAAACCGCCGACAGAAGCATTGGCTTTTGCAAGCATAGTGCGTGCCTGATCTTCACTTGGTAGTGAACCGATCTGAACAGCCCAGCCACCGGCAGATGCTGCGGATGCAGTGGTTACCGGATCAATATTATTGTTAGCGGCATTATTGGCCACACTTGGCACTTCTGCGCGTGGTGTTGGCACAATCACATTTTCAATAGCTTTGGCTGCAGGGCGCGCCATCGGCGCTGCAAGAGCGAGCACCTGAGGTTGTTCCTGCTCGCGGTCGCCTTCGCCAAACTCACCATTAATCACCTGCTCAATGCCGCCATCCTGACGCATAACCGGCAGAGGCGCCTCCTTAGCGGTAGGCAGTGAAACAGCGGCGACATTGACGGCACCATCGGCACGAGCTGCGATCAGAGCATTATTACCACGCCCACGCGATGCTTGCGGGAGATATTTGGCAATCAGTTCCTGCATGTGCTTATCACGGCTGGCAGCAGAGCGACCGCCCATCACAACTGCCACCATCTGCTTACCGTCAACATTAACGGAAGAAACAAGATTGAAGCCAGAGGCGTTGGTATAACCGGTCTTGATACCATCAACACCTTCAACACGTCCAAGCAAACGGTTATGGCCATTGATGGTCTGACCACGATAGGTAAAACTGCGCTTGGAGAAATAAGCATATTCATTTGGGAAATGCTGACGCAGTGCCATACCGAGAATCGCCATATCCCGCGCAGTTGAATGCTGCTGCATGTTCGGCAAGCCAGACGCATTGCGGAAAACAGTGCTGCGCATACCTAAGCGTTTAGCTTTCGTGGTCATCATCTGCGCAAATCGCTCTTCCGAACCACCGAGATATTCACCAACAGCCGCAGCAACGTCATTTGCTGATTTTGTAATGAGCGCCAAAATTGCAGCTTCAGCAGGAATCGACTGACCAGGCTTGAAACCAATCTTTGTCGGTGGACGCGATGCTGCGTAAGCGGAAACAGGAATCGGCGTATTGCGGTTTACACGTCCCGATTTCATCGCTTCAAACAGCATATAGAGTGTCATCATCTTTGTCAGCGATGCAGGGTAGCGCTGTGCATCCGCAGACGAACTGAAAAGTGTTTTACCTGTGTTGGCGTCAACGACAATAGCGGCATATTTTTCATTCGCAGGGGCGGCAGCAGTTGCCGTCACGACCTGAGATGTTGAACAACCTGTCACCACCGCCATTAGTAAGGCAGCATGAGCCGTTTTCTTGATGGCAGAAGCAGCTTGAAAAAACGCAATACGCACTACGATACCCACCTGAACACTGGTATTTTTTTACTGCGGCGCAAGCGACACACCACAACCTAATTCGTTCATCGTAATGGCAGCAGGGTTACTAATCCGTTTATAGATCGGTAATTCTTTTAAAAAACGGGCAATTTGTTGGCCGTAAGGTGCCTATTATCAGTGGATACTTTTAAAGGAAAAAATTAAATGTCTCAAAATCAATGGCTTAATTTCGGACTTTGAAGCTAAAATTATAAAATAAAAAACTAAAAACTTATCCACAGCCGGGCAAGATCAGTGCATTTTACTATGCAACCCTGATCCAGCACGGCTGTATTTTAATAAATTACTTCAGATCAGGATAAAAATGCGGAATGTCATCAAGGCCAAAACCGCTGACCTGTGTGATATAATAATAAAGGCCGAAAAGTACCGTGGCAACAATGGTTGTACGGAAGAATGCAAGCCAGACGCGCGGGCGTGCCGGTGCGCTGGATACTGTGCCCAGAATCACTTCATTTTCTTCATCTTGCGTCCTCAAGCCCACAGGCAAAAGTGCGAACAAAGCTGTCCACCAGATGATAAAATAAACGGCTACTCCGGACATCAGTGACATGATTAAACCTCTTCCAACTCAATCAGTGTACCGTTAAAATCTTTTGGATGCAAAAATAAAACCGGCTTGCCATGGGCACCAATTTTTGGTTCGCCATCGCCCAGAATACGGGCACCTTGTCCCTTTAACTGGTCACGAGCCTGCAAAATATCGGCCACTTCATAGCAGACATGATGCATACCACCCGACGGATTACGATCAATAAACGTTTGAATGGATGAGTTTGCCCCAAGCGGCTCCAGCAATTCAATCTTTGTATTGCCTACATCAATGAAAGCAACGGTTACACCATGTTCAGGCAAAGCCTGCGGCGCGGTAACAGTTGCTCCAAGTGTATCTTGGTAGAGTTTGATTGCTGCACCCAAATCCGGCACAGCAATCGCCACATGATTTAATCGTCCCAGCATATTCCCCTCCCGCTGTACGAATGATGTCTTATCTGGTGCGGTTTACAAAAACCGTAACGACCGGTTTTTTGCCCCAAACTTCGTTGGCGCTCGCACGCACCGCACGGCGAACCGATTCCTGCACCAGACTCAAATCCTTGCGACGCGCACGTGGAATGCTTTCAATCGCACTCATCGCTGCATCATAAAGAATATCTTCAATCAGATCACCCTGTCCGTCTTCTTCCGGCAAGCCAAAGGCCACCACATCAGGCTCGCCTTCGATTTTCAGATTGCTGTCGAGCAGAACGGAAACTGCCACATGGCCAACATAAGCCAATTTGCGGCGCTCAGTGATACCCACTTCATCTTCATCACCAATCAGCTTGCCATCTTTAAAAAGACGGCCAATCGGTGCTTCATCAATGACTTTAGCTTCACCCGGCGCCAGTTTCAAAATACCACCATCGCGCACTTGCGCAATCTGGCCGATACCTTCCATCGCACCAAGCGATGCCTGACCAACAAGATGGGCTGCTTCACCATGAACCGGCACAAGAATCTGCGGGCGAACCCACTTATACATCTGGCGCAACTCATTGCGACGCGGGTGACCTGAAACATGCACCAGACCATCTTCATCAGTGATGATCTTAATACCCTGTTCGATCAGGCGGTTTTTGGTCTCAATAATCGCTTTTTCATTACCCGGAATAGCACGGGATGAATAAATCACCGTATCACCGGCAGTCAGTGCGAGGCTGCGCATTTCATCACGCGATAATTTAGCCAATGCTGCGCGTGATTCTCCCTGACTACCAGTCAGAATCATCACAACATTTTCACGCGGGATATAGCCGTAATCTTCTTCGCTCAAAAACTCCGGCAGGCCTTCCATATAGCCAAGCTCGGTTGCAACAGAAATTGCGCGTTTCATTGAACGGCCAACAATCAAAACCTGACGCCCTGCATCACGTGCTGCCTCAGCGATTGAGCGAATACGGCCGACATTGGATGAGAAAGTGGTGATCGCCACGCGGCCACGGGCTTTTTCAATCAGCTCACGCAGGCTGTTTGATACTTCACGCTCAGATGGTGATTCACCTTCACGCAGCGCGTTGGTACTATCGCAGATCAGCGCCAGCACACCGGCATCGCCAAGTGCGCGGAAACGTGCTTCATCAATCAACGGCCCCAAAGTCGGTTCCGGATCGATCTTCCAGTCACCGGTATGAATGACCGTGCCAAGCTCAGTGGTAATCGCCAAGGATACAGGCTCAGGGATCGAGTGCGTTACCGCCAAAGCTTCGATCTTGAAAGGTCCGGCTTCAAAAGTTTCACCGGCCTTATAGATCGTGACCGGAATTTCAGGCGCGTTATATTCGCCCTGACGCTTTGCTTCCAACAAACCAGCCGTAAATGGTGTCGCATAAACCGGTGCTTTAATACGCGGCCACAAATCCAGCAAAGCGCCATAATGGTCTTCATGCGCATGCGTAATGATGATCGCGCGCACATTGTGCTTTTCAGCTTCAAGAAAACGGATATCCGGCAGGATAAGATCTGCGCCCGGATGTTCTGGTCCGGCGAAGCTCACCCCCATATCAACCACAATCCATTCGCGGTTATCCTCGGGACCATAGCCATACATGGCCAAGTTCATACCGATTTCACCGACGCCGCCAAGCGGCAGGAAAACGAGTTGAGTATTATGTGTGCGGGGCATAGAGCCTCCCTAATTCATATTCACTATTGTTGATGAACAGGTGGACTGAATAACTAAGCATTGCAAGCCCGCAGCTGATCACAACTTAATAATTAACTGTTTAAGTGTTGTTGCGCACCGATGCGACTGACCCGAAATAGACATCACCGGCAGTAATTGTGGTGCGTGTACCATCACCCTCACAAATAACCAAACGGCATGAACTATCAATTGTTTCAAAGACACCTTCGACGAGCTTACCTTCAACCATGACGGAAACAGGATTGCCCAATTGATGCGCACGTTCAAGCCATTTCAGGCGAATAGCATCCAAGCCTAAACCATGATTCCAGATTTGGTAATTGATGGCCCAGGCATCTGAAAGTGCCATAAATAGTGTTTCCGCATCGCAGTCACTGCCAAGTTTTTGCAAACATGTCGCTTCATAAGGCAAATCGGTCGGATGACTGACAATATTTGTGCCAATACCAATCGCCAAACCAAAACGATTTTGTGCAAGCAGAACTGTTTCCAGCAAAATGCCCGATAATTTAGCGCCGTTGACGAAAACATCATTCGGCCATTTGAGCGTTACACACGGACACTCTTTAAGATTGTTCTTTGGATTATGGGCTGTCAGAACGGCGTCAAGCGACTCGGCCAGAGCAAGGCCGGCAACAAACCCTAATGTAGCAGCATTTTTGAGATCAAAAGGCTCAACAAGCAACAAAGTAGAAGCCAGATTTCCTTCCGGCGTTGACCATGCACGGCCACGACGGCCACGGCCACTTTCCTGTCGCTTGGAGACAAACCAGATTTTACCCTGATCACCGCCAGCAGCTCTTTCCAGAGCTACCGCATTGGTCGAACCTATCGTCTCGAAACTTTCAAGACGATAGGATTGACTAAGTGCAATTGGAGAAAGCGAGAAGCGCATCGCTCACTCCTTATTCTGAAATTCCGACATCAAAAGAATGCCATCATTTAATTCCGACATTAAAAGAATGTCTGGGAAGCAGTTGCTGCCCATTCCACGATATAGCCTGCAAACAGACCATAAAGCAGAGTAAGCAATGCTGATGCACCCAGTACCAGACGAAGTTCACCGGCAATCGGCAGGAACTTCTCTGTTGCAGGCTCATCAAACCACATGATCTTGATCATACGTAAGTAATAGAACGCACCAACAACAGAAGCCACGATACCTATGATTGCCAGCGGATAAAGTCCGGCCTGAACAGCAGCAACAAATGTGTACCATTTACCGAAGAAACCAGCCAAAGGCGGGATACCGGCAAGCGAGAACAACAGAATGGTCATCGCGGTTGCCATCATCGGATTTGAACGGGACAGACCTGCCAGATCTTCAATGCCTTCAACACTGCCCTGCTTGGTGCGCATTGCCAGAATGAAAGCAAATGTACCAAGGGTCATGATGAGATAGATGAGCATGTAGATCAGCACGCCGCGCACACCGATTTCAGTGCCCGCTGCCAGACCGACAAGCGCATAACCCATATGGCTGATTGAAGAATAAGCCATCAGGCGCTTGATGTTGCGCTGACCGATTGCAGCAAATGCACCCAAGATCATGGAAGCAAGAGCCACAAAAATGATGACCTGCTGCCAGTCATGAGTGACCGGTGCAAAAGCTTCACCAACCACACGCAGGATAAGCGCCATTGCAGCCATTTTAGGAGCGGCAGCAAAGAAAGCGGTTACCGGTGTCGGCGAACCTTCATACACATCCGGTGTCCACATATGGAACGGAACAGCCGAAATTTTGAAGCAAAGACCGGCCAGAATGAAGACCAGACCAAAGACCAGTCCAAGTTCACGTTCGCCGCCAGATACTGCCTGTGCAATTTCTGCAAAGCCGATATGGCCGGTATAGCCGTAAACCAGTGAGATACCATAGAGCATCATACCGGAAGACAGAGCACCGAGAACGAAATATTTCAGACCAGCTTCTGTGGAACGAACACTGTCGCGGTTGAAAGCAGCAAGCACATAAAGCGCCAGCGACTGCAATTCGAGACCCATGTAAAGTGTCAGCATATTGGATGCCGAAACCATCAGGAGCATACCCAATGTGGCCAGAACAACCAAAACAGGGAACTCGAATTTATCGAATTTTTCTTCACGCGCATAGCCGACCGACATGATCAGCGTCACGATGGAGCCGATCAATGTCAGGATCTTCATGAAGCGGCCAAAACCATCGGCGATATAAGCATCGCCGAAAGCTTTTCCGTCATGCGGGAAGAGAATGACCAGAGCCAATGCTGCAATCAGCACGGCCACAGTCAATCCGTTGACGAGAGTTGAGGCTCGCGAGCCAGAGAAAACCCCAATCATGAGCAACGCAAGCGCGCTCAGGGCAAGGAGAACCTCCGGAGCTGCGAGTGTGAGATTAGCTATCAGGTCGGTCTGCATCGGCCTTCGCCTTATTCCTTACTGCGCCAGCGCTGCGCTTGCGGCATTTGCCAGCGCTGCGTCGTATTGATTAATCAAGGCATGAACTGCACCGGCAGTCACATCGAAGACCGGCATAGGATACACACCAAAGAAGATCGTGAGAGCCACGAGCGGATAGAGGATCAGCTTTTCACGCGGGCTGAGATCCAGAAGGCCTTTCAGGCTTTCTTTGGTCAGCGCACCGAAGATGACCTGACGGTAGAGCCAGAGAGCATAAACCGCCGAGAAGATCACGCCTGAGGTTGCAAGAACTGCAATCCAGGTATTCACACGGAAAACACCGAACAATGTCAGGAATTCACCAATGAAACCAGACGTACCCGGCAAGCCGACATTCGCCATGGTGAGGATCAGGAATGCAACAGCATATTTCGGCATGTTGTTAACCAGGCCACCAAAAGCGGCAATCTCTCTTGTGTGCATGCGGTCATAAATAACACCAACACCAAGGAAGAGTGCACCCGACACGATACCGTGTGAAAGCATCTGGAAGATCGCGCCCTGAAGCCCCTGCTCATTGGCCGCAAAAATACCCATCGTGACATAGCCCATGTGAGCGACAGACGAATAAGCAATAAGCTTTTTAATATCGGTCTGCACAAAGGCGACAAGCGATGTGTAGATGATTGCAATCACCGACAGCGTGAAGACGAGTGGTGCGAAATCGGCAGAAGCAAGCGGGAACATCGGCAGCGAGAAACGGATAAAGCCGTAACCACCGAGCTTCAGCAAGATACCAGCCAGAATAACCGAACCGGCAGTTGGTGCTTCCACGTGAGCATCCGGCAACCATGTATGCACCGGCCACATCGGCATTTTCACGGCAAAAGATGCGAAGAATGCCAGCCATAGCCATGTTTGCATTGAGGCCGGGAAATTGAACTTATGCAGCTCAACAATATCCATCGTGCCTGCCTGCCAGTACATTGCCATGATAGCAATCAGCATCAGCACCGAACCAAGCAGCGTATAGAGGAAGAATTTGAACGATGCATAAACGCGACGTTCACCACCCCAAACACCGATGATAATAAACATCGGGATCAAGCTTGCTTCAAAGTAAACGTAGAAGAGGAACAGATCGAGTGCACAGAACACACCGATCATCAGCGTTTCAAGAATAAGAAACGCGATCATATATTCCTTCAGGCGTTTTTGTACGGATACCCAGCTGGCAAGAATACAGAAAGGCATCAAGAAAGCTGAGAGCACAACAAACAGTACCGAAATACCGTCGACGCCCATGTGGTAGCTGATGCCACCACCCAGCCATTCGATCTTTTCCACCATCTGGAAACCGGCATTCTCATTATCGAAGCCGGCCCAAACGACCAGTGAAAGGATCAATACAAAAACTGTTGTCAGTAATGCGACATTACGAATGTTGCGGCGCGCGGCCTCTCCCTCATCTTTAATCAAAAAGATGAGCAGAGCACCGATGAGCGGCAGAAACGTAACCGTTGATAAAATGGGCCAGTCAGTCATCAGAAAGTGCTCCCGAGCATCATCCAAGTGACGAGCGCGGCGACGCCGATCAGCATCGCGAATGCGTAGTGATAAAGGAAACCGGTCTGCATTTTAACAACTCGGTTGGTGATATTAAGCACGCGAGCGGAAATTCCGTTCGGGCCGAAGCCGTCAATCAGCCAGCCGTCGCCGATTTTCCAGAAGAAACGGCCAAGACCCCGTGCTGTACGGACAAAGAGGAAGTCATAGAGCTCATCAAAATACCATTTGTTGAGCAGGAACCGGTAGAGACCCGGATGACGTCCGGCCAGTTCCGACGGGATCTTTGGCGAGCGGATGTAGAAAATCCATGCCAGCACAAAGCCGATTACCATGACAATGAAAGGTGACCACTTGACCAATGTTGGTACGTGATGGGCTTCTTCCATAATGTGATTGTCAGCAGCGGTGAACAGAGCGCCTTTCCAGAAAGCGTCATAGTGATCGCCGAAGAAATAACCGACAAAGAACACACCGGCAAACAATGCACCAACAGCCAAAATGAACAGCGGAACAAGCATTACAGGTGGTGAATCATGCACATGATGCATCACTTCTGCGGAAGCGCGTGGCTTACCGTGGAAGGTCATGAAAATCAGACGCCATGAGTAGAAGCTGGTGAAGAGCGCAGCCACAACCAGAAGCGTGAATGCATAACCGGCAGCAGGGCTTGTCGATGCAAAGGCGGATTCAATGATCGCGTCTTTGGAGAAGAAGCCTGCAGTACCAATGATGGTGCCCGGAATACCAAGACCTGTCAGTGCGACTGTCCCGATAATCATCATCCAATAGGTGGTCGGGATCAGTTTACGCAAACCGCCCATACGACGCATATCCTGCTCATCAGAAACCGCATGGATAACGGAACCTGCGCCCAAGAATAGCAGCGCTTTAAAGAAGGCGTGTGTGAACAGGTGGAAAACGGCAGCGCCATAAGCGCCGACACCAAGTGCCACAAACATGTAACCCAGCTGCGAACAGGTGGAATAAGCAATGACGCGTTTGATATCGTTTTGCACCAGGCCAACGGTTGCAGCAAAAAAGGCAGTTGTTGCACCAATGATGGTTACAACTACGAGAGCATCCGGCGACAGTTCAAAGATCGGCGACATACGCGCAACCATGAACACTCCGGCGGTCACCATGGTAGCCGCGTGAATAAGCGCTGACACAGGTGTCGGGCCTTCCATCGCATCTGGCAACCATGTGTGAAGCAGGAACTGCGCCGATTTACCCATCGCACCCATGAACAACAGCAGGCAAACCACTGTCAAAGCTGAGCCTTTGGTCAATGAAAGTCCGAGGAAGGTCAAAACAACTTCATCGGCACCTTCACCGGCGGTCATGTAAGTACCGGCAGCTTTAAAGATGGTGTCGTAATCGACTGCGGTAAACAAGGCAAACAAGCCGAAGATACCGAGCAGGAAGCCGAAGTCACCAACGCGGTTGACAACAAAAGCTTTCATCGCAGCCGCATTGGCCGAAGGCTTTTTGAACCAGAATCCAATCAGCAAATAGGATGCAAGACCAACGCCTTCCCAACCAAAGAACATCTGGATCAGGTTATCCGATGTCACCAGTGTGAGCATGGCGAAGGTAAAGAGCGACAGGTAAGCAAAGAAACGCGGACGGTGCGGATCATTATGCATATAGCCGATCGAGTAAATATGCACCAAAGCGGACACGCTGTTGACCACCACCAGCATGACTGCTGTCAGTGTATCAATGCGCAAAGCCCAGTCAAATGACAATTCACCCGATGTTACCCAATGCAAAACCGGAAGGCGCACTGGTTCGCTGTCGCCCATGGCAACAGTGAAAAAGGCAACCCACGATAATACGGCAACAACGACCATAAAGCCGGAAGTGATAAATTCACACGCCTTGGCACCCAGCTGCTTGCCAAAAAGGCCGGCAGCCAGAAAGCCCAAGAGTGGAAGGAAGACGATCGCGTAATAGAGCATCTGCCCGTCAACCTTTCATAACATTGACGTCTTCCACCGCAATGGAACCGCGGTTACGGAAGAAAACAACGAGAATTGCAAGACCAATCGCGGCTTCAGCAGCTGCAACAGTCAGAACGAAAAGTGCGAAAACCTGCCCGACCAGGTCGCCGAGCGTTGCAGAAAACGCCACAAAGTTAAGATTGACCGAGAGCAGGATCAGCTCCACCGACATCAAAATAACAATGACATTTTTGCGGTTTAAGAAAATACCGAAGACACCCAGCGTAAACAGGATTGCCGAAACGGTCAGATAATGTTCGATACCCACTACCATATCAGATGCCTTTACCTGTTTCGACTTTAACGATTTCGATGGCGGTTTCCGGTGTACGTGCAACCTGATCCGGGATCGACTGGCGCTTAACATTCGGCTTATGGCGCAGTGTCAGCACGATAGCACCGATCATTGCAACCAGAAGCACAAGGCCTGCGATCTGGAAGAAGAAGACGTAGTTTGTATAAAGCACATCACCCAAAGCCTGCGTATTGGTACGTGTTGCCGGATCCGGGATTGGCAGCACACCCGCCTCACCCAGCTTTGGTGAGAACTTGGTGCTGACAAAAACAACAACCAGCTCAGCCAGCAGGATAAGACCGACCAAAGCCCCAACCGGCGCATATTGCAAAGCGCCCTGCTTCAGTTCAGCAAAATCCACATCCAGCATCATCACCACAAAGAGGAACAATACCGCCACTGCGCCTACGTAAACGAGAAGCAGGATCATGGCCAAAAATTCAGCGCCTGTTAACAAAAACAGCGCCGCAGCATTAAAGAATGCAAGGATCAGGAACAGCACCGAATGTACTGGATTGCGCGCTGAGATGACCATGACCGCACTCGCGATCATGATAAAGGCGAACAGATAGAAAAACGCTGCCGCTAGACCTGTCAGCATGGGTTTACCCCAACACCTTTCCGGGGCGAAGCCCTATTGCTTCGCCAGCTCTTTTCATCACGCTAAGCGTGAAGTTAAACTCTGGTAACAAGGTTTTCACCTATCACCCATTCGATTACCGCTTAGCGCGATAAGGCATTCAATTATCGCTGATTAGCGATAAGGCGCATCAAGTGCGATGTTGCGCGCCAGTTCCCGTTCCCAACGGTCACCATTAGCGAGCAGCTTTTCTTTGTCATAGTAAAGTTCTTCGCGTGTTTCCGTGGCGAATTCGAAATTCGGCCCTTCAACAATCGCATCCACCGGACAGGCTTCCTGACAGAAACCGCAATAGATGCACTTTACCATATCAATATCGTAGCGAACCGTACGGCGTGTACCGTCATTGCGGCGCGGACCTGCTTCAATGGTGATGGCTTGTGCCGGGCAAATTGCTTCACACAACTTACAGGCAATGCAGCGCTCTTCACCATTCGGGTAACGACGCAGAGCATGCTCACCACGAAAACGCGGGCTGACAGGCCCCTTTTCATGCGGGTAGTTCAAAGTTGCCTTAGGCCCTACGAAATGGCGCATCGACAAAAAGAACGCTCCGACAAATTCCTTCAGCAAAAGCGATTTGGCAGCTTGAGCAAATGAAGACATGTTTTTCTCCTTAACCCACGAGGCCGGTAACTTTGAGGAAGGTTGCAGTTGCAACAACCATGAACAGTGAGATCGGCAGGAATACTTTCCAACCCAGACGCATCAGCTGGTCATAACGGTAACGCGGTACAAAGGCTTTCACGATCGAGAACAGGAAGAAACAGAAGCACAGTTTCAACATGAACCAGATGATACCCGGCACCCAGTTGAGGAACCACACATCGATGATCGGCAACCAGCCACCAAGGAACAGAATGGTCATCAAAGCACACATCAGTGTGATAGCCACATATTCACCAAGGAAGAACAGCAGGAACGGTGTCGATGAATATTCAATCATATGACCGGCGACGAGTTCGGATTCTGCTTCCACCAGATCGAATGGCGGACGGTTGGTTTCTGCCAATGCCGAGATGAAGAAAATCACGAACATCGGGAACAGACCCAGCCAATGCCAGTCAAGAAACGAAGCAGGCAGACCCATCATGGTACCAAGACCGGTATTCTGCGCCAGAACAATGTCGGTGAGGTTCAAAGAACCAACGCACAACAACACAGTCACGATCACAAAACCGATAGAGACTTCATAAGAAACCATCTGCGCGGCCGAACGCAAAGCACCAAGGAACGGATATTTCGAGTTGGAAGCCCAACCACCCATAATCACGCCGTAAACTTCCAAAGAAGAAATCGACAGAATATAGAGAATACCAACGTTAATATTGGCAATCGCCCAGCCTTCGCTGACCGGAATAACCGCCCATGTCGCCAGTGCCAGCACTGCCGAAATGAATGGTGCCAGCAAGAACACGCCCTTATTTGCACCTGAAGGAATGATTGGTTCCTTGAATACAAATTTCAGCAAGTCGGCAAAGGCCTGCAATGTACCCCATGGTCCAACAACGTTTGGACCGCGACGCATTTGAACTGCTGCCCATACCTTACGGTCAGCGTAAAGCAGATAAGCCACTACAATCAACAATACGACGAGCAGAACGACCGACTTCAGCGCTATAATCAGCGCGGGCAAGACGTAAGCTGCAAAAATTTCGTCCATTTTTCCGTCTCTCTCGCTTTACTCTGCCGCCTGCACAAACTGACCTTGAGCCAGTGCGGAACATTCAGCCATTACAGCTGATGCACGAGCAATCGGGTTTGTCAGATAGAAATCTTTAATTGTCGAAGCGAAGGCTTGTGTACCAAGCTTGGCAGACTGTTTGCCAAGCGCTGCAACATCGGCTGCTTTGCCCGGCTCAATCGCATCAATTGCAGCCATATGCGGGTAGTCCGCATAAAGTTTGGCGCGCAACTGAGCCAATGAATCAAATGGCAGACGCTGACCCAATGTGTCGGACAGAGCACGCAAAATTGCCCAGTCTTCCTTGGCTTCACCCGGTGCAAAACCTGCACGCATCGACATTTGCACTCGGCCTTCTGTATTCACATAAGTGCCTGATTTTTCTGTGTAAGCAGCGCCCGGCAGAATGACATCCGCTGCATGTGCGCCTGCATCACCATGGGTGCCCATATAGACAACAAATGTGTTGCCCTTAGCTGACATATCCAGCTCATCAGCACCGCTTAAGAAAACAACATCCAGCTTGCCCAGCATATCGGCAGCGCTCACACCAGCCTCACCCGGTACAAAGCCAAGATCCAAGGCACCAACGCGCGATGCTGCGGTGTGGAGAACCGAGAAACCATTCCAGTCTTCGCTCACCGCACCAACCTGATCGGCAAGTTTAGCGCTCGCGGCCAGAACATCGGCACCGTTTTCACCGGTCAATGCACCCTGACCAACAATGATCAATGGCTTGGATGCATTTTTCAGCACGCTTGCAAATTCGCCCTTGCCAGCAAGCAGATCGTTCAGGCTGTCAGCACCGGCGCCCAGATAATTGTAGGCATAACGCAGTTCTGCACGCTCACCGATCACACCAACAGTCAGCTTGCCCTGACGGTATCTCTTCAAGATACGGGAGTTTAGAACGGCGGCTTCAATGCGCGGGTTAGCACCGATGATCAGCAGAGCATCTGCCTGTTCGATACCTTCAATCGTGCTGTTGAAGAGGTACGACGCACGGCCAAATGCCGGATTAAGGGCCACACCATCCTGACGGCTGTCTGTGTTAACAGAACCAAGCGATGTCATCAGGTTCTTCAATGCGTAAATTTCTTCAACACTTGCCAGATCGCCGGCAACCGCACCGATACGCTCACCCGAAGTGGCGTTAACAGCAGCGGCAACAGCCGCAAATGCTTCCGGCCAGCTGGCAGCAACCAAGCGGCCATCTTTACGCACATACGGGCGATCAAGACGCTGTGTGCGCAGACCATCCCAAATGAAGCGGGTTTTGTCGGAAATCCACTCTTCGTTCACCTGTTCGTTCAGACGCGGCATAATACGCATCACTTCACGACCACGGGTATCAACGCGAATGGCAGAACCAAGAGCATCCATCACATCGATGGATTCTGTTTTGTTCAATTCCCAAGGACGCGCCTGAAATTCGTAAGGCTTGGATGTCAATGCGCCGACCGGACACAGATCAATCACGTTGCCCTGCAATTCAGAGGTCATCGCGCTTTCAAGATAAGTGGTGATTTCTGCATCTTCACCGCGACCGATAAGGCCGAGCTCAGAAATACCGGCAACTTCAGTGGTAAAACGAACGCAACGTGTGCAGTGAATGCAACGTGTCATTACAGTTTTGACCAACGGGCCGATATATTTGTCTTCAACCGCACGCTTATTTTCGCGGTAGCGGGAACCATCAGTACCAAAGGCCATGGCCTGATCCTGAAGGTCACACTCACCAGCCTGATCACAAATCGGGCAATCAAGCGGATGGTTGATGAGCAGGAACTCCATCACACCTTCGCGTGCCTTTTTGACCATAGGCGTATTGGTGAAAATTTCCGGTGTTTCGCCATTTGGTCCAGGACGCAAATCGCGCACACCCATAGCGCAAGATGCAGCAGGCTTTGGTGGCCCGCCCTTTACCTCAACCAAACACATGCGGCAGTTTCCGGCGATGGAAAGCCGCTCATGGAAGCAAAAACGCGGCACTTCAGCGCCTGCCTCTTCGGCTGCCTGAAGGAGCGTATAGTGATCGGGAACTTCGATCTCTGTGCCGTCAACCTTGATCTTTGCCATCACTTGTCCAAACCTGCGGCATCAGCCGCATATCTTCAAACCTTGCGGCATTTGCCGCACAACCTTAAATCCAAGCGGCCAAGCCGCATGCCTTTAAACTTAAAGTCACAGACCGGACAGACCGGTCTGCAGCCTTTTTACTCCGCTGCTTCCAAAGCAATGTTACGGCTTTGAACAGCATTGCGTGTATATTCATCAATGCGCTTTTCAATTTCAGGGCGGAAATTGCGGATCAGGCCCTGAACCGGCCATGCAGCAGCATCGCCCAGCGCACAAATGGTGTGACCTTCAATCTGCTTGGTCACATCGAACAACATGTCGATTTCGCGCTTCTGCGCATTACCGGTTACCATGCGTTCCATCACACGCCACATCCAACCTGTACCTTCACGACACGGTGTGCACTGGCCGCAGCTTTCATGTTTGAAGAAAGCTGAAAGACGCGCAATCGCTTTAATCACGTCGGTTGATTTGTCCATGACAATCAAACCACCGGTACCGAATGAGGATTTAACGTCACGCATGCCGTCAAAATCCATCACCGCATCCATCATGTCTTCTGCTTTAACAAGCGGACAGGATGCGCCACCTGGAATAACTGCAAGCAGATTATCCCAACCGCCGCGAATACCACCGGCATGCTTTTCGATCAGCTCACGGAACGGAACGCCCATGACTTCTTCAACAGTGCAAGGTGTGTTGACGTGGCCGGAAATCTGAAACAGCTTGGTGCCGACATTGTTCGGGCGGCCAAGCGACGAGAACCATGCACCGCCGCGACGCAAAATGGTCGGAGCAACAGAAATGGATTCTACGTTGTTCACAGTTGTCGGGCAGCCATAGAGACCGACATTGGCCGGAAACGGAGGCTTCAAGCGTGGCTGGCCTTTTTTGCCTTCCAAGCTTTCGAGCAAAGCTGTTTCTTCACCGCAAATATAAGCGCCTGCGCCGTGGGAGACGTAAACGTCCATATCCCAGCCGCATTTGTTATTTTTGCCAAGCAACCCTGCTGCGTAGCACTCATCAATTGCAGCTTGCAGTGCTTCACGCTCACGCATGAACTCACCACGAATATAGATGTAAGCAGTATGTGCGCCCATTGCGCAACCGGCAATCACGCAGCCTTCGATCAGCGTATGCGGATCATGGCGCATGATGTCACGGTCTTTACAAGTGCCCGGCTCCGACTCATCCGCGTTCACAACGAGGTAATGCGGACGGCCATCGCTTTCTTTCGGCATGAAAGACCATTTCATACCGGTCGGGAAGCCCGCACCACCACGACCACGAAGACCGGAAGCCTTCATTTCGTTGATGATCCAGTCACGACCCTGATCGATCAGGCCTTTGGTATTGTCCCAATGGCCGCGAGCCATCGCACCTTTAAGCGATTTGTCTTTCAGGCCATAAATATTTGTAAAGATACGATCTTTATCAGCCAGCATCAAATCAGCCCTCCGCTTTCGGATTGCTTGTCGTCAAAGATGTCGGGCCACCGGCAGGAGCAGAAAAATCACGCTCGATCTGTGGACCCGGTTTAATCGTGTCACCTTTGCCGCTTGCGAAAGCATCAATGATTTCTTCCAGACGCTCAGGTGTCAGATCTTCATAAGCGTCTTTGAAGATCATGACCATCGGCGCATTGACGCAAGCGCCCTGACACTCGACTTCTTCCCAAGACAGCGTGCCGTCTTCATTCAAGGTCTGCGGGTCATGATGAATTTTGTGCTTGCACACTTTCATCAGGTCTTCTGCACCGCGCAGCATGCAAGGTGTTGTACCGCAAACCTGAATATGGGCGCGTGTACCAACCGGCTTCAGCTGGAACTGGGTGTAGAAAGTGGCAACTTCCAGCACACGGATCAAAGGCATAGCAAGCATAGCTGCAATATGTTCGATCGATGCTTTTGTGACCCAACCTTCCTGCTCCTGCGCACGCATCAGCAGCGGGATAACAGCTGATGCCTGACGGCCTTCAGGAAATTTTTTGATAGTCTGTTCAGCCCAAGCCTGATTTTCCGCATTAAAAGCAAATGCGGCTGGCTGGACGGAATCTTCTGCGAGACGACGGACGGACATCAGCGGTCTACCTCACCAAACACGATATCGAGTGAACCAAGGATCGCCGAAACGTCAGCCAGCATGTGGCCGCGGCAAAGGAAATCCATAGCCTGAAGATGAGCAAAACCCGGTGCACGCAATTTGCAGCGATAAGGCTTATTGGTGCCGTCAGACACCAGATAAACACCGAATTCACCCTTAGGTGCTTCTACAGCTGCATAGACCTCGCCTGCCGGCACATGGTAGCCTTCAGTGTAAAGCTTGAAGTGATGAATGAGCGCTTCCATCGAACGCTTCATCTCACCGCGTTTCGGCGGTACGATCTTATTGTCTGTATGCGATACAGGGCCAACGCGCTCTTTACCCAGCAGCAATTCACAGCACTGGCGCATAATCTTAGCGGACTGGCGCATTTCTTCCATACGGATCAGATAACGGTCATAGCAGTCGCCGTTTTTACCGATCGGAATGTCGAATTCCATTTCCGAATAGCATTCATATGGCTGACTTTTGCGCAAATCCCATGCAGCGCCAGAGCCACGAACCATCACACCGGAGAAGCCCCATGCCCACGCATCTTCCAGAGACACAACACCGATATCGACGTTACGCTGCTTGAAAATACGGTTCGGGGTAATCAGGTTGTCCAGATTGCTCAGGGTTGTCGCCAAGAAAGGATCAATCCAGTCAGCAATATCCTGCACCAATTGCTCTGGGATATCCTGATGCACACCACCCGGACGGAAATAGGCAGCGTGCATACGGGCGCCACAGGCGCGCTCATAAAACACCATCAGCTTTTCACGTTCTTCAAAGCCCCAGAGCGGCGGTGTCAAAGCACCAACGTCCATAGCCTGTGTGGTGACGTTCAAAAGGTGGTTAAGAATACGGCCGATTTCGGAATAAAGCACACGGATCAGCTGGCCGCGCTTTGGCACAGTAATGCCGAGCAGACGCTCAACAGCCAGCGCATAGGCATGCTCCTGATTCATCGGCGCAACATAATCGAGGCGATCCAGATATGGCAAAGCCTGCAAATATGTTTTGGTTTCCATCAGCTTTTCGGTACCGCGATGCAGCAAGCCAATATGCGGATCGACGCGCTCGACCACTTCGCCGTCCAACTCCAGCACCAGACGCAAAACGCCGTGCGCCGCCGGATGCTGCGGGCCGAAGTTGATGTTAAAATTTCTTACTTGTGTCTCAGCCATTGTCGGCATCCTCTGTAGAGGCATAAGCTGCCAGAAACTCTGCTTCCGTCATTTTGCTCGTATCATTGGCAAAAGCGTAATTGTCAGGTTTCTTGTCGATAAAGATTTCCGTCGTAAACCTGAATTGCGAAGGATCGTCAAACGCCTGAATGGACACAACGCTATGGGAGCCATCCTGCATCCGCCACATCAAAGTGGAGCCGCAAGATTTACAAAATCCGCGCTCTCCCCATTCGGATGAGCGGTAAAATGTAAGATCATCACCATTGGTGACTTCAAGGCTATCGCCACATTCCACACTCAAAAACACACCACCAGTCCAGCGGCGGCACATTGAGCAATGGCATGCGCCCATCTCGTCATTCATAGGCTTCGCCGAAAAGCGTACGGAACCACACAGGCAACGACCTTCCAACTTAGCGCTCACAGACATTCTTCAATCCTCACACGTAGGCTTTAAGCCAATTAATTGACTTTGGCTTTTTCATCACCAGGCAAAACGTAATCGGTCCCTTCCCACGGGGACAGGAAGTCAAAATTACGGAATTCCTGACGCAGAACGACCGGTTCATAAACAACGCGCTTATGCTCGTCGCTGTAGCGGACTTCAACAAAACCGGTAGTCGGGAAATCTTTACGCAGCGGATGACCTTCAAAACCGTAATCGGTCAGAATACGACGCAGATCCGGATGACCGGAGAACAAAACGCCGTACATGTCATAGATTTCACGCTCGAACCAGTCAGCACCGATAAAGACAGCAGTTGCAGATGGAACAAGTACATCTTCGTCAGCAGTTACTTTAACGCGCATACGCAGGTTCTGGCGTGGTGACATCAGCTGATAAACCACATCAAAGCGCTCAGTGCGCTCAGGGTAATCAACACCGCTGATATCGGTCAGGTTAACAAACTGACACTGAACATCATCACGCAGGAAAGTCAGAACATTGATCAGGCTCTCTTTAGAGACACTGACCGTCAGTTCACCATAGGCAAACTTGATATCTTCAATAGCACCGGCAAAACGCTCTTTCAGATAGGCTGAAAGATCATGGAGGGCTTCCTCACTCATCACTTTCACTCCCTTCTTAACGCTCAATCGTACCGGTGCGGCGGATTTTCTTTTGCAGCATCAAGATGCCGTAAAGAAGCGCCTCAGCGGTTGGCGGGCAGCCCGGCACATAAATATCCACCGGAACAACACGGTCACAACCACGCACGACCGAATAAGAATAATGGTAATAACCACCACCATTGGCACACGATCCCATCGAGATCACATAACGCGGCTCCGGCATCTGGTCATAAACCTTGCGCAGTGCCGGTGCCATTTTGTTGGTCAATGTACCTGCAACAATCATCACGTCGGACTGACGTGGTGAAGCACGCGGCGCAATACCAAAACGCTCGGCATCGTAGCGCGGCATGGAGATATGCATCATCTCAACAGCGCAGCAAGCAAGACCGAAGGTCATCCACATCAGCGAGCCGGTACGTGCCCATGTAATCAATGCATCAGCAGAGGTAACGATGAAGCCCTTATCGGACAGTTCATTATTCAGCTCACTGAAGAATGCATCATCAGCACCAATCGGCTTGCCGGTATTCGGATCGATAATGCCTTTCGGCTGCGGTGCGATCAGTGTGGCGTTGCTGTTGGTCAATCCCATTCCAGCGCCCCCTTCTTCCATTCATAAATGAAACCGATAGTCAGCACGAACAAAAACGCCATCATGGAGCCGTAGCCCAGCCAACCGATGGAGCCGAATGAAACAGCCCACGGAAACAGGAACACAACTTCCAGATCGAAGATAATAAAGAGAATCGATACGAGATAAAACCGCACATCGAACTTCATGCGCGCATCATCGAAAGCGTTGAATCCGCACTCATAAGCTGACAGCTTTTCCGGATCAGGTTGCCGGTAAGCAACGAGAAATGGCGCAATCAAAAGTGCAATGCCAATAATCATGGCGATGCCAATGAAAATGACGATCGGTAGATAGGAACTTAAAAGCTCGTTCATGATCCCTTTTCCGGCTTAACACGAGGCGTTACGCCCAGTCATAAGCCCTCCATGGTTACGACTCTGCGACACATTGCATCTATGGCAACTCCTCGCCCGTGCAGCTTCAAAAGGCATGCCGTGCGAACTACAGCTAATTCGATGCGACGACTACCCCAGAGTGCTTCCGAGTGCAACCCCTGAGGCTGTGACACATTGGAACAGACTGATATTTAAACCACGAAACAGCAGATGCCGCCAAATATCTCATTTTTTTAAATCTTTACCGGCCTAAACCCGAGCCCGCGGGACTTGAAGCTGTGCATAAGATATCGCAAAAACGTATTTTAACACCAGCTAATGTTGTAAAACGCACGTAAAAAGAGAATCAACGACCAGATCACAGATTTGTGAAGCTGTTGAGCGCGAAATCAGCTCTCAACTTGAGGTGGTATACAACCTTGAAAATGTCCACGCGCCAAAACGCTTAATTGCGACACATTACGACAAGCCGAAAACACCTTAATATCTGTCTTTTTTCCATAACAGAAAGATAGTGATCGGCACGATCGCAAAAATGATAACTTCGATAATCCATAAGTATTTAAGGATCATAGCTTCGGTTCCACATCTGCGGCTAAGGTTCAAATCAGTTTAGAACGAATCTTAACAGTTAGATTAGTGAAAGGACATAAGACCAAGGTTGGTGCGACCTTAGTCTATAATGTGGTTGTAAGTTCTTTTTCGGCAGGTTTAAGCGTCTGCTGCTCTACATTAATCAGGCGGCGTGTCGGCTGTGCAAATTGCAGCCCGTGTTTTTCCACCCATTGCGCGGCTGCCACCAGCACATGCTGCTGGGCATTCATGAAATCCACATATTCCGCGCTCAGCACATAATAGACCACTTCAAAACGCACACCGAGCTCATTGAACTCGGCCAGATGTGAACGGTCAAAGCGCGTATTAGGCAATTCCTCAATCGCACTTTGCAAATAAGCCGGAAATGTCTGCAATAATTCAATCGCACCACCATATTGCAAATGCAGGCTGAACAGCATGCGTCGCTCGGACATACGCTGAAAATTCGACAGTCGCGTATTAAGCAGCGCATCATTGGATACACTGATCTGCTCACCGGTTAGCGAGCGGAAACGCGTGGTGCGCAAACCGATGCGCTCCACCACACCTCGGTTCTCATTAAAAAAAACAAAATCACCAACGACAAACGGTTTATCGAGCAAAATGGAAAGCGATGCAAAAAGATCTTTCAGGATTGATTGAAGCGCAAAAGCAATCGCGATACCACCCACCCCAAGACCGGCGACCAGAGCGGTAATATCAATACCGAAATTGGACAGGATAAGCAGCAGCACTGCCGTCCAGATCAGCGCAAAGCCGGTAAAGCGGATGATTTGCGCCGCACTTGTCCGTTCTGGATCCGGATTATTTTTATCCAACAATCCGTGATCGATCCAAAGACCAACCAGAATACTGCTCCACATGCCGATCTGCGCCATCGTGGCCACCAGCACAATGCCGGCGATCATACGCGAGATTTGCACAGGCAGCACAAGAACTTGTGACGCAAAATAAAGCGCCAACGCCGCAAAAAAGAAGCGATAAGTGCTATTGGCTAGCGATTGCGCGCCGGTCATAATCACATCAAAGCGACTGACACCGAAGCGCGACAATAGTTGCACAAGTTGTCCCCGCACCCGCGGCAGCAGAATCAAACACGCAACAAATATAAAAAGAGCCGTGACCCAAAGAGCCAGATGATTGCCAAGCACTGTCCAGTTACGGGTAAAATTTTCTATTTCCTGCACAATATTTCCAATACGGCCATTCAATTCACAAACTCAAAAACTCTGCCACCCAGCATAAAGCGGCACTTTAACAGGTCAATAATCCCATTTGCTTTATTTTTGGTTTTCCATTTTTGGGGTTTTTCTGTGACTTAACCGTAAATTCTTCAATAAAAAATCCATTTTAAGCTGATGCTTTAAAAATAAATCTCAGTTAAACTATGTTTAAATTGATGAATAAGAATGTGGGAATAAGAAGCTGATAAAACACGCTAAATTTCAAATCGGTCAAATTGTAAAACATAAATTATTTCCCTTTCGCGGGATTATTTATGATGTTGATCCGGAATTTGCGAATAGTGAGGAATGGTATAATGCCATTCCTGAAGACAAGCGGCCAGCGCGCGACCAGCCCTTTTATCATCTGCTGGCAGAAAACAGCGAGACGGAATATTCCGCTTATGTTTCCGAGCAAAATCTGATGGTTGATGATAGCGGCGAACCCTTGCGCCATCCGCAGATTGGCAATCTTTTTGACCGTCAGAATGACGGGCAATATCAAATCAAGCAACAATTGATCCATTAATAAAAAACGGAAGGCGCACGCCTTCCGTTATCATATCAATCCTGAAATAGGGATTAGCGACCAAGCCAGCCGGACAATCGACGTACGGCCTCCTGCATTTCAGCTTCACTGCCCGCATATGAAAAGCGCATCGTGCGGTGTCCGTCCAGCGGATCGAAATCCCGGCCCGGCGTTGCGGCAATATTAATCTCGCTCAGCATTTTATGCGCCAGTTCCATACTGTCATTGGTGAATTTCGACACATCACAATAAGCGTAAAAAGCACCATCCATGGGCGCTGCAAATTTCAAGCCCATCGCCGGTAATTGCACATTCAGTAAAGCACGATTGCGGCGGTAGCGCTCTTTCACCAGTTCCAGCTCGGCAGTGCCGTCAAAGGCTGCAATCGCGGCATGCTGGGACAATTCAGGCGCTGAGATATACAAGCTCTGCGCAATGCGCTCGACAGGTCGAATATCGCTTTCAGGCAATACCATCCAGCCAATACGCCAACCGGTCATACAATAATATTTGGAGAAAGAATTGATGATGGTCACGTCATCAGCCACCTGCAAGGCGGTCATATCCTCTGTATCATAAGACAGACGATGATAAATCTCGTCCGACAATACTCGGATATTGCGCTCTCTTGCGGTCTCGATAATTGCGCGTAATTCTTTGGCCGATAATACCGCACCGGTCGGATTGGCAGGGCTTGCAAAAAGCACGCCTTTAAGCGGTTTTTCAGCATGTGCAACCGCCAAAGCTTCAGCGGTTAAATTACTGTCTTCGCCCTCACCTGCACCAATCTCCACCACCTCAAGGCCGAGTGCCTTGAGAATATTGCGATAAGCGGGATAGCCAGGACGTGTAATTGCCACCCTGTCGCCCGGATTGAAATAAACCAGAAATGCCAGATTGAAAGCCGCCGATGAGCCAGTTGTGACTGCAATGCGCGACGGATTAACGCTCACACCATAATGATCAGCATAATGTTGTGCGATTGCTTCGCGTAAGCTTCGCAAACCCAAAGCATCCGTATAGCCAATGCGGCCGTCTTTTAAAGCTTTTTCTGCGGCCAGCAACACTGTTTTAGGAGCCGGATCGGCAGGCTGGCCAACTGCCATTGAAATAACCGGAGCACCGAGTGAACGCTGATGATTGGCTTTCGCCAATAAATCCATCGCATGAAAAGGTTCAATCTCGCTTCGAGCTGAAAAAGCACTCACTGCCGTCTCCCAATAATTTAAACAATAAAAGCACTCGTTTTTACACTGAATGCCGAGCTTGCCGTATATTTGCCTGATTACTCAAGCAACCGATTCACACATACAAAGCAAAGCCGATGACAATCAATCGCAACAAATTATTTTTATATCAATAGATTATCGGCTATGGATATGCAGTGTTAAATGGAAGGCTGACATAATGACCCTCGCCAAGCAACAAACGGTATCTTTGTGCAACACCTCCTCGCGTCTGGTTTCTAAAGCTATGTCTGGCAAAAAGACCACAAAGCTTCTGGCAGGCGCACTGACATTTGTTATTGGCGCCACCAGCACCCTTCCCGCTTACGCACAGTCACGCAGCGTCCCCATCATTCGTGATGCCGAGATTGAAGCGCTGATTACCGATTATACCAATCCGATTTTAAACGCTGCGAAATTAAAAAAACGCAACGTACAAACGATTCTGGTCAATTCCAGCAGCTTTAATGCTTTTGTCGATGGCCGCCGCATTTTCATCAATAGCGGCGCAATCGTGCAATCTGAAACACCGAATGAGCTGATTGGCGTGATTGCCCATGAAGCAGGCCATCTGGCAGGCGGCCATCAGGATCGTCTTCGTGAGCAATTAAGTCGTGCCAGAACAATGGCCGTCATTGGTGCGCTCATTGGTGCCGGTGCCGGCGTTGCAGGGGCTGCGGCTGGCAATAGTTCTGCTGCGGCTGCCGGTGGCGGCATTGCGATGGGCAGTGGCGAGGCTGCGATGCGTAGTCTTTTGTCCTATCAGCGCACCGAAGAAATGACCGCCGACCGTTTGGCAATCAATTATCTGAATGCCACCGGCCAGTCTGCCAAAGGTATGCTCACCACATTCTCGCGTTTTGCCAATGCGCTTTCGTTAAACGGCACCCAGATTGACCAATATCGCATCAGCCATCCGCTGCCGCGTGAACGTATTTCCAATCTGGAGAATCTTGCCAAGGCCAGCCCGCATTACAACAAAACCGACAGTGCCGCATTGCAGTTGCGTCATGATATGGCGCGCGCCAAAATTGCTGCTTATTCCGGCATGGGCTCGGTACAGCGCATTTTCCGTAACAATCCGCGCGGCCTTGCCGCACGGTATGGCGATGCTATTACCACTTATTTGAATGGCTCCGCCCGCAATGCTTTGCCGAAAATCGACGCCCTCATCAAAGAACAGCCGAAGAATCCTTATTTTTATGAGATTCGCGGTGAGATTTTGATGAAGGCTAATGATCCGGCAGGGGCTGCCAAAGCTTTGCAACAAGCCACATCGCTTGATCCGAAAAAATCCAGCATTATGCGGATGAGCTATGGCCGTGCTCTGATGCTCACCGGCACCAAAGCCAATATGCCAGCTGCAATCCGGGAGCTTAAAGCCGGTATTGCCCGTGAGCCGGAATTTCCAAGCGGTTATGGCTATCTGGCGCAAGCCTATGGTCAATCAGGTGATATTGCACTTGCCGATCTTGCAACGGCGGATATGCATTATTACTCCGGCAATCGCCAGCAAGCGAAAATCTTTGCCTTGCGTGCCCAGCAAAAGCTCAAAAAAGGCTCACCGGACTGGCTGCGTGCGCAGGATATTATCAACACCAAAAAATAACAGCACTTGACCGCGCCGCCCGATCAGGGCGATAGGATAAGTTTTGAATTAAAGAGATTGGA
The DNA here is from genome assembly GCF_039522165.1 of Paenochrobactrum glaciei. Classification (NCBI taxonomy): domain Bacteria; kingdom Pseudomonadati; phylum Pseudomonadota; class Alphaproteobacteria; order Hyphomicrobiales; family Brucellaceae; genus Paenochrobactrum; species Paenochrobactrum glaciei. Next base: position 182,493 of record NZ_BAAADE010000001.1, read on the forward strand.
ATCCGTATGACCCGTGCATTCACGACTATGCTTGCCAGCGCCCTTATCGGCACCACAGCCTTGTTCGGCGGTGGCTTTGCACAATTGCAAGCTCAGGCACAAACAGCTTCTGCGCCTGTTGATCAGGCAGCTGTTGAAAAAATCGTACGGGACTATCTGCTGAAAAATCCTGAAATTCTGGCAGAGATGCAAACTGCACTGGAAACCAAACAGGCAGCAGAACAAGAAGTTCGTGTCAAACAGGTCATTGCCAACAATCAGGATGAATTACTGAATTCCAGCCATGATGCCGTTCTCGGCAATCCAAAAGGCGATGTCACTGTCGTTGAATTTTTTGATTACAATTGCGGCTATTGCAAACGCGCAATGCCCGACATGGAAGCCATCATCAAAAGCGATCCGAATGTGCGTTTTGTGATGAAGGAATTCCCGATTTTGGGTCCTGATTCAATCAAAGCACATATGGCTGCACAGGCTTTCAAGCTGATGATGCCAGAAAAATATCGCGACCTTCACATGGCGCTGATGACCACACCGGATCGCTCCACGGATGAATCGGTGATTGCAGAAGCCGTTAAGCTTGGCGCTGATGAAGCAGCTTTGCGTGAAAAAATTAACTCACCGGAAGTGACATCTTCGTTTCAAAATGCTTATAAGTTAGCAAATGAACTCGATATCAACGGCACACCGTCCTATGTTATCGGCAATGAACTGATCCCTGGCGCCATCGGCGCAGACGGTTTAAAGGAAAAAATTGCTGAAGCACGTGCCCAGAAAAAATAAAAAGTCATATTTTGGTGGAGAATTCCAACAAAATTCTTTATTACGACTATTTTAATGGGTTTTAGCTTGCCCCGTGCAAGTCTATATGGAATGGAAATTCAGTTAGGGCTCAGTGCAAGGTTATTTGTGGCGATTTCCGCCGGTAAAGACAGGCCAGTAAAACAAGTATGACTAAAAAAGTTTTTGTGCTCAACGGCCCTAATTTAAATTTACTCGGCACACGTGAGCCGAGCATTTATGGTGTGACAACACTTGAAGGGATTTCGGAAGCCTGTAAACAGGAAGCCGAACAACTTGGGCTTGAGATTGACTTCCGTCAATCCAATTACGAAGGTGATCTTGTCAGTTGGATTCAGGAGGCTGGCGCTGAAAACGCGTTTGTGCTTATTAATCCGGCGGCTTACACGCATACATCTGTTGCATTACAAGATGCGATCAGAGCTGCACAAGTAACAGTTATTGAGGTTCATCTTTCCAACATCCACGCGCGTGAACCATTCCGCCAACATTCTTATGTTTCTCCGGTCGCCAAAGGCGTCATTTTCGGGCTAGGAGCACAAGGATATCTGTTAGGTTTACGCGCTCTCGCGGCATTTGCCACAGAAGAACAAAACAACGGGCACAAGCGTTAAAGGGGCCTTATAATGTCATCTAAAAGCTCTGGCATCGACAAAGAGATCGTGCGCGATCTCGCCAACATTCTCAACGACACCGATCTGACTGATATTGAAGTCGAACATGGTGAATTGCGCATTCGCGTTTCACGTAAAGTAACTATACAGCAGGCTCCGGCCTATCAGGCAGCGCCGATGATGGCTCCTGCTGCCGTTGCAGCGCCAGCCGCAGCAGCCCCTGTTGAAGCTGCACCTGCTGATGTTTCTAAAAATGCTGTTCCTTCACCAATGGTCGGTACTGCCTATATGGCTCCGGCACCTGGTGCACGCAACTTCATCGAAGTTGGCACTCAGGTTAAAGAAGGCCAGACTCTGCTGATTATTGAAGCAATGAAGACCATGAACCAGATCCCTTCACCACGTTCGGGAACGGTTAAAGCTATTCTCGTTGCTGATGCTCAACCGGTCGAATTTGGTGAGCCTCTGGTCGTAATCGAATAATTTTCGGCGAGGATCATAATGTTTCAAAAAATTCTCATAGCCAATCGTGGCGAGATTGCTCTTCGCATACTTAGAGCCTGTAAGGAACTGGGTATTAAAACCGTTGCTGTTCATTCGACAGCAGATGCGGATGCTATGCATGTCCGTCTGGCTGATGAGAGTGTTTGCATCGGACCTCCCCCTTCCCGCGACAGCTATCTGAACATTCATCAGATTGTTGCTGCCTGCGAAATTACCGGCGCGGATGCTATTCATCCAGGCTACGGCTTCCTGTCTGAAAACGCCAAGTTTGCAGAAATTCTGGAAGCACATTCCATCACCTTTATCGGACCAACCGCTGCGCATATCCGCATCATGGGCGATAAGATCGAAGCAAAGCGCACTGCCAAGCGTCTCGGCATTCCGGTTGTTCCGGGTTCTGAGGGCGGCGTGACGGATGATGCTGAAGCAGCCCGTATTTCTGCGGAAATCGGTTATCCGGTTATCATCAAAGCAACTGCTGGCGGTGGTGGTCGCGGCATGAAAGTGGCGCATTCGGAAGAAGAGCTTTCAATCGCTCTTTCCACTGCGCGTACCGAAGCTGGTGCGGCTTTTGGCAATGATGCTGTGTATATTGAAAAATACCTCAGCAAACCACGCCATATTGAAGTGCAGATCGTTGGCGACGGTGCCGGCAATGCCATCCATCTGGGCGAACGCGACTGCTCTTTGCAGCGCCGTCACCAGAAGGTTTGGGAAGAGGCCAACTCACCAGCTCTTAACGAAGAAGCACGTCACAAGATCGGCATGATCTGCGCCAATGCGGTTGCAGAACTTGGCTATCGTGGTGCCGGTACAATTGAATTCCTTTATGAAGATGGTGAGTTCTATTTCATTGAAATGAACACCCGCCTTCAGGTGGAACATACAATTACCGAAGCTATCACCGGTATTGATCTGGTGCATGAGCAGATTCGTGTGGCAGCAGGACTTGGCCTTTCGGTTAAACAGCAGGATGTACGCTTCTCCGGCCACGCGATCGAATGCCGTATCAACGCTGAACATCCGGAAACATTCGTGCCATCACCTGGCCAGATCACCCATTACCACACTCCGGGTGGTCTCGGTATCCGCATCGATTCCGGCGTTTACTCCGGCTATCGCATCCCGCCTTATTACGACAGCATGATCGGCAAGCTGATTGTGCATGGCCGTAACCGCGTGGAATGCATGATGCGTCTGCGCCGTGCATTGGATGAGTTTGTTGTTGACGGTGTTAACACAACCATTCCGCTGTTTCAGGATCTGGTTTCCAATCAGGATATCGCTAACGGCGATTATGACATCCATTGGCTGGAAAAATATCTTGAGAATAAAAAAGGTGGCGCCAAACACTAAAAACAACTCTGTTTTAGTGTGCTAAGCCTTTAAAATATAACCGGCAAAAACATCTGTGTTTTTGCCGGTTTATTTTTTTAAACTGTTCTCAGCCGCACAAGATTGCAAATATCCAAAATTAATGCGCAACTGCTTTCATGACCCAAAATATCGACGACCTCCCCTCTGACGATTATTATATTGATCCCGATCTGCTTTTGCGTGCCTATGCATCAGGCGTTTTCCCGATGGCAGAGGAAGAAGATGATCCGGAAATTTATTGGGTGCGCCCTGAAAAGCGCGGCATCATTCCGCTGGAAGATTTTCATGTCTCCCGCAGCCTTGCCAAAGCAATCCGCCAACAAAAATATCAAATTAAAATGAACACGGACTTTGCCGGTGTTTTACGCGGCTGCGCGAATGGCGAAGGTGAGCGCGAACGCACATGGATTAACGATCCGATCAAAGCATCCTGTATGCGTCTGCATGCTTTGGGACATGCGCATAGTGTGGAAGCATGGGATGGCGAGCGGCTGGTCGGCGGGCTTTATGGCATTAGTCTGGGGCGTGCATTCTTTGGTGAAAGCATGTTCAGCCGTGAACGCGACACCTCGAAACTATGTCTCGCCTTTTTGGTTGAGCATTTGAAAAGCCGCGGCTTCATTCTGCTGGACACACAATTCATCACCGACCACTTAAAAAGCCTCGGTGCGATTGAAATTCCACGTAAAGACTATGAAAAACGGCTTGAAGAAGCACTGACAGGCGACGCCACATTTTAAGATGACGCGCCGACCAATATAAATAAATTTAAACTTAGATTGATTAATTGCCTTTTGGCGGCGCAGGCACTTCTGACTTCTGCTTACAATCTTTCAGCCAGATATCATAAACTGCGTGTTCAACCGCATTGAGACCCGGGCTATCGGCAAACATCCAGCCATTGAATATACGGCGGATTTTACGATCGAGGGTGATCTCGTCCACTTCGACAAAACTGTCGGTGCGCGGCGTTTCATTATCAGTGCGGGAATAGCAAACTTTCGGCGTTACCTGCAAAGCACCAAACTGCACTGTTTCATTGATATAAACATCGAATGTCGTGATACGGCCGGTGATTTTATCAAGGCCGGAAAACTCAGCAACCGGATTTTCAATGCGGTCAGCTTGCGCCACGCCCCCTGCCATCATCAGGCATGCAGCCACAGCAAAGGTCAGCTTTCCGGCTGTGCGGCAGCGATTAACCAGAGTGGTTGCTGTTCCTGATAGTAACCGGGAATTGATCATGACCAAGTGAATATCCGTCTAAGTGTTTCCAATGAATAGTTTGAATATAAATTGTGGCGATTCGGAGCAACCGAACAACCTAAAATAAAAAAGCGCCGAGACATTTATCCGGCGCTTTTATGCATTCAAGCCTTATTTATGCACCCGGTGTCCATGCATCATATTCACCGGTTACACGCGGACGCTCAGCCTGCGCTGTGCCCGGCAGTGCAATTGCACCTTTCGGACGATATGCAAGCGGCGAACCGGTTAGATTTGCATGATGCGGTTTTTCCCATTCACGCGGCTTGTAATCTTCCTGTGATGGCGGTGTATCAACGCGGTGATGCATCCATCCGTGCCAGCCAGCCGGAATAGCGCTTGCTTCTGAATAACCGTTATAAATCACCCAGCGACGGGTGCGGCCTTCAGAATCCTTACCGCCCTGATAGTAAATATTGCCGAATTCATCTTCACCAACACGTTCACCTTTGCGCCAGGTATGCAGGCGGGTACCGAGCGTTTGCCCATTCCACCAGGTGAAGAACTGTGTCAAAAATTTCATCATGGCTTTATTCCGGATCCAAAATATTTAAGCTGTTCTGACCGCGTCATAAGTTACATAAACCGTCTTTGGGCTTATGGACTTTTCAACGCCAGATAGCAAGTTCCGATAGCGGGGCATCTTGACGCTGAAACAGTAAAACGGCGCTTTCAGCAACGCCGTTCATCTTACATAACCCAAGCATTCAGGCTCTTTTGCAAAATCAAAACAGGTTCTTTAAAATTCAAAGAACCCCACTCTGCATTGCGGCCAATTTGGCTGTAGCCCTTTTGCTCATAGAAGCGTCGGGCACGGCTATTCACTTCCAGAACTTCCAGCTTCATCGCATTCACACCCGGAAAAGCCGTTTCGATCTCGTCCAGCAATGTGCTGCCTACGCCTTTGATCTGCTCCTCAGGCAACACATAAAGTTGATTGAGGCTGGCTGTCTCACGGGTCTCCTGATGGGCATAGGCCATACCGATAATACGACCCTTACCATCATCTGCGACCAGAAATTCCGAATAAGGGCGTTTCAAATTAGCCTTTAAAGCCGATAATGAATGCCACTCATTGGTGATGGTTTTGACGATCTCCTTACCCAGAACATCGTCAAAACTAGCGCTCCACGTGGTCAACAGCAGCTCGTGAACGGCTTTTAAATCCGCTTCAGCGGCTGTACGAACCCACATATTATTCCTCGATGCCAAGCTTGGCTTTGACCAGATCGTTCACAGCCTGCGGGTTTGCTTTACCGCCGGTTGCCTTCATCACCTGACCAACAAACCAGCCAGCCAAAGATGGCTTGGCCTTAGCCTGCTCAACCTTGTCCGGATTACCGGCAATCACATCATCAACGGCTTTTTCAATCGCACCGGTGTCGGTGACCTGCTTCATGCCGCGGGTTTCAACGATAGCTTTCGGATCGCCGCCTTCGTTCCAGACAATCTCAAACAGATCTTTAGCGATCTTGCCGGAAATGGTGCCTTCTTTGATCAGATCAATGATAGCGCCCAGCTGATCGGCTGAAACCGGTGTTTCTTCAATGTCCTTGCTGGCCTTGTTCAAAGCACCGAGCAGATCATTGATAACCCAGTTGGCAGCAATCTTGCCATCACGGCCATTGGCAACCGATTCGTAATAATCAGCGATGGCTTTTTCTGTGACCAGAATAGACGCATCATAAACCGAAATACCCTGTGTTTCGATCAGACGATGCTTCTTGTCATCCGGCAATTCGGTGAGTTCTGCGGCCAGCGCATCAACGAAAGCCTGATCAAATTCAAGCGGCAAAAGATCAGGATCCGGGAAATAGCGATAGTCATGCGCTTCTTCTTTAGAGCGCATTGAACGTGTTTCGCCTTTAGCTGGGTCAAACAGGCGTGTTTCCTGATCAACCTTGCCACCATCTTCAAGAAGAGCGATCTGGCGACGGGCTTCATATTCAATCGCCTGACCAACGAAACGGATCGAGTTGACGTTTTTAATTTCGCAACGTGTGCCGAATTCGCCGCCCGGACGACGTACAGAGACGTTAACGTCCGCACGCATGGAGCCTTCATCCATGTTACCGTCACAAGTGCCAAGATAACGCACGATGGTGCGCAGCTTGGTCAGATAAGCTTTGGCTTCATCAGATGAGCGCAGATCAGGCTTGGAGACGATCTCCATCAATGGCATGCCTGAGCGGTTCAAGTCCACATAAGACATGGTCGGATGCTGATCATGCATGGATTTACCGGCATCCTGCTCCAGATGGATGCGTTCAATGCCGATTTCCACATCTTCAAACTGACCTTTGGAATCAGGGCCAACAGAAATCATGATCTTGCCTTCACCGACAATCGGCTGCTGGAACTGTGAAATCTGGTAGCCCTGCGGCAGATCAGGATAGAAATAGTTTTTGCGATCAAAAACTGATTTCAGATTGATCTGTGCCTTCAGACCGAGACCTGTACGCACGGCCTGACGGACACATTCCATATTAATGACCGGCAACATGCCCGGCATCGCTGCATCAATCAGCGACACATTGGCATTCGGCTCGGCACCGAAAGATGTGGAAGCGCCGGAAAACAGCTTTGATTCTGAAGTGACCTGCGCATGGACTTCCATGCCGATCACAACTTCCCAATCGCCGGTGGCGCCGGAGATAAAACGTTTTGGTTCAGGCGTACGTGTATCAATAAGGGACATACTGGCTCGTCACTGCTAAGTTTTAAGTTTTCTATTGGCTAGAACAAAGCCAGCGCTGAGGCAAGCTTTTCAGCCTATTTCATTCAACTGTTACCGATTTTGCTAGGTTTCGTGGCTGATCCACATCGGTTCCCATGAAAACCGCGGTGTAATAGGCCAGCATTTGCACAGGCAGTGCATAAAGCAGCGGCGTGATAAATTCGGCCATTTCCGGCAAAACAATCGTCGCCATCGTGTCAATGCTGGCATTTTTAGCGCCTTCTGCATCACTGATCAGAATAATACGCCCACCGCGTGCGGCCACTTCCTGCATATTAGAGACGGTCTTTTCATAAAGGCGATCAGACGGCGCGATGACAATCACCGGAATTGAATCATCAATCAGGGCAATCGGCCCGTGCTTCAACTCACCAGCGGCATAGCCTTCGGCGTGAATATAAGAGATTTCTTTGAGCTTCAGTGCGCCTTCCATCGCCAGCGGAAAAGACGTGCTGCGCCCTAAATAAAGCACATGCTTTACTTGCGCCAATTCACGGCAAATTTTCTCAATCTCACCTTCAAGCTTCAGCACTTGATTGGCAATGCGCGGCACTTCCGACAATTGCTTAACCAATGCGCGCTCTTGTGCGTCATCAATGACGCCGCGCTGTTTGGCAGCCATGACAGCTAAAGAAGCCATCACCGTCAACTGACTGGTAAAGGCCTTGGTGGAGGCCACACCAATTTCAGGCCCTGCCAAAATCGGGAAAACAGCATCAGATTCGCGTGCAATGGTTGAGGTCGTCACATTCACAATCGATGCGATCTTCAAACCTTGCGATTTGCAATAGCGCAGTGAGGCCAGCGTGTCGGCCGTTTCGCCTGACTGCGACACAAACATTGCCAATGTGTCTTTGGAAAGCGGCATTTCACGATAGCGGAACTCGGACGCAATATCGATATCAACCGGCAAACGCGCAATCTGCTCGAACCAATATTTGCCGATAGCGGCCGCATAATAAGCAGTACCGCAGGCAGACATCGATAAGCGGTCGATTTTGCTGAAATCCAGCTCTGCCACATCCTGACGCACAGTACCGGTGGAGAGGTCGAGATAATGCGCCAATGTATGGCCGATCACTTCCGGCTGTTCGTGGATTTCTTTTTCCATGAAATGGCGGTGATTGCCTTTGGAAACCAGAAATTCCTGCGACTGCACTTTCTGTACAGCGCGCTTCACTTCATTATTCTGCGCATCGTAAATGGTCGCGCCACTTTTACGCACCACAACCCAGTCGCCATCTTCCAGATAGCAGATCATATCGGTAAGCGGTGCCAAAGCGATGGCATCGGAGCCCAGATACATTTCCCCATCGCCATAACCAATAGCAAGTGGTGGCCCCTGACGCGCACCAATCAGCAATCCCTCGACACCTTCAAAAATGATCGCCAGCGCGAAAGCACCCTGCAATTGCGGCAAAGCAGCTTTGACGGCATCAATCGGCGGCAGACCACGATCCATTTCGCGCGTAACCAAATGGGCAACGGCTTCTGTGTCTGTCTCGGTTTCAAACACATAGCCGTCAGCCTGAAGGCTGGCACGCAATTCTGCAAAATTTTCAATAATACCATTATGAACAACGGCCAGACGCTTGGTCATATGCGGATGCGCATTGCGCTCAACCGGTTTGCCATGGGTTGCCCAGCGGGTATGCCCGATGCCGACAACACCCGGCAAAGGCTGGTCTTTCAAATGGTTTTCAAGATTGACCAGCTTGCCCTCGGCACGACGACGCGCCAAAGCGCCGCCATCAAGGGTGGCAATACCGGCGGAATCATAACCGCGATATTCAAGCCGCTTCAAACTATCGACCAAAAGAGACGCCACATCTCTACCGGCAACGATACCAATAATTCCGCACATAATTAAAATCCCGAGTTTAGACGAATAGATATTTTATTGACAATAAATCTGTCAGGGCTTTTTAAAAATGAGCCACCCTGACAGAGCATTCTGCATAAAGATAAATTGAATTCATATATAATCACTTATGTTTTCAGCCTTTTTAAAACTGAAAACATAAGTGGATCACGCTTCTCTTCTGGCTTTAATCTGCGCTTTCAATGCCGCATATTTTTCACGTAAAATCGATGCACGGCCTTCCTTGACTGCCTGACGGGCACGTCCCAAAGCCAGCGCATTATCCGGCACATTTTCAACAATCACACTGCCGGATGCAACATAAGCATTATCGCCGATGCGCACGGGTGCCACCAATGATGAATTGGAGCCGATAAAGCTGTTTTCACCGATCTCGGTTTGAAACTTGTTAAAGCCGTCATAGTTGCAGGTAATGGTGCCTGCACCAATATTAGCGCTCGCGCCCACTGTTGCATCACCAATATAGGAAAGGTGATTGACCTTGGCACCCTCACCGATTTTGGCGTTTTTCACTTCGCAGAAATTGCCAACCTTTGCTTTTGCCGACAAATCAGCGCCCGGACGCAGACGCGCATAAGGGCCGACCTGTGCATCAGCACCAATTTGAGCACCTTCCAGATGCGAAAAAGCATGAATGACCGCACCGGTTTTAATGTTAACTTTCTCACCGAAAAACACATTCGGCTCAATAATAACATCCGGTTCAATCACTGTATCATGTGCGAAATAAACAGTTTCAGGCGCCAGTAAAGTCACACCGTCAATCATCATCGCCTGACGTTTACGGTTTTGCCAGATGCCTTCGGCTTCTGCCAGTTCCAGACGATTATTGATGCCGATCACATTATCGACCGGCACTTCAACGCCCACCACATGCAAGCCTTTGTCATGCGCAAGCTTCACAATATCGGTTAAATAATATTCGCCCTTAGCATTATTGTTATCGACAGCATCCAGAAGCGCCAGCAAATGGTTGCCGCGAACCGCCATCAAACCACCATTGCAAAAGCCAATGGCTTTTTGCGCGTCATTTGCTTCTTTTTCTTCAACAATCGCAACAAGCTTGCCGTTTTCTTCAATCAAACGGCCATAGCCATGCGGGTTTTCCGGACGGAAACCCATCACCACCACATCAGCACCCTCGCCCAAACGAGCACGCGCCTGCTCCAAGGCCTGCGCCTCGATCAGCGGTGTATCGCCAAAAACAATCAGCACATCGTCATAGCCGCGTGCAATCGCCTCGCGTGCAGCCAAAACCGCATGCGCAGTGCCCAGACGTTCGACCTGCTCATAAGATGAAACATTAGCAGTAATTTTCTCAACTGCACCACGCACAGCATCGGCACCACGACCAACCACCAGCGCCACATCGCTTTCACCTGTCGCCTGAACGGCTTTCACCACATGGCAAACCAATGGCAGGCCGGCAATTTTGTGCAAAACCTTGGGCAAGGCTGATTTCATACGTGTGCCTTCACCCGCAGCAAGCACAACAGAAAGACAGGAACGGCTGGTCATAGTGTTTTATCCGTTATTGAAGAGCAGTTTATGGATGATATTCACAAGGAATATCACCATTATTTCGTTAATATTTTAACCCAAACGACCCAATACCGGGAAGGTTTCCAAGAGCCAGAACGCAAAAGCCTGCATGCCGCCGGTGAGGAACAAGACACCAGCAAGGATAAGCAACACGCCCATAACCTTTTCCACTTTGCCCAGATGCACTTTAAATTTGGCCAAAAAGCGCATGAAAGCACCTGAAAAGCTCGCAGCCAAAATGAATGGCACACCTAAGCCCAGCGAATAGACGGCAAGCAATGCCGCGCCATCACCAACTGTACTGCTGCCGCCAGCCAAGGTCAGGATCGGCCCCAGCACCGGCCCGATGCAAGGTGTCCAGCCAAAAGCAAAGGCAAGCCCCATAATATAAGCGCCAAGCGGCGTGGCCGGTGCACGATTGGCCTGAAAGCGTGCCTCGCGCGACAGTAGCGACAAGCGGAACACGCCTAAGAAATTAAGCCCCATAATGATGATGACCACACCGGCAGCCATGGCAATTTCCTGCTGCCATTGGCGCAGGAAATGTCCAATTGATGAGGCACCAGCGCCAAGCGCGACAAAAACGGTAGTAAAGCCCAGCACAAAGGAAATGGAGGCAATCAGCAAAGCGCGGCGTTTGCTGGCAGCAACGGCTTTATCCGCACTCACACCAGCTGCATCATTTTGGCGAAAATCATCTACACTGACACCGGCCATATAGCACAGATAAGGCGGCACCAAAGGCAACACGCATGGGGATAAAAATGACAAAGCACCCGCGCCCGCAGCGGTCAGGTAAGAAATATCCAGTGCCAATGAAATGTCTCCGGTGATCAGTCGCAGATATAAATCCGCTCATATAGATTCAAAATATAGCCTGAGGCCTGAACCCGAGGCTGAGCCCTTATAGTGCATTTTTGCTAATATGAGCAACACACAGCAAAGCTTAGGCCCTGAGTTTCTGAGTTTCGTGATTTTACGCCTGAACATGATAGTGCGGAAATAAAGCTATCAAACCACCCATCATTCACGATATGTATATCAGCAAAGAAGAAAAAGGATGAGCGCCGTGAAAACAGCCCCGAATGAGCACGCAGAATCTCTGGCGATTGAAGCCCTGATCTGGCTGACACAAGAGCCGGATTTGATGTCGCGTTTTTTAACGCTGACCGGCATTGATGCCTCAGCCATTCGCAGTGCCGCACGCGAACCCGGTTTTTTGGGCGGTGTTTTACAGTTTTTACTGGCGCATGAACCAACATTGATGCGTTTTTGTGAAGCAACCGAAAACGAGCCTAACTCTGTTGTCACGGCTGCACGACAATTGCCAGGCGGCCAGATGAACGAGTTTTAATCACACTACCGATGTCACAAAAAAAGAGCGCCGTTTGAGCGCTCTTTTTCATTTTCGAATTTTATTTCAAGCTGCGCTTTGCCTTTAAAGCATCAGGTCAAGCTGCGCTTGGACCGGGTCCTTCATCATCAGAAGCAGTATCTGCCGCCTGTTTACGAGCCGCAAAATCAACCACTTCCACATTGCCGTCAGCTGCAACAGGCGGCAAAGCCTCACCCGGTTTGCTGACCTGCACGACGCCTAGCTCCTGCATCTTCCCGTCACGCGCCGCAAAAGCAATGCTCTGTCCCGGTGCAAGGCCGATCAAGGCCGCGCCAATCGGCGTCATAATGGAAATCTTACCTTCAGCGATATCCGCCTCGCCCGGATAAACCAACGTCACACGGCGCTGCTGGCCATCCTGCGTTTTAAATTCAACCGCAGAACCCATTTGAATAACATGCGCAGGCACCTTGCCAACGGCCACGATTTTCGCACGTTCCAACTCAGCAATCAGCTCATCAGCCACCGCAGCAACGCGCTCCGGCGCATCTTCCGCAAGCCCCATCAACCGGTCGTGATCCAACTGGCTGATAACAATATTCGGCTTTTTACGACTCTTTCCGCTCATGGCGATCCCACTATCGTTTGAATGATATCCGTCCTCAGGGTTTTGATGACCTGAGATCAGTTATTTTAATTTTTAATTGAAAGCGCTTTGGTTAATTTGCGAACATAAATACTATGTCTCCCCCTGAGTGCCAGCTGCGCTAAGCCGGTCTCCGAGGGCTAATATCCTGCGATCGGGTTAACCCGATGGAAAATGGATGTGACATATTTCTTCATAACACCAAGGTTGGCGATAACAGCCATTTTGTCAAGCCCAAGACACGCAACCTGTTACTATTGTCGTATAGGTGCACATAAAAATATACTCACCAGTGTTCACAATATGTTCACTCTGCGATATAGTGCGTGCCATGACAGAACAAACCGCTTTAAACGCACCGTTAACAGGCTTTTGCCGTGATTGCCTTCGCATGCAGCGAAGCGCAGAATCACGTCGTTGTTATGCTTGTGGCAGTCCGCGTTTATTGCGCCATAAAGAGCTGTATAAGCTGTCGCTCGCCCATATTGATTGCGATGCTTTTTATGCGGCTGTTGAAAAACGCGACAACCCTGAATTGCTCGATAAGCCATTGATTATCGGCGGTGGTACGCGCGGTGTCGTTTCAACGGCTTGTTATCTTGCCCGCATTCACGGCGTACGCTCAGCGATGCCGATGTTCAAAGCACTGGAAGCCTGCCCGCAAGCGGTAGTCATTCCGCCTAATATGGAAAAATACAGCAAGGTTGGCCGTGAAATACGCCAATTGATGCGCGAACTGACACCTGCTGTAGAACCGCTTTCTATTGATGAAGCCTTTTTGGATTTAAGCGGCACGGAGAATCTTCATAAAGCGCCCGCTTCTTTTGTCTTGGCTAGATTTGTCCAGCGAATTGAAAAAGAAATCGGCATCACCATTTCGGTTGGCCTTTCCTATTGTAAATTTCTGGCAAAAATCGCCTCCGATCTCAACAAGCCACGCGGCTTTGCCGTGATTGGTGAAGAAGAAGCGCTTACCTTTTTACGTGATAAACCAGTTTCAATTATCTGGGGTGTCGGTAAAGCGCTCACCGCCAAGCTCAACAGCGACGGGATCCGCACCATTGAGCAATTGCAGCGCATCGAAGAAAGCGCACTGATGAAGTCTTATGGCGTGATGGGGCAACGTCTTTATCGCCTCTCTCGCGGTCAGGATACACGCCGCGTCGAGCCGGAACATGAGATGAAAAGCATTTCGGCGGAGACAACATTCAATCATGACCTGTCCTCAGCTGACGATCTTGTGCCGGTGTTGCGTGCGCTGTCAGAAAAAGTTTCCCACCGTTTGAAAAATGGTGAAATCGCCGGTCACACAGTGGTGTTAAAGCTAAAAACGCAGGATTTTAAAAGCCGCACCCGCAACCGCCAGCTCAGCAGCCCGACACAATTGGCCGACAGGATTTTTCACACCGGCTTGGGCCTGCTGGAAAAAGAACTGGATGGCACTAAGTTTCGTCTGCTTGGCATTGGCGTCAGCGATCTGAGCGGCAATGAGCGTGCTGATCCGCCTGATCTGGTTGATATGCAGGCTACACGCCGTGCCAAGGCAGAAAATGCTATGGACGCATTGCGTAATAAATTCGGCCAAAAAGCCGTAGAAACCGGATATACATTTGGTAAATCCGGTTTGGGTCGTCCGCAAACGCCATCAGAACACGTCAAGCGGGAAGAGAAGGATTAAACCTTCTCTTAGCCGTCGATATGATCAAATTGCAGGCCGAAACCTTGCAGCAGACGTCGAATGGCAAAGTCAGGCTTGCCGGATGTAAATTCCGCTACATCATGCGGATGGTCGCTGCTTTCCTGCATGTTTCCGCTCTCACCCTGCCCTTCGCTTTGTTGCAACAGCGAAATCGTCCGGCGCGCAATAGCCTCAGCCGGATCAAGCCAATCAACCGGCCACGGCGCTAATTTACGAAAGACATTGGCCAGAAACGGATAATGAGTGCAAGCCAGCACAACAATATCTGTTCTGCGGCCATCCTCTTCGACAAAGCACGGCTCAATTTGTGCCAATACTTGCGCTTCATCAATCTGTTCACCGCGAATATGCGCTTCGGCAAGGGTTGCCAGCAGATTTGCACCCACCAGCTTCACATGGCATTTGGAAGCAAAAGACTGAATGAGATCATGCGTATAGGCACGGCGCACAGTGCCAGGCGTTGCCAGAACAGAAACAAGCCCCGAACGCGTGCGTTCTGCCGCCGGTTTAATTGCCGGTACAGTGCCGACGAACTTCATAAACGGAAAGGCTGCGCGCAAATCATCCAGCACCAATGTTGATGCGGTATTACACGCAATCACCACGATGGCGGGTTTATGCTCTGCCAGCAGCCGGTCAAAGAGTTTGATAATACGATCGCAAAGCGCTTCTTCTTCCCAATCGCCATAAGGAAAACCGGCATCATCCGCCACATAGACAAAGCGGCGATCCGGCAACCAGACCCGCAGCTCACGCAAAACCGTTAAGCCGCCAATACCACTATCAAAAACAAGCACCGGCGCTTTATCCGGCAGATTATCATGATCCGGCTTTTCTTTTATCATAACTCGTCTGATCCTTCCGCTTTAACGCGGGCACGCCCTTCTGGCGCACCGGAACCGCGTGGCGCTTTAGGCGAAAATACATCCAGTGACGTGACAACGCCACGCAATAATTTAAGCTCCGCGGAAGCAAAACCGGCACGTGTCAACACGGCACGCAAACCATCAACCATCACCGCTTTTCGGGCTTCGGGGCGAAAATAACCGCGTGTATCAAGGGCATTTTCTAACTGGTCGAACAAACCTTGCAATTCATGCTTGGGTGCCGGCTCCATTTCAGGGCCGCGGAAAACCGTATCAGCCTCATTTTCCATACCGGTTTTCATCCACTCATAAGACATCAGCAGCACAGCCTGCGCGATGTTGAGCGATGCAAATGCCGGATTGACCGGAAAGGTCACCAATTCATCAGCAAGCGCGACCTCATCATTTTTAAGGCCAACGCGTTCACGGCCAAAAAGAATGCCCACTTTTTCCTGTTGCTTAAAACGCTGGCGCAATGTGCGGCTGGCTTCAATCGGGCTTCGCACCTGTTTGAAACCATCGCGCTCCCGCGCAGTTGTTGCATAAACAAAGTTCAAATCGGCAATCGCTGATGGCAGATCATCATAGACAATCGCATTATCAATCACATGATCGGCTTTGGATGCAGCCGCGCGTGCTTTATCACTTGGGAACTCTTCACGCGGATTGACCAGTCTTAATTCTGCCAGACCAAAATTTGCCATTGCGCGCGCCACCATGCCGATATTTTCAGGCAATTGTGGTTCCACCAAAATAATCGCTGGTCCCTCAGCAATCAGCGAGCGATGTTTATCAGTTCCGGCCATCTCTTCTTCCAGACTATTGCAATAATGCGTTTACTTCATTTGTCACTGACACAAACGGCAAAAAATCGCAAAGTTTTCTGTTTGCCAATTGATCTGATCCCCATCTTCGTAAATGCGTATTTTCTAAAATAAAGTGAGCAATCAAAAACAGGCTTTATTTTGGCTTTAAGACTAAAGAAACACAGATGTGACCAATAAAACCACGGTTAAAGCTTTGCCTTAGGCTTCAGCAATGCTATACGAGCGCACGTATTCAAAGCGTATTCAACAAGAGGCATCATCCATGGCAAAAATTAAGGTTGCTAATCCGGTTGTCGAACTCGATGGCGACGAGATGACCCGCATTATCTGGCAGTTCATCAAAGAGAAACTGATCCATCCTTATTTGGATATCGATCTGAAATATTATGATCTTTCTGTCGAACACCGCGATGCGACCGATGATCAGGTCACCATTGATGCAGCAAATGCCATCAAAGAACACGGCGTTGGCGTTAAATGCGCAACCATCACTCCTGATGAAGCCCGCGTTGAAGAATTCAAACTGAAGAAAATGTGGAAGTCGCCTAACGGCACCATCCGCAACATTCTCGGCGGCGTGATTTTCCGCGAACCAATCATCTGCGAAAACGTACCACGTCTGGTTCCAGGCTGGACTCAGCCAATCATCGTTGGCCGTCATGCATTTGGTGACCAGTACCGCGCGACTGATTTCAAATTCCCTGGCAAAGGTAAACTGTCGATCAAGTTCGTTGGTGAAGACGGCGAAGTGATTGAACATGAAGTTTATGACGCACCATCATCCGGTGTTGCCATGGCTATGTACAACATTGATGAGTCGATCCGTGAATTTGCCCGTGCATCGCTGAACTACGGCTTGCTGCGCAACTATCCGGTTTACCTCTCCACCAAGAATACCATTCTCAAAGCCTATGACGGTCGCTTCAAAGATATTTTTGAAGAAGTTTATCAGGCCGAATTTGCTGAGAAGTTCAAAGAAGCCAAGATCTGGTACGAACACCGCCTGATCGATGACATGGTTGCATCCGCTCTCAAGTGGTCCGGTGGCTATGTTTGGGCATGTAAGAACTACGACGGTGACGTACAGTCCGACATCGTGGCACAGGGCTTCGGTTCACTCGGCCTGATGACCTCTGTTCTGATGACCCCGGATGGCAAGACCGTTGAAGCAGAAGCTGCACACGGTACAGTAACCCGTCACTATCGTCAGCATCAGAAGGGTGAGGAAACCTCAACCAACTCGATCGCTTCGATCTTCGCATGGACCCGTGGTCTGGCACATCGCGCCAAGCTCGATGACAATGCTGAACTGAAGCGTTTTGCTGAAACCCTGGAAAAAGTTTGCATCGACACCGTTGAAAGCGGCTTCATGACCAAGGATCTGGCTCTGCTTATCGGCCCGGATCAGCCTTGGTTGTCAACAACCGGCTTCCTCGACAAGATCGACGAAAACCTGAAAAAGGCAATGGCTGCTTAATTAAAGCCAGTCGCTTTTTAGTATTAAAAGAAACCCCGCTTCATGCGGGGTTTTTTATTGCCACTGTGTCGGACAGATGAACAGCAGAGCATTTACCTGTCCTTATTCTCAAAGAGCTCTGCCAAGCACGAGCGGTGCCGCCCACTCTAAGAAACGCAGAATTTAAAAGCAGAAAAGCCCGGCATGAAGCCGGGCTTTATCAACAGCGCTTAAAAGTCCAAGCGCTATCAGCTTAGAAAGGCTTAGCTGTTAACAGCGTCTTTCAGACCTTTACCTGCTGAGAACTTTGGTACGTTGCGTGCTGCAATCGCTACTTCCGCACCAGTCGACGGGTTGCGCCCAGTGGTGGCTGCACGGTGCGATACAGAGAATACGCCGAAGCCTGGAAGACGTACTTCGTCTCCGGCCTGAAGAGCGCTGGTTACAGCTGCGAGAACTGCATCAACAGCGGTAGCTGCGTCTGCTTTGGTGAGACCGCCCTTTTCAGCAACTGAGGCAACCAGTTCGTTCTTATTCATGGACACTTCCTTTCTTTCTTTTTCCGGGGCTTTGTGACTCAACCGGATCGACATGAGTTTATTCTAAACAATCAACAAACCAAGCCACAAATCACGAAAAAAGCCCAGAATTATAGGGTTAAACACAGAAATGCCGGGCTTTTTACCCGGCATTTCATGTTTAAGGTCTGATTTTCGACTCAGTGAGCAATAGAACTGCCCGCTTCATCATCGATAGACAGTGCCGATACTGGCGGCGTTGCAGGCTCTGTCCACTCAATTGCAACAGGCTGACGCACCAATGCATGCTTGAGTACTTCACCTGCACGCGAGACCGGAATGATCTCCAGACCGTTCTTCACATTGTCCGGAATTTCCGCCAGATCTTTGACGTTTTCTTCCGGAATGAGCACAGTCTTGATGCCACCGCGCAGCGCTGCCAACAGCTTCTCTTTCAAGCCGCCGATTGGCAATACACGACCACGCAGCGTGATCTCACCGGTCATGGCAATGTCTTTACGAACCGGAATACCGGTTAGCACAGAAACAATTGCCGTCATCATGCCGATACCGGCCGAAGGACCATCTTTTGGTGTCGCACCTTCCGGTACGTGAACGTGGATGTCACGCTTGTCGAACAATGGTGGCTCGATGCCGAAATCAACCGCACGCGAACGAACATAAGAGGCGGCCGCAGAGATCGATTCCTTCATCACGTCACGAAGATTGCCTGTGACAGTCATACGGCCCTTACCAGGCATCATGACGCCTTCAATGGTCAGCAATTCGCCGCCCACTTCTGTCCAGGCCAAGCCAGTGACAACACCAACCTGATCTTCACCCTCGATCTGGCCGAAACGGTATTTCTCTACACCTAAGAATTCAGACAGGTTTTCTTCCGTAATATGTACGGCCTTGACCTTGTCTTTCATGATACGGGTCACAGCCTTACGCGCAAGCTTCATCATCTCACGTTCAAGGCTACGCACACCGGCTTCACGGGTGTAAAGACGGACAACCGAGCGCAATGCTTCCTCGGAGACCGAGAATTCCTTTGGCTGCAAGGCATGGTCACGGATAGCTTTTGGCAGGAGGTGGCGCTTGGCGATCTCCAGCTTTTCATCTTCCGTGTATCCGGCAATGCGGATGATTTCCATACGGTCGAGCAGCGGGCCCGGAATGTTAAGCGAGTTGGCTGTGGTGACGAACATCACATTCGACAGATCATATTCTACCTCGAGATAATGATCCATAAATGTTGCGTTCTGTTCCGGGTCCAACACTTCAAGCATTGCAGATGACGGATCACCACGGAAATCCTGCCCCATTTTGTCGATCTCATCGAGAAGGAACAACGGGTTGGACTTCTTTGCCTTCTTCATCGACTGGATGACCTTACCAGGCATCGAACCGATATAGGTACGGCGGTGACCGCGGATTTCCGCTTCATCACGCACACCACCCAAAGACATGCGGACATATTCACGTCCTGTTGCCTTGGCGATAGAGCGCGCCAGCGAGGTCTTACCAACGCCCGGAGGGCCAACGAGGCAGATGATTGGACCCTTGATCTTGGCAGAGCGTGACTGCACGGCCAGATATTCAACAATCCGTTCTTTTACCTTTTCAAGGCCAAAATGTTCAGCATCCAGCACTTCATCAGCAAAGTTCAGATCTTGCTTAACCTTGGATTTTTTACCCCAAGGAATAGACAGGAGCCAATCCAGATAGTTGCGCACAACTGTGGCTTCTGCCGACATCGGGCTCATGGTGCGAAGCTTTTTCAGCTCAGCTTGTGCCTTTTCAGCAGCTTCCTTGGACAGCTTGGTCTTGTTGATGCGCTCTTCCAGTTCGGCCATCTCGTCACGACCGTCTTCACTGTCGCCGAGTTCCTTCTGGATCGCCTTCATCTGCTCATTAAGATAATATTCGCGCTGGGTCTTTTCCATCTGACGCTTGACGCGGCTGCGGATACGCTTTTCGACCTGAAGCACCGAAATTTCGGACTCCATATAGCCGAGCGCTTTTTCAAGGCGTTCGCGCACTGAAAGCACAGACAACATTTCCTGCTTTTCAGTGATTTTGATCGCCAGATGTGAGGCAACCGTATCAGCAAGTTTCGAGTAATCCTCTATCTGGCTGGCAGCACCTACAACCTCAGGAGAGATTTTCTTGTTGAGCTTTACGTAATTTTCAAAGTCAGCCACGACCGAACGTGCCAAAGCTTCCACTTCGACAGGATCTTCTTCAGGCTCATCGAGCGTGATGGCGTGAGCTTCATGATAATCTTCACGATCAGTGAAATTGGTGATTTCGGCACGTGCTGTACCTTCCACCAGTACTTTCACAGTACCGTCTGGCAGTTTGAGCAATTGCAGCACATTAGCAATTGTCCCTACCTTGTTGATGCCATCAGCAGACGGATCATCGTCAGCAGCATTGATCTGGGTGGCAAGCATGATCTGCTTGTCATTACCCATCACATCTTCAAGTGCGCGGATCGACTTTTCACGTCCCACAAACAGCGGAACAATCATATGTGGGAAAACAACAATGTCGCGCAACGGCAAGACCGCATAAAGCCCGTCATTACCACCCGCAGTCGTCTTCTGTTCAATACCCGTCATCATACAGTCCTTTCCTCAGGCGGTTTGCCTGATAGCCACGTCCGCGCTCCCTATTCGCTTCATCGGCAAGTCGCTTACGTGCATTAGTACTTAATTGGAGATGCGGGGGCTCCAATTCAAGCAGCACCATAGAATCGTTTCTTATACTTGCGCATTTCATCGTTCCGGTACAATCTGAAACTAGCGCTTTACACTCAATAATCACGTTATGTGGCGCAATTTTGTGTGCAGGTAAAGCGTCAGCACTGACAGTCAGCAGATAAATTTAATGCTAACAGCCATAAGCACGCTATTTTTCGTCAAAAACCGAATTTTTTGATCAAAAAACATCATTTTAAGCTCAAAACACTTACAAAATGCTCATCTTTAACAAAATGCGATCATTGCCCTTAGGGTATTGCGGGCCAATAGAAAAAGGGCTGCCAAGCAGCCCTTTCAATCTTTCAGTCAATGTCAGCAGCTCAGGCTGTGGCATTACCCTTTTCATCCTGACGCTCAGCGTAGATGTAAAGCGGACGCGCGGTGCCATCAACGACTTCACCGGAAATAACCACTTCCTGTACGCCTTCCAGTGTCGGCAATTCAAACATGGTATCCAGCAGGATTTTTTCCATGATCGAACGCAGGCCACGCGCACCGGTTTTACGTTCCACTGCCTTATTGGCAATCGCACGCAATGCATCATCGTGGAATGTCAGTTCAACATTTTCCATATCGAACAGGCGCTGATACTGTTTGACCAATGCGTTTTTAGGTTCAGACAAAATCTGCACCAGCGCATCAACATCCAGATCTTCCAGCGTTGCAATAACCGGCAAACGACCGACAAATTCAGGGATCAGACCGAATTTCAGCAGATCTTCAGGTTCCAGATCCTTGAAGATCGCGCCGAGACGACGATCATCTTCGGTTTTAACTGTTGCACCAAAACCAATAGAGGTCTTTTCACCACGCGCCGAAATGATTTTGTCGAGACCGGCAAAAGCACCGCCGCAGATGAAGAGGATATTGGTTGTATCCACCTGCAGGAATTCCTGCTGCGGATGCTTGCGGCCACCCTGTGGCGGCACGGAAGCAACAGTGCCCTCCATGATCTTCAACAATGCCTGCTGAACGCCCTCACCCGACACATCGCGTGTGATGGACGGATTGTCGGACTTACGGCTGATTTTGTCGACTTCGTCGATATAGACGATACCGCGCTGTGCGCGTTCAACATTGTAATCGGCCGCCTGCAACAATTTCAGAATGATGTTTTCAACATCTTCACCCACATAACCGGCTTCGGTCAGTGTGGTGGCATCGGCCATGGTGAACGGCACGTCAATGATACGGGCAAGGGTCTGCGCCAGATAGGTTTTACCGCAACCTGTCGGGCCAACCAACATGATGTTGGACTTTGCCAGTTCAATGTCGTTGCTCTTCGACTGATGCGCCAGACGCTTATAGTGGTTATGCACGGCCACAGACAGAACGCGCTTGGCATCCTTCTGACCGATGACATAATCATCCAAAACGCCCATAATTTCCTGCGGGGTCGGTACACCTTCGCGCGACTTCACCATCGAGGATTTATTTTCCTCGCGGATGATGTCCATGCAAAGCTCGACACACTCGTCACAGATAAAAACGGTCGGGCCTGCAATCAGCTTGCGCACTTCATGCTGGCTTTTACCGCAGAACGAGCAATAAAGCGTATTCTTAGAATCGCCACCGCTGTTGCTGACTTTGCTCATCGCAGTTTCCTTTCAATAGCGGCTGTCGCGTTAATACCGTCACAGCCGTTAACTCTAAATACCAGACACATATCCCCGACCGAAATATGGCTGGAAAATTGGCCTTTACCGAATCTCATAACAGGCAAACTCCCGTTAACCTGTTGAGGATTCTATGATTGGGGCGCTAATTTAGCCTGTTGAAACCAAATAATAGCTTAACGTAGCAATTGTTTTGCCACGTACAAGTAGGAATTCGACAGTTTTGTGGCACGAAGATGGTTTTTAGCGACCAAAATGCCACAGCCAATGCTGAATACCTGCTTCCAATCATATTTGTTTCAAACGCCCTCAGCCCTTTTAAAGGCCAAGGGCGCTTTATTTTTAAGCTGAAGGTGTCTGCGCCGACACTTCATCATGTGATTCAATCACACGGTCGATCAGACCGAATTCCAACGCTTCCTGAGCAGTCATGAAATGATCGCGGTCAAGGGTGCGCTCAATCGTTTCGTAATCACGGCCGGTATGTTTGACATAGATTTCATTCAAGCGGCGCTTCATCTTGATGATATCCTGCGCATGGCGCTCAATATCAGATGCCTGCCCCTGAAAACCACCGGATGGCTGATGCACCATCACGCGGGCGTTTGGCAGCGCATAACGCTTGCCGGTTGCACCTGCGGTCAGAAGCAGTGAGCCCATGGAGCAAGCCTGCCCCATGCAAAGGGTGGAAACCGGTGAATGAATATATTGCATCGTATCATAAATCGCCATGCCGGAGGTGACGACACCACCTGGCGAATTAATATACATGTTGATTTCTTTCTTCGGGTTTTCCGCTTCCAGAAACAACAGCTGCGCGCAGATCAGCATAGACATGCCGTCTTCAACCGGGCCATTTACAAAAATGATACGCTCTTTGAGCAAGCGCGAGAAAATGTCATAAGCCCGTTCACCGCGGTTTGTCTGTTCGACAACCATAGGTACGAGGTTCATGACGGTTTCTATCGGATCTCTCATAGTGGACCTCTGGGTCTGTTTGGGAAGAGCAGCGCGTGCTCGGACAGGATTCGTAATTATTCCATACATAGGGCGATGCGGCCCTGTTTCGCAAGATGGTGTGACAACTGACTGTCAGCAATAACATGCAAAAGCCATTGTTCAATCATCTTGCGGCTTGCTGCCAAAGCGGCGTTCTTCCAGCATTTTCGCGGCAGAAGCAGTCATTTGCGCTTGAATGCGCACCGAACCATCTTCCAGATTCTCGCGTTTAATATTGCTGGCAGACTGATAAATTCCATCAAGCATCGACAATTCATCAACGCCGAATGTCATATCAATGCTTTTCAGATCACCATAAATACGCTTCTCGATGATGTTGAGCAGTTCCGGCACACCCTCACCCGTATAAGCGGAAATCGCCACCGGTTTGGCCTCATCATTCATATCGGATGACGTGCTGCTGGCGGCCAGCACCAGTGCTGCCTCATGCGCTGATTCATCCAGCAGATCGATTTTGTTCCAAACTTCATAGACCCGCTTGCGGTCATTACGCTCGACACCAAGGCTGGCCAGAATGGTTTCCACATCCTCAGCCTGTGCGGCATTATCCGGATCGGAAATATCACGGATATGCAAAATCAAATCCGCTTCCAGCACTTCTTCCAATGTTGCACGGAAGGCTGCAACCAAATGGTGCGGCAGGTTGGAAATAAAACCAACCGTATCAGACAAGATCACCATCCCGCCATGGGGCAGACGAATACGGCGCAATGTCGGATCAAGGGTTGCAAACAGCATATCCTCGGCCAGCACACCCGCGCCGGTCATCCGGTTAAACAAAGTGGATTTGCCGGCATTGGTATAGCCGACAAGCGCCACAATCGGATGGGGCACTTTACGACGCTTTTGACGATGCAAAGTACGTGTCCGCACCACTGTTTCCAGCTCGCGCTTAATACGCAGGATTTTTTCCTGCAACTGGCGTCTGTCGGCCTCAATCTGCGTTTCACCCGGCCCGCCCAGAAAACCGCTCCCGCCACGCTGACGCTCAAGGTGCGTCCAGCTGCGCACAAGCCGGCCTTTCTGGTAGTTAAGATGAGCAAGCTCGACCTGCAACACACCTTCTTTGGTTTGCGCACGACGTCCGAAAATTTCCAAAATAAGGCCGGTGCGGTCAATCACTTTGACCTTCCACTCGCGTTCCAGATTACGCTGCTGCACAGGCGTTAAAGCATGATCGACAATGACCAGTTCAATTTCCTGCTCTTCAATGGCTTCAGCAATAGTTTCAACACGCCCGGTGCCCAGCAATGTTGCCGGACGCGGCTGCGAAACATTGACGATTTCAGCCATAATAATTTCAAGATCTATAGCACGCGCCAGGCCGCAAGCTTCTTCCAGCCGCGCTTCGCTGGAGCGCTGAAAGCGGACAGGCTCTGCGTCGTCACTATCATTTTGCAAATAACGATCAGGCAGAACCGGAACAAGGACGGCAGCGCGTGTCGGGGCTTTGTCCTCATGGTCAAAACCGTCCTGATGGTTGGATGCCTGTTGTTTGCGGTCTTTTATCTTACCCAAACTGGTTTCCTTATAAAAATTTTAAAGCGTTAGAGCGGTTGAAGCCAAAATCAAAAAAGCAAAAAGCCGGAGGCGATGACAACACCGATTTCTCGGCTGTTCGCTCCGGCTTCCTTAAATTTGTAAAACCACCTGTTTCAAACTCGCTATTGCAGCGCATTCAAACCTCAACAGGCAGGGTTAAACAAAAAATCAGGCTTCTTCACCTTCAAACATTTGCACTGGCTGGCTTGGCATAATGGTCGAAATTGCATGTTTGTAAACAAGCTGCGAATGACCATCACGACGCAAGAGGACGCAAAAATTATCAAATGAGGTAACGATACCGGTGAGCTTAACGCCATTGATCAAAAATATTGTCAGTGAAATCTTCTGCTTACGAACAGAGTTCAGAAAGAGATCCTGAAGATTTTGCGATCGTTCTACCATTTTTCTTATTCCTTTTTTCTCGATCAACAACCAAATCACGGTCAGCTTACCTGCCACATTTAACATGCAACAGCGGATAATTTTCATCTATTGCTTATAAAAGCAATAAAGAGACTTTTTATGGGAAGCCCCGTACCAAACCTACGCTCCCGTGCTAACAGGATGGCATATTTTCTGCAATCTCAAAAAAGAGATTTTTAATAAAGCTGTTACTTCCTGCGTCTCTATCACAGCAATTTTATCAGTAACTTCAACTTTAGCCGCATCTAGCCGGATCAGAAGAACTCCAGACTGACGCGGAACATCTGTTCTACCTGTTTTACAACATCCTGTGTCGCAAATAAGACGACGCGATCACGCGGGCGGATACGCACATCCCCTGTCGGCTGAATCACCTGACCAGCACGATAGATCGCCCCGATGCGCAAACCTTCCGGTAGATCCAGATCACGCAACATCGGCCCCACCAGCGACGAGGTTTCCATCGCTTCCGCCTCAATCACTTCGGCCATGCCGTGATGCACGCTATAAACCGCACGGATACGGCCACGGCGCACATGCTGCAACACTTTGGAAATTGTCACATTTTTCGGGTTGATATGCGCATCAATGCCAACCGTATGGGTAAATTCCTGATAGGCCGGATCATTAATCAGTACCAGATTATGCTTACAGCCCAGACGCTTAGCCATGATGCTTGAAAGAATATTAACCTGATCCTGATTGGTTAGCGCCACAATCAGATCGGCATCCTGCACTTCCGCCTCCAGCAGCACCTCCTGATCCAGCGCACTACCATGAAAAACGGTTGTACGTTTCAGCTGATCAGAAATCTCCAAGGCGCGCTCATGACTGCTCTCAATGATTTTAATGCGCGTATGTGACTGATGGGCTTCCATCGCACGCGCCACATAAAGCCCGATATTACCGCCACCGGCAATAATGATACGATTGGCATCAGGCTTATCATGGCCAAAAATCGATAGGGTACGGCGCACCTGCTCACGCGGCGTAATAACATAAGCCAGATCACCAGCCATCAATTCATCAGATGAATGCGGGGTAAAAAGGCTTTCTTTGCGCACCACCCCAACCACTGTTGCCGAGAGATCAGGAAAAAGATCGCTCAGCTGGTTAAGCGGCGTATTGATAACCGGACATTCTTCCTGACATTCAATGGCAAGGCCGATAATCTTTTCATCGGCAAAGCGCAAAACATCGGTGGCACCGGGCAAAGCGATACGGCGCAACAGCACCTCGCTCACTTCCAGCTCAGGCGAAATGGTGACATCAATCGGCAGATTTTCCCGCAGGAACAAATCCGAATATTCCGCATTCAGATAGGTTTGCGCACGAATGCGGGCAATTTTCGTAGGCACATTGAAAACCGAATGCGCCACCTGACAGGCCACCATATTGACCTCGTCAGAAAGCGTCACCGCAATGATCATATCGGCTTCATTCGCACCTGCTGCCGCCAGCACATCAGGATGCGAGCCATGACCGACAAAGCTGCGCACATCCAGCGTGTCACGCACGATCTGGATGTGCTTTACCGATGTATCAATCACCGAGACATCGTTTTTCTCAGCTGCCAGCCGCTCGGCGATACCGTATCCGACTTGCCCTGCACCACAGATGATCACGCGCATGAAAGCACCATTGCTGTTTTAATCCGCCACGCAGATGTCAATTACACACCAAGCGACTTCAGTTTGCGGTGAAGCGCCGAACGCTCCATGCCGACAAACTCTGCCGTGCGGGAGATATTGCCGCCGAAACGGTTAATCTGCGCGATCAGATATTCTTTTTCAAACATTTCACGCGCTTCACGCAATGGCAGTGCCATAATGTGCTGATCAGATTCGGTTGGTGCGCGCGGCAGCGTGTCACCAATATCAGCCGGCAGCAGGTCTGCTGTGATCGGCTCATCCGGATCATCACCACGCGCCAGAATCATCAGGCGCTCAATATTGTTGCGAAGCTGGCGCACATTGCCCGGCCAGCTATGAGCCTGCAAAACAGCCATTGCATCACTGCCGATAGGACGTGGCTTGATGCCTGCCTGCTCGCCGATTTGCTTGATGAAGAAATCCACCAGCATCGGAATATCTTCACGGCGCTGCGATAATGGCGGCACCTGCACCGGCACAACCGACAAGCGATGATACAAATCCTCACGGAAGCGGCCTTCAGCGATCATCGCTTCCAGATTTTGTGCGGTTGATGAAATCACCCGCACATCCACTTTAACGCGCTTGGTTCCGCCAACACGTTCAAACTGCTGATCGACCAGAACACGCAGGATTTTATTCTGCGTCTCACGCGGCATATCGGCAATTTCATCGAGATATAAAATACCACCATGTGCTTCTTCCAAAGCACCGACTTTGCGTTCGCCGCCATCCATTTCAGTGCCAAAAAGCTCAATTTCCATGCGCTCCGGCGTAATCATTGCCGCGTTAAGCGTCACGAACGGGCCGTTAGCGCGTGTCGAGCTGGAGTGAATGGCGCGTGCCGTCAATTCTTTACCAGCGCCAGAAGCACCGGTAATCATAATACGGCTATTGGTTGGCGCTACACGTTCAATGGTTTGGCGCAGATGGCTCATGGCCAGCGACTGCCCAAGAAGTTCCAGATTATCGCCGCTGCGTTTGCGCAAATCTGACACTTCGCGCTTCAGCTTGGAGGTTTCCAGCGCACGCTCGGCAATCAGAATCAAACGATCAGCCTTAAACGGCTTTTCGATGAAATCATAAGCACCGCGACGGATCGCCGACACAGCGGTTTCAATATTACCGTGACCGGAAATCATCACCACCGGCAAATCCGGATGAAGTTTTTTGATCTCATCAAGCAAAGCCAGACCATCAAGACGGCTGCCCTGCAACCAAATATCCAAGAATATCAAACGCGGCACACGGTCATTGATGGCAGCCAAAGCGCTGTCAGCATCAAAAGCGGTGCGGGTTTCATGCCCCTCGTCGCTTAAAATACCGGCAACCAGCTCACGAATATCCGCTTCATCATCAACTACCAGAATTTCATCTGCCATATTAGTTCACCTGTTCAGCTTCTGACTGTTCTGTTACGGCCTCAGCTTCACGTAAGCCTTCGCTCACGGGAAAAACCATTCTGATCAACGCACCGCGGCCTTGATAAAAATCTTCCGGTGCATCGTGCAATTCCATATGCCCGCCATGATCTTCCACGATTTTGCGCACAATAGCCAAACCAAGCCCTGTGCCTTTTTCGCGGGTTGTCATATAGGGTTCCAGCAATTTCTGGCGATCATCACCCGGCAAACCTTTGCCGTTATCGGTGACTTCCACAATCAGCTGCGCGTCATCCTTATAAGAACGCACAAGAATGTGGCCTTGATAATTTTCATCACGCGCAACCGCATCAATCGCCTCGCTGGCATTTTTTATAATATTACCAAAGGCTTGCGCTAACAAACGGCTATCGAAAGAACCAAGCAGCTTTTCGGAGCCAAAATCATTGGTAAATTTAATGTCGTTACGGCTGACTTCAATCAGGAACGATGCTTCACGCAACGGATCACGCAGATCAAGCTCGCGCATTTCCGGCTTCGGCATACGGGCAAAATCTGAGAACTCATTGACCATGCGGCCAATATCGCCCACCTGACGCACGATGGTTTCGATACATTGATCGAACACTTCGCGGTCTTCGGTAATGACTTTGCCATAGCGGCGTCTGATACGTTCAGCTGAAAGCTGGATCGGGGTCAGCGGGTTTTTGATTTCATGCGCAATGCGGCGTGCCACATCCGCCCATGCGCTGGAGCGTTGCGCCTGCACAAGATCAGTAATATCGTCAACAGTCACCACATATGAGTGATCGTCGAAGCTCGCATCTTCCACAGTGATCTGCACATTATAGGTACGTGCCGAGCCAGAACGCGTTATTGTCACCTGTTCGCGGTGCACAGCACGTCCGGTAGAGCGGGCAATTTCAAACGCCTGTCCGATTTCCGGCGCAAGCCCTGTAAGGTTTTTGCCAATGGAATCCTGCGCACAGACTTTAAACATATGCTCGGCAGACGGATTGATGATTGTGATTACCCCATCCGGATCAATACCAATCACACCGGCAGTCACACCGGAAAGCACAGCCTCCGAGAAACGTCGGCGCTCATCAATCTGATCTTTCGCCGACAAGAGTTCGTTACGCTGGCTTTTAAGTTCGGCCACCATATTGTTGAATGTACCGGCCAGCGCACCCACATCGCCATCAGTCGCACGTACAGGAACAGAGGCTTCCAGATTACCGGCAGCCACGTCTTCAGCTGCGCCAATCAGCAATCGGATCGGGCGCACCAAACGGTCAGCAACCGCAATCCCTGTCCAGATGGCAGACAAAAGCACGATCAGCGTCAAGCCAAAGTAAAGCAGCGCAAAAGCAATCTGGGTCGCAAAGCGATTGGAATCCATCGCGCTATAGCGTTCCGCATTAGCTTCCATCAAGCGCATGGCATCAATGATTTCGCCGTCGACCGCACGAATTGTATAAAGATAAGCATCCGGAATGGCGCTCATCTTGATGATTGCACCAACAAAATGGCTACTGCCCGGGGGAATAATCACCGGTTTGCCGTCTGTTGCGGTTTGCAAGGCATCTTTAGGTGCTGGCGGAAGCGAGCGCTCACCACCCAGATCGGTCTGCAAAATCACACTACCGTCTTCACGCACCAAATAAGCGCCTAAAAGCCCGCGTCCGCGTGCCTGCAACGACATGAGGCGCACGAAACCGGAGCGATCAAGACTATAAAGCGTGCGCTGCGCATCCAAATCCTGCAACATCGAATAGGATGTGCCCTGCAAATTGCGGGCAGTTTCGGTAATATAGGATTTAGCCAGACTGTTGGAGGAATTCACAATCTCGCGGGTATTGGTATCAAACCAGCGATCAAGCCCCAGATTAAGCGTAACAGCTGCAACAATTGCCACCGCAATCGCCGGTACTGCTGCAATCAGCGAGAAAAGCGCCACAATGCGCACATGCAACCGCGAAGCCGCACGACCGTGACGACGCGCCAGAATGATGCGGTAAATTTCACGCCAGATCAGGATAATCAGACAAGCAATCAGCGCCACATTGATGGTGGTCAGCGTCAGCGTGACAATGCGGTCAGGATTGATTGGTGTGATGCCGATCAAAATTGCGAAGGAAACAGTTGCAGTAACCAATGCTGCAACAACAGTAATCAGCCCCGGCAAAGCCAGCAAACGGCGTGGCTCAGCATAATCATTGCTTTCAGGTGCTAAACCTTGAGCTTCGGGCATTGTGTCATTCATCTCGAAATTTGTTCCGATCAGATTCGTTACTGTTCTATCGCGATAATAGAGGACTGAGTTGCATTCATGCAACGCATTGTGGCGAAAATGCAACTGCGCATTTTGGCTAATAGAAAAATATCACCAAATTTACGCCGATCAGCAGCATATGGTTTCAACCGCTATGGTGCTCACACAGTCCGTTTGAAACCAAAGTAACCAAATCCCAAGGAAAGGCAGCTAGGCTCCCTCCAAGACGATTCGACTGACATGACGGTCATTGAAAGAGAAGAACTGAAAAGAGAGAGCAGGATTTCTCATGGCAACGGCAAAACGCAAACCCCGCACCACTTCACGCTCAACAAAACGTGCGCCCGCTAAAAAGGGTGGCGGCACGTCTGTTGCATCGGTTCTCGCCCTTGGGGCGATTGTTGTGTTAGGTGCCGTCAGCCTCTGGGCAGCCTCACAGCACAAAAGTCCGCAAACAGCAATTTCCAACCTATGGAATAGTGCATCAGGCAATAGTCGCGCTAATATAGCGCCACAAAAGCAGGCAAGTGCACCGCAAATTAAAGAGCAAAAATCACAACCTGCCCGCACCAATCGCACAGAAGAAAAAGCGTCAAACCGCGCCACAGCGACAGCCCCTATTCCACGTCCTGAAATCGGTTTGAGCCCGTCAAGAACAGCACAAGCGCCACAACCGGCAGCACGGCCGCAAACAGCAACAACAGTCACGCCAGCGAACAAACCAAATCAAATGGTTGCAGCTATTACGCCACCGGCGTCTGCGACAAAAAACCTGCCGCCGCGCGGTGTAAACCGTGCCGATTCCACCCCGACAATGGTTTATGCCAAGCAAAAGCTGACTGTGCATAAAACCGCATGGGATAAATCGCCATCCATGGGTGAAGTTGAAAAAGGCCGTGAACTGCGCTCCTACGGACAAACCGGCAAATGGCACCGCGTTGTTGTGCCTGCCACCGACATGATCGGCTGGGTGCATCAGGACATGCTGGTGATTGTAAAAAAAGTTGGCAACCAGAATGCACAAGCTCCTTCACCAATCACGACCGGATCAATCAAGGCAGAAACACCTGCCAAGCCCCTGCCTTTTGCCGCAAAAGCCACAAGCAACCATCCGGTACCGAAAAACAATGTCGGCAACTAAGAGCATAAGCACTTAAATCTTACGCATAAACAAAAGGCACTCCAAGGAGTGCCTTTTTCATATCTTGCTGGCCTGTGTGCCGCCATCTTCTTTCTCGCCGCTATAAACAATATCGGCCAATGCAGGACTATTGAGAACCTGCGCCGCCAAAATGCGGGTGATACGACTTTTTTGCTCCAATGCCACACGGTCGAGCTGATCCACCACACGAATGGCCGCATTCAGTGAACGCTCAATACGGCTGACCAGATAGCTCACCACATAAGGTTCGACATCCACCTGACGGTCAGCAAAGAGCTTATGAATGACATAAGTCAGCAGCATGTCATCGGGTGCTGCAATTTCAACAACTGTGGCAGCCTTCAAACGCGAGGCAAGATCAGGTAATTTTACGCCCCAAGCGGCAGGCCACAGGCGCGATGTCATCAAAAGCGATGGGCCCGGTCCTTGTGCTGCATGCTGGCGCACCGAATTGATAAGATGAAACAGCCCCGTTTCATCCAAGGTTACGTCGCCGATATCTTCGATCAGCATCGGCTGGATGCTGGCACGCTCCTGAATGTCGGCACTGATATTGGACGGATCGACCAGCAAAGCACCGGTTTTTTCCTGCCAGACCTGCGCCATATGTGTTTTACCCGAGCCGGTTGGCCCCGCCAGAATAACCACAGGCGCCACCCAATCCGGCCAGCGATCAACCAAATCCACGGCAGCACGGTTCGAGCCCGCAACAATAAGATTGTCGCGCTCATAACCAGGCTGATGTTTCAATTCGAACGGCAATTGCCGTGGTCGCGCCTCACTCATGTTAAATGCCGGTTGTCCTTAGTTTTTAGCAGTAGTTACATCTGTTTTTGCAGAAGCCTGCTGTTCTATCAGCGAAGCATCATACATTGGTGAATGGAGATAGCTGTTCAAAGCAAATCGCACAAGCACACCTACAGCAGCTGCAGCAGGCACTGCAACCAGCATTCCGGTAAAGCCGAACAGCGAACCGAAGGCAAATAATGCAAACATCAGCCAAACCGGATGCAAGCCAACGGACGAGCCAACCAGTTTAGGCTGCAAAATATTGCCTTCGATAAATTGACCGACAAAGAACACACAGGCCACCACGGTGACCATTATCCAATCTGGCCAGAACTGTACCAGCGCCACGCCGATAGCCAGTGCCAAACCGACAAATGAGCCAATATAAGGAATAAAGCTGATAAAACCGGCAAAAAGACCGATAAGAAGGCCAAAATTGAGCCCTGTAAGCGTCAGACCAACGGCATAATAAGTGCCAAGAATTAAACACAAAGTGCCCTGACCGCGAATAAATCCGGCCACAGCATCATTCATTTCACGCGCAATGCCGCGCACAGTTTCCAGATGCGCGCGCGGGATCCATGAATCAATACTGTCGATCATGCGATCCCAATCAAGCAGCATGTAGAAAGCAACCACCGGCGTGACCACAAAAAGCCCGGCAATATCGACCAGAGATTTCCCCGAATTCCACAGGGACTGAAGCAATGTGGATAAAAAACTAGCGCCCTGACGCAGCAAAGTACTCAGGTTTTCCTTAATAACATTGCTGTCGATGTTGAGATAATTTTGCAGCCATGCCGAATCTTCATTCGCCACCAGCGATTGCAGCTGTGTCACATAAAGCGGAAAGCGCGAGATAAACTCAGCCAGCTGGGTGGCCAGAATTGGCACCATAATCATCAGCGCCAGTACCAACACCACCAAGAACAGCAACAGGATAACAATTGTTGCCATTAATCGTGACATGCCAAATCGCTCCAACCGATCCGCCACCGGATCAAGGAAGTAAGCCAGTGCCATCCCTGCCACGAAAGGCAGCAGGATTGAGCTGAACATCAGCAAAAACAGCACAAACACCAAGACTGTGCCGATCCAGAAGGTCAGCTGCTTGCGCATCATCCCTGCCATTTCAGCTGGCGGCATGCCTTGCAAGGGTGCCGCACTTCTTCTGGTTGCCCGTGCTGGTGTGCGAGCCGGTTTCTTTGCGGTGGTCTCAGGTGCTTTGCTCATTGAAATCCGTTAATGGCGCTGGGCAATTGGTTTAAAATACTGGCAAGATCAAGTTAGACTGCTTCGCGCACTCCGCGTCAATCGTACCCACCTTATATATTCTTTTTGACGGTTGCATGCTTAATCGCATCCCAACCCATGCATATATGTATCATAATGTGTTTAATTTACCTGATAGCGGCTTTAAACACGCTTTTTATAGCTTTGCGACGCTGATGGCACTTGCAGGAAAAGTCATCTCATGGCATTTGCCCAAACGAAATCCTTAATTCCGTATCAGACACCGTCCAAGTGCCTTTGCTGAATAACCAGCCTGACGGCCCAGTGTGCGGCAACGAACCTGTTTCAGGAGCATCCCATGACAGCGACAAACAAGCCAACCGGTCAAAACGGACTGACATATGCGCAGGCTGGCGTTGACATTGACGCAGGCAATCTGATGGTCGAAAAAATCAAGCCATTGGTTCGCTCCACCCGTCGCCCGGGCGCTGACGGTGAAATCGGCGGCTTTGGCGGTTTGTTTGACCTTAAAGCTGCTGGCTTCAAAGATCCTGTTCTGATTGCCGCCAATGACGGCGTCGGCACCAAGCTGAAAATTGCTATTGATGCAGACCAGCACGACACTGTCGGCATTGATCTGGTTGCTATGTGCGTCAACGATCTGGTGGTTCAGGGCGGCGAGCCGCTTTTCTTCCTCGATTATTTTGCCACCGGCAAGCTGGAACCGGAACAGGGCGTTGCCATTGTTGCCGGCATTGCTGAAGGCTGCCGTCAGGCGGGTGCAGCGCTGATTGGCGGCGAAACCGCTGAAATGCCGGGCATGTATAAAGACGGCGATTATGATCTGGCCGGTTTTGCAGTTGGCGCGGCTGAACGCGACAATCTGTTGCCGCGCGGTGACATTGCTGAAGGCGATGTTATTCTCGGTCTCGCTTCTTCCGGCGTTCACTCCAACGGTTTTTCACTGGTGCGCCGCATTGTTGAACTTTCCGGCCTGAACTGGAAAGACGAAGCGCCGTTTAAAGCCGGTGAAACATTGGGACAGGCACTGCTTACCCCTACCCGTATTTATGTAAAATCCTTGCTCGAAGCCATTCGCTCTTCTGATGGCATCAAAGCATTGGCACACATCACCGGTGGTGGTTTCCCTGACAATATTCCACGCGTGCTGCCGGAAGGTCTGGCTGCCGAAGTTGATCTGACCAGCATTGACGTACCAGCCGTATTCTCATGGCTTGCCAAAGTTGGCGGCGTTGAAATGCACGAAATGCTGCGCACCTTTAACTGCGGGATCGGCATGATTGTTGTTGTCACGCCTGAAAAAGCTGACGAAGTGGCAAAGATTTTGGAACAGCAGGGCGAAAAAGTCGCCAAGCTCGGCCGCATGGTCAAGCGTGAAGCTGAAGGCGTTGTTTATCAGGGTAAACTGGCACTATGATCAAGAAGCGCGTTGCCATTTTTATTTCCGGTGGCGGCTCCAATATGGAGACGTTGATTAAAGCTGCCAGCGCGCCTGATTATCCTGCCGAAATTGTCGCTGTTTTTAGCGACAAGCCACAGGCTGGCGGCATTGTTAAAGCGCAAGCCGCCGGTATCTCAACATATGTTTTCGCCCGTAAAGGCTTTGCTTCCAAGCAAGAGCATGAACAGGCCATTTTAGAACAACTGGCCGCTCTTAACCCTGACATCATCTGTCTTGCCGGTTATATGCGTTTGCTTTCGGCTGATTTCATCAAGCCCTATACTGGCCGTATTCTTAATATTCATCCGTCGATACTGCCGCTTTTTGCCGGCCTTGATACCCACCAGCGCGCGATTGATGCAGGCATGAAAATTGCCGGCTGCACTGTGCATCTGGTCACTGAAGGGATGGATGAAGGCCCTATTCTCGCACAAGCCGCGGTGCCTGTTTATCATGACGATGATAAAAACTCACTTGGGAGCCGTGTTTTGACGGTCGAGCATCAAATCTACCCGCTGACCCTGAAGAACTTCATCAATGGTACGTTTACTTCTGCCATTGATGCAGAAAAGCAACAAATACTCAGTATTTGACTTAAATAAATGTTAATAAAGTCTTAATCTGCAAAATATTGCCTTAAAGTTATGTGAGAAAAACACATTGCCTCAACAGGAAGTGATGGTCTCGTCTTTATAAAGATTGAGACCAAAATGACTTTGAGCAGTTTTTTACGACACAAGATTTTAAGGATCGCCTTATGTCCTCCCATAACAAGACTTCACTTATTGCCGCTGCTGTCGCTGTTTCTGGCATGACCTTTGCAATGGGTGCAGTTGCTCAGGCAGCTGACTATGTACAGCCTGCACGCAGTGCAACCACACAGCCTTACTCACAGGTCGGCATGCTGACTTGCGATATCGCACCTGGTATCGGTGTCATTATCGGCAGCCGTCAGGAACTGGAATGCACATTCAAGCCAGCCGCTCGCGGTGCAGCAGTTGAACAATATTCCGGCCAGATCACCAAAATCGGTCTCGACATCGGTTTCACCAATGGCGGCCAGCTGGCTTGGGCTGTCTGGGCTCCAACCGTTCGCCCTGAAGGCGCGCTCAAGGGTTCTTATGTTGGCGCATCTGCCAATGCTGCTATCGGCATCGGTGCAGGCACAAACATCCTGACCGGCGGCACATGGAAAACCATTTCCCTGCAGCCAATTTCACTTCAGGGTCAGAAGGGTTTGAACCTTGCAGTTGGCGTCACCAACTTCCGCCTGAAATATAACGGCTAATCAGCCTTTTCAGGTATTACGATTTAAAGCCTCCGGTGATTGCTCACCGGAGGCTTTTTTATTGAAATATTCACTTAACAATCAGGCACATTTTCTGACCCAAACCTTGGTATCGTGAAAAGCAGCGCCTCCATAGGGTGCCGACGCATCAGCGCCGGTCAGTGTATTGATCCCCTCACCGCGCTCAAAGGCAGAGTTTGGAAACAAGCCTTCTGAAATCACCACACCGCGCTTTTGACCTTCACGCAATGTCGCATGCAACACCACCTCACCCCGCATATTGCCGATTTCCACACGCTCTCCATTTTCAATACCAAGATCAGCCGCATCTTGCGGATGGATCAGCAATTGCGGACGAATTTCTTTGGCTTGCGAGGTTGGTGTTTCCGTAAATGTCGAATTGAGGAAATTATGCGATGGCGAGGTTGCCAGCCGGAACGGATGTTCCTTATCAGCCACCTCAATCACCTCCCAGTGATCTGGCCATTGCGGCAAAGTTTGATAAGGGCCTTGAATGCCCATACTTTCCGGCGGCCGATTAGGCGCTGCATTTTGCAACCATGTCGGCTTGAAGCGGAATTTGCCATCCGGCCACTTAAAGCCATTGATATAATGGGCTTCGTCAAATGGCGGCTGCAAATCCAGAAAGCGCGCTTCTTTCATACCATTGAAATCCGGCAAGGCACTTTTCACATTCATATTATCAATCAATGCCTGCTCGTCGATATTAAAGCCCGGCAAATGTCCGACGCCCAAACGATTTGCTAATTGATTGATAACATAAAGATTTGGCTTGGCTTCCCCCACCGCATCAATAAGTTTTGGCCCCAATAATAAATGCTGATTGCCACCACCGCGATAAATATCGTCATGCTCCAGAAAAGTTGTGGCCGGCAAAACGACATCAGCCATTTTCGCCGTATCAGTCATGAATTGCTCATGCACGACCGTAAACAAATCTTCACGCGCGAAACCTTGGCGCACTAAACGCTGCTCCGGCGTTACATTCATCGGATTGGTATTTTGAATGAGCATCACCGTTACGGGTGGACCGTTATAAAGAGCCTCGCGGTCGCCGGTGAGAATACGTCCGATTTTCGACTGATCGAGTGAGCGAATGGAGGCATCTTTAAAGCTTTTGCCTTCAATTTCGGCCTTATCCAGCTTGAAAATACCGGAATTGGAATGGAAAGCGCCACCGCCTTCATGTGCCCAAGCCCCCGTAACCGCCGCAATTGACAATGCCGCATGCATGGCAACCGAACCATTGCGCTGGCGGGTAAATCCATAGCCCAACCGAAAGAAGGTCTTTTTTGTTTTGCCAATCAGATGCGCAAAGGCTTCAATCTCGGTAACCGTCAAACCAGTAATCTGCGCTGCCCATTCCGGCGTTTTAGATGCCAGATGCTGCTGCAAGCCTTTCGGGTCATCAGTGTACTTTTCCAGATAATCCCAATCAGCGAGATTATCGCGGAATAAAACATGCATCACCG
Organism: Paenochrobactrum glaciei; assembly: GCF_039522165.1. Classification (NCBI taxonomy): domain Bacteria; kingdom Pseudomonadati; phylum Pseudomonadota; class Alphaproteobacteria; order Hyphomicrobiales; family Brucellaceae; genus Paenochrobactrum; species Paenochrobactrum glaciei. The sequence goes on from NZ_BAAADE010000001.1 coordinate 220,672, forward strand.
CACAGGCAAAAGCTCCATCGGTGCCGGGTTTGAGTACAATGCCCATATCAGCCTGTCGCACGGTGGCATTGGCATAAATATCAATGACCACAATTTTAGCGCCGCGTTCTTTGCGGGCGCGTGTGGCATGGGTCATGACATTGACCTGCGTGGCCGCCGCATTGGTGCCCCAGATCACCACGCAATCAGACTTTGCCATTTCGCGCGGATCAGGCCCTGTCAAACTACCTGTTCCGGCAAAATAACCCGTCCATGCCAGATTGGTGCAAAAACTATCAAACTGGTTGGAATATTTTTTAGCATGGCGCAAACGATTGATCGAATCGCGCTGTACCTGCCCCATCGTGCCTGCATAATAATATGGCCAGACGGTTTCGCTGCCATATTGCTCTTCCGCTTTGATAAAGCGCTCGGCAATCAGATCAAGCGCTGCATCCCACGAAGCCTCTTTCCAAACCGCTTCGCCTTTAACACCCGCTCTGATCAAAGGCTTTTTCAACCGGTCAGGATGATGCACGCGCTCGGCATAACGTGCCACTTTGGCGCAGATAACACCCGCCGTATAAGTGTTTTCCTTCGAGCCTCTGACGCGGCCAATGGTCTTACTATCCAGCAGTTCCACATCCAGCGCGCAGGTTGAAGGACAATCATGCGGACATGCAGAATGCGCAATCTGAGTATCGGTTGAGCGTGCCATTTTGGATTATCGCCTGTAAAACGGAAGAGAATAAAAAGAAGCCAGCTAAATAGACTGGAAATCTCTCATTTATTTGCACTGAAATTCACCTTCACGCAACTCACCTCTTGCCGAAATTCCGATCCCGTGGAACAAGCACTCTCATGAATTACCGTCACGCCTATCACGCTGGAAATTTTGCCGATGTGGTCAAACACATCATCCTGACGCGCATCCTCGAATATATGAAATTAAAGGATGCCGCATTTCGGGTTATCGACACCCATGCAGGCATTGGCCTCTATGATCTGATGGGGCCGGAAGCTGCGAAAACAATCGAATGGAAATCCGGCATTTTCCGCCTGATGGAAGCCGTGGACAATAATGAGCTTGATGCTGAAACGTCCGCGCTGATCGCACCGTTTATCAATGCCGTCAAAGCCCAAAACACCACATCGGATATCCGCTATTATCCGGGTTCGCCATTGCTCACCCGTCATTTGCTGCGCAAGCAAGACCGCTTATCGGCTCTTGAACTGCATCCAAATGATGTAAAAACTCTGGCCAAACTTTTCGATGGCGATTATCAGGTTCGTGTCACCCATCTGGATGGCTGGCTGGCGATGGGCGCCCATCTGCCGCCAAAAGAAAAACGTGGCGTGGTGCTGGTTGATCCGCCGTTTGAAATCGGTGGTGAATTTGATCGCCTTGCCAGTAATCTGGCAAAAGCCCACAAGAAGTTTTCCGGCGGTACTTATGCGCTTTGGTATCCGGTAAAAGATCACCGCGAAGTGAAAAGGTTCCATCAGGCACTTTACGATACCGGCATTCAGAAAATTATGGTGGCTGAATTATCGATTCGCGCAGCCTCGCTTGAGCCGCGCCTTGACGGCACCGGAATGGTCATCGTCAATCCGCCTTATGTGCTGGAAAAGGAATTAAAACTCATCCTCCCTGCTCTGGTAAAACTTTTGTGTGAGGATAAAGGTGCCGGTTACCGGTTAAACTGGATACGCAAAGAAGGTGACGGCGCTTGATCATTTTGATAAGCTGCCGCAAAATAGACTGATAGAGGGTTTTCAGACCCGCTCCTTATAAAGACAGACAGGTTAAGTGAATGCTTGCCTGCAACATTTGAAAACAGGATTGCACATGTCAGGCATGCAACTTAGTGTTACGAAATTCACACGCACCGCTTCGGCTGCTGTGGCAACGCTTTTCCTAGGGCTGACAGCCATGCCTGTGCAGGCAGCCGATTATATTGCGACATCGCCGGCAGTCGTGGATGCATCAGTCTGCTCACAGCAGAGCGTCTTGAAACGCATTGTTTCCCGCTTTGATTATCAGGTCAAACATGTGCCTGATATGCCGATGACCGCCATTTCCTCAATGGGCGATATCCGTCTCAAACGTTATGAGCCAAAGGTCAATCCATCGCAAATCGAACGCACTTATTGCGATGCAACAGCGGTGATGTCAGATGGGCAACAGCGCAAAGTTTGGTACCTGGTTGAAGAGCGCCAAGGCTTTGTCACTCTCGGCTCCAATGTCGAGTTCTGCGTTGATGGCTATGACAAATGGTATGTCTACAATGCCTCATGCAGTGTCCTGAAGGCACGCGGACTTTAATTCTCATGTTTAGCCGCTTCAAGCAGGTAAAATCCTGCCCATGGCATCTCAAGACCGCTTTTCAAAGCGGTCTTTTGCTTATCAGCTCAGCGCTGCTCGGCAGCACCTCTGTGCAGGCACAAGAACCGGTATTGAAACCTGACTGGTCATTGGTGCGCCCGAAGGCTTCCAATGACAATAACCGCCTGCCTGCACCACCAGCCATCCAGCAAGGCTTTGATTTTTATGTGCTTTCCCTGTCCTGGTCACCAAGCTTTTGTACGCTGGACGGCAGAGGCAATGACAGCGAGCAATGCAATATAAACCGTCGTGACGGTTTTCTGGTGCATGGTCTCTGGCCGCAAAATGAAAATGGCTACCCGAAAGATTGCGCAATTGGCGGCAATGCCAAGCAGCGCAATTATGTGCCGCGCCAGATTGCAGCCTCCTTACACGACATCATGCCTTCTGCCGGTTTAGTGCGCCATCAATGGCGCAAACATGGCACCTGCTCAGGCTTAAGTCAGGACGCTTATTTTTCCACGCTTCGGCAGGCATTTAACAAGATTGTCATTCCGCCAAGCCTGAAAAATGTCAGCACCACGCGCAGCGTCGATCCGGCTCTCATTGAAAAAGCTTTCATTGCCGCCAATCCTACAATGAAAAACAACGGAATTTCTGTCACCTGTAAGAAAAACTACTTACAGGAAGTGCGCATCTGCATGACAAAAGACCTGCAATTGCGGTCTTGTGCAGCAGTTGATCGCGCCTCATGCCGCAGCCGGTCAGTCACGCTTCCGGCCACACGCTAAACAAAGAAGAAAAGGTATAGCCTTGATTCAAATCCTTTATTCCCCCACCTCGCCCTATAGTGCCAAAGTGCGCATGGCGGCGAAGCATGCCGGTTTGGAATTTGAAAGCGTTATGGTCAACACATCTGTTGCACCCGAAAATTTGATTTCCGCCAATCCTTTGGGAAAAATTCCGGTGCTGATTACAGCAGAAGGTCAATCGGTTTTCGACAGTCGCTGTATCACTCAATATATCAACCGCGTGACCGGTTCAAAACTGTTTCCGCGCCAGAGCGAAAAACGCCTTGATGCGGAAAAGCTCGAAGCACTGGCCGATGGTCTTTGTGATGTACTGATTACGCAGATCTATGAGCGCCGCTTTCGCCCAGAAGAAAAAGTACATGTGCCCTGGCTTGAAAAGCAGTGGGAGAAATCCGAACGCGTCCTCGCCATGCTTGACGAAACTCCGCCACGCATCGGTAAGCGCATTCATGGCGGCCATATCGCACTTGCCGCAGCTATGAGCTATCTGGCTTTGCGTTTTGAAGGTCGTTGGGAAAAGAAATATCCAAAATTGAAGCGCTGGCAAAAGCGTTTCAATGATCTCCATCCGGATCTGGCAGAGTTTTTGCCCCGCGCCGTTTAAGATTTAAAAAGCCCGCCTATTTCAGGCGGGCTTTTTTAATAACCTATAGCCAATAAAAAAAGCCGGACAGTTACCTGTCCGGCTTTTCGCTAAGTCTTGAATTTCAAGAATTAGAACTTGTATGCAACGCCGAGACGAACGTCATGTGTCTGCAGCTTGGACTTGATATCACCTGAATCAAGTGCGTAGGTCTTGTTGCCGAAGTCGCTGTAACGGTATTCTACACGACCAAGAACGTTTTCGGTCAGCTTGGCTTCAAGACCACCACCAGCAGTCCAACCAGCGCGGAACTTGCTCTTGTCGCTTGTGCCATCACTCAGCTTGATTTGCGCACCGGCAACACCAGCAGTTACATATGGCATTACAACGCCCATATCTACACCAAGACGTGCACGCAGGGAGCCGTCAAAGCCCTGCTTGGCTTCAATGCCGTTTTTGGTCTTCTTGGCCCATGAATAGCCTGCATCACCTTCAACACCGTATACGATGTTGTCCTGCTGGAAGTTCCAGCCAGCGAATGCGCCCATTTTGAACTTGTCAGACTTAATGTTGCCAACAGTGGCATCATTGGTCTTGAACTTGTTCCAGCCATAACCGAGATGAAGACCGGTGTAACCGCCAGCCCAACCATACTGTGGAGCAACTTCAACTGGTGCAGGAACAGGTGGCTGTTCCATGATAGCATCAGCAGCAAGTGCTGGCGCAGCGATTGGGAGTGCAATAACAGAAGCAATAAGAATTGATTTAAGAGTGCGCATGGCATTCTCCTTGATAATATTCAAACTCGTTGACGAACCCCATATCGAAACATCAGCTCTTGGGAATGTCTGATCAGATCGACATGTGTTCGCTGTCACAAACGTAACATCGTTTCTAAATAAGGCGCCTTGTGCCCCCTTTGGTGACGGAAAACTGACAAAAACATGGCTGAAATGTGATGTGTTATTTTAGCAACAAAGAAATAACTGGCTTATTTGTAAAGCTACGCATGAGAAACTATATCAGACCTGCATGGGGTATTTGGCAAAGGGGCTGAATTCATTGCGTTTTTTCGTAATGATTGGCTTCACCACATGATTTTGTGGTAGATAAATATTTGTTTAAGATGCCTGATTTGAGCGCCTGATAAATGTAAGGGTTTGTTTACCGTGTTATCCAGATTTTCTAACCATGATAACAATAAACCACCTGTTTTGGTGACCGGTGGCGCACGCCGCATCGGAAAAGCCATTATTGAAGACATGGCAGCCCATAATTTTCCGGTCATTATTCACTGTAATGATTCTGTAACCGACGCAGAATCGCTCAAACAAGAAATTATCTCGCGCGGTGGTCAGGCAGAGATCGTACAAGCCGACCTTACTTCCATGCCGGATGTACGCTCTTTAATCAAAAAAGCCTCTGAACCTTTCGGCTCTGTCGGTATTCTTATTAATAATGCGTCGCTTTTTGAAAATGATCAGATCGGCCATCTTGATGAAGCCTTATGGGATCGCCACTTTATGGTGCATGTAAAAGCACCGGTTTTTCTGGCTGAAAGCATGGCGCAAGCTTTACCCGCAGACCAAACAGGCATGATCGTCAATATTATCGACCAGCGTGTTTTAAAACTGAATCCGCAATTTTACTCTTACACATTGTCCAAATCCGCTTTATGGACGGCAACCCGCACATTGGCTCAAAGTCTGGCTCCACGCATTCGCGTCAATGCGATTTCTCCCGGCCCGACTTTACCGAGCGAACGACAAAACCCGCGCGATTTTAATGAGCAGGTAGCCAAAGTCTTGTTGCAGCGTGCGCCGGATTTAAGCGAATTCGGACAAGTGATCAGAACTTTATGGGACTTGAAATCCGTGACGGGTCAGATGCTATGCCTTGATGGCGGCCAGCACCTTGCATGGGAGACACCCGACATTGCAGGCATTAATGAATGAAAACTCCTTTCCAGGATCTGCCACCACAGGATATTTTGGATGAACTTGATGACAGTTCACCGGAAACGGTGGCTGATCCTGTCAACAGCACAGCTATTGACGCGATTGTCTGGGCTTCTGCGTTACAAGAAAATGACGGAACCGCTGCCGGTTTGACCGGTGGCGAGGTTATCAATGAGTTTGTCAAACGCCTGCCCAATGATCCGGGCGTCTATCGTATGTTTAATAAAGACGGCGATGTGCTTTATGTGGGCAAAGCACGTAACCTGAAAAAGCGCGTGGTCAATTATGCTCGCCCGACCGGTCACACCAACCGCATTGCACGGATGATTCATGAAACTGTGACAATGGAATTTGTTGTCACCCGCACAGAGACAGAAGCGCTTTTGCTCGAAGCTAATCTGATCAAGCGGTTGCGCCCACGCTATAATGTACTGATGCGGGATGATAAATCATTCCCTTACATCATGATTTCCAACAATCATCGCGCCCCCGGTATTTTCAAACACCGTGGCGCACGCTCCAAAGACGGCAACTATTTTGGCCCCTTTGCTTCGGCTACCGCTGTGACACGCACAATCAATGCGATGCAGCGCGCCTTTTTGCTGCGCACCTGCACTGATTCTTTTTTAGAAAACCGCAGCCGTCCTTGTCTGCTTTATCAAATCAAGCGTTGTGCCGGCCCTTGCACCCATGAAATTTCCGATGAGAATTATCATGAACTGGTGCGCGAAGCGAAATCCTTCCTCTCCGGCAAAAGTCAGGCAGTAAAAAAACACCTCTCTGAAGCCATGCAAAAAGCATCCGAAGAGCTGGATTTTGAACATGCCGCTGTCTATCGCGACCGCTTGGCAGCCCTTTCTCATGTGCAATCGCATCAGGGCATCAATCCACAGACTGTCGAAGAAGCAGATGTTTTTGCTATTCATCAGGCAGGCGGCATGACCTGTATTCAGGTGTTTTTCTTCCGCACCGGACAAAACTGGGGCAATCGCAGCTATTTCCCAAAGGCCGACATCTCTTTAACCGCAGCGGAAGTGCTGGGCGCTTTTCTCTCGCAGTTTTATGCTGATAAGCCTTGCCCGAAACTCATTCTGCTTTCCGAAGAAGTGGAAGATCAATCCTTAATTGAAGAAGCTTTGTCAGCCACTTCCGGCCACAGAGTTTATATCAATGTGCCGCAGCGCGGTGAGAAGAAAGACATGGTTGACCATGCTTTTACCAATGCGCGCGAAGCTCTGGGGCGCCGTTTGGCTGAAACCTCATCGCAGGCACGCCTATTGAAAGCATTGGCTGAAACATTTGAACTGTCCAGCGTGCCGCGCCGTATTGAAGTTTATGATAACTCGCACATTATGGGCACTAACGCCGTGGGCGGCATGATTGTGGCAGGCCCTGAAGGTTTTGTGAAAAACCAATATCGCAAATTCAACATCCGCTCCACCGACATCACACCGGGCGATGACTTTGGCATGATGCGCGAAGTGATTGAGCGCCGTTTTAGCCGCTTGGTGAAAGAACACGGGCTTCGTGACACAAAAGAAGATGTGGCGACCAGCTCGTCAGAAGAAGAGCTGCTTGAAAGTGTGACGGATAGTTTTCCGGCGTGGCCTGATTTGATCCTCATTGATGGTGGTCAGGGGCAAGTGGGTGCCGTCCGTCAAATTCTTAGCGAAATGGGCATTGCCGATCAGGTCATTGCAATTGGCATCGCCAAAGGCGTGGACCGTGATGCAGGGCGTGAAAGATTTTTTGTCGAAGGCAAACCGGATTTCACTCTGCCACCGCGTGATCCGGTGCTTTATTTCATTCAGCGCATGCGCGACGAAGCACACCGCTTTGCCATCGGCACCCATCGCGCCAAACGAAAGAATGCTTTTGTCAAAAATCCACTTGATGAAATTGCCGGAATCGGCCCCGCACGAAAACGTGCCTTGCTTCATCACTTCGGAACTGCCAAAGCTGTCAGCGGAGCGGCACTCTCTGATTTAATGCAGATTGATGGCATCTCTGAATCGATGGCGAAACAGATTTATGACCATTTCAGAAACGAATGAGGTGGGGCATTTTAGAATCAAGACCTATCGGTTCTTTAATAAATCATGCTAATGTCATGAAATGATGAGACAAGACTGAAGCGGCTGTTGATTTCTATCATATCCCTGCGGATGTAATTTTAATGGGTGTGGCGGTATCTATGAGTAAGAATGCATTTTCCCTTCCTAACATACTGACATATGGGCGGATCATTGCCGTTCCGCTTGTGGCACTGTGTTTCTTTATCGAGGGACGCCTGCATTCTAGCGATTTTGCCCGTTGGAGCGCTTTGGCGATCTTCGTTATTGCCAGTATTACCGACTTTTTTGACGGCTATCTGGCGCGTGCATGGAAACAAACCTCGACAATCGGTCGTATGCTTGACCCGATCGCCGACAAGTTGCTGGTTTCCACCTGTTTGCTGTTGCTTGCTGCCGACCCTGCCCGCACCATTGCCGGCTGGAGCTTGTGGGCGGCTATCATCATTCTCTGCCGCGAAATTCTGGTTTCAGGCTTGCGGGAATATCTAGCCGAGCTGAAAGTCAGCGTACCTGTTTCACAACTGGCAAAATGGAAGACCACCACGCAGATGATTGCGCTTGCCTTTTTGCTGGCAGGCCCTGCCGGTGATAAAATCCTGCCTTACACCACGGAAATCGGTATCACGCTCTTATGGATTTCAGCTGTGCTGACCCTTTATACCGGCTGGGATTATTTCAGAGCCGGTCTGAAACACATGATGGACTAAGAGCATGGATGTCAGGCTGGTTTATTTCGCATGGGTGCGTGAGCGTATCGGCAGGGAAACAGAAACCATTGCCCTGCCCGACACTGTGACAACGATTGGCGGCTTGCTGAACTACTTACAAAGCTTAGGCGAAAATTACACCTATGCGCTGGAAGCAGAGGGCGTTGTGCGCACTGCCATCAACCATGAACATGCTGATAGTGATGCCACCATCCAAGCTGGTGACGAGATCGCGATTTTTCCGCCGATGACAGGCGGTTAATATGGATAGCTCCGTTCATATCTCCGTTCAAAACTATGATTTTGATCTTGCGCAGGAACAAGCCAACCTATTGGCTCAAAACAAAAATATCGGAGCTGCGGTTGCCTTTACCGGTCTTTGTCGTGATGAAAGCGGCCGCTTAGACGCTTTAGAGCTTGAACATTACCCTGGCATGGCAGAAGCGCAAATTGAGAAAATGGCACTGACTGCCAAAGAGCGCTTCTCCCTTGATGCAGTGCGGATTATCCATCGCTTCGGCATGATTAAGCCCGGCGAAAATATTGTGCTGGTTCTAACCGCCTCCCGTCATCGTAATGCCGCATTTGAGGCCGCAAGCTTTTTAATGGATTACATGAAAACCAATGCACCGTTCTGGAAAAAAGAACATTTGAAAAGCGGTGTGACAGGTGATTGGGTCTCATCCCGCGCTAGTGACGATCAGGCACAAAAGCGCTGGGAAGAAGAGTAGTGCAAGAATATTTTAAATAAAAACTATTATGTTTAAATTTATAGCGATCCAACTTGATCTGCCATAATTTATACATGAAGATTAACCATTTATAATAAAATGGAATCATAATTCAACGCGGGGAAATGCAGCTTGAGTGATAATATGCAAAGCAGTTTCAAGAAAAACTTTGCTGTTACAGTAGCCGTACTTGTGGGCTTGGGTGTAACGGGTACAGCAGCCGTGGTGTTGACCACCTCTATGCCGTCCGTGAGTATCGCCGCAGAAAAAACCATTAAAGGCGATGTGATTTATCGTGAGCGTATTGCGCTGCCGCCGGAAGCCAAACTTATTGTCGAATTGGCCGATGTTTCGCTGGCAGATGCGCCCGCCAAAATTATTGGCGATGTCACCATCGATCCGATCAGCGGCCCGCCAATTCCCTACTCCATTGATTATGACAGCAGCAAATTAGAACCTGGCCACACCTATGCGCTACAGGCCAGAATTTCTGCCGGTGATACCTTGTGGTTTGTCAACGACACTCGCCACAGCTTTGATCCAGAGCAGCTCCAAGCTAAATACGACATTCAGGTTGTGATGGTTGGCCGCAGTGAAACATCCGGCGAAGCGACCGGTCTGTTTGGCAAAGAGTGGTTGGCCGAAGACCTGCAAAATGGTGGTGTGATTGATAATGCGCAAACCACGCTGACAGTACAGGAAGATGGCAGTGTCAGTGGCTCGGGCAGCTGCAATCGTTATTTCGGCACAGCTGAGATCAATGAAGACAAACTCAGCTTTGGTCAGATGGGCAGCACATTTATGATGTGCCCGCCTGCCCTGATGGATCAGGAACGCAAATTTTTCGATGTATTGGCTAACACCAGACGCTACAAAATCGAACTTGGCAAACTTGTTCTGCTTGATGAGCAGGATGAAAAAATTGCCACCCTTGCTCCAAACATCTAAAACTTAATTGAATATAACAAAAAGGCCGGATCAGTGATCCGGCCTTTTTGTTATTAACGTGAGCTAAAATGGCCTCAACTGCTTGAGGCCATAATTAATTAGCCAACGATTTCTGTACCGGAGAACCAGTAAGCGATTTCGATTGCTGCTGTTTCAGGAGCATCTGAACCGTGAACTGAGTTTTCGCCGATCGACAGAGCGAAGGTTTTACGGATTGTGCCTTCAGCTGCATCAGCTGGGTTGGTTGCGCCCATAACTTCACGGTTTTTCAGGATTGCGCCTTCGCCTTCCAGAACCTGAACGATGGTCGGGCCGGAAGTCATTGAATCAACCAGTTCGCCAAAGAAAGGACGTTCTTTGTGAACAGCGTAGAAGCCTTCTGCTTCACGGCGACTCATCCAAACGCGCTTGGATGCAACAACGCGCAGACCAGCTTCTTCAAGCTTAGCGGTGATAGCACCGGTCAGGTTACGCTTGGTTGCGTCTGGTTTGATCATCGAGAATGTACGTTCAATTGCCATTTCAAAAACCTTGTATAAAGAGAAATGATGAGTGATGCTCTCATAAACGGCTGCGGCGCAAATGCCAATAGCTGAGCGTGCAACCGATGAGAAGTTTCATTTAAAAGTCACATAAACCTTGGGCCGAGCCGAATATTTAACCCGCGAAACACCAATCACCACTTGCTAATCACTAGCCTGCCATGCGAAAGCGCTTTTTATCATGCTTATTCTTAATGACATATCCATCCGCATTGCAGGCCGTCTGCTGATCGATCACGCAAGTGTGACACTCCCTGCCGGCTCCAAAACCGGATTTGTCGGTCGTAACGGTACCGGCAAGTCAACACTTTTTCGTGCCATTACCAATGACCTCGCGGTTGAAACCGGTAACATCTCACTGCCGAAGCAAACCCGCATCGGTCAGGTGGCGCAGGAAGCTCCCGGCACTGAAGAGCCGCTGATCGACATCGTGCTGAAAGCGGATGTGGAACGCACTCAATTAATGGCAGAAGCTGAAACGGCCACGGATCCGGAGCGCATTGCTGAAATCCATGTGCGCCTTGCCGATATTGACGCGCATTCAGCCGAAGCGCGCGCAGGTGCCATTCTGGCAGGTCTTGGCTTTGATGCAGAAGCACAGCGCCGTCCCGCCTCCTCCTTCTCCGGTGGTTGGCGTATGCGCGTGGCACTGGCGGCTGTGCTCTTCTCCGAACCAGATTTGTTGCTGCTTGACGAACCGACCAACTATCTCGATCTGGAAGGTGTGTTGTGGCTGATTGATTATGTGCGCCGTTATCCGCACACTGTTATCATCATCAGTCACGATCGCGATCTTCTTAACTCGGCTGTTAATTCGATCATGCATCTCGATCAGAAAAAACTTACCTTCTGGCGTGGTAACTATGATCAGTTTGAACGTCAGCGTTTGGAAAAGCTTGAGTTGCAGCAAAAGGCTCACGTCAAACAAGAACAGCACCGCAAGCATATGGAAGCATTTGTTGACCGCTTCCGTGCCAAGGCCTCCAAAGCCCGACAGGCGCAATCACGTTTGAAAGCATTGGAAAAGCTAAAGCCGATTGAGCTTTATGTGGAAACCAATGTGCAACCTTTCACTTTCCCTGATGCGGAAAAGAAAGCAGCTTCGCCGATCATCGCGCTAGAACAGGCCGATGTTGGTTATCAGCCCGGCAAGCCGATTTTGCAAAACCTCACCTTGCGCATCGATAATGATGACCGCATTGCGCTGCTTGGCTCCAATGGTAATGGTAAATCCACCCTTGCCAAGCTGATCGGCGGCAGGCTGGACGCAGAAACCGGCACCCTGACTGTATCGCCAAACCTGAAAGTTGCCTTTTTTGCACAGCATCAGCTTGATGATCTGGTGCCGGAAGACAATGCCATTGAGCATGTGCGCAAATTAATGCCCGGTGAGCCGGAAGCAAAGGTGCGCTCGCGTGTTGCCCGCATGGGGCTTTCTACTGAAAAAATGCTGACACCGGCCAAAGATCTTTCCGGTGGTGAAAAAGCCCGCCTGCTGATGGGGCTTGCAACATTTGACGGCCCTAACCTGCTCATCCTCGATGAACCGACCAACCATTTGGATATCGATAGCCGTGAAGAGCTGGTGCATGCACTTAACAGCTTTAAGGGCGCCGTTATCCTGATTGCGCATGATCGCCACTTGATCGAAGCAACCATGGAGCGCCTCTGGTTGGTGCGCAATGGTACTGTTCAGCCATTTGAAGGCGACTTGGACGAATATCGCTCACTGGTGCTGGCCGATGCTAAAAATCCCGGTCAGTCATCTTCAGAGCCTGTACAAGAAGAAGGCCCGAAAATCAGCAAAGCAGACCAGCGCAAACTGGCTGCACAAAAGCGCGATGCCTTGAAGCCTTTGATGAAAAAAGTCAAAGATTCTGAAGGGTTAATGCAAAAACTGCAGAAAGAGATTCAATCTCTGACAGAGCAACTGGAAGATCCGGCACTTTATGAAAAGGAGCCGCAGAAATCCGTTGAACTGACCAAGCAGATTAATGAGCGCCGCGTGAAACTGGCCAGTGCTGAAGATGTTTGGCTTGAGCTTACAAGCGAATATGAAGCAGCAATGGCTGAGTAAAACTGGTTCAGACAAGATAATAAAAAACGCAGGCATTTTGAGTGCCTGCGTTTTTTTATCATTCAATTACAGCTTGCGGCGATAAAGCCGGCCACGCACCAGACCATAAACGCCCAGCACCACGGTAATCAAACCGGCTGAGATCAAATTATCATTCACCGGTTTGGCAGCACGGCGCAAAACCAGTTCGATTTTGGCAACTTGCAATGCTTCCACATCGGCTGGTGCGGCACTGAATGTATATTCACCAGTAATCACCGGATTAAGATCGCCGGCTGTCGCGCGCATAGGTTTGGCCGCAGCATCAGCTGATGGTTTGTCACCGGCAAGTCGCTGATAAGACAAAACTTCTGACAACAGCGGATGCCCGTCACGGCTGACAGCCAAACGGAGGCTTGAGCGCTGCTGGTTTGCGTCCGCACTTTCCAGCGGTGTCATATCCACAAAGACACGCACAGGTGCATCATCTTCTGTCAGATGCACCTGTGGCGTTTGTAATGGCTGGCCAACGCCGTCCTGCATCACCCAGCGATCAATATCACGGCCGGTGAAATGATTGACATACCACGGATATGCAACGCCAACACCAAGACCACCAACGATCAGAGCGATAAAAATAGCGCGCATCATGCTTTACGTTCCCAGCGTTTATCGGCATTTTGCTGCCAATAGGTCAGCTGATGGTCGCTTGTTTTAAAATTTTTCCACTGCTGTCGGGCTTTTTCCAGCTGTTGCTGATTATGGCCGTCAAACATCACCACCAGACGCTCATAGGCTGAAACCTCGTTGAGCTCCGCGCCTTCAACCAAGAAGCGAACGGTTGAATCGTTTTGATTACCCTCACTGAGCGTCAATAAAATCGGTTGATCTGCAGCCAGCGGATCTTCTTCAAAACCATGCGCCAGAAATGAAACATCGGAACAAGTCCACAAAAGATTATCAATCACTTCAAGCCGTTCCTGATTCACACCTTGAATAGTAACCCGCCAGCCACGCCCGAGCGAGCGCTCCACAAGGCCAGGCAAGGCTTCATCAAGTGTTGATTCAGTTAAGTGGTAAAACAGGATTTCAGCCATAAATTCCGGATACTTGTTTGTTCACAATCTCTTGCAACAGCTTTGCCATGGGCGCAGATGAGTTGCAAGACAGTTCCCCATAACGCGGCCTTGGTGAGTGGATTTTTTGGCCAAATAAAAAAGCAGCGCTGAAAATTCCAGCGCTGCTTTTGAGCTTAAAATTACAACAAAATCATCTAATTTCAATATGTTACGACAGTGATCTGATAATGTGATTCAGATTACTATTCTGCTTTCGCCGTCAAAATGCTGCGCACACCTAAAGACAGTAAAATAACATAGCCAAGGCACTCGCTCAGCTCTTCAAAGAACTGATTGTAATACCACTGGGTCTGGCGTTCAAAAATTTCGCCCATTATCAGCAAGAAAGCCGCGAAATAATAAAGCCAGCATTTCGAGCTAAAGACATATTGCATAATTGGCTTAACGTATGAAGGACGCATCCAGACATAGACGCCGGCAAAAATGACGGTCAGAATAGCTTCATGCCAGCGAAATTGGTGCGAATGAATATAGGATGAAATCGGTCCATGCGGCTCAAGCACCATTTCACGGAAGAAGAACAATACCATCAGCCATGACATAGCGATGTAAAACATCCGCTTCTCGGCTTTATGCTTCAAACCACCAATCAAAAAAGTAACTGCGGCCAAAGCCAGATACACATTTTGCATCTGTTCCAGCAGACCTTCTTCGCTCATCTGGAAATCAATATTCTGCGGGTCTAAAATCGCATAAAAGAAAATCGTGTTTACAAGCATGAACAAGCCTGTAATCGAAACGAAATTACGGGATGGATAAACGGCGGGCACGAGATTTCCTGACTAAAAAAAGAGCGGAATAATGGCATAAGTTTCCGAAAATGAAATTTGCCGGACATTCTATAAAGCATTCCGGTTTAAAAACAGCCCCTTTACCAAGCACATTGCTGTGAATTATGAAATAATTTGTCAGCTTAAAAAAGAAAAACGGGCCGGAAAACCGACCCGTTCTTCAAACAAAGTTTTGTTAAAAAACTTATGCTTCGTAGTGATCACGCACCAAGCGATCCAGCAAGCGAACACCGAAACCGGAAGCCCAGCTCTGGCTGTATTCGGTTGCAAGCGAGCCCATCGCAGTACCAGCAATATCGAGATGCGCCCAAGGTGTTTCACCAACAAAGCGCTTCAGGAACTGAGCCGCAGTGATGGAGCCACCCAGACGACCGCACGAGTTTTTCATGTCGGCAAAAGTCGAATCGATCATCTTGTCGTATTCTTTGCCCAGCGGCAGACGCCAGACTTTTTCACCCGATGCCTGACCGGCATCATAAAGCTGATCAGCCAGTTCATCATCATTGGAGAACAGACCGGCATTATAAACGCCGAGGGCAACCATAACTGCACCGGTGAGTGTCGCCAGATTGATCATGATCCGTGGCTTGAAGCGATCTGCGGTGTAATGCAGAGCATCAGCCAATACGAGACGACCTTCCGCATCAGTGTTGATCACTTCGATGGTCTGGCCTGACATGGTGGTGACGATATCACCCGGACGCTGTGCATTACCATCCGGCATATTTTCCACCAGACCAATAACGCCAACAACATTGACATTTGCCTTACGGCCAGCAAGCGCACGCATCAGGCCGGTCACAGCAGCTGCGCCGCCCATGTCACCTTTCATGTCTTCCATGCCAAGCGCAGGTTTGATGGAAATACCACCTGTATCAAACACCACGCCTTTACCAACAAATGCCACTGGCTTGTCTTTAGCTTTGCCGCCGTTCCACTGCATGACAACCACGCGTGGCGGACGAACAGAGCCCTGTGCCACACCAAGAAGTGCACCCATGCCAAGTTTTTTCAGTTCTTTTTCACCAAGAACTTCAATCTTCACGCCAAGCTTTTCAAGCTTTGCGGCTTCATCAGCAAATTCAACAGGGCCCAGAATATTGGCTGGCTCATTAACCAGATCACGAGCCTGAATCACACCATCAGCCACAGCTTCTGCGGTTTTATAGGCAGCTTTTGCAGTATCAGGCGATGCAACACTGATTTTAACGGTTGCTGCAGCCTGCTTCTTGCCGCCGTCTTTATCGTCTTTTTTGGTTTTATATTTTTCAAACTCATAAGAGCGCAGCAGCATGCCAAGTGCAAAATCAGCAGCTTCATCATCAGCAATGGTTTGTTCCGGCAAAGCCAGTGCAACAGCAACATCGGTTGATTTGCCGATTTTCGAGAACGCTGCACCACCGATACGAACCCAGTCATCATTGCCGAGCTTTTCAATTTTGCCAACGCCAACGAGAATCAGGCGCTCAACGCCGCCCTCTTCAGTGCTGATGGCTTCGGCTGTGGTGCCGAGTTTACCGTTGAAACCCGAAACTTCGATCAGTTTGCGAATTTTTTCCGCACCACCTGCAAATGATGCCGCCTCTTCAGCAAAGCCCCCACCTTTTGCTACCAGCACAACAGACGCACCAGCTTTTGGTGCTGTAAAATCGGAAAATTCAATGGAAGGACGCTTAGACATTATAAACTCCGGTAAGCATGAAAACTTTCATCAGCGTAATCTATATCTATGACAGCAAGGCGATGAAAAACAGACCTAAACATTTAATTGATCGTATTAATTGTCAATTGCTGAATTAACGCTTGGTTAACCAGTTTTATTCGGCTAATTTTAGCCAAAATGATTTACAGCTAAATTGGTAACAATCTGTATTCCCGTATATAGAGGGCTGAGTCTGCCTCATCTCTTCGCTTTTAAGATCAGGATGTAAACGCAAAACATGCGATTGATAGAATGGTATATCCTTCGCCGTGTTGCGATTATGTTTCTAGCGGTGCTCGGCTCTACCGTCGGCATCACTTGGATCGTACAGATTTTGAAGCGTATCGATTTTTTGACCACCAGTGGCCAATCGCTCACTGCAATTCTTAAGTTCAGCTCACTTTTGTTGCCAGCAGCCATTCCGATTGTGCTGCCATTTGCGCTGATCATTGCGATCACCCAAACACTTTCGACCATGAATCAGGATTCGGAGCTCGTTGTTATCAACGCATCCGGCGCATCACGTGCAGCCGTTGTCCGCCCTATTCTACTTCTGGCGCTTGCTGTTTCTATGTCGTCTTTTGTGATCTCCAATTTTATTGATCCATATTCGCGTATGAATATGCGGACGATGCTTGAGACCGCAGGCTCCGACATGCTCAATGTGATCATTCAGGAAGGCACCTTCCGCAAAGTCAGCGACAACCTCTATGTGCAAATTGCCGAACGCAAGCCGGATGGCGGCATTGGCGGTTTGTTTATCGCTGACAGCCGCGATCCGCAGATTGATCTGATTTATTATGCGGCAGATGGCGTGATTGCCAATAATGGCACCCAAGATCTTATCCTGATGAAGCAAGGTGAAGTGCAACGCCGCGACGTTCAAACCGGCAATGTTTCAATTATCAAATTTGATTCTTATTCTTTTGATCTCAGCCAGTTCAGTGAAGGTGGCGGCGATGTAAGCTATTATGCCAAAGATCGCCCACTAACCTATCTGCTCAATCCGGATCCGAATGATCCATCGGTACAGACACGTCCTCTTTCCTATAAAGCGGAACTGCACAGCCGTTTTACCAAATGGCTCTACCCGATGGTTTTTGCCTTTATTGCTTTGGTATTTGCAGGCGATTCACGCTCGCATCGTGAAGCGCGGGTTTCCGCATCTTTCTCAGCCATTACTCTGGCACTTGTCGTCTATTGGATTGGCTATTATTTCACTGAAGGCGCTTCCAAAGAAGCTGGTTACATCAAATTCACCTATATTGTGCCGATCGCTTCGATGCTGATCTGCGCCTATTTGCTGATTAGTGGCCGCAGACTTGGTCTGCCGGACAATATTGCCAAGCCGCTCAATGCGTTTTTCAGTAAAATATGGGCAGTGATCCAAAATATCCGTTCACGTCTCGACGGCACTGCTAAGTATAAAAACGGAGGCGCACGATGATTGGTTGGACGCTCGCCCGCTATTTCTTCATGCGCTATGTTCGTATTACCTGCTATTTTTTGCTGGGTATTTTTGCGCTGGCTCTGTTGTTGGATTTTACTGAAAATGCCAATCGCATGTCGAGCCTGCCAAATTACTCTGTCATGCAAGCTTTCGTGGTGTCTGCATTGCGCATCCCGTTTTTGATGCAGCAGATGATTCCGTTTGTCGCTTTATTTTCTGCAATGGCGACACTCATCTCCCTGAACAGACGCTATGAACTGGTCGTAGCTCGTTCGGTCGGTGTTTCTGCATGGCAGTTCTTATTGCCTGCATGCTTTGGCGCATTTCTTTTCGGCTTAGGCACGATTTTCATCGTTAATCCGCTTTCAGCCTATGGTTTTAACAAGGCGGAAGAAATGGCTGCGTCTTGGAAAACCGGCAAAGTTACCGCCGTTTCGGCACTGCGCGATCCATGGCTGCGCCAGAAAACCGATGAAGGTGAAACCATTATCGGCGCCAAATCCATCCTCAATCAGGGTGCAACTTTGGCCGACGCCACTTTCATTACCTTTAATAATGACAAGAGCATTAAAGAACGTTTTGATGCCCGTCAGGCAGATCTCAAGCCTGGTTTCTGGCAACTGACGGATGTTACAAGATTTGCGCTGGCTGAAGAGCCTGTTCAATATAAATCAATCGAGATACCGACACAGCTGCGCCCTGAATTTGTTCAGGAAAAGCTGGCCTCACCTGAAACGATTCCTTTTTTCCAACTTCCCCACACAATTAAAGTGGCCCGTTCATTTGGCTATTCAGCCAATGCTTTTGACATGCAATTCCAGTCTTTGCTGGCTTTACCAGCACTTTTGATGGCAATGACTTTGATTGCAGCAACGGTTTCCCTCAAATTTGTGCGTTTTGGGCAGTCCGGAACGATGATTCTGGGTGGCGTGATGGCTGGCTTCGTGCTTTATGTGGTTACGGTTTTAGTAAAGGCGTTCGGTGATGCCGGATTCGTGCCGCCTTTTGTGGCAGCATGGGTACCGGTTGTTATCGCTACATTTTTCGGGGTCTCCTTTTTGTTGCATAAGGAGGATGGTTAGTGGGTTTGAGTAAAGCACGCTTGATTTTGCCAAATATATTCTCTCAGCTCGTTCGCGGGACTGCTATTGCGTGCTTATTAAGCATTGTGCCTATGGCTGCGACCACTTCCCCCGTTTTGGCACAAGATACATTAGGAGACAGTTTCAAAACCGATCCCAATGCACGCATGCTTTTGCAGGCAGATGAACTTGTTTATGATCGCGACGTGCAAACTGTCGTGGCGCAAGGTGCTGTGCAAATCGAATATGACGGCAACCGCCTTGTTGCTGATAAGGTGACCTATAACCGTCAAACCAATCGTATGACCGCATCCGGCAATGTACAGGTCGTCGAAAAAGACGGGAATACTATTTATACCGATGAAATGGATGTCACGGATGATTTCCGCGACGGCTTTGTAAATGGCCTGCGCGTTGAGACCACCGATGACACACGCTTTGTCGCTGAAAGTGCTGAACGCAGCGGTGGTGAGATCACGACCTTCAATAATGGCGTTTATACTGCATGTCAGGCATGCACTAAAAATCCTGACAAGCCGGTTCTCTGGCAGATTAAAGCCCGTAAAATTATCTGGAATGGTGCCCGCAAAACAGTTCGCTTTGAACGCGGTCAGTTCGAACTTTTCGGTATGCCGATTGCTTTCTTGCCAGCCTTTGAAATGGCTGACCCAAGTGTAAAGCGTAAAAGCGGTTTCTTGTTTCCGGGCTTTGCCTATAAAGACAAGCTTGGTTTTGGTGTTAAAGCATCCTATTTTTGGAATTTGGCACCCAATTACGATCTAACCGTTTCAACAACTGGCTATACCAAGCAGGGTTTCTTAACAGAAGCTGAGTGGCGCCATCGCCTTGAAAGCGGTAGCTATAATTTACGTATTGCCGGTATTCATCAGCTAAAATCTGGTGAATTTAATGCCGATACAATCGATTCCGATAATAAAAACCGTGGCATGATTGCCTCTAAAGGTGATTTTGAAATCAACTCCCGCTGGAAATACGGCTGGGATGTGATGGCGCAAAGCGATAAAAACTTCAGTCGTACATATGATATTGAAGGCTATTCATCGTCAACGCAGACTTCGAAAATCTACCTCACTGGTCTTGGTGAACGTAGTCATCTGGATCTGAACTTCTATCGCTTTAACGTGCAAGAAGATATTCTATCTTCAAAACCGAATGAAGTATCATCCAAGCAGCCTTGGGTTTTCCCGAGCCTTGATCATTTATACATAGCGCCCGATGCCGTTTATGGCGGTGAACTCAGCATCACCAATAATTTGCAGATTCTTTATCGTAAAAACCAATATGATAATGAAAAAACATCTGGCAATAATCAAATACACTCTGGCGACGCTAATTACCGCGTACCAGGTGCAAGCGGCACCAATGCACGTTTCACATCGGAAGCGGAATGGAAGCGGAGTATTATCACACCACAAGGTCTTGTGATTACACCAATTCTGGCGTTACGTGGTGATGCAATCGGCGTGAACAGCAACTCAATTGAGGTTACACGCTCCGAAGCGTTCCGTGCGATGGCAACGGCTGGTATGGAAGTGCGCTGGCCGATCCTTTTCTCGTCCACCAGCAGCACGCACATTATTGAGCCGACCGCACAGATTTTTGTACGCAATAACGAAACTTATGCCGGTGAAATGCCGAATGAAGATGCGCAAAGCTTTGTTTTTGACGCAACCAACCTCTTCGCACGCGATAAGTTTTCTGGTTACGACCGCGTTGAAGGCGGTACACGTGCCAATCTTGGTCTTCGTTATTCAGGTAACCTGAACAATGGCTGGGGTGTTTACGCTCTTGCAGGTCAATCCTTCCATTTAGGTGGCCGCAATTCATTTGCCAGCGATGATTTTGTCAACGTTGGCGCAGAATCAGGTCTACAGAATAGAAGCTCTGATTATGTAGCAATGCTCGGCATCTCAAATAATGAAGGGTTCAGCCTCGCAACACGTGGTCGTTTTGATCGCAAGGATTTCTCATTACAACGCGGTGAGATCGAAGCCCAACAAAGCTGGTCACGCCTCACTGTAAGTGCGCGTTATGCCTATATCGCGGCACAGCCTACTTATGGTTACAGTGATGAGCGCCAAGAACTGTCATTTGGTGCATCAGCCAAGCTCAATGACAACTGGCGTGTATTCGGCGGCAGCACCTATGAGCTGGTTTCCAATACATTAGTTCGAGCATCGGCTGGCCTTGCCTATGATGACGAGTGCTTCAGCTACTCAATGACTTATAACCAGACCCGAAATGCACCACCAAGTACGGTTACCAAGCCTAATCATAGTATTGGTTTCAATATCACCTTCCGTACATTGGGCGATTTCGGAAGCGCCAGTAGTTTAGCTAAGGGCTCATTATAATTTAAATAATGGGCTCACAGCTATCTTTGATCTTTTGGCGGTTAGATTACTCGGACGTCATTGTTTTGCCGCATGGGTTTGACTATAAAGTAACCAAAATTTGATCCAGTGAGTGCTGAAATATATCTAGCCGTTGTAAAAACAGCGTAAGACCCGGGAAATATGTTATGATTTTTAAGCAGCCAATAATTGCATCTTTCTTCAGCGCAGCGCTCTGCCTGACTGCTGTTGGCGCCTTAACTGCACCTCAACCGGCTTTTGCTGCTGCTAGCGGCACTGAAGTTAAAGTTATTGTAAACAATAACCCGATTACCTCCGGCGACATTCAAAAACGCGCGGCCTTTTTAAAAGTTCAGGGCAAAAAAGGTAATCTTACCAGTCAGGCTCGCGCAGAACTGACCGATGAAATGCTGAAACGCGTAGAAATGAAAACACGCGGCATCAATATTTCGAAGCAGGAAATTGATGCAGCTTACGCTAATTTTGCATCCAATAACCGGATGAGCGTTCAGCAGATGAACCAGATGATGAATCAAGCTGGTATCACACCTGAACATTTCAAAACCTATATCATGGTGCAGATGGGCTGGGGACGTCTCATCAGTTCCCGCTTCCGTGAAGAAGGCATCATTTCCGAATCGGATGCCGTACAGCGTATGCTAAAAGATGGTGGCCGCAAGCCAGTTGCGACCGAATATCACCTCCAACAGGTTATTTTCGTTGTTCCAGCCGCTAAACGTTCACCTGCTTTAATGGCCAAACGCCGTCAGGACGCAAACACTTTGCGTTCGCGTTTTAACAGCTGTGACACGACACGCAGCCAAGCCAAAGGTATGCTTGATGTAACTGTGCGTGACCTTGGCCGCATTCTCGAACCGCAATTGCCGGGTGAATGGGAAAAAGACATCAAAGGCACCTCTGTCGGCAGCACCACAAAGCCACATGACACTGAAAAAGGCGTTGAGTTTCTGGCAGTCTGCGCGACACGTAAAGTATCGGATGACCGCGTAGCACAGATGGTTTTCTCCCTTGAAGGCACTCAAACGGCCAAAGGACAAGAAGAAAAAGCTGAACAGCTCAGCAAGCAATATCTGGACGAGCTGCGCAAAAAAGGCCGTATCGTCAATCGGTAATGGCTTTTCGCGTATTTGATACTTTTACGCAGACAATTTTGTAATTCCTTATTTGCTGCCATTTCAGCTTTTCATTAAGCTGAAATGGCAGTCGCATTTAATAATGGTAGTAAAATGAAAGTTTTAGCGCTCAGCATCGGTGATCCGTCCGGCATTGGCCCTGATCTTGCCTTGCTGCTTTGGTTACAGCGCCATCAGCTCAACGTACCGGAATTTCTCCTACTTGGAGATGTTGAACAATTGCGCTTACGAGCCAAGCATTTGCAGCTGAATGTACCGATTGAAATTTCAAGTCCCGCATCTGCAAAGACAGATTTTCAACACTTTCTGCCAGTGCTACCACTGCAAAACAAGCTGATTGAAAATATTGGCGCACCTTTAACAGAAAATGCAGCTGGTATTATTGAAGCCATTGAACTGGCCGTAAAGCTGACCTTGGACGGGCAAACCTCAGCGGTGGTAACCTGCCCTATTTCCAAAAAGCCGCTTTATGATGCAGGCTTTGAACATCCCGGTCATACAGAGTTTTTAGCAAGTCTGGCATCACAACATCTCGGCCGGCCTGTCATGCCGGTGATGCTGCTTGCAGGCCCAGATTTGCGTGCTGTCCCAGTGACTATTCACATCCCCTTGCATGATGTGCCTCAACAGCTCACCACTCAACTGATTGAAGAAACTGTTATAATCACTGAGCGTGATTTACGCACACGTTTCGGTATTGGCAAACCACGCATTGCTGTCTCCGGTCTCAATCCGCATGCCGGTGAAAATGGTGCTTTAGGTCACGAAGACCAAACAGTTGTTTTACCTGCGATTGAAAATTTGCGTGCGCAAGGCATGGACATCAAAGGCCCGCTACCGGCTGACACTATGTTTCACGCCCGTGCCCGTCAAAATTACGATGTGGCGATCTGCATGTATCATGATCAGGCGCTTATTCCGGCTAAAGCGCTGGCATTTGATGAAAGTGTCAATGTCACGCTCGGCCTGCCATTTATTCGTACATCGCCAGATCACGGCACCGCATTTGAAATTGCAGGGCAAGGCATTGCCCGCCCCGACAGTCTGCTTGCCGCTTTGAAGCTGGCGCAGACTTTAAGCCTCCCAGCTTTGAAAGAACCCGCCTGATGAGCATTGATAATCTGCCGCCATTACGCCAAGTGCTTGAACAATATGATCTGATGCCTAAAAAATCTTTAGGCCAGAATTTTTTGTTCGACCTCAATCTGACATCCAAAATTGCCCGTCAGGCAGGCATTCTACAAAATCAGCCGGTGATTGAAGTCGGGCCCGGCCCCGGTGGTTTGACCCGTGCGCTGCTGGCTCAAGGCGCATTGGTAACGGCAATTGAACGCGATGAACGCTGCCTGCCGGCACTGGCCGAAATTGAAAGCCACTATCCAGGTCGGTTGAAAGTGATTTCCGGCGATGCGCTGGAGCAGGATTTTCAAGCACTTTTTCCTGACGGTAACAAGCCGCGCATTGTCGCCAACCTGCCATATAATGTCGGCACGCAATTGCTGATTAACTGGCTATTAAGCGAGCCTTGGCCGCCCTATTATCAGTCAATGACCCTGATGTTCCAACGTGAAGTGGCTGAACGTATTGTTGCCGCACCCAATACCGACCACTATGGCCGTCTGGCTGTGCTTGCTGGCTGGCGCACACAATCACGCATTGCCTTTGATGTGCCGCCACAGGCTTTCACACCCCCGCCAAAAGTAATGTCTTCGGTAGTGCATATCACACCGCTCGATAATCCTATGCCATGTGATGCGCAAAAGCTTGGTCGCATTACACAAGCCGCATTCGGCCAGCGCCGCAAAATGCTGCGTCAAAGCCTCAAGCCCGTCAATGGTGCCAAGCTGTTGGAAGTTACCGGCATTGACGGCACAAGGCGCGCAGAAACATTAAGCATCGAAGAGTTTGTAGCGCTTGCCAATGCTCTTGACTGATAAATACAAAAAACGCCGGAAATGACTTCCGGCGTTTTTTTATTTGAGTGCTTACTGAGCAGCTGTCTCATCCAGCAACTGATCGACAAAATCGAACAATCCAGGACGGCGGTCACGGCGCAAACGCTCAGCCGTTACGATGGCTTTAACCGAGCTATATGAACGGTTCAGATCTTCATTGATGACGATATAGTCGTATTTCGACCATTTCTGAATTTCCACACGCGCATTGTGCAGGCGTGTCTCAATCACTTCCACACTATCTTCCGCACGGCGATGCAAGCGCGATTGCAGCTCTTTCATTGATGGCGGCAGCACAAAAATGGAAACCACGTCAGCCGGCATTTTTGCCTGCAGCTGGTCTGCCCCCTGCCAATCAATGTCAAACAGCATATCCTGACCATCAGCCAGTGCATCTTCTGCGGTCGCACGCAAAGTGCCGTAGAAATTGCCATGCACTTCTGCATATTCAATCAATGCATCGCTATCACGCAAGCGCTCAAACTCGGCCACAGAAATGAAGTGATAATGCACACCTTCCACTTCGCTCGGGCGGCGAGCACGGGTGGTGACACTGACAGAAAGAGACAAATCCATCTCTCTGTCTTCCAATAATAATCTTGCAATGCTGGATTTTCCTGCACCGGAAGGCGAGGAAACCACCAGCATAAGCCCGCGACGGGCAACGCCATGTTCAGCTGAAGAGATGGCCATATGAGTTACTCCAGATTCTGTATCTGTTCGCGAAACTGATCAACGGCCGCTTTAAGTTCCAGTCCGATGGCTGTAATTGTTGCTGCATTGGATTTCGCGCAAAGTGTGTTGGCTTCACGGTTAAATTCTTGCGACAGAAAATCGAGTTTGCGCCCGATTGCACCGCCGTGTTGTAATAATTTTCTGGCAGATGCCACATGTGTGTCCAATCTGTCCAGTTCTTCTTGTATGTCCGCTTTGGTTGCAAGATAGGCGGCTTCTGCGTGGAGCTTGTCTTTATCAAGTGCCTGTGACGCATCCAGCAATAAAGCTACTTGTGCGCTAAGGCGTGCTTTGATTGCCTCAACACCACGCGCCGGATCATGGCGCGCTTTTTCTGTCAAAGTGGCAATCTCTTCAACATGTTTTTCAAAAATACGTTTAAGCGCTGCGCCTTCCAGCTCACGCGCTTCCTGCAACTGCTGCAAGAGTGAGCCCAAGCCATCCATAACACCCGCTTTAAGCGCTGCCTGATCTTCTTCCGAGACGGTATCTTGTGGCTGATCCAACACGCCGCGAAGCGCAAATAAACCATCAAGAGTTAACGGTGCCACGCCAAAACGTGTCTGCAATTCCTGCGATGCGTTGAGAAGCTTTTCGATCAAAGCATGATTGAGCAATACTTCACGGCCTTCACTATTTTGCTCAACATTGAGCGAAACCTGCATATTGCCGCGGGTAAAGCTCTTGGCTACCAGTCCGCGAATATTATGCTCAAGCGCTTCAAAGCCTTGCGGCAGGCGCAAGCGCACATCAAGCCCTTTACCATTTACCGAGCGTACTTCCCATGTGAAATGCGTAACAACTTCACCATTTTGATGCGTTCCGCTGTAACGGGCAAACCCCGTCATGCTTTGCAATGTCATGAGACGCGACCTTTGGCATGAGAGTCCGGTTTCTAAATCGAGAAAAACCGGAAATAAAAGTGAGTGAAACGGACAATATGCCCGTTTCACTCGATGATTAAACCTGTTTTACCAGTATTTACTGAGCAGCCGGCGTGTCCGTTGCTGTGGCAGCATCACGTTTTTGCTGTTCAATACCGCGCCATTTACGAACATTTTCATTATGTTCTTTCAATGTCTCGGCAAAAACGTGACCACCTGTACCGTCAGCTACAAAGAACACATCCTTGGTTGCCAGCGGATTTGCAACAGCTTCCAAAGCAGCGCGCCCCGGATTGGCAATTGGTGTCGGCGGCAAACCCTTGATAACATAAGTGTTATATGGTGTCGGCTTTTCAATGTCAGACTTATAAATCGGACGATCAGACGGTTTACCCAAACCACCGAACAGGCCGTAAATAATGGTCGGATCAGACTGCAAACGCATGCCCTGATTGAGGCGATTGACAAAAACCGAAGCCACATGCGGGCGTTCTGCTGCGATACCGGTTTCTTTTTCAACGATCGACGCCAAGGTCACAAACTCATTGATATCTTTAACCGGCAAATCTTTCTGACGGGTCGCCCAGATTTCGTTGACCATCTTCTTCTGCGAAGCCAGCATACGTTCAACCATCTCAGCACGGGTGGTGCCACGGGTGAAGTGCAGTGTATCAGTGAAGAGTGAACCTTCTGCCGGCATTTCTTTCGGCAGCGCTCCGATCAAGATTTCATTCTTATCAAGACGATCAAAAATCTGATTGACAGTCAAACCTTCCGGAATGGTCAACGGATACATGATCGACTTGCCGCTGATCAGGATGGTCATGATTTCACGCATCGTCGCGCCAGCCGGAATCATATATTCACCGGCCTTCATATCATTTTCATGGCCGTAAGCACGCACGCCATAACGGAAAATACGAGCATCCGTGATGAATTCACGACGTTCCAGACTATCGGAAATTTCGGAAATACCGGAGCCGCGCTTGACCAAAAACGCAGTTTCCGTTGCAAGCGGTCCTTGGCCGTCGAACTGTAGTTTGCCGAAATAGAACAGTGCCGATGCTGCAATAACGGTCAAAACCAGTAAGGACAGCATGAAATTTGCAAAAATAACAATTTGGCTGCGGGCAGCACGGGAGCGTTTTTTAGGCGGTTTTGGCCCTGGCTGCGGGCGCAAGGCGTCTGCTGCAGATTTTGGCACAAATGGCTTCACCGGTTCAGCACCAGCATCACTTGCAGCAATTTCTGCTTCAGTTGCACTTTGCGCAACCGGCTCAGCAATCTGTTCTGCCTCTTGCTGAACAGGTGCTTCGACAGGCTCCACAGCAATGACCGGTTCAGCCTGAAGCGATTCCGGCTGCACTTCAATCTCAGATGCGACGGTTTCTTGAGGAGTATCCTGATCTGCAACTTTTATTGCATCATCCGCAACCTTAGCTGCATCCGCAGATGTTTCAACAACATCTGTTTCTTGAGATTTCGGATTTTTATCGTCTGAACTCACTCGATCACCTCGATCCAAATTTTATGCAGCGTCACTGATAGTTGTTAAAACTTCAGCGCTCCGTTTTTTGTCATTTCTATACAGACCGCAAATATTTGCCAAATCCGTTTTGTGGCAAGATATCCTGATACACCCAATAATGGATATCTTTAGGGCGAAGCACACAAAAATATTGTTACAGGTTTTAAACAATAAATCAGCCGAACAGATCACCTGTTCTACCGGATAGCGTACAACAATCCGCCATTTCTTCGGCGCCATCATCGCCAGATATGCAAAGGACGCCAATGTTTTTTGCACTGACGTCCTGCTTATCCCCGACTCTTGCTTAAAAGAGCAAGATTACTGGTAACGACGCATCACCAGCGATGCGTTTGTTCCACCAAAACCGAACGAATTTGAAAGTACGGTATCGATTTTGCGTTCACGCGGCTTGTGCGGCACCAAATCAATTTTGGTGGCAACAGACGGTGTGTCCAGATTGATTGTAGCAGGCGCGATATTATCGCGGATTGCCAGAATCGAGAAGATGGCTTCCGCAGCACCGGCAGCACCGAGCAAATGGCCGATCGATGATTTGGTTGACGACATCGAAATCTTCGATGCAGCATCACCTACCACACGCTCAACAGCACCCAGCTCCAGCGTATCCGCCATGGTGGATGTACCATGTGCGTTGATATAGTCGATCTGATCAGGTGTGATGCCTGAACGCTTTAATGCTGCTTCCATGCAACGCTGTGCACCTTCACCATTCTCGCTTGGAGCAGTGATGTGATAAGCGTCACCGGACATGCCGTAACCGGTTACTTCCGCGTAGATTTTCGCGCCGCGTGCCAGTGCATGTTCCAGTTCTTCCAGAACGAGAACACCAGCGCCCTCACCCATCACGAAACCATCACGGTCATCGTCATAAGGACGCGATGCTGCAGTCGGATCATCATTGCGCTTGGTCGACAGTGCCTTACAAGCAGCAAAGCCTGCGAGCGAAATACGGCTGACCGGTGATTCAGTACCACCTGCAACCATGACATCCGCATCGCCCAAAGCGATCATACGGGCAGCATCACCAATAGCATGGGTGCCGGTTGCACAAGCTGTAACCACAGAGTGATTAGGACCGCGCAATTTATGCTTGATGGAGACATGGCCGGAAGCCAGATTGATCAGACGGCCAGGAATGAAGAACGGGGAAACACGACGTGCGCCCTTATCGCGCAATGTGTAACCGGCTTCAACAATACCTTCGATACCGCCGATACCGGAACCAATCAATACACCGGTTGCCACCTGATCTTCGTCGCTTTCCGGATGCCAGTTGGCATCATCCAGCGCCTGATCAGCCGCAGCCACAGCGTAAACGATGAAAGGATCAACTTTGCGCTGTTCCTTTGGTTCCATATATAAATCAGGATTGAATGTTCCGTTGCTGCCATCACCTACAGGGATACGGCAGGCAATCTGACAAGCCAGATCGTCAACTTCAAATTCTGTAATACGGCGAGCGCCGCTTTGACCGGAAAGAAGACGCTTCCATGTCTCTTCAACGCCATTTGCCAGCGGTGACACCAGACCTAAACCGGTGATAACGACACGCCTCATATTCACTCCTTCGAGTATGACAATCTCAAACTATGTTCCGCTTGCATGCGGAAAGATGATTTGTCGCCTTGAATGCGCGCCGGGCTAAACCTGTATTCAAGGTTTCAAGGCGCCGGTACGCCTAAAAGTTACATTTAAATTTAGTCTATAAAAAATAAACCGATTAAATAACCGGTTCATCAAGAGCACTTACAGCTTAATTTTAAAAATTGAAAATGCTCTCTCGACTTACTTGCTACACACTGTTTCAAAACTGCTTTGCACTTTTTTTGACAGTGTGTATGAAAAATACGGAATCGGAGCATTCCGATCCCGTATTTTCAAATATTAAGCAGAAGCTTTGTCGATGAACTTAACAGCGTCACCAACGGTAAGGATGGTTTCTGCTGCATCATCAGGGATCTCAACGCTGAATTCTTCTTCAAACGCCATGACCAGTTCTACTGTATCAAGGCTGTCTGCACCGAGATCATCGATAAAGCTCGCGCCTTCCGTGACCTTGTCGGCATCCACGCCCAGATGTTCAACAACGATTTTCTTGACGCGTTCTGCGGTATCGCTCATGTCGTGACCTCGACCTGTGTTTAGTTGCACCGCATTGGTTAGCGGTATGCATGATTGTAATCAAGTTATAAGATGTATGCCAACTGTAGTCTCTACATGCTTTAGCATACATCCTGTGGATATTCCTTACGGAACGAGATTAAGACGCTTCAAGCGAGGCGTCTTGTTTCTTGGGCGCGGCATTTACCATGCTTCTTGAGCAAGGCAAAGCAGATTTTGCCCATTCATCTGCTTCTTGGCCTCCTTTTATGGCTTTTTGGGCACATAAAAGGTTTAAATCATTGCCATTCCGCCATTAACATGGACAGTCTGGCCGGTAACATAAGCTGCTTCATCGCTTGCTAAATAAACAACAGCAGCAGCAATTTCTGCGCCTGTTCCCATGCGTTTCATCGGAATTGAGCTCATGATCGCGTCTTTTTGCTTCTCATTGAGCTTATCGGTCATAGCCGATTCGATGAATCCGGGAGCAATGCAGTTGACCGTTACATTACGGCTGGCAATTTCTTGTGCAAGTGATTTCGAAAAACCGATCAGACCAGCTTTCGATGCACAATAGTTTGCCTGACCCGGATTACCGGTCACGCCAACGATGGAAGAAATATTGATAATACGGCCATGACGGCGGCGCATCATCGGATGAGTAATCTCGCGGGTCAGGTTAAACACGGATGTCAGATTGACATTTAAAACCGCATCCCAGTCTTCATCGCTCATACGTACAAACAAGCCGTCTTTGGTAATACCGGCATTGTTGACGAGAATATCGATGCCGCCCATTTCCTCTTCAGCCTTCTGGCCAAGAGCTTTCACTTCTTCACGGTCGGAGAGGTTTGCAGGGAACACAAAAACGCGTTCGCCAAGCTCTGCAGCCAGAGAATCAAGCTTTTCTTTACGGGTGCCGTGCAGACCAACAATTGCGCCTTGTGCGTGAAGCGCACGGGCAATTGCTTCACCCAAACCGCCGGTTGCACCGGTAATGAGAGCCTTGCGGCCAGTCAGATCAAACATTTGAGATCCTTTTAATTCCTTATCGCGTACCTTATCCAAAAACCGCTCCGCAGATTTTGGGATGCGCTGTTATTATTTCTGCAAGGCAGCCAGTGCTGCTTCAATTTCTTCAGCCGAACCAACAGTCGCGCCGTTGATTTCTTTAGCAATACGACGGGCAAGGCCAGTCAGAACTTTGCCTGAACCGACTTCATAGAGTGTCGAGACATGATTAGCTGCAAACCATTCAATTGTTTCGCGCCAGCGCACTTGTCCGGTGACCTGCTCAACCAGCAAATCAGCAATTTCAGTGGCGGACGTTACCGGAGCAGCACGCACATTGGCGATTAATGGCACAACCGGATCGTTTTTCTGCACATTAGCCAGCGCTTCACGCATGGCATCAGCCGCAGGTGACATCAGACTTGAATGGAAAGGCGCAGAAACCGGCAGCATGATCGCGCGTTTTGCGCCCTTTTCAGAAGCCTTGGCAGCAGCAGCTTCAACGGCAGCTTTCGAGCCGGAGATAACCAGCTGACCACCGCCATTATCATTGGCAATCTGCACAGCACCCAAAGAAGCAGCATCTGCACAGATAGCTTCTACATCCGCCTGCTCCAGACCAATAATTGCAGCCATAGCGCCCTGGCCAACAGGCACAGCCTGCTGCATGGCATTACCGCGGATACGCAACAAACGGGCGGTATCAGCAAGCGAGAATGTGCCAGCGGCGCAAAGGGCTGAATATTCACCCAGCGAGTGACCCGCAACATAGGAAACCTGATCTTTCAAAGAAAAACCCTGTGCTTCCATCACACGCAACACAGCCATCGACACAGCCATCAAAGCAGGCTGCGCATTGGCAGTGAGTGTCAGCACATCTTCAGGACCTTCAAACATGGTCGCTGAAAGCTTTTCCCCGAGTGCATCATCAACTTCGGCAAAAACTGCACGCGCTTCTGCAAATTGTTCAGCAAGCGCCTTGCCCATGCCAACAACCTGACTGCCCTGGCCGGGGAAAGTAAATGCTACGGTCATAAATACCTCACTCTATATAATGCGGCGATACAAACTCATTGATAAGCCCACAAAGAAGGAGCAGTTTATATGAGTTTTATCCGTATTCAATGATGGATTATAATCTTAGCCATACACTGAAAGTCGCATAATCTTTCACTTTTCTCTCCCGCGATGTGCCTTTGCTCTGCGCACAAGTCAAGCTTTTGTCACGCATAAGCACTAATGCAGCTTGCAAAGACGGGGAAAAACGCTTATGAGCCAAACATTCATTGCTCGGTATCAGCTGGGGGCTGAACGGAGGATCATGTCATTTGTTCTTGTAACAATGATTTGAGAAGCGAGAAAATGCTTCATCTCCCGTGTCTCCGCTCTCGATCGTCTCGACCAGCGTCCTTTCTTCCCGCAATAGCGGTTAAGGAGAAGTCGCAGAGGCTTAGCCGCTGATTTCGAGCTAATGAGAAACAGAAGAAAGGCAAAGCCAATGGCTCTTTATGAACATGTGCTCCTTGCCCGACAGGATATTACGCAGCAGCAAGTTGATGCCCTCGTTGAACAGTTCAAGGGTGTCCTCGAAGCTAACGGCGGTAAAGTCGGGCGCATTGAGAACTGGGGTCTTCGTCCCCTGACTTATCGCGTTAAAAAGAATCGTAAAGCTTACTACACACTTCTCAACATCGATGCCCCTGCGGCAGCTGTTGCTGAAATGGAACGCCAGATGCGCATCAATGAAGATGTTCTGCGTTTCCTCACAGTACGTGTAGAAGAACACGAAGAAGGCCAGTCGGCAATGCTGACACGCCGTGATGACCGTCGTGAACGCGACGATCGCTTCGGCCGTGATGATGATCGTCCACGTCGTCCGCGTGACGGTGACCGTGAACGCGGTCCACGTCGTCCACGTGACAACGAAGCTGGCGAAGGAGCATAATAATGGTTGATATCAATCAGATCCCAACACGCCGCCCGTTCCATCGTCGTCGTAAGACTTGCCCGTTCTCTGGTCCAAATGCACCAAAGATCGATTACAAGGACATCAAGCTTTTGCAGCGTTATATTTCTGAACGCGGTAAAATCGTTCCTTCACGCATCACAGCTGTGAGCCAGAAGAAACAGCGCGAACTTGCTAAAGCAATCAAGCGTGCACGTTTCCTCGGCCTGCTGCCATATGTTGTGAAATAAGTTTTGTTTTGCGGGCAGTGTTTTTTGCATTGCCCGCAAACTCTTACTTGAACTATACGCATAAAACCTTCCGTGATGAGCACGGGTCAGGTTCACTTTAAAACTCGAGTTGGGGTTTAAGCGGTTTAAACCGAAACCTCTAACTGCAAAAAGGCAAGAGCGCTCAAATTCTTGCACGCAGGACAGCGGAACTTATGAAATTCGATAAAACCATCATTGGCGTAGGCATACTTGCAGGACTGGCTTCTGCATTAATGTCTTCTGGCGTCATTGCCCAATCGGGCATTGCGATGGTTCTGTATTTCCTGACACCATTACCAATTTTCATGGCTGCACTTGGTTGGGGTTCCACGGCTGGCATCATTGCAGCTGTTGCCGCGACTGCCACAGTCAGTATCGTCAGCGTGCCAATGGCCGCCGTATTGATTGCGCTTACCAGCTTTATTCCGGCTGCGACCGGCGCTTATCTCTCAGGTTTAGCGCGTCCGGCCAGTGATTTGGGTGGTTCTGCCAATATTCTCGTTTGGTATCCGCTGTCAGATATTATCTTCCGCTTGGCGCTGATGGTTGCCGTCAGCTTCATCATCATCGGCTATATCATCGGCTTTGGCGAAGATATGGTACGCGAACTGACCGCTCAGGTGATGCAACGCCTTCAGGAAGCAGATCCGACCTATCATTCCGATGAAAATATGCAGGCGACACTTGCTTCCATTTTGATGGTGGTTTTGCCTGCCATGCAGCCAGCCATCGCACTGGCAGCACTGATCGGCAATCTTTATCTGGCCTTGCGCCTGACCGGTGCATCCGGCCGTCTGAAACGCCCGCGTGATGACTGGCCGACCACTTTGCGCATGCCGGTTGCCGCTCTCAGCATTTTTGCTGTTGCCATGGCCCTATCCTTCTTTGGTGCCGGCATTGCTCAGGCAGCACTTGTCTTTGTCGGCGCAATCGGCACCGGATTTTTATTCTCCGGCTTTGCCATTATGCATCAGCGCACCCGTGGCATGAGCCTGCGCCCGTTGATTCTGTGGTTGTCTTATGTCGGCATCATGCTGCTGGCGCCACTGCTTCTCATTTTCTTTGTTATCGGTCTGTTCGACACAACCCGTACAGCGCCGGTTTCCAAGAGACAAAAAACTGATCAATCGTAATTTTACACTCAAACTCGAAAGGAATATCCCATGGACGTTATTCTCCTGGAACGTATTGCCCGCCTCGGCCAGATGGGCGACACTGTAAAAGTTAAAGACGGCTTCGCCCGTAACTTCCTTCTCCCACAGGGCAAAGCTCTGCGTGCGAACGAAGCAAACCTGAAGAAGTTCGAAGGCCAGCGCGCTCAGCTCGAAGCACAGAACCTGGAACGCAAAAACGAAGCTCAGGCTGTTGCAGACAAGCTCGAAGGCAAAAGCTTTGTTGTTGTTCGTTCAGCTGGTGAAACCGGTCAGCTTTACGGTTCAGTTTCAACCCGTGATATCGCTGATATCATCACTGAAGCTGGCTTCTCGCTGCACCGCAATCAGGTTGAACTCAACCAGCCAATCAAAACCATTGGCCTTCACAATGTTTTGATCGTGCTGCATCCTGAAGTAGAAGTAACCGTTGCTGTTAACGTTGCTCGTTCTGCTGAAGAAGCTGAACGTCAGGAAAAAGGTGAAGACCTGACTTCAATCGAAGCCATCTATGGCATTGAAGAAGCACCTTTATCTGAAGAAATCGACGAAGAAGAATTCGACGGTTCAGACGAAGAAGAACAGGCTTAATTGCTTGGAGTGCCGGCTTTAATACCGGCAGCTTTTAAATAAAAAGATGATGCCCGGCAGAAATGTCGGGCATTTTCTCTTTTCAGAACCAAAAAAGTGCTTATCCTGTGCAGCAGTAGCAGACTGTTTAAGGTGCAAGTGGGGCAGTCCGCATTCGCCCTGACACATGAAACACGCGGATCAGCACTACTTCATCCTCCAGTCCTTCTGAATGGGAGATTGGCGATGAATGGACTTTTACATACGGTTTTGAAACGCATAGTCAAAACCGGCAATTTGTCAGTGACAGATTCCAAGCAGACAACCACCCGCTATGGTGATGGCAGCGGCTCTCACCTGCACATCCGTTTTAACACCTCGCGTGCTGAACGAGCGATTGCCTTTGACCCTGAATTGCAGCTTGGGCAATGTTATATGGACGGCGAGCTGGATGTGGTTGAGGGCGACATTTATCTGCTGCTACAGATTGTCTTTGAAAATACCGGCCCGATTGCAGCCACTGCCCCCTGGATGCGGGCAATTGCTTATGCGCGCCGAAGTCTGCGCCGTTTGCAACAGATGAACAACATCATGCGTTCATCCCAAAATGTCAAAAGCCATTATGATCTGTCCGGTGCGCTTTATGATTTATTTCTTGATCCCGACAAGCAATATTCCTGCGCTTATTTTGAAACGCCTGAAACGACATTGGCCGAGGCACAACTTGCCAAAAAACGTCATATCGCCGCCAAGCTTTTGATCAATGAAGGCGATAAACTGCTGGATATCGGTTGCGGCTGGGGCGGTCTTGGCCTTTATATGGCACGCTACCTCAAAGCGGATGTCACAGGCGTTACATTATCGCAAGAGCAACATGCGATTGCCAATCAGCGGGCAGCACAGGAAAATTTAAGCCACAGCGCCAAATTTGAACTCAAAGACTACCGCCATTTAACTGACAGCTATGACCGGATCAGTTCTGTCGGCATGTTTGAGCATGTGGGCGTGGGTCATTTTGCTGAATATTTCCAACATGTGGCGCGTTTATTGAAAAAAGACGGTGTGTTTTTATTGCATTCAATCGGCCGCAGTGATGGCCCCGGTGTGACCAATCCTTTTATTCGCCATCATATTTTTCCGGGCGGTTATATCCCTGCTCTCTCAGAGGTTCTGCCTCATATTGAAAAAGCAGGCCTCATTGTTACCGACATTGAAATCCTGCGTTTGCATTATGCTGAAACACTCAAAGCATGGCGTGAAGCCTTTATGGCACGGCGCGATGAAGCCAAAGCGCTTTATGATGAGCGTTTTTGCAGAATGTGGGAATTTTATCTGGCGGGTTCCGAAAGTGCTTTCCGGTGGCAGGATATGATGGTGTTCCACATTCAGATTGCCCATAAACAAGAATCGGTGCCGCTGACCCGCAATTATATTGAGGCGGAAGAAAAGCGTTTACGCCGTCTGGATAGTGTTCGCACGAGCGCCAATACCGAAAGTCGCAATCAAGCTTTCACCCCGAATAAGCGGAAGATGTCACATACCCCCTGTGAATCAGTGTGAATCATGCTATCGCCTGTACCCTCATCGCTTCAGATGAGGTACATATATTGGTAATCCGGTTGGCTTGAATGTTTCCGGCCGGATTTTTCAAAATATAGGGCATGAGATTATGGCGGAAGCAACGGTACACAAACTAACCGAACCACGGGGCGAAGGCCGCGATGGACAAGGCGGGCTTTACCGTGAAACCCCCAACAATATTGAAGCTGAGCAGGCTCTGCTCGGCGCGATTTTGATTAATAATGATGCGTTTTATCGTGTTTCGGACTTTCTGAAACCGACGCATTTTCATGAACCTCTGCACAAACGTATTTATGAAATCACCAGTGATCTGATCCGCGTTGGCAAAATGGCCAATCCGGTGACGATGAAAACATTTCTTCCGGCAGAAGAAAAAGTCGGGGATCTGACCGTCTTCCAATATGTACTGCGCCTTGCCGCTGAAGCAGTGACCGTTATTAACGCCGAAGATTATGGCCGTGCGATTTACGATCTGGCAACACGCCGCTCCCTCATCAATATTGGTGAGGAAATGGTCAATGTCGCTTATGATGCACCTGTTGATATGGCGCCGCAAAGCCAGATTGAAGATGCTGAACGCCGCCTCTTTGAACTGGCCGAAACCGGTCGTTATGATGGTGGTTTTCAGGCATTTAAAGATGCGGTTACCACTGCCGTTGATATGGCGAACCAAGCTTTTATGCGTGATGGCCACCTCTCTGGAGTGTCGACTGGCATCCAATCGCTCGATGCGAAAATGGGGGGCTTGCAGCCTTCCGACTTGATCATTTTGGCGGGTCGTCCGGGTATGGGTAAAACCTCGCTTGCCACCAATATCGCTTTCAATATCGCTAATGCCTATGAGGGCGAACAGCAGGCAGACGGCAGCATCAAAGCCTTGAATGGCGGTGTTGTGGGCTTCTTCTCGCTCGAAATGTCGGCCGAACAGCTGGCTACTCGTATTATCTCCGAGCAGACGGAAGTATCGTCCTCAAAAATCCGCCGTGGTGATATTACCGAAACCGATTTTGAAAAACTGGTTGCCTGCTCGCAAGTAATGCAGAAAATTCCGCTTTATATTGACCAGACGGGTGGTATCTCCATTGCCCAGCTTGCTGCTCGTGCGCGCCGTTTGAAGCGCCAGCGCGGCCTTGATGTTCTGGTGATCGACTACGTCCAGCTGATGACTGGTTCCTCCAAAGCGTCCGCACAAAACCGCGTGCAGGAAATTACCGAAATCACCACCGGCCTGAAAGCTTTGGGTAAAGAACTGAACGTGCCGATTATCGCGCTCTCACAGCTCTCCCGTCAGGTGGAAAGCCGCGACGACAAACGTCCGCAGCTTTCTGACTTGCGTGAATCGGGTTCGATTGAGCAGGATGCGGACGTTGTGCTCTTCGTGTTCCGTGAAGAATATTACGTCAAAAACCTTGAACCGCGTGATGAATTTGATCCGAAATATGACGAATGGAAAATGCAGTTTGAAAAGGTCAAAGGCACAGCCGACGTGATTATTGCTAAACAGCGTCACGGTCCGACAGGCACCGTTAAGCTCGCCTTCCAGTCAGAATTCACCCGCTTTGCGGATCTGGCCGAAGGCTCTTATGTGCCTGAGCAATATGACGAATAGGCTCTAACGACCAACGCCTGCATAAGCAGTTTCTCAAAAAGGATAACTGATGGCCAAAGCCAGAGTGCAGTTTATCTGCCAGAACTGCGGCACCGTGCATACACGCTGGGCCGGAAAATGCGACAGTTGCGGCGAGTGGAACACACTCGTGGAAGAAGGAACCAATAGCGGTATCGGTAGTGGCCCTTCATCGTTGCGCAGCGCCCGTAAAGGCCGCGCCGTCACCCTCACCTCGCTTGATGGCGAGATTGAAGATGCACCACGCATTTCTTCCGGTATTGCCGAGCTTGACCGCGCCACCGGCGGCGGTTTTGTGCGCGGCTCCGCACTTTTGATCGGCGGAGATCCGGGCATTGGCAAATCCACACTTTTGACCCAAGCGGCGGCAGCTCTTGCCAATCAGGGACATCGCATTGTCTATGTTTCAGGTGAAGAAGCGGTTGCACAGATCCGCTTGCGCGCGCAGCGCTTAGGTGTTGCCTCCTCACCTGTCGAACTGGCGGCTGAAACCAATGTCGAAGACATTTTAGCAACCATTGCCGGTAATAAGCGCCCTGATCTGGTGATTATCGATTCCATCCAGACCCTTTGGACTGATTTGGCCGATAGTGCGCCCGGAACAGTGACGCAGGTGCGCTCCTCCGCACAAGCAATGATCCGCTATGCCAAGCAGACAGGTGCGGCGGTGGTGCTTGTCGGTCATGTCACCAAAGAAGGCCAGATTGCCGGCCCGCGCGTGGTTGAGCATATGGTCGATGGCGTACTTTATTTTGAAGGTGAAG
Organism: Paenochrobactrum glaciei; assembly: GCF_039522165.1. Taxonomy (NCBI): domain Bacteria; kingdom Pseudomonadati; phylum Pseudomonadota; class Alphaproteobacteria; order Hyphomicrobiales; family Brucellaceae; genus Paenochrobactrum; species Paenochrobactrum glaciei. The sequence goes on from NZ_BAAADE010000001.1 coordinate 259,232, forward strand.
GCGGCCATCATTACCGCATCCTTCGTACTGTCAAAAACCGCTTTGGCCCAACCGACGAAATCGGCGTTTTTGAAATGTCCGATAAAGGCTTGCGTGAAGTTGCCAATCCGTCCGAATTATTTTTGGGCGAACGCAATGAAAAATCACCCGGTGCCGCAGTTTTTGCCGGCATGGAAGGAACGCGTCCTGTTTTGGTAGAAATTCAGGCACTGGTTGCCCCGTCCAGTCTCGGCACACCGCGCCGCGCGGTGGTTGGCTGGGACGGCAGCCGCCTTTCAATGATTCTGGCCGTGCTTGAATCCCATTGCGGTGTGCGCTTCGGTCAGCATGATGTTTATCTCAATGTGGCCGGTGGTTATCGTATTTCTGAGCCTGCCGCCGATTTAGCAGTGGCTGCAGCGCTTGTTTCCTCCATTGCAGCTATTGCCCTTCCGGCCGATAGCGTTTATTTCGGCGAGATCAGTCTTTCTGGCGCTATTCGTCCGGTGTCTCATGCCGTGCAGCGCCTGAAGGAAGCAGAGAAACTTGGTTTCAGGCATGCAGTCGTACCCGGTGGCAGTAGCGAGTTGTGGAAAAACGCCCAATTCCGCTTAACCGAAAAGGTTGCGCTGACCGATATGGTTGTCGACATTGCCGCCTCAGGCCAAGCACAGAAGAACGGTTAAAAACTGGGTGCATAAGTCACCCGACACAGGAAAGCTGACTTGCAAAACGCCGCAGGCATGCAAGGATAGAGTTTAAGTAGATTAAGGACAGGCCGAATGCCAATCACCCTTCTTGATGGAATTCTTATTGGGATAACGCTCGTATCCGCTGTTTTGGCGATGGTACGGGGTTTTTCACGAGAAGTGCTTTCGGTCGCTTCATGGGCAGCAGCTGCTGCTGCCGCTTACATCTTCTATCCGCAGGTGATCCCCTTCATCCAGCCATATGTCACCAGTGACACATTGGCGAAAATTGCAGCTTTGGCGGCAGTTTTCCTTGTCGCACTGATCATTGTTTCCATCATCACCATGAAAATTGCTGATTTCATCATCGACAGCCGCATTGGTGCGCTTGACCGCACATTGGGTTTTTTGTTTGGTGCAGCACGCGGCCTGTTGCTGATGGTTGTCGCCATGTTGTTCTTCAACTGGCTCGTTACATCCGACCAGCCGGCATGGGTTGCCAATGCCAAATCCAAAGCCCTTCTTGATAATTTGGGCGAAAAACTGGTTGAACTGCTGCCAGCTGATCCGGACACCAGCTTTATCGACAAGCTGAAACCAGACAATGCAGAACCGGCAGGCAATGACCAAAACGCTGCCCCTGCGCCTGAAGCAGAAACTGCACAGTAAAAAACTCAATTCCAAAGAAAGCCATGGAAATTATTTTCTGTGGCTTTTTTGCTTTTCAGCACTTTTAAAAAACCAATCAGATCCCAAATTGACCAGAAAACACTCCTGACAGCGCAGATTAAAAGCTTTTTGAGGCCGCAACTCTTTGCTTCCAATCAAAAGCTTTTTTGTGATAGAGAGTGTTTTTAATTGCTCTGCAATCGAAAGGCCTTGCGGCAATGACACACAGTAATGCTGACAAAACTCCCTATATGCTGGACGAAGATAGCTTGCATGAAGAATGCGGCGTCTTTGGTATTTTAGGCCACGAAGATGCGGCTGCGCTTACAGCGCTCGGCCTGCACGCCCTTCAGCATCGCGGACAAGAAGCGGCAGGTATTGTTACCTTCAATAATAATCGCTTTCATTCAGAGCGTCATATGGGTCTGGTCGGCGATCATTTTACTGATCCTGCAACCCTTGCGCAGCTTCCGGGTGATCTGGCTATCGGTCATGTGCGCTACTCCACCACCGGTGAAACCATCCTGCGCAATGTGCAGCCGCTTTTTGCCGAGCTGGAAGTGGGCGGCATTGCGATTGCGCATAATGGTAATTTCACCAATGGTCTGACATTGCGCCGCCAGCTGATTGCAGCCGGTGCGATTTGCCAGTCCACATCTGACAGCGAAGTCGTGCTGCATCTTTTTGCACGCTCCCGCCATACTTCATCGATTGATCGCTTTGTTGATGCCATCCGTCAGGTTGAAGGCGGCTATGCCGTTCTTGCCATGACGCGCACCAAACTGATCGCCGCCCGTGATCCGGTTGGTATTCGACCGTTGGTTATGGGTGAACTCGACGGCAAGCCGATTTTCTGCTCCGAAACCTGTGCGCTTGATATTATCGGCGCGACTTTCGTGCGTGATGTTGAGAATGGTGAAGTGATTGTGTGTGAGTTGCAGCCGGACGGCTCTATCACCACCCAATCTATCAAGCCGGAAAAGCCGCAACCTGAACGTCTCTGCATGTTCGAATATGTTTACTTTGCACGCCCCGATTCCGTTGTGGGTGGCCGCAATGTTTACAATGCACGCAAAAACATGGGCTTCAATCTGGCCAAAGAATCGCATGTCAATGCAGATGTTGTTGTGCCGGTTCCAGATGGCGGCACCCCTGCTGCTATCGGCTATGCACAGGCCAGCGGCATTCCGTTCGAGCTTGGCATTATCCGTAACCATTATGTCGGTCGTACCTTCATTGAGCCAACCCAGCAAATTCGTGCGCTTGGTGTTAAGCTCAAACATTCCGCCAATCGTGAGATCATTGAAGGCAAGCGCGTCATCCTCGTTGATGACTCAATTGTGCGCGGTACGACTTCCGTTAAAATCGTGCAGATGATCCGTGATGCAGGTGCAGCAGAAGTGCATATCCGCGTTGCCAGCCCGATGATTTTCTATCCGGATTTCTACGGTATCGATACACCGGACGCCGAAAAGCTGCTAGCAAACCAATATAAAGATATGGACGCGATGTGCCGCTATATTGGTGCGGATTCGCTTGCATTCCTTTCGATCGACGGTCTTTACCGTGCTGTTGGTGGTGAACCACGCAACAATGATCGTCCGCAATTTACTGACCATTACTTCACCGGAGACTACCCGACGCGCCTGCTCGATCAGGACAATGAGAGCAACATCCATAATTTATCACTACTGGCCAGTAACGGTTAAAAGCAACGGGTAAAACTGACCAGTGATCTTCTAACATATGACAGGATTGGTATGAGCATCGACCTTAATGGCCGTCTGGCTCTGGTGACGGGCGCATCGCGCGGCATCGGATATTTCCTCGCACTGGAGCTTGCAAAAGCCGGTGCACATGTGATTGCAGTTGCCCGCACAGTGGGAGGACTGGAAGAACTGGATGATGAAATCCGCAAGCAAGGCGGCTCCGCAACGCTCGTACCACTTGATCTGACCGATTTCCCTGCCCTTGACCGTTTGGGCGGTTCTATTCACGAGCGTTGGGGCAAGCTGGATATTATGGTTGCCAATGCCGGTGTGCTTGGCACCATTTCACCCATTGGTCATGTCGAAGCCAAAACCTTTGATAAAGTGATGAATATCAACGTCACCAGCACATGGCGCCTCATCCGCTCAGTAGACCCGCTTTTGCGCAGCTCTGATGCCGGACGTGCTATTGTGCTGTCATCAGGCGTTGCACACACTGCACGCGCATTCTGGGGGCCTTATGCGGCTTCCAAGGCGGCTGTAGAGGTGATGGCGCGCAGCTGGGCAGATGAAACCAAGAACAGTGCGCTGCGGGTCAATTCCGTTAATCCGGGTGCCACCCGCACTGCCATGCGCGCACAGGCCATGCCGGGCGAAGATCCTGACAGCCTGCCGCATCCGCATGATGTGGCCAAAAAGATTGTGGCGCTTGCCGATCCGGCTTTGACGCTTACCGGCAAATTGTTTGATGTGCCGAAAGATCGTTTCCTTGATTATCATCTGCCTGACTAACAAGCAGATCAAACCCAATAAAAAAGGCTCTGTTTTCACAGAGCCTTTTTTCATAACTGCATTCTTTTAAATGATACTGTCCGGCTCGTCCGGTGCCGGTGCAGTGGCACTGCCAGCGCATTTCTCCGAAGCCTCGCAACGGTTCCATGCAATCCAGCTCACAGGAATGATGAATGTGTAAGCGATAGCTGTCACAGTCAGTGTGTACCATGTGTAGCTTGTCAACAGACCGACATAGATCACCACGCAAAGAATAAGCGGCGCCACAAGATCACGGCGAATATAGCTACCAGCGGTTTTGCCATTATAAACCGGCAGACGGCTCACCAGCAAAAATGCAATCAGCACGGTGAAAGCAGAAGCGATGAAAGCCAGATTACGCGTCGGTACAAGGCCTAAAAAACCTAAATAGACCGGCAACAACACCAGCATTGCGCCCGCAGGTGCCGGAACACCGATAAAGTAATTATTCTGCCATGCAGGACGGTTCGGGTCTTCTGTCATCACGTTGAAGCGTGCAAGACGAAGGCAACAGGCGATTGCGTATAAAAGTGCCGCAGTCCAGCCAAAAGAGCGCGCCTGATCCAGCATAAAGGAATAAAGCACCAAGGCAGGTGCCACGCCGAAATTGACGATATCAGCGAGAGAATCCATCTGCGCGCCGAATTTGGAAGAGCCTTTCATCATCCGCGCAACGCGGCCGTCAAGACCATCCAGAAAGGCTGCAATCAGCACCATCATCACGGCAAGTTCGAAACGGTTTTCAAACGCCAAACGGATACCGGTCAGCCCTGCGCAAATTGCCAGAACAGTGATGATATTCGGAATAATAATGCGTAGCGGAATTTGAGAAAGTCGAGGCCCCCGACTTTCTATAATGACTGCATCGGTCTGGGTGCCGTTTTGTCCGGCTGACTTACCAGCACCGCGATCTGCTTCCGGAAACTCTGTTTCCATTTGACTTAACCAATCCGTACTGTTGGTTCTGAACGGTCGGTGTCAAATTCAGCCAGCACAGTTTCACCGGCAACAGCAGTTTGACCAACTGCCACGCGTGCCACTGCACCTTCAGGCAAATAAACATCCAGACGGGAGCCGAAGCGAATCAAACCAAAGCGCTCACCCACTGACAATGTGTCATCTTCATTTGACCAGCAAACGATACGGCGGGCGACAAGACCTGCAACCTGCACAACAGCCACTTTACCTTTCGGGCTATCGATCAGAACGCTGTTACGCTCGTTTTCCGCGCTGGATTTGTCCAGCTCTGCATTTAAAAACTTGCCCGGACGATGAATGACTTTTTCAATCTGACCACGCACCGGTGCACGGTTGATATGCACAGAAAACACATTCATGAATACGGAAATGCGCATACGCGGCTGATCGCCCAAGCCCAGTTCCGCAGGTGGCACATAAGGGCCAACAAAAGAAACTTTACCATCAGCCGGACTAATGACCAGCCGGTCATCCATCGGCGTCACACGTTCAGGGTCGCGATAGAAATAAATGCACCAGATGGTGAGAACCATACCCACCCAGAAAAGCGGGTTCCACAGCCAGCCCAAAATCAGGGAGACAACGAAAAAACCGGCAATGAAGGGATATCCCTCACGGTGGATAGGGACAAATGTATTTCGAATTGAATCGGCAAGGCTCATCAGTTCATCCTCGAGTTTTGCAGATACTTACTGCATTCTGGCCAAAAACAAAACCATTTCAGCAGCTATTCACGTTTCGTGACATTCTTTCATATAAATGCAGCAACATTCGTGCATTTTGAACCATTTTTGCAGAGCATTATCCCCGTTTATCGCGCTTCATTTTACAACCGCTTCCCACACGCCCAAGAAAATCAGGTTAAAAAGAAAGGCGGCCTTCATGGAAAATTCCACAAAAGCCGCCTTTTATCAGATATTTAGCTCAATATTTTGAGAAAGAGATTCTGCTTACAAAACACCCAGATCATCACGTTCGCGAACCTGACGCAGACGTTCTTCTGCTTCGGTTGCTTCACGCTGGCGATCCCACATCGAAGCATAAAGCCCCTTTTGCGCAAGTAGCTGACGATGCGTGCCTTTTTCAGCAATAGCCCCCTCTTTCAGCACGATAATCTCATCGGCATTGATCACTGTCGACAAACGATGCGCAATCACCAAAGTGGTGCGGTCGCGGCTGACAAGATCAAGCGCCTGCTGAATTTCCTGCTCGGTGGCAGTATCAAGGGCTGATGTCGCTTCATCCAAAATCAGAATTGGCGGTGCTTTCAAAATGGTACGGGCAATCGCAACGCGCTGCTTTTCACCACCCGACAATTTCAAACCGCGCTCACCCACCATCGACTGATAACCTTCAGGCAAATGTTTGATGAAGCCGGAGATTTGCGCCAGTTCTGCCGCGCGTTCCACTTCTTCTTCACTCGCAGAGGTGCGGCCATAGCGGATATTGTAAGCAATCGTATCGTTGAAAAGCACAGTATCCTGCGGCACCATACCAATCGAATGACGCAAACTTTCCTGCTGCACATCCCGCACATCCTGCCCGTCAATAGTAATCGTGCCGGACTGAATATCGTAAAAACGGAACAACAGACGCGACAAGGTTGATTTACCCGCACCCGATGGCCCGACAATGGCGACCGTCTTACCGGCAGGCACTTCAAAGCTGATGCCTTTCAAAATCGGACGGGACGGATCATAAGCAAAATGCACATCATCAAATCGGATGGCACCATCGCGCACTTCCAGTGCCTTTGCTTGCGGCTTGTCCTGCACTTCCTGATCAACATCGAGAAGGTCAAACATCTGCTCAATATCAGTCAGGCCCTGACGGATTTCGCGGTAGATAAAGCCGATGAAATTGAGCGGGATCGACAACTGCATCAACAGCGCATTGATAAAGACAAAATCACCAAGCGATTGTGTTCCGGCTTTCACTTCCATCGCTGACATGACCATCACGATCGCCATACCAATACCGAAAATAACTGCCTGACCGAAGTTGAGCCAGCCCAGCGATGTCCATGTCTGGGTTGCAGCACTTTCATAGCGTGCCATGGCGCTATCGAAGCGCTTGGCCTCCATGGCTTCATTGCCGAAATATTTAACGGTCTCGAAGTTCAGCAGGGAATCAATAGCTTTCGTATTCGCTTCCGTATCTGAATCGTTCATTTCACGACGGATACTGATGCGCCAGTCACTGGCTTTGATAGTAAACCATGTGTAAGCCCAAACGGTTACCGCAACCACGGCAAGGTAAGAAAAACCATAAGCATAAGCAAAAATGATCGCTGTCAGCGCAAATTCCAGCACCGTTGGCGCGGTATTGAGAATGGTGAAACGAACAATGGTTTCAATACCCTTGGTGCCGCGTTCAATCACGCGTGACAGCCCGCCGGTGCGGCGCTCTAAATGAAAGCGCAACGATAACTGGTGCATATGCACGAATGTCTTATAAGCCAATTGGCGTACGGCATATTGACCGACACTGGCAAACAGCGCATCGCGCAACTGGTTCAAACCCGCCTGAATGATGCGCGCACCATTATAGGCCACAACCAGCATCACCGCGCCCACTAAAATAGCAGGGATAAAATCCGGCGCATTCAGCTGGCCGTTAAGCGCATTGGTGACCCATTTGAAAAAATAAGGCACCGAAATCAGTACAAGCTTGGCGATCACCAAATAAAAACTTGCCCAGATCACGCGCATGCGCAAATCAGGGCGTTCTGCCGGCCACATATAAGGCCATAAATTACGCAAAGTCCGGAAGGTCTGTCCGGATTCCGCAGAAACCGTTTTGCCGTTATTCATTAGATTATCTTTCAGGAAAATTCATTCTGGCGATTAAAACGTCGGGCGTTAATCGCAGGTCGGCGGCTTTACACAAAGAAGTGACAATTGGGCAAAATGATCTTTGATATAATCAAGCCGTGCATGATTGACGCTATAGCGCGAGTTTTGCCGGTCAGCGCGGAAATCAATCAGACCCGCCTGCACCAAAACTTTCAAATGCTGGGAAACAGTTGATTGGGCAAGATCATGCCCGCCGACAATATCTTTGCAGCATGCCTCATGCATGCTCAATTGCCGTAAAATGGTTAAACGAACAGGATGTGCCAGCGCCGCATAAATGCGTGCCGCCTCTTCATCCTCAATTTTAAAGTTAGCCAGTGAACAGGCTTGTGTGTTTTGATCCTTCATCGTAAATCGTCGATATACGATGAAGGATCGAATTACAAGCTTTTGCTGTAAAGTGTTTTTTACGGCTTCAGATTATTATCACGCAATGCATTGGCTGCATCCGTGTCTGACAACGGCTCAGTTGGCATGGTAAAGACCTGCCCCGGCCAGATCAGATCAGGGTTACGGATCTGATCGCGGTTTGCCAGATAGATTGTGGTGTAGCGTGTGCCTTTGCCATAAGTGCGTTTGGAAATCGTCCAGAGATTATCACCCTTACGGATGATGACAGAACCGCTGACATTTTCCAAAGCAGGTGTTTCTGCCTCTGCACCACTTGGGTTCGCCTGATGATTAGCTGGTTGCTGGGTGGCATCTGCCGCACTGCCTGCCGCTTTTTGCTCTTTCAAAGAAGGCGCAACAGCCGAGACATTATCACCAGCCTCACGGCGGAACGGTACACGCGCACTCGCAATCACCTTCTGGCTCTTATTCAGAAGGTCAGCACGAATGATATAATCCCCAACGGCTAGAGGCTGCTGGCTTTCCACCAGAAAGCGACCTTCCGGCGACACAGTGCTGCGACCAAGCAATTTCTCATTGGCATAAACAATCACACTGTGATCAGGCTTGGCCTGACCGGCAATGTAAATAGTATTGCCTTCAATCTCGACGGCCTCAACCGCGATCGGCGCATCAGTTGTGGCAGCGTTTCCATCATTTGATGTGCCAGCCCCATTGCCTTGGCCTGCCTGTTCGCCGCCATTATTCTGCGCATTCGCATCATCGGTATGCGGCTTGGTAATCATACGGCTTGCCTGACCTGGCTCTTCCACCAATGCCAGCACCTGACCATTGACATTATCAGGGATCGAAACAATCGCAGTTTGTGCGGATGTTGCAGCCTTATTGTCTGTGCTTGTGCTGCGCAGAACCAAACTATGATCGCCCGGTTTCAGCACTTCATCAAAAGCGATAACAAAATCACCATTTTCGGTTGCTTTGACAGAACCTAAAACGCGCGAGCCTGACAAAACATCAACTTCGGCGCCCGGCAAAGACTTACCAGCAATCACCACGCCGCCATCGGGCTCCACACGAACCAGATCAAAAACCGGCACCTCAACACCAACATTGGCAGTATCAGTATTTTCAGTTGCTGCTGGCTCTTTATTTTCGGTTGTCGCTTGAGGCTCGGCAGTGCCAGCATCAGCGGCTTTTGGCTCAGCATCTGCTTGTTTTGCAGGTTCTGTCGCTTGTGGCGCAGTTGCTTCAGGTGCGGTTTTTGTCTCAACAGGTGCTTGTGCTACCGGCTGCGATACATCCGAGTTTTTAACGGGAAAACCGCAAAACGCCAGCACTCCCCCAAGAATGACGACAACAGCAAAACCTACCAAAGCATATCGGCTCTTTTGCATTTTTCTTTATCCTTTACACGGCCGCTTTTACAGTGGTTTACAGTCTTTTTCTCAACACTACAAGAAAGCTGCGCATCGACAACATAAACTATCCGCTTTATGTTTGAGCCTCGCCATTTAAACAGCTATAAAACCTTCAAATTTTCATTTTTAAAGAAGTTCAGGAATATTATGTCCGAGATTAAGTCGATCTGTGTCTATTGCGGTTCTTCAACCGGTAACAATCCTGCCTATCGTGAGGCTGGCCTTTCCTTGGGGCGTTCACTGGCCGAACATAAAATCCGCCTTGTTTATGGCGGCGGCACCAAGGGCATTATGGGCGCTGTTGCCGAGGGCGTCATGCAAAATGGCGGCGAAGTGCTCGGTATTATTCCGGAATTTCTGATTTCAAAAGAAGCAAGTGACGCAAGCCTCTCTCATTTGAGCGAAGTGATTGTCACCAAAGACATGCATGAGCGCAAACATTTGATGTTCCAGCACTCTGATGCTTTTGTCACCCTGCCGGGCGGCATCGGCACAGTGGAAGAAATCGTTGAAATGATGACATGGGCACAGCTTGGCCGCCACAAAAAGCCAATGGTGTTTGCCAATATCAACCAATTCTGGCAGCCAATGCTCGCACTCATTGATCATATGCGTGCAGAGGGCTTCATCCACACCAACCACCAGTTACAGCCTTTGGTGATTGATGAAGCTAAAGACATTGTGCCTGCAATTTTAGCACAAAACGGCCGCGATAAGTCCGGCGATGCCGATATCATCAGCCGTATGTAGCAGACAGATCAAACAGGCTGAATTATTCAGCCTGTTTGTTTGCGCGATATTGCGTAAAGCTCGACCAGCTATAAATCACCAGCCCGACCCAGATCAGCACAAAAGCGCCGAGATCGATCTTGGCAAATGGTTCTTTGAAGACAAAAACCGCGATCAGGAACATCAAGGTCGGCGCAATATACTGCATCAGACCCAATGTCATGTAGCGCAGTAATTTAGCGCCCTTGGCGAAGAGAATAAGCGGAATTGCCGTAAACGGCCCCGCCAGTACCAGCCAGCCGATATCTGTCCAAGTGCCATGCACAAAATGATCCTGACTTTTAGCCACCAGCATTACAAAGTAAATAAATGCCGGAAGGAAGACGATCATAATTTCCAGTGTAAAGCCCGGCAAAGCCGCAATCGGCATGGATTTACGGAAGAAACCATAGAGGCTGAATGTCAAAGGTAGTGCCAAAGAAATCCATGGCAAGCCGCCATGACTAATGGCAAGTAAGACAACAGCAGCGGCCGCAAAACCAATGGAAACCCACTGCGCTTTGCTCAACCGTTCATTTAAAAACAGGCTTGCCAGCAACACATTCAACAGCGGATTGATATAATAGCCAAGGGCTGAAGCAACGGTTTGACCATGTTCAATTGCCCAGACATAAATCAGCCAGTTTGAGGTGACCAAAAGACCTGTTACCACCCCCATGCCAACGAGTTTTGGTTGACGCAGAATGGCGACCATCTCTTTCAGCTGCCCCGACAGAGCCAGCAGAATAATGGCCACCGGCAATGACCAGATGACGCGGTTTACAACCACTTCAAGGCTTGGAATATAGCTCACAGCCTTGAGGTAAAGCGGCAGCGCCCCCCATAAAGCATAAGCACTCAAAGCATAGAAAAATCCACGCGCGCTATCGCTGCTCGTGACTGGTGATGATGGCTTTGTCATTGATGTCCAAACAATCCGAGCAGTGTCATAAGGTTATCTGCTCATAACCACCGGTTTAAAAATAACCGGTGGTTACCTCTTAAATCCGAAATTGCTAATTATCCAGTCCGATACCGGCCAATGAGCGATTTTTCATCAATTTATAAATAACCGAATCCATCAGTGCCTGAAAAGATGCGTCAATAATATTGTCCGACACACCCACAGTACGCCAACGCGCCCCACTGGCATCGCCAGATTCAATCAAAACACGGGTGATCGCCGCCGTACCGCCATTAAGGATACGCACTTTAAAATCAACCAGTTCCAGATCAGAAATCTCGTCCTGATAACAGCCTAAATCTTTGCGCAATGCAATATCGAGCGCATTGACCGGACCATGGCCTTCAGCCACAGACATTTTCTGTTCGCCGTCCACCTGAAGTTTAACAACGGCTTCCGACACGGTGATCAGATTGCCATTGGCATCAAAACGACGCTCCACCATACAGCGGAATGAGTCGACTTTGAAAAACTCAGGTACAGACATCAGGCTCTTGCGCGCCAAAAGCTCAAAGCTCGCATCCGCGCCTTCATAGGCATAGCCTTCTGCTTCGCGCGTCTTCACCAGTGAAATCAGTGTATCAAGGCGCGAATCATCACGCGCGACTTTGATGCCGTGACGCTGCAATTCTGCCAGAAAGTTGGACTTTCCACCCTGATCGGACACCATTACGCGCCGATGATTGCCAACAGTTTCCGGCGGCACATGTTCATAGGTCTTTGGCTCTTTCAAAAGAGCAGACGCATGAATACCGGCCTTGGTGGCAAATGCAGAGCTACCGATAAAAGGTGCTTGCTCGGCCGGCGCACGGTTTAAAATATCGTCAAAAGCGCGGGACAGACGGGTCAGGTCTTTCAACTTGTCATCGCTGATACCAAGCGAAAAACGGTCAGACCAATAAGGCTTAAGCATCAAGGTCGGGATGAGTGTCACCAGATTGGCATTGCCGCAGCGTTCGCCAATACCGTTCAAAGTGCCTTGCACCTGACGCACACCGGCATCAATGGCCGCCAAGGAAACAGCGACCGCTTGCTCGGTGTCATTATGCGCGTGAATACCTAAGTGATCACCCGGCACGACTTGGGCAACAGATTGAATAATATCATGAATTTCAGCAGGCTGTGTGCCGCCATTGGTGTCACACAACACAATCCAGCGCGCGCCCGCATCATAAGCAGCCTTAGCGCAGGCCAGTGCATATTCAGGATTAGCCTTAAAGCCATCGAAGAAATGCTCACAATCGACCAGCGCTTCACGCCCTGCATTACAGGCCGCCTGAACAGATGCGGTAATGGATTCCAGATTTTCATCCAATGTACAGCCAAGCGCCAAATGCACATGGTAATCCCATGATTTGGCAACAAAGCACAGGCTATCGCTTTTCGCCTGCAACAAAACCGTAAGCCCCGGATCATTGGAGGCTGAAAGCCCTGCCCGCTTGGTCATACCAAAGGCTGTAAATTTTGCTTTTTTTGTCTGCTTAGCTTCAAAAAAGCTCGTATCAGTCGGGTTAGCGCCCGGATAACCACCCTCGATATAATCCATGCCGAAATCATCCAGCAGAACAGCAATGGCTTTTTTGTCTTCTACTGAGAAATCAACGCCCGGTGTCTGCTGGCCGTCACGCAATGTCGTGTCATAGATATAGATGCGTTCTTTGCGCACAAGCTCCCCCCCATTATTATTTTTCCCGCTCATCGCACCACTTCCCATGTGGTGATGCGCTCACCGCTGACCGGATCCTTGCCGTCTTTGAGCTGAATGCCATCAGCCAGCAAAGCATCACGAATACGGTCAGCTTCCGGCCAGTTTTTGGCTGCAATCAAAGCCAGACGCTCATTGATTTTAGCTTCAATCGCATCAGCCTGATCGGCTTTAACATCGGCAAAAAGCGCAGCCTCTTCAGCCATAAACAGCGGATCATAAAGGCCAAGCAATGCCAGCCCCTGTCCGAGCAGCGCAATGTTTTTGTCCTTATAAGCCTTACGCAGAACTGTAATGCCTGCCCAGCTGTTGATGTCATCGCTCAGTGCTTCCACCAGTTCCGACACCTGATCAAGTTTTGCAGTCAGGCCAAAACCTTCTTCACGCAGCAAACGATACCAGCGCAGTAATTCATCGCTTGATTCTTCCAGACGCTGTGACGTCCAGTTGATCGGCTCACGATAAAGCGTTTGTAACATGGAAAAGCGTGCAGCCAATCCAACCCATTGCTCACGTTCACGTGCTGTCGCATCTGTTTTTTCCAGATGGGAGAAAGCCGCCAGATCACTGTTCAAAACATCACGAATGGTGATGAAATTGCCAAGCGACTTGGACATTTTCTGTCCTTCAACCTGCAAGAAGCCATTATGCATCCAGATATTAGCCATGCGCTCTGTATCAAATGCGCAGCATGTCTGGGCAATCTCATTTTCATGATGCGGGAAGACCAGATCAATGCCACCGGCATGAATATCAAAAATATTCTTTTCCGGATCATCACACTGCAAACCGCCGCCAAACGGCTCAAGCAATTTGGCCATCGCCATGGCAGAGCACTCAATATGCCAGCCCGGACGACCATTAACCGCAATACCGGCCGGTGACGGCCAGCCCGGTTCACCCTGTTTTGACGGTTTCCAAAGCACGAAATCCATTTCGTCGCGTTTATAGGAAGCAACATCAACACGAGCGCCTGCCAGCATTTCGTCCAGCGAGCGACGCGCCAAAGCGCCATAACGGGCACCATAGCCAGAGCCTGCTTTCTCATTCATTGCTGATGGTGAGAAAAGCACATGATCGTCAGCCACATAAGCCACGCCACGCGCCACCAGACGGTCGATCAGCGCGCGCATTTCATCCATATGGTCGGTTGCACGCGGCTGGTCGGTTGGTGCCAGATTGCCCAACGCCGTGACATCCGCCTGAAACTGCGCATTGGTGCTTTCCGTTACTTTTCGGATTGCCTCATTAAACGGCAGATCAGGATAATCACGCACCGCACGCGCATTAATCTTATCATCCACATCCGTGATGTTACGCGCATAAGTGACATGGTTTTCACCATAAACATGGCGCAACAAGCGGAAAAGAATATCAAAAACGATAACAGGACGTGCATTGCCGATATGGGCAAAATCATAAACTGTCGGCCCGCAGACATACATACGCACATTTTTCGCATCAATCGGAACGAAGGTTTCCTTTGAGCGGGTCAGCGTATTGTACAGTCTTAATTCAATATTTTGGGCAGTCATTGATCAGTCCCCTAAAAGCATCACGAGATGCAAGCAACACAAAAACGTACTTGTCACAGCCCGCTGGCCGGAACGTTGTCATCTTGGATGTAAAAAGGAGACGAAAACGGCCGAGCCAGCAGAATGCTAGCTAATAATAATCGCACAAATACAAGTGGTGGTGGCGTTTATCGTTTTCATAAAATCACTTATCTCTGCCGCACCGGCTTTCGTCAAGTCATTTCTGATACCTGGTTGTGATCTAAGATGCCGCAGCCATCTGTGATTGTGCGCCATTTCAAATTGTTACGGATTTCATAGAAACACCTTAAATCAGGCTCCAAGAAACCTTTTTTCAGACCAATTCTTTGGTGAAATTAGCAGCCAGCAAATCATCACCCCCCACTCCCAAAGGTATTTCAAAAATGACCAGCACCCAACACCAGCGCACCAATAAGCAAGCCGATCATCTGTTGGCGCATTACCGCAAAATCGGTTCACCGGCCATTCTGGCAGCTGTGCGCCACATGTCAGCGCGCAATAAAGCACCACATATGGGATATAGTCATTATAGCCAGAAGGCTCTGACATTTGTGCTCAGCCGTAACGGCTGAGCCAGCCAGACTTTATGAAAAGAAGCGGCTGAGCAAGCTCAGTGCAATCAGGCTCATAATCACGCCGATGAGCACATCCAGCACACGCCATGCGGCAGGCTTTGCAAAGATTGGTTGCAGTAATCTGGCGCCATAGCCTAGTGCAAAGAACCAGACAAAAGATGCAATCGCCGCACCAGCGCCATAGGCTATGCGGCTCTCGCCTTCAAAGCGTGAAGACAGGCTGCCCAGCAGAACCACCGTATCCAGATACACATGCGGGTTAAGAAATGTCAGCGCAAGTGCGGTCATAACAGCGGTTTTAAGACTACCGCCTGTTTGCTTATTCGCATGCATGGCTTCAGGATGAAGAGCGCGTTTAAACGCACCATAAGCATACCAAAACAGAAAAGCCGCACCACCGATCGTAACAGCTGTAATGAGCTGGGGTGACTGACTGATGAGCGTGCCAAGCCCTGCCACACCCGCGGTAATCAGCAGGGCATCAGATAATGCACAAATCAGGCAAATGATAAAGACATGCTGGCGCAACAGCCCTTGCCTTAACACAAAGGCATTTTGTGCGCCGATAGCAATGATCAATGAAGCGCCGAGCAAAAAGCCCGAAAGTGCAGCAGAAAAAAGCATAATCACCCTGATTGATGAAATGAACCTGAGGCAAAGCAGCCACGGATTTTAAAAGCACATTTTTCGGTCAGAACATCGACAACTGCCCGCCAGAATCATCCCCGTTATCGGTTTTCTTTTTCTGTTTCGGCTCTGATTTTTGCGGCGCCAGATCTTCCTCCACCCTCTCCTGAATGTCCGGCGTGATATTGGCCACATGATTGACCTTATCCGACACCGGAATAGCCTCGAAAAAATCGTCCTCCACCGGCTGCATCAGGTCTTCTACTTCATGCGGCAAATAATGTTTGCAATCAAGCCAGCGGCCGAAATCCTCCGGCTTGATCACGACCGGCATGCGATCATGAATGGGTTTCAGCGTTTTATTGGCTTGAGTAGTTAAGAGACCGCCCGTATCGACCTGCGATCCGTCCGTGCCGCTCCATGTTTCCATCAAAGCGCCAAAAGCAACGACACCACCTTTGCGCGGCCTGATCCAATAGGCTTGGCGCTTATTTTTATCGACTTTGCGCCATTCATAAAAACCGGAAGCCGGCACAAGCGCACGAAAGTGATTCATCGCAATGCGAAATGAATTTTTCTGCACTGCTGTTTCCGAACGCATATTAATCATCAAAGGCCAGCTATTGGGGTCTTTTACCCATGAAGGAATAAAACCCCAGCGCACCAATATACTTTTCCGGTCAGGCAAATTGCTGCCTTCCGGTTGTGTTTCACCCGCCACCACCATCATTATTGGCTGCGTCGGGGCAATATTATAACGGGGCGGAAATTCCGCTTCGATGATGGCGGCAATAAATGCCTCCACCTCTTCCCGTGTTGCTATTAGTGAAAATCTTCCGCACATGACTGTGATGTTCAGTTTTTTGATATGCGGGTCAAGCGAATATATGATCTAACGGACAAAAGCGCATTACAAAAAGGGTTGATATAGTTTGTCGATCATCAGCAATATATTTTCCAAACCACTCTTCAATGTCTCGCCGATTGAAGGCGTGTCTGTCATTTGCCGTCGTGAGGACCGTTTTTTGCTGGTTAAACGCGGCAAAGAACCGAAAAAAGGCTGGCTTGCTTTTCCCGGCGGCAGTGTTGAACAAGGTGAAACACCTGAACAGGCTGCACTGCGTGAACTGCAAGAAGAAACAGCGCTTCACGCCAAAGGCCTCAAACATTTTATCACGGTTGATTTGGCACTGGATGCGGGTGCTTATGATCGCAGCTATTATCTGGCTATTTTTCGTGCGCATGAAATTTCAGGCAATGAAATGGCAGGGGATGATGCCGTGTCGCTGCATTGGCTGAGCGTGGAAGAAATGGCCGGATTGCAGGTCACGCCGAGCACATTGGAAGTCGCCCTTAAGGTTGCAAGGTCAGAAAATTCAACCCAAAGCTTATAATTTTGGCATTTCGCCTTGAACTTGCCGTGTTTCGACATCAAATAATGTTCAGAAAAGGACAGCTCATGGTCAACCGACTAAAAAGATGGGCCAATCCAAAATCAGGCAAAACAGCCAATTTCAGTATCACTGTCAGTTTTGCCGCATGTCTGGCTGCATCTCTTGCTACTTGTCTTGTCACGAGCACAGCCTTTGCGGCACCTGCCAATGATTCAGGTACCCAGGAAAAAATGCTGCGTATTGCCGAAGTGTTGGGCTCTTTGCATTTTTTGCGTAATTTATGTGGTGAGAAGTCTCAAATCTGGCGCGAGCAGATGGATGAACTGATTGCCAAAGAGAACCCCGCCGAGAACGAACGTCTGCGCTTGATCTCAAATTTCAACCGTGGCTATCGCGGTTACAGCGATACATATACACGGTGCACGCCTTCGGCACTGGCTGCCATCGACAGCTATCTGAAAGAAGGTGCGGCACTCTCGAAAGAACTGGTGTCCCGATACGGGAATTAACTATCAATTAATTCATACGTGAATTGACGGATTTTTTTGATTCATATCGCGGGCAATGTGTTAGAAGAGCTAAAAAATGATGGTCGCAACATGTGCTTCGCACTTGTCTTCAGCACCGCAATTTTTCAGGGAAATGGCGTAAGCCGAGGTGATATCTATGCAGCATACTCCGACTGATCTTGATGAACTGATTGCAGAAGAAAAAAAGCTGGCTGCGATTGAATACCAAAACGAAGCCTGGGCTGATGGTATTTCGGAAGGCATCGAATCAGAAATTCTGGCTGAGGCTGCCTTTGCCACTGCATTGACCGAGCTGATCCGTGATGCGGGTGAAGATGCAGCTCTTACCCTGATCGAAAAAATGAAAGAACAGATTATTGCCGGTGGCTTTTTGTCAAAGCGCCCGCTGCACTGATTTTATTTTTTAAAAGTTCCAATAAAAAAGCCGGATCATTGATCCGGCTTTTTTCATATCTTGCATCAGCGCTTTGGCAGCGCTTCCAAAAACTCAACCGCCTCACCCAGTGACGGATTGACGATTTCGCCTTCCCACATCACTTTGTGGCCACGCACAAATGTACCAACCGGCCAGCCGGTCACTTTCTTGCCGTCATAAGGTGTCCAGCCAGCTTTTGAGCCAGCCTGTGCATGCGTAATGGTTTCAACGCGCTTCATATCCACAATGGTCAGATCAGCGTCATAACCAACCGCAATACGCCCCTTATTAGCCATGCCGAAAATGCGGTTCGGGCCGGCACTGGACAGATCAACGAAGCGTTCCAGTGACAATTTACCCGCATTAACGTGATCAAGCATGATCGGAACCAAGGTCTGCACACCGGTCATGCCGGATGGAGACGCCGGATAAGGCTTGGCCTTTTCTTCTAATGTGTGTGGCGCATGATCAGAACCCAGCACATCAACAATGCCCTGCTCAATACCATGCCAGACACCATCACGGTGGCGGCGGTCGCGCACCGGCGGGTTCATCTGAATGAGATTGCCAAGCGTTGCATAATCATCAGACGACAAGGTCAGATGATGTGGTGTTGCTTCGCAGGTTGCCACATCTTTATGATCCTGCAAAAACAAAATTTCTTCTGCTGTTGAAATATGCAGCACGTGGATGCGTGCGCCGGTTTCTTTGGCAATACGCACCAGACGCTGTGTGCAGGTCAAAGCTGCAATCTCATCGCGCCAGACCGGATGGCTGGACGGATCGCCCGCAACGCGCAAATTTTCACGCTCTTTCAAGCGGTATTCATCTTCCGAATGAAATGCAGCGCGGCGACGGGTGTTTTTAAGGATCGAGCGCACGCCCTCATCGTCATCCACCAACAGATCACCGGTTGAAGAGCCCATGAACACTTTGATACCGGCAGCACCCGGCAGGCGCTCCAGCTCAGCCACATCCTTGGCATTTTCGCGCGTGCCGCCAACCCAGAAAGCAAAATCGCAATGCATGCGATGATGGCCGCGACGCACTTTATCCGCCAATGTTTCAGGCGTTGTGGTCAGCGGGTTGGTGTTTGGCATTTCAAAAACAGTGGTTACACCACCAAGGACTGCCGCTTTAGAACCGGTTTCCAAATCTTCTTTATGATCAAGACCCGGCTCGCGGAAATGCACCTGACTATCGGTCACGCCTGGCAAAATATGCAGGCCGGTGCAATCAATCACCTCTCCGGCAGAATGATGCTGCAACGCGCCAATCGCCGCGATGCGTCCGTTGACAATACCAATATCGCGCTGGCCTGTGCCATCGTGATTTACCAGCGTTGCATTTTTAAGGATGGTATCAAAGGTCTGTGCCATGTTTACACTCCGGTCTTGCGGCTGTCGTCAATGCGGCTTACGTAAGACTTATGGCAAAGGCAAGGAAGAAGACATGACTCTCTCCGGAAAATCCGCAAATTTAGAAAATCGCGCTTTGGTGCTGGTGACAGGTGCAGAAGCAGAAAAATTTCTCCAGGCTGTTATCACCACAGATTTGGATAGTCTGGGAGCGGATGAATTAAAACCCGGTGCATTGCTGACGCCACAGGGAAAAATCATGTTTGATTTTCTGGTGTCGCGCGTTGAAAACGGCTTACGCTTGGATATGCCGGAGGAAATTGCTGAAGGCCTGATGAAGCGTTTGGTGCTTTATCGTTTGCGCTCAAAAGCGGAAATTACACAAAGTTCTGAATCACTTATTGCTGTTTCTTGGCAAAATGATTCTGCTTCTTCACAAAGTGATTCAAGTAAACGCGATTTACGCTTTCCTGAGAGCCTGAATGTGCGTCGTCACTACGGCCAGCATTGTGATGTAAATAATATGGAAGGCTGGACGCGATTGCGCATTGTCAATGGCATTGCCGAAGGCAGCAATGACTTTGCCTATAATGACCTCTTTCCGCATGATGCCAACTTCGATCAGATCGGCGGCGTTTCATTTAGCAAAGGCTGCTTCATTGGACAGGAAGTTGTCTCGCGCATGCAGCATCGCGGCACAGCACGCCGACGCGCAATGGTAGCAACTGCAACCAGCCCTTTGCCGGAAAAAGGCATGGCTTTAACTGTTGGTGCACGTGAAATCGGCAATCTTGGTGAAACATGTGGCAATCAAGCCATCGCCTTTGTGCGTATTGACCGTGTGCAGGACGCATTGGACAGCCAAACCCCAATCATGGCGGGTGATGCGGAAGTCAGTCTGACCATTCCGCCAACTGCCAAATATACGATGCCGATTAAAGATCAGGAATAATCCGTTATGGCGGCAGCAGATCAAAGTGCCGGTCAGGTTCGTGCATGGCAGCGCATGCTGTCAGGGCGTAGGCTTGACCTGCTCGACCCCTCACCTTTTGATGTTGAGATTGAAGACATTGCCCATGGCCTTGCCCGTGTTGCACGCTGGAACGGCCAGACTGTTGGTGAACATGCCTATTCTGTAGCGCAGCATTCGCTTTTGGTTGAGCAGATTTTCAACCACATCAAACCCGATGCCCATATTGACTGGCAATTGCTCGCTCTTTTGCATGATGCGCCTGAATATGTCATCGGCGATATGATCTCGCCGTTTAAAGCGGTGATGGGCGGCGACTATCAACAGATTGAAAATCGTCTGGAAGCCGCAATTCATTTGCGCTTTTCACTGCCTGCAAAAATAACTGTAACGCTTAAAAAACTCATCAAACAGGCTGATCGCATTGCGGCTTATTATGAAGCGGTGCAACTTGCAGGTTTCACCGAAGCAGAGGCTGTGCGTTATTTCGGCCGTCCGCGCGGCATCAATCCTGAAATGATCAGGCTTGAGCCACAGCCGACAGGTCAGGTGCAGCAAGCATTTCTTGCCCGTTTTGCCGATCTTGAAAGCAAGCGGAAAATTTAAATGGCGGAAATCATTGTCACGCCGCAATCAAAGCTTGCTGAAGCCATTGCGCAATATGTTCCGCAAAAAATCATCACTTTGGTAAGCCCAGATGCGCAAGTATCTCTGCCGGTCACATTAAGTGCCGATGATTATTTGCGCTTGAACTTCAATGATATTACCGAACCAAGCGATGGATTTGTAGCGCCCGAGGCTGAACATATTCATGCAATTTTGAATTTTGCGGCCGGTTGGAATGGTGAAAAACCGCTGCTTATTCATTGCTTTGCCGGTATTTCACGCTCAACGGCAGCAGCTTACATTCTGGCTTGTGCCTTGAACCCAGCACTAAACGAACATGAGATGGCATTGGTTTTGCGGCAATTGGCACCCTCGGCCACGCCCAATAGTCGACTTGTAGCATTGGCGGATGAAATCTTAGGCCGCAAGGGTGCGATGCGACAGGCCATTCAAAATATTGGCCGCGGTGCAGATGCCTTTGAAGGCTCTGTTTTTAAGCTGACTCTGTAATGTTTAAAAGTCGGTTCAAAGCATTTAAAAAACCGGCGCGCGCTTCTGGCGGCACTTGTGCGCGTGGTTCCCATACATGTCGCATCAGAAAAAAGCCGGTCAACTTATAAGCACTTTGTATGTCGTCCAGACAAGATGGCCTGATTTGATTACTCACCACAAATTCCGGCAGGCTTAGTAGTTTATCCGCCCATGGCGCTCCGCCTGCACGCGACACTGCCCTGCCCGATTTAGGCGAAACATAAATCAGATCATCAACCGCACCGGTCGCAGCACAATTGCGAAAATCCAGACCAAAGCCCAGTTCTTCCAACAGCATCAGCTCAAAGCGCAACAATAATTCGCCCGAGGCAAAAGCATCGTCAAAATGATTGATGATAAGCGCCAGCGTCTCATAAAGCCCTGTATGAGCGTCACGCTCCGGCAATAATCGTAAATGGCAACCCGCAAGCTGAATGCCATAAAGTGCAATCGGGCTTTCAATCAGCCGTGCCGCAGCAAAGCCCAATGGTTCGATCTGGAACGCGCCCATATGTTCATCAAGGCGCGCCCACCAATGGATCGAAACGTGATTGCCCGGCTGCAACAAAGGCTGCATCCGGCGTGAACGCCCGCCACGAACAAGCCCGAGATGGCGTCCGTGATGACGGGTCATGACCTCTAGAATAACACTGGTTTCGCCGTGTTTCCGTGTGCCAAGGACAATGCCTTCATCACGCCATTCCATCTGAATTCAAACCTTATAATGTCAGGTTTATGAATTAGGGAAAGTCAGACCCATTTCGCGGTAGCGTTCCGGATCATTGCCCCAGTTTTCACGCACCTTCACAAACAAGAAGAGATGCACCGGCTGCTCCAGAATATCTGCAATTTCTTTACGTGCTGACTGGCCGATAGCTTTAATTGTCTCGCCTTTATGGCCAAGAACGATCTTCTTCTGGCTGTCGCGCTCAACATAGATCACCTGTTCAATACGAACAGAGCCGTCTTTGCGTTCTTCCCAGCGCTCGGTTTCGATGGTTGAAGAATATGGCAGTTCTTCATGCAGGCGCAGATAAAGCTTTTCACGGGTGATTTCTGCTGCAAGCTGACGCATCGGCATGTCGGAAATCTGATCTTCCGGATAATACCAAGGGCCATTCGGCACAGCATCGGCCAGATATTTGGCCAGATCTTTACAGCCCGAACCATTCAGCGCCGAGATCATGAATGTGCGATCAAAATTGGCTTTTTCATTGGCAGCGGCTGTCAGCTTCAGCAATGCCGGCGGATCAACGCGGTCAACTTTATTCAGCACCAGAATTTTCTTCTGGCGCACATTTTCAAAGCTTTCCAGCAGCGCTACAGCGCTTTCATTCATGCCGCCCTGTGCATCAATGATTACCAGAATAATATCGGCATCTTTAGCGCCGCCCCAAGCGGTGGTCACCATCGCACGATCAAGACGACGCTTCGGGCGGAAAATACCCGGCGTATCGATCAGCACAACCTGACTGTCACCTTCAATGAAAATACCACGCACCAGCGCGCGAGTTGTTTGCACCTTATGGGTGACGATTGAAACTTTTGTACCAACAAGCTGATTAACCAGTGTCGATTTACCGGCATTTGGCGCACCAATCAGTGCAACAAAGCCCGAGCGTGTAGTGTAATTTTCTGTTCCAGCAGTTTCGATCTCAGCCGGCGCAGTTGTCTTATTATTTTCCATTTTCTGCCCTTCCGGCACGCCCGGACTTTAAAATCCGGCCTCTTATTCTTCCAATACAAAAGCAGCTGTGACGCGTCACACGCATCCCAACTGCTTCATTATAACCTGATTATCTGCATATTTCATCATTAATGCAGATTTCAATCCTGTTTCCATACGCCTTCGCGTAAAAGCACTTTTTCAGCGGCAACTTGCTGCGCCAATCGTTTGGAACGGCCATCACCACGTTCTGACGGGAAGCCGGCAATGGTAACTTCCACCGTAAATTGCGGGTCATGATCAGGGCCGCTACGGCCGATCACTTCATAAACTGGATGCAGGTTGCCCTGCTGATGCGCCCATTCCTGCAATTCGGTTTTCGCGTCACGACGCGCCGCACCGGTTTGCTGTGAACGGGTTTTCCAATAACGGTCAATAAAACCACGCGCTGCATCCAGACCGCCATCCAGATAGATGGTGGCAATCAGCGCTTCAATCACATCGGCGCGCACATTGGCAAGGCGCTTGTCTTTCACCGTTTTAATATCGGCACCGGTGCGGATAATATTACCAAGCGCCAATTCATCGGCAATGGCAGCACAGGTTTCGGCATTCACCAGCGCATTCAGACGCACCGACAATTCACCTTCAGCAGCATCGGGAAACGCAGTATAGAGCATTTCTGAAATGCAAAGCCCGAGCACGCGGTCGCCTAAAAACTCCAGCCGCTCATAGCTTTCGCCCGCCTGCACCTGTACGCTGGAATGGGTTAAAGCCTTTTCCAATCGTTCAAGATTAGCGAATTTATGGCCTGTGCGCTCTTCAAGGAGCGCAAGGTTTTGTGCATCTAACGGCATGATATGCTCAACAATTATGGCGCTGTAACTTCTGTATCCGGCTTACCGTTGACCGAGGTCAGCAAACGGCTGCCGCGCAATTCGGATGGCCACTTCCAGATTTCCAGCGGGCTTGCCTTACCGGCAATCGAGAAGAAGATAATATTGGCACGGCCAACAAGGTTTTCGTAAGGCACATAGCCCACACCAAAGCGGCTATCGAGAGAATTGTCACGATTGTCGCCCATCATAAAATAATGCCCCTCCGGCACTTCAAACACGCGGGTATCATCACCCATGGTGCCCTGCGCCAGATCCAGCGTGTCATAGCTTACACCATTTGGCAGTGTTTCGCGATAGACATCCACAGGACGGTTCTGCTCGGTCACATCAGGATTGCTGATCGTGCCAATTTTCTCGCGCTGCACCGGCTCATCATTGATGTAAAGCGCACCGCCGCGCATCTGCACGCGGTCACCCGGCAGACCAATCACACGTTTGATATAATCGATATTGGTGTCGCTTGGCAGTTTGAAAACAACCACATCCCCACGCTTTGGCTCCGAGCCCCAGATACGTCCGGAAAACAGATCCGGCGACAAAGGCAACGAATATTTCGAAAATCCATAGGAGAATTTAGAAACAAACAGATAATCGCCTTCAAGCAAGGTCGGGCGCATGGAACCGGACGGAATGCTGAACGGCTGGAACAAAACTGTCCGGATGACCAGAGCCAATAACAGAGCCTGGACGATAACCATGATGGTTTCGCCGATACCACCGGATTTTTTAACTTTGTTCTTGCTCGACACGCTCTACAATCTCCGTATTGGACATGGCATTTTTGAACATTATGCGTATCAAAATTAATGAAACGCACAATCCCAATCCTTATGCTGCACAAATAACCGATAAAACACCGGTCACGCAGCCAAAACTCGAAGCAATTGGCCAACGGTCAAATCAACTTCGCCCGTTACCAACCCAGCCTTAAAAAAGAAATCACCGAAATGCAATTAAGCAGGCCGCTTTATTGCTTCAATAATCACAAAAGCCTGTGCGAGAGGAAAATCATCGGTAATTGTCAGATGTATGGCAAAGTCGCAATCATCCGGCATTATTCTGTGGAGAGCGTCCAAAGCGCCACCGGTCAGCTTCATGGTCGGTTTGCCGGAAGGCAGATTAACAACCCCCATATCACGCCAGAAAACCCCTTGTGCAAGGCCGGTTCCCAATGCTTTGGAACATGCTTCTTTGGCAGCAAAGCGCTTGGCATAAGAGGCCGCTTTTTCTTTGCGGCTTTCTGATTTTTTCTGCTCAAGATCGGTAAAAACACGCGTTTTAAAACGGTCACCATGTCGATCAAGCGCTTTTTCAATTCTGCGAATGTCGATCAGATCACTGCCGATACCAATAATCATCTGCTCAAGATATCCTGCTCTCACGCCGCATCAATTGGCGGCTCATGCGGTTTTCAGCCTGCTTTTTACGAAATCCCGTCACGGCAACCCGTGTTACACCATAAACAAGCACTGCAAATAAAGCGCCTAAAATAGTAGAGCCCAACAGCATTGGCTTGATCAATGGTGTCCAGATTTCGGTAAACCGCATGGTTTCAAGCGCGCGCACAAGATTGAGCGAACCTGCACCATCAGCCTTACCGCCACTAATTACAA
Source organism: Paenochrobactrum glaciei (assembly GCF_039522165.1). Taxonomy (NCBI): domain Bacteria; kingdom Pseudomonadati; phylum Pseudomonadota; class Alphaproteobacteria; order Hyphomicrobiales; family Brucellaceae; genus Paenochrobactrum; species Paenochrobactrum glaciei. The sequence continues at coordinate 284,870 of NZ_BAAADE010000001.1, forward strand.
AACGGCCAAGCTCATAGGTGCCGCCCCAAATGAAAGGCAAGGTCAAAGGATTAGCAACAGCCGTGCCTAAAGCTGCCGCACCAATATTACCGGCAAGCAGATAGGCCAAGATGACCGCAATGATAAAATGAAAGCCGAAAAACGGCGTAAAGGCTGCGAATACGCCAATAGCCAACCCGGCCGCAATTGCATGCGGGGAAGCCGTAATCCGCATAATCCGCTTGCCATAATAGCGGAATGATCGGGAAAATGATCTGCGAGGCCACAATAGAAGACGGGTCTTCTCACTGAAACTCGGCTTATGACGAGAGCGAAACAACATATTGCTGTCATACCCGGGCTTGCGCCCTGAAACAATTACTAAATGCTTAACAAATATAGCCCAACACGATCAAATATACAAATATTAACCGGAAACTTCATGCCAAGGCCATTTCATGCGTCAAGAAAGCGTACCGGAAAGTACGACAAATATGAATGAGATGATCAATCCTTTTAATTTGACTAGCCATTGCTTGCTCAATAACTAAAGTAAGCTAGGTTATTATATTACAAAAAATGCGCCTCCGGAGCACAACTATGACGATGAACACGGCTGATGAGACCAGCCTGGGCTCTAACAGGCCATCCGAAACAACTGCAATCAACATCATTCTGGCAGTCAGTTTCGGTCACTTTCTCAATGATATGATGCAATCGCTGCTACCGGCGATTTATCCGATTTTGAAGACCAATTACAGCCTGACATTCTGGCAGATTGGTCTGCTGACTTTCATCTTCCAGCTTACCGCTTCCATTTTGCAGCCTGTTGTCGGCATTTATACCGATAAACGACCAATGCCCTATTCGCTCACCCTTGCGATGGCCTGTACGTTTGTCGGCCTGATTGTGCTGGCCAATGCGCATAATTTTAGCATGTTGCTGTTCGGCGCAGCCCTGGTTGGTCTTGGCTCCTCAATTTTCCATCCTGAATCATCGCGCGTTGCACGCCTTGCCTCAGGTGGCCGACATGGGTTTGCCCAGTCGCTGTTTCAGGTCGGCGGCAATATCGGCTCATCGCTTGGTCCCTTGCTTGCAGCCTTTATCGTACTGCCATTTGGTCAGGGCAGTGTCAGCTGGTTCTCCATTGCAGCGCTCATCGGCATGTATGTGCTGTGGCGTGTCGGTCAGTGGTACACCGCCTATCGCGTGGCCAATGCCAAGCGCCCGCAAGCCGATAAATCACTGCCATTACCGGGCAAAAAAGTAGCCTTTGCCGTTGGTGTGCTGGCTGTGTTGATTTTCACCAAATATATCTATCTGGCGAGCTTCACCAGCTATTACACTTTCTACACGATCAGCCATTTTGGTGTGAGCGTGCAGACATCGCAAATTCTGCTGTTCCTGTTCTTGGGCTCGGTAGCAGCAGGCACCATTGTTGGTGGCCCGATCGGCGATAAGATCGGCACCCGCACGGTGATCTGGGTATCAATTTTAGGTATTCTGCCTTTTACCCTTATACTGCCTTATGCCAACCTGCCGCTGACAGCTGTGCTGACAATGGTAATCGGCTTTGTGCTGGCCTCGGCCTTCCCTGCGATTATCGTTTTTGCGCAGGAATTATTGCCGGGTCGTGTGGGTATGGTGTCGGGGCTTTTCTTCGGCTTTGCTTTTGGTATTGCCGGTATTGCCGCAGCGCTCTTAGGCATTGTAGCGGACGCGAAAAGCATTGAATATGTTTATCATGTCTGCTCGTTCCTGCCAGCACTGGGGCTTGCAGCCATTTTCCTGCCGAAGCTGCATAAACACAAAGCCTGAAATAAACGCTTAAAATGAAAGCATCGCACTCAGCCCCCACTGAGTGCGATGCCCATTGCCGCTCCCCCCGCATAAATGCACGGGCCGGCTACCCCACAAGTTATAGCTCAAACGGCGAAGCTAAAGCCGTGAACATTGCCCCTGCGGAATTCATCAAATATTGCAGCAACTGGCCGAATAAGCTGTCGTCTCTGACGCGACATCGCAACAATGCCGTCTCTGACAGTCACAATACCATCAGCAATCAGTGGCCGTAATAGAGCCATTTCATCTGAAAAATCAACACCTAAGGCCAGCTTGTTCAGATCTGCCTGAAAATTACACATCAGTGCCAATATAACGTCAGCACGAGTACGATCTCGATCGCGCATAATATGCCCACGCAGCGTCGCCAATCGACCCTCTCGGACAGCGATGCCATATTGTTTAATATCGGATATATTTTGCGCAAAACCGCCCCAAAATTGTGAAATAGATGAAGGACCGAAGCCAATCAAAGTTGGGCAGTTGTCATCTGTGTAACCTTGGAAATTGCGGTTTAACCGCCCTTCCCTTGCTGAAACAGCCAAAGGATCATCGGTTAAGGCAAAGTGATCTATGCCGATTTCCTCATAGCCGAAATCTGTAAAACACTGGCGAACAACGGCTGCCTGTGCATAGCGCGCATCTGCATCCGGCAGTGCGGCATTATCAATCAAACGCTGATTAGCGCGGCGCTGCGGCAGATGTGCATAACCATAAAAAGCAATACGATCAGGCGCAAATTCGCGCACACTCTGGCATGTCTGGCGCAATGTTTCTTCTGTCTGCAATGGCAGACCGTAAATCAGATCAAAGTTAATCCGTTCAATTCCGGCACCACGCAGATTATCCACCGCCTGTTTTACAATGGATAATGGCTGCAAACGCCCGATGGCTTTCTGCACTTCCGGATCAACATCCTGCACACCCAGCGAAGCACGGTTTACGCCCTGCGCGGCCAATACTTTGGTTAGTTCAGCCGTAACTGTACGCGGATCAAGCTCGATGGCATGCTCCATCTGCGGAGCAAAATCAAAATGCTCACGTAATGCAGTGATAATTTTTTCAAACTGCTGCGCATGTAAAATAGAAGGTGTACCACCGCCCCAATGCAAATGCTTGACTTGAGGGCGTGATGACAAATGCTGGCCGACAAGGTGGATTTCGGTCAGTAAATCCTGCACGAAATTGTCAATCACATCATCACGGCGTGCGACTTTCGCATGGCAACCGCAATAATGGCAAAGCTGACGGCAATAAGGGATATGCAAATAAAGTGAAACCGCTTCTTGCGGCGCTAACTGGCGCAGCCAGCTGCTCATATGAGTTGGCGTAACCTGCGGCGTAAAATCTGCGGCTGTTGGATAAGATGTATATCTAGGAACAGCTAATGAGGCATAATGACGGACGATTTCTTCTTGCATCTCAACGCCCCGCTTTCTTAATCTTTACCAGCACAGGCGCCGGATGACCAAAGCAAAGCACGGAGAACCCAAGAAGATTAATGAAAATCATGGCAGTCCAGAATGTCATCACCAGCCTCTTAAAGACTATAAAAATCCTTTCCGGCAGTAATCATGTATCAAAGCCGGATTAAATTTCCTGCTATCAGGGAAATTATGTGATGATAGTAGCCAGCACAAACATATTCAGCATTGATCATAATCAATCATGCAGACGCAATAATATTAAATATAATTAATCTGTGGGGAAACGAATACTGCAGGCGCGATCAAGCGTTCGCTGCACTCATTAGATGGGTGATATCCAGCCCTGCTACAGCAGCCAATGAGCGGTAAGAGGTAATCTCGACTGTGTTGGCATCAATAAGGCGAATGAGCCCCTGTGTCTTCAGCTTGGTAAAGCTGCGGCTGACTGTTTCAATTGTGAGCCCTAAATAATCAGCAATATCGGTACGGTTCATCGCAAGATGCACCGGATTGCTTGCCGATTCCGCCTGCGGGCGATTGGCCAAAAGCAGCAAAAAGCTTGCCAGTTTTTCCACCGGTGCTAAACGGCCAAGGATCATCTGATTATCATGCGCCTGACGCAGCGCAAATTTGGTCATTTCGTAAAGGCGCTCTTTCAACTGCGGATAACGCTCCATCAGAGCATCCATCTCGCGGTCTGAAAACGAGCACAGAACCGAAGGCACAACCGCTTCCACTGTTTGCGAATGTACTTCATCATCCGCAAGCCCCAGATAACCACCGGGGAACAAAAAGCCTGAAATCTGACGGCGGCCATCGGGCAGTGATGTATAAAGACGCAACATGCCGGAGGTTAGACTATAGACGCGGGTTTTCGCCTGCCCCTCTTCCACCAGCATTTCATTGGCGCCGAGCTGCTTTGAGCTCATAATCGCTTCCAGTGCATCAAGCTCGTCGCCATCCAAAGCTGCACAAACCGCAAGATGACGCACACAGCAATCGGCACAGATGCTGCATGTTTCACGTTTTGGTTTTTCGGCTGGATGACATGGAAGAGCTGAAGACACTATTTACTGACCCTTGTATGACTTTTACAAAATGATGCTATTTTCATTGAATACAAGTACCATTACTCTGGCAATTTGTCAGATAACATAAGGAATTGCGAGATAAATCTTTTATCCCGCAACTCTTGTTTTCAATATTTTAGTAAAAAATGTCGTAGTTAAATATTACGGCTACCCGGTTTCACAGCCGGAATTGCCTGTAATTCAGGCGGCAAAGCATCCGCCGGATAAGCAGGCACTTCATATTCGGCCAATGCAATCAAGCGTGTACCGACATCGGCCTTACCGGCTGAACGATCAACGATACAAGCCGCAGCCACGACTTCAATGCCAAGATCTTCCATGCAAGTGATTGTCTCACGAATGGAAAGACCGGTCGTCACAATATCTTCCACGATAACAACGCGCGAGCCTTTTGGCACATCAAAGCGGCGCAAACGGAAAACACCGTTTTCACGCTCGACCCAAACAGATGGCACACCCAAATGGCGCGATGTTTCATAAGACGGGATCAAGCCGCCGATTGCAGGGCCGACCACATAATCAATGGGGCCAAGATCGGCTGCTTTAATCTTTTCAGCCAAGGCTTTGCAAAGTTTTTCTGTCTTGTCGGCATGCATAAAAACGCGTGCTTTTTGCAGGAAAACCGGACTGCGCAAACCTGAGGTGAGGATAAAATGGCCTTCAAGGATGCCGCCCGCCTCGCGAAAGACGGCCAAAACGTCATCGGTATTCATGTATTTTCCTATCCGTTCACGCGGTTGGCGCTGGAAACGCAAGCGCTATCTTTAAGTTGTGAAATAATCCGGTTGAGATGTTTCAAATCCCAGACTTCTACATCGATCAGCAGTTCAGTAAAGTCCGGAGCCTTACGGATCATCGACAAATTGTGGATATTAGTATCATTCGCCGCGATAATCTGCGCGATTTCGGCCAGCGAGCCCGGCGAGTTAATTGCCGAGATGGAGATACGTGCCGGAAATCTCTCATGCATTTCGCCGTCAATATCCCAGCGGATATCAATCCAGCGCTCCGGTTGATCATCATAGGCCGTCAATGCCGGTGACTGGATCGGATAAATGGTAATCCCTGCACCGGGCTGCAAAATACCGACAATACGATCACCTGGCACAGCACCTTCCGGCGCAAAACGCACGGGCAGATCAGAATTTGCACCACGAATTGGCAGCGCTTTTTTGCCTGATTTGGCTGTGCTTTTTTCGTCATCAATATCCGCACCGCCTTCAGGAACCTTAAAGATCATTCCGGCAGCATTTTGAATGTTGAACCAGCCTTTTTCACCGGTTTGCGGCGGTGTTTGGCTTGTCACCCGTGTATCCTGATAATCAGGATAAACAGCCTTCACCACATCAGTTGACGGCAACTCACCACGACCGACCGAGGCCAGCACGTCCTCAACATCCTTACGCGCCAGACGCGGCAAGCCGGGCTTTAAAATATCTTTGCTGAACGGTTTTCCGGCACGCTCAAAAGCGCGTTCCAGAATACGCATACCAAGACCGGAATATTGCTTACGCACAGCCGAACGGGTCGCACGGCGAATAGCCGAGCGTGCTTTACCGGTTGCAACCAGCGATTCCCATGCCGCAGGCGGCACCTGTGCCTTAGAGCGGATAATTTCCACTTCATCGCCGTTTTTCAGCTTGGTCATCAGCGGCATGATGCGGCCATTTACCTTAGCGCCCACACAGCTGTCCCCCACATCGGTATGCACCGCATAAGCAAAATCAATCGGGGTTGCGCCACGCGGCAAAGCAATCAGCCTGCCCTTTGGGGTGAAACAGAAAACCTGATCCTGAAACAGTTCAAGCTTGGTATGCTCCAGAAATTCTTCCGGATTATCGCCTTCCGACAAAGCTTCGATTGTCTGGCGCAGCCATGCATAGGCGTTGGTTTCCATCGAAATGGAATTGCCGCCGCTGGTTGGCGTGCCGCTGCCGCGATCTTTATAAATCGAGTGTGCCGCCACACCATATTCTGCCACATCATCCATGGCGCGGGTGCGAATTTGCAACTCTACACGCTGGCGTGAAGGCCCGACAATGGTGGTGTGAATGGAACGGTAATCGTTCTGTTTCGGCGTTGAGATGTAATCTTTAAAGCGCCCCGGAACCATCGACCATGTGCTGTGAATGATACCCAATGCGCGATAACAATCTTCAACCGTATCAACCACGACACGAAAGCCGAAAATATCGGAGAGCTGCTCAAAAGACAGCGCTTTGGTTTCCATCTTACGGAAAACTGACCAAGGCTTTTTCTGCCGGCTTTTAACGCTGGCTTTAATGCCGTTTGCGGCAAAAAGCTCGGACAAGTCGCCTTCAATCTTCTTCAGGATGCCGCGATTTTTTTCCAAAAGTTCTGCCAGACGATCCGTCACCGCCCGCCACGCTTCCGGATTGATATAACGAAAAGCCAGCTCTTCCAGCTCTTCACGCATATCCTGCATACCCATGCGACCGGCAAGCGGTGCATAAATATCCATAGTTTCTTCAGCAATACGAAGACGTTTATCTTCACGCATCACGCCAAGCGTGCGCATATTGTGCAAGCGGTCAGCAAGTTTGACTAAAAGCACTCGCACATCATCCGAAATTGCCAGCAATAATTTGCGCAGATTTTCGGCCTGAACGGCTTTTTTGGAAACAAGATCAAGCTTTTTAAGCTTGGTCAGCCCTTCAACCAGCTTGCCAATTTCAGGTCCGAACAGCTGATCAATCTCGGCGCGCGTCGCGTCCGTATCCTCAATTGTATCATGCAGCAGCGCAATCGCAATGGTTGCCTCATCAAGGCGCATATCGGTGAGGATTGCCGCCACTTCCAAAGGATGGGAAAAATAAGGATCACCGGAAGCGCGTTTTTGGCTTCCGTGTTTTTGCATGGCATAAACATAGGCCTTGTTGAGGAGCGCCTCGTTTACATCTGGCTTGTATCGCTGCACGCGTTCCACAAGCTCATATTGGCGCATCATCGACAGGAACTCCTATATAAAAACAAACACATCAGTGTTTTTAAAGTAAACCATGCATTTTTGCTGACAAGTATAATTTTCAACGCTAGCGCGTAATTATTATATAAGTCCTTTTATGTCGCAGACACATCGCAGTGCCGTTAAAAAATATGCGCCACAACTTAAAAGTTGCGACGCATATCAAAAATTCAGTAACCGGCTGCAGCCGGTCGGGCAAATAATTAGAAGTCGTCGCTTTTTTCCGGAGCAACCAGACCTTCAATACCGGCCAGCAATTCTTCTTCAGACATCTGATCGAAGACAACTGCTTCATCTTCACCGGCTTCAGCCATGCCTTCAGCGGTTGCATCAATGCTACCGGTCAGCAATGCAGTTGGTGCAGCTTCAGGCTCATCCACTTCCACATGCTTCTGCAGCGAATGGATCAGATCTTCTTTCAGATCGTCTGGTGAAAGTGTTTCATCGGCGATTTCACGCAATGCAACAACAGGGTTTTTGTCATTATCGCGATCGACGGTAATCTGTCCGCCTTGCGAAATCTGGCGTGCACGATGACTGGCAAGCAGAACCAGCTCAAAGCGGTTGTCTACCTTGTCTACGCAATCCTCAACGGTGACGCGGGCCATCAGCGGGTCCCTTTCATAATACGATCTTTAACGAAATTTGTCTGCACATAGCGTGAAAGACGAAAAAAAACAAGTAAAAGCCGCGCGAAACAACCCGCGCGTCCTCATTTTTGTAAGCCGCCCTCTATTGCATAACAGAATTTTATATTCTTTGCCAGAATACCAGTCAGAGGCTTTGTTAGCAAGCCGACAAGCATTCCCCAGATTTTAACGAAAAAATAGTTCAATTATCAACATTTAAGCCATTACAATTAGGGCAAATCAACCTAGGGTTGCTTGTATTTCTGTGCATTCCCCTTAGAAAATAGGCTCAAGACGTAAGTTGCACCAAAAAGTTCTTTTGACGTCGCCATTTATATGTTTCACGACGGCCATCCAGTTAGACTGGTTTTTAGGCCCATGCCTGTAGAGTGGATTTTTACATATGTTCGATTCCCGTGAAAAGATCGCCCTTTTCATCGATGGCGCTAATCTATATGCAGCCTCCAAAACACTCGGTTTCGACATTGACTACCGCAAATTACTAAAAGCATTTCAGAACCGCGGCTATTTGCTGCGTGCTTATTATTACACAGCATTGGTAGAAGATCAGGAATACTCGTCAATTAGACCTTTGATTGATTGGCTGGATTATAACGGCTACAAAGTCATCACCAAAGCTGCCAAAGAATTCACCGACGCAACCGGACGTCGCAAAGTTAAAGGCAATATGGATATTGAGCTGACCGTTGATGCGATGCAGCTGACTGATGCCATTGACCATTTCGTTATTTTCTCAGGCGACGGCGATTTCCGCTCACTGGTTGAAGCCTTGCAGCGCAAGGGTCGCAAAGTTTCGATCGTTTCGACTCTGACCACTCAGCCTGCAATGATTTCCGATGAATTGCGCCGTCAGGCAGACCATTTCATTGATCTCGTTTCGCTGAAATCAGAAATCGGTCGTGAAATGTCCGAACGTCCGCAGCAGCAGGCACCGCGCTTTGTAGCTGATGATATGGAAGACGACGATTATTGATCATCGTCGATTCTCCTGAAGGGTAAACATGATCCATCCTTCACATGACTGCGCGATTTGTCCGCGTTTGCATGATTTTTTACAAGAATGGCGTGTAAAAGAACCGGAATGGCACAATGCTCCGGTTCCGCCATTCATGCCTGTTGGCGGCGATGACAGCGTCAGCCTGATGATCATCGGGCTTGCCCCCGGTATACGCGGCGCGAACCGCACCGGCCGCCCTTTCACCGGCGATTACGCAGGTGACCTTCTCTATAGCACTTTGATTGATTTAGGCTTTGCCCGCGGCAAGTTTGAAGCGCGCATTGACGATAGCCTTGAACTCATCGACACAATGATTGTCAATGCTGTGCGCTGTGTGCCGCCGGAAAACAAACCAACCGCATCCGAAATCAACAATTGCCGCCAGTTTTTAAAGCCCGCCCTCTCCGGCTTTAATAATTTGCGCGCTATTGTCACTCTTGGCACCATCGCGCATCAGTCCACGATCCGCGCCTTAAGCGAACCTGTTTCCAAACATAAATTTGGCCATGGCAAGGAAACGGATATTAACGGGATCCGGATTTTTTCCAGCTATCACTGCTCACGCTACAACACCAATACCGGTGTTTTAACTGAAAAAATGTTCCACGACGTTTTCAAAAATGTGCGCAACTATCTGGACGCCGGCAATTAATCTGCCAGCATCTGCATTTTTCAACAATCAATGATGATAAATTTAGCCTTTATCGCGCAACAAGCGTGATTTTTCGCGATTCCAATCGCGCATTTTCTCGGTCTGGCGCTTATCGTGCAGCTTCTTACCGCGCGCGACTGCCAACTCCAGCTTCACCCGTCCCTGATCATTGAAATAAAGCTTCAACGGCACAACGGTCATACCATCGCGCGAAACCGAGTTGAATAAACGCGCCATTTCACGGCGGCTGACCAGCAATTTACGCAGGCGACGCGGATCATGATTGAAACGATTGCCTTGCGTATATTCAGGAATATAGGAGTTAATCAGCCAAAACTCACCATTTTCAAAGCTTGCATAGCTTTCGGCAATATTGGACTGATTGGCGCGAAGTGATTTCACTTCCGTCCCCGTCAGAACCAGACCTGCTTCCAGCGTGCTCACAATTTCAAAGTTAAAGCGCGCACGGCGGTTTTCCGCGATAATTTTGCGCACTGTCGGTGTTTTTGGCTTATTCATAATGAGGTTATATAATACCTGTCACACAGATTAAAAGCGTCTTTAAAAATAAAGACGCTTTTTCTGTTTGGCATAGATTAATTAATCAGACCAGCATGTTGCATGGCACGATCAATGATGAGACGTGTGGATTCTTCCACCTGAACCATTGGCGAGCGTACAACCGGCTCCATCAGACCCAAACGCGACAAAGCATATTTAGGGCCAGCCGGATTCGGCTCAACAAACAATGCTTTATGCAATGGCATCAGGCGATCCTGATATTCCAGTGCTTTTGCATAGTCACCGCTCAGGCATGCTGCCTGAAACTCAGCGCAAAGGCGTGGTGCAATATTTGAGGTCACCGAAATGCAGCCATGGCCGCCATGAGCATTAAAGCCCAATGCTGTTGCATCTTCACCCGACAACTGAATGAAATCTTTGCCGCAGACTCCACGCTGTTCAGATACACGTTCAATACGACCGGTTGCGTCTTTAACAGCCACAATGTTTTTATGGTCTGAAACCAGACGACCCATGGTTTCCGGCAGCATATCAACGATTGAACGACCCGGAATGTTGTACATCACGATCGGCACAGTGATTTCACGGGCGATTGCCGTGAAATGCTCATAAAGGCCACGCTGATTAGGTTTATTATAATAAGGTGTAACCACGAGAACCGCATCCGCGCCCGCTTTTTCAGCGTGCTGCGCCAGTTCAATCGCTTCACGTGTATTGTTGGAACCGGCACCTGCAATGACCGGCACGCGCTTGTCCGCGACTTCAATACAGACTTCAATGACCCGCTTATGCTCGTCATGCGAGAGCGTAGGTGTTTCACCGGTTGTACCGACAGGCACCAATCCATTGGTGCCTTCTTGAATTTGCCAATTCACGAAGGAGCGGAAGGATTTCTCGTCAAATGCACCATCACGATCGAATGGCGTAACGAGTGCGGTGATTGAGCCCTTCAGCATCAATAAACTCCTGAGAGATGAAATGTTAATAAACGCCGGAAAACCCGACGAAAGCGGTCGTACCATAGTATTGCCATAAGAATGGAGCAAGCAATTTTACGACCCAATGGACGTTAGTTATCCGATCTTATTCATAATGGTTTGTTAACGATGCCTTCACTGATAAAAATTATAATAAAAAAGTAAAAAAGTTCCTCTGCCCTGATACGTCCCGCAGCTTTCAAATGAAGTTCAATTCATGCGAAAAACCGATCAGAGCAAAAACAATGTGGTTTGGTTCAATATGCGTAAAGTTGATCAAAGAGCACCGATTTGGCGTAACATCCTGCTTGCAGGGTGCAGCCTGATGCTTTGCCTGCCAACAGCCACAGCAATCGCACAGCCCGTGCCGCCTGCCGATGTTCCGACCCCGTTTTCGCGTCCTGCGCCAACACCGTTTGCGCCGTCAGCCACGCGCGAGTCGCCGATTAATCTGGTGACACCGCAGCCACGCCCGAGCCAGCGCCCGTCATTGCAGGATCAGGTTATTACCTCCAGCGTTCCGCGTGCGGCCAATCCGGCTGTTGTCAGCGGCACGTTGAAAGCAGCCTTGGACGCACTCGAAAACAAAAATGCAGCCCGTACGATCGCCATGAAAAACAACATGGCCAGAGGCAGTATTGACCGTCAAATTCTCTCATGGGTGATTGCCACTTCGAATGCAGAAGGCATAACAAGTGCGGAAATTGCCGCTGCTGCTGCCGAATTGCAGGGCTGGCCAGGCATGTCCGCCATCCGCAACAATTCCGAACGTGCCTTGGCGCGTGAAAAATTGCCAGCAGGTCAGGTGATCGGTGCATTTGGCAATAGCCGTCCGCAAACAACAGAAGGCATTATGACATTGGCGCGCGCTCACAAAGCAAGCGGCAATAATACCAAAGCCAGACAGCTGCTTGCGCCATGGTGGGCTAGTGCTCGCCTGTCACAGGCCGAAGAGCAGTCTGTCTTGCGTGAGTTTTCAGATACTCTGACGCGTGATGATCATCTTAATCGCCTGATCCGTTCGCTTTACAATGGCCGTATGCAATCGGCCGCTAATCTTGCAGGCCCTGCGCAAGCGCAATCACTTTATCAGGCTTATCTTGCTGTTTCTAAAAACAGTAATGATGCAGCACAGAAAATCAATGCGGTTGATAAGTCATGGCATTCGCATCCATCTTTTCTGTTTGTGAAAGCACGCTATTTGCGTCGCGCGGAACGCTTCAGTGATGCGGCGCAGATCATGATTAAAGCGCCGAAAGATGCCAAAACACTGGTTGACCCCGATGCTTGGTGGACAGAGCGCCGCGTATTATCACGTGAATTGCTTGATATTGGCAAAGCCAAGCTAGCCTATCAGGTTGCTGCCGCTCATGCCGCAGAATCACCAACCATGGCTGCTGACGCTGAGTTTCATGCTGGCTGGTATGCGTTACGCTCATTAAATGATCCGAAAACGGCAGCAAAGCACTTTGCCCGTATTGCTGAGATTTCATCTGGCGCGATTTCCGCATCACGCGCTTATTATTGGCTGGGTCGTGCAGCTGAAGCTGGTGCTGGCGGTAATGCCGGCAATTATTATCAGCGTGCTGCGCATTATGGCACAACATTCTACGGTCAGCTGGCCGCGGCCAAGCTTGGTCAGTCCACCTTGGAACTGCCCTACCCCAAGCCAAGCAATGCAGACCGTACCAATTTTGCCAATCGCCCTGCCGTACAGGCAATCAAGCGTTTGGAAGCTGCGGGCTACAGTTCCCGCGCCGATGCGCTTTATCGTAATCTGGCACAAGAGATTTCCAGCGTTGGCGAATTAGCCCTGCTGGCCGTTATGGCCGAGCAAAAGAACAATCATTATCTGGCATTACGAATCGGCAAAACAGCTGCCACACGTGGCCTTGATGTCGGCGCCCTATCACATCCGTTAGGCGCCATTCCAAATCACGCTAATATTAGCGGCTCCGGCAAAGCGCTCGCTTATGCGATTGCACGTCAGGAAAGCGAATTTAACGCCTCAGCCGTTTCAAGTGCAGGCGCTCTTGGCCTTCTGCAATTATTGCCAGGCACAGCCAAGGGTGTTGCAACACGCGCAGGCATTGCCTTTACGCATGCCAAGCTTACCAATGATTCTGCCTATAATGCGACACTTGGTGCCCATTATTTGAGCGAGCAACTTGGCCGCTTTGACGGCTCCTATATTTTGACCTTTGCCGGTTACAATGCAGGGCCAACCCGCGCCAATCAGTGGATTGCCAAATATGGTGACCCGCGTGGCCGCTCGATTGAAGAAATCGTCGATTGGATTGAACGCATTCCATACCCTGAAACACGTAACTATGTGCAACGGGTCATGGAAAATTACGAAGTTTACAAAGCGCGTTTGACCGGCACAGCAAATATCAAAACCGACCTGATCAATGGTCGCAAATAAGACAATAAAAAAGCGGCTTCAGGTTTCCCCGAAGCCGCTTTTTTTAATCAATCAATTAAACCAATAGCCAATCACACATCGATTTTTTTTGCAGTCGTTTTCGCTTTGCTTTTAGCTGATTTAACCGGCGCTCTCTTAACCGCTGCCTTCACAGTGGCTGCTTTGGCTGTCGCTTTTTTGGTTGCTGTTTTTGCAGAAGCTTTTTTAGACGCTTTATCAGCGCGTTCTTTTTCACCAAGCTTTACCAGTCCACCTGCCTGCTCCACCCACTCTTCACGCTCGACACGGCCACGAAAATTAAGCTTTTTACCAATCCAGACTGCGTTATCAGCATCCCACCCTGCCAACTGGTCGTAATGATACACACCCAGCGCATAAAGCTTGCGCTGTAATGTTGGACCAATGCCTTTAATCTTCAACAAATCATCCGGCTTGCCATCGCGTGCCGCATCAAGCAATTGCGGCAGACCAAGTTCAACAACAGGTTCAGGCTCTTTCACTATCACTGGCTCAGGAGCCGCCAGCTCTTCAATCTCTACTGGCCCTGCAATAAACTCAGCTGCCGCATCGCACGAAACTTCAGCTACAGTTGCGCTTGTTTCTTCAGTTGCAGTCTCTTCAGCCTTTACAGGTTCAAGAGCTTCATCAGCTTTCTCAATGGCAGACTGCTCAGCAACAGGTTTGGCTTCGGGTATGGCCGGAACAGGTGTCTGAAGTTTATGCTCATTCTTCTCAAGGTCGGGTTCAACAGCCTCAACCTGTTGTTCCGGTTCAGATAACACCACCGCAGTTTTAGCTTTTCGCTTACGGGCGAAAAAACCAACCAAGCTACCGATCACGAACACCGCAGCAATCAACAAAGCGAGCTGCAAAATAAGGTGAGGCATTATTTCTTCCCCCGGATTAATATATTTAAGTCAGAGCGAGATAGTGCTTCATAATTTACGAGCCGCCGATGCTTCGCAAATAAAACTGTTTTACTTTTTATTTCCAACTGCCATCCAGCCTACCAGAAAACCAACACATAAAGCCAGCAACAACACAAACCAAAATGTCTGAACAAGATAGAGCATAAACGACCTTTCGTGTCTTACGACCAATGCTTAAATATCTGAAAAAATCCGACGAACTCTTTTAAAACATCCATTTAAGGCTGCGCAATGAAACGCTGCCCTACACTTGCGCCTTCTGGCAGTGAATTATTCAATGCATTCTGCAAGCGGTAATAATCAAGCCGGTCATTCGCATCGCCATCAATGTTCAGACGCATATCAATCAGAGCGATTTTACCTGATTTGAGATAAGCAGATTGCAAAATAGCAAATTTCACCAAAGAAACATAGTTAGGCGCTTGTCCGCGAGCCAAAGCCATTTCATCCATCACCGACGCGCCACCTGCCCGTTCTTCCATTTCAAGCATCAGCTCGTCACGAAGCGCTGCGGTCGGGATATAACCACTTAAAATAATCCCATCGCCGTTTTTCTCGATCTGAAACGTGTAAGGCGCTGCAAGCGGTAATAACGATGTCAGATCATCAACAACCCGAATCCCTTCGATCGCATTTGCAACCTTTACAGCTGCAATCTGTGATTCTTCATCGGGTGCCACACCGCGCAAAGTGAGATCTCGTCCCTCCAGACTGAAACTTGTCCAGTCATAGGCCTGCAAATCATTCTGTGCGCGCAACGAGAGCTCGGCTTCCAATGGCTTAATGCCAAACCACAAAGTAACTGCGGTCAGGGTAACGGTGCAAACCCAGCCGGGCCAAAACCACTGTTTCAACTCAACCACCCCTTCTCTCGATGATTCTAAGACAATTTAAGCAATAAGGAGATCATTTAAGAGAATCCAGTTTCCCACTTTGAAAAACTGTTTATAGACGCTCGAATCAACTGATTTTTGAAATCAGTTAATGAGGCGCACAATGATCCAACGCCCGTATAGGCATTAAAAATAATAAAATGTAAGGAAAATGGAGGAGAGGATGGGATTCGAACCCACGAGACCCTCACGGGTCTACTCCCTTAGCAGGGGAGCGCCTTCGACCACTCGGCCACCTCTCCGGTACAGGCGAGATAGCTTTTTAATTCACTAAGTTCAAGCAATTTAACGCTTTATCCTTAAAATTTTTCGCATCACACACACAAACTTGTCAGAAATGACAGCTCGGACACCGCTATTCGCATACATCCACACTCAGACCACTCACACACTGCCTATATTATAATGTATATAATATCAGAAACCGGCTCACTTAAATGCCTCCTGATCAGGATTGATTTGCAGACAATCACATAGGTGATTTGCACGATTCCGGATCAAATCAACTGATTTGCACAGCTTCAACTGACGCAAAACTGTTAAAAACCGTTTATTTTCATTACCAAACTCTTAATGAATTGCACTGTAAGCGTGAAATTCGTGTCTTTTCTGCAACAAGCCCCTTTCATAGAGACGTGAGTAAGGCGTCAGAGTTGTTTTCACAGTTGCATCAAAATCTGGCCTGAGTATCTTCACATCAGAAGAGGGCGCGCTTCGGGGCGACTTTTTCAACACAAGGGGATGGGGACAGGTTGTCCTTCAGCCAAAAAGAAATGCCCAAACCCGTTTTTAAACTTTGACTGGAGGTCAGAAATGAACATCAAGAGCCTTCTCCTCGGCTCCGCTGCAGCAGTTGTAGCAGCTACCGGCGCAAACGCAGCCGACGCAATCATCGCACCAGAACCAGAAGCTGTTGAATATGTTCGCGTTTGCGATGCATACGGCGCTGGCTACTTCTACATTCCAGGCACCGAAACCTGCCTGCGCATCGGCGGTTATGTCCGTTACGACATCAAAGGCGGCGACAACGTAGAAAATGGCTTCAAACATGGCGGCTGGAAAAAGCACGCACGTTTGTCCCTTCAGGTTCGTACAGCTTCTGAAACTGAACTTGGCACACTCAGCACATTTACTGAGCTGCGCGCCAAATACGACGCTAAAGCAAGTGGCGTAGATGACGTTTACGCTAAAGATAGCCGCGCAACAGAGCTCGAATATGCTTATATTGATCTCGGCGGCTTCCGCGTCGGTCTCGCACCAACAAAGTTTAAAGACTTTGTAGGCGGCCTCGGCGGCGTAATGAACGACGACATCGTATCAGATGGCCAGTTCACCCGTACAGGTCAGATTGCTTACACCTTTGCTGGTGGCAACGGCTTCTCAGCTGTTATCGCAGTTGAACAGGGCGGTGCAGATAGCGTAATTGACGAATATGTTCCACATGTTGTTGGTGGTCTGAAATTCGCTCAGGGCTGGGGTTCGATTGCTGCGGTTGCTGCATACGACGCTGTTATTGAAGATTGGGCAGCTAAAGTACGTGCAGACGTAAACGTAAGCGACCAGATCTCTCTTTGGGTAATGGGTGGCTTCTCTGGCGACAAGACCAATAAGCAGGCTTACGGCGCATTTGGCGGTAAGTGGGCAGTTTGGGGTGGCGCTACATTTAAAGCTACCGACAAAGCAGCTTTCAACTTGCAGGCTGCAACAGAAGATTGGGGCAAGACCTCTGTTTCTGCTAACGTAGCTTACGAACTGGTTCCTGGCTTCAAGATCACTCCTGAAGTAACTTGGACCCGTTTCAAAAACAACAGCGACTACAACCCTACCAACAGCGCTGACTTCAAAAAGAACAGCGTTCAGGGCATGATCCGCTTCCAGCGTTCGTTCTAATCAGACCTTGGTTTGATAATAAGGCGCCAGTGAATTTCACTGGCGCTTTTTTTATTTGGTTTTGTTTAAATCGCACTCACTTCAAAAGTGCCACCGCTTCATTCGCCCTGCTTCAGCCATTTCATCAGAATTCTAAGTGCATTGCGAAAACACAAAGTTTGCCTTTTCGGAGCATCACAGTTTCTAAAAAACTGCACTTTATAATTTACCGTCTTTGTGATGGGCAAAAATAACATTTAATTGCTTTTAAAATTTGCATAGTCATGCGCTATTGAATAGGAGGCTACAATCCATAGGGATACGACCACTCTATTCAGGCAAGCATTGTTCTATTTTTCGATTATGCGGCAAATCTAAGAGGCAGAAAATTGACTGTTAAAATTAATCGCTATTTTTCGACAATTGGCGGCTTAACCGGTGCCCTCGCCCTGATCACCTATGCAGGTGCTGCGCATAACAATACCGGCAATCTGAATACAGTGGCGCCTATCCTCTTAGGCCACGCACCGGCATTTCTTGCATTGTCGATTTTAAGTGGCCAAAGCCGTACAGCAACGATTGGTGGCTCTGCAATTATTATTGGCTTACTACTTTTTTGTGGTGATTTGCTGTCGCGTGACTTTCTAGGTGAGCGCTTATTTCCTTTTGCAGCACCCACTGGCGGCACAGTTCTTATTCTTGGCTGGTTGATCGTATCGCTGACCTGTTGGTCTAAGTGTAAAAAAGCTGAATAATAAAGCTTTCAACGATAGTCATAAACACTGCATATGCGATTAAAAGCGCATCAGTGAATAACCTAACCAACCTATGATGACTGGCAAATATGGACAGGCTTTCATACCAATTCAAAGAAAAGCATCCTTTGAATTGGCATGAAAGGCATTAATGCAAGACAAAAAACAGAATTAATGCTGAACCACTTGAGTGGTATCATCCTCTTCTGGTTCAACAGATGTGACTGGCAAGGTAAATTTTAGCAATAGAGGCAGGTGATCGGAGCCTACTTCATCTAATGTCTTTGCCTGATCAACCGTCACGTTGCTGCTGACGAGAAGATGATCAATCTGCACGCCAAGCCATTTAACCCAGCTCATGGGCAATTGTTTCAGCATCCATGTTGCGCCAAGGCCGCCAACATCATAGGTGTCTGAAGCCTTTGTCATGCGTACCAGTGCATGGCTCCATGGGCTCGCATTATAATCACCAGCGATAATAAGCGGATGCTTCATAGCACGTAAATGCGGCTCGATCTCATTTAACTGTGCAGGCTGTTGCATAGGCCATGGCCATGACAGGTGCAGCGAAGCAATTGTTGCCACCTGTCCGCCAAAATCAATCTGAACCGCTGCCAAAACGCCATCATCAACGCACAGTCGCTCTGCACCTTCAACAAAGGGCCTTCTGGAAAGAATACCAACACCCCAAGAGCCCGGATAATCCTTGCACAATAAATGATAAGGATAGCGCCCTTCCAAAACTTTCAGCCATGGCTCCCAAGCACTGGAGGCTTCCTGATAGGTAATCACATCAGGATTTTGCTGGCCAATCATCTGTAAAACCCGCTGTGGCTCAGGATGAGCAAATAGCAAATTAATCTGCACCAGACTGTAAGTGGCACCTTCAACCTTTGCAGACTCCGGTAATTCGAGGCCTGAAATTTGCGTGCGCACAGCCTCAATCGTTGTTGCAAAGCTTAAAGCGCAAAACAAACATAACAACATTGCCTCGCGGCGCAGCCCTGTGAGCAAAAGCAGCAATGAGAATAGAAAAAGCGCCACAGATAAATGCGCCCGAATATGCGAAAATGTATCAAGTGCCGGATGAACTTCACCAAAAAAGCCCAGCACCAGTGGCACCGTACCAAGAACCGCAATAATAAAAACGGCAAAACTCAATGATGATATTTTTTTAGTACGGCGCATATAGTTTTTTTTCCTGATGATGAGAGCAAACCAGAAAGATAGAGCGGCTTCTCATAAGAGGGAGTACCGTCCGGTATCAAGCCGCTGATAAGCAGTGCGAAACCAGACGGCCCAGACGGCATTGTTTTTGATTACTGAAACGCAGTTTCATAGAAGCTGCGTAATTTACGAGAATGCAGACGCTCTTGTGGCATTGCAGCAATTTTTTCCATCGCTCTGATGCCGATATGCAAATGCTGCGCCACTTGTCGCTGATAAAACTCGGTCGCCATGCCAGGTAATTTCAGCTCGCCATGCAATGGCTTATCTGAAACACACAGCAATGTGCCATAAGGCACACGGAAACGGAAACCATTAGCAGCAATGGTGGCAGATTCCATATCCAAAGCAATGGCACGCGACTGCGAAAGACGTTGCACAGGTCCACGCTCATCACGCAATTCCCAATTGCGGTTATCAATAGTGGCGACCGTACCGGTGCGCATGATCCGCTTCAGATCATAGCCTTCCAGACCAGTGATTTCCTCCACTGCATCCTCCAGCGGCACCTGAATTTCAGCCAGAGCCGGAATTGGCACCCACACAGGCAAATCATCATCCAGCACGTGATCTTCGCGCACATAAGCGTGTGCGAGAACATAATCACCCAATTGCTGACTATTACGTAAACCTGCACAATGACCAAGCATCAGCCATGCATGCGGGCGAAGAACGGCAATATGATCGGTAATGGTTTTCGCATTGGATGGCCCCACCCCGATATTGACCATGGTGATGCCGGAATGATCATCACGTTGCAGATGATAAGCCGGCATTTGCGGCAATCGCGATGCAGCCGTGCCAAGGGATGGCGCTGTTTCACCGGCAAGTGTTACGAGATTACCCGGCTCGACAAAACGGGTATACCCCCCGCCGCCTTCCGCCATTAACTTGCGGGCATAATTGCAAAACTCGTCAATATAGAACTGGTAATTGGTGAACAGCACATAGTTTTGAAAATGTGCCGGACTGGTCGCCGTATAATGTGCCAGACGCTGCAAGGAATAATCAATGCGCTGTGCCGTAAAAGGCGCCAGCGGCATTGCCTCACCCGGTATCAACTCAATATCACCATTAGCGATTTTATCATCGGTGCTGCTGAGATCCGGCACATCAAACAAATCTCGTAAAGGATGTGCAAAAGCATTAGCGACAGCTCCATCGACATGGGTGCCTTCAAGAAACGCAAAATGCAACGGAATAGGCGTTGATGATTCCTGCACTGTGACGCTGACATTATGATTGCGCATCAGCAGGCGGATTTGTTCAATCAGATAGTGTTCAAAAAGATCGGGGCGTGTGATGGTTGCGGTATAATCACCAGGCGCAGACACGTGACCATAAGCCAAACGCGTATCCACATGCGCAAAACTGGTGGTCGAGAGTTTCAGCTCCGGATAGAAGGCACGATAACGGCGCGCTTCCATTTTCCCCAAGGCAACATTCTCAAAAGCATCACGCAAAAAGGCAGTATTACGCTCATAAAGTTTGCGCAGTGCCGCTACGGCGGCACGGGCATCGTCAAAATTTTCTGCTGCTGCCAGAGGCGGCGTCATGATTTCAGAAAGAAAAGGGAGATCGGTTTTGTTTGTCATGGCTCACTATATAGCGAGTCGAGTGACAACTGGGAGTATATAGAAGTATATTTTTATGCAGCGCGTTGCAGACTAACAAAAATAACCAGTCCGGCAGCGCTGATTTTTGGCGGATAAGCCGAATTTAACAAAGCAAATGATGCTGGCGGGCCGATAAAGACCGTGCAAAAAATCATCATACGAACCATCAAAGCAAAGTAAGTGAAGACAGAGCTCATCATGGCAGCACCTTCACGGTGTTCATGGCGAGCTGTTGAATGCCCTGATCAAATTTACCGACAGTGCTGAGCGAAACCAGTACAATCCCTGCAAATAGCAATATGGCGATAACAGATTTGTTTAGCATGTTGATCCCCTTCTTTGACGATATGGGAACATCATAGAAAATCGGACTGAACCTTCCCTGAGGCCGCCATTCATGCAGCATTCATATTGATTAATACGCCGAAAAACTTGTGAGCGCCCCTTGCAGGATAAAATCCAAGGCATATGTTCAAACTATATCACAGCCATAATCGGGAGTTCCTTATGACCACGCAAACCAAACCTATTGAGCTTTATTATTGGCCGACACCCAATGGCTGGAAAATCAGCATTATGCTGGAGGAATTGGGCATTCCTTACGAGGTCAAATATATCAATATCGGCAAAGGTGATCAGTTCGAGCCATCTTTTTTGAAAATTGCGCCGAATAACCGTATGCCAGCGATTATTGATCCGGAAGGTCCTGATGGCCAGCCGATTTCTGTTTTTGAATCAGCTGCAATCCTGCAATATCTCGGCCGTAAGTTTAACCGCTTCTATCCGGAGAACGAACGCGCTCGTGTGGCCGTTGATGAATGGTTGATGTGGCAGATGGGCGGACTTGGCCCTATGTCCGGCCAGGCAGGTCACTTCCGTGTTTATGCACCTGAAAAAGTGCAATATGGCATTGACCGCTACACCAATGAAGTTAACCGTCTTTATGGCGTGTTAAACCGTCAGCTGGAAGGTAAAGACTATATTGCCGGTGACTATTCCATCGCTGATATGGCATGTGTCGGCTGGATTAGCGCATACAAAAACTATGATCAAAAGCTGGAAGATTTCCCTAACCTGAAGCGTTGGTATGAGCTGATGCTTACCCGTCCGGCAGTGCAACGCGGCATGGAACTTGGCAAAGCTGAGCGTGAAAAGTCCAATCTTGCCACAGATAAACAGGCACAAAATATTTTGTTTGGTCAAAAAGCCAAATAATTCGTCCGTCATTTCATGATTTTTTTAAAGCGCCATATGAATATTCATGTGGCGCTTTTTTCTCTGCCCGAGCAACCCAAGCCTCTCGGGCCACAGCTGCCTTGAATCAGAGCTGTGGCTTTCCGGCCACGATATTTTGCTCACTTTGTATTAAGCATGTCATTTAACCGCCAGTTTAAACCCTGCCCTTTATGATCAGCCTGTCAAACAACAATGCATGCCCCACGCTTAGTTGTAAAACAGGAATTGAGAACAATGGCACAGTTTGAAAAATCCGCTGAAGAAGACGACATTGTCACGGAAGAGCAAATTCTCTTCGAAATGGGCGTCATGTACGCCACCGGTCGCGATTGCGACATCAATGTTATTGAAGCGCACAAATGGTTGAATATTGCAGCCATTCGCGGCCACAAACAGGCAGCAGACATGCGCACCCAACTGGCAGGCACCATGTCCAAAACAGAACTGGCAACTGCGTTGCGTGAAGCGCGCAAATGGATGACCATGCATTAAGAATGCTGCATATATTTTATAAAAGGCACTTAATACTTATAGTTGAGCGACGGATGCATAATTCTGTTTAATAAAATTCATAGAAAAACAGCATATATTATTGAATTTAACGTCTGACTATCTTGTCGTTCTGGACGATAAGCACATATAATATCGGCAATTTAAAACAGGAGTTTTATTATGCTTATTCGTTCACTGGCCGGTTTGGCTGGCACAGCCTTGGTGGCGACTATCGCAGCGATGGCAACCACTGCCCCTGCAAATGCGTTGACCATGCAGGAATGCAGTGCAAAATATCAGGCTGCGAAAGATGCAGGCACCTTAGGTGGCCTCAACTGGAATGATTATCGTAAAGCTCAATGTGGCAGCGACACTCCGGCAGAAGCACCAGCCAAGGCTGCAAAATCTCAAAAAGAGGCTCCAGCTAAAAAGCCTGCCAAAGCGGCAGCAACTGAACCTAAAAGCCTGACCATGCAGCAATGCGGTGCTAAATATCAGGCCGCAAAAGATGCCGGCGTTGATAATGGCATGAAATGGAACGATTTCCGCAAAGCAGAATGTGGCCCGGGCGCTGATCTTACTGCTTTGAGCACTGATGGTGACCGTGAGCCAGCAGCACCAACCACAGCAGCACCGCGCGGCGTTACTTTCCCGAAAAATGTTTCAGCAAAGTTCTCGAACGAAAGTGCGGGCAAAGCACGTATGCATACATGCCTTGAGCAGTACCATGCGCTTAAAGACAAAAATGCGCTAAATGGCCTGAAATGGATTCAAAAAGGCGGCGGTTACTACAGCCTCTGCAATGCCCGTCTCAAAGGCACTTCATAAGCTTTACTGAACTACAAAAAAGCCGCGGTCAGAACGCCTGACCGCGGCATTTTTATTGAGCAAATCTCAAAGTCTCATTGGCGGCCAGACAGCCAATTTTGTTTCAAAAAATGAGCCGGCACGGCTTCCAACCAATATTTACATATTGGCGTAGACGGGTCCTTCGCCGCCTTGTGGCGGTACCCAATTGATATTCTGGTTCGGGTCTTTGATATCGCAGGTTTTACAGTGAACGCAATTCTGCGCATTGATCACATAAGTTTCCTGCCCATCCTTCTCTACCCATTCATAAACACCCGCAGGGCAATAACGAGCCGATGGCCCGCCATAGACACCAAGCTCTGATGTCGCTTGCAAAGCCATATTCTGCACCAACAGGTGCACAGGCTCATTTTCTTCATGATTGGTATTAGAGAGAAACACGGATGACAAACGGTCAAATGTCAGCACACCATCAGGTTTCGGATAGTCGATTTTCTTATGCTTGGCCGCAGGCTCCAAAGAAGAAGCATCGGTTTTACCGTGCTTCAACGTGCCAAACAAAGAAGCACCAAACAATGTGTTCGTCCACATATCCAAAGCACCAAGCCCGACACCAACAAGTGTACCAAACTTCGACCAGAGCGGCTTAACATTGCGTACTTTTTTCAGATCTTTGCCAATATCGCTGCTGCGCCAGCCATTTTCATAGTCCAGCAGCTCATCATTGGCTCGGCCATTTTCAAGTGCCGCCACTACGCTTTCTGCCGCCTGTATGCCTGAAAGCACCGCATTATGACTGCCTTTAATGCGTGGCACATTCACAAACCCTGCCGAACAACCAAGCAATGCGCCACCCGGGAAACAAAGTTTTGGTACAGATTGCCAGCCACCCTCGGTAATAGCACGAGCACCATAAGAAACACGCTTGGCACCTTCAAACACATCCTTAATGGCAGGATGCGTTTTAAATCGCTGAAACTCTTCAAATGGCGAAAGATATGGGTTTTTATAGTTCAGATGAACGACAAAGCCCACCGCCACCATATTATCTTCCAGATGATACAGGAAAGAGCCGCCACCGGTTTTCATATCAAGCGGCCAGCCAAACGAATGCTGCACCAAGCCCAATTTATGTTTGGCAGGATCAACCTGCCACAGCTCTTTAAGCCCGATACCATATTTGGCAGGCTCACGCTCCGCATCCAGTTTGAAATGCGCAATCAGCTGTTTTGCCAGTGAACCGCGCGCGCCTTCACCGATGAGCACAAATTTGCCCATCAAGGCCATGCCACGGGTGTAATTGGGCCCATGCGTGCCATCTTTTTCAATGCCCATATCACCGGTCGCCACACCGTTGACCGCGCCATTTTCATCGTAGAGCATTTCCGTTGCTGCAAAGCCCGGATAGATTTCAACACTCAGCGCTTCAGCACGCGCTGCCAGCCAACGCGCGACATTGCCAAGCGATACAATATAATTGCCATGATTATTCATCAAAGGCGGCATCAGCATATTAGGCAATCGCACCGAACCTGCCGGCCCGAGCAGAAGAAAATGATCCGCCGTCACAGGTGTTTTAAACGGATGATCAGGATCATCGCGCCAATCAGGGATGAGCTTGTCGATACCGACAGGATCAACCACCGCACCGGACAAAATATGTGCGCCAACTTCGGCACCTTTTTCCAGCACAACCACAGATAAATCAGGCGATAATTGTTTTAAGCGAATAGCCGCAGCCAATCCGGCAGGCCCTGCCCCCACGATAACAACATCAAATTCCATGCTCTCGCGTTCAGGCAGTTCAGCAGCTTCGGTCATTTACGCCTCCGATTTATTTTCTTGTCGTCTGCGCCCTGTGCGGGCAGCATCGTCAGGCTGTTTTGTTTTTTGTACCAACGGTATCGCAAAATTAGAATTAATCGCCTATGCGTCCTAACGTCCGCATTAAACAGTACAGACACATTTACCTCATGTCTCATTAAAGATATTACTTTTCTCTCAACGGACAGGTTGCGCTTGCATTAACGCACAGAATTTGCGACCCCCTGACTATAGACAGCTTTGGAGATCCAAACTGATGACTGCCGGACAAATCACATATGATATGGATGAGCTGCTGCATTTTTATGCAGAATCCGGCTTGGACATAGCTTTATCTGAAGAACCCGTGGATCAGTTTGCAGCCTCCGAAAAAGCCGAAAGCCTGCGCAAAGAACAGCTCAGCCAGATGACGGCACAAAGACAGCCGCAAAATGCGCCGCGCCAAACACAAGCCAATCAACGGCCGGCAAATGCTGCACCAGCAGCCCGATCAGCTCCACCACCGGCCTTTGCACCAAACACAAGTCAAACAGTGCCGGACGCGCAGCAAATTGCGCTGGCGCGCGAAAGTGCGGCTAGTGCCAATACATTGCAGGAATTGCGCGAACGTCTTACCGCTTTTGATGGTTGCGGACTGAAGTTCACCGCCAAAAATCTGTGCTTTGAAGACGGCAATCCTGATGCTGCGATTATGTTTGTCGGTGATGTGCCGGGGCGCGATGAAGATATGGAAGGCCTGCCATTTGCAGGGCGTACCGGTCAGTTGTTTGACAATATGCTCAGTGCAATCGGCCTCACCCGCGAACAAACCTACCTTGCCAATATGATTTGCTGGCGACCACCGGGCAATCGCATTCCGACACCGTTGGAAATTGAACTCTGCCAGCCATTTATCGAACGGCAGATTGCATTGGCAAACCCGAAAATTATTGTCAGCTTTGGTGGCCCTGCCACCAAATTACTCACGAATTCTGCCGATACTATTTTGCGGGTAAGAGGGAACTGGTTGTCCCATGCAACGGCAGCAGGCGTGCAAATACCTGTTATGCCAAGCCTGCATCCGGCCTATCTGTTGCGCAGTCCTGCACAAAAGCGCTTTGCATGGCAGGACTTGTTAAGCGTTAAAACCAAACTACAAGAATTGGGCGCGTAAGATCAAACTCAAACAAATCATGGAATAGTTTGCGGTGAGTTTGATTTTTGCGGAGGAATTGCCAATTTACGCTCACGCAAGATCACGAAGATACCCGCCATCATCACAATAGCACTACCAATCAGCATAGTAACGGTTGGTATATCTCCAAAAATCAAAAAGCCAATGATGAGACTAAGTACCATTGATGTATATTCAAACGGTGCAATCGTCGACATCGGCGCATGACGATAAGATTCCGTCAGCAAGATTTGTGCAATTCCTCCTGCCAAACCTGCACAGATCAACATGATCAATTGGTGTAAGTTTGGCATCACCCAGCCAAATGGCAGCGTGAGAAAGCCTGCAACGGTTGAGGTCAGAGTGAAATAAATCACGATTGTCGAGGTACGCTCTTTTTTAACAAGGCGTCTGACCAGCACCATGGCAACAGCCGCCAATGCCGCGCCTGTTAGCGCCGCAAGCGCACCAAACGCCTCTTCCTGCCCTATCTGGCCTGTCGTAAAAATGCTCATACGCGGCCAGATGACGATCAAAACGCCAATGAGGCCAACAAAAACAGCGCTCCAGCGATAAATGCCGACGAACTCTTTCAAAACCACAGCACTGAGCATCACAGCAATCAAAGGAGATGCGTAGTTAATGGCAACAGATTCAGGCAGCGGCAATTTTGTCAGCGCAAAAAAACTGCAAAACATAGCTGACACACCAACCAAACCACGCCAAACATGGCTGGCTGGTTCTTTGGTTCTGAAGGCACCCTGAAGCTGACCGCGCCACCACAGATAAAACAGAATAGAGAATATAGCGAAGAAAGAGCGGAAGAATACCAGCTGCCCCACCGGAATATCATCCGTTGCTTTCAGCAAGGTCGACATCGCAACAAAAACCGAAACTGATGCTATTTTAAACCCAATGCCCAACATCGGGCGAGAGTAATCCAGATCGGAGCTCACGGACGGTTGCGAAGGGGCGCTCAATACGCGAATCCTTTATAATCATGCAGAAAACAAGTTCAGAACCTTTTCTACTCATAGGCCTGATTTTAAACGAAAACCAGTTCGATATGCTGCAGATTGAGTATTTTTTGGTGCCTTCGCCGGAAGCATTAAAAATATATTATCAAATCCGCGCTATAGTTGATGAAGCGTTTATTTCAATGATTAAGAACGGACTGAGACTTAGATGGGCCGTGAGCCACAAAAGAGAATCATTTTAGTCCCGTTTCTCAAAAAACGAATCAAATTTAAGAAATAATTAGCAAAAGGACTGGACAGCACGAATCACTTTTGATTCATTAGGTTAGCGAGTGTGTTGCGTCGCGAATCACTTTCAGTGTTGTTGTTTTTATGGGGAGCCTCGATGGCTAGGACGGACGCCTATGGCGAGCCGATGGGGAAGAATTCTTCTGCACGGCCGAAACTAAAAAAAGGTGGTCTTTCTGCTCATGTCAGCTTGCTGGCAGGTCCTGCCTATCGCAAGTTTGCATCCTTTGAACCAACGCTGCGGCGCATCGTTCCGGTCCTGATTATTTCTTTCCTGATTATTCTTGCAGTTGCCCGCCTGTTTTCCTTGCTGGCGTGGCGCGATGACATCGAGCGCAGCAGCCGCTCTGCCATTGCATTGGCAAGTTTGCAGGTGAGTGCGCATATAGATCGTGCGAATTTCACCAGCCAGTCCCATGATGCACCTGATGCTGCTGCCATTCAAACAATGCTGAATGAAGCGCGCTCCGCATTGCATATCAGCGATGCCATTTCTTTGGTTGTTGCGGATGAAAACAATCAGGTAATGACCGGCTCAGGCCTGCACACCAGTGGTTTGAAAAACATTGACGAACAGGTTTCTGAAAGCCAACCTTTGTTGCTTTTTGGCGATAAAGCGGGCGTTATGGAAGTCGGCATTGATGGTGAAACAAGCTTTGCCTCCCTCACCCATCCAACTTTCATGCGTAACCTGTCCGTGCTGGCTTATGAGCCAAAGCAAACCATTTTTGCTGAATGGCGTAAAACAGCTTCGCTGAACCTGACACTTTTTGCAGGCACCTCCGGTGTTATGCTTGCCATTCTTTACGCCTATTTCAGTCAGGCGGCGCGTGCGCGTGAAGCTGATGATCTTTCTCAACAGATTCAGTGGCGCATTGATATGGCGCTTGCTCGCGGCCGTTGTGGCTTGTGGGATTGGGATATGGTGCGCGGCCGCATCTATTGGTCGCGCTCCATGTACGAGATGCTCGGCTATGAATCGCAAGACAGCATTTTGGCATTTGGTGCCGTAGCAGCCATTGTTAATCCTGATGACGGCGATCTTTATGATATTGCCAAACAGGCTGTCGCCGGTGAAATCTCGCAAGTCGACAAGGTTTTGCGTATGCGCCATGCTGATGGCTCTTGGGTGTGGATGCGGGTGCGTGCAGAAGTTGCCACCGAAGGCGACCCGCATCTGGTTGGTATCGCATTTGACGTCAGTGAACAGCATCGCTTTGCGCAAGCTACTGCAGAAGCGGACATGCGCATCCGTGAAGCGATTGAAAATATTTCCGAGGCCTTCGTTCTCTGGGATGCTAAAGACCGTCTGGTAATGTCCAATTCCAAGTATAATGAATATGCCGGACTTGAAGCTTCCGCTTTGCGACCTGGCGTAATCCGCCAGCAAATCGAGCCATTAATCCGCCCTGTCGCATTTGAACGCCGTATGGCCAACGAACATAATCGTGCTGGTGCCGAAACCTATGAACGTCAATTGAGTGACGGCCGCTGGCTACAGGTTAACGAACGCCCGACACAAGATGGCGGATTGGTTTCGATCGCAACCGATATTACGCAGCTGAAGCTGCATCAGGAGCGCATGGTTGAAAGTGAAGGCCGTCTGATGGCGACCATTCACGACCTTTCAGTTGCCCGTAAAGGCGAAAAAGACCGTGTCCGCGAATTGTCTGAATTGGCACGCAAATATGCCGCTGAAAAAGAACGTGCAGAAGGCGCAAACCGCGCCAAGTCCGAGTTCCTTGCTAATATGTCTCACGAGCTGCGCACACCTTTGAATGCCATCATCGGCTTCTCAGAAATGATTCAGGCCGGCACCTTTGGCCCGCTCGGTTCCGACCGCTATGAAGAGTATATCAATGATATTCATTCAAGCGGCAACTATCTGCTGAACGTGATCAACGACATTCTGGATATGTCGAAAATTGAAGCTGGTCAGTTCTCGCTCGACCATGAAAAGATTGATCTCTGCCCGCTGATTAACGAAACTGTTCGTATGATTTCGCTACAGGCAGAAGAGAAGCATATTCAGGTTCACACCCAAATTGCTGATCGTCTGGCACTGCACGCTGATCGTCGCGCTGTTAAACAAATTCTGATCAACCTGTTGTCCAACGCGGTCAAATTTACCGGCTATGACGGTCATATTACTGTGCGCGCACATCAAACACAGGCAGCTCTTTTCATCACCATTCAAGATACCGGCTGCGGTATTCCGAAATCAGCATTGAAGAAAATCGGTCAGCCATTCGAACAGGTGGAAAACCAGTTCACTAAGTCTCATACAGGTTCTGGCCTTGGCCTTGCGATTTCTCGCTCACTGGCTGAGCTGCATGGCGGCACGCTGCGTATCCGCTCCACCCAAGGTGTTGGCACCATTGTTTGCGTGCGTATCCCTGACCGCTCAGCTCAAAACGAAATCACACAAGCTGCGTAAAAGCTGCTCGGGCATCAGCTGAATATTCATTCAGCTGATATTCCAGCACACGTAAATCCGGCAATTGTGCAACCTGACACAAAAGCTCGACCATGCCGGGCAGGAATTCTTCAGGATTGAAATCATCGCCTAAGCACAGACGAATGGTCTGGCTTAAATTGGTGTAAAGCTGACAGATTTCCGTAAGCTTTTCGCGCATATCCGCAGAGGCAAATTCCGGCTTCATGTGGTTTAAAATGGCCTGTGTCGTCATACCAGACGGCTTCACAGTTACCTGCCCCGTTAATACGGCATATTGGGCGATGAATTCTAAATCCATCATACCGCCGGTTTTTAATTTAAAATTCCAAATGTGACGTGCAGGTTTTTCTTCCTCCACTAGGCGGCGCATTTTTTGAACATCTTCAGCAATTTTAGCGCCATCACGAGGCATCGACAAAACATCGCCGATGATGTTCTCAACCCGTAAGGTTAGCTCTTCATCACCTGCGATAGGCCGCGCACGGGTGAGTGCCATATGCTCCCATGTCCACGCCTCCTGTCGCTGATATTTATCAAAAGAACTCACATGTGTTGCAACAGGCCCTTTATTACCGGATGGTCGCAAACGTAAATCCACCTGATATAAAATGCCTTCCGCAGTCGGCGCAGATAAGGCCGCTACCAAGCGCTGTGTCATACGCATATAATATTGCGACACATGTAATGGTTTTTCACCATCCGAATATTCAACCTCTTCGGGGTGATCATAAAGCAAGATCAAATCGACATCCGAGCTGCCGGTCAATTCACGACTGCCGAGTTTCCCCATCGCAAGCACGGTGGTTTTTCCACCTGCAATCTTGCCGTGTCGTCTGCCGAACTCTTCTTCGACAGCCTCCATAGCACGCGTAATCATCAGCTCTGCCAGATCAGAAAAGGCTTTCCCCGCCCGCATCCCGTCAATGGCGCCGGTCAATAAGCGGATACCAATCAAAAAGCGATGTTCGGCAGCAAAAATGCGCAAACGATCCAAGATATCTTCATAGATATTGGCTGAACCCAAAAAGGCTTTGAGCCGCGTTTCCAGATAGTTCAGCGTCGGCATTTCGGCAAAAATTGCCGGATCCAGCAACCCGTCAAAAATATGCGGTTTACGGGTGATAATATCCGCCATTCGTGGCGCAACACTCATTACTAGCACCAGCAGGTTCAACAAACGCGGATTGGTTTGTAAAAGTGAAAAAAGCTGAATACCAGCAGGCAAACCTTGCAGGAAACTATCAAAGCGTACTAATGTATCATCGGCCTGTTTGGTTTCCGCAAAAGCTTGCAACAAGGCCGGAGTGAGTTCTGTCAAACGCTCACGCGCTTCTGCCGATTGCGTGGCGCGGTAGCGGCCAAAATGCCAGCCCCTTATAATTCTGCAAATGTCGGAGGGCCGCTGGAACCCCATTTTTGACAGAGTTTCAATCGTACCCGGATCATCATCCTCACCGGTAAAAACTAAATTGCCCGCATCATTGCCAAGCTCAGCAGCTTTTTCAAAAAGCACAGCATAATGTTTCTCAACTGTCTTCAGACAATGCAGCAGGTTTTTGGTGAAGGTTGAAACATCAGCATACCCCATCAGATGGGCAATGCGTGCCAACCCTTCATCATCTTCAGGCAATGTATGGCTTTGCTCATCATTCACCATCTGAATGCGATGTTCCACATCGCGCAAGAAACTATATTGCGCTGTCAGATCATCGCGTGCCTGCAAAGTAATCCAGCCGAATTCTGCTAGTGTTTGCAGCATCGCAATGGTTTGCGAGCCACGCAATTGCGGAAAACGTCCGCCAGCAATCAGCTGCTGCGTTTGCACAAAAAACTCAATCTCGCGAATACCACCACGACCCAATTTTACATTATGTCCGTGAATCGCAATATGGCCATGCCCTTTATGGGCATGGATTTGCCGCTTGATGGAATGAACATCTGCAATCGCTGCATAATCAAGATATTTGCGCCAGATATAAGGGGAAAGCTCTTGCAAGAAAGCATTACCAGCTTTGATATCACCCGCGACAGGACGCGCTTTGATCATCGCGGCACGTTCCCAGTTCTGTCCGCGCCCTTCATAATAATGCAGAGCAAAGCCAAACGGAATGGCCAGCGGTGTTGAACCCGGATCGGGGCGTAATCTCAAATCCGTTCGGAAAACATATCCATCCACTGTGCGCTCCTGCATGATGCGCAGCAAACGTCGGGCAAGGCGTGAAAATGTTTCAACGCATTCATAAGGATCACCGATAAAAGGACTTTGCTCGTCAATCAGGATAATCAGATCAATATCAGAGGAATAATTAAGCTCGCAAGCACCAAACTTGCCCATCGCCAAAACAATCCAGCCACAATTCTTTTCTGGATTATCCGGATCGGACAATGTGATTTTGCCTTTGGCCGCGGCATCCCGCAACAAAAAACGCACAGTCGCGCCAAGGCAGATTTCTGCTAAATCAGTGATCCATTGGGTCGTTGCCGCTGTATTGAAAAGTCCTGCCAGATCACAAAGTGCGATCAACACATGCGCTTTGTTTTTACCGCGTCTCAAACCAGCCATCAGGCTGTTTTCAGTCGCACCCTCACCGATGCCGCATTGTTTAATATCCGCAAAGATATCACTCAAAATCAATTCTGGTGAAGTGCTATCTAACTTTGCTAAAACTTCCGGAAACCGCAGCAAATAGTCCCGGATATAAGGGGATAGATCAAGCACAGAGCCAATAAAACCGGCAGCGCTTTCATCGGCCAGTAATGCTTTCAACCCGACAAGGTTTTCTTCTTCGGCACGCTTTTGCAGCTCATTTAAATATTGCTGCGCTGCCTGCTCATCGACCGGTGTCAGAACACGCTGCAACCGATGAAAAAATAAATGCCCTGCCGTGTCTGATGCCATTCATCACCAAATTATGCTCAAGATTCAGCTCTCCGAATGACGCGGGAACTCCAGAACCACACGCAATCCGCCCTCACCTTCAGATAAAACATTATCTTCCAGTGTCAGGCTGCCACCGTGCAATTTCATAACCGCCTTGGCAAGGCTTAATCCAAGCCCAGAACCTGGTTGTGTGCGGCTTTCTTCCAAACGCACAAATCGCTCTGTCACCTTCTCGCGCATATCAGCGGCAATGCCTGGACCATTATCGGCGACAAAAATACGCAACAGCTTGTCATCCACATCCATACCGACATGTACCTTGGCAGGTTTTTCATCGGATGACGCATATTTAATAGCATTATCAACGAGATTGGAAATAGTCTGCGCTATCAGTTCACGGTTAAAGCGAATAGGTGCTTCGCTTAGATCATCAAGTTCCAGATGAACACCGGCATCCTCTGCCACCGGTTCATACATTTCCACCACATCGCGTAATATTGGAGCCACTGGCTGGACGGCAAGATTTTCTGCCGAGAACCCAGCTTCAAGACGCGAGATCATCAAAATAGCATTGAAGGTCAAAATCAGCTGATCTGATTCAACAATAATGGATTCCAGCGCCTCACGGTAATCCTGCGTTTTCTTCTTTCCCGAAAGTGCCGCCTCGGCCCGGTTGCGCAACCTTGTCAGCGGTGTTTTCAAATCATGGGCAATATTGTCTGAGACATGTTTCAGCCCCTCATTCAGCTCCTGAATACGCGCCAACATGATGTTTAAATTGCCGGACAGGCGGTCAAACTCATCGCCGGAACCATTAACCGGCAAACGGCCAGACAAATCACCATCCATAATGCGTTGGGAAGCGGTTGAAACATCACCGATGCGCTTAAGCGCTTGTCGCCCGACAAAGAACCAGATCAGAACTGCACCGATCCCCATGATCGCCAATGCGAGCATAAGCGAACGCTGGATGATATCACGAATACGATCTGAATCGCTCAAATCACGTCCGACCATCACGCGCATGCCATTCGGCAATGCAATCACCACCGCAATGGCACGATGCTGACGCTCAGTCAGCTGATCGCCATATCGGTTATAAAGGAATGAACGCTCAACAAAGCCATCCGTATCCAACACCCCCGGCTCAATGCTTTCCACATTGCCGGCAAGAATACGGCCAGTGACATCAGCCACAAGATAAAGATAAGCACCCGGCTGGCGCGAACGATAATCAATGCTACGCACAAGGGCTGGAATGCCGCCGCGATTATAGGTCTTGCCGATATTGATGACTTCTTCATTCAATGCCTGACGTGTCTGCCCTTCAAGCAGGGAAGCTGAAAGCGTCGTCATATAAAGAATGATCACAACTGAACCGACAAAAAACAACAGCAAATAAAGCGCAGAAAGACGCGCTGCTGTTGTTTTCATAATCGCGGAAAACCAACTCATTTTAAATAATCACTTAGCTTTGGCACGCGGTGCGTTTTCCGCTTTCAACATATAGCCAGCCCCGCGAATTGTATGAAGCAAAGGC
Source organism: Paenochrobactrum glaciei (assembly GCF_039522165.1). Taxonomy (NCBI): domain Bacteria; kingdom Pseudomonadati; phylum Pseudomonadota; class Alphaproteobacteria; order Hyphomicrobiales; family Brucellaceae; genus Paenochrobactrum; species Paenochrobactrum glaciei. The sequence continues at coordinate 319,366 of NZ_BAAADE010000001.1, forward strand.
TGGTCAAAGCCTTTTTCAATCTTGCTGCGCAAACGTGAGATGTGAACATCAATCACATTAGTCTGCGGATCAAAATGGTAATCCCAGACATTTTCCAGCAGCATTGTGCGTGTCACCACCTGTCCGGCATGACGCATCAAATATTCAAGCAGGCGAAACTCACGCGGCTGCAAAGCAATATCAATGCCGCCACGACAAGCACTATGCGAAAGGCGATCAAGTTCCAGATCACCAACGCGGTAAATTGTTTCGGCTTCACGCGGATTGGAGCGACGCTGCAACACTTCCACGCGGGCAAGAAGTTCAGAAAAAGCATATGGCTTGGTGACATAATCATCACCACCCGCACGAAGACCGGTCACACGATCATCCACCTGCCCAAGCGCTGAAAGAATGAGTACCGGCGTTTTATTGCCTTGTGCCCGCAACCCTGCCACCACTGATAACCCATCACGGCGCGGAAGCATGCGATCAACAATCAAAACATCATAATTACCGGTTTCAGCCAGAGCCGCACCGGTTTCGCCGTCACCGGCAATTTCAGTCACATGTCCGGCTTCAGAAAAAGCTTTCTGTAAATAACGCGCAGCTTCACTGTCATCTTCAATGACTAAAATTTTCATATCCGGCCTTCCCCATAAAATATTGGCGGGCTACGCAGCCCGCCAATTTGATTTTCAGTTCAATCAGCCCTGATCAACAGGCAGGGCAACGAAGCGGCTCTGATCGTTGTTTTGCAACTGAAGCAAAACAGCCTTTCTGCCGGATTTCACTGCTTCAGCAATGGCATTGTTGATATCTTTTACCGTTTTAACCGGCTTGTTATTGACCGAAGCAATCACATCGCCAGAGCGGATACCGCGATCAGCTGCATCACTGTCCGGATTAACATTAGTGATGACCACACCATCATTGTTTTCTGATGGAACGACAGTCAGGCCGTAGCTATCAAGGGTTTCACCTTCGCTTGGTGTTTGCGTTGCAGTGCCATCAGAGTTTTTCTGATCATCAGGCATACCGCCGATGGTTACCTTGATGGTTTGCGCTTTCTGGTTGCGCCAAATAGTAAATTCAGCAACTTCCTTCGGTGCAATATTGCCAACCTTACGTGCTACATCACGGCTGTCTTCAACAGTTTCACCATTGATGGCCGTGATGACGTCACCAGCCTGAATGCCGGCCTTTGCAGCCGGACCATCGGCCTGCGGTGCAGCAACAATTGCACCTTTTGCTTCAGCAAGACCAAGAGAGTCAGCCATTTCCTTATTCACAGGTTGAATCTGAACACCAATCCAGCCACGCTCTACCGAGCCAGACTTAATCAGCTGATCAACAACCTGTTTGGCTGTGGAAGCAGGGATTGCAAAAGCAATACCAACGCTGCCGCCTGAAGGTGAGAAGATGGCAGTGTTAATACCGATAACCTGACCGGTTAAGTTAAAGGTCGGACCGCCGGAATTACCTTTGTTAACAGCCGCATCAATCTGGATGAAGTCATCATAAACGCTGGCACCAATATCACGGCCACGTGCCGAAACGATACCCGCGGTTACAGTACCACCCAAGCCAAACGGGTTACCCACAGCAACAACCCAATCACCTACGCGAACATTATTGTCATCGCCAAGGGCGACATAGGTAAATTTAGTTTTTGGCTCATCTACTTTCAGAACGGCCAAATCTGTACGCGGATCAGTACCAATCAATTTGGCGTCGAGTTCTTTGCCGTCATCCAAAACAACAGAGAAAGAATCGCCGGAAGTTACGACGTGATTGTTGGTGACAACATATCCATCTTCAGAGATGAAGAAGCCAGAACCTTGTGAAACAGGACGGGCATGGCCTGGGCGTCCTTCACCACGTTTACCTTTGCGCTGCTCCGGACGCTGCTTCTCACCCTGCGGGCCAAAGCCGAAATCACGGAAGAAACGCTTCAATGGATGGCCGTCTGGCAGCTGGTCAAAACCCTGACCAAAAAACTGCGGGCCGGAATTATCTACTGCCTGAACCTGACTTTTTACCCGTACACTGACAACAGCAGGGCGCACTTTTTCTACCAGATCAGCAAAGCCAGGCTGCGCTGCAGCGGTTACTGTCACTGGTTCTGCATAGGCAGAAATAACTGGAGGAAGAGCAAAAATGCCGCCTGTCACAGTTGCAGTCAATGCAATGGCGGCAACGCTTTTACGAAAGTAAGAATTTTTGACTATGGACACAATCTTCTCCTTGGGAGGGAACCCGATTTAATCTTATGTCAGTCAATATAGGTTGCAGAACCTTACCACTCAATTTCCAACAGATGAAATTTTGGTAAGGTTTGCAAAAATCTCACTTACTCTCTTTTAAAATCTGCTGAAGTCGCTTTTCTTCAGCTTCGGTCAATGGCTCATCATTAACAGATACCGTTTTCTTACGCTTTGATAGCAACAATAAGCTACCACCACCAATCAATAGCAATACGACAGGAAAGCCCCAAAGCAGAACCGTGCGTGTATTCAGGCGCGGTTTAAGCAAAACAAACTCGCCATAGCGATCAACGACGTAATCCAAAACATCTTGATCACTATCACCCGCTGTCAGGCGATCACGCACAAGAATACGCAAATCACGGGCAAGTTCTGCATTGGAATCGTCAATCGATTCATTTTGACAGACCATGCAGCGCAAACCCGCCGATAAAGTGCGGGCGCGCTTTTCAAGAGCCGGATCAGACAGCACCTCATCAGGATTAACCGCGAATGCAGGTGCAATCTGGAAAGAGAGAAACAAGCTTAAGAGAAGTGCTGTCGTCTTTTTATTGATCAAGAAACGCATCAGGCACTCCGCACCGCTGTTTTGCCGTTTGCTTTGTTTTTGGTCTTGCTTTTCGCTGGCGCGCCGACACGAAGACGGCGATCAAGAAGCGAGATAAACCCACCCAGCATCATTACCAATGTTCCATGCCAGATCAGTGTTACAAATGGCTTCCACCAAATGCGCACAACAATCGAGCCATCAGCGGCATCATCACCAAGAGCGACATAAACCTGATTGAAACCACGTGTACTGATACCGGATTCTGTTGTTGGCATCTGACGTGCAGGATAAAAACGCTTGGCAGCAATGATTGTACTTAAAGGTTTGCCTGCATCATTGAGCAGCGTGAAACGACCCTGATTTTCCGTATAGTTTGAACCGCTAACCGGCGACACGCCTTCAAAGCGCAGCTGGTAGCTGGAAACTTCCGTAACATCACCGGGTGCCATTGTAAGCACACGTTCATTACCAAATGTGCTGACACCGACAATACCAAGCAAAGTGATACCAAGGCCGATATGTGCCAGTGCAGTTCCGTAAACCGAACGCGGTAGACCAATCAAACGCGAGAATGCAACCTTAGGCGCAACCTTGCCAATACCTGCTTTCAGGTAAAGATCAGTCAGGCTGCCGAAAATTACCCAGAATGCCAAACCAATACCGAAGGCTGCCATGACGGATTCACCACGGGTGAACCAGATCACCAATGCAACAACGACCAACGTAATTGCAAAGGCCGCCATCAATCGTTGCGACACGGCATAAAGATCCCCACGCTTCCACGCAAGCAACGGGCCGAACGGCACGGCGATCAGCAACGGGATCATCAGCGGACCAAATGTCATATTAAAGAATGGTGCACCAACAGAAATCTTATCGCCGGTCATGGCTTCCAGCAGCAGAGGATAGAGCGTTCCGATCAGCACGGTTGCTGCCGCTGTCGTCAAAAACAGGTTGTTAAAGACCAATGATCCTTCACGGGAAATCGGTTGGAACAGACCACCGGTCGTCAGGCTCTGCACGCGAAGCGCAAAAAGGAACAATGAACCGCCGATGAAGAAGGTCAAAATCGCAAGAATAAACAAGCCACGACTTGGATCGGTTGCAAAGCTGTGAACCGAGGTCAACACGCCCGAACGAACAAGGAAAGTACCGAGCAATGACAATGAAAATGTCAGCAATGCCAGCAAAACAGTCCAGATTTTCAAGGCTGAACGTTTTTCCATCACCAGTGCCGAGTGCAGCAAAGCTGTCCCCACCAGCCAAGGCATGAAGGATGCGTTTTCCACCGGATCCCAGAACCACCAGCCGCCCCAGCCGAGTTCATAATAAGCCCAGTAAGAGCCCATTGAAATACCGCCGGTGAGGAAAACCCATGCAGTCAATGTCCAAGGACGAACCCAACGCGCCCATGCTGCATCAATACGGCCTTCCATGAGGGCCGCCACCGCAAAGGAAAAACAAACCGAGAAGCCAACATAACCCAAATAGAGCATAGGCGGATGAACAGCCAAACCAAAGTCCTGCAATAAAGGATTAAGGTCATTACCTTCCATAGGCACCGGAAAGACGCGAATAAACGGGTTGGACGAGAAAATGATGAACAACAAAAATGCTGTTGCAATCCAGCCCTGCACAGCCAGCACATTGGAGCGCAGCGTGTCAGGAAGATTAGCACTGAAAGCCGCAACCAGTGCGCTGAAGAAGGTTAAGATCAATACCCAAAGCAGCATCGAGCCTTCATGATTACCCCAAACACCGCTGATTTTATAAATCATCGGTTTTGCAGAATGCGAGTTTTCAAACACATTCAAAACTGAGAAGTCTGAAACCACATAAGCTTGTGTCAGTATGGCAAAGGCAAGGGCTACCATACCAAAAGCCGCGATGGCAGTGGGAGCTGCTACCGACATCATGCGATTGTCATTTTTACGTGCGCCAATAACCGGCAGAACGGATTGAATGATGGAAAGCGCCAGTGCTAATACCAGCGCAAAATGTCCGATTTCGACGCTCATCTTTTATTCCTACTCAGTCTCTTTCCAGACGCCTTTAGCTTTCAGGCTGTCAGCCAGATCCTTCGGCACGTAATTTTCATCGTGTTTTGCAAGAACGCTATCGGCCTGAAAAACACCGTTTTGATCAAAGCGTCCTTCAATGACAACGCCCTGCCCTTCACGGAAAAGATCAGGCACAATGCCATCAAAAAACACAGGAACCGTTTTAAGGGTGTCAGTCACCACAAAACGCAACTGCGTACCGTCTCGTTTGACGCTTTCTTCTTCTACAAGACCGCCAAGACGAAAGCGCGAGCCGGAAGTCATATCAGTTTCAGTCAAATCGGCTGGAGTGCGGAAAAAACGAATATCCTGACTAAAAGCTACCAGCATTAAGGCCACAGCAATTCCCAGAACAGCCAAAGCTCCCAACACCAGATACAGACGCTTTTTTTTACGCTGGCTCATCGTCTTTGCAATTGATGGGCCCTTTGCAACAGACGGAGCCGCGGATGGTTGACGCCCGGCAATATCACTCATGGCTCAGCACCCTCAACTTCAAGATTTAACGTTTTCGCATGCGCAATCAGCAATGAGCGCTTATCTTCAGGCAACAGTTTCATGGCCTGTTTCAAAGCTGCTTTTGCATCATCAGCTTTCTTCATAATCATATAGGAACTGATCAGACGTTTCCAGCCTTCAAGATCATCAGGCTGCGCTTCCAGCTTGGCCTGCAATCCTGCAACCATGCCTTCTATCATTTCTTTACGCTGATCATCACTCATGGATGCAGCGGCCTCTACTTCCTGAGCACTTGGCCCCTTAACAGGCGGTGTTGCAGTAGCAGGTGCTTGTGCTGGTGCCGTTTCGTCATCGATACGACGAATGGCATCTTCGATCTGTGCACGCCATGGCGCATCAGCACTTGAACGATCCAGGAACGCTTTCAAAAATGCTTTTGCCTCATCGTTTTTGCCGTCTTGCAGTAAAGTACGGGCAAGGAAAAACTGCGGGCGATAATCATCCGGATTTTGGGCTGCTGCTTTTTCAAACAAAGCATGCGCTTCAGCTGTTACCAAACCGCCGGATTTTAATACCAGTGATTCAGCCAAGCCCAGATTGCGTGCAAAATCTTCACCGTTTAAACGGATCGAATTGCGATAGGCATTGATGGCCTCGTCAACACGGCCAAGACGCAAATAAATTGGAGCCAGAACATTCCAGCCACGTCCGTCTTGCGGGTTTTGCGCCAGATGCGCTTCAGCCTGCGAAACGAGCTCTTCAACCGGCGCGCGTTCCGGATTGCTGGCAACGCGCTGCGACAATGGTTGTGACGGCAGATCCGGTGACCCAACGGAAGAATAAATCCCCCATGACAATAAAGGCACCAACAAAACCGAAATAAAAGCGATCAGTTTATGCGCTTTGATATTGTCGCTAACCGATTGTGCCAGAGACGTTTTCTTCTCTGCTTTCAAAAGGCGGCGGGCGATTTCAAGTCGCGCCTGCTCTGCACTTTGTGCATCAATCATACCACGGGAAACGTCTGCTTCAATTTCCGTCATCTGATCTCGATAGACTTCGAGATCATTCTGATCGGCCGTTTGAGACGCGTGAGTGCTACGCGAAAGTGGTATCAGAACTACCAGTGTCGCAATAACGGTTAAACATGCAGAAAAAAGCCAAAATTCCATAATGCAGACTTATGCCGAACAATAATAAAATCCAACCTTAACTGTGCGATTTTAACCGAATAGGTCAATTCGCCGCAAATTAAGATAAATGTACCGATATGATCAGGTCAGTGGTGTCCAGCTACCATTCGGATTGCGGCAAGCCGTGCCACGCACAGTTTGCGGCACGCCGTTCATATTAAAGCTATGGGTATATTGGCGGCAATTTTGTGAGCCAACCTGATAAGGCTGTGCAGCCACCACTTCACCGGATGCCGAAGCGCCAGCCGCTTTCCATGAAACAGCCTTACCGGCAGCAGAATATTCAAGCGCGCGATATTCAGCTTCAAGCGCTTTGCGGCGATCTTCGCCAGCTAATTGCAACGCATTGGAACCAAGCAAACCATTGCCCAGTTCGCTCAGGACGCCGGTGTCGTTTTTTTGAAAACCTGTGCTTGGCAAGCGCAAATCAGGCACTGCTTTACCAGCAGTTCCGCAGGCGCTCAGCACTGCCGATGCACCAACAAGCATGATAACGGAAAAGAACTTTCCGGAGAACGGCCCAAAGAACGACATCGCAGTTTTCATAGCCACCGACTTTCACCCACCAACTTACAACCTGTAAGCTTGCTTACAAGTTTTATAAAGCAAAGCACGACAATGCCTCTCTATATAGCAGAGATTGCGCCTTTATCTTGTTAAACAACAGGTAATATTCACTTTTTCACAAGAGGAAGCGTTATTTGTGCCCGAAGCCCGCCCAGCTGTGACGATTTCAACACAAATTGACCGCCATATTCCTTCACAGTGTCCTGAACGATCGCAAGCCCTAAACCCGTTCCCGGCTTTGTTTCGTCAATTCGGCGACCACGCTGCATAGCTTCAGCCATTTTATCTGCCGCTAATCCGGGGCCATCATCCTCAATGGTAATCATAAATTCGGTATCATTTGCTGTTTTCTGCAAACTCATCAGAATTTGTGAATGCCCCCACTTACCGGCATTTTCCATCAGGTTACCGATGACTTCTTCCAGATCTTCTTTTTCACCGGCAAAGATAGCATCAGCAAATTTATTAATAAACCGGACTTCAAGCTGCGGATTAAGCTTTTTCGTTACGCGGTCAATCCGTTCTAAAACGGGTGTAACCGGCGTTCTGAACACCACGCTGTCGCGCTGTGCTGCAATACGAGCGCGCTGCAAATAATGTTGGATTTGCAATTGCATAGCTTCGCATTGTTCCGTCACAATGCGCCCTTGTTCACCTCCAAGAGCCCTGCCCTCATTCATCAAAACGGTTAAAGGCGTTTTGAGCGAATGTGCAAGATTACCCACCTGGGTGCGCGAGCGCTCCATAATGCGCACGTTATTTTCAATGAGTGCGTTCATTTCCTGAGCAAGCGGGGCAATTTCAATCGGCAAATCAGAGGTCAAACGTGGCGCTCGGCCTTCACGAATATCCGCCAGCGAGCGACGCACACGATCTAATGGTCGCAACCCAAACAAGATCACCGCAGCATTAATCAAAATACTGCCAATGCCAAAAATACCCAAGTAGCTATAAAGTCGTGCATTAAAATCGCGGTTTTCCTGCTTAACTTCGCTCAGATTGCCCATCACTCTGAAACGGGCGATACGATTTTCGCTATCTAATACCACTTCCGTTTCCGCAACAAACAGCTCTTCGCCATTTGGCCCATGCGCCGGATAAGTACGTTTAAAAGAGCTATCAAATGGGAAAGTAACCAAGCTTTCCTTCCCGATTTTTCGATTGCCCAGTGATAAAGAATGAAGCGTGCCGTGCAGATTGGCAGAAACGGAATCCACCTCCCAATACCAGCCAGAAGTTGGGCTCGAATAACGGATTTCACCTAATTCAGGCCGCCCTTGTAAATCACCATTATCAGAAACGCTGACCGAGCCAACCAGATTATAAAGATGCGCCCATAACAGGCGCTCGAAATTGCGCTCTGATGCCTGTTTGTAAATGGAACCGATTAATGTCGCGACAACAACCAGCGCCACGATCACCCAAAGCGTGGATAATGTAACCACTCGCAAAGCGAGCGAATGAAGGGCTGGTTTAAACCGTGCAATACTCAGCTATTCACACCTTCTGTATTAGCACCCGAATTCATGCGATAGCCCATGCCACGAACGGTTTCGATGAGATCAATCCCCATCTTCCTGCGCAAGCGCCCGACAAAAACTTCAATCGTATTCGAATCACGATCAAAGTCCTGATCGTACAAATGCTCAACCAGTTCTGTGCGCGAAATCACCTTATCCATATGGTGCATCAGATAAGATAACAGTCGAAACTCATGCGAAGTGAGCTTCAATGCAGTACCGTCAACAGTCACTTTGGACGTCTTCGTATCAAGCAGCAAAGGCCCGCAGGAGAGTTCCGAAGAAGCATGGCCGGCTGCACGACGAATAAGCGCCCGCAAACGTGCCAGCACTTCTTCAACGTGAAACGGCTTGGCCACATAATCATCTGCACCGGCATCAATGCCAGCCACTTTATCCGACCAGCGATCGCGTGCTGTCAGCATTAAAACCGGCATGCTACGACCATCACGGCGCCAGCGCTCAACCACACTGATACCATCCATCTGCGGCAGGCCGATATCAAGGATGACCGCATCATAAGGCTCGGTATCGCCCAGAAAATGGCCTTCCTCACCGTCATATGCGCTATCAACCACATAACCGGCTTCTATCATTGCTTCTGACAGCTGCCGGTTCAGGTCTTTATCATCTTCAACGATCAATATGCGCATTGCATCGCCTTTCGAAACGCATTCGTGTGTCTCAGTGCCTGCTTATTCCGCAGGCACCGCAACTTCCACGCGGCGCGGACGTTCACCGTCACGGCCAGGCACGAGCACGACAACAACACAGACATTTCTGCCCCCCTGCACCGCAGGAGTAGCCTTTGTTAAAGTTCCGCCCTGGGCAGCAGCAACACGCTGCCCTGCTGCGGCACAATCATCTGCAGCAGCGACCACAAGATTTGCCTTGTGCGGAACAACCATCGGAAGGTTGGCGGAAATTGCCGGAGAGCTAACGGCCGCAACTGCCATACCGAGAATAAGTGTAAATGCGGAGAGCTTTTTCATCATGATGCTTTTATAGTATGCCCTAGCTGAACATTACATGAATGACCCAGCAAGGCTGAATCCCATTTATTTGAACCTTAGCTATCATGTTTTGTAATTTTATGAAATGCGCGAAGTTGCCTTCATGCGCCCAATAATCGCAAAAATCCCCGCGCTGGCTGCCGCAAGTTGCATAAGTGCATCAACTAAGGTCGCCTGCTCCACCACACCAACGGGCATTCCAAGTAGGTTTCCTGCCGGATAAAGCAATGCCACCATCGAAGCCCAGATCGTGCGCGACAAATACCAAGGTTTATTCGCTGTCATATTCTAACCTCTTTCTCTTTGATTTATAGCGTTAAATGAAGCGTGGCGAAGTCGCCGCTGCCTGCCTGCGCACTAACCATAGCCACTTTAAACTCGGCATTAACGGGAGCTGAGCCCCAAAGCGCCTGTCGGTGAGATGCGGTTAAAACCCAGTTTTGCTCACCAACTTCTCCGCCCCAGATTTTCTGCCCACCCTGCCATAGTTCGACATGGTAGCGCTCACGTTCCTCGCCGATCACAATGTCGTCAGCCAGCCAGCTATCAGCATCAATCCGCCCACGGCGAATCCATGAGAAACTCGTATCTCCGCCGTTGGTTTTTGCCCGTAAATGCACAGGGCTTAACGGGCTCAAAGCACGCATCCCGCCTGTTGCTGTGATCGTCTCAAAATAATCTGATGTAAAAGGTCTGCCCGCAGTGCCCAATCGCCAATTGAGTTGCAAACCGATTTCTGCTGCATCAAGCCCAACCGGTACAATCGCTGCATCAAGCAAAATGAAAGGCGCTTCTGCTTGTTTTTCAACCAGACTTTGCGCCTCAGTGCCAAGCTGACCACGCAGAAAATCAAACAAACGCCAATGACCATTGGCAATCTCTTCCGCGTTTAGAAACTGCAACACTTCCCATTCACCATCCGGTGTTTTGATAAGTGCCGTATTCGCACCATTATAAAGCTGCTGCATAGTGCAGGAATGTAGCTCACCTGCATAAAGCACAATATCCAGATGATAACCGCGCATGAGACGGCCGCTTGCCTGATCCGGTATGAATGGTTGCAACAATTCGCCCATAATAGCGCGCGATGTAATAAGTGTGCGCTCGGTAAACCCATCTTCCTGCGGAGAAACATAAGCCGCAACACCGCGCCAAGGTTTGGCGTGGCATGCCACCCGCAATTGCTGATGTGCGGCCTGAGCACCCGGCCATAAGGGCAGATCAATCAGATGCACAACCGGCTTTACGTCCAGAACCGGCGCCGGATCAGGCTTAAACGGAATTTCCCCCTCATCAGAAATATCAATGCGCGGAGCCAATGCCACAGCCTGAATTTGGCGCACTTCGCCATCTTCTAGTGAGGTAATCACATAATCACGATTACCGTTCACAATCGGAAGTTTGACACGATCTCCGACATGAAACTGCGCCCGCGCCCAAGGCACAGCAAATGAAACCGAACGCCTTTGCGCCCAGCGCCTGAGCAGCCACTGCTCTGCCAAGCCATCAGCAGCACCACGCTCCAGCGAACCGGAAAGACTGATGGATTCGTCCCCTTCACCTTTTTCCTGTGATGCTTTGGCACCTGCCGCCTGATAATCCCGCATCGGATCTTGATAAAAAAGCGTTGCATGACGCGGCAGATCATTTTTATCTTCCAACGTAATGGTCAGGGCATCCGCTTCATCAGGCACCACGATATCATCAATAATCCGCACGGCTTCTTGACGGCGATCCAGGCTTTTAAAGATGAACTTGCCATCCTGTTCAAAGGCATGAACGCCAAAAATATCAAGTAAAGGCTCTAATACAGAACGCGCGGTTGTCGGGTCGGAAATCACAAAACCATGCACAAAACCATCAGCCTGAGTGCTGTCCACCTCTGGCAAACCAAAATCTTTGATAATTTGTGCAATCAGCTCATCCAAAGGCACCTGACTTAAACGTCCGTTCAGCCAATGGCCGCGCGACCAATTCGCCGCATCCCCCCAATAATGATTATAAAGCGGAAATTCAGGAAACGGTCTTGTGTCCCATGCCCAGAGATAAATCCGCTCATCATCCAGCATTTTGCCACCATAGAGTGGCGAAACCGGATTATGCGCACCTTCCTCTGGCCAATAAGCCAGATGAGCTCGCAAAAACCGATCCATCGCCAGATCAGAACGCGCTGCATTGGAAAAATAAGGCACCGCATTTTCTGACGACTTAGCATCAGGAAAAACATTCGGCTGGTTCGGCCCTTTATCCACTGCCGGACAGCCAAGTTCGGTCAGCCAAAATGGTTTAGACATCGGCACCCAAGCCGTCGGGCTTGCTTTTTCAGCACCATTTACGCGGTTATAATGTGCATTTCCCCACCACGAGTGCAGATCCTTATAACGGAAAACCCAAGGCTTTCCGGCCAACCCATCAGTGATGGGGGTGCGGATACGGTTTTTGCGATCCTGCCCGCTGACATAATACCAATGATAACCTTCACCCGCAGCAATCTGGCCTTTTAACGCGTCCAGATCATAAGGTGCTGCAAAACCATCAGGATTATCAATATGCCAATCCTGATCGCGCCAATCACTGAGCGGCATATAATTATCAATGCCTATCGCATGGATTGCACTATGCGCCCACAGCGGATCAAGATGATAGAACACATCGCCCGTACCATCTTGCGCCTGATAGCCGAAATATTCTGACCAATCCGCCGCATAAGTGATTTTGCAACTGCTTCCAAGCTTGGCACGCATAGCGCCTGCCAAATCGCATAGAGCATCCACAAATGGAAAGACTTCCCTTGATGAGCGCACATGCGTCAGCCCGATCAGCTCGGAGCCGACCAAAAAAGCATCAACGCCTCCCGCTCTGACCGCCAGATCAGCACAATGATTAAGAAAGCGACGATAACCCCATTCACCTTCAACAAATTGACTGATCTGACCAGCTGCCGTAGCAGTCTTGTCAACGCTCTCCGCCTGACCAATGGCCGGATGGCAGGTAATTCGCCCACGCCATGGATAAGCAGGTTGTTGATTGCCACCATAAGGTGACGGTAATTGATTATCAGCGGCAATATCCATCATGATAAACGGATAAAGCGTTACCGAGAGCCCGCGTTTTTTCGCGTCTCTAATGGCTTCAATCACCGTATCGTCGGACGGCGTGCCACCATAGGCGGCCTCATTATTATGGCGGCTGATATGATGGGCATTTTGACGGGAAATATTATTCACCCGCCAATGTCTGCTAGGTTTGCGGGCGTTAAGCTCCGTCACCGCCGGTTTCAGTTTACAATGCCCTGCCCGCAGATCATCACCAAACCATGGCACGATAATAGCTACATGTTGCAATTGCGGGCATAGAGCCTGCAACTCATTCATCGAAGCAGCCCAATCACTATACTCACGCAAATTATTGCGATTAATCAGCCTTTTCTGTCCAGGTGCTGATTCATCACTGATCAAAAATGGCGACAAACCAAATTCTGTTGCACCGGGAAGCAATGTCACTGCCTTAACGGATTTCGCCAGTTTCCCAACAGTGCGGATCACTTCAAATTGCAGTTGCGGAATACGATGCCCATATTCATCTACCGGAAAACGCTCGATCACCACATAGGCCGTGCCGCGATAGGCTGGCGCATTGCCCTCGCCTTGCTTCGCCTCAATTAACGGGTCAGGTTGTTGATCGGATGTGCCCTTATAAATGCGCATTTCCACGCTGGTCAGATCAATTTCTTTGCCATCCGCCCAGACGCGACGGATACCGGCAATTTCTCCTTCCGCCACAGCAAAAGCGGCATTAACAAAATAACTATAGGTCGTGACCTTTGGCCCGCCCTTACCGCCTTGGCGCTCGGTGGTTTTATCTTCTTCAAAGCGTGTTGCCCAAATAAGTGTGCCCGAAACACGCGCTGTCCCATAAATAAGGGGAAGTGCCGCACCTTCTTCGGCCGTCAGCGGTTTGGCATTAGCAAGGCGCGGGCCTTCAATGCGCCGTGTCGAGTTGATGATGGCGCTATCCACCATATAGCCGCCCATGGCACCAAGCGCCGAGCCGATAGCCGTGCCAACCGGCCCGAATACAGAGCCGATCGCCCCGCCGACAGCCTGCAAGACTACCGTCGTCATAGATTTCTCCCTTGTATCACTTGGCCGGCAGGCTGCGGAAATTCAAAAACGCCTGCAATACGCCTGAACCATTGCGGCACCAGCGCCGAGGTCAACACCCTGTGGCCGTGATAGGCATGAATGAAGCGTCCCTCATGCCCCATAATGGCAATATGCTTGGCGGTCATTGTCGGTTGCCAACGGAAAACCAGCACTTGCGCAGGTAAAACATCTTGTAAAAGCGCCGGTATCGGGCGGCTCACCATATATTTTGCGGCCGCATCCAGCAGTGGCTCTTTGTCAGATAGCTCCGCCCAATCGGGGGCATAAGTGGCAGGCGTTTCCGGCTCATCGCCATAGATTTCACGCCACACACCTCTGATCAGCCCTAAGCAATCACAACCAACTTGTTTACGTGCCGCGCCATGACGATAAGGCGTACCAAGCCATTGATAAGCCTCGTTCAAAACCGCTTGTTGCATGGTCAAGGCTGCGGTCATGGTACCAATGCCCCGCCGTCAAAATTCATATCTTTATTAATATAGCTATAAGCCGCATCATTGCCGGGCAAATGCGGAAAGCCTCTGAAATTAGCACTATTGAAAAACTTGGCCTTACAGGTGGCAAAGCTCTTGTCACATCCGGCCAAAATCTCGAACTCGTCGCCCGCCTCAACTGCAAAAACCGGTTCATCACGCAAGCGGATTAAATGGGAGCGATGCAATGTCACTTTGGATTTTGCGTGTTTGTTACGTCCGCTTCCCCAAGTGAAGACGCCATGCAAAAACCAGTCTGCGGCATGATTTTCAAGACCGGATACTTCCATATCCATGCCATCAACTGCAACGATAACACCGCGGGCATGATAGCGCGGATCACGACTTAAAATGCCGCAGCGCTGATCACCCAATTCCGCATCACATTGGCGCAAAATCCGGCGCCCATGAATTTTATCATAAGCAGCAGCTGCCCCTTTTATTTCCGCGACAAACTTTTCGCCACTGCGGGTAATCTTGCCGATTGTCCAGCTTTGCAAAAACAGATGCTCGGCAGGCTCGCTCCAGTTGACCAAATAGGTTTCCAACACTGCATCATCATAAATACCGTTTTCGATATCCTCTTCACGGATGCGGTCACTGACCAGTGCCCCTTCGATCTCACTGCCGCTGATTGACAATCCAAGCTTGGAATGCGCCTCGCTGGAATTCATTCCGCTTTGTGGCTCACACTTGATGCCTTTCACAACAAGCGGCAAATCATGGTCGGTAAAACCGAATATCTGCTGATTACTGCACCGTATTATCCAGACAAAACAATGGCTTGTTACAACGCCTTGCAAATGCGATTCTAGTTGCGGTGAAATTGATCTCATGCCTTCACCTCAATGATTGGAATGGAGGGAATTTCACCGGCCTGAAACGATGAAATACTAGCTTGTAAACGATCAGTATTAAAACGAACCGGCACATCGAATAAAAACCCTGCCGTAATCACCGCTCCTTCAACCGGCACAATCAAGTCATTGAAAGTCACCATGCCGGTTGAAACATCGACCTGAAAATCAGCACCGTTTTCAAGCTTTTCACCATTAACGGCCAGCCTCACACTGGATGCCACCGGCTTGGTAATCACCCGCGAATAAGTTTCGTAATTTTTGACCAGCTGAAAGCTTCTGGTCATGCCATCACCAACGCCAATCTGTTGATCAAGTGCTGTCGGTTCTTGCGACCCGTGATTGGAAAAATGATCAAACGGATCACGAAAACGGAATGAAAATAATGAGCCGCGCCGTGCTTCAAAAAAGCTTAAAACCTGACGCAAATCCGCCAGCGAACGAATACCGGTTCCGGCATCAAAATGACGCCGCGATTGCGCCCAGCGGGCATTGCGTTTTTCATGCCCCGAATTGAGCTGCACAATCTCGTTTTTCCATTCAGGCCCCGCTACCGAACCAAAAGAAACACCAAACGGAAAAGCCACATCATGAAAGGAATTGATCTGGCTCATTTATAATCTCCTTGCGCCGCGGCTGACGGCACCTGCCAGCATCGAAGCCAGCTGCGCTTCTGATTTGCGAAAAGACGCGGCATCGGGTGAGGACATATTAAAAACAATACTGACAGGCTTGGAGCCGCCGCCTGTCGTAACGCCCAATCTGCCATCGGAACCGCGTGCCAATGGCAAAATTGCCTCC
This sequence comes from Paenochrobactrum glaciei, assembly GCF_039522165.1. Lineage (NCBI taxonomy): Bacteria > Pseudomonadati > Pseudomonadota > Alphaproteobacteria > Hyphomicrobiales > Brucellaceae > Paenochrobactrum > Paenochrobactrum glaciei. The sequence goes on from NZ_BAAADE010000001.1 coordinate 335,271, forward strand.
GCCCCTGCTTCTCCGGTGAGGCCGATATTGCCATTGCCCATCCCGAAATAGGTCGGGCTGGAAACCACTCCACCTTTGGCAAAAGGTTTCACACCACCAAGTCCGGCCATCACGCCGGAAAACAAGGATGAAGCGACACCTTCGAGTGGTTTCATTCCCATTGATAAAGCCATACCCGCCATGTCAGTGGCGAGCTTACGCAAAACATCGTCCAGCCCTTTGCCATCAACAACCGCACCTTTCAGTGCCGATGAAAGACTATTGCCAAAAGTGGCCGATCGCTTTTGCAAATCATCAAGCGCCCGATTGAACGCGGTTGTATCCGCGTCAATCGAGACGGTCATATTCTCATTCATGATGGTTCCTTAAAGCTTGTAAATCCGGCGCTCAGTCAGGATAGGCTTGCATCAAAGCATCAAGCACCTGCCTGTCCGGCACATTCACCACCGGCATATGTGCGCCGATCATGGCGTTCAGCTCCACCAAACTCAGCGCCCAAAAATCTTTAGGCGCGAGGCGCAATTGCCCAAGGCCAATTTGCATCACCTCAGCCCATGGAAAAGCGGTTCCCGGATCAGATTTTGATTCAAAGCGCTTATTCAACATATTGATTTTTTGTCAGAAACTGAATTTTCTGTAGTGCCGAATGTCACCGTTAAAAGCTCTGCAACCATGCGGGCGAAACCAGCAGCACCACCATCGGCGCGCATTTCTGCAACATCTTCCAGTGTCACATTATGACCGCCGCCCCTCAACCCTGCGCAAAGAATGCGGATCATATCCTGCGCTGATAATTGCGCCGCAGAAAACCGTGCCAAAAGCTTGGGCAAATCATCGGCAGCAAAAGCCGATTCCAGTTCAGCCAAAGCACCAAGGGTCAAACAGAGTGTCCACGGCCGACCATCCAGCACAGCGCCCACCTCACCGCGATGCTTATTGATCATCATGGCAATTCTCCAAAGCTCACAACACCTGCGGATTCAAGCGCCATTTCAAAGGTCACTTCGCCATCATGATTGCCGCCATATTCCAGCGCCACAATTTGAAACAGCCCGCTCAACACACCAAAATCCGGCAGAATAATTTCCCAGTTGCGAATTTCGCCCTGAAAGAAAACCTGACGCAGCAAAGCGTCCGATGCTGCATCTTTGAAAATGCCTGAACCACTGATTGAAGCACGTTGCACACCACTGGCACCCAATAATTGCCGCCAACGCCCTGTTGCATCGGCATCTGTCACATCAACACTTTCAGCGTTGAACGCGATCCGTTTGGTGCGTAATCCTGCACAGGTTTCAAAGCCCCCGCTCTCAAGAGCAATTTTTAATAAAATGTCTTTGCCTCTTTGTGCCGACATCAAAATCTCCGTGAAAGAAAACAAACACGCAAAAATCCGGCAAACTGCATGGTTTGCCGGACTGCAAATGCGCTGATTTTTATGAAGTAATGTTGGTTAAGCGGCCTTTGGCTCAGTCACGGCGCGATAACGCATAATACCCTGATAAGCATTGCGACGATCACTGTTTTGTGCAGTGATTTCCTGCAAACTCAGATTAACCAAGGTGTATAGCCCAAGCGAAAGCGCTTGCTGATCCAATTTTTGTGCAATCAGTTCAATCACTTCCAGCACAAATTTACGCCCACTGCTTTGTGCCCAGACATGCAGAGAAATCAGATGCTCCTGCCCCGGCTCGCTGTCGGTTGACCAATCATAAACAACGCTGCTGCCGAGCGTGACATAAGGAAAACCGGTTAAAGGCGGCACATGATCAAGGATGCGGTTTTCGCCAAGTTTAGCGCTGACATCCGCATCATGGCGCAGAAGATCATAAATTGCTTTTTGCAAACTGATTGATGCACTCAATCTTCACGCTCCTCTTGTTTTGCCACTGTTAGTTGCCGCCAGTTCTGCTCTGTCAGCGCGATCGACTTCAAACGTAAGGCGGTCAAAAGCGCGTCAAAACGCAATTTCACTGCCAGCTTCATGTTGTTTCCTCACGCACAAAACAGATCTGATAACGCCGTGTTTCATCGGCATCTTGAATGGCATCAATCTGGAAAATACGATTGTCTTTGCGCAGCCGCATCCCCGCCTGAATGATTGCGTCATAGCGGATGGTAATGCGGTGAGTTGTTTCCGGATGCCAGCGCTGCGCCAAAAAACGTGATGATGACGTGATGGCACGGATTTGTCCCCAGATGAGTGCAATTTCCTGCCAGGATTCACTATAGCCACCAATGCCATCTTCTTGGGGTTGCAGTGCTTCCAGCTTCAATTCGGTACGCAGGCGCCCTGCATTCATAAACAGCATATTCATACCGATAACCGTTTCCAGATATCGACAAGCCGCTCAAACTGACTTGGAAATGAAATCGGCTGAGACTGCTCGTCAAAAGCACCGCGAAATTCATATAAATGCGCAACCAGCACTAAAATTGCCTGCTTCAGCACATCAGGCACTGTCGTGGCATCAGCCCCGAAACCAGCTGTCAGATCAATTTCCAAACCACTCAGCGAGGCCATATCAGCCCGACTTTGCAAATAAAGCCGTTGCGGGCGACCTGCCTGTTGCAGCTTCCAATCCTCCGCATCAAATGCCACTGGTGCACCATCAGGCAGATAAGCCGTAATCGCATCAACAGATGTCACCGGATAACGATAAAGCGCCAGGCGGTTAGAGCGCGGCCAGCGATCTACATGCAAGCGCCAGCTTTGTGTAATCAGCGCCAGACCAGCGCGTGCTTCTACTGTTTCGCGAGCTGTTTTAATCAAAGATTGCAACAGCGCATTTTCGCTGTCACTTGTGATGCGCAGATAGGCACGTGCTTCATCGATCGTCACCGGCTCGATGGCCGGAGGCGTTACAGGATGCATTGTCATAAGATTTTCCCTCTGTGAGAAACCTACATAAAAATCAATGTTTTATGGAAAATCGCTGAAATACAGATTCATCGATTCATTATAAATAATCTACCTGCCAATACCGGCAGGTATTTTTTACGATCTCGGCCAATACCGGCAGATATATTTACGCCCTAGCCAAGACCAGAAGCCTAATCAGGCAGAGAATTTAAGCAGTTTGATTGCATCAAAGTCCTGCACACCACCGCCCACACGTTTGGTGGTGTAGAAAAGCACATATGGTTTGGCAGAATAAGGATCGCGCAGAACACGGATACCGGCACGGTCAACGACCAGATAACCACGGGAGAAATCACCAAAAGCAATCGGTGTTTTATCTTCATCAATATCCGGCATGTCTTCTGCTTCAACCAGACCAAAGCCCATAAAGCTGGCTTTATCGCCGATGGTTGCAGGTGGCTGCCAGAGATATTGGCCGTCATTGTCTTTGAGTTTACGTAAGTTACTTTGTGTCTTGCGGTTCATGACAAAATTGGCGTTCTGACGATAACCGGCTTTGAGCGAATAAATCAGCTCAATCAGCACATCGGACGGATCACTGGCAGGCAGTGCACCGGCTACACCGGTAGCAACTGTGCCAAGCTTACCCCATGCCCAATTTGCCTCATCAACCGTGTCATAGCTCAAGAAACCTTTTGGCTTGTTGACGCCATCACCATTAATGAAAGCAGCACTTTCCTGTTCAGCAAAGGCCGCTTCCACTTCAGCAGAAATCCACTGTTCAATGTCAACTGCCGCATCATCGAGCAGCGAGGATGTTGCCGCAGGCATGGCGTAAATTTCCATGGTCGGAAACTGCATTTCAGCCAGTTGCGCGGTGTTCGTCTGCGGGCGTGCAGCAGTTTCAGAAACCCAGCCGGTTGCCGGACCACTGATCGAAAACGGTTTTTTCAACACTGCACCAGACACCTGACGCACTGTTGCGAATGAGCGGATCGGTGACAAAGCGCTCAAACGACGGCCAATTTCAGTTTCCAGTTCTGCCGGTACCAGATAGCCACCATCCGGCCCCGAACCATAAGAATGGGCTTTCAGCTCAATGGCGCGCAGGTTCTGTTCATCACCTTTACGCACATAATTCTGAAACGCGTTTTTATGTTCCGCATTGATAATCGGCAGATGACCGCCAAGCGTCGGTCGCGCCTGTTTCAGTACCATGTGATCCATGGCCTGCTTCTGCTCATCCAATGCGCGGTTAATACGGTCGACTTTTTCGGTCATCAGCACATCCGTGCCGACATGTTTTTCTACATTTTTCAGGCGTTCATCATTGGCTTCCTTAAAAGCAGAGAATGCACCCATAAATTCATCAAATGCTGCGCTGATATCGGCATTATGGCCAACAGATTTGGTTTCAAGCGCGGAAGTTTCAATATGATCCATGTTTTATCCTTTTAACGAAAATAATGTGCGGCCTGACGCAAGCGGTCGGCCATGGATTGACTGTCATTAGAAAAGGCATCCCGCGGCTCTTCCGGTCGAAATTTTTGCGCCAATGTTGCAAAACCTTTTGCAATCACTGTGCGCGCTTCTTGTCGGCTGAGCCCCGCATCCCGCGTGAGCCAGCGTTCAAATTCTCTGATGGTGGGAAGTGTGCCGGATTTCACCTGACCAATGCGCGCGGCTGGCTGCATCGGAAAAGTCACAACGGAAATTTCCCATAAATCGGCTTCGGTAATATGGCGCACGCCGGTGCGCGCATCTTTGCGCGCCTTTACAGTGCGAAAACCTACTGACAAGCCGTCAACGGCTTTCGAGCGCATGAGCTCCAAGGTTTCACGCGCCCGTGCCACACCTTTGGCAAGACGTCCTTCCACATAAAGCCCTTGCGCATCTTCACGAATGGTCGTCCAGATGCCAATCGGCTCGCTCGCTTCATGCTGCCACAACATGCGGATGCCGGAGGCGTGCCGACGCTCCAAAGAGCGCGTAAAAGCACCGGCATCCATCACATCGTTGCCCAGATCCACCACACCAAACAGACTGGCATAACCGGAAAAACTGCCATCCAGCTCCACATTATCGAGCGCCAGCGCCATGCGTTTCGTTTCCAGCTGCGCATTTTTATTGTTCATGCTTATCTGCTCCGCCTGTTGGTAGGTTCAGCTTCAGCCGCTCGACAAAGCGACTGAAAACTCCAAGCGCCGACCAAGCGGCAAGGCTTGCAACAGCCGAGCCCATCAGCATCAGTTCTGCACGTCCCAGACTGTCCATAAGTTCAAATTTTTCAGCGATTTTAATGCCTGCCGCACTGCCAAAAACCATGCCGCAAATGAGGCCGACTGCAAAACGCATTGCCGCTTCACGTCGCCCCTGCGGCAGCATATAGCCGAGTGAAACAGCAGAACCCGCCACAGCACCGGCAATGCGGGCAATCCAGACGAGTGCGGTTTCAGATGTCCATACCGGATTATCAAGCGTGTTCATTGCTCTCTCCGTGTTCTTTTTTGACGCGCATCTTCTTCGAAAACCGTATTACAGTTTTCGGGATGCACTTTTTTCAATAGCCAACCGCCTCGCGCTTTTCGTCAGCGCTCAAGAAATCCGCATCACTAATACGGCGCCACAGCGCTTCACGCTCAGCTGACAATCCATCAACGCGGTCAAGATCAGGCTCAAACCGTAAGTCACCGTCATAAAGTGGTTTCAGCCAACCGCTCATGGCATTGGCTGTTCTGTTAATCAGCGGCAAAACGGTAAGGCGATAAAAGGCGCGATTGGCTTCGGCATAATTGGCGTAAGTATTATCTCCCGGAATGCCGAGCAGCATCGGCGGCACACCAAAAGCCAGTGCAATCTCGCGGCTGGCAGCGTTTTTAGCCTCAATGAAATCCATGTCTTTGGGCGTTAAACCCATGGCCTTCCAATCAAGCCCGCCTTCTAAAAGCAATGGCCGCCCCGCCCCATTAGCGCCGGTATAGCCATCTTCCAGCTCGTCTTTCAGGCGCTGAAATTGTTCTTCGGTAAGATTGCCGCCATCTTTTGGCGCATAAACCAAAGCGCCGGAAGGACGTGCTGAATTATCCAGCAAAGCTTTGTTCCACGCCCCTGCCGCATTATGAATATCGAGTGCCATCAGTGCTGCTTCCAGCGGCGGGAAACCATAATGATCGTCAAGCGGATGAAATAGTTTCAAGTGCAGACCATTGCTTGGCTGATCACATCCAAGCCGGATCATACGTTTTACATTGCCGGCACGATAAAGCAGTGCAGATGGCCAGCCATTGCCGTCACATTCCACACTCACCCGTTCAGGACGCAATAAATGCAGCTCATGAGTACCATTGGGTGCTGTTATCCGCTCCAGATAAGCATTGCCGGATAGTAATAAATGCCCATAAAGGCGTTCAAAAAAGCCGGTGCCACCCTGCCCCTGCTGCGGATGTTTCATCAGCTCCAACAGCGGATGGGTTTCATGCTCCGTCACATCTTCATAAAGCAGCCAGGGCACCGAGGCTGCGGCTTCTGCAATCATCCGCACACAGCGATGCACGACCGGATTACGCATAAAGCCTTCACGCGCCAGCGAGGTATAATCCCGCGCCACCCACGAAGCTGATTGCGCCATATGCAAAGTGACAAAACCGGTAGAGTGTTTCATTTCCACTGGGCGTTGAGGCGCAGCAGAAGGAAGCGCAGCACTTTTGCGCCACGGCCATGATAATGCCATTGAGAGGCCCTCATATTTTATTGAGAATTATGTATTCAGCCGCCGGATGCGCGGTTTATATTCACTGCCCAGCATCAATTCGCTAAGCGCCCAAACCATGGCATCAAGCCGGTCTGGTGAGCGCCCCGATGACAAACCATCGGGTGCGAAATCACACATTTCATCTTCCAGTGCCGGAAACCGTGCGGCATGGCGCACACGCCCCTGTTCATAAAAGGTTGCAACCGGTTCCGCGCGCAGATATTTGCCACGTTTTGCCCTGACCGAGCGCACTGGCACAGAGTTATCTTCCGCACCAATCACCGCACTCACCATTTCACCACCCTGATTAACTTCGGCGATAATCGTATCGGCTTCAAACTGATGATAAAGCGCCACCGCGCGGCGAGCCCATTGATGCGGTTTGACTTGGTTCATACTGGCATCAAGCAAAACATGGCCGACACCATTTTCATCAAGACCAGCTACCACAATGCCGCAAGCATCAGAGTTTTTATTCGATGTTGCAGGCGGATCAAGCGCCACGACAATGCGTGTGAGCTCCGGCGTATCTGCGCAAATCACCTGTTCAATCATATCGCGCGACCACAAAGCATCTGCGCGTTCTTCAATCATTTCGCCATCAAGCTCCTGACGGCCAAGTCGCGTATTGCCATAACGCTCTTCAATTGATGCCATAAAAGCACTGGCCAGATGCGCCGCATTTTCACTGGTTTTCATCCGTGTAACGGGGATGTTTTTATCATCCAGCAAATGCCGCAATAGTGGAACAGCGCGTGGCGTGGTGGTAATGATCTGGCGCGGATTATCGCCAAGTCTTAAGCCAAACTGCAACATGTCCCATGTTTCCTGAGCATGTTTCCATTTTGCCAATTCATCACACCAAGCCGCATCAAATTGCGGCCCGCGCAAACTGTCCGGGTCCTCTGATGAATAAAGCGAAGCAATCGCCCCGTTTTGCCAAACTAACCGGCGACGTGTTGCTTCATAACGCGGGCGCTCCAGCCGTGAGACGGATAAAATGCCCGAAGGCCCGTCAACCATCACTTCGCGAATATCGCCAAGGGTTTCACCGACCAGCGCAATATGGCCGCTGGCTCTTTTTGTAAATGGTGCCAACCCAAGCGCCATACCCGACACCCACTCAGCACCTGCGCGGGTTTTCCCCGATCCGCGCCCGCCCAGAATCAGCCAGCTACGCCAACTGCCAGAGGGTGGTAATTGCGCTTTACGCGCCTGAAACAACCACTCCCTGCTTAATGCTATTTTCTGCTGCACACTCAGACCGGCGACGCAGGATCTCAGCCGCCCTTTCCCCTGCAAGTTCGTTTATTCTCCTGTCAATTTTGTCTAAAGCTGCACCAATATCGGTCAAATCTTCTTGGGGCGCACTGCCGATTTCCGGCTCCGCCATCCCCTCCCTCATCAGTTCCACTACCGTTTTCACGGTTCGCGCCAATGCGGTGAGTGCATCAGCCGAAGATTTGTCCGGCAGACCACTATCATTTGCCAGCCGCGCAAGTTCTGTTTGCAGTTTCACCATAATACCCGCGGCCTCACCATAAAGGCCAAACGGATTTTCAATATGCGAACAATCCAGCCCCAGCTTTAAAAGCCGTTTACGATAGATGTTTTCTGATAAACCTAAAATTGCGGCTATCTCAGCCGCCGCAATATGATAACGCTGCTGCATACGCCAAGCCGCACGTAATTTTGCTGCAGATTTATTTTCAGAGCTTTCTCTCACTGAAAATGTCTCCGTCACAGCTATGTAAAAATAGCCTTATCAACTCTGCCGATAAGGCTCATTCTATCATCATGATTTATGGATTAAACTTCCGGCACTTCAAACCTAAATGCGCCTGCACATTATGTTTTGACGCAATTACCGGACTATAACTAAAACCTACAGGAGAAGCGTGACACCGTCAAGGACTATTTTCCTATATTGGATTATTTTCTTAAAACGACGCTAAGCTTCTGGTTACCTTAATCGGCAATTTCACTTTTAACACCGCCGAAACCGGCAAAACTTTGCTATAGTCAAGCTGTTATAAAGCGCAAGTCTGACGCAAAAGACTGAATTCAATAGCAAAAGCACCACAATGCAAAATATGAACGAGCCGGAAAATCATCATTCAAAACAGCGCCGAAAGTTTCGGGTCTCGCGGCTGATTGGATTCGATGCCTGGCTCGACAGTAGTTTTTATAATTTACGATTCTTCTTAAGCGAAACATGGGAAAATATTACTATTTTCTTTCGCCGCTTTCGTGTACGCGGATTTCGCCGTTTGCTGATCGAAATATTCAGCGAATGTGCAACATGGGGTACGGTCGGTGCGGTTTTAATGCTGACTCTTGCTCTGCCAGCCTTTGAAGAAACCAAAAAAGACTGGCGCGCGCAGGATAATTATGCCGTGACATTCCTTGACCGTAACGGCAATGAAATTGGTCAACGCGGTATTCTGCACCGCGAAGCAGTGCCGATTGATGAATTGCCCGATCATGTAATGAAAGCCGTTCTCGGCACCGAAGATCGCCGTTTCTTTGAACATTTCGGCATTGATCTATGGGGCTTGTCACGCGCATTCAGCCAAAACATGCAAGCCAACGGCGTTGTGCAAGGTGGCTCCACCATCACCCAGCAATTGGCTAAAAACTTATTTCTGACCAATGAACGCACCATTGAACGCAAAATCAAAGAAGCGTTTTTAGCCCTTTGGCTCGAAGCTAATCTAAGCAAGAAAGAAATTTTGCAGCTTTATCTTGATCGCGCTTATATGGGCGGCGGTACATTTGGCATTGCAGCTGCATCAGAATTTTACTTCGGTAAAAATATCAAAGACGTCAATCTGGCTGAAGCCGCCATGCTGGCAGGGCTTTTTAAAGCGCCTGCCAAATTTGCCCCTCATGTCAATTTGCCAGCTGCGCGTGCACGCGCCAGCGTGGTTTTGTCCAACATGATTGATAGCGGCATGATGAGCGAAGGCCAGATTATGGCCGCCAAACGCAATCCGGCCAGCGTTATTGACCGTGCCAAAAGTGAAAGCCCTGATTATTTTCTCGACTGGGCTTTTGATGAGGTCAAACGTGTCACGCAGAATCTGCCGCAGCATTCACTGATTGTACGCACCACATTGGATCGCGGGCTGCAAAGAGCTGCCGAAGAAGCAATCGAGTTTCATTTACGGACACATGGTGCCGATTATAAAGTTACGGAAGCCGCAACTGTGGTGCTTGATCACGATGGTGGCGTGCGTGCCATTGTCGGTGGCCGTGATTATGGTGACAGCCAGTTTAACCGCGCCACCTCTGCCTCCCGTCAAACCGGCTCCTCTTTCAAGCCTTATGTTTATGCGGCAGCGATGGAAAAAGGCATGACGCCGGAAACCATTGTTTCGGATGCGCCTATTGCCTGGGGCAATTGGGCGCCGCGCAATTATGGCCGCAGCTTTGCCGGTCGTGTCAGCCTCACCACAGCATTGGTTAGATCGCTCAACAGTGTGCCGGTTCGCCTTGCTAAAGACCATCTGACCACCGCGCCGATTGTAGCACTTGTCAAAGCCATCGGCGTGCAATCCCCTGTTTCATCCCATAAAACCATGGTGCTTGGCACGTCAGGCATGACGGTAATGGAACAAGCCATGGGCTTTAATGTTTTTGCCAATGGCGGCATGGCTGGCACACAACATGGTTTCACGCAAATCACTACCACAGATGGGCGTATTATCTGGGACCTTGCCCGCGACGGCGAAAAACCGCATCGTGTCCTTTCCGAAAAAGCCGCCATTGATATGAACTCCATGCTGGTGCAAGTGCCTGAATGGGGAACTGCACGGCGTGCCAGTTTAGCCATGACCCGTGTTGCGGGCAAAACCGGCACCACCCAAAGCTATCGCGATGCGTGGTTTGTTGGTTATACCGGTAATTTCACAGCGGCAGTTTGGTTCGGTAATGATAATTTCAGCCCCATGAACAACCTTACCGGCGGCATTCTGCCTGCCATGACATGGCAGCGTATGATGAATTATGCGCATCAGAACATTGAGCTGAAACCCATTTTCGGCATTAAAAAACCGTTTCCGGCCGAGCCCAAAAATGCCCCCGAAGCACAAATTGCCTCGCATGAAGACAGCCAAATTCAGCGCCCCACATTACTGACACCACAAATGACCAAGTTCTTGCAAAAACTTCATGATGATTTTGTCAATGCGCCTGCTTTGCCTGATAGCAGCACACCTAAAAATCTAAGCCTCTTATAAAGGGATCACCTGATGAGGCTGATATTACGCAATCTCTCATTTATTCTGCTTGCACTCGCCATTGCGCTTGGTAGCGGCATTTGGTCTGCCCGCTGGGCGCTTGATCACTTCGGCGGCTTCAGTGAACTGGCTGCGGGTGAATGGATATCTTATCCCCTCGCCGGCAGCCCGCAAGCCGACCCGTATGCCAAAGCGCGCTCAGCACGTCTGGGCAATTTATCTTTAGGCGCTGCTGAAGGTTTAATTTTTTATGCCCGCACCAGCAGTGACGGCAAACCGTTGGAGCGCGGTTGCACATATCTCATGTCAGGCACCAGCCCCAATGCACGATTTTGGACGCTTTTTGCTACCGATAATAGCGGCAAGATTTTATCTAATAATAAAGACCTGCCGACATCGCTGCTTTCCAGCAATGTTGTGCAAAAAACCAATGGGCATTTTGACCTTATCATCAGCCCACAAGCCCATGGCAATAATTGGTTGAGTATCAATGGTCGCGGTCAATTCACCCTTGTAATGACACTTTATGATACGCCCGTTGCAAGCTCTGCAAGCTTTAGCGAAATTACCATGCCACGCATTACCGCCCTTCGTGACGGAGGAAAATGCTGATGCTTCGCTTATTATATGCTTGTCTTTTGGGCTTAGTGGGTGCCGCGATAATCCATATTCTGGTGGTACTTTTAGTGCCGACCTATTCCGATCAAAATGCGTGGTCGCAAATCAGTAAACTTGGTGAACCGTATCAATTTTATGATCTGGCCACCCGACAAAACCTCACAGCCTCATCTGATCCTTATTTTATTGAAGCGGTCTGTCGCTTTGAACTCAATGAGCAAGCAGTGCATATACATGCCGAAGGTCTGCTGCCTTTCTGGTCGGTTTCAATTTATAACCGGCAGGGTGACAATCTGTTGAATTTTAACGACACGATTGCGGCTGATGGTGATCTTGATCTCATTATTTCACCGCTGTCACTTGGCCCTGCCCTCAAAGCAAGCCTGGCCGAGGCGCAATCTCATTCTGTGTTGGTGGAGCAAGATATCAGCGAAGGCATGATCACGCTGCGCGCTTTGGTGCCCGATGCAAGCTGGCAGGAGCTTGGCAAGCAAATGCTGAGTGGTGCTAACTGCACGCCTCTTATCTGATCAGCCATATATTTTTTAACACGGTTAATAAGTTGCTAAGGCTTGTTCGCTAAATTGAAGCGGACTGCATCTTTGTTTGTGCAGTTTCAGTTCAGTGTAGCATCGGAGTAACAAGCGTGACCCGTGACCAGTTTCGCGCCTTAGAGGGGTTCTCAATCAATCGTAACCCTGCCGACAGCAAAGCAGATGATCTGCTGACTGCTGCCATCTCCGGCTATGCTTCTATCACCCGCCCCGGCCGTCATGATTTGTTGCAGCTGGAAGATCTAGCCATGCCGCTGATTGATTATGCAACCGCCAAAGGCAAGCGTGACGCAGCCATGCGGCTGGTGCAAATGCAGGAAGCGCCGCATAGTCTGGTTTTTAAGCTCGCACATGAACCAACCAATATTTCAGCCCCGCTTTTGCTGCGCTCCGATGCTTTATCCACCAGCGACCTGCTGCATCTGATTGAAGCAAGAGGCTTGGGACATGCGCGCATTATCGCCCGCCGCCGACCTCAAGATGCCCTGCTCACCGGTCTGTTGCAAAGCTTTGCCGATCCGGAGATCGACCGCATCCTTGCGCAGGAAATTGACTTAGATGCGCCGCTCAGTCTTGACGCACCCAGTGTCAAAGTGCCGGAAAAAACCAATTCACAAAAACTGACGCAAATTCATCAGCAGCTTAATATGATGATGCGTGATGCCAACTCAGATTTGGATAATGCCACCGCACGCCATCTGCCGCCGGTATCTTCCTATCAGGTGCCGGAAAACCATCTGATTGACAGTGCATTGCTGATTAATCCGGATTTTTTCCGCACGGCACTTGCCGATGCATTAGGTGTTAGTCTGGAACGCGCAAAACATATCATTGGCGAATGGCCAAGCTCGCAATTACCAATTGCGCTTAAAGCGCTGAATTTAACGGCACAAGATTGCTATCTGATCTTAACTGCCGTTCTTGGCACCATTCATGGTGATCGTGATAGTTTACGCGATTTTGTGCATATTTATCGCTCAATTAATTCAGAAACCGCCCAACAAATCGTTGAGCGCTGGAAAGCCGCAGATAGCGTTATTGAGCATGAAGCACGCAAGAAAACCGCGATCTAACCGATCAGCACTTACGCATAAGGATCTGGCACAATAGAAATATAAGGTGTCAGATCGGCAATGTCTTCGATCTCTAAAACCCATAAATCACTGTCGAATTTCTTCTCAGCACTCAACCGTTTTTCACATGCTTCGCTATCCGCGTTCGGCAGTGACAATATAAAACTGCGCTCATCCGGCTTGCGCTCATCATAAGCACTTTGCGGTGCTGGCGTATAAAGCTCCCATAATTCTTCATGGAAGCTTTGTGAAGCGAGCCGCTTTTTGATAAAAATTGCCCCTGCCTCGCCCGAGCCGCGCTCCGCCAAATAAGCAAAGCCATTATCGCCACGAATACGACGGATCAGGGCTGCAACCCAAAGCTCGGATGTGAGACGCATGGACAGACTCCGTTAGCTGATCAGACCAATTTCACGCATTTTGCCGATCAGCTGCATATCTACCTGTCCCGTTATTTGCATATCGAAAAGCTTCTGGAACTCACGGATCGCATCCTGCGTCGATTGTCCGGCAACACCATCAACAATGATCAGATCATTGCCAAAGGCTTTCAGCCCTGCCTGCACCCGCACAATATCCTGTGACGTCACAGGCTGCGAATTGGTCGTAAGTGAAGCAGTCACGGTTTCAGGACGTGTACGCTCATTCGGTTTGACAACGGCCTGTTCTGCCACTTCCCGTTTTGGCGGTGTATTGGATGTCACCACCTTGTCAACGGCTATAATATTCTGCGGTTGAGGGCGTGCTTCCGGCACGGCCACCTGAATGATATTCTCAATACTGGCCTGACTATCGGCCTGATTATGAGCTTGATTATGAACTGGCGGCGCAGGCTTCGCGGCCGTATTCACCCCCGCTTTTTGTTGCAGTTGCTGCCACTGCTCTACAGCCTGCCGTGTTTTTGGCCCCGGCAATCCATCCACTGCACCATCATAAAGACCAAGCGACAACAGTTTTTGTTGGATTTTAGCAATTTCCACATCAGCATTGGGTGCCAAAGCCGGTAATTCATCGGTTAATTCAATACTATCCAAGGATGCAACTTGGTTTGATGTTGCCTGACTGGTTTCACCGGCTGGCTGTGTCTCAGCCGTTTCAGGCTTAGATGCAGCATTCTTATCATTGTTCGTAGCGTTTTGTGAGAGCAGGCTTGGCTTTGGTGTTGGCACAAAAACCTGTTCCGGACGGGTGCGGAAAAACAGATTGTCATGGGATTGCGGCTGATACCACAAAGCATTGGCGGAGACGAAACCCATCACCACCAAAAAAGCCGTGGCACCGCCGGTCAAAACAGGATTACGCACCATAAAGCGGCCGGTGAACACAGCTCCCGACGCAATAGTGGTCAATAAAAATCCGACAAAACGCTCGCTAAGGTTACGCGATCTTTCGTTCCTGCGATTGTTTCTTTTCACCGGACTGGTCTTCCTGCCTGACATATTTCCTTCCAATCTGCAGACGGTTGATATTTAAAACCGTCACACCTTCCGCTTCATCCTTTTCAGCCTGCGCGATCAATTCCTGCTGCTGCCAGTTTACATCCTTCGTCGGCCCTTCCAGTGGCAAACGTATAGTGACAATTGTGCCTTTACCGAGACTGCTCGTAATTTCAAACTGCCCTTCGTGCTTTTCAACCAAAGCTTTAACGAGTGAAAGGCCAAGCCCAACCCCTTCAGAGCCAGCAAAAGCACTATTGCCCACTTGTGTAAATGGTTGACCGAGACGCTCAATATCTTCTTCGGCAACACCAACGCCATTATCAGAAATGGTGAAAACCATCTGCTTATTATGGCCGCTGTCTTTAAAGCCATCCAGTGTCACACAACCGCCCATCGGCGTAAACTTGACCGCATTAGCCATCAGATTAATCAAAATCTGCTGCACCGCACGCTGATCAGCAATCATATTGCCGATAGAACTATGAACACGATCACACAGGATAACCTGTCTTTGCTCTGCCTGCGGTGCCAGAATATTCATCGACAGATGCACCGCCTCTCGAATTGAGAAATCCTGCGGTTTGATCTGATAGGTTCCGGCCTCAATTTTCGAAGCATCGAGAATAGTATTGACGATATCCAGCGAATAAAGGCCGGAGCGCTGAATGAGCCCTGCATAATCACGCTGTTTTTCATTTTCAAAACGGCAGCCCATTTCGTGCAGCAATAAATCCGAAAAACCAATAATCGCGTTTAACGGATTGCGCAATTCATGGCTGAGAGACGCCAGCGCATGACTGCGTGAGGCTGCCATGTCTTGCAAATCGGCCTGTGCTTGCGCCAGCTCTTCCAGCTGGTTCATCTGTTCGTCACTGGCAATAGCAGTTAAGTAAACCGAGTTTTCCGCATGGGCCTTTTGCAACAAAGCACCATGAATACGGAAATAGTGATGCTCAACGCTTTGACTTTGGTCATCCTGCGTCACCACTGTTCGGATGCGCACATGACAGGCTCTATTACTGATATCACGCTTGTGGCGAAGATCTGCCATCAATTGCAGATAATAGATGCGATCTGAAACATGGATACGATCCAGCAATAAAGTGCCGATAAGCACATCACGGCTCACACCCAGCATCTGTGATGAATGATCGGAAATCTCCGTAATCACACCATCCAGATCAAGCTGGAACCCCAAACCGCCAAAGGCTTTTTCCATCAAAGCAGTTTGATCAAGCACCGGTGACCGTTGCGTGCGCCCGCGCTCAGATAAATTATCACGAAGCAGCACACAGCTTTTCATCGCTGTTTGCACATTCTTCATCCAATTTTTAAGCACTGAACCCAACTGGTCACACTCACTAAGGCTGCTGATTATAAGGCTTGCCTGATGATTCCCATCATCAAACAGTCCTTGTTCATCATGCACCATGACGTGCAGCCTTTAATGAAAGGATAAAAATCAGCCTACCCCGCCTAGATACAGGGGCTTTTCTTGCCCAAAACACCAGCCTTTTAGGACTATGGTAAACGGAGCGTTTAGACTTCAACTATAATTGCTGGAAAAACAACAATATCCAGCAATTACAGCCATTACACGTATTCACGATAATTAAAGAAGATTGCGCTTATAACAGTAAATCTGAGATAAAATGGAGAGATGAAGCTAGGCTTCAAAAGCAAAATACCAATCTATCACGATAAGGGCATATTCAGTCTTTACGCAAACACTTCATCTTCTGCACTGACCATAGAGGCATGATAATATAATGATACGGTTCATTCTTAAATCCGTGTTCTGGCTGTCACTGGCCTTTATCGTCATGCCCAAAATTCTCAATCACGATACGGATAGTGCGCAACGTGAGAATGCAAGAATTTCACTGCCCCCACAAGACAAGATCGATGACATCATTACCGCCAGTCAAGCTGCGGCCGAAGTCGGCGGCTTCTGCTATAATAATCCGACACTGTGCATTGAGGGCAAAAACATCTTGTCAGCTGCCGGTTCCGGTTTGCTTGACGGCAGCGGCAAATTGCTTGATTTTTTAAGTGATCAGTTTGGTAGTGAGAAAGCACAAGAAACGCCCGCACGCATGGATGCGACACATCATTCGTCGCAACCAACCACCAATTCAGCGCCTTTGCCACGCCAGCGTCCTTAATAAAGCAATAAAATAAACTGCCGTTCTGTGGTGACGGATACATATGTCTGCGCTATACAAGGCAGCATTCGTTGCATATTAAACGTGCAAGAACATATTTACGTGTAAATTTTACACCAAAGGCAAGACGACCAATATTATGACTGACAGCAAAATCGACAGCATTATTTCCGATTTCGAATTTCTGGATGATTGGGAAGACCGTTATCGTTATGTGATCGATCTGGGCAAAGATCTGGCACCCTACCCGGATGATGCCAGAGGTTCAGATTATAAAGTGCAAGGCTGTGTCAGTCAGGTTTGGCTCAAATTATTGCCGCATGAAGGCACTGATCCGGTGCTTGAGTTTTTAGGCGATTCCGATGCGCACATCGTTCGTGGGCTCGTCGCACTTGTTTTGGCATTTTACGAAGGCAAACGCGCTTCCGAGATTATCAAAACAGATCCGGAAGAACTGCTGAAAACATTGGGGCTTGATGAGCATCTCACCCCACAGCGTTCTAATGGTTTGCGCGCAATGATCATGCGTATTCGTGCCGAAGCACAAGAAACATTGCACTAACTCAATCTATAAAGCGGGGCGATAATCATGCGCCCCCCAATGCAAAATGCCTGAAGATGTCCGGCCTTTGGCGACCGGATGATAATGCCTGTGTAACATCGACAATCCGGTTTTAATCATCATCTTGGCCGAACGTGCCGGCCATAAACGCTCTGCCTCTACCTGACTGACGGTTTTTAAAAAGCAGCAAATATCTACCAATGCGCCGCTTAACTCCGGCCCCACAGCATCCAGTGCTTTTTCCACACGAAGCCGTGCCGATAATGCACCATCACTTAGCTCCACGCTCCCATGTAATGCTCCGCGACTATGGCTATTCACATTTGCTTCCCAGTTTGCTGTGATACGTGGCATCATGGATCCACGGGTAAAATCCGACCGTAAACGCTCACCCGCATTAAATTCCGACTCCGTCAGAAAACTTTGCCCCGACGACGTTTTCATCCGGTAAAGTACCGCCAACGGCGATTCAGCCAGATTGACTTTAATCACCTTGGCCTTGCCAGTATTATGCAAACAAATATCAGCTATATTTTTATTTTTCTGCAACTTGATATAATCAACACCTTGCTGGCTTAAAGTGAGCTGCTGTTTTTTATCAACCAGCAAGTACCCTTCTCTTGCAAGCCTAACTAAACATTCTTCCGACACTGATAATGCACCGTTTGAAGAGTTTAAAATCATCATGCTCTGCTTTGCCCCCTGTTCAGGTTTGGCAGGGCTTTTTTGTAAAAACTTCAATACACGTAAAACAGTCGTTTCGTGCTTTGCCGTTGCTTGAAAATTCATTTTTTTGCCCTCCCTTGCATCGAAAAAGCAACCGCCACAATACGTTCAAAACTATGTACGATCTGGTCAAACTCTATATCGTCACGCATATTTTCAATCTGGTGGCAGGCATACATAACCGTTGATCTGTCGCGACCAAAACCGGCCGCAACTGTCGTCATCGGCATGCTGAACATGGTATGCGCAACATACATGCCGATTTGCCTTATCCGCGCGATTTCCTTGGTGCCCCGCACAGAATTGCGAATTTCACTGCCCGATACTCCAAAAGCGTCACTCAGCAAATCAATCAGGCCATCACAAATTTCCAGCGCCGTTTTTTTAAACCGTGTTGATCGTTTTTTTAAATTGTCCAACCGCACTGGCCGTATTTGACGTGCGGCAATCATTTCTAAGGCTTGATAAGCCTCTGCCTGAACACGAATAACGCCAGAAATCTGAAAAGACATATACCCCTCCACATTATAGGAATATAGTCTTATACACCATGTTGCGAAAACGAGGATAACTTTCTTATAGGAATCGCTAAATTCTATAATTATCCTCAGAATAATGTAAATGTGAAAAATAATTAAGGATTCTTATCCTACAGACTGAAAAACAAGTGACAATGATCCTAATAGCAAAAAATTCTTTTGCGCAAAATTATCAAACAAACAGGATCAATAAACTATGCAAAATTCAACCTTAAAGCAAAGTATTGTGGCATTTCAGGCAGAAAAGCAGCGCCTTTCACTGCACGCAAGCCAGCGCACTGCACTTCAAATTCTCGCTAATATTGATATGGATAAAATCATCTTGGCAGCCCTAACAGAGCAAGAAAGTGCTGTTAAAAAGCTGCGCCGGCTCATTGAACGCGAAAGATTAAAAGGCACTGCCGGCCATTGGTCATATGACTTAAACCGCCATATAGCACTGAAACAGGCTTTAGACAGATTAAAACACGCAATACTGGTACAAGCAGCACCTATAACAATACAATAAATTGAAACCACTAATAAAAAATAAAAAAACCATACTTTGGCGGGAGGATCCAAAGTATGGTTTTAAATTTATTTAATGACGACTTGTCGTATCAAAAAGCTAACGAGTAAAATTAAGCTTCTTTAGCTTTACGACCAAGACCCATTTTCTTAGCAAGGTTAGAACGTGCTTTTGCGTAGTTCGGAGCAACCATTGGATAATTTGGCTCCAGATCCCACTTTTCACGATATTGCTCAGGGGTCAGGTTGAAGTGGGTCATCAGGTGACGCTTCAATGACTTGAACTTCTTACCATCTTCCAGGCAGATAATGTAATCATCATGCACGGATTTCTTAGGATTTACTGCAGGCTTAGGCTTTTCAACCACCGGAGCTTCCTCAACACGCACTTCGGTGCGGGAGAATGCTGCGTGAACGTCCGTAATCAATGCCGGAAGATCGCTCGGACGAATGGAATTATTGCCAACATAAGCTGCAACGATGTCGGCTGTTAAGCTCAACAACAGATCACGGCTAGCATCATATTCGTCATTATGGTCCATTATGGTTCCTTTAATTATTTGTGCAAGGCAATATCGGCGGTTGATATGGCTCTTGGTGAAGAATTCACGCTGATAACTTCTTAGTTATATCTGCATCCCGCTTATTCAAGGGGGATATGGCTAATTAATGACAAAAAGTCAAATATTTTTACTCAAAAAACACATTAATCAGAGAATTTAAAGCACAAAGGATACAAATGAGTTCACAAAAAAGTGGGATATACTAAGACTGCCTTATGATTATCTGGAATAATCCTTGTCTTTACAGGAACTTAACAGTGGGAAGTAATAAATTTTATAAAAATCTACATTACATATATATAATTCATTATATCAATAATTGGGTATAATTACGGCAACTTCATGTTTAGGCAAAGAATTCTTATGTATTAACCATCTTAAAAAATTGAAAATACAATATTATATTAAACTAAAGCTGCACTTGCTGATCATTCGTACAAAGCAAAAACACAATAATGCAAATGTAACTCCATACAGGACACGCCCCGGATAAATTGCTATTATGATTTTCAAACAGAATGTGTCTGCATCAAAGGAAAAAGCCATGTCCGATGAAACAACCCGCAAACGTCCACTTAAAATCTTTAAAACAGATGCGGAATGGCGCGAACAATTAACTGACATTCAGTATCAAATAACCCGCCAGCACGGCACCGAACGCGCATTTTCCAGCCCGGACTTTAACAGCCATCTCAAAGGCCGTTATCTTTGTGTTTGCTGTGATCAGCCGCTTTATAGTTCTAAAGCCAAATATGATTCAGGTTCCGGCTGGCCGAGTTTCTTTGAACCGATCAATGAAGATGCCATCGCGCTTTTTGAAGACCGCTCATATGGCATGGTTCGTACTGAAATCCGTTGCGCAGATTGTGATGCGCATTTAGGCCATCGTTTTCCTGATGGTCCGCAGCCAACAGGTTTGCGCCATTGTATTAATGGCAATGCAATGATCTTCGTTGAAGATTAATCAGAATAATTGACTACGTCCTCCCGACAGACCAATTCAAAATACCGGAAATTTCATGTCATCTTCAGTTTTTAAATCCGTTACACCGCCTAATACTGTCAAGAAACCGCAAAGCTCTACATACCATAACTTTACACGCATAGATGATTACGCTTGGCTTCGTGCGGATAATTGGCAGGAAATGTTTAAAGATCCGACCAAACTGGACAGTGATATCCGCGACCATTTAAATGAAGAGAACGCCTATCAAAAAGCTTTGATGCAAGACACCGAAGCACTGCAAAAAACCTTATTTGCTGAAATGAAAAGCCGCATCAAAGAAGATGACGCCTCTATACCGGTTAAAGACGGTGCTTATGCTTATGGCAGCCTTTATGAAAAAGGCGGCGAACAGCCACATATTTTCCGCACACCGCGTGATGGCGGCGATAAAGATATTCTGCTCAATGGTGACAAAGAAGCTGAAGGCAAAGCTTACTTTCGTCTTGCCTCAACTGACGCCTCGCCTGATCATAAATTGATGCTTTGGGGCTATGATGACAAAGGCTCAGAGTTTTTTACACTTAAAGTGCGTGATCTGAACACCAAAACCGATCTTAACGACATCATCGTTGACACAGATGGTGGTGGTGCATGGGATGCGCAAGCCAATGGCTTTTTCTATGCACATCTTGATGAAAACCACCGACCGTCTAAACTATTCTATCACAAGCAAGGCACTGAACAGACACAAGATCAACTGATCTATGAAGAAAAAGATGCTGGCTTTTTCATGAGTGTAAGTTCAAGTGCACTGAATGACTTCATTTCTATTGATATTAATGACCATGAGACGTCAGAATGCTGGCTGATCCCAGCCGATCAACCAGATGCCAAGCCACAGCTCGTCTTAAAGCGTGAAACCGGCATTCAGTATGATCTGGCCTCAGGTGGTGATGTTTTCTATATTTTGACCAATATTGACGGCGCTAAAGATTTTAAAATCATGACGGCACCAACAAACGCCCCACAACGCGAAAACTGGAAAGACTTAGTTGCCGAAAAACCAGGCACACTTATTCTGGCGCATGGGGTTTATAAAGATCATCTTGTCTGGCTGGAGCGTAATAACGGCCTGCCGCTTATCATGATCCATGATCGTAAAACCGGTGAGCAGCATGCAATCAGCTTTGATGAAGAGGCCTATTCATTAGGCCTACAAGGCAGCGCTGAATATGACACGGATACAATCCGTTTCTCTTATTCGTCCATGACCACGCCAAATCAGCAGTTTGAATATAATATGGCGACGCGTGAACGCCATCTGTTGAAAACACAAGAAGTGCCATCCGGCCATGATCCAAAAAACTATATCACCAAACGCCTGATGGTTCCGGCACGTGACGGTGAACAAGTACCGGTTTCAATCGTCTATCATAAAGACACTGTACTGGATGGCTCTGCCCCTTGCCTGCTTTATGGCTATGGTTCTTATGGCATTACCATTCCTGCAAGCTTCAATACCAATTGCCTTTCCTTGGTTAACCGCGGCTTTATCTATGCGATTGCACATATTCGCGGCGGTAAGGACAAGGGTTTTGCTTGGTACGAAAACGGCAAGCGCGCCCAAAAAACTAATACATTCTATGATTTCATTGATGCTGCACGTTATTTGGCAGAGCAAAAATTCACCAGTGCTGAAAAAATCGTCGCGCATGGCGGCTCAGCCGGTGGCATGCTGATGGGTGCGGTTGCCAATATGGCACCGGACGCTTTTGGTGCTATTATAGCTGAAGTGCCGTTTGTTGATGTTCTCAACACCATGCTGGATGACACTCTGCCACTCACCCCGCCTGAATGGCCGGAATGGGGTAATCCGCTTGCAAGTGCCACGGATTATCAAACTATTGCAGCCTATTCGCCTTATGAAAATGTGTCAGCACAAGTCTATCCGCCCATTTTAGCTGTCGCAGGCCTCACCGACCCGCGTGTGACTTATTGGGAGCCAGCCAAATGGGTGGCACGTCTGCGCGAAATGAAAACGGATAGTAATCCGGTTCTTTTACGCACCAATATGGATGCCGGTCATGCCGGTGCTTCAGGGCGTTTTTCACGCTTGGAAGAGGTTGCTTATTCTTACGCCTTTGCCCTTAAATCAGCGGGCAAGCTAGATGCGGAACCATTTATGGCAAAATAGCATTTAAGCAATAATAAGAGATAAACCGGTCAGTTGAGCCTGACCGGTTCTTACCAAGGATAAGGCACATGAAAATAAAACAGTATGCTACAATTGCGCTGAGTGCCGCCTTGCTGGCGACCCTGTCATTCGTCAGTATTTCTGCCAATGAAGCATCCGCAGCGGTAAGAAAAGATGTCAGTGAATATGCAGGTGAACGCTGCAACACACCCCCCAAAGGCAGTGGTGCTATTGTCGGCATTTTCTATGGTTATGATGACCGAAACCTGTCAGATGACCGAAACGTCATGGTCAATCGCTATCGCTGCTTTAAAACCATGAACGAATGTCAGGGCTGGCTTTACACGATGAACAGTAAATATCTCGCCACCAGCCTTGGTCGAAGCGCTCGCTGTTTTATCCGGTAAAGTGTTTACTTTGCCGGATAACCATTGGCATGCGCCGGAATGGCCTTCAAATAAGCTGCAATAGCTTCACGGTCAGATGCCGGCAGAAGCTTCATATTCTCGACAACACTAGTCATTGAACCTCCGAGTGAGTCAAAATCCGGTGTAAATCCGGTTTCCAGCGAGTAAGCAATATCACTGGCGCCCCAGCTGCCAATACCGCCCTGACCACTGGTAATGTTTGGCACAATACCAGGCTTACCGTCAGAGCCGATTTCCGCCGACACGGCACCTGCCATCCATTGATCGGTTTTCAATCCGCCAATGAACCCACGCGGTGTATGGCATTCAGCACAATGACCTAAACTCTCGGTCAGATATTGGCCGCGTTTCAGCTGATCGGACACATCATCCGCCAATGCAATCACCGGCTTATCTGAAAGATAAAGCTGCTTCCACAGCCCTAAACCGCGACGTATATTAAACGGAAAGCTGAGTTTATGATCCGCTGCCACATTTTCGGTTTTCGGCAGTGTTTTCATAAAAGCAAAAAGGTCAGCCACATCTTGCGGCTGCATTTTAGCGTAAGATGTATATGGAAATGAAGGATATAAATGCGTGCCGTCAGGCGCCACGCCCTTCATCATTGCATTGAAAAACTGTTGCTGCGTCCAGTTACCAATACCCTTTTCAGACGGCGAAATATTAGGCGAAACAAATGTGCCAAATGGTGACACCAATTCATGACCGCCGGTTAATACCCGCTTGTCATCGCCTTTTGCACCGGGTGCCGCATGGCAGGATGCGCAACCACCGGCATTAAAAACCAATTCACCATTAGCCACGTCAGGCTTTTTTAAAGATGCGATCACTTTCGCATCCACAGTTTCAGGGGCAGTTAAAACCCAAAAAGCAGATGCACTGGCAATCGCACCAAGCACCCCGATGTAAACAATTTTACGCATTCCAACTGCCCCTAAAATTCAATCAGTTATTTCTTAATACGGTAAATTTCATGGCAAGCACTGCAATTAGCAGCAACCTGCTGGAATACCGGCTTCAACTGATCCAGATCCTGCGGGGTCGCTGTTGCAGCTTTGGCAGCATCTTCGCGGAACTTGTTCACATGCGCAGTAAAGTCTTCCATATTCTGCCAGATTGCAGGTGCTGCTTCTGTATCGCCGCCCTTATCAGAGCCTTCCGGGAACAGAGCAACCGGATCATATTTATCAGCTGATGCCTGTATGGTCTTCAAAGCGTCGATTGCTTTAGCGCTGTCAAAAGGTGCTTCACCCTTCATCATTGCGCCCATAACACCAACGGATTTACCGATATCCTTCATAATGGCCTTGCGATCTTCAATCACATCGGCGTGAGCAATACCGCTGAATAGCGCCAATGCAGTCGAGATCATTAGAAACTTGCGCATGAAGTACCTCCAAAAAGATAATGTGCAATAATGCAAAAAATTATCTGACCCAAATCAGACAATGAAAGTTCGATTTGTCGTTATAGGAGACTTATGTCCGAATTTTGAATATGATTGTAAAAAATTGTGCATAAATAGTGAACAATATTGTCGCACAAAATAAAAGCCCCTTGAAGGGGCTTTTAATAGTCAATGCGTTGATGGTTTCAAAATAACCATAAAATCCGCAACAGGTCTTAAAATTAAGCCTGTTCGTACATTTCCAGTACGTAATCCCAGTTGATCAGGCTGTCAACAAAGGCTTCCATATATTTAGGACGCGCATTACGGTAGTCGATGTAATAGGAATGTTCCCAAACGTCCACGCCGAGGATTGGCTTTGCGCCGTAAACCAGCGGGTTTTCACCGTTTGCGGTTTTGGAGATTTCGAGCTTACCGTCTTTAACGGACAACCATGCCCAGCCGGAACCGAACTGGCCAACGCCAGCTGCGATGAAATCTTCGCGGAACTTGTCATAACCGCCCAGATCAGACTCGATAGCTTTAAGAAGAGCAGCAGGGATTTTCTTGCCGCCACCGTCTTTTTTCATCCATTTCCAGAAATGGATATGGTTGTAATGCTGGCCTGCATTGTTAAAGAGACCCTGGTTCTTGCCAAAGCTTTCTTTAACGATTTCTTCCAGGCTCTTGCCTTCAAGGCCGGAACCTTCGAGCAGCTTGTTACCATTGGTTACATAAGCCTGATGGTGTTTGTCATGGTGAAACTCAAGGGTTTCACGGGACATGAACGGAGCCAATGCATCATAATCATACGGCAGTTCTGGTAATTCAAAAGCCATTTGGAACTCTCCTCTTTCTTCAATTGATTGGGAACATTGAATGAACCCGCAAACTAACACTCATTACATAGTCCCCTGATTGAAAAGTCGCAATGGGGGACGAGCATAATTTTACAAGAAATTTATTGGAATATTAAAATCATGCCTGATTTAAGGCCATCAAACACTTCCCTCACGCGTAATTTATCCAAGCTGACCCATTTCGCATTGATTCTAACAGCACACAATGACAACCAATCAACGGCTGGTTGGTTGCATATTTCATGTGATTATTTTTCAGCAGACAAAGTTTTTTGAAAAAATTGGGAACAAAATCGTCGTTTTTGCTTTTCCCTAAAGCTTTTCTTCTCTAGTTAACCTCAAAGTTGCAATTCATTAACCTTAATCGCCTTAATCTGGCCTCCCCTTCACAGATCTGGTTTTCACATGTCTGCATATCTTTCGCGTCGTTCTTTTCTGACTGCATTGAGCGCAACTGCCGCCGCAAGTCTTGCCGGCTGTGCTCAGCTCAGTAAAAATATTCCAATTATTGATGTTGATAATTTTGGCCGTCCGGTCGGCACTCCAAAAGCCAATGTCGATTCATACAATGGCAATTACACCACCATGTATGCAGCCACGCAGGATGAAGGTTATTCTTTGCCTGCTATTCCTATCCAGAAAATGGATAAGAAATATCTGCGTCAGGTGGTCAATGATCCGACCGGCGAACGTCCGGGCACCATCGTTGTCGATACAGCCAACCGCTTTCTTTATCTGGTAATGGAAAACGGTCAGGCACTGCGTTACGGTGTTGGTATCGGTAAAGACGGCTTTGCATGGTCTGGCCGTGCTGTCATTCAATGGAAGCGTAAATGGCCTAAATGGACTCCACCGGATGAAATGATTGCCCGCCAGCCACATCTGGAAAAATACAGCGCCCGCAATGGCGGTATGGGACCTGGTCTCAATAACCCGCTCGGCGCCCGTGCACTTTACATTTTCAAAGACGGCAAAGACACACTCTACCGTCTGCATGGTAACCCTGAATGGTGGTCAATCGGTAAGGCCGTTTCATCTGGCTGCGTACGCTTACTCAATCAGGACATTATCGATCTTTATGATCGCGTACCAAATAAAACCCCGATTTTGGTAATGTAATATAGAAAAAACGCCCGAAACTTCGTCAGTTTCGGGCGTTTTTATTTATACTGCTACAAAATAAATCAGCGTTTGAAGTTACGCAAAATACCGCGCACCAGCGCATTGCCAAGTGATGTGCCCACGGAGCGCACCACAGATTTCATCGCAGTTTCTGCAACCGTCTGACGACCGCTCGTCTTTTTAGTACCAAGAGCCGTACCAACCAGATCGCCCCAGATACCGCCGCTTTCAGGCTCTACCTTGGCTTTTTCCTGCGCCTCAGCAATCTCCACCACCTTCTTTTGCAAAATTTCAAAGGCAGATTCACGGTCAATCGCCTGATCATATTGACCGGCCACAGGGCTGGTTGCAATAATCTGCGCGCGCTCTTCAGGCGTTAACGGGCCGATACGCGATGCAGGCGGACGCATCAAGGTGCGCTGCACCATCGAAGGAATACCTTTTTCCTGCAAAGTTGAAACCAGCGCTTCACCGGTTGAAAGATTGGTGATGGCTTCAAATGTCTGAAAATCAGGGTTCGGACGGAAAGTATCAGCGGCGGTTTTCACAGCCGCAGTTTCACGTGGTGTATAGGCACGCAAAGCATGTTGCACACGATTACCCAACTGCGCCAGCACCGATTCAGGCACATCAAGCGGATTTTGTGAAACAAAATAAATCCCGACACCCTTAGAACGAATAAGACGAACCACTTGCTCAATACGGGTCAGCAAAGCCTTCGGCGCTTCATCAAACAGTAAATGCGCTTCATCAAAGAAGAACACCAAACGCGGCTTTTCAGGATCCCCCACTTCAGGCAACTGCTCAAAAAGCTCCGACATCAGCCAAAGCAGAAAAGTCGAATAAAGTCGCGGATTGTTCATCAGCTTATCGGCTGCCAAAACACTGACCACACCACGCCCATCGGTGGTTGTGCGCATAATGTCTGCGATACGAAGTGCCGGTTCACCAAAGAAACTGGTACCGCCTTGTTGTTCCAGCACCAATAATGAGCGCTGGATCGCGCCGACTGATGCCTTGTTAACATTACCATAACGCGCGCTCAGCTCTTCCGAACGCGTCACCATATGCGCGAGCAGTGCTTGCAGATCTTTCAGATCAAGCAGCAGCAGGCCTTCTTCATCAGACAGACGGAAGGCAATGTTTAAAACGCCTTCCTGCGCATTGGTAAGATTCATCAAGCGGGAAAGCAGCAAAGGCCCCATTTCGGCAATAGTGGCTCGGATCGGATGCCCCTGCTCGCCAAAAATATCCCAGAAGATCACTGGTGAAGCGCGCAGTTCATATGGATCAAGATGTACTTCTTCCGCGCGTTTGGTTAAGCTATCTTTTGCCTGACCAATAGCCGCAATACCGGAAAGATCACCTTTAATATCCGCACAAAAAACCGGCACACCGGCCGCAGAAAAGCCTTCTGCCAGCACTTGCAGACTAACCGTCTTACCCGTACCTGTCGCACCGGTCACGATACCATGACGATTACCATATTTCAGCGCAAGCGCTTCCGCCTGCTGATATGTATCATCCGGTTTACGGCTTGCGCCTAAAAAAATCGCATTCTCGGCAGTCATAGGCTGTCGGCTCCTTTAATTCTATGCGGTGCAGTCTATCGGGTTCGCGGTTTTTCTTCAACGCTTTGCACAGCATTAAAGCAATCGCTTATGTCTTTATCATTCAATTCGTTTGCGCATGGGCATTAACCAGCACAGGTCTGCCCGCGCCCCAACCGGCTATCGAGCCAACAATGCCAAGGACAATCAACAATGCCCCGCCCCAGATAAAGCTGCCGGTGAGTGAATGGATCATCCCCATCAATAAAGGCCCAAGCGCTGCCATCGTATAACCCACGCATTGTGCCATGCCGGAAAGATGGGCTGCAATCAGCGCATCTTTAGACCGAAGCACAATCACGATCATAGCCGCTGCAATCAATCCGCCTTGACCTAATCCTTGGATAATGGCCCAGCCCCACGCTCCGGACAGAGGCGCATAAAGCAGCCCCAGAAAACCAATGACTGCGCAGAAGTATAATGAAACATTGAGCACACTTTGCTTTTTACAGCGGATCGCAATGGAGGGAACCAGCAGACAAGCCACAACTTGCGCCACGATGGAAACAGACACAAGAATTCCTGCCGCTTCACCGCTTAAACCGCGCTCACGTAAAACCGGCGCCATCCAGCCAAAAACCGTATAGGCAAGTGCGGACTGAAACCCCATCATCAATGTGATCTGCCATGCCAGGCGATCGCGCCAAAGGCCGACAACTTTTATGCGCGCGCCATGGCTATGATGATTTTTGCGTAAAGATTGCGGCAGCCAAATCAGCAAAACCAGAACAGCTGGAAGCCCCCAAAAGGCCAAAGCCCATTGCCATGAACCATTGAGCAGATTTTTAACAGGCACAGTAATGCCAGCGGCGGCTGCCGCACCACCGCATAAAGCCATGGTATAAAGCCCTGTCATAATGGCTGCACGATCCGGAAAATCGCGTTTAACCACACCGGGCAACAAAACATTGCCGACCGCAATACAAGCACCAGCCAAAGCACTGCCGATAAATAAAAACGGCAATGTACCAACCCCGCGCATTAAAGTGGCAATAGAGAGAAAAAACATCACCAGCAACAGCGTTTTTTCAACGCCGATTTGTTGAGCAAAACGTGGTGCCAGCGGCGCAAAAACACCTAAGCATAAAACCGGCAAAGTCGTGAGCAATCCGGCTGTGAAAGTCGTCATGCCGGTGCTGGCAACAATTTCCGGCAAAAGTGCCGAAAAACTGGAAAAGACCGGACGCAGATTAAAGGCGATCAGCACGAGACTTAAACCCAACAGAATGCGAGCCGTTTTTTTAACTGCCACTTCTGTTACCGATTGCGGTTGATGCAACATGGCCGATGCCTTTTAAAAGTAAAACTGCCGCAGAGAATCATAAATATTTTAAACAAGGCTAGCACCTTCGCTGCATTTATACTGCAATTGAAGTTTTAGTCTTTCAAACGACATCAAACGGCATTTAAACTGGCAATCATGCGCATGCGCTGAAATAATCAACGCACTTATGAAATGATTCATTCAGGACGCTTTATGATTAAATATTATACACTGGTCGGCGATCATCTGGAAAATTGCGAACTGACAACGGGTGAACGCCTGCCGGACAATATTATCTGGATTGACCTGATTTCCCCCGGTGTCAACGAAGACAAAATCGTTGAGCATCTGACCGGCATTTCCATTCCCACCCATGATGATATGGCTGAGATTGAGGAATCCAATCGTTTTTATACCGAAAGTGGCGCACAATATCTGACAGCCCCGATTTTACACACGGTCGATCAAGATCACCGTGAACTGGCGCCCGTCACCTTCATCATTCATCAAAAAATGCTGATTACGGTGCGTTATTCTGATCCGAAATCGATCAGCACCTATGTGACACGTGCGATGAGGCCAGCTAACGGCTTAATCACCGCCAAGGCCAATGGTCATGCCGTCATGCTTGGCATTTTGGAGGCAACCACCAATCGCTTAGCCGATATTCTGGAAAGCGTATCAGGCAAGATCGATGCCGCCTCACACTCGATCTACCGTCGCCCAAGTGATGTACGGCCGATGTCGACTGCCGATTTCCGGCATATTCTGACGCAAATCGGAGCGCAGGGATCATTTCTGTCGCGTGTGCGTGAAAGCTTGGCAGGCCTTGGCCGCATGCTGGTTTATCTGACTGCCAATCTTTCCGACACAGCAGGTAAAAAAGATAGCCGCGCCCAAATCAAATCACTTGAACGCGACGTGCAGTCACTGACCAACTATGTGGATTTTCTGTCCAACAAGGTCACATTCCTGCTCGACACCATCGTCGGCCTGATTTCGATTGAACAAAACGCGATTATCAAGATTTTCTCAGTCGCTGCCGTCGGTTTCATGCCGCCAACATTGGTTGCGTCGATTTACGGGATGAATTTCAGTTTCATGCCGGAGCTGAACTCGCCTTGGGGCTATCCGATGGCTTTGGGCTTCATGATCGCTTCCGCGCTTGTTCCGCTTTACTTCTTCCGCCGTAAAGGCTGGCTATAAACCATAAAAACAGAGCGGGTTTATATTAAACCCGCTCTGTTTATTGATTAGATGATATTCGCAGCGCTGATCAGTTCCGTCGGGCGCACATAGCCCAAAGAAATACCATTCCAGTTTTTCAGTTCCTTATTTGCCATAGCTGCAAGCTTGGCAGACAATTCCTGATCTTTGGCAAACAGACGCGACAGCAGCGAAATGACCATAGCTTCTGATGCACGGGTGCCGCCATCATCACATTTCAGCGCAAAGCCGATACCCAATTCTGGCACAGCACCGCAGAATACGGCTTCAGCACCGGTTTTAACAAAAATACGACCCGGAGCGAGTTGCATCAATTCGGTGCAAGCACGACGGTTGCCCGCCACATAAAAAGGCTCGGCCATGCAGGCATTGATCAAGCGCTTGGCAGCATGTGCACGCATTGGTTCAAGGCCATTACCCGTTGCCATTTTAGCAAAACCATTGGCCAGATCAGACAAAGGAATGGCGTAAGTCGGGATCGAACAACCATCCGTGCCGCAATGATCAAGACTATGCCGGGCACCGGTGACCGACTGCATCACATCGCGAACTGTGTCCTGAATTTCGGAGCCTTGTGCCACATAGCCCTTGGTCTGCATGCCGCAATGCATGCAAGTGGCCAAAAAGCCCGCATGTTTGCCGGAACAGTTATTATGCAAAGCGGTTGGCTCTTTGCCGGATTTAGCCAGATCAATCAGCACCGGCTGTTGCGTTGGCCAATGGCTGCCGCATTCGAGTGCAGACGCATCAAGACCAGCCTTTTTCAGCATCAATTCGGCACGCGCCACATGTTCCGGCTCGCCGGAATGGGATGCACAAGCCATCGCCAGATCAGCATCTTCAAAGCCGAAAGCATCAGCAGCGCCAGATTCCACCAGCGGCAAAGCCTGAATGGATTTGATCGCAGAGCGCGGGAATGTCAGGCGCTCGACATCACCAATTGAAAACACCTGACGGCCATCACCATCAAAGATCGACATTGCGCCACGATGGCGGCTTTCCACGACATTGCCACGTGTCACTTCAACCAGAACCGGATTGCTCACCATAGCCAGACATCACTCCTGTAACTGCATATGATTTTATGCAGCTCATACGCTTTAATAAAACAAAAAGCACGCCCTAGATTAAGGGAGCCGCACTTGTGCGCCATAAAGTACATTTTGATTTTTTATTGATTGATCAGTCAATCAAAACTATATTAAGCTTGTTGGGATCAAAATTACGGAAACTGTGATGCCTAAAATCGGAATGGAACAACAACGCAAAAGTGACCTGATCAGTGCTGCAATCCGCACGATCGGCGAACGCGGCTCGCTTGATGTAACCGTTGCGCAAATTGCCAAACAGGCAGGTGTTTCATCCGCACTCGCGCATCACTATTTCGGCAGCAAAGAACATCTGATCCTTGAAACCATGCGCCATTTGCTGCGCGAATTGCATGAGTTGAGTGCACAGGGTTTGCGTCAGGCTAAAACCCCGCGCGCACGGCTATCAGCCATTATCGAGGTGAATTTTTCACCATCCCAGTTCAGCCCCAGCACAATTGCTGCATGGCTGACCTTCTACGTCCATGCACAGCGCTCTGATGACATGCGACGGCTTCTCAATATTTATGCAAGCCGTCTGCATTCCAATCTGATGCATGATTTAACCGCTCTGACATCGCGTGACCAAGCGCGCCATATCGCTAAAGGCGCAGGCGCTCTGATCGACGGCCTTTATATACGTCATGCCCTTGGTACTAATAAATCCGATGCAGAAAGAGCGACAACGGCAACCATGCTGGTTGAGGATTACATCAGCAGCCAGCTTTTGCTTAAAACAACAGGTTGTTAGAGTTTATGTCCGCAAATTTAGAAGCAGATTTTGTCATTATCGGCTCCGGCTCCGCAGGTTCAGCACTTGCCTATCGCCTGTCGGAAGATGGCAAACATAGTGTGATTATTATTGAAGCAGGCGGCGCTGATTTTGGCCCCCTCATTCAGATGCCGGCAGCACTTTCTTTTCCGATGAATATGGCGACCTATGACTGGCGCTTTTCCACCGAGCCGGAACCATATTTAAATGGCCGTCAGCTGGTGACACCGCGCGGAAAAGTCATAGGCGGCTCCTCTTCCATCAACGGCATGGTTTATGTGCGCGGCCATGCATGCGACTTTGACCACTGGGAGACAAGCGGTGCGCAGGGCTGGTCTTATGCCGATGTGCTGCCCTATTTCCAAAAGATGGAACAAGTCGCCTTTGCTGATCAGGATGGCTGGCGCGGCAAGAAAGGCCCTTTGCATGTGCAACGTGGGCGTAATCGCAATCCGCTTTATCAGGCTTTTATTGCAGCCGGCCAGCAGGCAGGCTTTGAACTGACCGATGATTATAATGGCGAAAAGCAAGAAGGCTTCGGCCAGATGGAACAAACCATCCATCAAGGACGTCGCTGGTCTGCAGCCAATGCTTATTTGAAACCAGCGTTAAAACGTAAAAATGTAACTCTCGTCAAAGGCTTGGCACGTAAAGTTGTCATCGAGAATCAACGCGCCACCGGCGTGGAGATTGAAAACGGCAATGTCATTCGCACCATCCGCGCCAAACGCGAGGTCATCATTGCTGCGTCCTCCATCAACTCACCCAAGCTGCTGATGCTTTCCGGCATTGGTCCGGCTGAGCATCTGGCGCAGTTCAACATTCCGATTATTGCCGACCGTCAAGGCGTTGGTCAAAATCTGCAAGACCATATGGAGCTTTATATCCAACAATCTTGCGTGCAGCCGATTACGCTTCACTCAAAACTTAATCTGTTTTCAAAAGCCATGATCGGCGCACAGTGGTTGTTTTTCAAATCCGGTGACGGTGCCAGCAATCATTTTGAAAGTGCTGCCTTTTTACGCTCAAAAGCCGGTGTTGAATATCCCGATATTCAATATCACTTCCTGCCAGCAGCTATCCGCTATGATGGTAAAGCGGCTGCGGAAGGGCACGGCTTTCAGGCGCATGTCGGGCCGATGCGCTCTAAATCACGCGGGAGCGTTACGCTTCGCTCTGCTGATCCGCGTGACAAGCCAAAAATTCAGTTCAATTATATGTCGCATCCAGATGATTGGGCAGATTTCCGCCACTGTATCCGCCTCACCCGCGAGATTTTTGGCCAACATGCTTTTGATCCCTATCGTGGCGAAGAAATTCAACCGGGCAAACATGTGCAAACAGATGACGAGCTGGATGACTTCATCCGCGAACATGCTGAAAGCGCCTTTCATCCATGCGGCACCTGTAAAATGGGCGCGGCTGATGATCCGATGGCGGTTGTTGACCCTGAATGCCGCGTCATCGGCATTGAAAATTTACGTGTCGCGGATTCGTCAATTTTTCCGCGTATTACCAATGGCAATCTCAATGCCCCTTCAATCATGACCGGCGAAAAAGCCGCCGATCATATTTTAGGGCATGATATGCTGCCGCGCTCCAACAAACAGCCGTGGATCAATCCCCGCTGGCAAGTTTCAGACCGTTAAGAATAAAGGAGTTTCTTTGATGAAAGCCCAACCTAAAGCCTCCCATTTCATTGGCGGTCAGTTCGTAGAAGACCATAATGGTCGCGAGCTTAATGTGCTTTATCCGGCAACCGGTGAAGTGATTGCGCAATTGCGCAGTGCCACCCCAGCCATTATTGAACAAGCGATGCAAAGTGCGGCCAAAGCCCAGGTTGAATGGGGTGCAAAAAAGTCGGTGGAACGTGGCCGTATTTTAATGCGCACCGCCGAATTATTGCGCGCCAAAAACGAAGAGCTCTCGAAGCTTGAAACACTCAACACCGGTAAAGCTATTCAGGAAACACTGGTAGCCGATGCAGCATCGGCTGCTGATGCGCTTGAGTTTTTAAGCGGTGCGATTGCATCTTTTAACGGCGAATTTGTCGATCTCGGCGGCTCATTCGCTTATACAAAGCGCGAAGCTTTGGGCGTATGTGTTGGTATTGGCGCGTGGAATTACCCCATCCAGATCGCAGCATGGAAATCCGCTCCCGCCCTTGCCATGGGTAATGCCTTTATCTTCAAACCATCAGAAAACACGCCACTGACTGCTTTGGCGCTCGCTGAAATCTACCATGAAGCCGGTTTGCCTGCCGGTCTTTTTAATGTGGTACAAGGCTTTGGCGATGTCGGCGCGGCTCTAATCGACCATCCGACAACCGCAAAAGTATCGCTCACCGGCTCGGTGCCAACAGGGCGCAAAATCATGGCGCAGGCTGGAAATCATCTCAAACATGCAACCATGGAACTGGGCGGCAAATCTCCGCTTATCGTCTTTGATGATGCCGATATTGAAAATGCCATTGGCGGCGCCATGCTTGGCAATTTCTATTCCACCGGACAGGTCTGCTCCAACGGCACCCGCGTTTTTGTTCATAAAAATATCCATGATCAATTTGTGAGCCGCCTGATCGAACGCACTGCGAAAATCAAACTCGGTGATCCGTTGGATGAAACAACCCAGATGGGCCCGCTCATCAGCCGCGCCCAACTCGACCGCGTTTTGTCTTTCATTGAAAAAGGCAAAGCGGAAGGCGCAAAGCTCCTTCATGGCGGCGACGTGGCCAAAGTCGCCGGTTTTGAAAACGGCTTTTATATTCAACCGACCATCTTTACTGATGTGCAAGACACAATGACCATCGCGCGTGAAGAAATCTTCGGCCCTGTCATGAGCATTTTGTCTTTTGAAGATGAGGATGAAGTGATTGCCCGCGCCAATGCAACCGAGTTTGGTTTAGCTGCCGGTGTTTTCACCCAAAATCTGGCACGTGGTCATCGTGTGATCGGCCAGTTGAAAGCAGGTACCTGCTGGATCAACGCCTATAATCTCACCCCCGTCGAAGTGCCGTTTGGCGGCTATAAAAGCTCTGGTATCGGTCGTGAAAACGGCGTGGCGGCGCTCGAACATTACAGCCAGATCAAAACTGTCTATGTTGAAGCCGGAGATGTCGACAGCCCCTACTAATGCACAAGGGAATCGCCTCACGATTCCTTAAAACCTGACGAGACATGGCCGTGAATATTGGTGTTTTTTCAGATTACACCAGTGTCACGGCCTTTTTCTTGCGGCATATCCGCCATTTAATCGATTCTATTCCAGCTAAGCTGCATTTTATCGTGGAACGAGCGGCTCTGATCACATAAGCAAAAGGCGCATTGTTACTTGGCATCCAAGGTAAGCAGCATCAGGTGCGTCCGGAGCGAATATAGGAGGTCGTAATGGCTAAATGGGTATATAATTTCGGAGACGGAAAAGCAGAAGGAGCGGCAACAGACCGCGAGCTTCTCGGAGGTAAAGGAGCGAACTTGGCTGAAATGTGCAGCCTCGGCTTGCCGGTTCCTCCCGGTTTTACCATCACAACCGAAGTTTGCACCTATTATTATGCGCACGACCGCAGCTATCCGCCTGAGCTGGAACAGCAAATTCAGGATTCGCTGGCGGAAGTCGCAAGAATTACCGGCCGTCACTTTGGCGATCAGGACAAACCTTTGCTGGTATCTGTGCGCTCCGGTTCCCGTGCCTCCATGCCAGGTATGATGGACACTGTCCTCAATCTCGGCCTGAACGACCAGACCGTTGAAGCCATTGCCCGTGAAGCCAATGATGCACGCTTTGCCTATGACAGCTACCGCCGCTTTATCCAGATGTATTCGGATGTGGTTTTAGGCGTCGATCACGCCTTCTTTGAAGAAATTCTCGAAGACAAAAAAGCAAGTCTCGGCACCGAGGTTGACACTGACCTTTCCGCTGACGACTGGAAAGATGTCATCGCCAAATATAAAGCCACCGTTGAGGAAGAGCTGGGCGAACCTTTCCCGCAAGATCCGAAACAACAGCTTTCCGGCGCTGTCGGCGCCGTTTTCTCCAGCTGGATGAATGCGCGCGCCATCACCTATCGCCGCTTGCATTCCATTCCGGAAAGCTGGGGCACTGCCGTCAACGTACAGGCAATGGTGTTTGGTAATATGGGTGACAGCTCCGCCACCGGCGTTGCCTTTACCCGTAACCCATCAACCGGTGAAAAGAAACTCTACGGCGAGTTTCTCGTCAATGCGCAGGGTGAAGATGTGGTTGCCGGTATCCGCACACCACAAAACATCACCGAAGAAGCCCGCATTGCCGCTGGTTCCGATAAGCCATCGCTCGAAAAAGTGATGCCGGAAGCGTTTGCCGATTTTATTGCAGTCGCTGATAAGCTTGAACAGCATTACCGCGACATGCAGGATCTGGAATTTACCATTGAGCGTGGAAAATTGTGGATGCTGCAAACCCGTTCGGGTAAGCGTACCGCCAAAGCCGCCCTTAAAATGGCAGTGGAAATGGCCGAAGAAGGCCTGATTACACAAGGCGAAGCTGTGATGCGCATTGATCCGGCATCACTCGATCAGCTTCTGCATCCAACCATTGATCCGAAAGCTGCCCGTCATGTGATCGGTGCTGGCCTTCCGGCTTCTCCGGGTGCTGCAACAGGTGAGATCGTCTTCTCATCCGAAGATGCAGAACAGGCAAAAGCTGAAGGCCGCAAGGTCATTCTGGTGCGTATTGAAACAAGCCCGGAAGATATTCATGGTATGCACGCCGCAGAAGGCATTTTGACCACCCGTGGCGGCATGACCAGCCACGCGGCTGTGGTTGCCCGCGGCATGGGCAAGCCTTGTGTTTCGGGGGCTGGTTCTTTGCGTGTTGATTATCGCAAC
Source organism: Paenochrobactrum glaciei (assembly GCF_039522165.1). Taxonomy (NCBI): domain Bacteria; kingdom Pseudomonadati; phylum Pseudomonadota; class Alphaproteobacteria; order Hyphomicrobiales; family Brucellaceae; genus Paenochrobactrum; species Paenochrobactrum glaciei. The sequence continues at coordinate 372,635 of NZ_BAAADE010000001.1, forward strand.
GGCACCATGCTTGCTGCAGGCCAGACCTTTAAAAAAGGTGATATTGTTACCATTGATGGTGCCAGCGGCCAGATTTTAAAAGGCTCGGTCGCCATGCTCCAGCCAGAGCTTTCCGGCGATTTCGGCCAGCTGATGGAATGGGCTGACAAAGCACGCCGCATGAAAGTGCGTGCCAATGCCGAAACACCGGCAGATGCCCGCACCGCCCGCTCTTTCGGCGCAGAAGGCATCGGTCTTTGCCGCACAGAACATATGTTCTTTGAAGGCGAGCGCATTCTCGCCATGCGTGAGATGATCCTTTCCAATGACGAAGCAGGCCGTCGTAAAGCCTTGGCAAAACTTCTGCCAATGCAGCGCGCCGATTTTGCAGAAATCTTTGAAATCATGAAGGGCTTGCCGGTCACCATCCGTCTGCTCGACCCGCCATTGCATGAATTCCTGCCACGCACCGATGCTGAAATTGCCGAAGTGGCAACCGCAATGGATGTCTCACCGGAATTGCTGCGCGAACGCAGCGAAAGCTTGCACGAGTTTAACCCGATGCTTGGTCACCGTGGTTGCCGCCTTGCCATTTCCTATCCGGAAATTGCTGAAATGCAGGCACGCGCTATTTTTGAAGCAGCTGTAGAAGCAGCTCAAAAAACCGGTGAAGCTGTTGTTCCGGAAGTGATGGTTCCGCTTGTCGGTCTCAAAGCCGAGCTTGATTTTGTCAAAGCCCGCATTGATGCTGTAGCCGCAGAAGTCACCAAAGAGGCAGGTATTCAGATCGACTATATGGTCGGCACCATGATCGAACTGCCACGTGCCGCACTGCGTGCAGCTGATATTGCTCAATCGGCAGAGTTCTTCTCTTTCGGCACCAACGATCTGACGCAGACCACATTTGGTATTTCACGCGATGATGCGGCACCGTTCATCACTGCCTATCAGCAAAAAGGCGTCATCGAACAAGATCCGTTCGTTTCGCTTGATGTGGATGGTGTTGGCGAACTCGTGCAAATTGCTACTGAGCGTGGCCGCACAGCACGTCCAAAAATCAAGCTCGGCATTTGCGGCGAACATGGCGGCGATCCGGCATCGATCGCATTCTGCGAAAAGACCGGCCTTGATTACGTCTCCTGCTCACCTTTCCGCGTGCCGATCGCCCGATTGGCCGCCGCACAGGCAGCAATGAAATAAATAATTACAGGCAGCCGGATCAGTTTCCGGCTGCTTTTCATTTCCAAAGAGGTCAAAAATGTTCAAACCTGTTTTTGCCGGCTTATTGTTTTTGACCCATCTTGGTGCGGCCAGCCTGCTGAGCGCACCTGCACAAGCGAACAATATCGCTGACAATTTGGCCGAGCCACACCTGTTCATCAAGCCCGGCGGTGCTCAAGGTGCGCAAGTGGCACTTACCCTTGATGCTTGTTCCGGCAAAACAGATTTACGCATTTTGAATATGCTGGTTGAGGAAAAAATCCCTGCCACTTTCTTCATCACATCACGTTGGCTGCAACACAATCAGCCTGCGATGGATATCATGCTGGCGCATCCAGATCTCTTCCAGATTGAAAATCACGGGGCTCAACATGTGCCTGCCATTACCACCATTCCGACTATGTATGGCATCAAAACGGCGGGCTCTTTGGAGGCCGTGACCAAAGAAGTACAAAGTGGTGCTGATGCTATCAAAGCAGCAGGTGCCCCTCAGCCGCAATGGTATCGCGATGCGACTGCGCGTTATTCCAAAGATGCAATAACCCATATTGAGAAAATGGGTTTCCAAATTGGCGGATATTCTTTAAATGCTGATATGGGTGCTTCGCTTTCAGCCGGTTCAACCGAAAAAAGAATTTTGAACGCCCGTGACGGCGATGTCATCATCGCCCATATAAATCAGCCAACCCGCCATGCCGGTGAAGGTGTAGCAAGCGGGATTTTAAAATTGAAAAAGCGCGGCATGCGCTTTGTTCGTTTGAAAGATGTTGAAAGCAGCCGGTCGGTTTTATCGGATGCGAAACACTAAAACCGTCTTACAGCGCATCAAGGCCGCGAATAACAGCCGCAAAATTGCGTCCCAAACCTTCAAAGACTTTGTTTTCGCCTGTCAACGGCGCAAGCGCCATCGTGGTTCCGTCATTCAATAAAGTGACGAAGAGAACCTGATCGGATGAATCATCAAAAATAGCGATGGCTGCAACGCGCTGCGCATTTGCAGTATCAACCGCAGGCATATTGAATAATACTTTGCCACCGACAACCTCTGCGGCTTTGCACAAAGCCACATCAAATCCATCGGTAAAAACATCTTGTGCGCCCAAAGCAAATTCTAACTCAACGGCTTCTAATGTCGCCGTTTCGGATTTGTCTAATTGACTGTCTGATGCGTCGCCAGAATGGCTACGATCCATATTATCGTCTCCGCAGAATCTAAGTGGGTCCTCCCGAACAGGCTGCTTACCCTATAAGTGGGGGGTAAGACACTGTATTTTCCACGAAACACAACTTTTTACATCATCACATTTTATCACTGCGTTTAAGATGGCGAATAAATGCCTTCAAGGCTGGCATAACCCTCTGTTTGCACAAGGCCCTTTCCAACCAGATCTTCCATATGCGCCATCACCGAAAGCGCTGCCGCACCATGCAACCGTGGATCAATATCCCTGTAAATCGCGCGCACGATTTCCATGATGGTTCTGTCACCCGTTATCACACGTTCCAGAATAGCCCGCTCGCGCATTTTACGGTGCATCCGAAGGCCGCGCAAAAAAGCTGCCGGATTGGTCACAGCTCCGCCATGCCCCGGTAAATAAAGCTGATCATCCCGCTCAAGCAGCACATCCAGCGAAGCCATATAATCGCTCATCGAGCCATCAGGAGGCGCTACCACCGACGTTGCCCATGCCATCACATGATCTGCCGAAAATAAAACACCGGTATTTTCTAGTGCAAAGACCATGTGGTTTGCTGCATGGCCAGGTGTATGGATACCTGTCAGTGCCCAGCCATCACCCTGCAATGTCTCCCCGTCTTTTAGAAAAATATCCGGTACAAAATCTGTATCAGCGGCAGCATCAAGCATATTGACCTCGCCCTGATGATATTCGCGTGATGGACGGTGCACACCTTCAGCGACGGTTTTTGCACCCAATACCTGTTTTAACCGCGCGGCTAAAGGCGAATGATCACGATGTGTATGGCTGACAAGAATATGGCTAACGGGGCGCCCATTGACCGTTTTCAAAATAGCTTCGAAATGGGCGTCATCTTCGGGGCCCGGATCAATTATCGCCAGATTATCAGTGCCGACAATATAGGTATTGGTGCCGTGAAAGGTAAAAGCACTTGGATTATTGACCGTTAATCTGGAAATATTCGGTGACACTTCATGCGCCACGCCATAGTCCGGCGTAAAATCAGTATCAAAAACCAAAGCCATTTTATTTACGCCCTTCCGGCAGAAATCCTAATCAGTTCCTCATATTCTAGAAGAGCTATATATCAACATAAAGCAAAACCCATCATAAAAGCGTCCCTTGGCAGGAAATCTTATCCCCCGCTTTCAAAGCTGACTTACACTTGATGCAGTCCTCACTGCATAAAGGAGCATGATGCATGGAACTGACAAACCACTTAAAACTACCTTATATTCTGCCAAGTCAAGCGCAAAAACATGTCACCCATAACGAAGCTTTGCGAATGCTGGATGCCATTGTGCAGCTTGCCGTTATTGCACGCGATTACACCCACCCCGATCCTGAAGCACAAGAAGGTGATCGTTATATTATACCGGATAATGCAGGTGGAGACTGGAGTGTGCACACGCATAAACTTGCCGCATTTACCGATGGCAGCTGGTCTTATTTTGTGCCGCTAGCGGGCTGGCTTTGTTATGTCAAAAATGAAAACAAACTGCTTATTTTTAACGGCACTGACTGGCAGGAAACTGGCGGAGGCGCTGATCTAAGCTCAGTTGAGATGCTTGGCATCCATGCAAGCGCAGATGAAACCAACCGCCTCAGCGTATCTTCCGCTGCAACATTGCTAAACCACGCTGGCAATGGCCACCAGTTGAAACTCAACAAAAATGGCGAAGCTGACACCGCTTCTTTATTATTCCAATCAAACTGGACAGGCCATGCTGAAATGGGACTTGCCGGCAGCAAAGATTTCTCTGTCAAAGTGGGCGATGATAGTGGTCAGTGGCGTGAAGCCATACGCATTGACCGCACAAGCGGCAATATCATGATCGGCGCGATGACACCCACAACACGTCTGCATGTGGATGGTGCCATCCGCACCGGAAGTGCCACCATCAGCACCCTACCCTCCGCCTCTGTACAAGGTGCGGGGGCAGTCATTTTTGTCAGTAATGCGAGTGGTGGCGCACAACACGCCTATTCTGACGGAAACCAGTGGCTGTCATTACGTACCGGTGCTGTGATTGCTTAACATAAACTATGCCGAACGGTTTGCTTCGGTTTTTGCTAAAACCGTATTTTTCAGTTTTGAGAAGCACTTCAATTTTGATATTTAACCAATAGCAGGTGAAGCTAAAAAACTAATTTAAAAACTTTATATAAATTTTGTGTCGCTATTTTATGCAATACAAACAATGATTGTTGGAGAATGAGTCGTTCTTTGGTTTAATGTTTCAAAAGCTTTTTTTGCTATAAGTGCATGTACAGATTCTTGAATCATCTTTTCAAGCAAGGTCGAGTGAAGTTAAGAGGAATACTTTGAGTAAGAATTTTACGACCTTGTTTACATGTATTGCCCAATTAGAGCGCCGTACAAAACAACTTATCTTAGCTATCACTGATTGCTTATTGTTGTTAATCAGTGCTTATCTCGCCTTTAGCTTGCGGCTTGGGTTTCCTTTTCAGCCCAATCAATCACAGCTTTTGCTGATGATCACGGTTCCCTTTCTGGCATTACCAGTTTTCATCAAGTACGGCCTTTATCGCGCCATCATACGATATCTGCCTGAACGTGCTATTTGGTCTATTTTTCAAGCCTGTAGCGCTGTTGCGCTTTTATGGGTAACAGTTATTTTTTTAACGGAATTAAATGGCGGCCGAGGCGCACCCCGTTCCGTTCCGCTTCTCTATTGGCTCATCAGTACGGTGCTGATTACGTCCAGCCGCTTCAGCGCTAAATGGATTTTGCAACATACAACCAATAGCTATAAAGATTTTGCCAAGGCGTTAATTGTTGGCAGTGGCGCTCCCGCACGCCAATTAGCAACAGCCTTGCGCAGTCACGGCCAGACCAGAGTTTATGGCTTCATTGATAACAATCCTGCAATAATTGGTATGGATATTGCCGGCTTACGCGTCTATGCGCCTGACCGTATTCCATCCCTGATTGAAAATTATGGTATAGATCAGGTTGTTATTTCCGATCCAAGCTTAAGCGCTGCTGAGCGTCGGCAATATGCCAATATGCTGGGTCGCCAAGCTGTTAAAACCCGCATTTTGCCTCCCATTGCTGATCTGTCCGCGGGTAAATATCTGATCAGCGCATTGCGTAATGTTGAGATTGACGATCTTTTGGGACGCTCGCCTGTGCCGCCCGATCAATCACTTTTATCGGAAGTGGTTCAGAGCAAAACAATTATGGTTACCGGTGCTGGCGGCTCTATTGGTCGCGAATTATGCCGTGCAATTGTCAACCTATCACCGAAACGCCTCGTTCTTTTCGAGGTCAGCGAATTTGCGCTTTACGAAGCCGAACGCCACCTGCAAGCACTTAATATTTGCGAGATTATTCCGGTACTGGGCACTGTTCTGGATCGTGCCGAAGTGGAAAAAACCATTCGCGATCATGGTGTCAATATTGTTTATCATTGTGCAGCCTATAAACATGTTCCATTGGTCGAGAAAAATCCGATCATAGGCGTGCGCAATAATGTCATCGGCACCGTCAATGTTGCCCAGGCAGCGGTTTCAGCCAAAGTTGAACGATTAGTATTGATTTCTTCCGATAAAGCGGTGCGTCCAACCAATATCATGGGAGCAACAAAGCGCTGGGCCGAGCTCATCATTTATCAATATGGTGAAATCGCCCAGATCTCCAACCCGAAAAGTTCCTTCTATTCGGTGCGCTTTGGCAATGTGTTGGGTTCCAACGGCTCCGTCGTGCCACTCTTTCGCGAGCAAATTTCCAGAGGTGGCCCTGTCACCTTGACCCATGAAAAAATGACCCGTTATTTCATGTCGATCAAAGAGGCAGCAGAACTCATTATTCAGTCCGGTGGTGTGGCACAAACCGGCGACACTATCCTGCTCGAAATGGGCGAACCAATCCGCATTAGGGAATTGGCCGAGAATATGATTCTCCTTGCCGGTCTTACCATCAAAGACCCTAAAAACCCGCAAGGTGACATTGCCATTGAGGTAACCGGCATTCGTCCGGGAGAAAAAATGTTTGAGGAACTTTTTTATGATCCTCAGCTGGTACAAACCACACGTCACCCAAAAATCATGCGCTCACCTCGTGGTCAAAAAGCAAATATTGATATTTATGAAGCACTTGACCGTTTGAACAATGCGCTTGCATCCAATGACCATGAAACCCTGCGTGAGGTGCTGTTCAGCATCATCCCTTATGATGACTGTAAGGACGGTGTAATTATTAACTAGACATTTTCCCAATAATACTGCCAACATACCTTAAAAACATAAGGGAACATAAAATGGGTTGGTATTATTTAATGGGCGTTGCTGCCATAGCCTTCATTGTCTGGTGTTTTGCCAAGATGAATAGTGCTGGTTTCAAAGAAGAAACCTCATCAGAAGAAGTATAGGCTTGTACTATCAAGCATTATAATAAAACGCATACGCTTTGAGAGAAAGCCTCTAAGCGTATGCGATATTTTAGTTTCTCTTTTAAATCTTAACTGGCTCTGAATTTCAGCAGCAAGGCACTGGCAACAGCAAGTCCTGCAAAGCAAACACTAAGCTCCACCCATAGTTCGGGCTTTAACAGCCAGATAAACACAGCCGCCCCAAGAGCAGCATTCAAAAGTGCTACCGAGCCAATAACCGCCCAGACCGAGCGTCCTGCTCGCTTGGCTTTTTGATAGGCGTGACGAGAATGGGCTTCAAAGATATTCTCACCTTCCCGCAAACGAAGGATGATCGTCGTTGAGGCATCCAGCACATAATAAAGCGGCAGAAGAAGCGCCAACCAGATGGATGTTTCTTGCGCAAATAACAACAATGCAAAGCAGCTTAACATACCGAGCGGCAGGCTACCGGAATCGCCTAAAAACACCTTGGCCGGATGGCGGTTAAAGAACGCAAAACCGATTATTGCACCAGCGATTAATGCCGCCAGATAACCGGCACTCATACCAGCCAAACCAAGGCTTGCAAAGCCAGCAATCCATAAAACCGGAATTCCCAAACCACTCACCGTCATCAGATCAAGACCATCCATGAAATTGGTCACATTGATCCAAACGAGCATCACAAAAACAAGCAGGCAGAACTCAAGCCAAAACGGCAAAAACGTGAAGAGCTGAAAATCATTTCCCAGGGCTGCAACACCAAGAACAGCACCAAGTAGCTGCACACTCAGGCGTAAGCGTACGGAGATGTCATAACGATCGTCCAAAAGCCCCGTCAGCCATAAAAGCCAGCCACTAAACTCCAATAACACCACTGTGCTGCCACTTAAGCCGGTAAGGGAATGAAAAACACCAAGCAGAATTAATATCGTTGGCACTAAAGCCAAACCACCAATCTGGCGTGCCGGAATGGTGTGATTAGAACGGGCATTCTTTTGAGCTGCCAAGAAATGACGAGGCAGGAGATAATACAGCACCGCTAATAGAACCGCACAAAGCAGCATTGCCGATATGAAGGCAATAACTATTTGAGACATTACTGATTCCACCACCTGCACCCCAAATTCATAATCAGCCACATCCGATTCAAATCCGGCCTATTTTCGCCCTATAATCGCATCATTTATGCTTGAGCAACATGCCTTAAATCACTGAAATACAGAGATTTATAATAAATAAAATGCGAAATGGCCTGAACTCTCCACAGAATTGCAATTTTTTGTACTTTCCTTGAAAAAACTTACAGGAAAACCACATATCCGGATTGCACTTCAGTTTTTAAGCGGCTATAGGTTCGCCAACCGCATCGCAATTCATTTGCGTTTTGTTGGGGCGTAGCCAAGCGGTAAGGCACCGGTTTTTGGTACCGGCATTCCCTGGTTCGAATCCAGGCGCCCCAGCCATTATTTTCCTGAGATTATAAAAATTAAAAACGCAACTTACTTCTTAGCCGCGCTAAGACATAGCTTTGTTTTATTTCGACTACGGCGAATTCTCAGTACACAGAAATTCCGCATATTAAAAAACCGGCTTCTGATTATAGAAGCCGGTTTTTATATTTTAATCTTTTGTCACTTCATGCAGGGCATTTTTTAAGCCCCCCATCAGCAACTGAATGTCCAGCGCCGAAGCCACGAAGGTAAAGCCCCATTCGAGATATTTACGTGCCGCCGCAATATCAGTGGTTAAAATACCACCGGCCTTGCCAAGCTTATTGAGCTTTTCAATCGCTTCCTGAATAGCATTTTGCACATCCGGATGGCCGGGATTACCCAAATGGCCAAGCGATGCGGCAAGATCAGACGGGCCGATAAAGACCCCATCCACACCTTCAACCTGCGCAATCTCTTCCAGATTTTGCAAAGCACTGCCGGTTTCAAGCTGCACCAGCACACAGATCTCATCATTGGCTTTTTTCAGGTAGCCGTTCATCTGACCATAGGCCGATGCACGCGAGCTTCCCGACACGCCACGGATACCTTCAGGCGGATAGCGGCAAGCCGCAACAGCCTGACGTGCTTCTTCTGCATTTTGTACAAAAGGCACCAATACCGTCTGCGCACCCACATCCAGAACGCGCTTGAGCAGCACAGGATCATTCCATGCCGGACGCACCACCGGATGCGCTTTGCCAGCGGAGCCTGCATGCAAGAGTGTCACGAGATTGGAAATATCAACCGGTGAATGTTCTGCATCAAGGCAGACCCAATCAAAGCCGCTATTGCCGATAATTTCCACCGCTACAGGGCTGGCGCTCATGCTCCACACACCAATTTGCTTGGTGCGTGAGCGCATGGCTGCCTTAAACGGGTTTGTTTTCACATCCATGATCAAACCTATTAAACAAACTGAACGGCAACACTGCCGAGTGGGCCAAAGTCCGCATGCAGTGTATCGCCCTTATCAGCCCAGACCGGACGCGTGAACGAACCGGAAAGCAGCAGATGACCAGGCTCCAATGTCACACCAAATGGCGCAAGCTTGTTGGCAAGCCATGCAATTGCCATGGCCGGATGACCAAGCACGCCGGCAGCAAGGCCTGTTTCTTCAATCTCGGAGTTGCGATAGAAAACGGCACCTGCCCAACGCAGATCAATCTCTTCAGGACGCACCGGACGGCCGCCAAGCACCAGACCAGCGGCTGCGCCATTATCTGCAACAGTATCAAAGATTTTACGCGGGTTCTGCACACGCGCATCGATGATTTCGATGGACGGAATGACATATTCTGTAGCGCGCAGCACATCAACCAGACCGATATTCGGGCCTTTGAGCGGCTCTTTCAGCACAAAGGTCAGCTCCGGCTCAACACGCGGAACACAGAAATCAGCATGACGGACTTTAGCACCATCATTGAGCAGCATGTCATCAAAGATATGGCCGTAATCCGGTTCATCAATCTGAGAGGAAGCCTGCATGGCCTTTGATGTCAGGCCAATTTTATGGCCGACAATGCGTGCGCCGCCTGCCATACGCTTTTGCGCAACCGCATGGGAGATCGCATAAGCATCATCAATGGTGATATGCGGCCACTGGGTTGATAATTGTGTGCACGGCTTTTTGCTGCGATGGGCTTCCAGCAAAGCTTCAATGGCAAGCGAGCGTTCCTGATCGTTCAACATAGTATTCTACTTCCTGATTATGCGATTAAAGCTTGATGCAGATGTTGCGAAGCTCTGTGTAAAATTCGAATGAGTGGTTGCCGCCTTCACGACCGATACCGGACTTTTTCGAGCCGCCGAACGGGGTGCGCAGATCACGCAGGAACCAGCTGTTTACCCATGCAATGCCCACATCAATCTGTGAAGCAACGCGGTGCGCACGGCTTAGGTTTTCTGTCCAGACTGCGGTTGCCAACCCGTATGGGCTGTTATTGGCAAGGCCGACAACTTCTTCTTCATCGTCAAACACGCTGATATGCGCGCAAGGACCAAAAATTTCATTGGTGACGATTTCCGATGTCTGTGGCAGGCCTGTCCAAAGGGTTGGCTCAACAAAATAACCATTTTCAAAACCAGCCACATCCGGTGTGCCGCCGCCGCAAAGAATGGTTGCACCTTCTGCTTTGGCTTTTTCATAAAAGCCCAGCACTTTCTGGCGATGAATGTCGCTGACCAACGGCCCCATGGTCACTTCCGGATTAAACGGATCACCAAAACGGTAGGATTTGGCCTGCGCGGTCAGCTTGGCACAGAATTCTTCAAAAATGCCGCGCTGAACATAAAGACGCTCGGTTGCAAGGCAAACCTGACCGGTATTAGCAAAGCAGGAACGGCCTGTTCCTTCAATCGCCTTGGCAAGATCAGCATCATTGAAAATGATACCGGCATTTTTGCCACCCAGTTCAAGCGAAACAGGACGCACACCATTCGAGGCCGCACGCATGATTGCTTCACCGGTTGAGGTTTCACCGGTAAAGGTGATGCCATCTACATCCGGATGGGAAGTCAAAAACTCACCGGCGGAATCCGCACCAAAACCATGCACGACATTATAAACACCGGCCGGAACACCGGCAGCATTCATAACCTCTCCCAAAAGAGCAGCTGTTGCAGGTGTTTCTTCCGATGGCTTAACCACAACCGTGTTACCGGCAGCCATGGCTGGCGCTACTTTCCATGTCATTAACAGCAGCGGCAGGTTCCATGGGCAGATGACCGCAATCACGCCACGCGGAACGCGAATGGCATAGTTGATAGCGCCTGCACCATCCGGTGTTGCCGACTGGAATGCTTCAGTGCTTAAAGATGCGATTTGATCTGCAAACACATTGAAGTTTGCACCACCGCGTGGAATGTCGATATGGCTGGCAATAGAGCGCGGCTTGCCTGTATCCATGATTTCGGCACGCAAAAATTCATCAAAACGCGCCTGAATACCATCAGCCACTTTGCGCAAAATCGACAGACGTTCAGCAACGCTCATTCGTCCCCAAGGGCCTTTGAGTGCTTGCTTGGCAGCACCGACTGCCAGATCAACATCCTCACGGCTTGCTTCATGCACATGGGCATGCACCTGACCGGTTGCCGGATAATAATTTTCAAACAGGCGACCGCCACCTTTGCGATATTCGCCGCCGATAAAGTTGAGAATTTCAGTACCGGCAGCGCCTGCGCCAGTTGATTTATTTGAAGTCATAATCCGGTTCACTCTTCATCATCATTCGTTAAAAACTGCCACATTCTTTCAAAGATGCGGCCTGCTTTGGTCGCACGTTGTGCAGCTTCTTCATTGCTTAAAACGGGTGCATGTTGCGCCATACCGCTGGCCAGAACATCGAGTTCGACGCGGCAGCTATCTTCCAGATACCAAGCCAGCACCACCGCCTCTTCCAGTGACTGACCGGCAACAACGGCACCATTGCCGCGCATCAGCACGGCCTTGGCCTCACCCATCAGGCGGATGACTTTTTGTGCCCGCTCATCATCACGGATAAGCTGCGGATCATCCCAAAGCGGAACGCTCGGCGCAAAATAAGAGCCAAAACCATGACGCGGCTTAGGGCTCAAACCCATCGCAGCCAGCGACATCATTTTGGGACTCATAAAGCGCACCACGCCGTTTACATCGGCACGGTTTTGGTAAATTTGCTGATGCAGGCGCACCTCGCCCAGTACATTTTCCGGCAAAGGTTCATGTACTTGCAGCACGGTGCACTCTTCGCCCACACCAACCAAACCAGGCGGTGAAGCCGGACAAACCAGAAAAGTGCCGGCATCAAGGCGCATGGAGCAATGCCCGTAGGCATGCACCAAGCCACTGCGCCCCAAGGCACGGGCGGCTTTTCTGACCGTCACAGAGGCTTCATTGATATTCACAGACATGCTTAGTCATCCCCTTCCGAAAAGGCTGCAATTTTAGGGCTTGCACCCCAAAGGCAAAAACCTTTCGGCTCAAAGGCAAACTGACGATCACGCCACAATGGTTCGTCATGAATTTCGCACACGCCAGTGGAATATTCATAGGTCATACCATCGGGGCCACGGAAATAGAGAAACTGTGCTGAAGATGTCGGGTGACGACCCGGACCAAAGGTAATCGGCACTTGTTTATCACGCAGCAAATTGCTGGAGCGCTGGATATCATGGGTGGATTCCACCTGATGATTGATGTGCTGAATGCCCGCTTTATTGCCCGGAAATAGTGCGATCGTGTGATGGATCGCACCAATGCGCATCAATGGTGCATCACCGATGCGATCGGAAACGCGTGCATTACAAACCGTTGTCCAGAATTTTTCATCCCGCTCCACATCGGTGGAATAGAAACCGACATGGCTGAAACCGGTGATACCGGCATCACGGGTACCGTGATATTCAACCCCCGACATGCTGGGACGCACGATAAACTCGATCACATTGCCGGTCGGATCATTAAAGCGAATAAATTCGCGCACATGACGTATCTCGCATTCGGCGGGGGTGCCATATTGCACATTATGCCCGAGCGCATCCAAAGTAGCCGCTGCTGTTTGTAATTCAGCAGACGATTTCAGCTCGAAAGATGTCACATGATCTTCCGGATTACCTTCGAAATAACACAGCGTATGGTCGCGATTATCTGATTTGAAATGGATCGCACCTTTGGTGCGCTCTGCCACTTCAAGTCCCAGAATAGTTGTTGCAAAAGCCTCAGCACTTTCGAGATCCTGAGTGCCAACCCGGCAATAAACGACGTCACTCAACTCAATCATGTGTGCCTCCTTTTATCAGGCATAAATTGAAATTTGGCTGTTCACGCGCCCAACCCACAACGCGGGCTTACACATTATCTCCGGCAAATTCCGGCACGCTGGTATAAGAGCCCCATTCGCAATAAGAGCGCGGCTGGTGGCGATATTGGCGTGGCGGATTGGCAAAATTTTCTTCACCTGTCAGCATGCCGGTGGCATAGGTCACCATCAGCGGCTCATCATTCTGACCGGCAATTTTCATGGCCTCAGTGGTGACAAATATCTGGTCAGATGCCGGATGATGGCCGGGACCGTGAACAATCGGCAATTGCTGGCGTTGGAAAAAATAGAAATTCTGCATGATATTGTTGATGCCTTCGACATTGAAGGTAATGCCCATCAAACCGTCACGCGAAGACGGATAAAGCGCAATGGCGTGGTGCTTGTCATCAAGGCGGATATAAGCGGTATCCCCCACCCAGTCCGAGACTTTGGCACCAATGACTTCTGTCCAGAAATACTCGTTGGCAGCAATGTCTTTGCAGCGCAGCGATACTGTCTGGAACTCAGTCACACCCGCATCACGGCTTGGGAAATAGCGCCAGCCGCTGGTCATCGGACGCCAGACAAATTCAACGATCAGGCCATTGGGCGCAGTGCAGCTCAAATAGGCTTTCACCAGACGTTCAGCGCATTCTGTTTCATTACCGAATGCCGAGGCAATATTATGCGCTGAGAGTTGTTTTTCCAAAGCGTCCAGATCTTCACGGCGTGCAACAGTGATGGCGATTGCCGGCTTTGTAGCACCTGCCACCATATTGACGCTGTAAGCACGCGCATCTGAGCGATAATAATAAGAGCCGTCTTTTTTACCGGCATTTTCCAGGCCGACAATTTCTGTCAGAAACTGATGGCTGCTGGCAGCATCCTGCGTACCAAAACGCACGTAACGCAATTCGCGCAGTGTATAAGTCATAAGCCTCACTCTTAAAATTACAGGGTTAGTAAAAGTCTTGATCCCCCCTTGAAAGCCATCGCTTCCAAGGGGGATTTTGTGATTATAGAGCAGCTGCTTCCGCTTCCAGTTCCTTCAGAAGCGGCGTTTTTTCGCGCCATTCCTTGTACCAGTCATCAATTGGTGCGCCGAAGAAACTACGGTCAACGCTCTTGACCTGAACCTTGGTGCCTTTGAGTTTCTCCAGATAATCTTTGTCGATCTGATCGTATGAGGACACGATCTTATCCAGATATTCCACCATGGTGGTGCGCAGGATTTCCTGATCTTCCGGTGAAATCGTTGCCCATTTGCGCGCTGATCCAACAGCAACCATCGGGAACATCATGTGGTTACTATCGAGAATAGTGCCCGCATGTTCATAGTAGCTGCTGTTCCAGGTGCCTTCAAAATCGATCTGCATGCCATCGACCTGTCCATTGGCGAAAGCATCATAAAGTGCAGGCAATGGCATTGGTGTTGGTGCAGCACCCAGTTTCTTCCAGAAATCCAATTCCGGTGCGAGCGGAATGGTGCGGATTTTCTTACCCGACAAATCGGCACCGTCTTTGACATCGCCGCGCATAACGATCTGGCGCATACCGGCCATACCATAACCAAAACCAACAAGACCGAGAGGTTTAACCTCTTCGAGAATTTTCAGTGCGGTCGGGCCTTTAAGCAGGGCCTGTGCGCCATCAATATCTTTGACGAGATAAGGCGCCAGAAAAACGCCGAAATTAGCGTTACGATTGGCAAATTCGCCAAGCGTCATGAAAGAAAAATCGACCGCGCCTGCCTGCATCTGCTGCAATACCTGCGCTTCGCTGCCCAGCTGTCCACTTGGGAAAACCAACAAGTTAACACGGCCATCGGTTTTTTCATTCAGCGTTTTGGCCATCTCAACCGCCTGCACACTCCACTGGTGTGATGGCGGTGTAATCAAGCCGATGCGATAATCGGCAGCATTGGCAAGCGAACCAAGTGCAACCGTGGCTGTTAAGGTTGCAAGCGTTAATTTCAATAATGACTTCATCTGATTTCCTCCCAGATAATATATTTTGATGCGGTTTTACGCATCAGAACCCTTAATGTTTGCGTTGAAGTGATTGCTGCTTTTCAATCATCGCAACCACCTGCTCATCACGGCGCGCCGCCATAGCTGAAGATGTTTCTTCTCCGGCAGCCGCATCCATGCCTTTAATGAGCACTTGTTTCACTTCATCGCTGAGTTCCGGTGTGCCCAGATCACTCCACCATTTTTCAACTTCAGTGCCTAAATCATCGAGAAATTTGGCCAACCCCTGATCGGCACCAGCCAGATGGAAAATCGCTGTCGGCCCCAATATGCTCCAACGTGCGCCCAAGCCTTGCGTGACCGCCTTTTCAATATCGCCAACACTGGCATAGCCTTGCGACGCAAGATGAACAGCTTCACGCCAAAGGGCTGCCTGCAAGCGATTGACCAGATGGCCAGAAGCCTCCTTTTGCAAACGCAGCACCGATTTGCCGAGACCCCGATAAATATCTTCAGCTCGATCCAATGTTTGTGGTGCTGTTTGCGCACCGCCACAAATTTCCACCAGTGGCATCAGATAAGGCGGGTTGCAGGGATGCCCGATCAGCAAACGCTGCGGCACACGCATTTCCGCCTGCATCTGGCTTGGGCTCAAACCTGAGGAACTGGATGCAATCAGCACATCATCGGCAATCTTGTCTTCAATACGCGCCAAAATTTCCAATTTCAGCGGCAGTCGTTCAGGCAGTGCTTCCTGAATGAACTGCGTATCGAAAAGCGCTTCATCCAGATCATCGGTCCATGACGGAGGCTGCGGAGCCTCCACACAAACACCAATACGCTGCAAAACCGGCAATGCCTGCTGCCAGACATCGGCCAAGCGCTTGCCGGATGCCGGATTAAGATCATAGACCTTAACCTGATGTCCGGCAGCGGCAAAAGTTGCAGCCCAGCCAGCACCAATGGTGCCGCAACCGATCACGGTGATATTCATCACTTTTTGGACTGTTGTGTTTTGTTGAACGGTCATGGTGATGCCCTCAAACCAATTTCAACAAAACAGGGAAGAAGACAATTGCCAAAATAACCGCCATGGTTGCCAACAAAAATGGCATCGTCATCAAGGCGATACGTTCTGCCTTCACGCCTGTCATCAAGGCGGCGGTAAACAAGCCGGTGCCAACTGGTGGTGTCAGAAGGCCAACAACAAGTGTCAAACAAACGATCATGCCGAAATGAAACGGATCAACGCCATAAACATTTGTCGCAACCGGCAGCAATACCGGAACAACCAGAATGATTGCAGGGATCGGATCGGTGAACATGCCAAGCACTAAAAGCAGTGCAACAACCAGCAACAAGAACACGGTTGGCGATTCAGTCAGCGACTGCAAGAAAACAGCAACTGTTGCAGGCAGATTTTCAAAGGTAATAACCCATGAGAAAACCTGTGCAGCCGCGATCAGGAACAACACCACCGCCGCACCGCGTGCAGCACGCACAAATGCCGGTGCAAGGTGAGAAAATTCTAATTCACCGTAAACAAAGCGGCCAACCAAAACGGAAGCAACAATGGCAATGACAGCAGATTCTGTCGGTGTTGCGATACCGCCCAAAATAGTACCAATAATCGTTACCGGAATAATCACCGCCGGCAGTGCATCAAACAGTGCTTTAAAACGCTGTGACCAGTTATAACGCTCACCTTCCGGGAAATTATAAATGCGGCCAAGAATTGCAATAACAACAAAGAACGACACGGCCATCATCAGGCCCGGCACAACACCAGCTACGAACAGATCACCAATCGAAATCTGCGCAACCACACCATAAATAATAAACAGCATGGACGGCGGAATAACGGGTGCCAGCAAGCCACCGGCTGCGGTAATTGCCGCAGAAATATCACGCGGATAACCGGCACGATCCATTTCCGGCACAGCCATACGCGACATGACAGTAATCTGCGCGACGGTTGAACCCAAAATCGATGCCATCATCACGTTCGCAAGCAGGTTTACATAAGCCAGACCACCGCGAACCGAACCGATAATGGACATAGCAAGTCCCATGAGACGGCGACCAATACCGCCCTCATTCATCAACTCGCCCAGCAAAATGAAAAGTGGCAGCGCCAGCAAACCGTAGCTTTCCAGGCCGCCAAACAACTGCTGCGGCAATGATGCCAGCAGCACAGTGTTGCCACTGGAAAGAATGTAAATAATCGCCACAGCCAGCAAAATAAATGCAATTGGCAGACCGGCAATAACAAGACCAACAAAACTCAATCCGGCGATCATTTTACCACCTCCGCTCCGGCTGATTCAAAAAATGTGCGAACACTGTCGACCAGATTTTTGACACTATGAATGGTGACAAAAACACAGAAAACAGGGAGGATCAGCCAGAACCAAAACTTGCGGACACCGAGCGTTGTCGTTGGTTCATCATAGATAAAATTGAAAGTTTTCGCGCCGATCTCACTCAGAGAATCAGCCTGCAAAACGGCGATCGGATCAAACCACTGCCATACAAAGACAGCCAGAACCACAAACAGGAAGAGCATCATGGCGTCTATTATGGCAAGCATGAACATATGCGCACGGATCGGCAGAAAGTCGATGCAAACGGTCACAGCAATATGCTGGCGATAATGGATTGCGAGGGACGCACCTAAGAAACCCATCCAAACCATGGCATAAATTGCCAGTTCATCAACCCAGAACAACGGCATGCCAAAGGTACGCGTTGCAACATTGATAAGCAGCAAAATCACAATTACCAGCGCCAGAAGCCCTGCAACGAGCGTTTCAGCGCGCGCAATCAATCCGTCAATAAACGATAAGAAACCGGTAAAACCATTCGTGCGCACGCCCTGCTCCATCGTAGCAGTTCCATCCTCATGCGCCTGACCCAAGCGGGTATTCATACACGTCTCCTCCCAAAGAGATATCCCCTTTAAGAAATATCGATTTTATATCCAAGTCAACAATAAAATCGATATTTTATGCTTTATCAATAATATTTAGAATATTGATTTTTTTAATACGCCTGCTAATCTCCGGTCAGGAGCCTGATTATGTTAGACAAACAACTTTCATCGCCTGAAAAGACAAACTCTGAAAAAGCCTATCGCCAATTGCGCGAAGACATTGTGTTTGGTGCTTTTTTGCCGAATGAAAAACTGAAGATCGAAACCTTACGTGAGAAATATGGCCTTGGTGCCGGCCCTCTGCGTGAGGCTTTGGCGCGTCTCTCCAGTGAACATCTTGTGGTGCTGGAAGGTCAACGCGGCTTCACTGTTGCTCCTATGTCAGCAGAAGATGCCTATGACATTGGTGAAACGCGCACATTGCTTGAGATTGAAGCGCTGCGGCAATCATTTTTGCACGGCGATGAAGACTGGGAAACGCAATTGGTAGCGGCCTATCACCGGTTAGAACGCGCAGAGCAAAAGGTCATTCAGGGCGAAACAGATTTCATTGAGTGGGAAAGCCGTAACGCAATTTTCCATGAAACGATGGTTGCGGCCTGCCCGTCTCAATGGGTGATGCGCATGCGCCAGCAAATCTATGAGCAGCACCAGCGCTACCGCCATCTTTCACGCAAACAATCTGTTGGCGTGCGCGACATTGCATCAGAACATAAAGCTCTGTTTGATGCAGCCTTTGATCGTGACATTCAGGGCGCGACCGAGATTATTCGCAACCATATTGCCCGCACAACACAAACCGTTTTGCAAACATTAAAAGCACTATAACAAAGAGCCTGAGTATCACAGGCCGGACAAACCGCCCGTGATACTCATATTTTCACTTTAAAACTTACGCTTCGTTCAGCGTGTTCAAAGCGGCTGTAACCAAGAACGAACTGCCATAAGGAATGGCTGCATCGTTGAAGTCATAAGCGGCATTATGCAATGAAGCCGTGCTACCATTGCCCATCAGCATGTAAGCGCCCGGCACCTCTTGCAGCATGAAGGCAAAGTCTTCACTGGCAAGGATTGGTGTGCAATCGCCATTGACCTGACTTTCCGGCACGATGGAGCGTGCGACATCCGCAATATATGCTGCATTGGCAGGTGTATTATCCAAGACCGGATAACCGGTTTTGATATTAAGCTCAGCAGTTGCACCATGCAGTGCAGCACTGTGCTCAACCACTTGGCGTAAGCGCTCTTTCATCATCGCACGGGCTTTTTCATTTAAGGTACGGATCGTGCCGGACATTGTCGCAAATGGTGGAATAGTGTTGTAACTGTCACCAGCTTGCAAACGAGTAATCGACAAGGCAGCTGAATCAAATGGCGACAAATTACGCGCAACGATTGCTTGCGCCGCACTCAAAATGGATGACGCCACCATCAGCGGATCAATGGCTGTTTGTGGTGCAGCCGCATGGCCGCCCTTACCGTGAATGGTAATGTCGAACTCGTCTGAAGAGGCAAGCATTGGCCCTTTACGGCAGATGAAATGACCGATTTCAATGCCCGGCTGATTGTGCAAACCATAGACGGCATCAACCGGCCATTTTTTAAACAGGCCTTCGTCAATCATCGCTTTGCCACCGGCACCCGTTTCTTCGGCTGGCTGGAAGATCAGCACAACTGAACCGGCAAAGTCGCGGTTTTCACACAGATAACGCGCCGCACCAAGCAGCATGGCAGTGTGGCCGTCATGGCCACACGCATGCATCAGGCCTTCATGCTTGGAAGCATAGGCAAGATTGGTTTGTTCCGGAATTGGCAAAGCATCCATATCAGCGCGCAGACCAATCCGCTTGGAGCCCTCACGCGCACCTTTAATAACCGCAACAATACCCGATTGGGCGATATTTTCAGTGATTTCATCAACGCCGAATTCACGTAGTTTCTCGGCCACAAATTGGCTGGTTTTTGGCAAATCATAAAGAAGTTCCGGCATGGCATGCAGGCTGCGGCGCCATGCAGTTACTTCATCATGAATGGAATTAAAGTACTCGAATACAGTCATAAGAAAAGACACCTACAGATCAGAATAAGATGGACGGCAACCAGAGCGACAACGCCGGGAATAGAGTGAGAACCGCCAGACGAAACAGATCGGAAATCCAGAATGGTGTCACGCCGCGATAGATGGTCGAGATCGCCAGATCCGGCTGGTTCGAGCGCAGCACGAAAATATTGATACCGATCGGCGGAGTGATGAAGCTGATTTCTGAAACAACAACGACAATGATGCCGAACCAAACCGGATGAAATCCGAGGCTCATAACCAATGGTGCAAAGATCGGCACAGTCAGCATCACCATGGCCATGCTGTCCATGATGCAACCAAGCACCAGATAGATCAGGATAATGCCCAGGATCACCAGCATTGGCGATGTATTTGCAGTACCGAGAATTTCAAGAACACTGGTAGCGAAACCTGAAATCGTGACTAAATGGGAGAAGTACAGTGCACCAATCAGGATAAAGAACAGAGATGCGCTGACCAACACAGTTTCAATCAGCACTTCTTTGAGGTCTGTGAGGTTGAAATTTCCACGCCCGAAAGCAATCATCAGCGATGCAACAGCACCAATACCAGCAGATTCGGTCGGAGTGAAAAAGCCTGCATAAATACCACCGATAACAACCAAGAACAGAAGAACCGGCAGCAAAACACCTTTGGTGGATTGCAGTCTTTCGCTCCAAGGAAAACGCTCAGCAGCAGGCCCTAATGACGGTTTGTACCAAACGGCTGCCTGCACAGCGAGAAGATAAAAACCAACACCAATGATACCAGGAATGAAACCAGCGGCAAAAAGCTGACCAATACTGGTTTCAGTCAAAAGACCATAGAGAATGAGCAATACGGACGGCGGAATAAGCACACCCAGCGTACCACCCGCAGCAATCGCACCGGCTGCAAGCTCGTCCGAATAATTGTGACGGCGCATGGCAGGTAAAGCAACTTTCGATATCGTTGCAACAGTTGCCAAGGAAGAGCCGCAAATAGCGCTAAAAACACCACAGCTCATAACAGTAGCCATCGCCAAACCACCACGACGATGCGCGACAAATTTATTAGCGCAGTCGTAAAGTTCACGCGAGATATTAGCGCGGTTGATGACATTACCCATCAAAAGAAATAGCGGAATAACCGACAGTTCAAAAGAAACAACGGTTTCCATTGTAGTCGAACCGAGAAGGCCAAGCGCCAGATCCATATCGCGCACATGGGCAATACCCAGAATACCGACAAGCAACATCGCAAAGCCAACAGGGATACGTAAGAATACCAGCGCAACAACGATAAAACATGCAACCAAAGTGACTGTCATGGCTTATTCCTTTCCGCGAAAATCACTGATTGCCAGCCCAAGATGAATAAGGGCTGTTATAAAACTCGTGAGTGAACACAGACCTGCCACAGGCCAGATTGGAATCGAAATATCCGGCGAAACACGATCAAACTCGTAAGCTTCCCAAGCGTAAACACCGACCCACCAGCATAAAAGCAGCATGGAGCCAGCGCAAATAATCTCGACGATACCATTACGGATTTGACGGGTACGCGGGGAATAAAGCGGATCAAGCAGATCAACGACAATATGCCCGCGGGAACGCGCGATAAAAGGCGCTGAGGTAAAGACCACTGCAGCTACAAGATAAGATATAATATCAAAAGAACCGCGCAACGGAGCGGCAAACAGATTGCGTCCCGTCACATCGATAAATGTCAGCAGACCCAGTATAAGCAACAAGATAGCCGGAATAAGCGCCAGCTTTTCAAAGAGTGTTTTCATAGACATGAGACAGCTCCGCAAAAGACATGCAGGGAGAAATCCCCCTGCATATCCCGCATTTTATTTTAGTATTTGGAATAAAAGCTTTCTAGGAAAAGAAACTGCCGATCAGTTCTTTTCTTTTTCCAGTCGCTCGATTTCAGCGAAGAAAAAGTCCATAACTTCCTGCGGGTTTTCAATGCCGGCAGCTTTAGCACTTTCCATCCAGACAGCCTGTTCCTGCTGCTTGACCTTATCAATCAGTGCAAGCAATTCCGGCGCCGGCTCAACGAAGCTCATGCCATTAGCCGCAGCTTCTTTTTTACCAACCGAGCTGGAATGATCCCAGTCCTGACCAGCCGCGCGCGACAATTCAACACCAGAAATCTTGATAATCGCTTCACGATCTTCCTGCGAAAGCTGGTCGAATTTCTTCTTATTCATGGCAATATAGAAACTGCCATTATACGCGCCGCCTTTAATTTCTGTTTGATATTTAAGAACTTCAAACAGCTTAAATCCACCAAGTGCTTCCGTATTGGAGAATGTACCATCGACAACGCCGGTGGAAAGCAGCTCATAGGACTTTGATTGCGGTGCAGAAATGGAAACAGCGCCAGCTGCATCCAGCAATGCTGTTTGCACAGGACCGCCGGCACGCACTTTCTTGCCCTTAAGATCGTCAGGGCTTAAAACAGCTTTGTCGCGCATATTGATCTGGCCTGGATCAAGCTGCATCATGCCCAAGATCTCAACGCCATCCAGCGACTTCAATGTGCCGCGCATATATTTATCAAAAGTGTTCCATGCCGCAACGGAACTGACTTCTGACGAAGAGCTGAGCAGTGGCAATTCAAACAATGTAAAAACAGCAAAGCGCTTTGGCTCATAGGTGAAATTACCCCAGGTAATATCCGCCATGCCCTTACGAGCCAGTTCAAAATGTTCTGCTGGCGCGCCGAGTGCTTTACTTAAGAAATTGAGTGTCACACGACCGTCGGTCGCTTCACTGACCCGTTCTGCATAAGGCTGTAAAATACCTGCATTGATGTGATGCGTCATAGGCAACCAGCTGGAAACCGTAAGCTCGGTTTTATCCGCCATGGCAACAGTGGACGACAATGCAAGACCAATGGCCGCAAACAAAGTTTTAGACAGAAGTTTGTTCATATAACTTACCCTCCCAAGGTAACTTTACCATAGAGCATATTTAATAATATAAAAAATGCATTTTCTATTGTATTAAGTTCATAAAATGATCTTTCTGGGAGGAAAAATGTTTAAATCCGTCAGCATTCGGCAGCTGGAATATATCCGCCATGTTGCCAATATCGGCTCCATCACGCAAACAGCGCAACTGATCAACATTTCCCCCTCCTCCATACGTGAAGCAATCACCATTGCTGAAACCGAACTGGGTGTGCGACTTTTCTTTCGGACACCGGCGAAAGGCGTATCACTGACCACCGAAGGCCAGCGTTTCCTGCTTTTGGCTGAACCTCTCTTTGAAGCAAAAGCACAATTTGAGCATCAGGTTGCAGGTATCGCCAAGCAAAATGAGCAGGAGCTAACCATTGGTGTAATCGGCAATGTAGGTGCAATGGTAGTGCCGGAGCTGATTAAAAATTTAAGCGAAACGGTCCCATCTTCCCGCTTTAATATTGTGGAACTTGAATCGTCCAATCTGGTGGAATCAGTGCGTACCGGAAAACTCATTGCCGGTTTTGGCCTTAACGACTTCCTGCATCCGTCGCTCAAATTTGTCGAACTTTTCCCCACCCAAGTGCATATTGCGGTCAATGCAGCGCATCCATTAGCGCAAAAAGAAGAGCTGGAATTGTCCGAAATGGCAAATGAGCCGTTTATTTTTCCAAATTTTGGTGGTGCCAGTTCTTATTACAGCGGCCTTTTTGACCATCATAATATCCGCCCCAATACACGTTATATGGTCAATTCCACCGAAATGGCACGGCGTTTAATTGAAGAAGGCTTAGGCTATTCCACCTTCAATGCGCGCCCTTCCATACACCGGCATAATCCTGAACCGATGATCAAGCGTATTCCGTTGAAAACTGATTATTGGAGCCCAACATTCGGCATGTTCTATTTATTGAGTTCTACCTTTTCCAATGCTTTGAACAATATTGAAAAAGCTGCACGCGCCACATGGCGTCAATCGAAATAAAAAATTGACGATAAATCACGCAGGCTCAATGAGCTTTTCAGCAGCCTGCAAATCAACCGACACCAATTGGCTGACACCCTGCTCAGCCATGGTCACACCATAAAGACGGTTCATCCGCGCCATGGTAATCGGATTATGTGTGATGACCACAAAGCGTGTTTGCGTGGAGGCGGCCATCTCATCCATCAAATTGCAATAACGCTCGACATTATGATCATCGAGCGGTGCGTCCACCTCGTCCAGCACACAAATCGGCGCCGGATTGGTCAAGAACACCGCAAAAATCAGCGCCATCGCAGTTAATGCCTGCTCGCCCCCTGACAAAAGCGTCATAGTTTGCGGCTTTTTACCCGGAGGACGCGCCAGAATTTCCAAGCCCGCCTCCAACGGATCATCGGATTCAATCAGCTGTAATTCTGCTGTTCCACCGCCAAACAAGTGCGTAAACAACCGCTGGAACTGCGCATTAACCACCGAGAACGCTGCCAGCAAACGCTCGCGCCCTTCACGGTTTAAGTTCTGAATACCAAGGCGCAATTTCTTAATTGCCTCGATAATATCTTCACGCTCACTGACAATATCATTGAGCCGCGTCGATAATTCATTCTGTTCTTCATCGGCACGCAGGTTCACTGCACCCAGACGCTCACGCTCAATCTTCAGGCGCTCCAACTGACGCTCAAGCTGTTCGGCTTCCGGTAATTTATCATCCGGCGCCAGTCCCGTCTGGCGGATAGCTTCGTGCGGCGGACATTGCAGCGCTTCGGCAATACGCTGCTCGGTTTCTTTGCGGCGCTCTTCCGCTGCCGTCAAACGCTCTTCTGCTCGGGCGCGTATTTCGCGCGCACCGGACAATTCCTGAATGGCTAAAATTGCAGTTTTGTCGAGCACAGATTGCGCGGCTTCCGCCACTTCCAGATTGTCGGATGTCTCTTTGACTTGTGCCTCAGCAATGCTGAGTTCGGAGAGAAGATTTTGTAAATTGCGATCCAACTCATCCGGCGCTTCGGCGAGGATCTCAAGTTCTGCCTGTACTTCAAACTGACGATCTTGAAGCGAAACCACCTGTTCATTGGCGTTTTCAATGCGCGACTTCCAATTTTTGCGCTCTAGCGCAATCATTGCCAAACGGTTTTCACGCAAAACTGCCTCATGACGCAAACCATCATAAGCCGCACGCGCCTCAGCCAGTGCATTGCGGTCTTGCTGAGCGGTATGAGTGGCTTTATTCAGCCGCGCCTCAATTTCATCAATGGCAGGCAGTTTTTCAAGCCAGTCCAACCCATCGGTTAAATGAATTTGCGCTTCTTCCAGATTTTCCTGCAAACGCTCTTTTGCGTCCAACAATGCAGAGGCACGGCTTGTCAATTGTGCCGTTACCCGCTCCGCGGCACTTAAAGCTTCACGCGCTTCCTGAATTTGCTTTTGCAAATTGCGCAAGCGATCACGACTGATGCGTTCGGCTTCTACCGCCTCGCGCAAAGCCCCCTCATCAGCACTGACACGCGCCGTCTGTGCGTCAACATCGCGCTTAACGCTGATGGCTTTCATCTGTAATTCTACCAGACGATTTTGCTGCGCCAGACGTTGTGCAGCCATGGTCGGTGCATCCGGCTGCACAACATATCCATCCCAGCGCCAAAGCTGGCCTTGCAAATTAACCAGTGCCTGACCAACAGCCAGTTGCGCCTGTAATCCTGCGGCGCCCTGACCTTCAACAATTCCAATCTGGCTTAAGCGGCGTGCCAATTGCTCAGGCGCTTCCACATAATCCTTAAGCGGCCTCACGCCATCCGGCAATTTCGGATCAGTTGGCAGCTCTCGCACCAATGTCCAATAAGTCGGTGCCTCATCATCAAGAGCCGCGGTTAGTGCATCGCCAAGCGCCGCACCCAGTGCCACTTCATAGCCGGAGCGCACTTTCAAATGTTCCAATACGGCCGTAAATTCACCCGTTACACCTGCCGCCAAAATGCCTTGCAGTGTTTGCGCTTCAGTCTCAATCCGGTTTAAGTGCCCGCGGATTTTGTCCAGTTCCTCGCGGCTGGCAGCACCGGCATCGCGCAGTTCTTCAACCTGCGCTTCGGCTTCAAAAACTGTTTCTTCGCAATATCCGGCTTCTTCCTCAGCCGTTTTTAAAACGGCCTGCTTTTCGGCCACCGATGGTAATTGCTGTAATTCGGCATCAACCGTACCAATCTCGCTTTGCATATTTTCCAGTTGCTTGAAAAAGCGATCACGCCGCTCCTGCAAATCCTGCAATGCACGCTGCATCTGCGTGCGTTCTGCCATCACATTAGCACGCTCTGTCGTGACGCTTGCTAAAAGCGTTTCACTCTCACGCAGCTTTTCCTCAGCTACATCAAACAGCGATTGCAATTCTTCATCACGCTCGGCTGATCGCACATGCGCTTCCTGCAACTGCTGCTCTTCTTGCTCAAGCTGCGTGATAATATCAGCGTTTTCACGCAATAATTGCTCTTCGCGCTTTAAATCTGCACCCAGCTGATCCAAGCGCTTCATCAAATCAGAACGACGTTGACGGATACGCTCCGCCTCCTGATCCAATTGCCCGCGCGCAAGGTTCAAACGCTGCATAGCCGCCGCAGCTTTTGCCGATTGCACGCGCAATTCCGGCAATTTATAAGCGCCGATACCCTGCTCTTTAGCCGCATTCATCTGCGCTTGTGCTTTATCGCCCACCGCAATAGTGGCCTCAGCCAAAGTAGACTGTGCTTCCGCCTCTTGTGCCTTGGCCGCAGACCAGCGCAAATGCAAAAGCGTTGCTTCCAGTTTACGAATATCAGCCGAAAGATTTTTAAAACGGTTTGCCTGTCGTGCCTGCCTTTTCAGGCTTTCGATTTGCGACCCCAGTTCGCCAACCACATCATCCAAGCGCTCAAGATTGCTTTCCGCAGCACGAAGGCGCAATTCCGCCTCATGACGGCGACTGTAAAGACCTGAAATGCCCGCCGCTTCTTCCAGCAATGCGCGACGCGCCTGCGGCTTTGCCTGAATTAACTCACCAATGCGCCCCTGCCCGACCATTGACGGCGAACGGGCGCCAGTTGACTGATCAGCAAATAAAAGCTGCACATCTTTGGCGCGCGCATCTTTGCCATTGATACGATAAACGGAACCGGCCTCACGCTCGATACGCCGCGAAACCTGCAATTCATCTGCATCATTATAATGAGGTGGTGCGGTACGATCACTATTATCCAAAAACAATGTCACTTCGGCAGAGTTTCTGGCAGGCCGCGATCCTGAGCCTGAAAAAATAACATCATCCATGCCTGAGGCACGCATGTTTTTATAGGAGTTTTCTCCCATCACCCAGCGCAAGGCTTCCACCAGATTGGACTTGCCGCATCCATTGGGACCAACGACACCGGTCAGACCGGTTTCGATGATAAATTCCATCGGTTCGACAAAAGATTTAAATCCAAGCAGGCGGAGTTTGGAAAAGCGCATCGGGTCACTCTTTTCCAAATCGTATTATTAAAGCACAAAAAGCGGACACCGGATGGTGCCCGCGATTTTGAAAACCAACTAAATCGGTCAAATAAGGCTTAGAGAAGCTTATCAATGATGGCTGACATATCATCGACGGAAAGCGATCCGGCATATTTTTGGCCATTGATAAAGAAGGTTGGTGTGGCATTAACGCCGTAAGATGAACCACGTTCACGAACGCCGTTAATATCATCCAGCAGTTCCTGATTAGTCAGGCAAGCCTGAAAGCTTTCTTGTGTAAAGCCGGCAAGCTTGGCAATCTGCAACAATGCAGCTTCACCGTCCTGTGCCATTGCCCACTGCTGGAGCTGCTGGAAGAACACATTAACCATCGGGAAATAGCGGTCTTCTGGTGCGCAACGTGCCAGCATGAAAGCAGCTGTCGCACGCGGGTCAAAAGGAAATTCGCGGAAAATCAAACGTACTTTGCCGGTATCAATGTATTTTTCTTTGATCGTCGGGAAAGTATTTAAGGTGAAATCTGCGCAATGCGGGCATGTCAAAGATGCATATTCAACGATGGTGACAGGAGCATCTTCCTTGCCGTAAATCATCTCTTTCAGCTTGCCTGGTTCGGCAACTTTAGCGGCATCCACAGAGCCATCAGCCGAGCGGGACTGCGCAAAAGCAACATTGCCGGAAAGAGCCAATCCCGTTGCAGCTGCACCTGCAAGAGACATAACATGCCTGCGATTAAGCGTAAGGCTCATGCGAATCATCCAATTCTGTTCAATACATTGACATAAAATGTTACTTTAAAGCGGATGCGGCTTCATAACCAGACCCGTTTCGTGTGCGCATTTTTAATGTCAGCTTATAGCAAGATTGTGGCAGTTATTGCCAGCCGGTTAATTATCTGCATGTTTCTGAAAAATCAGCTGTTTTGATGATCGTACTCAGCGCTTATTCTTCAGTTTGCTTGCAGCAATACTGCGCCCCAAACGCTCCAATGCACCGCGCAGGCCATCATCCTCAATCACACTGGTCTGGCCTTCGATTTTGCGTGCCTGACTGGGCGGGATATCAACAGGTTTGCGCAAACGGCGCTCCTGCTTTCCGGTCAACGGTTTCTGCTCAATCTTTATCCGGCCGATAGCTGCAAAGCCTAAAAAACCATTGACGCGATTGATGATTTCGCCAGTTTCATGCTGCATACGCATTGCAGCAAAGCCCTCACAGGCAATGACCAATGTGGCGGGCTGAAACGGATCATTTTCATGCAAACGTCTTGGCCACATGATTTTAAGCGGGCGTGAAGATTGGCCGACATTCGCGCCAACAATATCTTCCCATGACTGGATCAAAGACAGATTAATGCCGGCGCGTTTGCGCAAGACAGGATCCAACAAGTCAGATGTTGTATCCGCTAAAGGTCTAAATCCGCGTCCTTCTTTCTTACCCGTCATAGCTGCCAAACCCGTTTTAAGAATTTCAGCATTATGCTGCGTTTAAATGCGGTTTATAAATGACACGCTTGACTCTGGCAGCGTTCAACACACCCAAAAACAGCATAATAACTGCAATTGTTGTTTCATGCACTAAAGGTGCATGCAGCATGCCATACGCGATTGTCACAATAGCAAAGTAGCTTAAAACACGCTTCGTGCCACAATCAGGCGCGGTTTTCCAAAGCTGAACAAAAACAGACATAAAAGCTGCCGTCAGCAACAAAAATCCTATCAATCCACCATTTAACAGCTCATCAAACACAACATTATGTACATGGATAAAACCATCCAATAACTCTCGTTCATCACCTAAATGCGATTGAACAATCTCCACTTTATGGATGGAGCCAACACCGGTAAGCGGATTTTCCTTAATCGTTTCAATCGCACCGCGCCACATGGCTATACGAATATCTGCGGATACTTTATCGCTCCAAACCGTCGCATCGCCAGTTTCATAATAATTCAGCATGGCTGCAAAACGCGTTTCAATAACTTTACCTATTGGGCCAACAACAAGCATCGCAGCGATAAATGCCGCTAAAACCGCATAAACGCCACCCTGCTTCTGCCAACTCAATTTACGCACGTAAGCGATAATTTCGACCAGCAAAATAAGCGGTAACACCACTAAAATTGCTCGTGTTTCTGAAACAATTACCGCTAATAAACCTAATGCCAGCCATTGCGGCCCATTGCGTAAAAATCGAGGTGCATTTTGAATGGGTAATGTTGCTGAAACAGCACCCACTGCAGCTACGAAAGAAAATACAGCCTCATTGCCTCCAACGCCAACACGAGCACCGCTATAGAGCGACATAAATAAAGCAAAAATGCCCGACAAAAAAATACCGACACGTGAGCCTAATACATAAAACCGTAACGGATCACGAACCAGCACCATTCCGGCACCGACAAAAGAATAAAGTAAAAGCAGTAATGTATAGCCAATGTGACGATTATTAATTGCCAATTGATCCCGCCAAACCATCAGGCCCAATGTCCAAAGACAATATAAAACCAGGAAGAGCATAAAAAGCCCGACAAAGGGCTTGGTAGATTTATGCCGAAATGCAGTCAGATAAATACCAATACAGCTAAATAAAAACACTGCTAGCGGGCCAAGTCCAATACGAACTGGCATTGCAGCGCCACCAACGGCTAAAACCCACGGATCAATTTTGCGGCGTTTTAGGAAGGATTTATATAAAAATGTCATTTATCACCAATAGACAAAGTCGACCGCCGCAAAGCATAAATCATACGCCTGATATAGTCTGTTGTTCGGAATTTTAATGCACCAAGACGTTTCCATGCTGGAAACCGCACCCGCTTATAACTAGCCCCACCTTCCAAAATGGTAGAGCCCAATTCATTTGCCAACTCAATGACGGCATCTTTAACCAGATAAACACGATAGTTTCCTGCCCAACCGCGCTCCAGCGCCACATCATATGGCAGCTCCATGGTTGCGATTTTGGCAAGTAGCTTTTTTGCCCCTTCACGGGTCACCATATAACCACCGGCACAACCAAGCGGGCCATGCATACAACGGCCTACATCTGTGCCACCGATGGTCACATATTTGCTCTGGTAGAATTTCACTCTGTTATTGATGAGCTTGATGACATCCCAGCCCTGAATGTCGCGCAATTCATCAATCACAATACTAAAATCATGCGTAAACAGCACGTCATCTTCAATGATAACGGCACATTCTTCATCGCTGTCCGCAATTAACTGCAATGCCTTTAAATGGCTGAAATAGCAGCCCACCTCACCCGGCAGCGGCGTTTTGCCATGCAGACGACGAAAGGATGCCTCATCAAAATTCTTCAGCTGATCAGCCGTCAGATTACGTCCGTCCACCGCTTCCACACGGCGCAGAAGCAAACCGAGCTTATCCGCCCGCTGCTGCAGGTTTTCCCAGCGCTCGCGTGATCGCTCCAAATTGATGACGTAAACCGGTATCGGCATAAATTATTTAACCATTCTTCACTGCACTTAACTTTCATGTGTGCGCAAGCCACACAGGAGTGTCAATCTTAAACATATAATTTCATGTGCATTGCGAAGAATTGCGGCATTTCGCGTAATGCAGACCCTCTTTGCTTATCGTAACACTTATCCCATGGATATAGCACAATCACTACTTCGTTGGTATGATAAGCATCACAGGGTTTTGCCGTGGCGCATCACACCTAGCCAATCCGCGCAAGGGATTAAGCCTGATCCTTATAAAATTTGGCTGTCGGAAGTGATGCTGCAACAAACAACCGTTGAAGCGGTGAAAGCTTATTTTCTGAAATTCACCAAAGCATGGCCGACAATTGACGCTTTAGCCGCTGCCGATGATGACGACATCATGCGCGCATGGGCAGGACTTGGCTATTATTCCCGCGCCCGCAATTTGAAAAAATGTGCTGATCTCGTTGTTGCCGATTACGGCGCAGGTTTTCCGCAAAATGCGGCAGAGCTTAAGAAACTACCGGGTATTGGTGATTACACCTCAGCAGCCATCGCCGCCATCGCATTTAATCAACCTGAACCTGTCGTTGACGGTAATGTCGAACGCGTTATCACCCGGCTTTATGCCATTACCACCGCACTTCCGCAGGCAAAGCCGCAGATACGGGAACTCACAGAGGCAATCACACCTATCGATCGGCCCGGCGATTTTGCCCAAGCGATGATGGATTTAGGTGCAACGATTTGCACGCCTAAACGACCTGCCTGTGCCCTCTGCCCGTTAAATGATTCCTGTCTCGCATTAAAAGATCACGATCCGGAACATTTTCCGGTCAAAGCGCCTAAAAAAGACCGTCCCATCCGCTTAGGCGCTGCATTTGTGGCTGAGGCCGGTGACGGTTCTATTTTACTGCGCAAGCGAACCGAAAAAGGCTTACTGCAAAATATGGCCGAGGTTCCAGGCTCAGTCTGGAACTCGCGCATTGATGGCAGCACTGATTTAACCGCCGCGCCCTTCGCTTCCGATTGGCGAAATGCCGGTGTGATTACCCATATTTTCACACATTTTGAATTGCATCTCACCGTCTATCATGCGACCGGCGCCGATAAGCGTCAGGTGAATGATGGTTGGTGGTCAGCACCAGACATGCTGGCCGGCGAAGCCTTGCCAACCGTGATGAAAAAGGCGATTGCTGCTGCCAGACCGGATATTTTCAAGATCAGGAGACCTGCAAAATGACAACAAAAATCAAGCATATTGTTTTTGATATCGGCAGCGTACTTATCCATTATGATCCGCAATTGGGCTTTACTGACCTGATCCCCGACCAGACCGAGCGCAACTGGTTTTTACAAAACATCTGCACCCATGAGTGGAACCTGCAACAAGATCGCGGACGTAAATGGGAAGATGCAGAAAATCTGCTTATTGAGCAATTTCCTGACCGCGAAAACCATATCAAAGGTTTCCGGCAAAACTGGCACAAAATGGTACCATATGCCTATGACGACAGCGTTGCCATTTTTCGTCAATTTATTGCAGACGGGCATGATGTGACCATGCTGACCAATTTTGCCTCCGACACTTTCCGCGAAGCACAAGAGCGCTTTGTCTTTTTAAAAGAGCCGCGCGGTGTCACTGTTTCAGGCGATGTATTTTTAATGAAGCCGGAACGTGAGATTTACGATCTGCATATTGAAAGTTTTGATCTCAACCCTGCCGAAACGCTGTTCATTGATGATAATCTGCCCAATATTATTGCAGCCCGCGAAGCTGGCTGGCAGGCCGTACAGTTTATTGATCCGGCCACATTACGCAGTGATCTTAATTCTTATCAATTTATCACTTAATATAAAAAACGCCTGAAATGACTTTCAGGCGTTCTTTTATTCTCATAATTTTTAACAGTTCAAACACTGCATTCCCACGGCTTAAACGCCGGCAGCAGCCATCTGCTGGCGAATTTCGCTGCGCAGATCATCAATCGGCTTCAACACACCATTTTCTTCATAGTGCCAGAACGTCCAGCCATTGCAGGCGTCAAAGCCCTGTACCTTGGCACCCATGCGGTGGATGGAGCCAGCATCACCACCGGTAGCCAATGTACCATCTGCGCGCACGATTGCCGCATAACGACGACGCGCATCACACAAGACAGTGCCCGGACGCAGCAAGCCTGCTTCAATCACGCTGGTGAAAGCCACACGCGGCTCAGCGCGTTTACCGGTCATCACCTTCAATTCGGCCTTGCCCAGTGGCTCAACAGCTGCAATGCGCGCAGTCGCTGCTTCGATATAATCCTGTTCGCGCTCAATACCGACAAAGTGGCGCCCAAGACGTTTAGCAACTGCACCGGTTGTGCCAGAACCGAAAAACGGATCCAGAATAACATCACCCGGTTTGCTGGAGGCCATCAAAATACGCGCAAGCAGAGCTTCGGGTTTTTGTGTCGGGTGAACTTTATCGCCGTTTTCGTCTTTCAGACGTTCATGGCCGGTGCAGATAGGGAACAACCAGTCGGAGCGCATCTGCACATCATCATTGGCAGCTTTCATCGCTTCGTAGTTGAAAGTATAGCCTTTGCTTTTCTCGTCGCGCGAAGCCCAGATCAGCGTTTCATGCGCGTTCTGGAAGCGGCGGCCACGGAAATTAGGCATCGGGTTGGTTTTGCGCCAGATCACATCATTGAGCATCCAATAGCCCAGATCCTGCAACTTGGCACCAACGCGGAAAATATTATGGTAAGAGCCGATAACCCAGATGGTACCATTCGGCTTCAATACACGGCGGCAGGCCAGAAGCCATGCTTGTGTAAAGGCATCATAAGCCTGAAAGCTTTCAAACTGATCCCAATGATCATCAACAGCAGATACCATTGACTGATCCGGACGGTGTAAATCACCACCCAATTGCAGATTGTACGGAGGGTCTGCAAAAATAACATCGACTGAATGATCCGGCAGACGCTCAAGAGCCGCCACACAATCACCCTTGAGGATGGTATCAAGCCAGGCGGCACGAGGAGCCTCAACCGGCAATTCATTCACAAGACGGACTAAAGACATGGGATACTCGATAACTTGAGGACGCGTTACTAAACTTAGTCCTTATGGTTACCGAACAGGGTAAACATCAAGTTAACGACAACCCATTGAAATTGTAAACTTTTTATTAATCAGAGTCTAAAGCCCGAGGAATGCGAGGTTCTGGCCTTGATAGAAAGCGGATATAAATTTCAAAAAACTTTCAAAAGCGCTCAAATATGAATCCGACTTTCATTTTACCAAACGCTAAATTAACATTTAGCATTGAAAATTAGGACTTATTTAAGCCAAATCGCTCCATTATTTCAGCTATATACAGAGAAGCATGATCCGGCCATGAGCGACGAAATATGGCCACACAAGTGAGCAGAAACTGATGATTGACTGGGTAAAGCTGCGCCACACACCTTATGTGCGCCTGCTATTCGTTCCGTTCAGATGGCGTGCGCTGGTACGAAGCAGCGAGCTGGGGCTCGTCATTGCTGCCGCTATCGTCGGCCTCATTTCTGCATTTGTAGTTGCCGCGATTAGTCAGATCTCGCAGTGGCTGCATCAGGCTGTGTTTGAAATCGGCCCTGATGATCACTTAAGTGCTGCTGCCAGCAGCCTGCCCTGGTCAGCGCTCATTGCCCCTATGGCAGGCGGTGTTTTGATGGGCGGCATTATCTGGGTTTTGGCCAGATGGCACAAGAAACCCATCGTTGACCCCATCGAAGCCAATGCCCTGCATGGCGGGCATCTGTCGCTCACTGACAGTTTTATTCTGGTCGGGCAAAACCTCATTTCCAACGGCTTTGGCGCTTCTGTTGGCTTGGAAGCAGCCTTTACCCAGCTTGCCAGTGGTTTTGCCTCCCGCATTGGCCGTGCGCTGCAATTGCGTCGCTCCGATATGCGCACACTTGTGGGCTGTGGTGCAGCTGCCGCCATTGCCAGTGCGTTTAATGCGCCGCTTACCGGTGCTTTTTATGCGTTTGAATTAATTATTGGTGCCTATTCGATTGCAACTTTGGCACCTGTTGTGGTTGCTGCAATCATCGGCACTTTGGTGACGCGCTCGCTTGGCAGCGCAACCATGGATATCAATATCGGCACCTTGCAAGCTGTTACCACCGGCGATTTTGTACCAGCGCTGATGCTTGGCCTGATGTGTGCAGGCCTTGGCATTGTGGTGATGCGGATGGTCACTTATGTGGAAAAAACCACCCGTAAAAGCTTTGTACCAGCCATTTTAACGCCGATGGTCGGTGGTGCAGTGGTCGGCGTCATTGCACTGTTCTCGCCACAAGTTTTAGGTTCCGGACACGGGGCTTTACATTTTGATGTCGGCACAGAACTTTCATTCTTCGCCATCGTCTTTCTTATCATCACCAAATCCGTTGCCTCTGCCATATCAATCGGCTCCGGCTTTCGTGGCGGCTTGTTTTTTGCCTCCCTTTTCTTGGGCGCTTTGGTGGGTAAGCTTTTTGCCATTATCTTTGGCGTTATTCTGCCAACAACGCTGACACCGGTTGTCTATGCGGTGATCGGCATGAGTTCTTTTGCCGTGGCCATTATTGGCGGCCCCTTGACCATGACCTTTCTGGCGCTGGAACTAACCGGCGATTTTCCGATCATGATGCTGGTGCTGGGCGCAGTGCTTGCCTCCTCAATGTTGGTGCGCAAAACCTTCGGTTACTCCTTTGCCACATGGCGCTTTCACCTTCGCGGTGAAAGCATTCGCAGCGCCCATGATATTGGCTGGATCCGCAATCTGACCGTCAATAAAATGATGCGCCATGATGTGCGCACCGTTAATATCGACACCGGCTTGCAAAAATTCCATGAAGACTTTCCGCTTGGCTCAACGCAGCGTGTGATCGCCGTTGATGAAATTGGGCGCTATGTCGGCATGATCTCACTGCCGGAGGTTTATTCCAGCAGCTTTGCCGATAAGGACAATGAAGGCGACTTGCGTGATTTATTACGTTTCAAACAAGCTTATCTGCTGCCGGAAATGAACGCCAAGGAAGCAGTATCCCGCTTTGACCGCAGCGAAAGTGAAGCTTTGGCTGTCATCAATAATACGCAGGAGCGCAAAGTTGTCGGCCTTTTGACCGAAAGCCACACATTGCGCCGCTATAGCGAAGAGCTTGACCGCAAACGCCGCGAACTGGCTGGCGAGGTCTGATACATATCGTAGCTGTTTATGCATTCATCTTAGAAAAGGCTGGCAGTCTGAAACTGCCTGCCCTATAGCTCAACTGCCTCATTTTTTGCCCGAACCGCACAAGGTTTGGCACAACTATCACTGATGGATCGTTTTTATGTCTGCACCTAAATTGATAATTTTCGATTGCGACGGTGTTCTGGTTGATTCAGAAATCATCGCAGCGCAAGTGCAAGCCGAACTTCTCACCGATGCCGGTTATGAAGTATCAGCCGAAGAGATGGCAGAACGATTTGCCGGTTTGACCTGGAAAAACACCTTGCTGGAAGTCGAGCGTCAATCCGGCCTGCCTTTTTCGGCAAGCCTGCTTGATAAAGTTAATGTCGAGCTGGATGACCGCCTGAGAAAAGAAGTGCAGATTATTGATGATATTGAAGACGTCATCAGCGCGCTCAAATATCCGTTCTGCATTGGCTCCAATTCCAGCATGGAGCGCTTAAAGATTACCCTCAATCGCACCGGCCTTTATGACCGTTTTGCGCCACATATTTTCTCGGCACCCGAAGTCGGCACCAAGAAAAGCAAACCGGCACCGGATGTTTTCCTTTATGCAGCCCAACAATTCAGCGTTGCGCCAAAGGATGTCATTGTCGTGGAAGATTCAACCCATGGCGTACAGGCAGCCCGCAGTGCCGGTATGCGCGTTATCGGCTTTACCGGCGGCGCACACAGCTATCCGGGACATGCAGATCAGCTGACTGAAGAAGGCGCAGAAACCGTTATCAGCCGCCACAAAGATTTGCTGGCAACAGTTGAAGCTTTATCCATCTGGAGCGACGCATAAAGCGCTAAGCTTTTTAATAGCTGTCAAAAAAAGCCGGAGCATAGGTCAAAACCCGCTCCGGCTTTTTATATAAATTACATTTGATGAGCAAAATGCGCTGATCAGGCGACGCTGCGGCCAGCGGTTTTCTGCGGTTGGCTCAAGACAATAACGGCTTCTTCAGCCTCTTCTTCGCTCAAGCCAATCAAAATACGATCACCGATCATTGCCGGAATCCCCTCTTCATCATCGAAGACGGACCACAGACCGGTAGGTTCTAAAACTGCTTCATATCGTTTATGCATGGCGATATACTAACCTATATTGGTTGACGAATATTTCATGAATGCTGCCAATGGTTCTCCAGACCTTAGTCACTTCAATAAAGATTTATTTATGGCACCAGTGAAATACAGCGTCGAAATGCCGATGGATATTTTGCAGCTTCAGCCATAGTGTTTGCCCAGCTATAGTTCACACGAATATTCTTTGGATTAAAACAGTTAAAGAACAAGAACTAAAACGGGGAATTTTTCTTCTTTTTACGGCTTATGCCCAGTAATTGACGAACTTCGTTAATATTTTGTGGCTTTCCGAAATACCAGCCTTGTGCGGCAATGGATAGAGGCAGCGCTTTGAAATAAGCTGCCTGCTCTTCTGTTTCGATCCCCTCCACCACAATTCCCAGTTTATACTTCTTAGCTATAGAGAGAATTTGCGGCACGATCGACACGGTCAAGGCATCCGTACCGACGGTTTGTGTGAAAGCCTTATCCATTTTAAGTGCATCCACCTGAATTTTACCAAGCAGTGCCAGACTGGAATAACCGGTTCCAAAATCATCCAGATAGATTTTGTGCCCAAGGGCGCGCAATCTTTCAATCCCTTTGAATGCATGGCAATCGGCGGCTGAGCGCTCCGTCAGTTCGATACCGATCTGATGCGGGCGGATACCCTTGTTTTGAAAACGCGCCAATGCCGCATAAAAACTGTCATGCTGCAAATCACAGGCAGCGATATTAATGTTGACCCGGAGCTCTGGATGATCTTGTAAAATCTGGTTCATATCCGCTTTGACACGGATCAAAACATAATTCGTGATGCGCGTTATAAAACCGCCTTTTTCGGCCAAATCAATTAAAACATCAGGCGGCACATAATCATCGGGGCGAATTTCCCAACGAATAAGTGCTTCAAAAGCGATAATTTTGCCGGTTTTGACATTAACAATCGGCTGATAGCGCACATCCAGTTCTTGGCGGGTAATCGCACGCATCAGCTGCATGGTCAAAGTTTGAGCATTATGAAAATAACGCAACAACAACAAAGCCGCCAAGCCACCGGTCAACAGACCGAGAATTGTAAACACCGTATCAATTAGCCGATGTTTATTCTGATAGGCTAATTCATCCGCAACAGTGATCACGCAAATATGGGTTTCGGGCGAGCACAATTTGTAAGTATATCGATTACCGTCAATCCAAGTTCTGGAATGAATAATATTAGAAGGCGTTTCGATACTATTCTGTTCTGGATGGTGGAAAAGCCGCACAATCGCATTGAGTGCAGGTGCGCCAGCATAAACCGAATAACTATAATGTGGCCGCTCGAAACTGGACAACAGTCCCGGATTAAAAACCAAGTTCGTATTATTAATACTTAAAATAACGCCGCGATTATAAGATGAAAACAAGGGCGTATCACCATAAATCACCGAACCGTCAGAGCGTAAAATCCCGCGCGCATAGCTATAGGATTGCGGAATATTATTGCCGAGCAAAACCGAACATTGCAGCTGCTCATTTTTCAAACGGCCAAGATCGCTGATAAAGCCGCTTGAGTAAATAATATTTCGAATAAAACGCAGATCATTCGCCGAACAAAACTCATGCGGCGATTGATTGATCTCACTGATTTTGTCTTTTGCCTGCTGTAGGATTTTGTTCGTCTGGCTCAGCAATTCTTGTGTATAACTGTCTGCCTCAGCGCGGCTTAAATAATCATCAACATAACGCGCCAAAATTTTGCCGGTAATCGCACACAATAAAAAAATCACCAAAGCGATGACTGGAACAGCATCAAATATGCCCAACAGTTTCGTTCGGTTTAAAACCAATTGTTACTCTTTCAGAAGTGAAACAAGTAATGCGATAGAATAATTAAAGGTAATAATATAAAAATATACGTCTAAAGCAATTGGCCGGACAAATGATTATCCGGCCAATTTTAGTATTATTTAGTATTATACGGGCCTTCATCAAAACCGACAAAGACCTGAATATTCTGTCTATCAGGTGTCGGGAAAGAAACCTGAGTATCATTAAACACAAATTGCGAAGCGGTTTTGGCGCTCAAAGATACTGACTGCTGATGCAATTTGGAATAAACTACCTTATCGCCCTGCACTACAGCGACACGAATTGGCATATTGGTGGTGCCTGCATTAAATTTTGCACCCGGAACAATACGGCCGGCAGCAGCAATTTCCATGCTCATCATGCCATTGCCATATTTACAGGCGCGGGTCGTGTCGGTGATGGTTGCCTGATAAATTAGCTGATCTGATGTTTTCTCTGCGCTTTTCGCATATTTTGAGAAATAGGCCGTTCCTTCACGCAAAGTGACCTTCGGGCAATAAGCCCGCAATTCCTCTGAAGTAATGCGGTTATCTTCGGCCACATTGATGTTTTCAGCGGCATCTTTGGTGCCGGTTGTGTTACAGCCAGCAACACCCAGCAACAATGTTGTGACAATCGCTGCACGCGTAAAGGATAATTTCTGCATCAAGCGGTCTTCCCTGCACTAATCAACCTGTTCTATACCAATGTTCTGTAGAATTTGCATATCGAACATTCTGAAAGGTTGTTTTCGTGTTTTTTAAGGCTAAGAGCAACCCCTGACAATGTGAGATATACAAATCTCTTTTATGCGGTATCGCAGAAAATAGCAAAACCAAGATGCAATCGGGAACGAAGGCTGTTTTAAAATGAAATATGTAAGTACGCGGGGCGAAGCACCAGTTCTGGGTTTCAGCGATGCATTACTGGCTGGTCTGGCTCGTGATGGCGGCCTTTATTTACCCCAAGAATTTCCGCAGTTCAGCGCGGCTGAGATTCGTGCACTGCGCGGCAAATCTTATGTGGATATCGCAATCGCAGTACTCACACCTTTTATTGACGGCGAAATTCCGGCCGATGATTTCCGCAAAATGGTTGAGGAAGCCTATGGCACATTCCGTCATGATGCGGTGTGCCCTCTGGTGCAAACCGGTGCGAATGAATTTGTGCTGGAACTTTTCCACGGGCCCACATTAGCGTTTAAAGACGTTGCCATGCAGCTGCTGGCGCGTCTGATGGATTATACGCTGGCACAGCGCGGCGAACGCGCCACAATCGTTGGCGCCACATCAGGCGATACCGGTGGCGCAGCAATCGAAGCCTTTGCCGGTCGTGATCGCACCGATATTTTCATTCTGTTCCCGAATGGTCGTGTATCTCCGGTGCAGCAGCGCCAGATGACAAGCTCGACAGCCGCCAACGTCCATGCCCTTTCCATAAACGGCAATTTTGATGACTGTCAAAATCTCGTCAAAGGCATGTTCAACAATCTGAAATTCCGTGATGCCGTGTCGCTTTCCGGCGTCAACTCCATCAACTGGGCACGCATCATGCCGCAGATCGTGTATTATTTCACTTCTGCGCTTAGCCTTGGTGCACCCGATCGCAGCGTTTCTTTCAGTGTTCCGACCGGTAATTTCGGCGATATTTTTGCGGGCTTCGTTGCCAAGAAAATGGGCCTGCCGATTGACCAGCTTCTCATTGCCACCAATGACAATGATATTCTGGCACGCACACTTGCTGATGGTTCTTATGAAATGCGCGGTGTTGCGCAAACCACTTCGCCATCAATGGACATTCAGATTTCATCAAATTTTGAGCGTTTGTTGTTTGAAGCACATAATCGTGATGCAGCGGCAGTGCGTTCAATGATGGACAATTTGAAGCAATCCGACCAGTTCACTATCGAAGCTGGCGCGCTCGCACGCATCCGTGCAGAATTTGGTGCCGGACGCTCCAATGTCGATGAAACAGCGGCCATGATCCAGTCTATATTGCAAAAAGACGGCTATTTGCTTGATCCGCATTCAGCAATCGGCGTGAAAGTTGCACGCGATCTGCACAAGTCTTCCGCACCGATGGTATGTCTTGCAACAGCCCATCCGGCAAAATTTCCTGAAGCAGTAAAATCAGCATCCGGCATTGACCCAGCTCTTCCACACTGGTTAGCTGACCTGATGACTCGAAAAGAAAAATTTACTGTTTTGGATAATGAGCTGAAAACCGTAGAAGATTACGTGTCTGCCCACTCCAGAGCGGCTAAGCAGGGAGCT
Source organism: Paenochrobactrum glaciei (assembly GCF_039522165.1). Lineage (NCBI taxonomy): Bacteria > Pseudomonadati > Pseudomonadota > Alphaproteobacteria > Hyphomicrobiales > Brucellaceae > Paenochrobactrum > Paenochrobactrum glaciei. Next base: position 413,925 of record NZ_BAAADE010000001.1, read on the forward strand.
ACCCGCGGATGAGTATTCAAGTTACCCGCCTGTCCAACGGACTGACAATTGCCACGGACACAATGCCACATATTGAAAGTGTGGCATTGGGCATCTGGGTAAAAGCTGGAGCCCGTAACGAAGCGGAAAACCGCCACGGCATCGCACATCTTCTGGAACACATGGCCTTTAAAGGCACAGAAAACAGATCAGCATGGCAGATCGCCGCCGATATTGAAAATGTCGGCGGTGAGATCAACGCAGCCACCAGCGTTGAAACCACCTCTTATTATGCCCGTGTGATGCGCAACGACATGCCGCTTGCCATCGACATTCTGGCCGATATCATGACCAGCTCCAAGTTCGACGAAGACGAGCTGGAACGCGAAAAACAGGTCATCATGCAGGAAATTGGTGCTGCGCATGATACGCCTGATGATATTGTTTTTGACCGTTTTACCGAAACGGCCTACCGCCATCAGCCGATTGGCCGCGCTATTTTAGGTACGCCTGAAACGGTCGCAGGCTTCACCTCGGCCGATCTGCGCAGCTATATGAATGAGCAATATAGTGCCGACCGTATGGTTGTAACGGCTGCCGGTGGCGTGGATCACGACGAATTTGTGCGTGAAGTCGAACAACGCCTCGGAAGTTTCCGCTCCACCAATACAGCACCCGTGCCAAACATTGCCACTTATGTGGGCGGTGATTTCCGCGAAGACCGTGACCTAATGGATGCGCAGCTGTTATTAGGCTTTGAAGGCAAAGCCTATCATGTGCGCGATTTTTATGCCTCACAATTGCTATCCATGGTGCTTGGCGGCGGCATGTCCTCACGCCTCTTTCAGGAAGTGCGTGAAAAACGCGGTCTGTGCTATTCGGTCTATGCCTTCCATTGGGGCTTTTCCGATACCGGTATTTTCGGCATTCATGCCGCAACGGGCCGTGATGAAATGGTTGAGCTGGTGCCTGTCATCATTGATGAATTGCACAAAGTATCCGACCATATCAGCATTGAAGAAGTTGACCGTGCCCGCGCACAATATCGCGCCGGCCTGTTGATGGCACAAGAAAGCGCTTCCAGCCGTGCCGGACAATTGGCGCGCCAGTTCATGCTTTATGGCCGCCCTGTCGACAATCAGGAGCTGATGGATCGCCTGTCGCTGATTACGCCTGAACGTCTGACCGATCTTGCCGGTCGTTTGTTTGTTGATACCAAGCCAACCATCGCAGCCGTTGGTCCGGTTGGCAAACTGATGGACTTCGACACATTGGGCAGCTCTTTGCACAAGCGCGTAAAAAAGCCTCAATTAGCAATTTAACACATTAAGAATAAGCCGGTAGCATAGTGCCGCCGGCTTTTTTCTAACTCGTTTTTTGATGGTCACAGGCTGACAAAGATCCTATTTAAGGCGCCCCATGATAGCTTTGCCCTTCATGCGTAATAACAGCCTGAAATTACAAGGAATAAAGGTTCATATCAGAGAACCTTATTTAAGTGATTATCAGGCATGGAAGGTTTTGCGTGAAAAAAGCAGAGCATTTTTGACGCCGTGGGAGCCGACATGGGCACCGGATGTACTGGAAAAAAGTGCATTCCGGCATAGAATTCGGCACTATCAGGAAGAAATTAACAAAGGTACGACCTATCCTTTCTTCATCTTTCGCAATGAAGATCAGCAATTGGTCGGCGGAATAACGCTTAATAATATCAGACGTGGTGTTGGTCAGAACGGGATGATCGGCTATTGGAGCGGTGCTGCATTTGCCGGAAAAGGCTATATGAGTGAAGCACTCGCCTTAGTTATCCCCTTCGCATTTCAGCATCTTGGCTTGCACAGGCTTGAAGCTGCCTGTATTCCCAATAATATACGTTCGATTAGTCTTCTCGAAAAAGCTGGATTTCAGCAAGAGGGCCTTTTGCGCTCTTATCTGAAAATCAACGGAAAGTGGCAGGATCATATTCTTTTGTCCCTGCTTGAAAGCGATAAATACAATATCGACAACAAGGTGTAAAACAGTGCCGGCAATTAAAAGCTATCGCAACAAAGCCCTGAAAAGGCTGAATTTAATGGCTCAATTTGCTGCCTTGATGATCACGCTTGTACTGACAAGTTTTATTGCCTCTCCGGCTCTGGCTGTCGAACCTATCAAAATTTCTAAAAGCGATGTTGCACTGGATCTGACACGCGCCGTTGATATCTACCGTAATCAGGGAGAAAGCGTGCAGGTTTCCACCGCACCCGGCCCTGATGGCATTGTGCGTCGTATTGAAGTGCAGGCTGACGGCAAAGGCCGCTCGTCGGGTGACTGGGCGGCTTTTTCTATTGCTAACCCGACCGATGAGCAGATCGACCGCCTGATTGTCGCGCCGCATTTCCGTTTGGTCAATTCCGGTATTGTCTGGCCTGATCTGGGCTCCAACCGCATCAATTCCATCACCCCGAGTGAAGGTTTTGCGCTTGATCGCCAGCCAAGCCCCGATGCCGACGTGTTCCGCATCACCATCAATCCGGGCACGGTTGTTACTTTTGTTGCCGAACTTGCCTCCACCAATCTGCCGCAGGTCTATCTGTGGGAGCCGGATGCTTATAAAGACACCGTCAACTCCTACACGCTTTATCGCGGCATTCTGCTTGGTATTTCCGGTCTGCTGGCCTTGTTCCTCACCATTTTGTTTGTGGTCAAAGGCACATCGCTTTTTCCCGCTACAGCCGCCCTTGCATGGGCCGTTCTTGCCTATATTTGCGTTGATTTCGGTTTCTGGACAAAGCTGATTGCCATCACCCCTGGCAATGAACAGGTCTGGCGTGCCGGTACTGAAGTTGCCCTTGCCGCCTCGCTCGTCATTTTTCTGTTCACCTATCTTAACCTCAACCGCTGGCATGACCATTTCAGCTATGGTGCGGTGACATGGGTGCTCGGTCTGCTGGCTCTTGCCGGTGTTGCTATTTTCGACCCGCCAATTGCCTCCGGTATTGCACGTATCTCGCTGGCTCTCACCGTTGTCAGCGGCATCGGCCTTATCGGCTATCTGGCACTCAAAGGCTATGACCGCGCGATTATGCTGATACCGGCATGGTTGCTTATTCTGATCTGGCTGATCGGCGGCTGGATGACAGTGACCGGCCTTGTCGATAATGACATTGTGCAGCCAGCACTTGGTGGCGGCCTCGTGCTGATCGTTCTGCTCATTGGTTTTACCGTGATGCAGCACGCTTTTGCCGGTGGCGCGATGCAGCTTGGCCTGCTCTCTGACATGGAACGTCAGGCGCTCGCGGTGATCGGTGCCGGAGATATTGTCTGGGATTGGGATGTGCCACGCGACCGCGTAACCACCACGCCTGATATTGCACATTATTTAGGCAGCAGTGCGAGCTCCTTGCAAAGTGCAGTGCGCAACTGGTTGCCGGTGATGCATGGCGATGATCGTGATCGTTTCCGCGCAACATTGGATGCGCTGCTTGAAAACCGCCGCGGCAAAATCAGCCAGACCTTCCGCTTGCGCGCTAATGACGGCCATTATCATTGGTATTCGCTGCGTGCGCGCCCTGTCATCGGTCTTGATGGCGAAGTGGTGCGTTGTGTCGGCACGCTCGTTAATGTCACCGAACAGAAGAAAGCCGAAGAGCGTCTGCTGCATGATGCGGTGCATGATAATCTCACCGGCCTGCCTAACCGCGAGTTGTTCCTTGATCGCTTAAACAGCGTGATGAACATGGCTCAGGAAGAAATCCGCTTCCGCCCGACTGTGTTCATCATCAACATCGACCGCTTTAAACAGGTCAATGACAGCCTCGGCATGTCGGCAGGTGACACTATCCTGCTTACAATCTCGCGCCGCCTGTTCCGCTTGCTCAAACCGCAGGATACGCTGTCGCGCCTCTCCTCAGACCAGTTTGGCTTGTTGCTGGCTTCCGAAAGCGATCCGGCTCGCATTGCTGCCTTTGCTGAGGCGCTGCGTCAAGCTGTTCGTGCGCCGATTGCCTATGCCAAGCGCGAAATTGTATTAACCGCCTCTGTTGGCCTTATCACCTGGACAAAAGCTGCCACTAGTGCCGAAAACTTCGTCAAGGATGCAGAGCTTGCCATGTATCAGGCCAAGCGCTGTGGCGGTGATAAAATCGAGCCGTTCCGTCCGGCATTGCGTGAAATCGGCAGCGATAAATTACAGCTCGAATCTGATCTACGCCGTGCGATTGAACGTGAAGAAATCAGCCTCGCCTATCAACCGATCGTGCGTCTTTCTGATGGAACGGTTGCCGGTTTTGAAGCATTGATGCGTTGGGATCACCCAAGACGCGGGCCGATTTCGCCATCAGAATTTATTCCGATTGCGGAAAATTCAGGCCTCATCATCCAGCTCGGCATGTTTGCCATGCAAAAAGCTGCTGAAACTCTGTCTAACTGGCAAGAACAGTTCCCGAAATTTGATCTCTTTGTTTCGGTTAACCTGTCCAGCACGCAGCTTATCCGTCAAGATCTCATCAATGATATACGCTCAGTTATCTCGCGTATTCATTTGAAACCGGGCAGTCTGAAACTGGAACTGACCGAATCTGTCCTGATGGAAAATCCGGAACAATCCACTCATGTGCTCAACCGTTTGAAGACAATGGGCATTGGCTTGTCACTGGATGATTTTGGCACAGGCTATTCGTCACTTTCCTATCTGACCCGCTTCCCGTTTGATATTATCAAAATCGACCGTTCTTTTGTGATCGGCGATCAGCCACAGAAAAACACATTGCTGCGCTCCATCGTCAGCATGGCACATGATCTGGGGCTTGCAGTTGTAACTGAAGGCGTTGAGAGCGAGCATGATGCAGAGCATCTGGCGCAGATCGGTTGCGAATATGTTCAAAGCTTCATGTTCGGCGAACCGATGATCGTTGATGATGCAACCCTTATCCTCACCCAGCAGGAAATGGAAAAAGAACAGCCACCGGCTCAGATCGCGCAAGAAGTAGCAATGCCAGAGGATGAACCAACGGCAGAGCAAACTGAAAAGCTTAAGTGATTTAAAAAAACTGACCGGAGACGGTCAGTTTTTTTGTTTCATCATTGGAAAATCTCAGGCCCTTCCGGCACTGGTCACAAGGCGGGAAATATCAACGCCGATTTCTAACAATAGCCGTTCATATTGGCTGCTAATATCGCCATCAAACAAAAGGGCATTATTCGCCGGACATGTCAGCCAGCCATTTTGTGCCAGTTCTGCCTCCAGCTGCCCTGCGCCCCAGCCGGAATAGCCAAGCGTCATAATGGCTTGGCGCGGGCCCTTATCGTCATAAATTGCACGGACAATATCGACCGTTGCGGTCATCGAAACATCTTCAGCAACCGGCATGGTGGAAGAAACACTATAATCACTCGAATGGATAACAAAGCCACGATTTTTATCCACCGGCCCGCCATTGCGGATCATTAACTTACGTTGATGGTCAGGCAGAATAATCGCATCTTCTTCTTTGATGATACCAATCTGCTCCAGCAAATCGGTAAAGCCGATCGGCTGTTGCTGATTGATGATAAAGCCCATAGCACCTTCGGGTGAATGCGCACAAATATAAACAACGGAACGAGCAAATTGCTCATCCACCATATTGGGCATGGCCAGTAAAAACTGACCGTTTAAAAAACCATTTTGCAGTTCTTCAGCTTTACTAATCTTTACCTCCTGCCTTTCAACGCACAACAGGTGAGACCTTAGCTTGCCAGACTAACCGACCAACATCTTACGCATTATTTCTGATAAACCTAAACTCTGTCTTAATCGCGACAGACTGTCAATTTTTCTAAGTGCTAAAATAACAATTAAGCTTATTTCTAAAACAATCAGCTCTAAAAAAAGCAAACCGGCTCTTTAAAAAGATTTGTAAAAAATTCACTTGAACACGAGTGCCAAACTCGACTTAACTACTCACAATACCTATATAAGACAGACCACATTCAGGGAGACGCAACATGACCATTAAAGTCGGCGATAAATTGCCAAATGCAACTTTCAAAGTGAAAACCAGTGACGGCGTTAAAGATGTCACCACTGATGAAGTTTTCAAGGGCAAAAAAGTTGTGCTCTTCGCAGTGCCGGGTGCTTTCACCCCAACCTGCACTCTCAACCATCTGCCGGGCTTCCTCGACAATTTTGATGCAATCAAAGCCAAAGGCGTCGACACTGTAGCCGTTACTGCGGTTAACGACGTATTTGTCATGAATGCGTGGGCAAACAGCACCGGCGCACAGGATAAGTTGACATTCCTCGCCGATGGCAGCGCACAATTTGCTAAGGCAGCAGGCCTTGATATTGACTTCACCGGCGGCGGCATGGGCGTACGCTCCAAGCGCTATTCAGCCGTGATCGAAGATGGCGTGGTAAAAGTTCTCAACATTGAAGAACAGCCAGGTCAGGCGGTTACATCCGCTGCATCCGCTCTGCTGGAACAGCTTTAAAAAATAAAGGGCAGATCATGGATTTCATGATCTGCCCTTTTTCTTAAAAGACGCTTTGCCGCTTACTTAACTTTAAGCGATGTAAAAGCAGGTTTATAGGGTTTAAACGGCTCCATGCCTGCGCGTGCCAGTTCATCGGCGCGTTCATTTTCCGGATGCCCCGCATGGCCTTTAACCCAATGCCATTTCACATCATGCGGTTTACGAACCTCATCCAGCTCCTGCCATAATTCGGCATTTTTAACCGGCTTTTTCGCGGCTGTTTTCCAGCCATTGCGCTTCCAGCCTTCAATCCAGCTGGAAATGCCATCACGCACATAAACGCTATCGGTATAAAGATCGACGCGACAAGGCTGCTTCAAAGCTTTAAGTGCCGAAATAGCCGCCATCAGCTCCATACGATTATTCGTCGTATCCGCTTCGCCGCCCTTCAGCTCTTTTTCATTACCATTCCAACGCAGCACAACGCCCCAGCCCCCCGGCCCCGGATTGCCTGAACATGCACCATCAGTGAAAGCTTCTATCTCTTTCACGCATGCTCTCCGCTTGTTGAAACTGCATTAGGCAGACCATATTCGCTGGCATTTTCCACCTGACGGTGGAAACGCAATTTACGCACATATTCCATCGGATCTTTTTTAACCACAAAAGTACCATCCGGCACTGTCAGCCAGTCATAGAGACGGGTGAGCATGAAGCGCAGTGCAGCACCGCGCGAAAGGATCGGCAAGGCTTCTGTTTCAGCAACAGATAATGGCCGCACCGAATTATACCCGCGCAACAAAGCAGCACCCTTGGTCTGGTTATATGAGTGGTCTTTTTCAAAGCACCATGCATTGAGACACACAGCCACATCATAGGCTAGAATATCGGTACAGGCGAAATAGAAGTCGATAAATCCTGACAATTTGTCATTCAGAAAGAAGACATTATCCGGAAACAGATCGGCATGAATAACACCGCGTGGCAAATCTTGCGGCCAGTTGGCTTCCAGATAGGCTAAATCCGCTTCCGCTTCATCGATAAGGGCTGGCTCGATCTTATCGGCATGAGCCAGAGATTGCTGCCATAATGGCCGCCAGTTATCGACCGTCAGGCCATTCTTGCGCTCCATGGTGAAGCTTTGGCCTGCCAGATGCATTTGTGCCAAGCCGACCCCCAATGCTTCGCAATGTTCAGCGGCAGGTTTGCGCAGCCACATGCCTTCCAAAAAGGTGACAATAGCCGCCGGACGGCCAGCCAGTTCACCAATCATTTCGCCATTACCGGCAACAACCGGCTGCGGGCATTCCAATCCTTCAGCAGAAAGATGCTGCATGAGTTTTAAGAAAAACGGCAATTCCTGCGGATTTACCCGCTTTTCATAAAGGGTCAGAATAAAAGCACCAGCCGTGGTGTGCAGCAGATAATTGGTGTTTTCGACACCTTCAGCAATGCCTTTATAAGAAGTCAGCGTTCCGATATTATAATTACTTAAAAACGCGGCAAGTTCGACTTCATTAATATCCGTGTAAACGGCCATGAAAATTCTTCCCCTCAGCCAAGCTTTCGCTCAACTGTTATTCTTTTAAAACCAGAGCACATCCTGATCCCAAAACCGGCAGCCGATCTTGGGAGACATGCTTTATTCACCATTGACGAATGCCATGTCCTGCACGGTTAAATCAACATCGCGCAGCTGACGGTTTACCAAAAAGTTTTCGGTTTCAACCGTTGTCACGGCAAGTTCAATCTGCACTTCAAAACGCGCTTTAAATGCTTCGATAATCTCGTTGACGATGATTTCCGGCGCAGATGCACCAGCAGACAGGCCAAGCACTGAAATATCGCCAAGACCATCCCAATCAATCTCGTCGGCGCGCTGCACCAGCAAAGATTTTTTCGCCCCTGCCCGTTCTGCAACTTCCACCAAGCGCTTGGAGTTGGATGAATTTGGCGCACCAACAATCAAAAACAGATCGCAACCCGGAGCGGCTTCTTTCACTGCTTCCTGTCGGTTGGTTGTGGCATAGCAGATAGATTCGGCCGCAGGTGCCAGTAAGTGCGGAAAGCGTTTTTGTAGCTCGGCCACAATGCCCGCCGTATCATCCACCGACAATGTGGTCTGCGTGACAAAGCCCAGATTATCCGGATCAGCAAATTCGCAATTACGGGCATCTTCAACGGTTTCAACCAGTGTGACCGCGCCTTCCGGCAACTGCCCCATGGTGCCGATTACTTCCGGATGGCCGGAATGGCCGATTAAAATGACATGGCGTCCCTGTCGCTCATGGCGCATAGCTTGTTTGTGCACTTTGGAAACAAGCGGGCATGTCGCATCCAGATAGAAAAGATTTTTGGCTTCCGCATCTGCCGGCACCGATTGCGGCACACCATGGGCTGAAAAAACCACCGGCTGTTCGCGATGCTCTAACGGAATTTCATGCAGCTCTTCAACAAAAACGGCACCACGTGATTGCAAACCTTCCACCACATAGCGATTATGCACGATTTCATGACGCACATAGACCGGTGCGCCATATTTTTTCAAAGCCAGAATGACGATCTGAATAGCGCGGTCAACACCGGCACAAAAGCCACGTGGCCCACAGAGACGAATTTCCAGTTTCGGGCGCTGTTCCACGTTTAAAGACATAAGCATCATCTCTTCATTCAAGGCATAATCAACCGTGCTTTGCTGAGCCAGCAAAACCAATATATTCAGGAGTTGGGCTTAGTGCCACTAAAAGTCAAGCTTTAAGCGTGATTATGGCGTGGTTTTAGGATAGCGCCAACGCCACAGATAAGCCCCCACCACTGCGGTGAGTGCCAAAGCCAGACCATACCATGTGATGGCATATTCCAGATGCTTGTTCGGCAGCTCAATATTGGTGACACCACCCATCGGCAAAACACCGGGATTAGGCGTATCATCGGCATCAATAAAGAAAGGAACCAGTGTTTCCAGATCAGGCACACCACCAGTTTCTGCCATCACACCCCAATCTTTCCAATAGAAAATGTTTTTTGCCGGATCATTGTCAGGCACAAAGCTGGAAGGCTTCATCTCAAGACGATCACGCGCCAGTCCTGTAATCGTCACAGGGCCATCCAACTGCCCTTCCAAGCGCGTTTGCGGATCTTTACGGCCATAAGGCACAAAGCCGCGATTGATCAGCACAAAACGCCCGTCTTCCATCTGCATCGGCGTATAGACATAAAATCCGGCCTCACCTTTAAAAGTCGCCAGAAAATGCCGTTCACCCTCATGCATAAATGTACCGGTAGCCGTCACAGGGCGATATTCCACACTGCCTGTCTGTTTTAAAATACCTTCCAACGCGGCAACCGAAACCGGTGGCGCTTTGATATTTTCAGCAATGGAAGCCAGCAGCTCTTCTTTCCAGAACAAGCGCTTAACCTGCCATGTGCCAAGACTCAGCAAAATCCCTAAACAAATCAGATAGACAACAATCACACCCCACGGAAATCTGCGTGTGTCGGGTTTAGTCACCAGCATGCTATTGTCCATTGTCAGTATGTTTATCATCAAGCTGGCCGGAAGCGGCCTTATGCTTGAATTGCAGCGTAATCAGCACACCTTTGAGCCAGCGCACCAAAACCAGACTTAAAATGATCGCCAAGGGAATTGAGATAATCAGATGCAGCCAAAGCGGTGGCTGAAAATTCGTCTCCAGCCAGAGCGCCTGACCCAGCACAATAAACCCGATAATGAGAATGACAAAAACCACCGGCCCGTCACCGGAATCAGCAAAGGAGTAATCCTGTCCGCAGACATGGCAGGATTTTGCCACCTTCAAAAAACCGTTGAATAATTTGCCCTCACCGCAATTCGGGCACCGGCCTAAAATGCCAGCTTTGATCGGATCAACACCGTTACCGCCGGAATGGTTATGCTCTGTCATGATCTTCATCTCCCATGGTCTTTTTGCGCCTTATTGCCGTGCCACGCAAGACTGTCGCATTAAAAAAGGCGGCTCGTGTCTCCACAGCCGCCCTTTGATTTTAACCAAATCAAACTTAATGATGGATCACACCACCCCAGCTTCCCCACACATACATGGTGAAGAAGAGGAACAGCCAGACCACGTCCACAAAGTGCCAGTACCAGGCAGCCGCTTCAAAACCGAAATGGTTTTTACCGTCAAAATCACCACGGATGGCACGGAACAGGCAAACAGCTAAAAACACTGTACCAATAAATACGTGGAAGCCGTGGAAACCGGTCGCCATGAAGAAGGTGGCACCATAAATCGAATCTTTGAAGCCAAATGGCGCATAGGCATATTCATAAGCCTGCACGAAGGAGAACAACACGCCAAGCGCAACTGTGAGAGCCAGACCGGCAATCATACCTGAGCGGTCTTTGACCAGCATTGCATGGTGCGCCCATGTCAATGTTGTGCCTGAAAGCAGCAGAATGATGGTGTTGTAAAGCGGCAGATGCAGCGGGTCGAGCACTTCAATCCCCTGCGGAGGCCATGTGCCACCGGTATAGGCAGCGCGTGCCACTTGTTCTGCATCATTCGGGAACAGGCTGGCGTCAAAAAACGCCCAGAACCAAGCCGCAAAGAACATCACTTCGGAAGCGATGAACATGATCATGCCATAGCGCAGATGGATCGACACCACGCGGGTGTGATGGCCTTCTTTGCCTTCCTTGATCGTATCGCTCCACCAGCCATACATGCAGTAGAGAACGATGGCGATACCCATGACAAACAGCCATGGTGTCACCAGATTGATACCGAACAGGTGCAGTTCACCGGCATTCAGATAGCGCATATATGCAATGCCGCCAAGCGCCAGCACAAAGGCACCGACCGAACCGATAAACGGCCACGGGCTTGGTGCTATGATATGGTAATCATGATTTTTCTGATGGGCGTCAGCCATGTCTCTCCCCAGAGCTCCTCTGAATGCTTACTCGCAAAAGTGAAGCGATCGTTATAATTTCCCCGCACTTTCCAGTTTATCGCCAACTTTCGCCGCCGCAAGTGGCTTAGGCTCATCAATTGGAAAAAAAGTATAGGAAAGTGTGATTGTTTTTACATCTTTCAAATCCGGATCATTGACGAAGTCCGGATCAACAAAGAACAGCACCGGCATTTCCATATCTTCGCCGGAAGCTAATGTCGTATCGGTAAAGCAGAAACACTCTACCTTGTTGAAATAAGCGCCTGCACGGCCGGGCGTGACATTAAATGTTGCACGGCCATAGGTCGGTCCGTCTGATTTATTCGTGGCTTCATATTTAACCATAGTCGTTTCGCCGATTTTCAGCTCAACCTCGCGCTGAACCGGCTTGAAATCCCACGGCAAGCCACCAGCCGTATTGGCATCAAAACGCACTTTGATCGTTTGATTAAGGATTTTATCGGAATATTGCTCGACACGCTGCGTTGTGCCACCATAACCGGTCACCTGACAAAACAGACGGTAAAGCGGAACAGAGGCATAGGCCGCGCCAATCATACAGGCAAAAAAGCTGAGACAAGCAAATGCGATAACACGGTTTGAAGTGTCCTTCTTGGCGTTTTTATCACCCTGCTGATTGCCCATTCTTCCCTCCCCTTTAAATATTCGTTACATTGGCCGGATCAGTGCATTCGCACCAAGCTTGGCCCATGTGCCGACATAAACAATAATCACAAACAGCGCCAAAGCGATGGCCAGTCCAACGGAACGGTTACGCTGTGCGCGCTTCTGCTTTTCTGTCGGCTTAATCAGTTCCAGCTCGTTGTTAGACGTGCTCATGCTATAACTCCAAATCCGACAAGTGCTTTATAAACCAGTACCTCTGCCAACAGAGTCGCAAACAGACCCGCCAGATAAAGCAGTGAAAAACGGAACAATTTTCTGGCACTTGCGATCATTGTTTCATGCGTCGGTGCGTTCCGCAAACGCCATGCATAATAAACAAAAGCCAGTCCCATAAGAATAGAAACGACACCATAGGTAAGACCGGCAAAGCCCAATACCCATGGCAACACACCAACAGGCGCCATAATGAGCGAATAGCCGACAATCTGACGCTTGGTGGAGGCTTCGCCTTTCACATTCGGCATCATCGGGATGCGGGCAGCTTCATAATCATTGCTCATGAACAATGACAGCGCCCAGAAATGTGGAGGTGTCCAAAGGAAAATGATCAAAAACAGCACAATGCTGTCAAGGCTGATGGAGCCTGTGGCGGCTGCCCAACCGATCATCGGAGGAAACGCACCGGAAGCCCCGCCGATCACAATGTTCTGCGGGGTTGAGCGCTTCAACCACATGGAATAAATCACCACATAAAAGAAAATGGTGAAAGCCAGCAGCGCACCGGAAAGCCAGTTAACCAGCAGCCCGAGTGTCAGCACCGAGAGAACCGAAAGCGTCAGACCGAAAACCAGTACCTGCTCCGGTGAGATCAGGCCAGCCGGTATCGGACGGTTGCGGGTGCGCTTCATGATGATGTCAATATCGGCATCATACCACATATTCAAAGCACCCGATGCGCCAGCACCAACAGCAATGCAAAGAATGGTGATTGCGGCCAAAACCGGGTTCATATGACCCGGCGCTGCCATCAAACCAACAAAGCCTGTGAACACCACAAGTGACATTACTCGCGGTTTTAACAGCGTGATATAATCCGACGCCATCGCTTCAGAGAGGCGATATTCATTATCGGAGGCGATATTTTTTCCAATCACAGACATTGCTCTCATTCCATCAGGACAGTCATGCCCCTATTCAACATTGAGCGACTTTAAGCCGGACAATGAATATTTTCGAAAAGCTCAACAGATTTACGAAAACATTCAATTATCTTCATTGTTGAGTTCCGGACGGCGACACGCCGCCCGGAAGTCTTATTAGTATTCTCTTATTTAATGCGTGGCAACTCTTCCCACTGATGGAATGGTGGCGGCGAAGAAAGCTGCCATTCCAGCGTGGTTGCGCCGTCACCCCATGGGTTTGCACCTGCTTCACGCTTCTTCGCAAAAGCTTCGAAGACGTTGTAGAGGAAGATCAGAACTGCAAAACCGGAGATGTATGAGCCGTAAGACGAAACCATGTTCCAGCCGGTATAAGCATCCGGATAGTCGATGTAACGACGTGGCATACCAGCAAGACCGAGGAAGTGCTGCGGGAAGAAGATCAGGTTCACACCGATGAAGGTGAGCCAGAAATGCAGCTTCGCAGTAAACTCGCTATACATATAACCGGTCATTTTAGGGAACCAGTAGTACCAGCCCGCAAAGATCGCGAACACAGCACCAAGTGACAGCACGTAATGGAAGTGTGCAACCACATAATATGTATCGTGCAATGAACGGTCGAGACCAGCATTAGCCAACTGAACACCGGTCATACCACCAATGGTGAACAGGAAGATAAATCCGATTGCCCAAAGCATTGGTGCGCGGAAGGTGATCGAGCCACCCCACATTGTAGCAATCCACGAGAAGATCTTAATACCAGTCGGCACCGCGATCACCATGGTTGCGAACACGAAGTAACGCTGGGTGTCGAGCGACAGACCAACAGTGTACATATGGTGCGCCCAGACAACGAAACCGACAACACCGATCGCAACCATCGCATAAGCCATGCCCAGATAACCGAAGATTGGCTTACGGGAGAAGGTTGAAATGATGTGGCTGACAATACCAAAGCCCGGCAAAATCAGAATATACACTTCAGGGTGACCAAAGAACCAGAACAGATGCTGGTAAAGGATCGGATCACCACCGCCATCAGGTGCAAAGAATGCAGTGCCGAAGTTGCGGTCGGTCAGAAGCATGGTGATACCGCCTGCCAGAACCGGCAAGGAAAGCAGAAGCAGGAATGCTGTAACCAGCACTGCCCATGCAAAAAGCGGCATCTTGTGCAGGGTCATACCCGGCGCGCGCATGTTCAAAATCGTGGTGATGAAGTTAATCGCACCAAGAATGGACGATGCACCGGAAATGTGGATCGACAAAATGGCGAAATCAACCGCAGGGCCTGGCTGGCCGGATGTTGAGAGCGGCGGATAAAGTGTCCAGCCACCACCTGCACCCCAACCACCGGCAGGACCCGGCACGAAGAAGGAGATCAACAACAACAGCAATGCCGGAGGCAACAGCCAAAAGGAGATGTTGTTCATACGCGGGAATGCCATATCAGGCGCGCCGATCATGAGCGGGATCATCCAGTTGGCGAAACCACCGATCAGTGCAGGCATCACCATGAAGAAGATCATGATAAGCGCGTGCATCGAGGTGAACACGTTGAACATGTGCTTACCGGCATCCAGTGCCGCATCACCTTCAACGCCGTAAACCATAGCTGCCAGACCGTGGAAGATCTGAATGCCTGGTTCTTGCAATTCAGCGCGCATCGCAATCGACAATGCGCCGCCGATAATGCCGGAGAAAATCGCAAAAATAAGGTACAGAGTACCAATATCTTTGTGGTTGGTCGAATAGACCCAACGAACCCAGCCTTTTGGCTTGTGGTCGTCGTGTATGTCTTGAGCTGCTGTGCCAGCCATGAGATTGCTCCCGTTTCTCAACAGAGGTGCTTACCGGAATTAATTACCGGCAGCTGCCACCTTATTTGTTGCCTGACCACCTTCAACAGCAGCCCTCAGCGCCTTATTGGCACCGCCTACGTCAGAAGCCGCCGCTGCCAACCAAGTTTCATAATTTTCCTTGGAAACAACACGTACTGCAATCGGCATAAACGCATGATCCTTGCCGCAAAGCTCGGAGCACTGGCCATAATATAGGCCTTCACGTTCTGCCTTGAACCAGGCTTCGTTCAAACGACCCGGTACACCGTCCATTTTGACGCCGAAAGCAGGAATGGCCCATGAGTGAATAACGTCAGCCGCTGTAACCAGCAGACGAACGGTTTCACCGACCGGCACCACCACTTCATTATCAACGGCGAGAAGACGCGGATATTTAGCAATATCTTCTTTATTGGCCGCGGCACGTTCGCCTTCCTGCAACATCAGAGCATCAAAGCTGACCTGATTTTCAGTCTGATATTCATAGCCCCAGTACCACTGGTATCCGGTTGCCTTGATCGTCACCGCTGCATCATCAGGCGAATATTGCGCTGTCAGCAGCTGGAATGACGGAATAGCGATACAGACAAGCGCAATCACCGGACCAGTGGTCCAGATGACTTCAATCATTGTGTTGTGGCTTGTTTTAGACGGAACCGGATTGGCACTGGCACGGTATTTTAAAATGACCCAGAAGATCAGACAAAGTACCAGTGTTGTCACCGGAATAATGAACCAGAGTGTATACTCTTCAAACCATTTAATCTGCTCCATAATACCGGTAGCAGGTTCTTGGAATCTGTATTCCCAATCGCGCGGCTGGTCTGCCTGCGCTGATATACTGGTCCACAGAAGTGCCAGAGCACCAAATACGGTGCCCATTGATGTGGCAAAAATCTTTCTCACCAGAATTCTCTCCCGTTGTAGCCTTTTGCAGGCTGGACGCCAGCTATCCCTACAAAACAACCGCCATCCCCCATTTGGCGTTCAACCACACCTTAGCGCACACCGCAAGGAAGGCGAATATGTTATCATGCGGCATTTTTGCGCGTGACCATGTAAAATAAAGAAAAAATCCCTATGGGCATTTGATCAAAATCTTGTGCATAGTGGCGTAGTTTCGGCATTTTCCTCACAAATCTGCCGTGATTTAAACCAATATCAATAAAAATGCGCAACATCTCATTGGAAGTCTTATCATTTCGCCTTATTGAAGATGATAATATACTTTTTATGCCGGTACAGCGCGATAGTGCCACGGTGATTCGATCTGGAGCTTCCATGACTGTTCGTAAAATTTCTCAGCAATTAGCAATTTTCTCTTTGTGTCTTGGCGGCATTTTTGCCGGTTCAACCAGCATTTCCCTTGCCCAGAACACCGCACAACAGCAAGCGCCAACGGCAACCGAACAATCCAGCACTGCCGGCAATCAAAAAGGTACGCTCCGCTCTAAACACGGTGAATGGTCGATCCTTTGCGACACACCGGCCGGTGCCCAGAACGAACAATGCGCCCTCATCCAGAATGTGGTGGCAGCAGACCGTCCTGAACTCGGCCTCTCGGTTGTCGTCTTGAAAACCGCTGATAATAAAGCTCGTATCCTGCGTGTTCTGGCACCGCTCGGCGTATTATTACCAAACGGCCTAGGTCTCAATGTTGACGGCAAAGATATCGGCCGCGCTTATTTCGTGCGCTGCTTTGA
Source organism: Paenochrobactrum glaciei (assembly GCF_039522165.1). Lineage (NCBI taxonomy): Bacteria > Pseudomonadati > Pseudomonadota > Alphaproteobacteria > Hyphomicrobiales > Brucellaceae > Paenochrobactrum > Paenochrobactrum glaciei. The sequence goes on from NZ_BAAADE010000001.1 coordinate 430,605, forward strand.
AGACGGTTGTTATGCAGAGGTTATCCTTGACGAAGCTTTGATGAAAACCTTCCGTGCAGGCAAATCCGCCACCTTCATCGTGTTCCAGACACCGGAAGAAGGCATTGGTATTCCTGTTGATTTGAAGGGCTTTGCTGAAGGCTTTGACGCTCTTCCTTAAACGAGCGGTTGTTCTTCACTGTTGAAACGCCTACATCCTGCAAATGTGATAAGTTTGCAGGATGTATTTTATGAAAAGCCTGATTGATAGTTTTGACGCTAATCGCGACGATATTCAGCGTATTTTAAGCCAGACACTGCAAGGCAGCGATGATGGCGAGCTTTATCTGGAATATGGCGAAGCCGAATCATTGGGCTTTGATAATGGCCGGTTAAAAACCGGTGCCTTCAATCAGGATCAGGGTTTTGGTCTGCGCGCCGTTGCCGGTGAGGCCATTGGCTATGCCCATGCAGGTGAATTGTCACTTGCGGCATTAAAACGTGCAGCCGATGCCGTTTCTGCCACCAGCCACGGCTATAATGGCCAATATAGTGCTGCACCGCTTGGCACCAACCATCAGCTTTACACCGACGAAAACCCGATCGGCTCCCCGAGCTTTGATGCCAAAGTGCGCCTCCTCCAAGAGATTGATGCCTATTTGCGCGCCAAAGACCCAAAAGTGCGTCAGGTTTCCGTATCTGTTGCAGCATCCTGGAAACAAGTCGAGATTTTGCGTGCCGATGGCCATTTCGTGCGTGATGTGCGCCCGATGGTGCGCCTCAACGTTTCTGTTGTGGCAGGTTCCGGCGACCGTCAGGAAACAGGCTCTTTCAGCCATGGCGGGCGTGCGCTGTTTGGTGAATTTATTGCAACTGACGCATGGCAATATGCGGCAGATGAGGCCTTGCGTCAGGCATTAGTCAATCTAGAAGCTGTGCCCGCCCCTGCCGGCACTATGGATATTGTGCTTGCCAATGGCTGGCCGGGCGTCATGCTGCATGAAGCCGTTGGCCATGGTTTGGAAGGTGATTTCAACCGCAAGAAAACTTCAGCCTTTGCAGGCCTGATGGGGCAGCAGGTTGCCTCCAAAGGGGTAACGGTTGTGGATGACGGCACCATTATGCAGCGTCGCGGTTCGCTGACAATTGATGATGAAGGCACCCCAACCAATCGCACTGTGCTGATCGAAGACGGCAAGCTCGTCAACTATATGCAGGATCGCCAGAATGCCCGCCTGATGGGTATGCAGCCAACCGGCAATGGGCGCCGTGAATCCTATGCCCACGCTCCTATGCCGCGCATGACCAACACGATCATGCTTTCCGGTGACAAAACACCGGAAGAAATCATCTCTTCGGTCAAGAACGGCATTTATGCTGTTTCCTTCGGTGGCGGTCAGGTCGATATCACTTCCGGCAAATTCGTATTTGGCTGCACCGAAGCTTATAAAATCGAAAACGGCAAAGTCACGGCCCCAATTAAAGGCGCGATGCTGATCGGCAATGGCCCGGAAGCCATGCAGCGCATCACCATGCTCGGAAATGATTCAAAGCTGGATAACGGCACCGGCAATTGCGGTAAAGGCGGCCAATGGGTACCTGTCGGCGTTGGGCAGCCACATTTGCGCATGGATCAGATGACCGTCGGCGGCACAGCCGTATAAACTCGAAAGTAATCTGATGACACCGTTAAACGGAACAACTGCCGTAATCACTGGCGCAGGGCGCGGCCTTGGCGCCGCGCTTGCCATCACATTGGCTGATGCAGGCGCACAAGTCATTCTTTGCGCCCGCTCGGAGCAGGCGCTTGCCCAAGTGGCAGCAATTATTGCAAAGCGCACCGGACAAACTGCCGGTCAGGTGATTGTCGACCTCGCAGACAATACCAGCATTAAGCAGGCTGTCGCGAACATCACTGCCAAATATCAGCATATTGATTTGCTGATTAATAATGGTGCGATGTGGCTGGAAGCAAGCGATGCGCCCCATAGCGAAGATGAAATTTTCGGCACCATCAATGCAGCCGTTACCGGCAGCTATCTGATGACACAAAGCTTGCTGCCACTGCTTAAAAATTCCAAGCGTCCCGACATTGTCACTATTGGCTCAATCAGCGGCTTGCCGAATGCGCCATTACACAGTGTCTCGGTGCCTTTTTACGCCGCCAAACATGCACAGGCAGCCTTGGCAAGCGGTTTGCAACAAATACTGCGCGACACACCAATCCGCTCGCTCTGCGTGCATCCGCCATATCTTGATGATGTATCACCGGAAGATGCCGCATGGGAGCAAGTGAGTGAACGTCAAAAAGGCGAACAGGCCACCAATCGCGACATTTGCGAAGCAGTGTTGTTTGCTATTACCCGCCCGCGCCACATCACTTTATCTTCGATTGTCGTGGATAGTGATAGCGGCGGACTATTCGGCTAAAACCGGCATAAATTATAAAAATCAAAGCATAAGAGCGGTTTTCGATGAAAGTGATTCATGAAAACCGCTCTTATTATTTTAATCAGCTATTGAGCACCATTGTCAGCTGCACAAATGGCAATCCATCATCGTCCGTTTCATCACGCTGAATGATTTCAAAACCATATTTCTGATAAAATTTGACGGCCTGCTGATTGCGTTCATAGACCTGCAATTCCAGATGTTTTTTCAAATCATGCGCATGTTGCAATAGTTTGAGGCCAAAGCCCTGCCCTTGAAAATCCGGATCAACAAATAGTCCACCAATAAAATTATCGATGAAACCAACAAAACCAACCACCTGATCATCACTGACAATCACCCAGTTTTCCGCTTGTAAAAGATAAACATCTTTCATCAGCTGATGCTGATCTTCCAGCAATTCATACCCAAGAAAACCATGGACGATTTTAGAGGCACGCAACCAAATATCGGCTAAACGCTCGACATCCCCTGCAACCATCGGGCGGATACAACTTGTTCTTTCTTTCATGAAAGCACCTGAAGAGTTAATTACATGCGAAACTCATTACCCAAAATTCGGGCAATACTTATTGTGATCTTGAGCCCTTGGCCAAAATCGAAAATCCGACAATAAGAACGCTGCGCATAAATCTCCTTCAGTTTACGACAGCCGATATCGGCTGTCTTTTTAAGATGAGACGCGAAATCGCTGTTTAAGTCAACAAATGCTCATCTTATTTCTTGGTCAGCAGAGCAACCGTTTCCACATGGGATGACCACAGGAACTGGTCAACAGGCACGATCTTATCGATCTTATAACCGCCCTTAACCAGAATGGATAAATCCCGCGCCAATGTCACCGGGTTGCACGAAACCGCTGCAACTTTCGTGACTTTAGACTTTACCAGTTCGCGTGCCTGCTCTTCAGCGCCAGCGCGTGGCGGATCAAACACAACGCCCTGATAAGGTGCCAATTCGCGCACCAGAAGCGGACGGCGGAACAGATCGCGTCGCTCAACTGTCACCGGCTTCAAGCCCTGCACATGTCGAATGCCGCGATCAAGTGCTGCCAGAGCAGGCGCATCATTTTCAATGCAGTGAACGGCATTTTTCTCCGCAATACGCAGGCCAAATGTACCAACGCCGCAGAAAAGATCGGCGGTCTTTTTAGACTTGCCCATATGTTTGGTGACAAGTTCCACCATGGTTTCTTCAGCCGCTTCCGTTGCCTGCAAGAAGCTGCCGGACGGAATATTAACCGGCACTTTGCCAAAATGGATAAGCGGCTTTTTCGGCTCGACAATAATTTCACCGTCAGAGGCAAGACGCGCGAATTTATGCGCCACCACATATTCGGTCAAAGCAAGCCGTGTTTTATCATCCGGCGACCCGCAGCCTTGTGCGGCAATATCAAGGCCGGAGGCTGTGACGGTTACCGCCAGTTTGAAAGGTTTGGAACCGGGCGCGATAACAGAAGCAAGGCCGCGCAAATCTTCCAGACGTTCGGTGATTTCAGGAACGGCCACCACGCATTCTGAGATATTGATAATCTCGTGGCTCAAATGGCGATTAAAGCCCAGCAGCATTGCGCCTTCGGTTTTGCGTGCAGCAAAAACCACACGGCGGCGGCTATAAGGAGCGCAAGCCACCAATGGCTCTGGCTCCACATCAATGCCATAGCCTTTAAGCGCAGCCACAACGAGCCCGCGCTTCCACGCCTGATAAGGTTCCGCCTGCCAGTGCTGCAAAGAACAACCGCCGCAATCTTCAAAATGCTGACACTCTGCGGTCTGGCGCTCCGGCGAAGGCTCAAGCATGGCAATCACTGTGCCGCGATTTTTATCGCGCGCAATATTGGCCACTTCACCTGCCAGTGTAAAAGGTACAAAAACCTGACCATCGGCGGTCATGGCAACCCCGTCACCACCTGCGCCTACAGAGCTGATTGTTACACGCGTGCTCATTGGTCTTTCATTCCTGCCAGTAAATATTCCAGATTGCCGTCTCCGCCCTCAATCGGGGAAACGCATATTCCTAGTGCCCGCCATCCGGCTTGGGCATTTAGCCACTCACGCAACTGTTCTGCGATGAGAGGCCCTTGTGTCGGATCACGCAGCAAACCACCTTTGCCGATGGCTTCACGCCCTGCCTCAAATTGCGGCTTCACCAGTAACACGCAAATGGCATTGGGAACCGCCAATTGCAATGCTTGCGGCAGGGCCAGTTTCAGCGAAATGAAGCTGACATCAGACACCACACAATCAATCGCATGGCCATCCAGATGGTTGAAATCCAAATGCCGGGCATTCAAGCCCTCATGATTGGTCACATTTTTATGCCGCGCCAAACTTTCATGCAATTGATCATGGCCGACATCAACCGCCACCACATGAGCAGCACCACGCTCCAGCAAAACTTGTGTAAAACCGCCAGTAGAAGCGCCGATATCAAGCGCAAAGCGCCCCTTCACGTCCAGTTTAAAGTGATCAAGTCCAGCAATGAGTTTGAGCGCTGCCCGTGAGACATAGCTGCTAGCCGGATCATCAACGCTTAAATGTGCGTTGCGTGCCACCAGCGCACCCGGTTTGGCAACCACCTGCCCGTCAACCTGCACTGTTGAACGTGCGACAGCATCCCGCGCACGCGAACGCGTGGCAAAAAGCTTTCGCTCGACCAAGAGCTGGTCGAGGCGCAATCGGGCAGACGGATCAGTTATATCATTCATCGCGCCTTCATGACGCAGCCACATCTTTTAAGCAAGTGGCCAATCGTCACAAAGGCAAAAGATCAGGCGCGAAAGGGTGCGGCAATTTCCTCACGACCAAGGGCTGCAAAAACTGCATGCACAATCCCTGCACGGTCAAGACCAGCATTGGCATACATGACTTCCGGCTTGGCGTGATCCTGATACACATCCGGCAATGTTAGTGTCCGCACCCGCAAACCACCATCCAGCAAAGCTTCACGCGCCAAGAAATGCAAAACATGCGAACCAAAGCCGCCAACGGCACCTTCTTCAATGGTGATCAGCACTTCATGATCGCGTGCCAAGCGGCGGATAAGATCCTGATCCAGCGGCTTGGCAAAACGTGCATCCGCAACAGTGGTCGAAAGCCCTGCGGCATCCAGCACATCGGCAGCACCCAAACATTCCTGCAAACGGGTACCGAAGGAAAGAAGCGCTACCTTCGTGCCTTCACGCACAATGCGGCCCTTACCGATTTCCAATACTGAACCGCGCTCCGGCAGTTCAACACCGACACCATCACCACGCGGATAACGGAATGAAATCGGGCCTTCCTCATATTCAGCGGCAGTGCGCACCATATGGCGCAGCTCTGCCTCATCAGAAGCAGCCATCACCACAAAGCCCGGCAAGGCAGCCAAAAAGCCTGTGTCAAACGAACCCGCATGGGTGGCACCATCAGCGCCAACCAGACCAGCACGGTCAATCGGGAAGCGAACCGGCAGATTTTGCAAGGAAACATCATGCACGACCTGATCGTAACCGCGCTGCAAAAATGTCGAGTAAATAGCGGCAAATGGCTTGAAACCTTCACTCGCCAGACCAGCGGCAAAGGTAACTGCATGTTGCTCGGCAATACCGACATCAAAAACCCGGCTCGGAAAAGCCTCGCCGAAAAGATCAATACCCGTGCCACCTGGCATCGCCGCAGTGATAGCCACGATTTTATCATCGTGACGTGCTTCCTCAATCAGACTGGTGCCGAAAATTTTAGTATAGCTTGGCGCATTTGCCGGTGGCTTGGCCTGCGCCCCTGTAATCACATCAAACTTGTTTACGCCGTGATATTTGTCTGCTGCCGCTTCTGCAGGCGCATAACCTTTACCCTTTTGGGTCACAACATGAATAAGGATCGGCCCGTCTTGCATGTCACGGACATTTTTCAATACGGGCAGCAAATGATCAAGATTATGACCATCAATCGGGCCGACATAATAAAAGCCGAGTTCTTCAAACAGCGAACCGCCGGTTAAAAAGGCACGCGCATATTCTTCTGATTTGCGTGCTTTATCCTGCAAGAATTTCGGCAGTTTTTTAGCCAATTGCTTCGCATTTTCGCGCAATGAACGATAAGTGCGGCCAGATACGAGACGCGCCAGATAAGCGCTCATCGCACCGGTTGGCGGAGCAATCGACATATCATTATCATTGAGAATAACGATCAAACGGGCATCCAGCGCTCCGGCATTATTCATGGCTTCATAAGCCATACCAGCCGACATCGAACCATCGCCGATCACCGCAATCACATTACGTGCATCACCCGAAAGTTCGCTGGCAACAGCCATACCGAGACCGGCAGAAATAGAAGTGGATGAATGTGCCGCGCCAAACGGATCATATTCACTTTCCGAACGCTTGGTAAAACCGGAAAGCCCGTTTTCCTGACGAAGCGTGCGGATGCGGTCGCGGCGGCCTGTCAGAATTTTATGCGGATAGGTCTGGTGACCCACATCCCAGATAATACGGTCATGCGGTGTATCAAACACGTGATGCAAAGCGACTGTCAGCTCAACAACACCAAGTCCGGCACCCAGATGCCCGCCGGTTGTTGAAACAACATCAATCAGTTCTGCACGTAATTCATCTACCAACTGCGGCAGTTCTGCCTCAGGTAGGTTACGCAAATCTGAAGGAATGTTCACCTGATCAAGTAAGGGGGTGACAGGTCGTGTCATGATACTTCTCCGCCTATTTGGACACCTGCCTATAGAATCCATGAACTTATGGCAAGCTTCAAAGGTCTGGCCTGCCCGATTGAGCGCTTTGGTAGCATTTCAGACCTTTGATCCTGTGGCTTATTTCAAGAATGCCGGTCTATTCCGGCAAAATACGAATTTCGGTTAACCCGACAAGCTACATTTTGCCGGCTACGCCGGCAGCATAAGTTTTTGCCGGCTACGCTGGCAGGGGCACACACTCTTCTTCATCCCCCGGTACTATATCAAACTTTCCGGTGCGCCACTCTTCTTTTGCCTGTTCAATACGCTCTTTTGAGGATGAAACAAAGTTCCACCAGATATAGCGTCTGGAGTTAAGGCTTGCACCGCCAAACAACATAATATGCGCCGAACCACCATTCGCACTCGGCGCAGCATTCACGATAATGTCATCACCCTCACGGAAGGCTAGCAGCTGATTGGAGCCGAAAACATCACCGGCAATATTCACACTGCCATCTAAAATATAAATCGCACGTTCTTCCGCCACCGCCGGAATGTGGAAGCGACCACCCGCCTCAATCCGGATATCAGCATAAAGCGTATCGCTATATTGATGAACGGGTGATTTGAGCCCGTGTAAACCGCCCATGATCAAACGACCGGAAAAGTCTTTGTCACGCATTTCCGGCAAATCAGCTTTGGTCGTATGGGCAAAATCCGGCCTCATGTCTTCCAGATGTTCCGGCAGTGCCAACCATGTTTGCACACCGGAAATGGACAAAGGCGGCCCGCGTAATTCTTCCGGCGAGCGCTCAGAATGCACAATGCCACGTCCGGCTGTCATCAGGTTCACATCACCCGGTGAAATTACCATTTCAGTGCCGAGACTATCTCGGTGTTTGATATGGCCATCAAAAAGATAAGTAACCGTAGAAAGACCAATATGAGGGTGTGGCTGCACATCAAGCGCATCACCGGCACGCAAAATTGCTGGGCCCATACGGTCAAAGAAAATGAAAGGCCCCACAAGGCGGCGCTTGGCAGTCGGCAAAGCACGTCGCACTTCAAGCCCGCCAACATCACTGGTGCGCGGGATAATCAGTGTCTCGATCAGATCAACAGCCTTCTTGTCGCCAATGGCCGGATCATCACCGGGGAAAAAGCTCATAACCAGACCTCCGGTTTTCAATATCATGCAGCTATGCAGCATATCAGAGCTGCATAGCTTTATCGGGGCTTCATCAGGTCTATATGGTTAGACCTGCCCAGTTTCACCAGTGCTTACGCTTTTTAAGGCTGCTTTTGCAAAAGCTGTGCGATTTCCTGCATATTCGGCACTTTACCATTGGCTGTCAGCTTGTCGATAAGACCTGGCAAGACCTGCGAAAGCTGCGCCAGCAATTCCTGTTCATTAATACCTGCCTGCTGGGCAATCTCGCTTAATGTTTTTTGACCGATAGCACTGCCAAGCTGATCAGGCTCAATGCTCGCATTCTCGCCTTGCCCCAGCCATGAATCCACTTTGCTGCCGTGTCCAGCCTGATTGAGCTGTTCCAGCAGACCGCCAAGGCCGCCGCTCAAGATACCTCCAAGCCCGGTATTAGCACTGGTAGGCGCCGGTGCGGAAGAAGCTGCACCACCCGTTGCACTGGCCAGCAAACCGCCAAGACCACCTAGCACCGCACCGAGCAAACCACCAGAATGGTTATCTTCGGCATGAGGCTGTGCAGGCGGCTCAATGGTCTGCGCCTCATTCGTTTCATCATGCTTGCCGCTCAGCATACGCCCGACCAGCAACGCGCCCAGCGCGACCAAAACAGGTTTTGCCAGACTACCGCCCGGCACCGGAGATTTAGGTGAATTATTGTCAGACATTCCCATGATAAAAAACTCCTGTGGCTATAATTTAATAATCTATAATGCTTGATCCTATGCCAATATTTGTAACTGGCAAGTATTATGCCTTGCCAATCTGATAGTCTTATGAAAATTTCTGATCTGTATCCATCGCATTGCCTAATTTTTAGGAGATAACCAATGTCAGTTATAAGTTGGATTATATTAGGTCTCGTTGCAGGCTTTATCGGCAGTAAAATAGTGAATAAAAGTGGCCAAGGTATGTTGTTCGACATTGCTTTGGGCATTTTCGGCGCCATCATCGGCGGGGTAGTGTTTACCGCTTTCGGCGCGCAAGGTGTCACAGGATTAAATATTTACAGCCTGATTGTTTCGGTTGCCGGTGCGATTATCGTGCTGGTGATCTATCATGCCATAACCGGCAAACGCACTATAAGATAATGATCTATAGATGATATTTATACTGATCCGGCTATCCGCGCCGGATCATCTTTTTAGACCAAACTGCCTGAGTATAAATGCAATATATTGAACCCTATTTGGCATCCTATGGAGCGCTGGCTCTTTTTATTATCGTTTATTTTGAATCTTTTGGTGTGCCGGTGCCGGGAGAAAGCGCACTCATTGCCGCGTCTCTGCTCGCACTCAACGGTACTTTAAGCCTCACAGCGGTTTTAATCGCGTGTTTTATCGGCGCTGTGCTGGGTGATTGCACCGGCTATCTGATCGGCCATTTTGGCGGGCGTAAATTATTGCAGCGCTTTGGCAGCCGCATCAAACTTACACCTGAACGGCTGACCATTTTGGAAGAACAATTTGAAAAACGCGGCATCTATATGGTGGCCACCGCACGTTTTATCGTCATCCTGCGCCAGCTCAACGGCATTATCGCCGGTTCCATGCATATGCGCTTTTCGCATTTTTTAGCCGCCAATATAATCGGCGCAATCGGCTGGACTGCCGTTTGGGGTGCTGGTCCCTATCTCTTTGGCGGAACACTGGCACCCGTAGCGGCTTATATTAAATCTTTATGGAGTTAAGCCGGATCAAGCGGCTCGGTACCCGCAGGCTGACCATCACGGCCAATGCGGATTTTCTCGACTTTATCTTCAGCCGATTTCAGCAATGTGTCGCAATGTTTTTTCAAAGCTTCACCGCGTTCATAAATGCGGATGGATTGCTCAAGCGGAACATCGCCACGTTCCAGATCTTCAACAATACGCTCCAGCTGCTCCATCGCCTGCTCAAAGCTCATTTGTGCAATATCTGCGTTCTGCTGTTCTGCATTCATTTCGCTCATCCTTCCATCAGGCGTTTAATATGTGCAGCTGCCGACACTGACAGACCCTGCAAATCATAACCGCCTTCCAATATGCTCACTAAACGATTAGCGCAAAAACGATCTGCCCGCTCCATAATTTTACCGGTTACCCAGTCAAAATCACCTTCATCCAAGTTTATTTGCGCCAGCGGATCAAGATAATGCGCGTCAAAGCCCGCAGAGATCAGAATTAAATCAGGACGGAAATTATCAAGCGCCGGTAAAACCCGTGTCTTGATCGCTTCACGAAATTCACGGCTTCCGCTCTCGGGCGACAAAGGCGCATTAACGATATTGCCAAGGCCTTGCTCATTCTTATGTCCGGTGCCCGGAAAAAGCGGCTCCTGATGAGTGGAGCAATAAAGCACGCTTTTATCATTTTCAAAAATTGCTTGCGTGCCATTTCCGTGATGCACATCAAAATCAATGATCGCGACGCGTTCTGCCTCATAGCGCTTTTGTGCATAGCGGGCAGCAATGGCGGCATTGTTAAAAAGACAAAAACCCATTGCCTCTTCCGGCTCAGCATGATGACCGGGCGGACGCGACGCAATAAACACATTATCTGCCTGACCGCTAAACACATCATCAACAGCCGCATTGGCCGCGCCAATTGCCGTTAAAGCGGCCTGCCAGCTTTGCGGGCTGGCATAAGTGTCATTGGCAATTTTAATGATCGGCTCGGGCTTGTCTGATCCCGCATCAGCATCATCAAAAAGCGGGATTAGCTTTTTAATTGTTTCGGCATATTTTTCACTATGCGCAAAAAGGATGGTCGCTTCATCACCAAGCGGTGCTTCCACCCTCTCAAGATTATAAAAGTCACCCTCATCCAGCACGCTCAACAAAGCGCGAAGGCGATCCGGCCGCTCAGGATGGCCGGCCGGTGTCAGATGTTTGAGAAAAACATCATGCCAATAAAGCCGTGTCGCCATAGAGAAAACCTCTTAAGATTCAGTGATTTCTATAAAAACACGGAGAATTTGATTCAGCGGCCGGTCTGGCCGCGGTGGCGCAGATAATGATCAGCAATGGCACAAGCAACCATTGCTTCACCAATCGGCACAGCACGGATACCAACACACGGATCATGGCGGCCTTTGGTCACCACATCCACTTCTTTACCATCCGCATCGACAGAGCGGCGCGGTGTCAAAATGGACGATGTCGGCTTCACTGCAAAACGTGCAATCACCGGCGCACCGGTTGCAATACCACCCAAAATGCCACCGGCATGGTTGGAAAGAAAATGCGGATTACCATCCGCATCCACGCGCATTTCATCCGCATTCTGCTCGCCGGTTAAACGGGCAGCTTCAAAACCATTTCCGATTTCAACGCCTTTAACCGCATTGACCGACATCAGATTGCTGGCAATGTCCTGATCGAGTTTGGCATAAAGCGGCGCACCAATTCCGGCTGGCACACCTTCGGCAACCACTTCCAGAATAGCACCAACGGAAGAACCCGATTTGCGAATACCATCAAGGTAATTGGCAAACACTTCAACCGAACCAGCATCAGGCGTGAAGAACGGATTATTATCGACTTCATTCCAGTCCCAGCGGCTGCGATCAATATCATGCACGCCCATGGCAACCAATGCGCCGCGCACTTTCAAACCCGGTACGATCTTGCGGGCGATAGCACCGGCGGCCACTCGGGCTGCCGTTTCACGCGCTGATGAACGTCCGCCACCGCGATAATCACGAATGCCATATTTGACATCATAGGTGTAATCGGCATGACCCGGACGGTACTGACGGGCGATTTCGCCATAGTCTTTTGAGCGCTGATCGGTGTTCTCGATCATCATCGAAATCGGTGTGCCGGTGGTGGTCATGGTCACGCCATCCTCACCCAGCATCACACCCGAAAGCACGCGCACCTGATCCGGCTCACGGCGCTGTGTGGTATATTTAGACTGACCCGGCTTGCGCTTATCCAGATAAGACTGGATCTCTGCTTCAGTAAAAGTGATGCCCGGAGGACATCCGTCAACAATACAGCCCAAAGCTATCCCATGGCTTTCACCCCATGTGGTAACGCGGAAAAGATGGCCGAAACTATTGTGAGACATGTGCGCGCCTGAATTTTATGTGCGGGTACTATAAGACTGATCTGTTTTTATGAAGCTTTTGCCTCAAGGTCAAACAAGGCACTGAAGAATGCTGCTATTTCAGCTATATCTCCCTGATTTCACCGTGTTCATACTCTCATTTTGACACAATATAAGCGCAAAAAGCCAAATCTGAGATAAATTTATCTACGACTAAAATTGAGCAAGTCGCTGTCATAGTGAAATGCTATCATAAAATATTCTGTTCAGGCGGCGGTACGCGAATCACAACTGCCGGCAGACAAAACAAAAAAGAGGCGCAGACATGCAATATTTATTCAGCCTTGCCTTTATTATTGTATCGCTTTTCTCCACCAGCGTGATGGCAGAAGATGTCGAGGGTAAAATACGCTCCATCGATGAAGCCAATGAAACCATCACACTTGATGACAATAAACGCTATCAATTGCCTGACGAGTTTGATTACAGTTTTATCAAGCTGGGTATGAAGGTCATCATTCTTTATGATCAGGTGGATGACGTGCGCTATGTCACTGACCTGCAAGACGCCCCTTGATTGTGTGAATTTACTTCAATGCTCTGCCCCTATGAGCGGCAGAGCTAACACTTTCAGTTTTTAAAAGATATTTTCATGGCAGTAGTCAGCCAAGCATTACCGGCAGAAACCCAGTTTAGGCAAGATCTAAACCGTGTCGGCGCGGCTCAATTTACAAAGAGTGATTATAAACCCGGCACGATCAGACATATTGTTCTGTTTCGCTTTAAAGCGGATGTGACAACAGCACAAAAAGATCAGGTCGCGGCCGAATTTAACAGCCTGCAACAGCGCTGCCTGCGCGATGGCAAGCCTTATATTCAATCGATCTCTTATGGCGATCAGATGAGCGGTGAAGGTGCGAGCCAAGGCTTCACGCTTGGTTTTATTGTCACATTTAACTCCGAGGGCGACCGTAATTATTATGTCGGAGAACCGCTGGTTCATGACCCGCAATTTTATGATGCAGCCCATCACAATTTCAAAAAACTGGTTGGCCCCTTGCTTGATGTTCAAGGAGCTCTTGTTTTTGATTTTCGCGACTAGTTAAGGAAATTCAGTGCCAGCTTAGCTGGCCATTTTCCAATTTCAGGATTTTATCCTGCGGAATCACCAGATTGGCGGCATCATGGCCGTCCAAACCACCATAAACATGAAACAGCGTGCGAATGCAGCCACCATGGGTGACGCAGACAGTTTTCTGGTCAACGGTCGCAATCCATTGCTGGATGCGCTCTGAGAGCATCTGATAGCTTTCAGCAAATTCACCCGGCGGCACAAAGTTCCACTTATCGTGGGCACGCTCATGGATGAGATCATCGCGTTTTTTCGCGATATCTTCCAGCATAAAGCCCTGCCAATCGCCAAAATTGACTTCCATCAGCAAAGGGTCGGTGCGGTATGCGGAAGGATCAAGCCCCATGCCACGACGGATACGCTCCATCGTTTCGCGCGTTCTGCGCAAAGGGCTTGCTACAAAATCAAAACCGTCAGCAGTGCCGATCAGTTCTTTTAGCATCAACCCGTTCCGGTCGGCCTGAGATCTGCCATTATCATTAATGTCGATATCAAGCTGACCCTGAACGCGTTGTGAAACATTCCAGTCAGTTTCGCCGTGACGCGAAAAGTAAATAATTTCCCGGGTCACAGCGACACCTTTAATCTTTAATGACAGAAATATCCGGAGCGTCGACAGCCTTCATGCCAACGACATGATAGCCCGAATCTGCGTGATGAACTTCACCGGTCACTGAACGGGAAAGATCTGACAAGAAGTACAGACCAACATCACCCACTTCATCAATGGTCACAGTACGACGCAATGGTGCGTTATACTCGTTCCACTTCAGAATGTAGCGGAAATCACCAATACCGGAAGCAGCAAGCGTCTTGATCGGACCTGCGGAAATCGCATTAACGCGAATGTTCTGCGGGCCTAAATCAACCGCCAGATATTTAACGCTGGCTTCAAGAGCAGCCTTTGCCACGCCCATAACATTGTAGTTAGGCATAACTTTTTCTGCACCATAATAGGTCAGCGTCAAAATGGAGCCGCCGTCCTTCATCAGTTTTTCTGCACGACGCGAAATCGCTGTCAGCGAATAAACTGAAATCAACATGGTGTTGTTGAAGTTGGCTTCTGACGTGTCAACATAACGACCAGTCAGCTCATCCTTATCGGAGAAGCCGATGGCATGCACGACGAAGTCAAGCTTGCCCCACTTCTGTTCCAATGTTTCAAAAATAGCATCAATGCTGGCACCATCAGCAACATCACAATCGCCGCAAACAAATGCGCCCAATTCTGCTGCCAGTGGTTCTACGCGCTTCTTAAGAGCATCACCATGATAGGTGAAAGCCAGTTCAGCCCCCGCCTCATGAGCAGCTTTTGCTATACCCCAGGCGATTGACCGATTATTGGCTACGCCTAAAATCAATCCGCGTTTGCCTTGCAACAACCCAGACTTTGCGGTCATACACCCGTCCTCATCGAAATTATTCACTACTTGCCCTATTGCACAGCTAGGCGCAAGGTTCAAGCAATGTGAGTGAAATGACATGAAAAAACAAATCCTCACGACCATCATTGCTGGTGATAATGAGGATTCATTCCTATGAAATCCCGAAAAAATGCCGGTTCAAAACCGAACCGGCACCTTCCAAGGCACTATAATTTAGTTGAGTAACGTAATAAAACCATTCACTTTATAAATTCAAGCACAAGTTTGCGTGAATACTGCATGATTATTGCCGGTTTTTATTACGAAGCATCTGCTTTTTCAAAAAATGCTTTCAAAGCTTCGTCACCGTTTTCCGGCAACATCAGACGAATATGCACAAATAAGTCCGCATGTCCGCCTGTTTTGACCGGCAAACCTTTGCCTTTCAAACGCAGTACTTTGTCAGAACTTGACCATTCCGGAATTTTAACTGCGAGACGTCCGGTTAGTGTTTCCACTTCCGCACGGCCTCCAAGCACGGCTTCTTTAATGCTGACCGGCAAATCCAGATGCAGATCGCGACCCTTCACTTCAAAACGCGGATGCGTCTTGAATTTGACCGTCACCATCGCATCACCGGCAACACCACCCATGGGTTGCTCGCCCTGCCCTTTCAGGCGGATCACCTGTCCGTCTTCCACAAAGGCCGGCAGTTTGATTGCCAGATTTTTACCATTCGGGAAAACAGCTTCGACTTTTTCGGCGCCCATCACCTGTTCAAGGCTCACGAAAATCGTAGCCGACAAATCGGCACCCTTGGCAGGACGGCTGGCACGTTGACGCCCGCCCCCGAAGCCACCGCCAAAAATCTCGCTGAAAATATCTTCCGCACCGCCAAAGCCGCCACCTTGACGGAAACCACCCTGACCGGCGCCCTGACGAAAGCCTGCAAACGGATCACCACCCGCCGCACCGCTGCCACCAAAGCCCTGAAAGGTCTGCTTACCTTCAGCATCAATCTCGCCGCGGTCAAATTGCGCACGGCGGTCTTTATCACCAATGATTTCATAAGCCTGATTGATCTCAGAAAACTTGGTCTGAGCCTGCGGATCATCTTTATTCTGATCCGGATGGTATTTTTTCGCCAGCTTACGAAATGCAGATTTAATTTCTTCGGGCTTCGCAGATTTAGCGACGCCCAGCACGCTATAGGGATCGCGCATATACACCCTCTCTCACGAATGATAGATAAAATAACATAGTTAAATCATATATGCGCATCATGGCCGCAAAGTTCCAGATTTATTCTCTGAAACGCGTAAAAAATGACAGGTTAAGTGCAAATAAAGCGCAATAATTACAAAGGTGCGAAGGATTTCAGCACCCAATCGCCACCTTTTCGCATGCAAGTTTCACCGCGATAGAGCGAAACGCCGTTAAATGCCTGTCGTGATGTTTCAAATTCACGGCACAGACCATCCGTTTTCTGCACCTCAGAAACCTGATTAATCACACCCTGACTGCCTGTATCAGGATTTGCCCATGGCACCGGCTTCATGCCCCATGTGTTGAAATCAAGTCCCGACACCACATTGCGGATTGCATTGCGGTCAGAAAGCGTTTCATTGTCCGTATCCGGCTGTTGTGAAGGGGCAACCGAACCTGTTATGGATGATTTATCAGGAACGGCACTTTCGATACTGACGCCACCCATGGCGCAGCCGGTGACAAAAATCAGGCTGCACAATGCCACCCAACGATGGCATTTGGCTGCGATCGACGGTGCGGAACTTGTCTTTAACATAAGGTGCGCATTACGGCTGACCAATGCGTTTCCTTTTTTTGGTGCGATAAAGGCGTGATTATGAGCGATAGCAAGTTAACGAATGGTGACTTTACGCAAGCAGCAGAACCATTTCAACTGTTTGGTGAATGGTTAAAACAAGCGGAAGTTTCTGAACCCAATGATCCCAATGCCGTAGCAATTGCAACCGTCGATGAAAATGGCATGCCAAATGTGCGTATGGTTTTGCTGAAGGACTTCGACGAGCGGGGCTTTGTTTTTTACACCAATTACGAAAGCCAAAAGGGTCGTGAAGTGCTTTTTGCCGAAAAAGCCGCCATGTGTTTCCACTGGAAATCCCTGCGCCGTCAGGTGCGCGTGCGCGGACCGGTTGAAAAAGTCAGCGACGCTGAAGCCGATGAATATTATGCATCACGCGCCCGCGGCAGCCGCATCGGCGCCTGGGCTTCTAAGCAATCGCGCCCGCTGGAAAGCCGTTTTGCCTTAGAAAAAGCGGTTGCCGAATACACCACCCGTTATGCAATTGGTTCAATTCCGCGCCCTAGCTACTGGTCAGGCTTTAGAATCCGTCCGACATCCATCGAATTCTGGCATGACCGCGCCTTCCGCTTGCATGACCGCGTGCAATTTACGCGTCCTGACCCAGAATCAGATTGGCAATCTGCCCGTCTCTACCCGTAAAACGTAAAAAATTAAGCCGCTCAAATGAGCGGCTTAATCACAAACCAAAGCGAACCGAAGACAAGCCCTGCGAAAATCAAAAATCCGACAATGTGATTGGATTTAAACAAATGCAGGCACTGATCCGGATTATCAATATCCAGCACTCTGATCTGGCGGAACATATGAGCCGCTGCCGCAAGCAATCCGGCCAAAGCCGGCATCGGCACTTCGGCAACCGCAAAAGCAGCGGCAAAACAAATCAAAGCACCGCCATAAAGCACAAACAATGCCTGTTTCGTGCGGGCACCGAACAAACGCGCGGTCGAGCGTACGCCTACCAGCGCATCATCTTCCTTATCCTGATGAGCATAGATGGTGTCATAACCGATGACCCACATGATCGAGCCGATATAAAGCAGCACAGGTGCCAGTGCGAGGCTGCCGCGATCAGCTGCCCAGCCCATCAACGCGCCCCATGAGAAAGCAAGACCCAGCACAAATTGCGGCCAGTTGGTGATGCGCTTCATAAACGGATAGGCTGCGACAATCGCCAGCGATCCAACGCCCAACCAAATCGAAAACCAGTTGAATTGCAAAACAACCAGCAAACCAACCAGTGCCTGCAAAACCAGAAAAATCTTGGCCTGTTTGCGTGTTACCTGCCCTGACGGAAGCGGGCGCGAACGGGTGCGATCAACTTTGTCATCAATGTCCTGATCGACCAGATCATTATAGGTGCAGCCTGCACCGCGCATCGCAATTGCGCCAATGGTGAACAAAATAATATGCCAGATGGAAGGCAAGACGCTCCAAACGCTTTCAACGCTTGTTGCATCCACATTGGCAAGCCCTGCTCCGGCCACCAAAGCGGTTGACCACAGGCACGGCCACAGCAACAACTGCCAGCCAATCGGACGATCCCAGCGCGCCAGCTGCGCATAAGGCCAAAGCGCAGGCGGAAGTATTTTATAAGCCCAGTGACCGGACGGCGCATCCTTAACGCGACCACGGGCATCCCGTGATTGAATATGCTGATCTGCTTTTGATGACGCCATAATGCGATCTGTCCTGTTCAATTTTTTCAAACTTTTGCGGTTGAGCATACCAAAAGCATGAAAAATCTTTGCCTTTGGCCTTGCCCGCCTGCCCATTCGTCAATAGACAACCAGCAACATACTCTCTTATTACTGATCAAGCGAAGATGGAGCAAGTTATGAAAGTCCTGTTGATTGGTTCCGGCGGACGTGAACATGCCTTAGCATGGAAAATCTCAGCCTCACCACTGCTTGATAAACTCTATTGTGCACCGGGCAATCCCCGTATTGCTGACCACGCTGAACTGGTGAGCCTCAATGTCGAAGACCATGATGCAGTGGTTGCATTTGCCAAAGAAAAAGCAATCGATCTCGTTGTCGTTGGCCCGGAAGCCCCGCTTGTCGATGGTTTGAGCGATTCTTTACGCAAAAACGGCATCCGCGTGTTTGGCCCTTCACAAGGTGCAGCACAGCTTGAAGGCTCGAAAGGCTTTACCAAAGACCTTTGCGCCCGTTTTAACATTCCAACCGGAGCTTATGGCCGTTTCAACAATGCGCCTAAAGCCAAAGCCTATATCCGCCAGCAAGGCGCACCAATCGTGGTGAAAGCTGATGGTCTTGCCGCTGGCAAGGGCGTGGTTGTTGCGATGGAGCTGGAAGATGCGCTTGAAGCCGTTGATGCCTGCTTTGAAGGGGCTTTTGGTCAGGCTGGCGCAGAAGTTGTCGTCGAAGCCTATCTCGATGGTGAAGAAGCAAGCTTCTTCTGCCTGTGCGATGGTAAAACCGCAATTCCTTTCGGCACCGCACAAGACCACAAGCGCGTGGGCGACGGCGACACGGGGCCGAACACCGGCGGTATGGGTGCTTATTCACCAGCGCCAGTGATGCCTGCCGAAATGGTTGAGCGCACCATGAAAGAACTGATCGAGCCAACCATGCGCGGCATGGCAGAGCTTGGCCATCCGTTTTCGGGCATTCTCTTTGCTGGTCTGATGATCACCAAAGACGGCCCGCAGCTGATTGAATACAACACCCGTTTTGGCGATCCTGAATGTCAGGTGCTGATGATGCGCCTGCAATCTGACCTGCTGGAACTACTGGCTGCATCTGCTGACGGCAAACTTGATGAAGTCAGCCCGACATTTTCAGATGAAACGGCACTAACCGTCGTCATGGCAGCCAAAGGCTATCCGGAAGCACCGCAAAAAGGCAGCATAATCAAAGGCCTCGACGAAGCCGCTAAAACTGAAGATGTCAAAATCTTTCACGCTGGCACCGCGCTGAAAGACGGCAATCTTGTTGCCAATGGCGGTCGCGTTTTGAATGTGACAGCCACCGGCAGCTCAGTGAGCGAAGCCCAGACCAAGGTTTATGAAGCGATTGAAAAAATCGACTGGCCAAATGGTTTCTGCCGCCGCGACATCGGCTGGCGCGCCATTATCCGCGAGCAAGAGCAATAAGTTTAAAATCCCGCCCCGAAAAGGCGGGATTTTTATATCCCTCATAAGTAAAAACGCTCATTGACCCCTCTAAGCCCAGCCGATACTTCTATCACACGCATGACAGATGGAGGGCTTCATGTATCGCGCACCCGTCACGGATATTTTGCACACATTGCTCAAAGTCACCGGCACAAAAGCCAAGGGACTTGAGCAGGTATTACAGGAAGAGCGCTTTGGCGATCTAAGCCAAGATCTGCTCAGTGCAATTCTGGATGAGGCAGCGCGCTTTACTGAAAATCGCATTGTTCCACTGCGCCAATCAGGCGATCAGGAAGGTGCGACTTTACAAGAAGCACACGTCACCACAGCCAAAGGCTGGAAAGAGCTTTATCAGGATTGGGCAGCAGCCGGATGGAACAGCCTGACAGGCGCAACAGATTATGACGGCCAAGGGCTGCCGGTGTCCCTCTCTGTTGCTGTCAATGAAATGTGGAATGCCGGCTCACTTGGTTTTGCCATTGGCCCTATTCTCACCATTGGCGCTGTGGAAGCGCTGGAACAGCACGCAAGCCAAGCCATCAAAGACACCTATTTGCCCAAGCTAATTTCCGGCGAATGGATGGGCACCATGAACCTGACAGAGCCGCAAGCAGGCTCTGATCTTGGCGCGCTGCGCTGCCGTGCGGAACGGCGCGATGACGGCACTTATCGTATTTTCGGCCAGAAGATTTTCATCACCTATGGCGAACATGATCTGACCGACAATATCATTCATCTGGTGCTTGCACGTCTGCCCGATGCACCGGAAGGCAGCAGGGGTATCTCGCTGTTTCTGGTGCCGAAATTTTTAAGCAAACAAGATGGAAGCCTCGGCCAACGCAATGATGTTTTTTGTGCTGGACTGGAGCATAAACTTGGTATTCATGCCTCCCCTACCTGCACAATGATTTTTGGTGACAGTAAAGGGATTTTTGGTGATGGCACTGGTGAACTTAACGAAGCCGGTGCTGTCGGCTATCTGATCGGCGAAGAAAACCGTGGCCTTGCCTGCATGTTCACCATGATGAACAATGCCCGTTTGCTGGTCGGCATCCAAGGGGTTGGCGTTGCTGAAGCGGCCACCCAAAAAGCCATAGCTTACGCCAAAGAACGTATGCAGGGACGAAACAGCGGCAAGCCTTCATCCACGCAGGCAGAAGCCATTATTGTTCACCCTGATGTGCAACGCATGCTGCTCACCATGAAAGCATTGACGCAGGCCGCCCGCTCGATTGCCTATAATTGCGCCTTTGCGCTCGACATGGCCAATATGGCCGAGCCGGACCAACAAGGTTTTTGGGCAAATCGCGCCAGCCTTCTCACCCCGCTTGCCAAAGCCTTTTCTACCGATACAGGCGTGGAGGTTGCATCGCTTGGTGTGCAGGTGCATGGCGGCATGGGCTACATAGAAGAAACAGGCGCTGCACAATTACTGCGTGATGCGCGCATCACACCGATTTATGAAGGCACGAACGGCATTCAGGCGATTGATCTTGTCACGCGCAAATTGCCACTGGAAGATGGCCAGCATATTCACGGATTTATTGCTGAACTTAGCCAAGAGGCAGACGCAGCGGCGCAAGCCCAATCGCCGGAGCTACAACAATGCGGCACAGCACTTAGCAATGCGATCAGTGATCTGAAACAAGCCACCAGCTATTGTCAGGAATGTCTGGCGAATAAAAAAACAGATGATGCTCTGGCCGGTGCAACAGCTTATTTAAGGCTTTTGTCACTGACAGCAGGAGCGGCCTATTTGGTGCGCTCCGCTTTAAACGACAGTCAAGAAGCCCGCATTCATCTCAGCCAGTTTTTCAATGCTTATATCTTGCCGGAAACAATGGCGCTAAAACAAAGCATCATTGGCGGTGCGCATATTTTGCAGGCCGCAAAAACAATCTTGAACGCTTAACGTGGCGTAATAACAGCTTTGCCACCGACCACCAGTCGCATGCCTAAACCGGATGTTTTGTGACGGGCAATAAAACGAGGGCGGCGGATATTCTTCTGTGTCCCCTGCTCGCTCGCAGTCAAGCTCGTGCTTTCATCCAAGCAACGTGCAACGCCGTCTTCTTCAACCAGCATCATCGGCAGGTCAAAAGCGCTTGCCCATGCACGCCAATCGTCGGCCACATCGGCCAAATCATGCGCTACCAGCAACGGCACCGACAATTGCGGATCAGCATGCATCAGCTCAAGCGTTACGGTGATATGGCCATCCGCATCTTCCGCCGCACGCGCCGTCACGCCAATAAATGCAGAAGCAGGCAGCGAAACAGACATTGGCATACCGCTTGAGGGCATAACGCGGCGAATAACAGCACCACGTTCGTTAAGTGTAAAAGTCACCAGCTCTTCGCGCTCGTGATTAGCATAGCTGACCACTTGCGGAAAACGAAACGGGTTGAGCCTCAGCTCTCTGTTTGCCCATACCGGCTGTTGTTGTTCCTGTTTACGCATCTTACGCCCTGTATCTCCTGAGAGCCGTTTTAAGGCTTCTCTTTTCGAGCCTTTGCGGCTTCGTTGGAGGTAACAATAGGCGATGGTTATTACCGACGACTTTAAGAAGTTAGGTTAAGAAATCCTGACCATTATTATTGGTTACCAGAACAAAAACGCCTGTAACACTTCGGAAACCTTATAAAGACAACAACGTGCAACTGTATCAATCTTGCTACAGTTGCAATTCAAGCATTCAAATAGCCATTAAGGTATTGTTTTATAATATTTTTCCGGGATTCATAATGCCGGACGGATCAAGTTCCCGTTTAATACGGCGCATCAAGTCCAAAGCAATAGGTGATTTATAGTGCAAAAGTTCTGCACGTTTCAGTTGGCCAATGCCGTGTTCGGCTGAAATTGAGCCATGATACTTATCCACAATGGCATGAACTTCATGATTAACCGCCGCCCAAAGGTTCAAAAATGCCTGTTTTTCGGCACCAATTGGCTGCGAAATGTTAAAATGTAAATTACCATCGCCAATATGACCAAAGCAAACAATACGGGCATTGGGCACCATTTCCATCACAGTCCGGCTTGCTTCCTCAATGAAAGCCGGAATGGATGCGACAGGTACAGAAATATCATGTTTGATTGAACCGCCTTCAGGCTTTTGCGCCCAAGACATTTCCTCACGCATTTTCCAGAATGATTGCGCCTGTGCGATTGTGGCAGCCAATGCTGCATCCTGCACAATATCGGCCTCAAAGCTCACGGACAGAATATCTTCCATCAAGCTTTGCGCGTCTTCTTCCGAGCGATTTGAAGAAATATCAATCAGCACATACCAGTCATGCGGCGCTTGCAGCGGATCGCGTGCGCCTTCCACGTGCTTGACAGTAAACTCCACGCCGATGCGTGGCATCAGTTCAAAACCGGTTAAAGCAGGGCCTGCCTTTTCGGTGGCAATTTTAAACAATTGCAGTGCAGCAGCGGGCGATTTTAGCCCCGCATAGGCAACAGCTTTGCCTTTAGGCTTGGGAAAAAGCTTCAATACAGCCGCAGTGATAACGCCTAAAGTGCCTTCCGCACCGATGAATAAGTCTTTGAGATTATAGCCGCTATTGTCTTTTTTGACGTAGCGCAGATCATTTAAAATCTCGCCTGTTGGCAACACCACTTCCAACCCCAGACAAAGCTCACGCATATTGCCATAGCTCAGAACCGCTGTGCCGCCCGCATTGGAACTTAAATTGCCACCTATCTGGCAAGAGCCTTCCGAGCCAAGCGACAAGGGAAACAAGCGATCTTCTTTATCTGCCGCTTCTTGCACATTTTGCAAAATCACACCGGCTTCAACTGTGATCAGATTGCCGACCGGATCAAGGGCGCGGATTTTATTCATACGACCAAGCGATAAAACCACCGCTTTCCCGCTTTCGTCCGGCTGCTGCGCACCAACCAGCCCCGTATTGCCACCTTGTGGCACAATTACCGTTCCGGTCTCACTGGCAAGCTTTAAAATAGCGGCAACCTGCTCAGTGCCGGAAGGGCGCAGAACGAGCATTGAACGCCCATGATAAAGATCGCGCTGTTCTGTCAGATAAGGAGCGATATCGGCCTGATCGGTCAAAGCATATGCATCACCGACAATTGCTTTAAATTGCCCGATTAATTCAGACGATAGAGCCACAGCCATCTTATCTACCTTTTAATTTATCAATCTCTGGGAGCCGCAGCGCGCGCCAAACGATCAGTGATAGCCTCGCCCAACCCGCTCACCGGAATAGGTTCCACCGCGATCGTTGCAGCGCCATATGTATCGAGCTTTTTCATATAATCAAAAAGATTGGTCGCCGCTTCGCGCAAATTTCCGCTCTCACTCAGATTGAGCGTGGCAACCGCATTTTCATGGCCCGGCACACGGGTTTGGCCAAAAGCAAGCAATGCTTCACCGGCATGAACTTCATCCACATTCAGACGCATTTGCGCATTCGGTGCATAATGAGATTTCAACATTCCCGGCGCCTGAATGGCAGCACGCTGATCAAGGCGCAGCAATGGTTTACCGGTAAATGCTTCAATCTCTTCTGCCGCCAATCCACCCGGGCGCAGCAGATAAAGGGCATCACCTTCCACCTTCACGATTGTTGATTCCAAGCCCACTTCGCAAGCGCCAGCATCTAAAATCAAATCCACGCGCTCGCCCAGATCTTCAGCCACCGCCTCAGCACTGGTCGGGCTGATACGACCGGAACGATTGGCACTTGGCGCAGAGATAGGGCGATCAAATTGCCTGATAATATCGCGTACTGCCCCTTGCGGCATACGAACAGCCAATGTTTCAAGTCCGGCAGTGGCTAGTGGATGAATATTTTGCCCTTCACTTGCCGGTAAAAGCGGCAGCACCAGTGTTAACGGCCCCGGCCAGAAATGATGGCTAAGCGCTTCCGACACAGCATCAAACTGCACATAGCGTTTGGCCATGTCCAAATCACTGACATGCGCAATCAGCGGATTAAAGTGCGGACGACCTTTGGCAGCAAAAATACTGGCAACCGCTTCGCCATTGGTCGCATCTGCGGCCAAGCCATAAACGGTTTCGGTCGGGATAGCGACCAAGCCACCATCCGCCAGCACATCTACAGCAGCCTGAACACCGCTCTGATCCAGTTTTATCATTCGGGACACGTTATAATCTCCTGTCAGCTCTGTTTAACCAAAGCTGTCGAGCAAGCCCAGAAAATTATGCTTAAGAAGACCAACAAAAAAACGCGCCCCGTGAGAGGCGCGTTTTTGATAGTTTTATATGGTCTTATCAGCCAGCGATTTTAGAGAAATCCGCCACCTGAGAGGTCACATCACGAATAGCCTTCAAGAGAGCCAGACGATTAGCACGCACTTTTTCATTGTCGTCATTCACAAGAACGCCTTCAAAGAAAGCATCAACCGGCGCGCGCAACAGTGCCATAGCTGTCATTGCGGCAGCAAAGTCTTCCTTCTTGATTGCAGCGTCAGCTTCTGCAGAAGCCGCCTGCACAGCCTGATGCAATGCTTTTTCTTCGTCTTGTGTGAATAAAGAAGCATCAATGGCGACATCAGTGACAGCGCCTTTTTTCTCTTCTGCGGCCAGAATATTGGCAGCACGTTTTGTACCGGCCAGCAAATTCTTGCCGTCTTCCGTATTGATGAAGACAATCAGTGCTTCAAGACGACGGGCAACAAGAAGCAGATTGTCGGCATCCGCAGACAGAACCGCATCAATCGCATCATGACGCGCACCTTCATCCTTCAAATAAACTTTGAAGCGTTCATGGAAGAAGGAAAGGAGATCGCCGCTCAC
This sequence comes from Paenochrobactrum glaciei, assembly GCF_039522165.1. Classification (NCBI taxonomy): domain Bacteria; kingdom Pseudomonadati; phylum Pseudomonadota; class Alphaproteobacteria; order Hyphomicrobiales; family Brucellaceae; genus Paenochrobactrum; species Paenochrobactrum glaciei. The sequence continues at coordinate 456,206 of NZ_BAAADE010000001.1, forward strand.
ATCACGCGAAGCCAAACCATCCACAGATGCAAGGCCGCTTTCAGCATTTTGAATCAAGGATTTCAGCGCTACACGCACATCATTGTCGAGGATCAGACGGATAACGCCCAAAGCTGCACGGCGTAGAGCGTAAGGATCTTTCGAACCTGTCGGCTTTTCATCAATCGCCCAAAAACCGGTCAGCGTATCGATCTTATCGGCCAAGGCAACCGCAACAGAAACCGGATCACGCGGCACGCGGTCAGATGGACCTTGCGGCTTATAATGATCTTCCAATGCTTGCGCAACACTTGGGTTTTCGCCCTGAAGAAGCGCATATTTATGCCCCATCGCGCCCTGTAATTCAGGGAATTCGCCGACAACTTCGGTCTGCAAATCTGCTTTTGCCAGTACGGCAGCACGTTTTGTCAGCGCCACCTCGGCGCCAATCAGCGGCGCAATTTCTGCGGCCAGTTTTTCGATACGTGCAACGCGTGCGCCCTGCGTGCCAAGCTTGGCATGGAAGGTGACATTCAAGCTATCCAGACGCGCCATGCGCTGATCAAGCGGCTTGGCCAGATCAAGTTCAAATTTGGCAGCAGATGCTTGCAACTTGTCCATATCAGGCATGTTCGCCTGATCGGTATGCCAGAAATACAAAGCATCAGACAGGCGTGCACGCACAACCTTGCCGTTACCATATGCAATTTCCTTGCCGCCATCACGGGCAACAATATTGGACACCAGAATGAACTTGTTGGAAAGTGCAGTTTCTTCACCCTGCTTGCGGGTGACAAAGCACTTCTGGTTGACGCGGATAGTGAGCTGGATCACTTCCGGCGGGATAGCGAGGAACTCTTCCTCAAACTCGCCCATCAGCACAACCGGCCATTCCACCAAGCCGGAAACCTCTTCCAGCAAACCTGCATCTTCAACCAGATCAAGTCCGGAAGCGAAAGCCAGATTGCGGGCATCGGTGGCGATGATTTCTTTGCGGCGTTCAGCATCCAGCACCACAAAAGCCTTTTCCAGCTTTTCGACATAATCGTCAAAGCGGCGCACTTTGATCGGCTGACCATCACTCAGGAAACGATGTCCGAAAGTGACATTGCCGGAATGGATGCCATCGACTTCAAACTCGATTACTTTGGTTTCTTCGGTTTCAGGGCCGAAGGTGCAAAGAATGGATTGCAGCGGGCGCACCCAGCGCAACGCACCGGACTTGGCAGAAGCCTTGCCCCAGCGCATGGATTTCGGCCACGGGAAATTGCGGATGGTTGCAGGTACTAATTCCGCAACAATCTCTTCCGCCGTACGGCCGGTTTTCACCAAATGCGCCACATAGAAATCACCCTTTTTCGGGTCACTATGCACATGCGCTTCACTGACATCGTTTAAACCGGCTTTGCGCAAAAAGCCTTGAACAGCTTGTTCCGGTGCTGATGTGGACGGGCCTTTGATTTCCTCACGGATATCTTTGGAACGCACTGTCAGGCCGCGAATATCAAGTGCCAGACGACGTGGTGTCCAATAGCTAGTTGCCGCCTCATAGGTCAGCCCTGCTTCCACCAAGCCATCAGTGATAAGCTTCTTGAAATCGCCTGCTGCTTTACGCTGCATGCGCGCTGGGATTTCCTCGGAGAAGAGTTCTAACAGTAAATCAGGCATCAGCGTGTCTCATTTTTATAGTTTACGCCACCGGCTTCGGTCTGCAGGAAGGCTTCACCACATTGGCGCGCCAGATTGCGAACACGTAAGATATAGCTCTGACGCTCAGTCACCGAGATAACACCACGGGCATCCATCAGGTTGAAAATATGCGAAGCTTTAATCGCATAGTCATAGGCCGGGAACACGCATTTATGTAAAGTCCGGCTCGTGCCTTCAGCACTCCCCGCCTCTTGCGCACCAGCGGCAAGCACAGCCTTACATTCTGCTTCCGCATCAATGAAATGCTGATGCAGCATTTCTGTATTGGCGATCTCGAAATTGTAACGCGAATATTCCTGCTCGGTCTGCAAGAACACATCACCATAAGTGACCTTGTCCTCACCTTCCAGACCATTGAAGTTCAGGTCATAAACATTATCGACGCCCTGCACATACATAGCCAGACGTTCCAGACCATAGGTCAGCTCACCCGCGACCGGCGAACATTCAATGCCGCAAACCTGCTGGAAATAAGTGAACTGTGAAATTTCCATGCCGTCACACCAGCATTCCCAACCCAGTCCCCAGGAACCGGTGGTCGGGTTTTCCCAGTCATCTTCCACAAAGCGGATATCGTGCAATTCGGTATCAATACCAATCGCCTTCAGCGAGCCTAAATAAAGCTCCTGCAAATTTGGCGGGCTTGGCTTCAAAAGCACCTGATACTGGTAATAATGCTGCATGCGGTTCGGGTTTTCACCGTAGCGACCGTCTTTCGGGCGACGTGAAGGCTGCACATAGGCAACATTCCAAGGTTTCGGCCCCAGCGCGCGCAATGTGGTGGACGGATGCAGCGTCCCTGCGCCGACCTCCATGTCATATGGCTGCAAAATTGTGCAACCATGGTTCGCCCAGTAATTCTGGAGCGCCATGATAAAGCCCTGAAAAGAGCGGGTCGGATGCATGTGGTCAGGCAGCGTGGTAGTCACGTACGGGCCTCGTCTGTGTTTCAAGAGAATAGCTCGGTCTAAATTGTCCGCCTGCATGGGTCAAGCTTTAGCTGAACCGAGCCTGTAAATGATATTGATCAGGATATGAAAACCGCCTTAAAGCTTCGGTTCCGGCTTTACATCTGCCGGTGTATCCGCTTTGACCGGATTTTCAGGCGGGATTAAACCTTTTTTGAGCTTTTCCTCAATCTTGGCAAGCTCTTCAGGTTCCGGCTTACCGGCAGTGGCATGGTGCCACTGGAAAGTTGCTTCAAGCTGACGCCCGACTTGCCAATAAGCATCGCCTAAGTGGTCATTGATGGTGGCATCTTCAGGGCGCAGTTTAACCGCCTTTTCAAGTTCCACCACCGCGTCATCAAAACGCCCGAGCTTGTAATAAGCCCAGCCAAGCGAATCCGTGATATAGCCATCCTGCGGGCGCAGTTCGACCGCCTTGCGGATCATATCCAGCGCTTCATCCAGATTGATACCCATATCAACCCATGAATAGCCCAAATAGTTCAAAACTTGCGGCTGATCGGGGAATAGTTCCAGTGCTTTTTTGAAATTAGGCTCGGCTTTATCCCATTCTTTCAAGCGCTCATAAGAAATGCCGCGCTGGAAATAAATCGTCCAATCTTGCCGCTCCGGTTTTTCAATCAACGCCACCGCCTGATCATAGGTCTTGGCAGAATTGGCATAGTCTTTCGCCTGCGCATAAACGCTGCCTAAAGCGAGATAAGTGCGCATATCTTTTCTGTCGCGCTCAAGCAACGCGTTCAGATGTTCAATCGCTTCTTTTTCTTTTTCGCTCTCGGCAAGGTTCAACGCCAGCTGCATTTCGGCATCAATGCGATAGAAAGAATTTTCCGAAACACGGCTATAATAATCAATGGCACTTTCCGGCTGGCGCAATTTGGCTGAAATATCGCCAAGCTGGAAAAGCGTTGCATCATCATCGGCACGAAGCGGGAGTGACATCTGCAAATATAATTTGGCAAAAGCTTCGGCACCGCTGCGGTTAATCGCAGTTCCAAGTGCATAAAGCACCTCAGCAGCCCCCTGCTTCGGGCTGGAAATCAAACGCTCAGGCACTTTGCCTGCTTCAAGCGTATAGCGCATTTCGGCCAGCGTTTTGCGGCCGGTCAGTAACTCTTCGGCGCTTTTTAAAATCTCAATCGCGCTTTTGATGTCGCCATGACGTGCCTTAAAGCCCGCATAGGAAATCATGATGCGTTCATAAGTGTCGGGAGCTGCTCCACCACCGGCTCTATCAGCGACAGCTTTTTTATAAAACCCTTCCGCAGCCTTTTCCTGACCGGACAAATCGGCCATCAAAGCTGAGTGATAGGTGCGAAACAGCTTATACCATTCCGGCCCTTTAATCGCTTCAATCGCAGCAGCCGCATTTTTAGGATTACCAGCGCCATAATTGGCCCAAGCCTTTATCAGCTGCGAGGATAATTTATCCATGTCCGATTGCACGGAATAATCGAGCAATGGGCGTGCCTGACGATATTTCTCACGCGAAATAGCATCAACCGCCAAAGCAAGGCGGGAAAAACGCTCGATTTCCGGATTATTTTGCAGCTCTTTTGCCCAAGGCATCGCCTCTTCAAACTGACCATTGGTCAGCAAAGCCAGCAGTAAATCCTGTTTCAGCTGTAAATTGCCGGGATCAAACGCCAATGCCTGACGATAAAAATCAATCGTTGCAGGCATATTATTGTCGTTTTCAGCAACACGACCTGCCAGATAGGCACCGGCAAAAGAACCAACGCGGATGGATTTATAAGGCTCTGTCTGTGGCGTGCTGTCAGTGGTGGAAGCGAAACCGGATACAGGTAAAAAAGCACCGGAGAGCATAATGCTCAAAGCTGCATAAAGAGGACGTAAAACTGGGCGGCGCCGCATTCCAAACTATCCTTTTTTATTCTGTCAGCAGGATTGTTAAAAGAAAAATCCTGTCTGACAACCGTCGCTTCCGGCTTTTGATCCGCATCGCCCGGTATTTTTCAAACCAGCCGTAGCTGGACTTCAAACCATGGCTTTTTTGCGGTGATGAGCGCTGCCTCCACTATTTAAGAGGCAGCGTAACAAATCAGTTCACGCGGCTGATGCAAAAATCAATCACTTCAATCAGCGCATCTTTATGAGCGCCGTTTGGCAAGTCAACAAGTGCTTCGCGTGCCATTTCACCAAAATCGCGCGCACGCTGTACAGTGTCAGCAATGGAATTGGCTTTCAGCATCAGCTGGATGGCTTTTTCAAGAGCGGCATCATCATTATTGCCCTCTTCCATCGCCTGTTTCCAGAACGCACGTTCTTCATCCGAACCACGATTATAGGCCAGCAAAACCGGCATGGTGATTTTGCCTTCGCGGAAATCATCACCGGTGTTTTTACCCAGATCAGCAGCACTGCCGCCATAATCCAGCGCATCATCAATTAGCTGGAAAGCAAGACCGAGATTAAGACCATAAGAACTTAAAGCTTTGCGCGGCCCATCACCTGCTTCAGCAATGATCGGGCCAACTTCTGCCGCAGCCGAGAAAAGCGCAGCTGTTTTAGCTTTAATAACGGCCAGATATTCTTCTTCTGTGGTGTCCATGTTTTTGGCAGCCGCCAATTGCATGACCTCACCTTCCGCAATCACGGAAGCGGATGTCGCTAGCACATCAAGCGCTTGCAATGAGCCGACATCAACCATCATTTTGAAAGCCTGACCGAGCAGGAAATCGCCAACCAGAACACTGGCCTGATTGCCCCAGATCATGCGCGCTGTGCTTTTACCGCGGCGCAGATCGCTTTCATCCACTACGTCATCATGCAAAAGCGTAGCCGTATGCATGAATTCAACTGATGTTGCGAGGCTGATATGACCTGTGCCTTCATAGCCAAACATTCTGGCGGTTGCCAGGGTCATCATCGGGCGCAATCTTTTACCACCTGATGAGATCAGATGGTTCGCCACTTCAGGAATCATTTCGACATCAGAACCGGCCCGAGCCAGAATAAATTCGTTTACCCGTGCCATATCGGCTTTGGTCAGGTCGATCAAAGGCTGAACCGAACCTGCATTCGTTTTTGTATCGCCGATGTTTAAAACCACACCCAATGTCATTACTCCTGTATGCGCGCATACATTATTCAAGCGTCTCTTAATGCTCAAGCGGCAAATTTCGTCAATCGCGCTATAATTCATTGTTAAGCTGTTCACAACATCGTCGGGCACCTGTTGTCAACGCTACTAATTGTCGGCACAGTGATATAAATCAATAAATCCGGTATCTGCGGAATAAAAATGCTCAAATATACACCGGACAGAGCAAATCTAATAAAGGGTGCTTGAAACCATGTATGAATTATTGCGCACCAATGATCCGGTTTTATTATCTTTTGCCGAAGCTCTGATGAAAGAAGCCGAGATCGGCTATTTCATCGCCGATACGAATATGAGCATCATCGAAGGATCACTCGGCATTTTACCGAGACGATTGATGGTGGAAAAGTCAGAAAAAGAGCGCGCCAGACAGTGTCTGATTGATGCCGGTATCGAAATTGAATTGCGACAATAATATATGCCTGAAATGACATTGCCAGAAAAAGAACTTCCTGAAACCACGCCTCTTGAAGCTTTGGGCGAAACGGAAGATGTTTTTCATCGTGGCCGCTTCCACCTCATTCAGCCAGCTTTAAAAGGTCACCGTTCGGGCGTGGATGCCATGATGCTGGCAGCCTGTGTGCCGCATGAGTTCAACGGATATGTGGCTGATCTTGGTGCCGGTGCCGGTGCTGCCGGCTTTGCCGTTGCAGCGCGCTGCGAACAAGCGCAAGTGACGCTGATTGAGCGCTCCGAACTGATGACGGAATTTGCACGCAAATCCATGGCCTTAGTGGTCAATGCCTCTTTGGCGCCCCGGCTGTCTTTATTAAATGCCGACGTGTCTTTAACCGGCAAGAAGCGTGAAGAAGCAGGGTTGATCAGCAATTATTTTGATTTTGCTATTATGAACCCGCCGTTTAATTCGGCAGCTGATCGCTCAACACCGCACGTTCTTAAAGCCGAAGCGCATGTGATGCCGCCTGACATGTTTGAAACATGGATTAAAACGGCAGCAGCGATTGTAAAACCAGGCGGTTCTGTGGCCATTATTGCCCGCCCTGCCTCACTTTATACAATTCTCACCGCATTATCGGCGCGTTTTGGTGCTATTCAAATCATCCCTATCCACCCGCGCCCGCAAGCAGCTGCAATCCGCCTTATCTTCATTGGCGTGAAGGGCAGCAAGGCTCCGCTCAGCTTTCAACCGGCGCTAAACTTGCACGAAAACACCGGTAATAGCTTCACAGAACGAGCTATTGCCATTAATAACGGTCTCACTAGTCTTTTATGACGGCTTTGAGCCATTCCATTAAAAAATAACCAACAGGCACTCTGACTGATGAATCAAAATTCCCAGCCCGTCCGCCCGACCTCCATCATGCGCCGATTTCTCGATGCAGAATCCGCCGGTGGCATAACTTTGATGGCGGCCGCCGCGCTTGCGCTTGTCGTTGCTAACTCCCCTATTGCTGCCAGCTATTTTGGCGGCCTTGCCACCAAGCTTGGCCCTTTGAGCGTGCTGGAATGGATCAATGATCTGTTAATGGCCATCTTCTTCCTGCTTGTCGGCCTCGAAATCAAACGCGAATTTGTCGACGGACAATTGGCAAGCTGGCCGAATCGTATGCTACCGGGTCTGGCAGCCGCAGGCGGTGTTATTGTTCCGGCACTCCTTTTTGCGTGGCTTAATTTTGATGATCCGGCCAAAGTGCGCGGCTGGGCAGTGCCTTCCGCCACCGATATTGCCTTTGCGCTTGGTGTTTTGTCGCTGCTTGGCTCGCGCGTCCCAACAAGCCTGAAAGTGTTTCTGGCAACACTTGCGATCCTTGATGATCTTGCAGCCGTTGCAATCATCGCTGTCTTTTATACGGCTGAAATCTCGCTGCCATATTTGGGCGCGGCCGCCGGTGCTGCAATCGTGCTTTTTGCCATGAACCGCATGGGCGTGATGAAAATCCTGCCATATCTGGTTGTTGGTGCTGTTTTATGGTTCTTCGTGCTGAATTCCGGCGTGCATGCAACTGTTGCTGGTGTGATTACCGCTTTGACCATCCCGTTGAAACCGGCACCGGGCAGCCCTGACAATATGTCATCACCATTGCATATTCTGGAACATGCGCTGGCAAAACCGGTTGCTTTCCTGATTGTGCCGATTTTTGGTTTTGCCAATGCGGGCATTTCCTTCACCGGCATTAATATGGATGTGGTCACCGATAGTCTGACACTCGGCATTGCCAGTGGCTTGTTCATCGGTAAGCAGATCGGTGTCTTTGGTGCGGCATGGCTTGCCATCAAATGCGGCCTTGCGCAGAAGCCAATGGGTGCCACATGGTTGCAACTTTATGGCGTTGCCATTCTCTGCGGTATTGGTTTCACCATGAGTATCTTTATCGGCTTGCTGTCGTTCCCGTCCGAGCTGATGCAAACAGAAACCAAACTCGGCGTTCTGATGGGCTCCGGTCTCTCCGCAGTGATTGGTTATCTGCTCCTGCGTGTTGCGCCGACAAAAACACGCATTTAAACAATAAACAGATAAAAAACGCTCGATCAGTCCGCTGATCGGGCGTTTTTCTTTGCGTTTTCAAATTTGCTTCCTAAATAAGCATTCTGTGAAGATATTGAAAACAAAACACACTGCCTGTTTGCCCTCTTCAACCAATGGAGCCGCTCATCTTGGTTAAGTTTATCGCCCGCCTCATGCCACGTCGTTTTCGCTCCAAAAGCGTTGAAATTCCGGTTGTGCGGCTGCATGGCGCCATTATGAGCGGCGGCAATAGTTTGCGCCCGAGCCTTTCACTGGAAGGCGTTGCGGCCGAACTTCAAAAAGCCTTTAGTGACAAACAAGCTCCCGCTGTAGCCATCACCATCAATTCGCCGGGTGGCTCGCCTGTGCAGTCGCGCTTTATCTATCAGCGCATCCGTGCACTGGCTGAAGAAAAGAAGAAGAAAGTCTTTGTCTTTGTCGAAGATGTAGCAGCATCAGGCGGCTATATGATTGCACTTGCAGGCGATGAAATCATTGCTGATCCATCCTCCATTGTCGGCTCCATTGGTGTGGTTTCTTCCTCATTCGGCTTTACGGAACTGATCAAGAAAATCGGTGTCGAACGCCGCGTTTATACCGCTGGCCAAAACAAAGTTTCGCTTGATCCGTTTTTGCCGGAAAAAGAAGCCGATATTGAACGTCTGAAAGCCCTGCAACTGGAAGTGCATAAAACTTTCATTGATATGGTGCTGGAGCGCCGCGGCACAAAATTAAGTGATGATCCTGATCTTTTCAGCGGTCTGTTCTGGACTGGCATTAAGGGTAAGGAACTTGGCCTTGTGGACAGTCTTGGTGACATTCGCAGCCATTTGATGAAACATTATGGCTCCAAAACCAAACTTAACCTCATTCAGCCACAGCGCGGATTTTTAGGCAAAAAACTGCCCGCTATCGGCTTTAACAATGAGGCGCTGGCACAGGTTGCATCACAAACAGGCGATGCCATGCTTTCCACAATTGAAGAAAAAGCGCTTTGGTCCCGCTATGGCCTTTAAAGCGCAAACAGAATAAAACAATTGCAACGCTTTATCTCTGCACTATCATAGATATATCTGACTGGATAAGTGCAGAGCCCCCAAGAGCACGACGGTTTAAGGACAAGTGAACCATGCCTCAGACTATCTTTCTTCTGCTGATTGCAGCCGCTGCATGGTATGTTTACCGCTCTTTCAAACGTGAAGCAGTGCGGGTTTCCAAGAAAGTCCGCCGCGAGGAAAAAGAAGCGCAAAACCGCGCGCACGGCACCTTGGAACAAGATCCTGAAACCGGCGAATATCGCGTTCGCAAGGATTAAACTGTTTTCATGTCTATCAGTGTTTCCGCTCGTGATGGCGCGACGATTTCCCGTCTGGCGCCAGTGAAAATCAATCTTGCGCTGCATGTTACCGGCCAACGCGCCAATGGTTATCATGAGCTGGAAATGATTGTCGCTTTTGGCGATTTCGGTGATCACATCAGTGTCACCCCTGCTCTGCACGATGATTTTACCGTCAGCGGTTATTATGCGCCTTTTATCCCGCTGAATAATGACAATCTGGTGCTGAAAGCGCGTGACCTGCTACGCGCGCAAAATCCATCAAGATGCCTCCCCGTTCATATTCATCTGGAAAAGAAACTGCCGATTGCAGCTGGTATCGGCGGCGGTTCAACCGATGCCGCAGCAGCCCTCACAGCACTCAATGAGCTTTGGCAGCTTAATCTACCTTATGAAACGCTGTTGGAACTGGGCTTACAACTGGGTGCTGATGTGCCCATGTGCTTGCACAGCCAGCAAAACGGCGCTCCCCTTCTGGTGCGAGGCATTGGTGAAGACCTGTCACCACTCGTTGAGTTTCCGGCTCTGCATATCCTGCTGATTAATGATGGCACGGCACTTGCCACCCCAACCATTTTTAAAGCACTGCATAAGCGCGATAATCCCTCATTGATTGCACCCGATGCTTTTCAAAGCATTGATGAGGTTTGCGCCTATTTGCACAAGACTCGCAATGATTTGTTCAAGCCTGCGGAAACATTAGCACCACAATTGCAATCCCATTTACATGAACTGACAGCATCGGGCGCTGATTTTGTCCAGATGTCCGGCTCAGGTGCCACATGTTTTGCGATCTTTTCCACCCGCGAAAACATGTTGCAAGCAAAACAGCAAATTCGCCAAGCCCATCCTGATTGGTTTGTGGTCACCACTCAAACCTATGGCAGTCACTAAAGGAGCCATGCCATGACCAATGAACGCAGTTTTATTCCGGTCGGCATCGCAATTCTGACCGTCTCCGACACGCGCACACTGGCTGATGACAAGTCCGGCGATACATTGCAACAAAGACTATGTGATGCAGGGCATAAGCTCGTTGAACGCGCCATCGTGCCGGATGACATCGAAGCCATCCGCAGCATTGTTAAAAAGTGGTCGCAGCAGGCCGGTATTGATGTGATTATCACCACCGGCGGCACTGGTTTTACCGGCCGTGATGTCACCCCCGAAGCGCTTGAGCCTTTATTTGAAAAACGGATGGATGGTTTCTCCACTATTTTTCATCGCATTTCCTATGAGAAAATCGGCACCTCCACCATTCAATCACGCGCTCTAGGCGGGTTGTTAAACCAGACATTTGTCTTTGCTCTGCCAGGCTCAAGCGGTGCATGCCGTGATGCATGGGACAATATCCTGCAATATCAGCTTGATTACCGCCACATGCCCTGCAATTTCGTTGAGATCATGCCACGGCTTGACGAGCATCTGCGCCGCAAAAAATAACCTCCGATATTGTTCTTGTAATGTTCTGATTTCCGTTCTATATATAAAAGAACAGACAGGGTACAGATTCTAACATCTTGCCCGTAACTATCAGATAATCAGGAAACGCCCTCAGGGCGGCACTTTTCCGCGAAGGAGAAGACGATGGATGCTATCCAGCAGGCAGATACAGCAGCTTTTGGCAGCGGGCGCACCGAACATGCCAATGCAATTATTACAGGAAACGGCTTACGGGTTGACCAATCCAGAAGACGCGGACGTGCTGCCGGTATCAATCCGTCAGGCCGTTTTGAACAATTTTCGCGTGATGATTTTGATGACGGCTGGCAGAGCTTTGAAGAGCTTGAGCCGTTTAAAACCGAAGTGCAGGTGGAGAAACCGCGCAGCATTATCACCCGCAATGATTCGCCTGATCTCGGCTTTGACCGCTCCATCAACCCCTATCGTGGTTGCGAGCATGGCTGTATCTATTGTTTCGCTCGCCCGACCCATAGCTATATGGGGCTGTCGGCCGGTATTGATTTTGAGGCCAAGCTCTTTGCCAAGCCGGATGCACCGCATCTGTTGCAGCGAGAATTGTCGAAGTCCGGTTATATTCCGCGCACTATAGCTATTGGCAGCAATACCGACCCTTACCAGCCCATAGAGAAAAAATGGCGTATCATGCGCGGCCTGCTTGAAGTGCTGGAAGATGCACAACATCCTGTTGCCATCGTCACGAAGTCGGGTCTGGTTAGCCGCGACATCGACATTTTAAGCCGCATGGCGGAAAAAGGTTTGGTCAAGGTGGTAGTTTCACTGACCACGATGGATGCTAAATTGTCCCGCACAATGGAGCCGCGCGCTGCAACACCAACATTGCGCCTGCAAACCATGCGTGAGTTAACACAAGCTGGTATCCCCGTATCCGCGATGTTAGGGCCTGTCATTCCCGGTATTAACGATCATGAGATCGAGCGTATTCTGGATGCAGCTGCCGCCGCAGGTGCTGAAGAAGCCGGTTATGTTCTGTTGCGCTTGCCGTTAGAAGTAGCGCCGCTTTTCAAAGAATGGCTGCTGCGTAATTATCCCGATAAATATCGCCATGTGTTGACGCTTTTACGCTCCATGCGTGGTGGCAAGGATTATGATGCGGAATGGGGCAAACGCATGCGCGGTGAAGGCCCATATGCCTGGCAGATCGGCAGACGTTTTGAAATTGCCGCCAAAAAACTTGGCCTCAATACCAGCAAAAAGCGTTTACGCACTGATCTGTTTAGTCCAAGGCAAGAAGGCGGCACACAACTTTCATTGTTTTAATGAAGCGCGCTGGTCTATTCACGAGCCTATGTGTGCAACAAGGGCATTTCCGTTGTTTAATTTTAACGGTTCAATGCTCTAATCTCTCACATGGCTCGTAAAATTAGTGATTCTTCATCCCCCCTTCCCCTCACCTATACGCCCGATTTCTCACATGAGAACCGGCTCTATCAAGATGGCTGCCAATTTGTGGCAGGCATTGATGAGGCAGGTCGTGGGCCGCTAGCAGGGCCGGTTGTGGCCGCAGCCGTAGTTCTGGATCCGGATAATTTGCCTGAAGGTCTGGATGATTCCAAACGCCTGACTGCCGTAAAACGCGCGAAGCTCTATGATCTGATTTTAACGCAGGCTCTGGCCGTCTCTGCGGTCAGCCTGTCAGCTGATGAAATTGATAACAGCAATATCCGCAAAGCCGCACTTACCGCTATGCAGCGTGCTGTGGCATCGTCAGCAGTTAAAATAGATTACGCGCTTGTTGATGGGCGCGATGTGCCCCCTCACCTGACATGCAATGCTGAAGCACTGATTAAAGGCGATCAGCGTTCGGTATCGATTGCAGCGGCATCAATTGTTGCCAAGGTTACCCGTGACCGCATGATGGAACTGGCAGGCAAGCATCATCCTGAATATGGTTTTGAAGGTCATGCCGGTTATGGCACTGCCAAGCATCGCGAGGCGATTGAAACGACAGGGCCCGTTCCCGGCCTTCATCGTTATACATTCGCACCGATAAAAGGCCGCTTCATCCGCTAACCAAGCGACCTGTCGCAGCGCGACTAAAATATCGAAGCCGCACCCGCACATGCGGCTAAAGACTGTTGCTTGTTACATAAGCACAAACAGACGGATTTATAGTCAAAATAAAAAACGCCACCTCAATCAAGAGATGGCGTTTTAAAAATCAGACTGATTAAAACTCTTAGTTCAAACGGGATTTAACCTGTTCAAGCGAGTCTTTAAAGAATGTTGCAGAAGCTTTCGCATCAACCTTGTCGGCAACGATACGGGTTGCAGCAGCAACAGCCAGTTCGACAGCAGCTGTGCGAACTTCTTTAATTGCTTCCGCTTCAGCGCTGGCAATTTTCTGTTCAGCAAGCTTGTTGCGACGAGCAACATATTCTTCTGTTTTCTGCTTGGCATCTTCAACAATCGCATTGGCTTCACGGCCAGCAGCAGCAACGATGTCGCTTGCTTCCTTTTCCGCTTCCTTGCGCTTGCGATGATACTCAGCCAACAGTGCCTGAGCTTCTTCACGCAATGTACGTGCTTCATCGAGTTCGTTAGAAATCTTTGCTGCGCGTTCATCCAAAGACTTGGCAACTGCACCAGGCACTTTAAGATAAACAATTATTGCCAGAAAAATTACGAGGCCGACGAGTGCCCAAAACGTAGCGTCCATCATCGTCTCCTTTAGGCGCTGACTGCTTTAACAGCAGCGGTAACAGTTGATTTATCAACCTTGGTACCGATCAGCTCGTCAATAATGTCAGCTGCAGTTTCTTCAGCAATCGAACCAACATCGCTCATGGCTTTCGCCTTGATTTCAGCAATGCTGTTTTCAGCTTTTTCAAGCTTTGCTTCCAAAGTTTTTTCTACAGCGCTACGCTCAGCTTCAGCTTCTGCTTTCGCTTTTTCGCGTGCTTCATTACCGATTGCTGCGGCTTTGGTACGGGCTTGAGACAGTTCTGTTTCATAAGCAACGATCGCATTGTCTGCGTCCTGCTTCAAACGTGCTGCCTGATCCAAATCCTGTGCGATACGATCGCGACGAGTTTCGATCACGCCACCAATACGCGGTACAACCACGCGGGACATGAACAGATAGAAAAGCCCAAACGTAATAGCAAGCCACAAGAGCTGCGATGCGTAATGGGTAGAATCGAACGGAGGAAACACGCCGCCCGTGCCGGATTCATGGGCAATACCGGTTTCGGTATGCACAGCTTCAACAGGCTGGGCTTCCGTTGCAGTTTGGGCAAACGCCGTGGACACGAACATCCAATCTTCCTCTTCACTCAGGCGTCATATGCAACAGCCGACCGCGCATAATCCTTAAATTTAAGAACAGCGCGGTCAGGCCATATTTGTTGCGTCGATCTTAGACAGCGAACAAGAGCAGAAGCGCGATGAGCAAGGAGAAAATGCCCAGAGCTTCCGTAACAGCGAAACCGAACACCAGACGGCCGAACTGGCTGTCAGCTGCTGAAGGGTTACGCAGTGCACCTGAAAGGTAGCTGCCGAAGATGTTGCCGAGACCGAGGGCCGTACCGGCCATACCGAAACAGGCAAGACCCGCGCCGATGTATTTTGCTGCTTCCGCTTCCATGATGAGCTCCTTTTGGATTAATTAGCTATGCGGATTTCTGTTCTGGCGGAAATCCGCCGGCGAGAAGTTTTAGTGACCGGCATGCACCGCGTCATTGATGTACATGCAAGTTAGAACTGTGAAAACATAGGCCTGCAGGAATGCAACGAGGAATTCCAGTGCAGTGATGGCAACCGTCATGAAGAGCGGGAGAATTGCGCCACCAATACCGATAGGACCAAGTGCAGCCATTGAAACAATGAAGCCTGCAAAGATCTTAAGGGTGATGTGTCCAGCCAGCATACTGGCGAAAAGACGAACTGAAAGGCTGATCGGACGGGACAGGAAGGAGATCACTTCAATGATCGATACCAATGGTACGATAATCATTGGGACGCCCTGCGGCACGAACAGCTTCAGGAAACCAAAGCCATGCTTGTAGAAACCGTAAATGATCACAGTTCCGATAACGAGCATTGAAAGGGCAAAAGTAACAATGATCTGACTGGTAATCGTATAGAAATACGGGAACAGACCAAGGAAGTTAGCCACGAGAATGAACATGAACAGGGTAAAGACAAAGGGGAAGAATTTCATACCCTTTGACCCGGCCGAATCCCTTAGGCTCGTCGCGACAAATTCATAAGCCATTTCCGATACAGACTGCATGCGGGTTGGCACAAGACCACGACCCGATGAAGAAAAGAAAAGAAACGCTGAAGCCACAACGACAGTTGCGACCATAAAAGCTGATGCGTTGGTGAAAGAGAGGTCGACACCGCCGACGTCGATAGGAATCCACCGGGAAATTTGGAACTGATGGATCGGATCGTTTGCCACCTTAACCTCGTCTATCGTCCGTTGCCCGCAGGCGTTGAAGTCACCGGCTTTTACAAGCCTTTCACGAAAAGTGCATTACACAAGTTTCGTACTAAGTCAAAATTGTCTTAGCAATACGCCAACACAATATCTATTCTTTTTCGTGCTTTTGCGCTCTTAAACTTAAGTCGTCTTTTTCAGCGACTTTGCCAGTAACGCGTAGCACATTCAAAACGCCTGCTGCAAAGCCAAGCATGAGGAAGATAATTAATCCCCAAGGCGATGTAGCAGCAACCTGATCAATAGACCAGCCAATTAGCGCACCAACGACGATTCCGGCGATAAATTCGCTGGATATTTTCATGGCCTGCGCAACTTGAGCTGAATTCTCAGATTGCCCGTTCTGCGAATTTTGTTTCTTAAACGCCCCTTTTTTGACCAAATCGGCTTCTAGTTTGTTTAAGCGGTCTGCAAAATTCGATGAAGATGAGTTTTGCTGCCCGTTTGCTGCATCGTCAGTTCCAGATGGCGTTTTGCGGTCTTTATCGCTTGCCATAAAGAGCCTCCTTTATTGCGACATGAGGAGAAAAAAGCTCACTTTCAAGATGCGCGCAACATATTGGCACGCCGCCTTCTAGTCAAGGCGCTGAAACACATGACATTGCAGGTTTTTTACTCAATAAAATCAATGCATTAGATTAATTCTACCTTTGAGCAACCTTAACAAGGCTTCTCAAAGCACCGAATCTCTCCAAAATCAGCTCCATCCGCCGTAACGTGTACGGTAGAAAATATGCAGTCCGATTTGTGAAACTTTGATCATTGTCGGGCCCCATTTCGGGCTGACATATGTAGCGTGATAATGGGTAGCAGACCCCACTTCCGGCAACCAAATCTGACCGGCAGAGACTGTCTTTGCAACCTGCTTGGCCATCTCCCACTCAGCCATTTCAGTGACGCGGTGCTTTTGACCGTCACAAGCAAAGGAAAACTGGCAGGCATTCAACATATTTTGGTTTTGATAAACCACGCCACAGATCGTGGACGGATAGGCCGGATTGCGCACTCGGTTGAGCACAACCTGCGCAACCCCCACTTGGCCTTTTACAGTTTCGCCGCGCGCTTCATAATAGACCGCTTCAGCCAAGCACTGCTGTTCTTTCTTCTCAAATGCACTTGGAGGCAAAGGGGCAGCAGCCCATGCATGGTCTTTAGGTCCGATAGGTGGGACAAATCGCCCATCCGATTCATCCGGCGACAGAATCGCTTCAAAAGGGGAATTACGCGCATAATCCGGTTTTGGCGGCGCATAACCAAGCGCCAGAGAATCAGGTGTATCATTGGTAATCAGGCTTGCCAGCATGGTTGGAACCGGCACTTTAGGCTTAGCAACGACCGGCCTGTGAAAAGCCATCGTGATGGCAATTTCCTGCCCCTCAATCGGCGATTTATCAAAGCGCATTTTCGCATCGGTTTTTTCTGCCGGACGGGAAATCATGCTGACGCGATCAAGCAGACTGCCAGCGCTGAAAGCGCGCTGCGGCGCGACCGGCGCAATAGTTACGATTCGCCCCTGCTTATCACCACGTACAATGCGCGCTTCATCCGGATCAGGATCATCAACGCCAAGCTTTGCCTGACGGCTGACACCACCCACAGCCACCTTGCCGATACCCTCGACATTAATACCAGCGGCCGCAACCGAGCCTGTGACCAACGAAGCATCAACAAATTGCATCTCCGCCTTATGGACAGAGCCCGCAGGCGCCGGCGTCATATAAGCCGTCCAGCGGTTTTCGCCCTGCTCTGACGATGTCACAAGACTGGCCATATCCTGAAAGGCAATAGCGGTTGTACTGAGAAGGCTGAATGCCGCCGCGATCAGCGCCGGAGCAACAACACCGTGACGCGATTGCTCAACGCGCGGATAAGCGCGAACGGCATAATAACGCCCATCCTCAGGGCAATAACCCTGAGCCGGATATTGCCACTCTGTTTGTGACAGGCCTTTGGAACGGCGGCCAAACTTCCGCAGTGACAAAAAGCGCACCGAACTCTCCACTCAATTAACACGAACTCACTCAACTGACGCCGATAATGAAGTATTAACCTTGATGGATAGTTAACAAATGCACATTAATATCTCGGTAATATTGGTAAATGATTTATTAAATCATATAATTCATTAAAATTTTTAAATATAAATTAAATTATCGACAAGAATATTCAATATAAAATTATTTAAATATAACATAAAATCGAATTTAATAAATAAAACTTGTAAATTAATCAATACAAAAAAATATCATCCTTTTCACATAACAAAAAAAGCTCCGGAACATTGTCCGGAGCTTTCATCATTTCAGAAAACGCTAACTTTAACGCTTTTTCTTCGCCCGATTAGCAAAAGGATTATCCGATGTACGCAACGACAAGCGGATCGGAACCCCCGGCATATCGAATGTGTCGCGCAAACCGTTAATCAAATAACGGACATAAGATTGCGGCATCACATCCGGACGCGAGCAAGAAACCACGAAGCCTGGCGGACGGGTCTTGATCTGCGTCATATATTTAACTTTGAGACGACGACCGGCAACAGCTGGCGGCGGATGATGGGTGATAACCCCTTCCAGCCAGCGGTTAAGCTTACCTGTCGAAATACGACGGTTCCAGATTTCATCTGTAATCGCCACATTTTCCATCAGCTTATCAATGCCCTGCCCGCGCTCACCGGAAATCGGCACAGCACGGATACCGCGCACCTGCGGCAACAAACGGGCAGTTTTTTCGTAAAGGTCAGCCAGCACCATCTGGCGGTCTTCCACCAGATCCCACTTGTTGAACGCGATAATCGGAGCGCGGCCTTCACGGATAATCAGATCAGCGATCTGCAAATCCTGCTTTTCAAACGGAATAGTCGCATCAAGAACAATGATGACAACTTCCGCAAAACGAATAGCATTCAGACCATCAGATACAGCGAGTTTTTCGAGCTTTTCCTGCACACGTGACTTACGGCGCAGACCGGCTGTATCAAACAGTTTGATCTGACGGCCACGCCATTCCCAGTCAACAGAAATAGAATCACGTGTAATACCGGCTTCAGGCCCCGTCAGCAGACGGTCTTCACCCAGCATCGTATTGATGAGTGTTGATTTACCGGCATTCGGACGACCGACAATTGCAATGCGCAATGGCTTGGTCGGATCATAGGCCGGAACATTTTCTGCATCCGGATCTTCGATATCATCACCAACAAGTGCGCCGATGACTGCAGGTGTGAAGACAGCGTCGGCCGCGTGTTCGGCTGCCTCAGCTTTTTCACGGGCAAAAACCCGCTCTTCGCCAAGTGCTTCCACAATAGCATCACGCAGATCAGCCATACCAAGACCATGCTCGGCAGAAATCGGGCATGGCTCACCAAGACCCAGCGTATAGGCATCATAAAGACCGCCCTGACTGCCGCGTGCTTCGGTTTTGTTCACAACCAGAATGACCGGACGGCCGGATTTGCGCACCATTTCGCCAAAGGTCAGATCGGCAGGTGTCACACCCGCCTTAGCATCAACTACAAACAAAATAGCATCAGCTTCAGTCATCGCCAGTTCTGTCTGGGCACGCATACGTGCTTCCAGCGTGTCGTTGGCAGCGTCTTCCAAACCTGCCGTATCGATGACCTGAAACCTTAAATCATAAAGTTTCGCATCATGCATCCGGCGGTCACGGGTAACGCCTGGCAGGTCATCCACCAGCGCGAGCTTGCGCCCGACCAGTCGGTTGAACAAAGTTGACTTGCCGACATTCGGACGTCCGATAATAGCAAGAGTAAAAGACATTGAAGGGCTTTCCCCATATCGTCATAAGAGCACCCGAAAGCCATGCCATCAGATGCCCCGTTTTTCTTAAAGTTTAATACCGTCTATCAAACAGCGGTATTATTCGTAAAATATCAGCCTTCAGACAACGTGCCTGCACCACGCATCAAATCGAGCATGGTGTTGGCACGCTGGCGAAGATTAGGAGGGGCAACAGCATCATCAGCATTCTGCTTGAACAGTTTCGCCGCATCTTCGTTGCGGCCTGCCTTCCATGCAGCCAGAGCCAAAGTTTCACGCGCGCTGTGACGCATCGGATTGCTGTCTGCTGACAGGGTTTCCACGCGCTTGGCCACATCGTCATAAGAGCCGCTATCGACCAGAATATAAGCTGCACGCAAACGCGCCATATCACGCAATGGTGCAGGAATAGCATTATCCTGTGAAGCTTTGTCAAAAGCTTCAACAGCAGCTTTTGCATCACCTTTTTGCAACAGCACAGTGGCTGCACGCAATTGCGCCAAAGCCGGATAAGAACCATAACCGGTTTTTTCCAGATCATCGAGCGCGGTCAAAGCTTCATCATTTTTGCCCTCGGAGGCCAGATCAAGAGCCGCCAAAAATTTATCGCCCGAAGCAGACGATTTGCTCGATGTCCAGCTTGTATAAGCGACATTAGCAGCCGTGCCCAAAACAATGGCAACTGCACAACCGATAATCAACGGACCAAACCGCCGCCAGACAGCTTTTGCCTGATCGGATCGGAGTTCCTCGTTTACCTCGCGAATGAAGCTATCGTCTGCCATGAACCTGCCGTCTGAACCTTGAGTTTCTATTTGCTTTCATACCAGCCACAAAGCCGGTCACAAAAGCTGATCACTTTAACTTAAATGAGCTTTTAATCGGATTTTGCAGCATTTGTAAGCCCTGACAGACAAATAAGCTGCCGCTTACACCACAAGCCCGATTATTCTCTGATATCAATGACCTGACCTTTGCCACATTCAACATCTAGAAAACAGCCCCGTTGCCTGACATCTGCATAATAAATGTGGTTATAACAACCCGTTTCAAAGAATCAGGAACAGATAATATATCCATGCTGTGCTTTATATGCTTGGCTCTTATGTCCGAACTATGATTGGCTTATTTAATGCGTTTTCTTCACTCCGTCGCCGCTTTTACTTTAATTTTCAGTCAAACAGCGATCGCTGCACCCGCGACAGAAACATCCGCTCAGCCAAAGACCCAATATGTCCTAATTTCTTTTGACGGGGCGCATGATAATGCGCTTTGGGCAAGAAGCCGCGAATTTGCCAAACAAACGGATGTGCAGTTTACCTATTTTCTCTCATGCGTCTTTTTATTGCAGCGCGCTGACCGCAGCCACTATCAGCCGCCCAAATTAAAACGCGGCAGCTCTAATGTCGGCTTTGCACAAGATAAACAGGAAGTGGAAACGCGCCTTCAGCATATCTGGCAGGCACATTTGGAAGGCCATGAGATTGCCAGTCATGGCTGTGGTCATTTCGACGGCAAAGCATGGAGCGCCAAAGATTGGGATCAGGAGATCAACGAGTTCAACCGTATCACCGCCCAAGCCTATAAAGATAATGACATTGCCGGAGAACCGGCCGAATGGCAGGATTTCGTCGCCAATAAAATTACCGGCTTTCGCGCCCCTTATTTATCCGATGATAAGCCAGTGCAGGATGCGCTGCGAAAGAACAATTTTATTTATCAGGCATCGGGCGTTGCCAACGCACCGGAGCGCCCGACCATTAAACAAGGCTTGGCAACTTTCGGCCTGCCGCTAATTCCGGAAGGCCCGTCCAAACGCCCGGTCATTGTCATGGACTATAATTTATATGTGCGCCACTCCAAAGGCAAAGAACTGCCGGAACAAGCCGCCAGTTTTGAAGAGCGCAGTTATCAGGCTTTCAAAACCGCTTTTCACAAAGAATATAATGGCAAACGCGCACCATTTCAGATGGGCTTCCATTTTGTTTTGATGAATGATGGCGCCTATTGGCGTGCGATGGAACGTCTTGCCCGTGAGGTTTGCGACAAGCCGGATGTGAAATGCACCAGCTATCAAAATTATCTGGCGGAAACGGCTGCATTTTCCCGCTAAAAGCGCTTAAAGAGTGACAAGTTAAACCGGCCACTCTTTTATATTGCAAATCTTATTTGAAAAATTCTTCGTAAAGCTCTGGCTTGAAGCCGACGATAATCTGACCGTCCTTCATCAAAACCGGACGCTTAACCATAGAAGGCTGTGCCAGCATCAGGCTGATTGCCTTCTGCTCGTTCAGGTCAGCGCGATCTTCTTCCGGCAATTTACGAAAAGTAGTACCGGCACGGTTCAGCAGTTTTTCCCAGCCGGCTTTTCCAGCCCATTGTTCCAGATCAGCCTGTGCAAGCCCCTCTTTTTTATAATCGTGAAATTTATAGTCGATGCCTGCACTCTCCAGCCAATTGAAGGCTTTGCGCATCGTATCGCAGCTTTTAATCCCATAAATTGTCACGCTCATCGCTTAACACTCCGATTCATATTAATTTCAACAATCTTCTAAAGCATTGGTGCATTGAAATGAACCTTACCAAATAAAAAGGCAGGTGCGTTGAACACACCTGCCTTTTAAATCTTCACCTGATTGACAAGAAATCAGCCGGCGCGTGCCATTTTAATGGCTTCGATCAGGTCTTTTTCCTTCATCACGCCACCATATAAACGGGTGCCGATGACAAAAGACGGCGTGCCGCCAAAATTGAACGCATCGCCCTGCGCCATATTGCGCTGCAAAATGCCGTCAATCTTCTTGGCATGTTTTTTATAAGTGGCTTCCAGCTTGACCGGATCAAGGCCACCCTTTTTCAAAGCTTCATCCACCTGCTCTCTGGTCAAACGACCAGGTGTTTTCATCAAGGCTTCCATCGCCTTAATATATTGGCCGTCTTCCTCAGCCGCCAACACCAGATTGGCCGCATAAGTGGAAGGCTCACCAAAGATCACCCAGTCTTTCATCACCAGACGCACATTGCCGTCGCGCTTGACCACATCAAGCAATTCGCCATGACCTTTTTTGCAATAAGGGCACTGGTAATCGAAATATTCAACGATGGTTACATCGCCTTTAGGATTACCCAGAACCGGAATTTCCGGGTCATAAAGCACATCATTAACGCTCGGCATGTTTTGGGAAAAAGCTGTTGTCCCAAGCATCATCCCTGCAGTGCCTGCAACAGAAGCCGCCAAAATCTGACGTCGGTTCAACATTTTAAAATTCTCCTTTTCCGGATTCCTGCTGGTTCAGCACCACCACTTTGGAGCCAGCCGGTACACGCTTGTGCAAATCAAGAATGTCTTGGTTGAACAGGCGGATACAGCCGGACGATGCGGCCTTGCCGATTGACCAAGGCTGGTTGGTGCCGTGAATACGATAAAGCGTGTCCTGACCATTGCGGTGCAAATAAAGGGCGCGCGCACCAAGCGGATTGCTGACACCGCCTTCTAGTCCACCTGCATATTTTGCATAATGTTCAGGACTACGTTTGATCATGTTTTGAGTTGGTGTCCAGCGCGGCCATGAAGCCTTGCGCGCGATGTCGGCAGTGCCGGAAAATGCAAGCCCTGCTTTACCAACACCAACGGCATAACGCATGGCGCGGTTATTCGGCATCACCAGATAGAGATAGCGCTTATAAGGATCGACGATCACGGTGCCGACAGGATGCGACGTCTTATAATTGACTTCCTGACGCAGATTGCGCTTTTCTACCTTTGAAATATCAATCGCCGGAATGACCTTTCCGTTATCGTTAACGGCGGCATACATTTTTTCATAGCTGCTCAGATCAGCGGTTTTGGGTTCTTCTTTAGGCTTGGGAGCTTCAACCGGTGTAACAGGTGCCGTTACAGGTGCGGCAACTGTTGCACCGGCTGTTGTTGCTGGCTTAGTCGTGTTGCACGCCGCCAGAAACAAAGGCAAAACGCCCAGCAACAGCAAACGTCCGGTCACATTTCCGGTGTGGGTTTTAATATGTGAAGGTAGTGTCACAGTGATGTCCTTAATTCTTTGCTTTTTAGCTTTAACGGCTGAGGCGATTGATATTTGATTGCAGTGTTTCGCGGGATATTTCACCAAGATGTGCAGATTTCAGTATTCCGTCCGCACTGATAAATAAAGTAGCAGGTAATCCGGGTGCGCCGTAATGGCGCGACAGATCAGAAAACTGATCTATAATGATTTGCGGCAAGACTATATTATGTTGCTTCAAGTAATTTTGAATAGCTGCCTGCCCCTCACCCTGATTAGCAAAAATAAACTCTGCCTGATCATTATTGGCGGCGAGATCTGCCATCATCGGCATTTCGCGGCGGCATGGCGGACACCAGCTCGCCCAGAGATTAACCACCAGCGGTTTGCCGCTCGTCTGGTCAAAACGAAATTCATCTTGCGTCATGGTTTGAAAGCTTTGCGGCGGCAGAGCAATGGCTTGCGTTGCACCGGTTAAAATGCCGATACCATTCCAGACAAACACCGCACATGCTACCGGCACCAGCGCCCAAAGCCGCAAAGCCATGGATGGCAGTGCAAACACAATTGCCAGTACAATCGCAACAGCTGCACCCGGCCAATAGAAACCGCCCTGCCAGAGCGAGAAAATACGCAGTGGCTCCTGAGAGAAACTCTCCCAATTTAAAACCACATGACCAAGACGTGCACCAATAACCGCGCCAATCAGCACGATCCATGACCAGCGATTAAAGCGCTGATCCACTTTGCTGCTCATCACACCAGTGATAATTAAAAAGGCAGCCATTGCCAGTACCACCGCAAAGCGGCTGCCATCCATCACTAAAGGCCCCATTGAAACAGCGTTCATATCAGGCACCACCTGCTTTGGCCGCAGAACCTGTCAGTGTCGATGTTGTGACATTGCCAACGAGACGCGTATCCGCCACTTCTTTTGAATGCTCATTAAAGAAAATCATCGTAGGAGGCCCTGCCACACGAAGCTGACGCATCAGCTCGTCATTTTCCGGTGTGACATCGGATAAATCCACTTTGATCAAATCAAAATCAGCCAGACCACGACGCACAGCCATATCGGTGAGTACCGAGCGCTCAATTGTATGGCACGCCACGCACCAGTCAGCAGTAAAATAAACCAAAGTCGGGCGCTCTTGCTGTGCCTGTTTCAAATTGGTCTGCAACTGTTGTGATGAACCGACATTAGCAAAGCGCAGTGCCGGAACCGATGCTCCCGATTGTCCGTTAGAGGCGACAAGTGGCGCCAAAGGTTTGAGCGGATCAACGCCACCTAAAGAAGCACCGAGCATGAGGATGGCACCATAAACCACGGCAGTTGTTGCAGCTGTGCGTGCAACCACACGAAAACCGATGCGGTGCCATTCTTTAGCAAACAGATAAGCCGAGAAAGCAAAAAGCAGGATCGCCCATAAGAACAAATCAGCGCCCAATGGCAATAAAGGTGCGGCCATCCAAATGGCAGTTGCCAAAAAACCAAAACCAAACAGAGTTTTGACATTTTCCATCCAGCCACCGGCACGCGGCAAAACAGAACTGCCGAAAGTTGCCAGAATAATCAGCGGAATACCTTTACCAAGCCCAAGCGCAAAAAGTGCAGCGGCACCCAAACTTACATTGGCGGTCTGCGCAATATAAAGCAGCGCGCCAGCCAAGGGGGCCGTGACACAAGGCCCGACGATCAACACGGAGCTAAAGCCCAGCACGGCAGCTGAACCCAACGAGCCCTTACCGCCACCGGTGCGGCGGCTGACAGCACTCATCCAGCTGCTTGGGAGTTGCAACTCATAAAGCCCGAACATTGAAAGTGCTAAAATGATAAAGACCATCGCCACCGCCAATGCCAGCCAAGGCGACTGTAAAGCCATTTGCAGATTTTGCCCTGACCATCCGGCGACCGCCCCGATCAATGCAAAGCCAGACGCCAGCGCCACCACATAAGTGGAGGTCAGCAGGAAACCGCGCATCGGGGTGAGCTTGTCGCCTTCACGAGCCAAAGTACCCGCCACGATCGGATACATTGGAAAAACACAAGGCGTAAATGCCAGCAAAATACCAAAAGCCAGAAAGCTTAACAGCAGAAAACCTGTACCACCGCGCTCCAGCAATGACTGGATCATGCCTTTGTCTTGGCTAATCTGAAAACTATCAGCAGAAGCCGCAACAGGTGCAGTCGAAGCACTTTCTACCGGCGCACTGACTGCCGGTGCTTCCATTTTCCACTGCACCGCGGCTGAAGATGATGATTGCGCAACATTGCCACCTGACGGATTGCTGACAGCTAAAGTCATCGGATCAATAGTGCGGGTTTCCGGACGATAGCATATACCGTCATTCTGGCAGCCCTGATAGGTCAGTGTCACCGGTTGATTATTTTTCAAATCGAATGAAACAGTAGTGCGGTTGAAATAAACCTGCATCGCGCCAAAGGTCGGGTCATCTTTCATGACACCTTCAGGTGCGTCAATTTTCAGAGCACTGCCTTGTTTGTCAGTTGCTTCAATATGATCTTTATAAAGATAATAGCCGTCATGGATGCTCCAGCTTACAACCAGTTTTTGGTCGTCAGCACTTAACACTTGCAAACGAAAAGCTTCATCCACAGGTAGTGGCGATGCTTTTGCAGTGGTAACTGATGATATTAACATCATTAATATCACTGTTAGCAGTCTCATAAATCGGCTCCGGTCATGCAATAATAAAATAATTGATTTGGTTCTGAGATCAGTCAATGAAACATGCACCTTAAGTCAGCCTTAAGATAAGCCTGCGACATTAGGAATAGTAAAAGTTAAAAAAAGTAACGGGTTTTACAGATGCGCATCTTAGTGGTCGAGGATGACCCCATCCTGATGGACGGCTTGAGTGTCGGGCTTAACATTGCCGGTTTTACCGTTGATGCAGTGGCCAGCTGCGAAGATGCCTATAGCGCCATCGCCTCACAAAACTATGATGCACTTGTGCTTGACCTGATGCTACCGGATGGTTCCGGCCTTGATATTTTAGCGCACTTAAGACGCAATAAAAATGACCTGCCCGTGCTTCTTCTAACAGCACGCGACCAGATTGCCGATCGCATTGCCGGTCTTGATGCCGGCGCTGATGATTATGTCGGCAAACCTTTTGACCTTGATGAGCTGGCCGCGCGTATCCGTGCCATCGCTCGGCGCAGCAATGGCCGCTCTTCCGGCAAAATTGAATGGCAGGATGTCGTGTTAGATCCGGCGCAAATGACCGTCCATCGCGGCGATGCTTTACTAAAATTCACCCGCCGCGAATTTGCAGTCTTACGTGCATTGATGGAGCGCCCGAACGCCACCCTTTCCAAAACAGTTCTCGAAGAAGCACTTTATGGCTGGCAAGAGGAAGTGGAAAGCAATGCCGTTGAAGTGCATATCCACCATCTTCGTGCCAAATTAGGTTCGAAATTTATCAAAACCGTGCGCGGCCTTGGCTACAGACTGGCAGAACAAGAACAATGAGCTCTATCCGCAAACGCTTGATTACCATTCTTATCGGCACGACCGGCCTTGTCTGGCTGTTTGCGGTCGGCTGGATTTACCTCAGCACACAGGCAGAAGTTAAAAAAGTACTGGATGCGCGCTTGATGGAATCGGCGCATATGGTCAATTCGCTGCTTACCGACCGCCGTGTCGAGGTGGGTGATGAAGGCGGCATCGGTCAGTTTACACCAAAGCCTATTCCTGACTTTCCCAATTATGACCGGCAATTATTCTGCCAAATATGGTCGCTTGACGGCAATCTGGTTGGCCGCTCGGCAAGTGCGCCCAAAGATATGCTGACCCACACGAATAACGGTTTTTCCGATACAGTGGTTTCGGGTTCGACATGGCGCGTTTATACCATTGAAAACACCCAGCTTGGCATGCGCATTATGGTTGGCGACAATATGAGTGTGCGCAACAGCCTTGTGCGTGATGTGATCACCGGCCTGATTTTACCGGCACTTTTGATCTTTCCTTTTCTGGCTGGCCTTATCTGGATCAGCGTACGTCGCGGCCTGATGCCACTGAGCACGCTGGCCTCAACCTTGTCAAAACGCTCGGCTGATGACTTGAGCGCCTTGGAAGAAAGCAATCTGCCAAGTGAGATTGCCCCTGCGGTCAATGCGCTTAATGGCCTCTTCAACCGCGTGGAAGAAGCGCGCGAACGGGAAAAGAGCTTTGCCATTTTTGCAGCCCATGAGCTGAAAACACCATTGGCGGGACTTAAAACGCAAGCTCACATTGCAATGAACAGCAAAGACGAACATGTGCGCGACAATGCTGTACGTCAGATTTCAACCGGCGTTGACCGCACCACCCGTCTGGTTAAGCAATTGCTTGATCTGGCCTCATTGGAAACCGATGAGGAACCGGCAAAGCCTAAGGAAGAATATGCGGGCAAGCTGATGCATCTGATTGCGCAGGATTTGCGCATGCTGACACAGCCCAAAAACATCACAATTACAATTCAGGATCCTTGCCAGAATTTGAAAATTAAAGATGCCCAGCTCTTCACGCTGGCTTTGCGCAATATTTTGGAAAATGCCGTCAACCACTCCCCTGAAGGGGCGACCATTTATTGCTCCTGCAAAATGGAAGCCGACAACGTGTCAATTATCGTTGAGGATGAAGGACCGGGCATTCCGGTGGACGAGCTGCCGCATATCAGCGAAAGGTTCTTCCGCGGGCGCTATAAATCTGAAAATGGCAGCGGCCTGGGTCTTGCTATTGTGCAAGCTGCCACCACGCGCATGAACGGACAAGTCAATTTCATCAACCGTGAGGCGAGCGGGGTCAAAGTGGTGCTCACGCTTCCCATTTCGGCCACCAACTGATTGATTTTTCTGCAACCTCTCCGAGTCTCGCATTATGCACAGAAAAATTACGCCGGTGCAGATATTGCATGATCTTGGCTTAACTGTGCTATAATGTATCAGTTTAAATCATAATCACACAAAATTAGTAGCAATTATCATGTGTGGTCATAGCATATCTAATATAATGATTAGCTAAAATAAAAATAATACCTAAAAAAACCCAAGACATAACGTCATAAAAAATTTAATTATTCCAATATATACAAACAATACAGCAAATTTAGAAATCGAAACAGAAACTATTCTTCCAAATAAATCTTGGATGCACTTTTTATAGAGACTCTTTACATTTAGCTTATTGCGACAACAGCCTAAAAAACCTGCGGCAGACTGTAGCAGTTCTTATTTTGAAAGAATCTGCGATAAAAGAGATAAATTTCCGTTCGCATTGTGGCCGTGGGTATCATTGATTAAAATCAATGCACTCGCGTTACAATTGCAGATAGAAAATTTCAGTCATAACTGTTCTGGCACCGACGCATCTTGCATCCCAAAGTCTTCCGGTGACCAAAGCAGTGTTTTGTCATGCGCCGCGAGGGGACTTTTATGAACTACGCAGCTGGAACCGTCATCTCCGGACTGTTGGCATTGTGTGCAATGCTGATGGCCGGTTTTTCACATGATGAGCTCTTCAGAACTCACATGTGGATCACTTTTGCTGTCATAGCAATTTTCACTATTCTGCTTCTGCGTAATGCAGATTACAGCCTTAAATCAAAAGAAACCGACCCTAGCACCTATATGGATGGTCCGATCCGTTATGGTGTTATTGCCACTGTATTCTGGGGCGTTGTCGGCTTTCTCGTTGGTGTTGTTATCGCAGCGCAACTTGCATTCCCGAGTTTAAACTTCGAACCATGGCTTAATTTTGGCCGTGTACGCCCGCTGCACACATCTGCAGTGATTTTTGCTTTCTGCGGTAACGCACTGATTGCAACTTCATTCTATGTCGTACAGCGCACCTGCCGCGCCCGCCTCTTTGGCGGCGATCTGGCCTGGTTCGTATTCTGGGGTTACAACCTCTTCCTCATCATGGCAGCTTCAGGCTACTTGCTCGGCATCACCCAGTCCCGCGAATATGCGGAGCCTGAATGGTACGTCGACATCTGGCTGACCATTGTATGGGTTGTTTATCTGGTTGTGTTCCTCGGCACAGTTCTGCGCCGTAAAGAGCCGCATATCTATGTGGCCAACTGGTTCTACCTCTCCTTCATCATCACCATTGCGATGCTTCACATCATCAACAATCTGGCGATCCCTGTTTCCTTCCTCGGTGTGAAGAGCTATTCAGCTTTCTCCGGTGTGCAGGATGCTGTGACCCAGTGGTGGTATGGTCATAACGCTGTTGCGTTCTTCCTGACCGTTCCGTTCCTCGCAATGATGTATTATTTCGTGCCAAAGCAGGTAAACCGTCCAGTTTACTCCTATCGCCTGTCGATTGTGCACTTCTGGTCGATTATCTTCCTCTACATCTGGGCAGGTCCTCACCATCTGCACTACACCGCTCTGCCTGACTGGGCGCAGACCCTTGGTATGGTCTTCTCCATCATGCTGTGGATGCCTTCATGGGGCGGTATGATCAACGGTCTGATGACGCTTTCCGGCGCATGGGACAAGGTTCGTACCGATCCGATCGTGCGCATGATGGTTGCTGCTATTGCCTTCTACGGTATGGCGACCTTCGAAGGTCCGCTGATGTCGATCAAAGCCGTCAACTCCCTCTCGCACTACACTGACTGGACCATTGGTCACGTTCACGCCGGTGCGCTTGGTTGGAATGGTATGATCACTTTTGGTGCGGTTTATTACCTTGCTCCAAAACTGTGGAAGCGTGACCGCCTCTACTCGATCCGTATGGTCAACTGGCACTTCTGGCTCGCAACTCTGGGTATCGTTCTCTACGCCGCTTCAATGTGGGTAGCTGGTATTCAGCAGGGTCTGATGTGGCGCGAATATGACGATCAGGGCTTCCTGGTTTACTCCTTCGCAGAAACAGTACTCGCCATGTTCCCTTACTATGTCATCCGTACACTTGGCGGCGTGATGTATCTGACAGGTGGTATCCTGATGGCCTGGAACATCTACATGACTGTTCGTGGCAAGCTCAGAAACGAGACAGCCATTCCTGGCTCGACCCCTGCACCAACCATGCAGCCAGCCGAATAAGGAACGTTGATCTATGTCATTTCTTAAAAAGCACTCAGCTATTGAGAAAAACGCCACGCTCTTGCTCATCGGCTCGTTGTTCGTGGTCACCATCGGCGGTATCGTTGAAATCGCCCCATTGTTCTGGTTGCAGAACACGATTGAGAAGGTGGATGGCATGCGCCCTTATTCACCTCTCGAACTTGCCGGACGTGATATTTACGTCCGGGAAGGCTGCTATCTCTGCCACAGCCAGATGATCCGTCCGTTCCGCGATGAAGTGGAGCGCTATGGTCACTACTCGCTGGCAGCAGAAAGCATGTACGACCATTCCTTCCAGTGGGGTTCCAAGCGTACAGGTCCTGATCTGGCACGTGTGGGCGGCCGTTATTCGAACGAATGGCATGTGCAGCATCTGATTGAGCCACGTAAAATCGTGCCTGAATCCGTTATGCCAAGCTATAGCTTCCTGAAAGACACACCGCTTAAAGTCACCGATCTGACTGCCAATCTGAAGGCAAATATCGCTGTTGGTGTACCTTACACGCAGGAAATGCTGGACAATGCTGAAGCAGATCTGATTGCACAGGCAACCCCTGATGCAGATACTGACGATTTGCTGGCACGCTACCCTAAGGCAAAAACCGGTGACTTTGACGGCAATCCGTCGCAGATCACTGAAATGGACGCATTGGTTGCCTATCTTCAGATGTTAGGAACCCTGGTTGACTTCTCAACTTACGATCAGTCGCCTAAGGCGCGATAAGGAGTTTAGTCATGGATTATAACACATTGCGCCACTTTGCTGACAGTTGGGGTCTGCTGGCGATGACATTATTCTTCCTTTTTGTCATTGCCTACACCTTCCGTCCGGGCAGCAAAAAGCGCGCAGAAGAAGTACAAGCCATTCTGTTCAAGGATGAAGCGAATGACTAAAAGAGAAGTCGATGAAGTAACCGGCGTTGAAACGACCGGTCACGAATGGGACGGGATCCGCGAACTTGACAACCCTATGCCACGTTGGTGGCTGTGGACTTGGTATGCAACCATTGCATGGGCTCTTGCTTATGCGATTGCTTACCCGGCATGGCCGCTGATCTCCTCTTCCACCAGCGGTGTGCTGGAATGGTCGAGCCGTGGCGCTTTCTGGCAGGAAAATGCTTCTGTTGAAGCAGGCCGTCAGAGCATCATCGATGCCATCAAGGCAAAAGATGTCAACGAAATCGCCGGTGACGAAACATTGCGTCAATATGCGATTGCCGGTGGTGCAGCTGCATTTAAGGTCAACTGCGTTCAGTGTCATGGTTCCGGTGCGCAAGGTGCGCCTGGCTTCCCTAACCTGAATGACGATGACTGGCTGTGGGGCGGTACGCTGGATGATATCCTGCAAACCATTCAGCACGGCGTTCGCCATGAAGAAGACGAAGATACCCGCATGTCCCAGATGCCTGCTTATGCAGACGTTTTGGAACCACAGGAAATTCGTGACGTTGCAGCCTATGTCGTAAGCCTCAGCGGTACACCGCGCGATGCTTCGCAGGTGCCGGCCGGCGAGCAGGTGTTTGCTGATAACTGTGCCGTTTGTCATGGTGAAGATGCCAAGGGTATACGCGACTTCGGCGCACCAAACCTGACCGATGCGATCTGGTTCTACGGTTCGGGTGAAGATGCAATCATGCGTCAGGTCGAACATCCACAGCACGGCGTCATGCCGGCTTGGGGTGAGCGCCTTGGTGACGCCACTGTCAAACAGCTGGCAGTCTACGTTCACTCCCTCGGTGGCGGTGAATAAGCATAATTCTCCGGAAGGCAGGCAACTGCCTTCCGGTTTTCTCACTCACTATATGCTTTCCTAAGTCCTTGGTGACCTTCAACTGTCAGACACGATTTAGGCAAACATATATTGTAATGTGGGTATCGCCGCCCTCCCCCATTCTGTGCGATACTCAAACAGGAGTGGAAGATGTCAGATCATTCAGACGTCGAACAGATCGATGCACAAGCGGTCAACTCGCCTAAAGTCCGCCAGGCTCTTTACGCCGCGCGCGTAAAGATTTTCCCTAAACGTGTTGTCGGCGAATTCCGCCGCTTTAAGTGGATCGTGATGTTTGTCACGCTCTCCATTTACTACCTCACGCCTTGGTTGCGTTGGAATCGTGGTGAGTTTGCGCCTGATCAGGCCGTTCTCATCGATATCGCCAATCGTCGCTTTTATTTCTTCTTCATCGAAATCTGGCCGCAAGAATTTTACTATATTGCCGGTCTGCTTATTATGGCGGGGTTAGGGCTTTTCCTGATGACCTCTGCTGCCGGTCGCGCATGGTGCGGCTATACCTGCCCGCAAACCGTTTGGGTTGACCTGTTTCTGGTTATCGAGCGCGCCATTGAGGGCGACCGCAATGCGCGTATCAAACTTAACAGCAGCCCTTATAACGCTAATAAAATCATCAAGCGCGTTCTCAAACACGGCATCTGGTTATTGATTGCCGTGATGACGGGCGGCGCGTGGATTTTCTATTTTGCCGATGCGCCGACACTCTTCATGGATGTCGTCACCGGCTATGCTGAACCTGTTGCCTATATTACTGTCGCCATTCTCACTGCAACCACTTATGTTTTTGGTGGTTTGCTGCGTGAGCAGGTTTGTACCTATATGTGCCCTTGGCCACGTATTCAGGCAGCTATGCTTGATGAAAACTCACTGACCGTTACTTATAATGACTGGCGCGGTGAACCACGGACACGCGGCTCCAAAAAAGCTATTGCTGCCGGTGCGGTTGTGGGTGACTGCGTAGATTGTAATGCCTGTGTGGCTGTCTGCCCGATGGGTATTGATATTCGTGATGGTCAGCAGCTCGAATGCATCACCTGCGCGCTCTGCATTGATGCTTGTAACTCGGTCATGGACAAAGTCGGCAAGCCGCGCGGTCTCATTTCTTATGCAACACTGAACGATTATCATGAAAATATGAACCTTGCGACCAATGGCGGCACGGCTCCGATCGATCCGGCACGCGTTTATGAAGCACCAAATAAGTTCAAAGATGCCGTTCATCTGATCTCATTGAAGAAAATCCTGCGTCCGCGCACCCTGATTTACTTTGCGATCTGGGCTCTGATCGGCATGATGCTGCTTGGCACGCTTTATATGCGTGACCGTATCGGCGTAAACGTGCTGCAAGACAGAAACCCGCAATATGTGCTTCTGTCTGATGGTTCGATCCGTAATGGTTATACCGTCAAACTGCTGAACATGATCCCGCAGCCACGCGAGTTTAGCGTCTCTGTTGAAGGTCTGCCGAATGCAACCGTTTCGTTGCAGGATGTTGAGCCGACCGCAGAGGGTAACTATATTATACCTGTAGAACCGGATCGTCTGAAAACACTCAGACTATTCGTTAGCATACCGGCTCGTGAAATCACTGAAGCCCGTACCACTTATACAATTCGCGTCAGCGATGTTGATGGCAAAGAAACTGCCTCTTACAAAGCGACCTTTATTGCACCGGAGAAAAACTGATGACTAATAAAAGCATGACAAGCCGTGGCTTTACCGGTTGGCACATGTTGGGCATCATGTGCTTGTTCTTCGGGGTAATCATCACTGTTAATCTGACAATGGCCTATTTTGCCATCGGCAGCTGGAGCGGTCTGGTTGTTAAAAACTCCTATGTCGCCAGTCAGGAATTCAACGAAAAAGCTATCACCGGCAAGGAACAGGCCGCACTCTTGTGGGAAACCAAGCTGGACTATAAAAACGGCGAATTCACCTATCTGCTGCTCGACAAAGACGGACAAGCAGTTGATGCCACAAGCGCAACCGCTCATTTCAAACGTCCTGTCGGCGATGCTAATGACACCACTGTCACCATGGACAGAACCGGCACCGGCCAGTTTGCTTCCAAGGTTGAATTAGGTGAAGGCGCATGGATTGTTGAGATCAACTCCGAAGCTGGCCTTGAAGATCCTTATCGTCAGATCCGCCGTTTCATCATCGTAAACGGAGAATATAAATGAGTTGCTGCGCCCCCAATGCTCAAAGTTTGAGCGCTGGCCAGATTTACTCTCCCGATGAGCTGCTTCTTGCAAGCCGCAAGCTCGGCGATGGCTTACGTCAGATTGACCTGTCGGTGCCGGGCATTCATTGCGCATTGTGCATTCAAACCATTGAAAAGGCGCTGAATGCACAGCCACAGGTTAAATATGCCCGCGTTAATCTCTCTTCCAAACGCGTGACTATACGCTGGGATGAGAATGAAACCCCGCCTGCCCTGATCGATATCGTCAATAAAGCAGGCTATGAAGCGCATATATTCGAACTCGGCAAAGAAAAAGACGAAGTCTTAACCCGTCTCATCATTGCACTGGCCGTTGCAGGTTTTGCCAGCAGTAATATCATGCTGCTTTCCGTGTCCGTCTGGTCTGGTGCAGAAGCTGCAACACGCGACCTGTTCCATTGGATTTCGGCACTGATTGCACTGCCGACCATGATTTTTTCCGGTCGTATTTTTTACGAATCCGCATGGCGCGGCCTGAAAGCCGGCCGCCTCAACATGGATTTCCCGATTTCGGTGGCGATTTCGCTCGCCTTCATCATGAGCTTGTATGAAACCATTCATAGTGGTCAGCACGCTTATTTTGATGCTTCCGTATCACTGCTCTTCTTCCTGCTGATCGGCCGCACCCTTGATCATGTGATGCGTGAACGCGCACGCTCGGCTGTACGTGGTCTTTCACAATTTGCCGCCCGCGGTGCCATTGTCGTTAGTGAAAATGGTGAACGCAATTATCTGCCGATTGAAGAAATCGTGCCGGATATGCAAATCATTTTGGCTGCGGGTGAACGCGTACCTGTTGATGCAAAAATCGAAGAAGGCCATTCAGAGCTTGATTGCTCCATTGCAACCGGTGAAAGCCTTGCAGTGCCTGTAGGTCCAGGCTCCGATATTCGTGCCGGAACGCTCAACCTCACAGGCCCATTAGTCATTCGTGCAACCGCTGCCGCAGGCAACAGCTTTTTGGCTGAGATGGTGCGCCTGATGGATATGGCAGAAGGTGGTCGTGCCCGTTACCGCCGCATTGCCGACCGCGCAGCTGAGCTTTATGCACCTGCCGTGCACCTCACAGCTTTTTCGGCCTTCCTGCTCTGGATGTTCATCAGCGGTGATTGGTACAAATCCATCTATATCGCTATTTCCACCCTCATCATCACCTGCCCTTGTGCACTTGGTCTTTCTGTACCGATTGTACAAGTTGTGGCCGCGCGCCGCCTGTTTGAAAACGGTATTATGATCAAAGATGGTTCTGCGATGGAACGCATGACCGAAATTGATCATGTTATTTTCGACAAGACCGGTACACTAACATTAGGCCAGCCTTGGCTGATTGATCAGGATAAAATTCCGGCTGAACATCTGGAAATGGCGGCAGAGCTTTCGCTTTACTCGCTGCATCCATTGTCACGCGCGCTGACGCAATTTGCCACCCAAAATCAGACAACCCGCTTTGATCATATCGAAGAAATTCCGGGTTCCGGCATTAAAGCCATCAAAGACGGCAAGACCTATCAGCTTGGTCGCCGCGCCTGGATTGCTGCTGATGGCGATACGGTGCAAGCATCTGACCAGGTAGATGGCCCGCAGACATGTCTGGCTATTGATGGCCAAATTGTACAGGTTTTCTCGTTTGAAGATCGCCCGCGTGCAGATGCACTGGAAGCTGTCAACAAATTGAAGAAGAGCGGCCTCAAACTTGCAATCATGTCTGGTGACAAAGTCAGCGTTGTTCAGTCACTGGCAAAATATTTAGGCATTGAGCGCTTTCAGGGCGAAGTTTTGCCTGCTGATAAAGCCAAGCTAGTGCAAAACTTAAGCAATGAAGGCGGCAAGGTTCTGATGGTCGGCGACGGCCTTAACGACGCCCCTGCCCTCGTTGCGGCGCATGTTTCCATGGCACCTGCAACAGCTGCCGATATTGGCCGTAATGCTGCGGACTTTGTCTTCCTGCGTGAAAGCCTTGGTGCGGTTCCGGTTGCCCATGCTGTCTCCAAGGAAGCGCATAAGCTTATCCGTCAGAATTTCATGATCTCGATCGGTTATAATTTTCTGGCAGTACCTTTTGCTGTACTCGGCTTTGTTACGCCACTTGTGGCCGCACTTGCCATGTCGATTTCTTCTATTGTTGTCATCAGCAATGCTTTGCGTTTAAAAGCAGGCAGAGCTGAAGCGAAGAAGATTAAAGCGGCCAATGAAAAATTACAGGCCGCGCCAACCACATGGAAGGCTGTAAACCGTTGAGCATCTTATTATTCCTCATACCCATTGCGCTGTTTTTAGGCGGGTTGTGGCTGGTGATGTTTCTCTGGACACTCAAAAGCGGCCAATATGAGGATATGGACGGAGCAGCGAGTCGCATTCTGATTGATCCTGAAGACTGATCATCAAAAATTTGAACAAATTAATCGCGCAGGACTCTTAAAATTTGAGTTTTGCGCGATTTTTTTATCCACAAAATTGAATGAAATCAGGTTTTTCCGCTGATTAACAATAGAAATGCAATTATTTTTAAATTAGCTCTTGCCATCTTTCTTTCACTTCGCTAGATGGGAGCCACAGATGATGACAGCAGATGATTTCATCAAATGCTGACAGCAAAATCACTCTTAAGACATTGATTTTGCTAAGATCATACTGGGGAATAGTTTAATGGTAGAACGACGGACTCTGACTCCGTTAGTCTTGGTTCGAATCCAGGTTCCCCAGCCAAATCTCTTTTTACCCACATTAAAAAATACTATACCCATTTAAATACAGTGTATTTTTAATGCGATTCAATTTTATCAATCCGGATTGCAAGCGGTATAATTTCGTCACTTACAAATATGACTTATGCTGCTATCTTGCGTTCAGCGTATAGAGCATTTGCTTATTTTCATATAAATGACCTTCAGACGATAGTTTCCACAAAGGCACTTATGATGAAACGGTTTGCGTTCGCGATAACAAGTCTGGCTACCATCATCGCTCTATCAGGTTGCAGCACCGTCACACTTCTCTGGAAACCGGGGACGTCGATAAGTCAAAAACAATATGACTATGACGAGTGCACAATCGAGGCAATGCGCAAAGTGCCCGTCGATCAGGTTACGAATTATACACCTGGCTATTACAGCCCCGGCACAACGCAATGCCGCCAAGTCGGAGACAAGGTTGCGTGTTATCAGGTTGGGGAAGTCAACATCCCCGGCAATATCAGCACATATGATAAAAACCAACCCTTACGCACAAGAGTGCTTGATCGGTGTTTAGCGGCAAAAGGCTATCAGCAAAAACAGGTTCCTGTTTGCACCAACTCTCAGCAAAAGGCTGAAGCTGACAAAGCAAAATCAATTGATCAGGTCAAATGCGGCGTCAGGGAATTAAAGTAAAGGCTGGGATGAATCTGCGTGAAACACACATTCAGGCAGAATCTTCAACAAATTATCACCTGATTCAGCTGGCATCAGCTTTCCAAACAAAGGCAAATAATCTAGCCTGCTGTTAAACTTATCAGGTATGGGCATGACGACGCATTCATTAAAATTTGGCACAAGCGGATTACGGGGTCTGGCAAGCGAACTTTGTGGCAAACCAGCCTATGATTATACGCTCGCATTTCTCAAAGCGATGAATGATCGCCAACCAATTGAGGCCAAAGCAAAGGTCTTTGTCGGCCAGGATTTGCGCCCATCCAGCCCACAGATTGCGCAATATTGTCTGGCCGCCATTCAGGATATGGGGTTTACGCCCGTTGACTGCGGCTTGCTACCGACACCAGCACTAAGCTTTTATGCCATGCGCCAAGATGCGCCCTGCATTATGATTACCGGCAGTCACATACCCGATGATCGAAACGGTTTGAAATTTTACCGACCTGACGGTGAAATCGACAAGCATGATGAACAGGCAATAGCGCAGCATTACAAACAGATTGAAGCAGGTACCCACGCACATCAATTGAGCGATGCGGTAAAAGATACAAAGGCACTTGCAGCCTATCGCGACCGTTATTTGAATATTTTTCAAAAGAACGTGTTTAAAGATCTTTCGGTCGGTGTTTATCAGCACACTTCTGTTGCCCGTGATCTTATCATCGATATTTTGCAAGACCTAGGCGCCAAGGTCACAGCTCTTGGTCGCGCTGATAAATTTGTACCGGTTGATACAGAAGCATTACGTCCCGAAGATATTAGCCTGCTCAAACAATGGGCAGGCGCTCATTCGTTTGACCTGATTGTTTCAACCGATGGTGATGCAGACCGCCCGCTGATTGCTGATGAAAATGGTGATTTTATCCGCGGCGATTTGCTGGGTGCCATCACGGCCTCATGGCTTAAAAGTGATCAGATCGTCGTGCCGGTGACGGCCAATTCTGCACTGGACGATCGGTTCAACACAAGCCGCACCAAGGTCGGCTCCCCTTATGTCATTCAAGGTATGGAAGAAGCCATTCAACATGGCGCGAAATCCGTGCTTGGCTTTGAAGCAAATGGCGGCGTGTTGCTCGGCAGCGATGTGCATTTTGAGCAAGCCACGCTGACGGCTTTGCCAACGCGTGATGCTTTATTGCCAATGCTTGCCTGCATGAGCCAGATAACTGCTTTGCAACAGCCATTATCTGCTATTGCAGCACAGTTTGAGTTCCGTCACGCTTTGAGTGATCGCTTGCAAAATGTGCCGCATGAAAAAAGTGGCGCTTTTATTCAGCGCCTTTCCAAACAGGATGCAAGTTTGATGGAAGCTCTCAAACCATTCGGCACGATCCAGCAGGTGGATGAAACAGATGGTATCCGTCTTATCTTTACCGATGGCAGCACGTTACATTATCGTGCTTCTGGCAATGCACCAGAGCTTCGCTGCTATGCGGAAGCCAGTGATGCACATCATGCACAACACATTCTGCAACAAGGTTTAAACCTTGCAGACCTTGAAACAAAAGGCGTTTGATAAAATGAGTTTCGTTCCTGTTATCATCAGTGGTGGTGTTGGCTCACGTTTATGGCCGCTGTCGCGCGATGCGCATCCAAAGCCTTTTATTGATCTGCCGCAAGGTGGCACGCTGATCGGGCGCACCTATGAGCGCGCCTCAGCTTTGCAAGATGTTAAAGAAATCATCACGGTGACAAATCGTGACTTTCTGTTCCTTACCCTTGATGCCTATGCCAATTCCAATGCAAAATCCGAAGGCGATATTTTCCTGCTGGAACCGCAGGGACGTGACACGGCTGCCGCAGTTGCACTTGCTGCCCTTCATGCAAAATCGGCTTTTGGCGGCGATACAACCCTGCTTATCCTGCCGTCCGACCACCTGATCCAAGATCAGGAGGCGTTCAGCAAAGGCGTTGAACGCGCTAAAGAACTGGCTGCAACAGGACGCATCGTAACATTCGGTATTGTACCGGAAAGCCCTGAAACCGGTTTTGGCTATTTGGAAACCGATCAGGAAAATGTGCTGCGCTTTGTAGAAAAGCCGGATGAAACAACTGCACGCACTTATGTAGAGAGCGGTCGCTATTTCTGGAACTCCGGCATGTTCTGTTTCCAAGCGGATGCCATGCTTAACGCCATGGGCGAACATTGCCCTGATGTTTTAAAAGGTGCTGAGGCAGCGCTTGCAAAGGCGCGTAGCGGCCACCAAGGCGGCGCAGAAACTTTTGAAATTGATAAAGAGCTTTTTGCTGCAACCCCTGCCATTTCCATTGACTATGCCGTGATGGAAAAACAGCAGAATATCGCCTGCGTACCGCTTGATTGCGGCTGGTCAGACATTGGTTCATGGTCAGCCATGGCAGAGCTTGTTGAGCCGGATCAGGATGGCAACCGCGTCAACGGCGAAGCCGTACTTGAAAATACCCATGGCAGTTTTGTCTATTCAGAAGACCGTTTGGTCAGCCTGATTGGCGTTGATGATTTGCTGGTAGTTGATACAGCAGATGCCCTGCTCGTCACCCATAAAGACAATGCCCAGCAAGTACGCAATGTCTATAACCGCCTGAAAAAGCAAGGCCATGAAGCGGCACAAT
Source organism: Paenochrobactrum glaciei (assembly GCF_039522165.1). Taxonomy (NCBI): domain Bacteria; kingdom Pseudomonadati; phylum Pseudomonadota; class Alphaproteobacteria; order Hyphomicrobiales; family Brucellaceae; genus Paenochrobactrum; species Paenochrobactrum glaciei. The sequence goes on from NZ_BAAADE010000001.1 coordinate 496,616, forward strand.
TACACCGCACCGCACATCGTCCTTGGGGAAGCTACACAATTTTGGAAGAAGGCGACAATTTCAAAATCAAGCGCATTGTGGTTAAGCCCGGCCGCCGCCTGAGCTTGCAATCGCATCACCATCGCTCTGAACATTGGATCGTCGTTTCCGGCACTGCCAAAGTGACCAATGGTGACGATGTGATTTTGCTGACCACCAACCAATCCACTTATATTCCATGCGGCCATAAACACCGTTTGGAAAATCCGGGCATTCTGCCGCTTGTTCTCATTGAAGTGCAAAGCGGTGAATATCTGGGTGAAGATGATATTGTCCGTTTTGATGATATGTACGGACGCAGTTAAACTGCATCATTATTTTTTTGACAAAAGCACACTGCCTTTTTTATTTTAAAAGGCAGTGCGTTTAAAATCGTTCAAATCATCACAAATTTTGGAGAGAATGCGTGAATATTGCATTTGTAGGCACCGGCTTTGTGGCCGATTATTATATGACCAGTCTGGCTAATTATCCGCAGCTGGTACTCCTCGGTGCCTATGATCATAATGCAAACCGCCTCAATGAATTTTGCAGTTTTTACAAGCTCAAACCTTTTTCATCCCTTGATGAAATTCTCAACGATCCAGGCATCGATATTGTCGTTAATCTGACAACACCAGAAAACCATTTTCATATTTCATCCGCAGCACTCAATGCCGGCAAACATGTCTATAGCGAAAAACCGCTGGCGATGGATGTCAATGATGCTGCCAAGCTTGTTGCTTTAGCGCAGGAAAAAAAACTGATCCTTGCCGCTGCCCCTGCCAATGCACTGAGCGCCGCACATAAGCTTGTTAAACAAAACTTGCCAGAAATCGGACAACCACGTCTCGTTTATGCTGAAATGGAAGACGGCCCTGTATTTCGCGACAAATGGGCAAGCTGGAAATCAAAATCCGGCGCGCCATGGCCAGGCTTGCACGAGTTTGAAATCGGCTGCACTTTAGAACATGCAGGCTATGCGCTTTCCTGGCTCGTTTCACTTTTTGGCCCTGTCAAAACAGTCAATGCTTTTGCCGCGATCAGCTTTCCTGATAAAGGTGATGGTACAAAGCATATTCAAATGGCACCGGATTTCACTGTCGGCTGCCTGCAATTTCATTCCGGCACCATCGCGCGTGTCACTTGCGGCCTTGCTATGCCACGTGATCGCTCTTTAACCATTGTGGGTGATCAAGGTTCAATAACCGTTGATGATTTATGGGATGAGCGTTCCCATATACGCCTTGAAAAATTAGGCGAGAAACGTTCCTTCATGCAGCGCTTACTCAATCAGATTGAACCACGCCTTGGCAAATTCATCAATTTTCGCCCTGCGCCGGGCAAGCGTTTGAGCTACCCAAAACAAACTAAAGACATAAAGCTTCCGGCCTTCCCGTCCCAGATTGATTTTGCCCGCGGCATCGCTGATATGGAGCGCGCCATCTCCATTGGCACCAAGCCATTCTTTTCAGCTGATGTGGCGCTGCATATCACTGAGGTGGCACTGGCACTTAACAATGCCGATAAAAACAACCAGCCTTATCAGGTGCAAAGTCGTTTTTAACTGGCTTTAACTGCTTGTTGTGCGAGCACTGATTCAATAATTGCAGCAACAGCTTGTGTGTCTTCCAGTGGCATCACCTGTGACTGGCTTTGCTGTGAACGCACAGCTTGCATCACCGCCTCAGCCTGAAACTGCAAGCCATGCCCTGCAAAATCATAAGACTCCACCCGCCGACCGGGTAGGTTCAGACGATTTAAAATTTTGCGGAAAAAACGCGATTTATTCACCCAGCAATTCAGCCAATATTTTTGCCCCTTCTCGGAGTAAATCACCAATTTTTTCGCTTTTAAAAACGGCGCATCAATTTCGATGGCACCTTTGCTGCCGCGAATTAAATAGAGATTGGCACCGTCACGATCAAAGCCACAGCTAAGCTGTGCTTCAGCTCCGGGGTAAGTCAGGGTAAACTGGCTGCGCATATCACAGCCTGTCTTCGCTGCCTGCCACTGCCCGCGCGTCTGATCCGGCATCCCCAGCAAATAAAGTGTCAGCGATAATGGATAAACGCCGAGGTCAAAAGCCGCCCCACCACCCAAAGCCCGATTAAAAAAACGGCTATTGGCATCAACTTGTTTCAGGTAAGAGAGATCCGCCTTGACCTCATATATTTCACCAATGGTTCCGGCATGAATATGCTGTTTTAACGCAGTGATTGCGGGCAAAAAGCGGCTCCACATCGCTTCCATTGCAAAGCTTGCAGTTTTGCTATTGGCGGCAATGATTTGATCAACATCAGCCACACTCAGGCCCATCGGCTTTTCTGTCAGCACCGGTTTACCGGCAGCAATCGCCTGCAATGTATAGAGCACATGGGTGCTGTTCGGTGTTGCAATATAGACGGCATCAATCGCTGCATCCTGCAACATAAGGCTAAAATCATCATAGGCTTTTACAGCTGAAAACTGCGCTGCGAAGCCTTTTGCCTTTTGCATATCACGAGAGCAGACAGCGCTGATCTGCATCGTTTGCGTGGCCGAAATATCAGCACAAAAATTTTGAGCAATCGCTCCGGTGCCCACCACGCCCCATGCAAACTTTTTCATGCTCAACGCCTCGCCATGAGAAAATATCAAAGCCTACTGCCAAGCATGCAGCATTTCCGGCCATCTGTCGTGAATTTATACATAGTTAGGTCTGAAGCCAAACTAATTTGGCGAACCTTATCCCTTAGGTTTTAAGGCTTTCAGGCACTTATACATGATTAATATCAAAGAATGAAAAATCCTGCCCTTGGTAATTGGACAAAGCACTGCTACATTAAGGGCAACACATGTATAAAAAGCGCCCTGCTTGCGTCCTTCACCGGTTCGCGCGGCGCCAAAAGGACTAAGACCTTGAAAAAGCCCAGCCAGCACGGTGTAAAACCGGCAAAGAGTGGGGCGTCAGGCAATAATATGAGTGAGAACAACGCTCGTATTGTCGCCGCAAACGGCAAACGGTCTGAGAACCGCGCAGCCTCAACCGGATCAACTCCGCCGCAGGAGAAAAACGATTCGGGGCGCTCCGAAAGGGAGAAGAATACTCCCTTACCGCTGCGGACAAACGCTGATCAGCCAGCTATGGCAGAGCAGAGAAAACGTGCGCGTCGTCGTAAACGCGGCAAAAATGCCGCTCAGAAAAATAATCCGTTTGCTGAAAACCTGTCCAATCAGTCTTCGCTTGCCGAACAAAAAGCGACGGATGCCAATAAAGCTAAATTATCAAAGCGTAAAAGACGCTCACGCCGCAAAAAGACAACTACACAACCAGCAGCGTTCCAGTCAGGCCAAGCGCCGAACAACAGTCAGCAGCAAGGCAACAACACTGCCGAGCAGCGCGTTGCAGCCAGTTTGCCACGGGCTGGAGATATGCCACGCGGACATCGCACTCTGGCGCGTCCGCAACCACAACCATCGGGCACACAAAGCCCAAAGGCCAATGCTGCAAAACCGGTAAACGGCAAAGCAGGGCTGCCACAACAAACACCGCGCAGCACCGGTTTTCGTGGTAGTGCCCATGAAGCGCCGCTTTATGCAGCGCTTGATCTTGGCACCAATAACTGCCGCTTGCTGGTTGCTTCGCCAACCCGCCCCGGACAGTTTCGGGTGGTTGACGCATTCTCGCGCATTGTGCGCTTAGGCGAAGGCTTGAGCACAACCGGCCGCTTGAACGAGCAGGCAATGGATCGCGCAGTAGAAGCCTTAAAAGTATGCAGTGATAAGCTGATCGCTCGCAATGTGAAACGTTCTCGCCTCATTGCAACAGAAGCCTGTCGTGCAGCTGAAAATGGGGAGCTGTTCCTGGAGCGTGTACGTACTGAAGTGGGTCTTGAGCTGGAGATCGTTGACCGCCAGACCGAAGCCCGCCTCGCAGTTTCCGGTTGCGGCACCTTGGTGGCGCGCGAGACCGATGCGATTGTGCTTTTTGATATCGGCGGCGGTTCTTCCGAGATTGCACTGATTGATGTCTCCAAACGCCGTTCACCGCGTTTGGCCGAGCATATTATTGCCTGGACATCACTGCCGGTGGGTGTTGTCACTTTAGCTGAACGCTTTGGCGGTCGCGATGTGACACCGGAAAGCTTTTCTGCCATGGTCGGCCATGTCAGCGAATTGCTGAGTAATTTTCAGGAACGCCATCATTTAGGGCGACTGGCGCAAAGCACACGTTTTCACCTGCTTGGTACATCCGGCACGGTCACAACGCTTGCAGGCATTCATTTAGGCCTTGAGCGCTATGACAGACGCCGCGTTGATGGTATGTGGATGGGTGCAGACGAAGTAACCCACATGACAGACACACTTCTGTCATGGGGCTTTGACAAACGGGTTGCTAATCCTTGCATTGGCGCTGATCGCGCCGATCTGGTATTAGCTGGATGTGCAATTCTGGATGCGATACGCAATGTATGGCCAAGCGAAAAACTGCTGGTCGCGGATCGCGGATTGCGCGAAGGTATTTTGACGGAACTGATGTCACGCGATGGAGCCTGGCGTCACTTTAAGCCCAACGGGCATAAGAACAGGCAATATTCATGAGTAATAAAGGCAGCGGTAAACCAGGGGGTGCGAATACCGGAGGGCGCGGCGGTGCAGGCACACGCGTCATGCATACACGCGTCAAGAAAAAAGCCGGCACGATTAAAGAATCGTCACGCCGCTGGCTTGAGCGTCACCTCAACGATCCTTACGTTCATAAATCCAAAGCTGACGGCTATCGCTCCCGCGCGGCCTATAAGCTGATCGAGATTGATGAGCGTTACAATATTTTGAAAAAAGGCCAGAAGATCATCGATTTGGGTGCAGCCCCCGGCGGCTGGTCACAAATCGCGGCCAAAATTGTCGGCTCCACCGATGAAAATCCGCAAGTGGTTGGCATCGACTTTTTGGAAGTTGATCCGCTTTCCGGCGTGATTTTGTTGCAGATGGACTTTCTGGAAGATGAAGCGCCTGCAAAACTGATGGAAGCATTAGGCGACAAGCCTGATCTCGTCATTTCTGATATGGCTGCACCAACCACAGGCCACCGCCGCACCGACCATTTACGCACCGCGCATTTGTGTGAAGTGGCGGCAGATTTTGCGATTTCCGTTTTGAAGCCGGGCGGTCACTTCCTGACCAAGACATTTCAGGGCGGCACCGAAAACGAATTGCTGGCCTTGCTGAAGCAGAAATTCCGCTCTGTTCATCACGTCAAGCCACCGGCATCGCGTGCTGAATCGGTCGAGCTTTATTTGCTCGCGCGTGACTTTAAAGGCTAAGTTCACTTAACGTCGTTGAACTAGAAAATGCCTGACCGGAATAGCTGGTCAGGCATTTTTTTTATGCTTCGTTTTTGCAGGTTTTTCGGCCTGAAAGCTGATGACCTGCATCGGGGTCAAGCTTGATAAAGCTGAAAAACGCCATGCCGGAAATCGCTGCAATGATGAAGAAACCGATATGGAAATCGCTGAGCAGTAATTCTTTGCCGTGGAAAAGCGTACTGATCTCCAGAATACCACCAGCGATGGCGACGCCGATAGCCAATGAGACTTGCTGGGCGACCGTAGTGATTGGGGTTGCCTGACTGGTTTTTTCGTTTGGAATTTCAGCATAGGCCAAAGTGTTGACGCCGGTAAATAAAAGCGAGCGGCCAACGCCGCCGATCAGCAGCGCCATAAAGATAATCCAATAAGGCGTTTCCGGCGTGAATAAGCCATTAATGGCAATGAAAGTGGCAGACATCAGCGCGCAAAGCGCCAAGGAGTTGCGGAAGCCAAAACGTGCAAACATCGAGCGTGCGCCAAATTTCATGGTGAAGGCACCAATCGCCGAGGTAAATGTCAGCATACCCGACTGAAACGGTGACAGGCCAAAACCGACCTGAAACATCAATGGCAGCAGGAATGGCACCGCACCTACGCCGAGGCGGAAAATACTGCCGCCCACCACAGAAACCCGGAACACTTGATTTTTAAACAATGACAGATCAAGCAAAGGCTCGGCCACACGTCTGGCATGCCAGACATAAAGAAGACTGGCTACAACCCCGATGATCAGCGTGCTGATGCCGACAAAGGTTGGCAAAGCCGGAAGGCTGACCACCGAAAGCCCGAACACCACACCGGACATGCCAAGCCCTGAAAGGACAAAGCCTGTCCAGTCGAGTTTACGGTTAATCAGCTCTTCGGCATCCGGCAGATATTTGGTTGAAAACCAGATGCCCATAATGCCGATTGGCACATTGATGATAAAAATCCAGTGCCATGTGAAATAGGTGGTAATAAAGCCACCAATCGGTGGCCCCGCCAATGGCCCTACCATCGCCGGAATGGAAAGCCATGCCATCGCAGAAACCAGCTCATTGCGCGGCGTTGAGCGAATGATCAACAAGCGCCCTACCGGCGTCATCATTGCGCCGCCCATACCTTGCAAGGAGCGCGCCAATACGAAAGATGTCAGGGAGTTTGAGGCCGCACAGGCAAGCGACCCCAACACGAAAACACCAATGGCGGCCCGAAACACCCGCTTGGCACCAAAGCGGTCTGCCATCCAGCCGCTGATCGGAATGAAGATCGCCAGTGACACCAGATAGCCGGTTAATGCCAGTTTCAGTGCAATCGGACTGGTGCCCAGATCGTCTGCGATAGCCGGTAATGACGTGGAGATAACATTGGAATCCATGTTCTCCATGAAAAGAGCGATGGCAAGAACAAGAGGCACTGACCGGTTCACGGCAATAAATCCATGTTTCCTCAGATTATGAGGCATTCAACTTCAATTATCAGCTACAGGAAATTTCCGTGTTTACGGGGTCTCTGTCACGATAGGCTGGCTTACTTTACTCAAGAACACACCAAATGACAGCTTAAAGTTGATAAAATATTGGTGACAAAAACGCGCTCCCACTATTGAAAACATTGCACTTTCTGACACGCCAAAACTCACCGAGTGTTACACGCGTTCACAAATGTCATTTCGAGGGTTGCGCCATAGGTTACACGCTGTTACATTGTGTGAAGACAGTGTTTTTTACGAATTTCCTGAATGAGACTGGGGACATATTCAGGCGAGAGAAAGGAATATGGCATGAGCGATCTGACAAGAACCGCACTTATGTATTCTATGATGATTATCAGCCTGAATACTGCACTGGCTATCGCAGTGATGGGTTTTGATCTTCTGCACTAATAAGAGTGCGAATGCAAAATTTTGATGAGCGTTTTGCAATTGGCAAACAGATGAACATCAACCTGATGCTCATTAGCCACGGTCAGACAAAACAGCCATTAAATGTTCTTGCGTTAAGAAGATTTTAATCCCCTGCACCTGAAACTGACATTGAGAGGTCAAGTTTTACAAAGCTAAGCCTCTCTTAAGAATCGGCTGATAGGTTTATTTATCAGCAGCCTTGGCAGACAAAGCCAAAGCAAAACAGTTTTCTTGCCCTCCAGGCACATTTGAGAAAGAGCGTTTCATTGGCGATAATGAAGCGCTCTTTTTCCTTATCCAACCCTATCTTGTCTGCTCAAAAACAACTTCAATCCCACGCGCAAACAGCTCTGGACAAACAGCTCTGGACAAACAGCAGGACAAAACCTACATTTGTCACAGCCGTACAATCCCGTGCGGTCTTGTTCTCGGGGCGGGGTGAAATTCCCCACCGGCGGTATGAAGTTTGAAATTCAAACTTTGAGCCCGCGAGCGCTTAAATTTGGATGCCAAGTTTAAGGTCAGCAGATCCGGTGCGATGCCGGAGCCGACGGTATAGTCCGGATGGAAGAGAGCGAAAGAAGACTTAGAATCTGAACGTCCCGACAGGAGACGTGCGGGTTCGTAAGTATTTTTTTGTACGCCCTGTTTCTAGTTTCGTGAGGAACCTATGACACAGAGCTATCCGAACACAACTCCTTTCAAAGTTGCATTCATTCAGGCACGCTGGCATGCCGATATTGTCGATGAAGCACGCAAAAGTTTTATCGAAGAAATTGCCAAGCTTTCCGGCAATAAAGTTGACGTCGAAATTTTCGATGTACCGGGCGCTTATGAAATTCCGCTGATGGCCAAAACTCTAGCAGATACAGGTCGCTATGCGGCGATTGCCGGCTGTGCTTTTGTGATCGACGGCGGCATTTACCGTCATGATTTTGTTGCAACTGCCGTGATCAACGGCATGATGCAGGTGCAGTTGGAAACCAATGTGCCGGTTTTGAGCGTTTCGCTCACCCCGCATCATTATCATAACAGCGAAGAACATCATCAGTTCTTCCATGCGCATTTCAAAATCAAAGGCGTGGAAGCAGCCCATGCTGCCATGCAGATCGTGTCTGAGCGTGCGCGCATCAAAGCACTGACCGCATAATCACATTTCTAAGTAATAAAAAATGGCGGGGTATTGATGCCCCGCCATTTTTATCAGTGCTATTTTATGGGTGCAGCACACGCTCTGCATGGGTGTAAATATCAAACTCCTGCCCCCTCACCAGAGCGACCAAAGTAAGCCCTGCTTTATCCGCCGTTTCGATGGCCAGTTGTGTGGGCGCAGAAATTGCAGCCAATAAAGGCACACCGATGATCGCCGCCTTTTGCACCATCTCTACTGACAGCCGGCTGGTCACCACCACTAACCCTTGGCCAGGCTCATATATATCGCGCAATAATGCACCCGCCAGTTTGTCCAGAGCATTATGCCGCCCGACATCCTCGCGCACGCAGACAACGCCCTGTTCGGGCACATAAAACCCCGCACCATGCACCGCGCGCGTTGCTTCATTCAGCTTTTGCTGACGTGCTAATAAAGCCATCGCGTCGATAATGTCTTTAGGTAAAAACTGCGCTTCAACATCTTGCAGCTGCGGCACCGGACGCAATGCCTGTTCGATTGATTCAATCCCGCACAATCCGCAGCCAACCGGCCCCGCCATATGGCGGCGGCGCACGGCAAAACGGCTAAGCGATTGCTCTTTCAATGTCACCTGTGCATCAAATCCGCCATCAACCGCCACGATATTAATGGTTTCAATATCGCTGATCTTCTGAATGATACCTTCGGTCAACGCAAAGCCGATGGCAAAATCTTCCAAATCATCAGGCGTTGCCATCATAACCGCATGGGTTGTGCCGCCAAAACTTACCGCGACCGCCACTTCTTCCGGCACCGGACGTTCCGCGTTTAAAAAACTGCCGTCGCGATAAATTTGCCGCTGAACAAGCCGTGAAGATTTTTGATTAGTCATGGCTTCTCCCATTATTTTATCCCATATTAGACTTATAGGGTTTGCTTCAAGATTCTGAAGCCGCCAGTTTTTTATGTCCCACCGGACAATGACCAATAATCGCAAGGTAGCACAATGGACATTCGCCAAATCGACGAAATTTATTCAGTCTCCGGCCAGATTTCACCTGATGATATACGTGATCTTGCAGCGCAGGGCTTTCAGATGGTGATCTGCCATCGCCCTGATGGTGAAGGTGGCGCAGACCAGCCAAATTTCGCTGAAATTGCCAAAGTAGCTGAAAAAGTCGGCATCACGGCTGTGCATGTGCCTTTTTCCGGCGGTATGCTCACCCAGGAAGATGTGGACGCGATGGCTGAAGCACTCGCCAAAGCCGAAGGTCCGGTACTTGGTTTCTGCCGCTCGGGCGCCCGTTCCGCACAGATTTACAGCATCACCCGCGGCTTAGAAAATAATTAATCATCCATGACCATTAAACATCTCAACGAAACCATCATCAATCAGATCGCTGCAGGTGAAGTGATCGAGCGACCGGCCAGCGTTATTAAAGAGCTGGTGGAAAATGCGATTGATGCGGGCGCTGACCGGATTGAAATTGTTACCGCAGGCGGTGGCAAAACGCTGTTGCGTGTCACGGACAACGGTTCCGGCATTCCGCAAGCTGAGTTGAGTTTGGCAATCTCGCGTCACTGCACATCCAAATTGCAGGATGATGTGCATGATATCCGCGCACTGGGCTTTCGTGGTGAGGCCTTGCCTTCCATCGGCTCGGTGGCGCGGCTGAGTTTGAAATCACGCGTCAAAACCGCCGATAGCGGTTTTGAAGTGGGTGTTGAAGGGGGCAATCTTAGCCCTACCCGCCCTGCGGCTTTAAATGTCGGCACGATTGCCGAAGTACGTGATCTTTTCTTTGCAACGCCAGCGCGATTGAAGTTCATGAAAACGGATCGCGCCGAAGCAACCGCTATTACGGAAGTCATCAAGCGCATTGCTATTGCCTTTCCGCATATTCGTTTCTCACTGGCCGGAACCGATCGCACGACACTGGAACTGCCTGCCACCGGCACTGGCAGCCAGGCTATGCTGGAGCGCATTTCGCAAATCTTAGGCAAAGAATTTGCCGAAAATGCGCTGGAGATTGATGCCGAGCGTGACGGTGTACGCCTTTCCGGCTTTATTGGCATTCCATCATTTAACCGCGGCAATGCCCAGCATCAATTTGCCTATGTCAATGGCCGCCCTGTGCGCGACAAGCAAATTTTTGGGGCGCTGCGCGGTGCCTTTATGGATGTGATTGCCCGTGACCGCCATCCGGTTGCGGTGCTGTTTTTAAATCTTGATCCGGCATTGGTGGATGTCAACGTACATCCGGCCAAAGCCGATGTGCGCTTTCGTGATCCGGGTCTTGTGCGCGGGCTTATTGTCGGCTCTATCAAACAGGTACTGGCTGCATCTGGCATCCGCGCCTCCACCAATGCAGCCACAAGCATGATGGAAGCCTTCAGAGCGCAAGGCTTGCAGCCCTCTTCTCATATGCCGCCGCAGCAGGCATCAAGCTATCGTCCGCAATTTGCAAGCCGTGACTGGCAGACGCATCAACCGCGTCAGGAATGGTCACCGGCAACAGCGCATCCGGCACACCGTCCGCTTGATCTTGATGAGAGTCAATCGGCTTTTGGCTCGATGCCAACCGGCTTGAATGAGGCAGGACAATCGGTTTTTGCTGATATCAGCATTCCAACTGCTGATGCACGCGCCGGAATGGCCGAGCCTGAAACAGAAATTATGGCTATGCCGTTGGGTGCTGCACGCGCACAGGTACATGCCAATTATATTGTCGCCCAGACGGAAGACAGTCTGGTGATTGTCGACCAGCACGCAGCCCATGAGCGCCTTGTTTATGAAGCCTTGAAAACAGCGCTTCATTCCAAGCCGATGGCTGCACAAATGCTGCTTATTCCGGAAATTGTCGATCTGCCGGAAGAAGATGCCGATCGTTTAACCGCCCATAGTGAAACATTGGCGCGCTTTGGCTTAGGGGTAGAATCCTTTGGCCCCGGTGCCGTGGCCGTGCGTGAAACCCCTGCAATGCTGGGGGAAATGAATGTGCCGCAGCTTATTCGTGATCTTGCCGATGAAATTGCCGAGCATGATACCGCCAATGGCTTGCAGGAAATGCTTGATCATGTGGCCGCAACTATGGCCTGTCATGGGTCTGTGCGCTCCGGCCGCCGCTTGAAACAGCAGGAAATGGATGCTTTGTTGCGCCAGATGGAAGCAACACCTGGCTCCGGCACCTGCAATCATGGCCGGCCAACCTATATTGAACTAAAACTCAGCGACATCGAACGCTTATTTGGTCGTCGTTAAACAAGCATGAATTGGATAAGAACATGAATAATTTTGGCGGTTCCTACAATACCGAAGCCCGTATCCGCTATCTTGATGGTGATTTTGATATTGTGACCATGGGCGAATATGTAATTTGCGCAGTCAGCGGCATTCAAATTCCGCTGGACGAGCTGAAATATTGGAGCGTCGAGCGTCAGGAAGCCTATGCGACAGGCGAGATTTCTTTCCAGCGCGAACTGGACATGCATCCGGAATTACGCAAACGCGATAAATAATTTTAAATTATTGTCGGGCTTCAAAGCGCTGCAAAACCGTTTCAAAAATGGTTTTTGCAGCACTTTTGTCTGCAAAACTCAATTCCACATCCAGTACAGACAGGCTTGCAATAAAGCTGCGATCCATATCCGCTTGCGAGGCCAGCCTGACATAGTCTTTTGCCGTTGTTATCAGACGCAGGTTTTTAAGCGCCGCTTCATCCCGCAATTGCGCAATATCTTGCGCGGTAAACGGATGATGATCGGCAAATTCACGTGTTGCGCCAATCGACGCGCCACTTGTGCGCAAACTGAAGAAGAACTTTTCCGGATTGCCTATACCGGCAAATGCAAGCCACTGACCATCAGCTAAATCGCTTTTTGAGGAAGCTTGTAAAACCGCATCAAAGGTCGGTTTTCCGGCCGCTTGTGCTTGGGCAACCAAATGATCGGCAGCATTTTGTGTGCCGATGCGCAAAATGCCATCAGTTTTCGCCATCTGCACATCCAGTGGCGCGCGTAACGGCCCCGCCGGAATAATCATGCCATTGCCAATGCCGCGCGAGGCATCGACCACCAGAAGTGCATAATCGGCATAAAGCCGCGCGCTTTGAAAACCATCATCCATAATGATGAAATCGCAACCGCGGGTTTTTAAAAATTCCGCAGCATGGGAGCGGTCAGAGCAAACAGCCACACTGGCATGACGCGCCAGTAATAACGGCTCGTCACCCACACGCTTGGCGCTATCGGTTTCCGGATCAACCAGATGCACGCCATTATAATCACCGCCAAAACCGCGGGAAACAATGCCGGGAATAAAGCCTTCATCACGGGCAAGTTCGGCAAAATAAATAGCTGTCGGTGTTTTACCGGCGCCGCCTACTGTGTAATTACCAATGCACAAAACCGGCACATCAATGCGTGCACCGGCACGTTTTGTCAGATTACGGGCGGCAACCATGCCATAAACACAAGCCAATGGTGCCAGCAAGCCGGAACGCCAGCTTGGAGCCTGCCACCAAAAAGAAGGTGCCTGCCCCGCCATTAATCGCCTCGTCTCAAACGCTTTTGATTTTTGGCATCATCATGTGCTGCACTTGTCAGCTGTGCCTGCACCAGCAATGGCTGAATAAACGGCTCCAATGATAAAACGGTACGCTCCAGCGAGCCGCGCATGTCAAGCACGGTGCGTAAGCCCGCGGCGATCATTACCTTCAGATGCTTCGGATTATTGAAAAGGAAATTGACCGCACCGGCGAGCATTTCACGATCTTTAACCAGACGAGCGCCACCATTTTTAATCAGGCGCTGATAAGAATCACGGAAACTTTGAACATTGCTGCCGGATAATACTGCCGTATTAAGCATTGCAGGCTCCAGCGGATTATGGCCGCCCTCGCCCACCAGCGATTTACCGACAAAAGCAATATCAGTCAGACGCAGATAAAGCCCCATATCGCCGATGGTATCGCCCATGAAAATCGCCGTATCCGGCTCGATAATATCACCACGGCTTTGCCGTGCTACTTTCAAACCATGGGTCATAAACATGGTTTCCAACTCATCAGCACGCACCGGATGGCGCGGCACCACAATGGTCAGCAAATCAGGATGGCGCACGGTCAGCATTTTATGCACCTGCGCACAAATTTCTTCTTCACCTTCATGGGTGGAAACCGCAGCCCAACGCTTGCGGGTGCCCATTTCGTTCAACAGGCGCGCCAGCACTTGTTTGTCGATTGGCGGCGGTGCGCTATCGACTTTCAAATTACCGGAAACAGTCACAGGACGCGCCCCAAGCGCACGAAACCGCTCGGCATCAAGCTCGGACTGCGCCACCACATGCGAGAAATTAGAAAACAAAGCCTCTGCAATGGAAGAGCGTTTTTTCCACGCAGCAAAAGAGCGGTCAGACAAGCGACCATTGACCAGCACTTGCGGAATTTGACGTGCGCCCAGCATTTGAATGGTGGTCGGCCAGATTTCAGATTCGCAAGTTACCGCCAGATCAGGTTTCCAATGATTTAAAAACCGCTCCACAGCAGGTTTTAAATCCAATGGTACAAACTGATGAATGATATGGCTGCCCATATGATCAGCCACAAGCTTCGCCGATGTCATGGTGCCGGTGGTGAGCAAAACGGTAATATCACGGCAGGCCAGACGCTCCACCAGCGGCATGATTGCCGTGGTTTCACCAACACTTGCCGCATGCACCCAAATCAGCGGCCCGTCAGGACGCGCAATATTGGTTTTGCCATAGCGCTCGTTGCGGCGCTGACGGTCTTCTTTGCCCTTGAGCGTACGATAGCGCACATAGGTACCAACAAACGGGTAGAGACAAGTTCCAATGACCCGATAAGCGGTCAGCACATTGCGCGCCCAGCGTTCGCTCATGATGCTTTCTCCAATGCGGCGGCAGCCTGGGCTGTAGCCTCGTTTAGTTTATTCGTCAGTTCCTGTCGCTTGGCTTCCAGAGCGTCCGCATCTGCATCGGCTGGCACCCAAACTGGCTCGGCTGCAATCACCATGGCGCGTCCGAACGGTAATGGGATAGTGGTCTTGTCCCAAGATTTTTCAAGAACAATTTTACGTGTCGAAGCATAAGCTGTCGCAATTATGGGGCGACCGGATAATTTTGCGAGCAAAATAATTCCCTCTCCCGCCTCACGCGCAGTCCCATGTGCAATATCTGCAATCATGGCCGCGGATTTGCCATTTTTCAATGCATTTTTCAAAGTCAGCAATGCGCGTGCACCGCCTTTTTCCACACGGGTGGTTTCTGCCCGCCCGCCGGAACCGCGAACAATTTCCAAACCTAATCGTTCAGCGACTTTAGCATTCAGTTCCGCATCGTTGGAGCGTGAAAACATCGCAACCGTTGGTGCGCATTTTGGGCGCACAAATGGCCCCATCAAATGTTGGCCATGCCAGAATGTGACAATAAAAGGGGCAATTTCGCCCGCTTTTTTAATGGTTTCCTTTGCCTCTTTCGGCATCGGATTGGTAAGATTAACCAGCCGCAGATAATTAGTAATCAGACCCACCAGCAATGATTTGACAAATGCAGAGCGTGCAAGAGGCCCGCGAATTTTGCGCCAGAACCGCTTCAAAAAGCCACCAGAGTGTCTGCTGTCCGATGTGTCATCACCGGATGCCTCAGGCGTTTCAGCGTGATCTGCGTCTTGATTATTCACGAATTGCGTACTCTCAACTGGTCTTAGATATAGTATCAGCGCAAGGTGAGGTCTGTTGGGATTTAGCAGACCAGCTTGCGCTGATAAATCTTAAAAGAAATATTAGCTTTGCGAGCTGATCGAGGCCGCAGCAGTGGCCGGATCCAGCAGGCGGTGCATATGCACGATGAAATAACGCATATGTGCATTATCAACGGTCTGCTGTGCCTTTGAGCGCCATGCGTGCAAAGCGGTTTCATAGTTCGGATAAATACCGACCATGTCAATCTCATCCAGATTGCGGAACTCCATCGAATTGAGATTTTTCAGCTCACCGCCGAAAACCAGATGAAGCAATTGTTTCTTATCGCCGTCGTTGCTCATAATCATCCATTCCTGAACAGTTCAATTTAACCGCCTGCTTAGCGCAATGCTTAAGCGGCGACAACACTCAACATCTCTTCCAGCAATTTACCGCTGGAAGCAACCAATGCGCCCTGCCCCGATGATGCCCCGCCATAGTGAAGCGGCGCACCTGCCACATCCACCAGACGGCCTCCGGCACGACTTAAAATAAGATCAGCTGCCGCCAAATCCCAATCATTGGAATTAGGCCGCACAAACGTGCCTGCAATTTCACCTCGCGCCACCATACCTATACGATAGGCCAATGATGAAACATAAGGGTGCATTTGTACACGATCACGTAAATTTGCAGGCAGGTTGTCAAAAGCAGAGCGCGACAAAGCAATGCTCAGCGGCTCTCCTGCATTTTGACTGCCCACACGGATCGGCTCATTGTTTTGCATGGCGATACCGTCGCAATGGGCTTCCAGCACTTCACCGCGCACAGAACATTCCAAAACACCGGCAACAGGACGGCCATTTTCAATAATCGCGATGCTGACACACCACTGATCATCACCGCGAATGAACGAACGTGTGCCGTCAATCGGATCAACGACGAAAAAACGCTGACGCGGCACGACATCGCGCTCATCAGCTGTTTCTTCTGATATCCAGCCATAATCAGGGCGGGCATTAAGCAAAGTTTTGCGCAAATAATTATCCACTGCAAAATCTGCTTCTGTGACAGGGGAGTTTCCCTCTTTGTACCAGACATCCGGGTCTTTTTTGAAATAGTGCAAGGCGATGCGGCCAGCTTCCGCCGCTGCTTGTTTCAGCAGCGCCAGTTCTTCTTGCGGAAGTGGTAAGCTTTGCATCATTTCACTCGTTTCCGGTTCATTAGCTTGTGGGTCATTAGTTACCAGCAAGCGTCATGCCTTCAATTGCCAAAGTTGGAGATGTCATACCAAAGTTACGATCAATATCCGAGGCAGGTGTCATATTTAAGAACATATCCTGCAAACGTCCGGCGATCGTCACTTCCGAAACCGGATAGGCTAATTCGCCATTTTCAATCCAGAAACCAGATGCGCCGCGGCTATACTCGCCGGTCACCATGTTAACGCCTTGTCCAAAGACTTCCGTCACATAAAAGCCGGTGCCCATCTGCTTAATCAGCTCTTCCGGTGTAAATTCACCCGGTTCAATAGCAAAATTGGTAGAGGCCGGAGAAACAACAGAACCCGAACGCACACCGCGACCATTGCCTTGCAGACCAAGTTCGCGCGCGGTTGAGCCTGACAATGTCCAATGCTGCAAAACACCGTCTTCCACCATCATCAATGGCTGGCCTTCAATGCCTTCACCATCAAACGGACGCGAAGACGAACCGCGCACACGCAGCGGATTATCGGTAACATTCAGGCCGGATTTTAAAATCTGCTGTCCCATTTTATCGCGCAGGAAGCTCGTTTTACGCGCAACAGAAGCACCATTGATAGCGCCTGCCAGATGGGAAGCCATGCCGCGCGCAATACGCGGATCAAGAATGACATTCACCGGCCCTGTTGCCACTTGCCGCGCATTGAGACGGCGTACAGCACGTTCGCCGGCACTTCGGCCAATGACTTCCGGCACTTCCAGATCAGCAAAATGCAGGCGCGAACTAAAATCATAGTCACGCTCCATGCGGGTGCCCTCACCGGCAATCGCACTGACAGAACGGCCAAAGCGCGAAGCCTGATAGGCACCTGAAAAACCATTGGATGTGACCAGCACCAAGCCACCAAGACCAAAGGAAGCACCGGCACCGCCGGAATTGGTAATACCTGCCACGTCCAGCGCGGCCGCCTCCATTGCCAAGGCATCTTCGGTCAGTCGCTGTGAGTTCAGCTCAGTCGCATCAAACAGATCAAGGTCACGCGGGGCTTTTACATGCAATGACGGATCGGCCAAAGCTTCATACGGGTCCTCGGGAGAAACCTTTGCCATTGCAACGGCACGCTCGGCCAGTTGTTTTGGATCAGCGCCACTATTGGCGGCAACACTAGCTACGCGCTTGCCGACGAAAACGCGCAAAGAAAACTCATCGCTCTCAGATGATTCGGTGCCTTCAACCTTACCAAGGCGCACGCTCACACTGGTGGAACGCGCCCGCACCACAACCGCATCCGACGCATCAGCACCCGCCTGTTTGGCAGCTTCTACGAGGCGAGCAGCCTGTTCGATCAATTTAGAGGCGGCATCACTCATCTTTTTCACGCTTACCCGGAATATTATTTGCATCAAACGAGTTGATGATTAATCAATATTTGCTAGACCTGAAACTGAATCCGGCCACATCTTTCTTGTATAGGGTGCAATTCTTGCCCCATCAAGGCAAGCTCGCCTAATTGCTAATAAACAGATCACATTCAAGGCCGAAACATGCTGGAAGACGGCGGACATCTTTACATACAGGCATTGCTGATTCTTGGCGGCGCCATTCTCGCAGCCCCCTTGTTCAAAAAACTAGGGCTTGGCACCGTGCTTGGCTATCTGGCAGCAGGTATTACCATCGGCCCTGTGGCGCGCCTTATCAGTGACGGCGAAGAGCTGTTGCACTTTGCTGAACTCGGCGTTGTTTTCCTGCTTTTTGTTATCGGGCTGGAGCTCAAACCATCCCGCTTATGGGCATTGCGTCATGCGATTTTCGGGCTGGGCAGTGCGCAAGTGCTCATCTCCGGCGCAGCGCTTGCATATGCCGGTTTTCATCTAGCCGGCTTAAGCGTGAATGCTGCCATTTTTATCGGCTATGGCTTGGCTCTATCCTCCACCGCTTTTGCTATGCAGGTTTTGCAGGATCGCGGCGGCACTAACCAGCAATATGGCCAGCGCAGCTTTTCCATTCTGTTGTTTCAGGATTTGGCCATCGTACCAATTCTGGCAATCATTCCGGCTCTTTCGCCGCTTGAAGAACAAACAAGCGCCAGCTTCCATATTGCCACCGCCATTGCCGCAATCACTGCCTTGGTTGTTGCCGGTCGCTATCTGATTAATCCGATGTTCCGCATTATCGGCAATACCGGCGCGCGTGAAGTGATGGTGGCAGCAGCGCTGTTTATCGTGCTTGGTTCGGCAATGCTTTTGCAATATGCTGGCCTTTCCATGGCGATGGGCGCGTTTATTGCGGGTGTACTACTGGCAGAATCATCCTACCGTCACGAGCTGGAAGCCGATATTGAACCGTTTCGCGGTATCTTTTTAGGTCTCTTTTTCGTCGCTGTCGGTCTGTCGCTCAATCTCTCTGTTATCATGACCCATTGGCATGCAGTGCTGATTGCTGTGCCGATTTTCATGAGCATCAAGGTTGTCATCACCTATCTCTTGTGCCGGATTTTCCGCTCCAATCACAATGATGCAGTGCGCGTTGCATTTTTGCTGCCACAGGGCGGTGAGTTTGCTTTCGTGCTGTTCTCTGCGGCTTCTGCTGCCGCAATCATCACCAGTGCTTTGGCATCGGAGCTCGTGGCAGCTGTTACCGTGTCGATGGCTCTTACTCCATTATCAGTCGCCATCGGCAATCGCCTTCTTTTCAAAGACAAAGAACAAGCCGCCCCAGAAGAAGATTTTAATGGTGCAGGCGCTGATATTCTGATGATCGGGTTTTCCCGTTTCGGCCAGATCACTGCGCAAATTCTGCTGGCCGGTGGTGTAAGTGTGACGGTGATTGATACGTCAGCTGATCGTATCCGTGCGGCCGGTCGTTTCGGTTTCCGCATTTACTATGGCGACGGCACCCGCAAGGATGTGCTGGAAGCAGCAGGTATCCGGCAGGCAAAAATCGTCGCCGTTTGCACACAAAACAAAGAAACCACCAGCCGCATTGTCGAACTGGTACAGGCAAGCTATCCGGATGCAAAATTGTTCGTGCGTGCTTATGACCGTGAACACAGTCTGGAATTGCGCGCTCATGGCGTGGAATACGAACTGCGAGAAACGCTTGAATCCGGTCTGATGTTTGGGCGCAAAGCGCTCGAAGCCTTGGGCTCCAGTGAAACAACCGCCTTTTCGATTGCTGAAGATGTACGCCAGCGTGATGAAGACCGCCTGCATGTGCAAATGGCAGAAGGTATTCTGGCTGGCCGTCACCTGCTCTTTAACAAGCCAGTGACACCAGAGCCGCTGTTAAAACCGGCTCGTCAGGGTAAAGCGCTGGATAAAGCTACTAAAGACCAGATTGATGCCGGTGAAGAAATGGATATTCAAACACCCGCAGCCGAATGATGCCTGATCGCATCATCAATCGCATATTTGAGATGATCGCGCACTTTCTCACTTTGAGTGAGAATTTGCTCGATCTTCAAAAAATCAATCAGGCTGATTTGCGAAACATCCGGACTTAAAAATATATCCGGTTTGCAGGTCAAAAATTTATTGGCAACAATAGAGCGCATGGTCAGCATATTGGCTGCCATCATCGCTTCAATTGTACTCGGCATCCGGTCACTGTCGGCTGGCGGCAGTCCCAAGACATCCACCGCAATCACGATATCAGCCTTATCGATCAGAAGATCATAAGGCACGGGATTGAACAAACCACCGTCCAGATAAATGCGCCCTTCGCGACGAACCGGCGAAAAAAGCGGCGGGATGGCGCAAGAAGCAGCAATTGCCGAGCGCAGCTCCCCTTCACCGAAAACCACTTCCTTGGCAGCATAATAATCAGATGCCGTAATTTGCAGCGGAATATCCAGATCAGCGAAAGCCTGTGGCACCTGATCCGGCAAAAAAGCTGCAATAATTTTCTCGATATTAAACTGGCTGACTTTGAAACCGCCTTGGAAAAAATCAGACAGGCTTTGCGGTTTTGTCTGCCAGATACGTTTGGCAATTTCCGCATTATGGGTGAAAATCTCAGTCATATAGGCACGAATTTCCGTGCCTTTCATCCCGCAGGCAACACCTGCCCCCATGATTGAGCCAATAGACGAACCGGCAATCGCCACCGGCTTAATGCCGAGTTCGTCCAAGACTTCGATAATATGAATATGGGCAATACCGCGGGCGCCACCACCGCCAAATGCTACGGCAAAAGTCGGTGATGACATGCTCATATTTATCCCGCTTGCTTTATTATTGCTGGGCAGGCCCGACAATCAAAATTGCCGGATCTGTATTGAAAAGCTTGGCAGCAACCGCTTTGACCTGCTCGGCAGTGACGGCATTGATCAGACCAATACGCTCATCAAAGAAGTTGATCGAGCGTTTGGCATCCTGCAAGCCCACCAAAGTATTGGCGACAGCTGACGATGAATTGAGATTATTCACCGCATAAGAGCCAATGACATAGTTTTTCGCAGTTTGCAGTTCGGCTTCTGTCGGGCCTTCTGCTGCCATTTTCGCCACTTGTTCACGAATGATTTTCAGCGACTCTTGTGCCTTTTCAGGACGTGTTGCAGTCCCAATCATCAGTGCATTGGCGTGATCACGAATGTTGAGGCCGGAAGATACCGAATAAGCAAGACCGCGCTTTTCGCGTACTTCTTCATATAGACGGGAAGAGAAACCACCGCCCATAATCTGGTTCATCAGATAGGCTGCGAAGAAATCCGGATCATCCAGATCAACGCCCGGATAAGCAAAGGTCAACGACGTCTGCGGCAGATCATAAGTCACCGAGGTGGTCACACCAAAGGCAAGCTTGGCATCCGGCACCGGCACCAATTCGGAACTGGCCGGTAAATCACCAAAGATTTTATCAAGAACCGGCGCTAAGTCTTCAGCCTTAATATCACCGACCACGCTGATATTCAGATTATCACGGGCAAAGTTTTTACGGTGAAACGCTTTCAGATCATCCGGTTTGATAGAATTCAGCGAAGCGACAGTGCCCTCACCGGGTCGCGCATAAGGATGCTTACCGTAAAGTGCTTCGGCAAATTTGCGCGAAGCAATTTCATCCGGATCACGCTGTGATGCTTCAATGCTGGCAATGAGCTGATAGCGGATACGATCCAGTGCATCCTGATCAAAACGCGGCTGATTAACCGCCAATTTTAACAGATCAAAGGCTGCGTCTTTGTTTTCGCTCAGCATTTTCATGCCGCCGACAATTCTGTCCTGCGAGGCGAAGAAGCTTATTTCGGCGCCAAGATTATCCATATTCTCCTGAAAACGGTCGGCATTCTGATCGCCCGCACCTTCATCGAAAAGGCCGGTCATGAAATTGGCAAGACCTTCCTTGCCATCAGGATCTTGTGCCGAGCCGCTCTTAAAAGAAAAACGGATGGAAATCAGCGGCACGGAGGCATCAGAAACAAGCCATGCTTTAACGCCTTTTTCCGATGTAACCGTTTCAATTTCAATCGCATGTGCAGGCAAGCCCAACAATAAAACACCGGTTGCAGCCAGTGCCAAAATTTTAAGCGATGAAAGACGTTTTTGAAGGTTTTTCAACATTATTGTACGCCCCCTGATGCGTTTTCACCCTTTTCCGGTGCTGCATTTTCCGCTTCCGCCTGCGACACAGCCACAGCAGATTTCGGCTCCATATCAGGAGGTAGTAAATAGCTGGTCACCGTTTTCTGCGATGACAAATAACGGTTTGCCACGTCTTTGACCTGCTCAGCCGTTACTTTTTTAATCTTATCCGGCCAGCCCTGAATATCTTCAATGCTTTGACCAACCGATAGGCTGGCACCATAAATGCGCGCCATTCCGGCCTGACTGTCACGGGCAAAAATCACCGATTTAAGAAAACGGTTGCGTGCCTGATCCAGTTCCGTTTCGGTCACACCATCTTTGATAATAGCAGCGAGCTGTTCTTTAACTTGGAGCTCCAACGTGCCCAATGTCGTGTCACCGCGCGGCGCGCCAAACAGCGAAAATGTGCCATCATCCAGCGCATCGCCACGATAGCTTGCATCCGCACCGCTGGCAATCGACTGCTTGACCATGAAATGCTGATAGAATCTTGAGCGCGTTGAGCCACTCAAAATTTCACTGAGCAGGCTCAGCGCTGCGGCATCGCCCTCTTTTGCACCTTCAAACTTTGCCTCATTGGCATAAGACGGCACCAGCCATGTGGTGGTGAAGGACGGAATAGTGACGCGCTCATCATGCAGCGTCACAATGCGATCTGCCTGTTTGGCTGGCTCTTGCACGCGCTCACGCTTGCCAGGTTCGGCACTGCGCTGCACTTTCGCCCAGCTGTTTTCCGTCAGCTCCAACACTTTTTCCGGTGTGACATCACCGGTGATAATCAGCGTGGCATTGTTGGGTGTGTAATATTTCTTATAAAAATCAATCGCATCACCAAGGCTCAATTTTTCCATTTCCTGACGCCAGCCAATGATCGGGCGGCGATATGGATGATTATAGAAAATCGTTGCATTGGTGTTTTCAGAAAGCATGGCACCTGGATTGGAATCAACCCGCATACGGCGTTCTTCGATAATCACCTCACGTTCGGTGGTAACCGCTTCTTCATTCAAGATCAGATTTTGCATCCGGTCGGCTTCAAATTCCATGATTTTTGGAAGAGCCTGCGGTGAAACCTGCTGATAATAAGCGGTATAATCATAAGAGGTGAAAGCATTTTCCTGACCGCCATTTTCGGTCACATAATTGGAAAACTCACCGGCCTGAAATGTTTTGGTGCCCTTAAACATCAAATGTTCAAGAAAATGCGCGATGCCCGATGTGCCTTCCTGCTCATCAGCAGAACCAACATGATACCAGATCATTTGTGTTACAACCGGCGCACGGTGATCCGGTATGACCACCACTTTCAATCCATTTTGTAAGGTAAAACTGGCAACGCCGTCGGATGTTTTAATCTCGGGCTTATCCTGAGTGGCAGCTGCCTGCGTTTGTGCAGGTGCCACCGGTGCTTCTGCCAGTGAAGCAGATGTAAAAACAGGAACAATTAAAAATGTAGAAACTGTAGTGGATATGAGTAAGCGACTAAGTGATCGAAGTAACACTGAGCGTCATCTCCTGATTAATACAAGCCTTCAAGCCGGACAGAAGATATTGAATAAATGACACAATTCTTCTGCCCATGCTTTATCATCAGGACATTTTCTGCTGTCCGGATCAGCTTTCAAATTCATTCATTGTGTTTGCCAGCTTAAACACAATCATGCACTGTGCAAGATGCTTTCACTCTTGAGCAAGCCGGATCAGGCGAATAGTGGTTAAACCATAATCGCGCTCATCTTCGATGACAAAGCGCTCATCAAGATCAAGCAAAGCATCTGCTTCTTCTTCAAGAATGATAATTGCGTCAGAATTAAGCCAGTTGCCTTCCAATGCCGAAAGCAAAGCCTTTTCGCCAAGACCCTGCCCGTAAGGCGGATCAGCAAAAATCACATCAAAGGCTTCAAGCGTTCCCGCAGGCCCCAACTGGCATGCATTACGGCGGAAAACTTTCGTTTGTCCCTGAAGGCCGAAATTTTCAATATTCTGGCGCAGCAAACCACGGCCTTCGGCAGATTCCTCAATGAAAACGCCATAACGGCCACCGCGTGACAAAGCCTCAATACCCAATGCTCCCGTTCCTGCAAAAAGATCAAGGATACGACCATCCTCAATCTTGTCGGAATATTTATGCATCAGAATATTGAACAGGCTTTCACGGGTGCGATCCGTCGTCGGACGGATCGCATTTGTTTGTGGCGTGGCTAATGGCCGTCCGCGGAACTTACCGCCGACGATCCGCACCACGTCCTCCTGGCTTTCCACCGGATGGGCCGTCACGATATGGCTTATCGCCTCTCGGACGATCACCTTGCGGTCTGTCACCCTGAGGGCGGTCACCACGTGGTTTGTCGCCCCAAGGTTTGTCATTGCGTGGCTTATCACCCCACGGCTTATCGCCACGTGGTCTGTCACTACGCGGCTTATCGCCAAACGGGCGGGCATCACGGGACTTCTCACCACGGGAATAACCGCCGGTAAAGTCTTCAGTGCGGCGAGCTTCACGTGCATTTTCACGTTCACGTTCGCGGCGCCCCGGACGCTTTTCATCATCAAAGCGCGGACGGCGATCACCCTCGGCACGCGGACGACGTTCGCCCTCGGGTCTTGGTGCGCGGTCAAAACGTTCTGAACGCTCACCACGACCTTCGCCATACGGACGTTTCTGGAATGAACCTTCATCGTCTGAACGACGTGGGCGCGGGGTAAAATCACCATCGCGCGGCTTACGTTCAAAGCCACCTTGGCGCTCAGAACCACCCTTGCGCTCAAAGCCACCCTGACGGTCACGATCATTGGAGCGGAACGGACGGTCACCCTGCGGGCGATCCGAGCGTTCACCGCGTGGTGCACCGCCGCGGCCTTCGCCGAATGGTTTACGCTCACGCTTTTGAAATTCGTTACGTTCTTCGCGTGCTGCTTCTGCCTTGGCAGATTGCGGACGTGCACCCGGTGCCATCCACACATTCACACCGCGCGGACGACGGCTTTCTTCCACACGCTCAGCGCGCTTTGGCTTGCCTTGCGACGGGCTGGACGAAATCCACTCACGCGGACGACGAACGCGTTCATCGTGCTCATCATCGCCGCGGGGTGCTCTTGTACCTGCTCCACGCACATCAGAATTCGAAAATTCATTGATGATCGGCGCATCAAAATCAGCGCCCGATTCCTGCACCAGACGCTCGCCCAACTGGTCACGAAGTGTGCGGCCGCGAATTTCGCGCACAGCACCTACTTCCAGATCGCTCAACTGGAAAGGACCAAAGGAAACGCGGATCAAGCGGCCAACTGTCAGGCCGAGAGCGCCGAGAATGTTTTTAACTTCGCGGTTTTTGCCTTCGCGCAGACCGATATTCAGCCAGACATTGCTGCCCTGCTGACGCTCCAGCTGCGCATCAACGCTGCCGTAGAAAATACCGTCAACGGCAATACCGTTTTTCAGCTCGTCCAGCTGTTCCTGTGTCACGCTGCCATGCGCACGCACACGGTAGCGACGCAACCAACCGGTTGTCGGCAGTTCCAGAATACGCGACAGACCGCCATCATTGGTCAGCAGCAACAAGCCTTCGGTGTTGATATCCAAACGGCCAACCGAAAGCACGCGCGGCATATCCTCCGGCAGTGATTCAAATACGGTCGGGCGACCTTCAGGGTCACGGTTGGTGGTCACAAGACCGGAAGGTTTATGGTAGAGCCACAAACGGGTGCGTTCGGTCTGCGGCAGCAATTTGCCGTCCACTTTGATAATATCAGAGCGCTTTACATTCACTGCCGGACTTGTCAGCATTTTACCATTAACGCTGATGCGGCCAGCCGCAATCATGGTTTCGGCTTCACGGCGTGACGCGATACCAGCACGCGCTAAGCGCTTGGCAATACGTTCAGCTTCTTCAACCGGTGCATCTCTGTCACCTGCATCACGGCCGCGTGGTGCATCGCCTTTGTCGAAACGCGGCTTATCACCGAATTTCTTTTCAAACCGTGGTTTGCCGTCGCGATCACCGCGTTCCCGATCACCGCGTTCATTGCCACCACGTTCACGGTTGCCATCACGCGCGCCAAATTCGCGCGGACGACGTTCACCGTCACGCTCGCGGGGCTTGAAGCCTTCACCGCGGCCTGCTCTTTTATCTTGATCGCGGTTTTCTCCGCGTTTATCGAAGGGGCGCTTTTCGCCGTCTTCATTATGATCTCTGCTCATTTAATAATGGCCTTTCAGCAACGGTCGTAGCCGCGCTTTGCATTGATTTCTGGACAATCATCAACGACGTTCATCAACACTAGATAATTCCGTTGGTAAATCGGTTCCGATTTTTAAGTTTATGCAGTAACAAATCAAATGGAAGCATGCGAGCAAAATCTCTGTCAAAGGCGATCAACAATGATGAAAAAACAGGTTAAGCATGAAGATCAGCCTAAAAACGGATTTATGACACAAGCTTTTGAGCAAGCACTGAAAGCGCAAGCCTTAGGCGAGGTACCGATTGGCGCGGTGATTGTGCGCGAAGGCGAAATTATCGCTCGTGCAGGTAACCGCACCCGTCTGCTCAATGATCCGACCGCACACGCTGAAATACTTGCGATCCGGCAGGCTTGTGACCTGCTGAAGTCGGAAAGATTACCGGGCTGCGATCTCTATGTAACGCTTGAACCCTGCGCCATGTGTGCAGCTGCTATTTCTTTTGCACGCATCAGACGGCTTTATTATGGCGCAGCAGACGAAAAAGGCGGCGGTGTGGAATTTGGTGGTCGCTTTTATACACAGCCGACATGCCACCATGCGCCCGACACCTATTCCGGCTTTGGAGAAACGGAATCCCAAAACCTGTTGCGGGAATTTTTTAAACAAAAACGCTAAAGCATTTTGATGCTGCCGGAAACGGCTTCAAAATTATCAAGCAATGTAAAAAAGAAAAAGCCGGACTCAATCCGGCTTTATTCTTTAAGCTAAAATCATCACGCTTTTTGCAAGCGCAACAACCTTAGTTCCAAGGCATGTAATCGCTAAAGCTTTTGCTCTTGCTAGCAGCTTTTTTACGTGCGCGTTCTTTCTTAGCCTCATCATCGCCCTGCTCGCCGATTGGAGCAGTCGTTGCTGGCTGGCGATAGGTCAATGGCGGCTCGCTCAAATAGCGACGCTGATCCGGTGCACCGACTTTTTGCAAATGCAATTCTTTTTTAGCTTCCGCCACACGCTTTGTCGGCGGCTTCGTCAAGTCATAATCATAAGAAGCGGTCGAGTTCGCAGGCACATTCGGCTTAACCGACGGACGGTAGAAAGGATTATCCTGATTAGCAGTTGCTTCATCACGCAGACGTTTGCGGCGCTGCTCAGGTGATTCCGGCCACGCAGAACTGCCCGATCCGGCTACTTTTTCCTGCGGGGCAGGCAAATGCGCAGTCTGGCCAGCGCTTGGACGCACCAGTTCAGGACGTGGCTTATAGTCAATCGGATCTTTTTTGGTCGCAGTGCCAAGCGGGACAATGTTGGAGACATCGTCAAACAACTGCGCACCCGCACTTTTATCGGTACCGTATGTAGGTGAAGAAACGCACCCCGACAGGGAGAGACCGGCGACAGCCGTTGCAAGCACCAGAATTCGTCTATCAATCGTCATAAGCGCCACTTCTTTGTCCGCATCTCACGCGGTATTGTCGCATAAAACCGGCAACTCTAAGGCGAAGCCGGTTCGTTCTTTAAAAAATGCTTCTATAGGACAGAAGCAAAAGCGGCAATCATCGAATTAACACTTTATTCATGATTGCCGCCCAATTGCAGTTAGTCTTTATATTCAGACCAGCTTACCCAACGCTTTTAGTTCGTGCAAGGCTTGTGCATCACGCGCCGAAACATCAGGAAACTCAGAATCACTGCCGACATCGTCGGTGTAACGCCATGAGCGGGCGCATTTGGTGCCTGTCGCCTTTTCAGACACAACAGCCACACCCTTTACATCACTCAACTCAAAGGCTTCACCTTCAACCGGCTTGTCGCTGATGGTCAGGCCACTGGTGATGCAGATTTCGGACATATCCAAACCATCAAGCACCGACATCAAAGATGCATCCGTAATATGAACGCGAGGCGCTGCTTCCAATGAAGAACCAATGCGCTTGTCTGCACGTTCCAGTTCCAAAGCACCGGTAACGACGCGGCGCACATCGCGCACCTTGTCCCATTTCGCGGCCAGAACCGGATTGCTCCATTCTGCCGGAATGGTGCGGAACTGTTCCAGATGGACAGAAACAGCATCTTTATAGCGGTCAAGCCATGCTTCTTCGGTGGTAAATGGCAGCATTGGCGCCAACCATGTCACGATATTGTCGAAGAGATGACGCACGGTCTGAAGGGCTGCTTTACGACGAAGGCTTGAAGGCGCATCGCAATAAAGTGCATCTTTGCGAATGTCGAAATAGAACGCCGACAATTCAATATTGGTGAAATCGATGAGAGCACGGGTGATGCGCTTGAATTCAAACGCATCATAGCCATTGCGAACCAGCTCATCCAACTCGCTCAAGCGATGCAGCATCAGCTTTTCAAGTTCAGGCAGATCGGCATAAGCAACTTCCTCGCCTTCATCATGCGCAAGCGTGCCCAGCATCCAGCGGATGGTATTACGGAGTTTTCGATAAGCATCGATATTGGTCTGGATGATGCTCTTACCCAGACGCTGATCTTCCCAATAATCCGATGTCATCACCCAGAGGCGCAAAATATCCGCACCTGATTCTTTGATGATATCTTGCGGCAGCACGGTGTTGCCGAGTGACTTCGACATTTTCTTGCCGTGTTCGTCCATGGTGAAACCATGGGTCAGCACCGCATTATAAGGTGCGCGGCCACGGGTTCCGCAGCTTTCCAGCAGTGATGAATGGAACCAACCACGATGCTGATCCGAACCTTCCAGATAAAGATCGGCAGGCCATTTCATGTCCGGACGGTCTTCCAGTGTGAACACATGGGTACAACCGCTATCAAACCAAACATCGAGAATGTCGGTTACCTGCTCCCAAGCTTCACCGGCACGGTTGCCAAGGAAACGCTCACGCGCACCTTCTGCAAACCATGCATCCGCGCCTTCAACTTCAAAGGCTGCAAGAATGCGCTCGTTTACGGCTTCGTCCACCAAAACAGTGCCATCTTCACTGGCGAAAACGCAGATCGGCACGCCCCAGGCGCGCTGACGTGAAAGAACCCAGTCAGGACGGTTTTCAATCATCGCACGCAGACGATTCTGACCGGCATTTGGCACAAAACGCGTATCGTCAATTGCACTCAACGCGCGTGAACGCAGCGTGGTGCCATCGCCCAGTTCTTTGTCCATATAGACAAACCACTGTGGCGTATTGCGGAAGATGATCGGCTTTTTCGAACGCCATGAATGCGGATAAGAGTGCTTCATACGACCGCGGGCAAAGAGAAGATCACGGGCAATCAGCTCCTTGATAACGGATTCGTTCGCATCGCCCTTCTTGCCGTTATCATCGATAACGCGTGCCGCACCACCCTCACGGTCAGGGCCAAAGCCCGGTGCATCTGAAGTGTAGAAACCTGCATCATCAACCGGGAAAGGAATAGCCGGATTGATACCGCGTGCTTCGAGTTCACGCGCTGCATCCATCCATGCTTCAAAGTCTTCACGACCATGGCTTGGTGCGGTGTGAACAAAGCCCGTACCCGCATCATCGGTGACGTGATCACCGGCAACAAGCGGCACAATAAATTCATAACCACCGCCGAAGCCTTTGAGCGGATGAGCAGCAAGCATGCCGTTGAGCTGTTCAACAGACACATCACGCAAACGCTTGAATGTCAGTTTGGCTTTTTTGAAACAATCTTCAGCCAAAGCATCGGCAAAAATCAGCTTTTCACCAGCTTGAGGGCCAAAATCATTTTCAGCACCGGTCACTTCATAAAGGCCGTAGGCAACACGCGGCGAATAGGCAATCGCGCGGTTACCCGGGATTGTCCAAGGCGTAGTTGTCCAGATAACGACATGAGCGTCATTGAGTTCCGCCACATTAGTGACAGGGAACTTCACCCAGATCATATCCGATTCAACATCGTGATATTCAACTTCAGCTTCAGCCAAAGCAGTGCGCTCAACAACCGACCACATCACCGGCTTGGAGCCGCGATACAACTGGCCTGTACGGGCAAATTTCAATAATTCGCCGGCAATGCGTGCTTCCGCATGGAAGTTCATTGTGGTGTATGGATTTTCAAAATCACCGGTGATCGCCAGACGCTTGAATTCTTCCGTCTGCGCCTTGATCCAGCCATCAGCAAATTCACGGCATTCCTTGCGGAATTCGTTGATCGGCACTTCGTCTTTGTTCTGGCCTTTGGCGCGGTATTTTTCTTCGATCTTCCACTCGATCGGCAGACCGTGGCAGTCCCAACCCGGAACATAGTTTGAATTATAGCCACGCATCTGGAATGAGCGGGTGATCACATCTTTCAGCGTCTTGTTGAGCGCATGGCCGATATGGATATTGCCGTTTGCATATGGAGGGCCATCATGCAGCACCCAAAGCGGGCGGTCTTTGGCATCTTCACGCAGCTTTTTATAAAGATTCATTTCTTCCCAGCGCGCGACCAGCAGCGGCTCGCGCTGCGGCAGACTTGCACGCATCGGGAAATCAGTTTGTGGCAGATTGAGGGTTTTCGAATAATCGATTTTTGCCGTCGTATCGGTCATATTATATACTTCTAGCCTGTTGCGCCCGTTCATTTTTATGCGGGCAAAAGGAAAATCAAAAAACAGGGGGCCGCGTCACACAGCCGTTCATACCCGGACCTTCCCACATTTTCGCATTCAAGCGACGGGGAAAGCCGGGCCAATAATTCGTATATTGGTTATAATAAGTGTCCGATAACGCGTCATCATGGCAATGCTTTTAGCAATGCCACGCCAAGGAATAAAGACCTGAGGACAAGAATCTTTAACGGACATGTTGATTTTTTGTCTTTTCCGTTCAATCCAACGTAAAATCAAAGCGATAAGTTGCGGTCAAACCAAAACTGAACTGATCGCGTTTGCCGCGCTCTTCAACCAGACTGGATTTTTTCGCAGGCCCCTTCAGTCGCTCATATTCGCTATAAAGACTAGTGGTAATCTTGTCAGTTGTCTTCCAGGTTACGGCAGCACCTGCCCCTAAAGACTTCAAACCACCGCCCGGGTGATATTCCGATAAGCCGCTTAAAGCAGCTTCCTTGGCATCAACGCCGTAATAGGATTTGAAATATTCTTTGCTGGCAAAATTAATGCGTGGCCCGCCCGAAACACGGATCACCGGCGTGACATCATAAAAAGCATCAGCAGCAACTTCACCGACAATACCTTTATGCGCACGGATACCTTGGCGCAATTCACCGCGCACACGCATCCAGTCAACCGGATAAAACTCGGCAAAGCCACCAACTTCACCACCGAATTTCACCGGATCAAGACCTTCAAGATCGTCCGATGTGCCGGAATCACGTTTGAAAATCAGCTTTCCGGCAAGACCGGCAGAAAAACTATAAGTATCAATCAGCGCAAATTCGAAATTATCATTTTGGGAATCGAAGCGCGGCACATCACCGGCACGCGTTATCGAGATCAACGGTTCACCAAAAAGCATCCGGCTGCTTGCACCATCATAGCGCGGTGCAAATTCACCCAAACCACCAATGGTTAAAGACCAGTCACCAGCCCAAAACGGCTTTTTCTCAGATGTCACCACTTCATCAGCAGCCTGAACAGGTAAAGCTGTCAATATAGTGAAAATAGTCACTGTCGCTAAATATGATTTACGCAATACGCTTCCCCTCGCTGTACTCCCCAACAAGTACAGAAACATGAGTAAACTCTTTATAGCACCTTGCAATAAATCAGTAAACTTAGGTTTAAACTGTCATTTTTACGGTTTTGCAGCAGTTAAACAATCAACACTACCATCAAATGACAGTTTCTGATCAAGCGGTGATAGTGGTTTAACAGCGGCTAACAGCGCACGCGCTTCTGCCTCGTCCTGACGCATTTGTTCCATCAGCGGTTCCAGCCCGTCAAATTTCACTTCGCCGCGCAAAAAGCCAAAGAAGGAAACCGTGGCAAGCTCACCGTAAAGATCACCGGAAAAATCAAATAAGAAGGTTTCAAGCAGCGGCACGCCATTATCCGTCACAGTCGGGCGACGGCCATAACTTGCCACACCATTATAAAGCGTGCCGTCTGCACGACGGAAACGCACGGCATAAATACCATGTTTCAGATGGGTTTGTTCCGGCAAATGCATATTGGCGGTTGGAAAACCAAGCTCACGGCCAAGTTTGCGGCCATGCACCACTTCGGCGCGCACCTGATAACGGTGACCAAGAAGACCGGCCGCCTGCACCACATCGCCGTCACAGAGAAAATCACGAATACGGCTTGAAGAGATTTGCGTGGCGCCCTCGTCGCAAAAAGCATCGACCAAAGTCACGCTGAAACCTGCTTGTTTGCCCGCGCCCACCAAAAATTCCGGTGTGCCGCGTCGTGCTTTGCCAAAGTGGAAGTCATAACCGATAACCACACCACTGGCCGCAAAGTTTTTCACCAAAATCGTATCAACAAATTCTTCAGCGCTCAGAGCAGAAAACTCAGCCGTAAAAGGCTGTTCGATCACCGCATCAAAGCCTAAAATCTCAAGCAGATAAGATTTTTCACGCGATGGTGTCAGGCGATCAACTGGCTCATCCGGTTTGAAGAAAGAACGCGGATGCGGCTCAAATGTCAGGGCGACGCATGGCCGCCCCTGACTTGCTGCCAGTTCCAGCGCTTGTTGCAGCACAGCCTGATGTCCGCGATGCACGCCATCAAAATTACCAATAGCCACGACAGCATGGCGCAAATGCGCAGGCAGATTATCCGTGGTATCAAGACGCTGAAATGGCTGTTTGGACATGAAATTGCTCTGTGCGTTTTATTTCAGTGCGATTAAACGAGATGTCTGATCGTCGCAACCGGCTGATGGCCGTGCTTGTTCAAAAACGTTTTCAGCTTTTCAACATCCACGGTTTCTGCATCAATATAGTCGGCCGCATGCACGCCGCCGGAAATATAAAGAACATCAACACCAAATTGTGCCGCACCCTTTACATCAGTCAGGATACCATCGCCAATAGCCAAGATGCGCGATTTTTCGACGCTACGGCCAAGAAGCTTTTCGGCCGCCTTTAATGCAGCGGCATAAATCGGATGATGCGGCTTACCGGCGACCTGTGTACGGCCACCCAGCAAACCATAATCACGCGCCAAAACACCGGCACACCAGATCATGCGATTGCCGCGTTCCACCACCAAATCAGGATTGGCACAAATGAACGGCAGATTACGGGCACGGAAACGCTCCAGCATTTCGGTGTAATCTTCAGGTGTTTCTACTTCATCATTAAAGAGACCGGTGCAGACAATACCAGCCGCTTCAAACTCTTCCACCACTTCGACATCAAGACCATCAAAGATCGCATATTCATGCTCAACGCCGATATGGAACACTTTGCGCGGGCCTTCGGCAATCAGATCGCGGGTTACATCGCCCGAAGTCACAACCACATCATAAGCATCATCAGGCACACCTAAGGTGCCAAGTTGTGCCACAACGCCCGGAAAAGGACGCGGAGAATTGGTAACCAAAATAACCTTCACGCCTTTGGCGCGTGCACGCTGCAAAGCCTCACAGGCGAGCGGGAAAGCTTCCTCACCATTATGCACAACGCCCCACACATCGCAGAACAGTACATCATAATCATTGGTGAGATCATCCAGACGCTCAGGAAATTTCATGCCAATCCTCATTAAACAAACTGCAAGGAACCCGTTTAGAACAGATCCGAGATTGATGAGCCGTCATCATTTTAAAAATTGCCGGATCATTTGCCCACATATTTAAAATGACAATTTATAGTTTCACGTCTGCTCCTCTAACGCATGGCGGCACGCATGTCACGCCTGCATGCAAACTCAGCGCTTGCGATAACTAAAAAATTACAAAAAAGCCGATGATTCTACGAAGGTTTCAAAGAAAACCGCCATTATTTTTCATAAAGCTGACATGTTTAAGCGGCTTAATAAGCAGGCTGAAATATGGCTTGATAGTTTGAAAAGCGACCCGCGCACCCCATAATTTACAAGGTGACGGCAGACTTGCAAAAACAGAAATGAGAATTTTGCATTTCTTTCTTAATCATAAACGCTTCCCGACCTTGACATTAAAACAGGTCATTTCTATCTATTTAGCAGGTTAGCACTCGGGGAGACTGAGTGCTAATACCGTGGATCATAAGGTCCATGGAGGGGTTCAACTTTAATTTTTAAGGGTTTAGATCATGGCTGAGACCAATTTCCGCCCACTTCACGATCGCGTTGTTGTCCGTCGTGTTGAGTCGGAAGCAAAAACCGCTGGCGGCATCATCATTCCTGATTCCGCAAAAGAAAAGCCATCAGAAGGCGTTGTTGTCTCTGTAGGTTCCGGCACACGTGATGAAGCCGGCAAGCTGGTTGCACTGGACGTTAAAGCTGGTGACAAAGTTCTGTTCGGCAAGTGGTCCGGCACAGAAGTCAAGATCGGCGGCGAAGACCTGCTGATCATGAAAGAATCCGACATTCTGGGTATCCTCGGCTAATTCATCTGCGCAGTGCATTGCTTGATGCACCCTGATGAACGCCGGTATTTTTGCCGGCAGTTGAGATATTCGATTTAACCACCAATCTGACCGGGACAATTCCCAGGAGATATAAAATGGCTGCTAAAGAAGTAAAATTCGGTCGTTCAGCGCGCGAAAAAATGTTGCGCGGCGTCGACATCCTTGCAGATGCTGTAAAAGTAACACTCGGCCCTAAAGGTCGTAACGTTGTTATCGACAAATCCTTCGGTGCTCCACGCATCACCAAAGACGGTGTATCGGTTGCTAAAGAAGTAGAACTTGAAGACAAGTTCGAAAACATGGGCGCACAGATGCTGCGCGAAGTAGCTTCCAAGACCAATGACACAGCTGGTGACGGTACAACAACCGCTACCGTTCTGGGTCAGGCTATTGTTCAGGAAGGCGCAAAAGCTGTTGCTGCCGGCATGAACCCAATGGATCTGAAGCGCGGTATTGATCTGGCAGTAACTGAAGTTGTTGCAAACCTTCTCGGCAAAGCCAAGAAGATCAACACTTCTGAAGAAGTTGCTCAGGTTGGCACCATCTCCGCAAACGGCGAAGCAGAAATCGGTCAGATGATCGCTGAAGCCATGCAGAAAGTTGGCAACGAAGGCGTTATCACTGTTGAAGAAGCTAAAACTGCTGAAACAGAGCTCGAAGTTGTTGAAGGTATGCAGTTCGACCGCGGTTACCTGTCCCCTTACTTCGTAACCAACCCGGAAAAAATGATTGCAGATCTGGAAGATGCATACATCCTTCTGCATGAAAAGAAGCTTTCCAACCTTCAGGCTCTTCTGCCGGTTCTCGAAGCTGTTGTTCAGACCTCCAAGCCACTCGTCATCATCGCTGAAGACGTAGAAGGCGAAGCACTGGCAACTCTGGTTGTTAACAAGCTGCGCGGCGGCCTGAAAATTGCTGCTGTTAAGGCTCCGGGCTTTGGCGATCGTCGTAAGGCAATGCTCGAAGATATCGCTATCCTCACCGGTGGTCAGGTTATCTCCGAAGATCTCGGCATCAAGCTGGAATCCGTAACCCTCGACATGCTTGGCCGTGCGAAGAAAGTTGCAATCAGCAAAGAAACCACCACTGTCGTTGACGGTGCAGGTGCAAAAGCTGAAATCGAAGCCCGCGTTGGCCAGATCAAGCAGCAGATCGAAGAAACCACTTCTGACTACGACCGTGAAAAGCTGCAGGAACGTCTTGCTAAGCTTGCTGGCGGTGTTGCAGTTATCCGCGTTGGCGGTGCAACTGAAGTTGAAGTTAAAGAACGCAAAGACCGCGTTGACGATGCTCTGAACGCAACCCGTGCGGCTGTTGAAGAAGGTATCGTACCAGGTGGTGGTACTGCATTGCTTCGCGCTTCTGCAAACATCACTGCAAAAGGCATCAATGCTGACCAGGAAGCTGGTATCAACATCGTTCGTCGCGCTCTGCAGGCTCCTGCTCGTCAGATCACCACAAACGCCGGTGAAGAAGCATCTGTTATCGTTGGCAAAATCCTCGAAAACGCTTCTGAAACCTTTGGTTACAACACTGCAACCAACGAATATGGCGATCTGATCAAAGCTGGTGTTGTTGATCCGGTTAAGGTTGTTCGTACTGCTCTTCAGAACGCAGCTTCTATCGCTGGCCTGATGATCACCACTGAAGCCATGATTGCTGAACTGCCGAAGAAAGACGGCGGCATGCCAGCAATGCCAGGCGGTGGCATGGGCGGCATGGGCGGCATGGACTTCTAATCAGTCCTGCTTCCAATCACTTACAAAGAAGCCCCGGAGCAATCCGGGGCTTTTTTTATGTCACTGATTCTACAAATGAATTTTTGAACTTGCTGATAAATCACTACGCAGAGTTGATATGCATAGATGCAATGCGCGCAGTTAGATTTATTTTTAATGGTCGCGTTACCATGAGGGGTAGTTTCTTCAAAGAAACTTATAAACTTTGCCCCAATCCCACAGAGTTGTGATTGCGCATAGTTTTAAAACATGCTCTGTCTTATGAGTGAGATATGTACATATATGAATTTCCCATCCCCCCACTTTTAAGGGAAGTTCATTCTCACATTGGAAAGGCAGGCCTTAAGTGCCTGTCTTTCCTTTTAAAAACATAAGTCATTTCATAAAAACGCTTATTCGGCCGCCTGTGCACATTCAGGGTTTTGCGCTGCATCATATTGCAAACGCGCATTTTTGACCCTTTGCTCATTGGCAATTGCCCATGCACTTAAACCGCGCACCGGTACAAGCAAATCACAGCCCAGATCAGTCAGTTGATATTCAACTTTCGCTGGCACGCCCGGATAAACCGTACGCAGCACAAAGCCGTCGCGCTCCAGCGAGCGTAGTGTTGTCGTCAGCATCTTTTGCGAGATGCCGGTTACCGTGCGCCGCAACTCGTTAAAGCGCATTGGCCCATTGCCAAGATAACTCACAACAAGCACAGTCCATTTGTCACCAACACGCGATAAAATCTCGGTGACGGCCTGACAGGCAGGTGTAACTTTAAATAATTCAGGTTTCAAAAAAGTGCCTCCTTGCCGATACATGTTAGTTACTTATATAGAGCAAGTTACCATTGGTTACCAGAGCCATTCAGTTTCCACAAACCGGACAGGCCCACACTAATGTAAGATTTTACGTATTTGCGGTGAACAAGCACTCCAATGCGTCACCGCCAATATCTGGCTCAACGATGAGGTTATTTAAATGAGCAAACTTAAAGTCGCCGTTATCATTGGCAGCACCCGTACAGAACGTTTTGCGCCAACCCCTGCCAAGTGGTTTGCAGAAATTGCAGCACAGCGCTCTGATCTCGAAGTTGAGGTCATCGACGTTGCAGACTACCCGATGGGTTTCTATGGCGATCCTTCAACTACAGAAGCTCAGAACCAGGCTGCTGAAAACTGGAAAACCAAACTGCGCTCATTCGATGCCTATGTGCTCACTGTTGCAGAATACAACCACGCCCCTACCGGTGTTTTGAAAAACGCCATTGACCATGGTGACTGGATCCAGAAGCCAATGGGCTTTGTCGGTTACGGCGGTGTTGGTGGTGCGCGCGCTGTTGAACATCTGCGTCAGATTGCAGTTGAAATGACCTCCATGTCTGTCAAAACCGGCGTCCATATTCTGTTCCCGGAATATCTGGCCATCGTTAAAGGCGAAAAGACACTTAACGAATTTGCCCATCTCAATGATGCAGCAAACACCATGCTTGATCAGCTGCAGTGGTGGGGTTCAGCTCTTAAAGACGCCCGTTCTAAATAAAATATAATGGAGCAAGCCGGATAAAGCACTTCAATTTGGAGTGAACCGGCTTGCTCTTCGCATATTCTCGCTTATGTTCTTAATTAAAGAGACTGAAGGAGAAACTGCATGCGCAAAGAACATCCGATCAGCACAGCCCCGCAAGACGGCACCAAAATTTTGGTGCAGTGGATTGACGAAGACGATCAGACCAATGAGTCGGTCGCACAATTTCGCGCTTTGGATCGGCTACGATCAGGCGGCGGAGACTGGGATGAAAATGACACCGGCTGGTGGATTTTCACCGACAGCAAAACCCAGAAAAAGATCGAACCGGTTTTATGGATTACCGAGGATGAGGATAATCAAGAAGCCTGATCCCAAGCGGCTTTATCTTGGTTCTTTTCCCCCACCGTCCATTTCGGCTTTATGTCCCATGCGATAAAACCGGCGCATGGAAACAATCCCACATCTAAATCAGATGAGAAAACGGAGTTCCTGAATGACTGCTACCCGTGTTGAAACCGATAGTTTTGGTCCGATTGAAGTTGCTCAGGATCGATATTGGGGCGCACAAACAGAACGCTCTTTGCATAATTTCAAGATCGGCGGCGAACGCCTGCCGCTCCCCCTCATCCATGCTCTAGGCATTGTCAAACAGGCAGCAGCTGAAACCAATATGGAACTCGGCAAACTGGATCCGGTCTTGGGTCGCGTTATCACCATTGCCGCAGCGGAAGTCGTCAACGGCAATTTTGATGATCATTTCCCGCTCGTTGTCTGGCAGACCGGCTCCGGCACGCAATCCAATATGAACGCCAATGAAGTGATCTCCAACCGCGCCATCGAATTGATGGGCGGTGAAATGGGCAGCAAAAAACCTGTCCACCCGAATGATCATGTCAATATGAGCCAGTCGTCGAATGATACATTCCCGACCGCCATTCACATTGCGACAGCCATGGAAACAGTCAACAAGCTGTTACCGTCGCTTGAATATCTGACCAAACATCTCAAAGACAAAGAAAATGCCTTTGCGAAGATTATCAAGATCGGCCGTACCCATACACAGGATGCAACCCCTGTTACACTCGGTCAGGAATTTTCCGGCTATCGTGCAGCGCTTGAATATGCCCAACACCGCATTAAACAGAGCCTTGAAGATGTGATGTTGCTGGCACAGGGCGGCACAGCAGTCGGCACAGGTCTTAATGCACCGGAAGGTTTCGACACAGGTTTTGCCGATGCTGTTTCAACCATTACCGGTTTAAGTTTTAAAACCGCCCCGAACAAATTTGAAGCGCTTGCCAGTCATGGCGCAATTGTGCAATTCCACGGTGCGCTCAACGCACTGGCGGCTGATCTCTTTAAAATTGCCAATGATATCCGCTTTCTGGGTTCCGGCCCACGCTCCGGTCTTGGCGAATTGAAACTGCCGGAAAATGAGCCGGGCTCATCAATCATGCCGGGTAAGGTGAATCCGACACAGGCCGAAGCACTGACTATGGTTGCGACACAGGTTTTTGGCAACAATACCACTGTAAGCGTTGCTGCCAGTCAGGGACATTTTGAGTTGAATGTGTTCAAGCCGGTTATCATCTTCAATGTACTACAATCGATCCGCCTGCTCACTGATGCAATGCGTTCTTTTGCCGATCATTGTATCGCCGGTATTGAAGCTGATGAAACCCGAATTCAGGCACTACTTGAACAATCATTGATGCTTGTGACAGCGCTTGCTCCGGCGATCGGTTATGATAATGCCGCAAAAATTGCAAAGACTGCCCATGTCAACGGCACGACTTTGCGTGAGGAAGCATTAAAAAGCGGGCTTGTTTCAGAAAGCGATTATGATCGTCTTGTGCGCCCTGAAGATATGCTGGCGCCAACGCCAAAAAAATGAGATGATTTGTAGGTTCAGCGCGGCTTTACGGTAAAAGCCGCGCTGTATCGTTCACAAAATAGATACAATCAGTCGACCAAGCACTGACTTTAATGGACAGCATACAAGGTGTATTTAATCTGTAATTACAAACGGAGATACCTATGTCATTCCAAAGTGAAACTGCAAATTCCGGCCTTAACAGCATTGCTGTTCTTATCGGTCGTGTTTTTATTTCCATCCTGTTTATTCTTGCCGGTTGGGCAAAACTGACCGCAATCAGCGGTACTGCCGGATATTTTGGTTCACTCGGCCTGCCGATGCCAACTGTCACCGCCGTTCTGGTTGGCTTGATTGAGTTCCTCGGTGGTCTTGCCATTCTCGTCGGCTTCCAGACACGCATTGCTGCTGTGATTGTTGCTCTCTTCACCATCGGCGCAACCTTGGTGGCGCATATGGATTTCTCCGATGGCCTCAATGTCATGATGGCACAGAAAAATCTGGCAATTGCCGGTGGTCTTCTGGCGCTCGCAGCATATGGCGCCGGCAGCTATTCGGTTGACGCAAAACTGCGTTAGAGCATAATTCCTTAAACTTAAATCAGTTTAAGGTAAAATTATGCTCTAATTTTAAAGTGTTAGAGCGCCGTGTGCCAAGTCTGGCACACGGCGCTCTAATCAAATCCCCCGTCTGACATTTTAAGAAGCCGAGCCTTACCCGTACAGCTTTTTAGCATTTACTTATATATAAAAACGACTTATTTCTATCAGTGTTCAAACTATATCCGGCATGAAAGCCGCAGCAAATTTATATTCTATCCGGCTTTTTTTCATGCCGCTCAGGCTCTGTCTGATTTTATTTTTAAATACGCATAGCGCCTGTCAGGGCATATTTTTTAATTTATTTAACAGAGATTATTATGGCTCTTTCACCAGCACCACATGGCCAGCTCAATGCGGCTGCCCCTCCCCATGAAAATTACACCTCCGCACTATCAAGTTTGGCGGCATTATTCTTTTTATTCGGCTTCATCACCTGTTTAAATGATATTCTCATTCCGCATTTAAAGGGCGTTTTTCAGTTGAATTACACCCAGACAATGCTGATCCAGTTTTGTTATTTCGGCGCATATTTTATTGTCTCGGTTCCTGCCAGTGCCCTCATCAGCCGCATTTCTTACAAATGGGGAATTGTAGTCGGCTTACTTATGGCAGCACTTGGTTGCGTCTTATTCATTCCGGCCGCCTCCTATAAAATTTACGAACTCTTTTTAGGAGCACTCTTTGTGCTGGCTTCCGGCGTTACTATTTTGCAGGTCGCAGCTAATCCTTACATCACCATTCTGGGCACACAAGAAACAGCTGCAAGCCGCCTGAGCCTGACACAAGCCTTCAATTCGCTGGGTACCACCATTGCACCGTTTTTCGGCTCATATCTGATTTTATCAGCCGTTGTCACCGATGCAGAAACCACCGCATCTGCTGATAGTGTGCGTTTTCCTTATCTGCTGCTGAGCCTTGCTTTATTGCTGCTCGCCATCATCTTTGCTGTCTTAAAACTGCCGGATGTGCGGCGAAAAATCGAAGTGCAAGAGGTAGCTGAAGGCTCGGCATGGCATTACCGCCATTTGCTTTTAGGTACATTGGGTATTTTTCTTTATGTCGGCGCAGAAGTCAGTATCGGCAGCTTTCTGGTCAATTTTTTAAACTTGCCTGAAATTGCCGGTCTACCGGAAAACCAAGCCGCACATTATGTTTCATTCTATTGGGGCGGTGCCATGCTTGGCCGCTTTATTGGCTCGGCCGTTATGCGCTATGCGGACAGCCGAAAAGTGCTTGCCTTCAATGCTTCGATGGCAATTTTACTCTTGTTTGTCACTGTGCTCACCAATGGCTCACTGGCGATGTGGGCGGTATTATCGATTGGCCTGTTCAACTCAATCATGTTTCCGACTATTTTCAGCCTTGCCGTTAATGGCTTAGGTAAACATACCAGCAAAGCCTCCGGCATTATATGTCTGGCCATTGTTGGCGGTACAATTGTGCCACTCATGCAAGGCATGATTGCTGACTATATCGGCGTGCAGCTGGCCTATATCATGCCCGTCATTTGCTATATTTATATCGGCTATTATGCATTGATCGGCAGCAAACCTGCTTGAAACAAAAAAGCCGGTCTCAAAAGACCGGCTTTTCATCATTATCCTGCTGGATTAATCAGCG
Organism: Paenochrobactrum glaciei; assembly: GCF_039522165.1. Lineage (NCBI taxonomy): Bacteria > Pseudomonadati > Pseudomonadota > Alphaproteobacteria > Hyphomicrobiales > Brucellaceae > Paenochrobactrum > Paenochrobactrum glaciei. Next base: position 538,514 of record NZ_BAAADE010000001.1, read on the forward strand.
CTTGCCAATCCTTGACGAATACGCGCAATCACATCCTGCACGCGCGGATGGTTGATATTGCGACGTGCGGCCACCAGACAGGCTTGTGAACGCAGGATCACGCCATCCTCCAGCACTTTGAGCTTATTCGCCCGCAATGTGGAACCGGTCGAGGTGATATCGACAATCATATCTGCTGAACCTGCCGCAGGTGCCCCTTCCGTTGCCCCCAGACTTTCAACAATGCGATAGACCTGAATACCGTGTTTTTGTGAGAAAAACTGCTGTGTCAGGCGCCAATATTTGGTGGCGATACGCAAACGGCGGCCATGACGCTGGCGGAAGTCTGCCGCCACATCATCCAGATCAGCCATAGTTGTCACATCGCGCCAAACTTCCGGAAGCGCCACAACCACATCGGCATGGCCAAAACCAAGCGGCACTTCAATGCTCACGCGCTCATCGGCATGGGCTAAAGTTTCACGGATCAGATCTTCACCGGTTACGCCCAGATCAACCGAACCATAGCCGAGCTCACGGGCGATTTCGGAAGCTGACAAAAACAAAATGTCGAGATCATCCACGCCTTCAACGCGGGCGCGATAGTTACGATCATCGTCGGGTAAAATCACCTTAAAACCGGCAGCGCCCAGAATTTCCAATGATTTTTCTTTTAACCGCCCCTTGGACGGCAGTGCTAAAACAACACTCATAATGGCTCTCCGGCAAGTTTGCGCAACCGGTCAAGCCAGATAGAAAACCCAACACCGGGAATTGGTTCGCTGGCACCCAGCATGGTCAGCAAACGATCATAACGGCCGCCACCGACAATCACCTGCTCTTCGCCATCTGCCGTTTGGCGGATTTCATAAACAAGACCGGTGTAATAATCGAGCGGACGACCAAAAGAAGCATCATAAACAAGCTTGTCTGTATCAATGCCGCTGGCCGCAATAGCACGCGCACGCGCCTCAAATTTCTGGATTGCTGATGCCAAATCCAGATTATGATCGGCGGCAAAGGCACGCAATGTAACCGTTGCCACATTAAGAGATGCCCGAATATCCAGAAAACCTTGCAAGGCAGACAGAGCAGCGGCCGGAAATTTAATGGCGGCCAGATCTTCTTTTTCAATCAGACGGCGGGCAATTTCTGACGGAGTGCGGCCGGCCGAAGGCGAAATACCTGCCTCCTGCATTTCCAGCTCCAGCACTTGTGCCAAGCCCGCTTCATCGCCTTCTGCGATCAGTGCCATAATATTGTCAGGCAGCTGATCCTGTGGCTGGGGCGCAGACAAATCAGCCAGTGTTGTGCCTAAACTTTTCTCGTCGCCAAAAGCACGCAGCAGTTTTTTGCGCCAGCCTTGCGGCAAGCCAAGTGCTTTAACAAGCGCTGCAAAAACCGCCTGATCACCCAGCACAATGTCAAAATTAACATCAGGGGCAGCAGCTTTTACGCAAGCCAGCGCATCAGCGATAGAACGGGCATCCGAAGAAGCCTCGTCCGTCTCGCCTAAATCTTCGATGCCGGCTTGCAAAAATTCGCTCGCACCATCACGGCGCTGGCGGAACACTTCACCCAAATAAGCGTAACGCTTAGGTGTGGCGGCATTCAAGGCAATATGATTACGGCAGACGGGTATTGTAAACTCCGGACGCAAGCACAGACTGTCACCATTCTCATTTTCAGTGAGAAAAATACGTCTGCGCAAATCTTCACCCGCCATATCCAAAAAAGGATCAGCAGGCTGGATCAGTGGAATAGATACCAGATCCGCTTCCATGCTGGTCAGCGCGGAAGAAAGATCGCGAATAAGAGAAGAATTACCCGTCATGCGATTAACTCAAACCTTTCGCGCGGTCTTCAGCCTGAGCGCTCAGAATTTTTTGAACCTCAGCCACCAAATCCTGCTCTTTGACAGTGACCTGAGCCGGACGGCTGGCGCGCCACTCTTCATTGCTTTCAATTTCACCGGAAAGGCGCTTGCCTTCGATCAAATCTTTAATCTGCACTTCGCCGAGCGCGCGTTCATCACCGCCTTGAATGATGGCAAGCGGCGAATTGCGACGATCAGCATATTTCAACTGATTGCCGAATTTCTTCCAATTGCCCTGATACATCTCGGCGCGGATACCCGCATCACGAAGGCTCTGCGTAAATTTCTGATAATGGCCCAAGCTTTCCGCATCACCATCCATAACAGTGACGAGAACCGGTGCAATAGTTTCTTCCTGCCCGAGCTTCCCAAGATTTTTCAAAGCGGTCATCAAACGTGACACACCGATGGAAAAACCAGTTGCCGGAACCGGCTGGCCGCGGAAACGCGACACCAGACCGTCATAACGGCCACCACCACCGACAGAACCGAAGACAACTTTTTCACCTTTTTCATTGGTGACATCAAATTGCAATTCGGCTTCATAAACAGGGCCGGTATAATATTCGAGACCGCGCACAACTGACGGATCGATTTTCACGCGACCCTGATAGTTGCCGGCATCAAATAGTGCCTGCATCTGAGCAAGCTCTTCAACGCCTTCAACACCGCGTGCATTGCCTTCAACCACTTTGCGCAAATTGGCAATGGTCTGCTGGCCGTCTTCGCTGCCAGCCGCCGTAAATTCCAGCACTTTGGCAATCGCTGCTGCGTCCAGTCCGGCGCCTTTGGTAAAGTCGCCGGATTCATCACGGCGGCCTTCGCCGAGCAGCAGCTTCACGCCTTCTTCGCCGAACTTGTCGAGCTTATCGACAGCGCGCAAAACGTTAAGGCGGCGATTGGCATTTTCATCACCGGCCAAGCCGATCAATTCCAGCACGCCGTCCAGCACTTTGCGGTTGTTAACACGGATAACATAATCACCACGTTGAATGCCTAAGCGCTCCAGCGTATCAGCAGCCATCATGCACATTTCCGCATCAGCCGCGACGCCCGGTCCGCCTACTGTATCAGCATCAAACTGCATGAACTGACGGAAACGGCCTGGACCCGGCTTTTCGTTGCGGAACACCCAGCCATTGCGATAGGTGCGGAACGGTAACTGAATTTCATTGAAATTTTCGGCCACATGACGGGCAAGCGGCGCGGTCAGATCATAGCGCAGCGACAGCCATTGCTCATCATCATCCTGCAATGAAAACACACCTTCATTCGGGCGATCCTGATCCGGCAGGAACTTGCCCAGCGCATCAGTATATTCCACCAGCGGTGTTTCAATCGGCTCAAAACCATATAATTCATAGACAGAGCGGATCGTCGCCAGCATTTTTTCTGCGGCGCGCAAATCCTCCGGCACCCGGTCAACAAATCCACGTGGCAAACGCGCTTTCATTTTAGCGGTTTTATCCGTCATATCTCATGCCCAATCACTGGTTATCACTTAATTATTGCGGCGCAGTGCCGCCTTTCCCTGTCCGTTTCCTAACCGATCAAATCCGGTGCGGCAAGGGTACTTATCGCCATGCGTCCATGTAAAGCTGACATAAATCAAGCAACAGGACGCTTGAACGCCGCCCGCATGGCATCAATCTTGTCGCGGCAATGGCAACCTTCGATATGATCATTGATCAAACCCATTGCCTGCATAAAAGCGTAAACGGTTGTCGGCCCCACAAATGACCAGCCACGCTTCTTCAAATCTTTGGAGATTTTGGTTGATGTTGCCGAGGTCGGATTAGCAATCAAAGTCGGATAATCCACTATCTGAGGGCGATCTTTTTCATCCGGCTCGAAGCTCCAGAAATAAGCCGCCAGCGAGCCTTTTTCTGCAACCAGCTCAATTGCGCGTTTGGCATTATTGATAGTGGAGCGGATTTTGCCTTGATGGCGCACAATACCGGCATCACCGAGCAAACGTGCCACATCATCCTCGCCATAAAGCGCAACTTTATGAAAATCAAAACCATCAAAAGCCGCACGGAAATTTTCACGTTTGCGCAAAATTGTCAGCCATGACAGGCCGGACTGAAAACCTTCCAAACAAATCTTTTCAAACAGGCGCTGATCACTAACAACGGGATGCCCCCATTCATGATCGTGATAATGGAGATAATCAGGCAATGCTCCCGGCCAAAAACAACGAATTTTCTGGTCTTCACCTTTAATAAGTCCGGCTGCCAAGCCGTTCTCAATCGCCTGCTCGCTATCACTCACTGACTTAACCTTCAAAAATCATCATTTTAAAATCTTTTTAACCACAAATCATAAGATCAGACTAACTACAATTCGTAAACTCGCTGATTATTTAAAATTTCACACCAGATCGCACCAAGCTGTTTACTATTCCGTTGGGTTTATCGGAGATGATCATGTGATTACACCAGTGCTTTCAGGATTTACCCTCATGCAGCCAAGACATCTTTTATTAATTGCTTCGGTCTTTGCAGTCAGTGTTTCTGCGGTTTCGGCGACAGCTGTTCTGGCCAATGCCCCAACGCAAACGGCACAGGCAGTGAAAATCACTCCCCATGCCGCTCAGCATTGATAGTTTAACTTTTAACGCCTGAATTAAGCCGCCAAAGCACTCAATTCCACCGGCTTTGGCCCGCCATATGCCCAGTCGAGCAGCTCGACAGTGTGCACAATCGGCAAACCAGTGCCGCCCGCAATCTGCGTCATGCAACCAATATTACCCGTGGCAATCAAAGCCGCACCGGTTGCTTCAATATTTCCCACTTTTCGTGTTCGTAATTTTGCAGCGATTTCCGGCTGCATAATGTTGTAAGTTCCGGCGGAACCACAGCACAAATGCCCTTCCAAAGGCTCACGCACTTCAAAGCCGGCCTGCACCAGCAAATCTTTAGGCTGACGGGTGATTTTTTGCCCGTGCTGCATTGAACAGGCCGAATGATAAGCAACGCTTAAAGCTTTCGGGCTTTCAGGTTTTGGCAATTCGAGCGTTACCAAATATTCTGTCACATCTTTGGCCAAAGCTGAAACACGCGCAGCTTTTTCTGCATATTGTGCATCCAGACGCAACATATAGCCGTAATCTTTAATGGTCGTGCCGCAACCTGAAGCGGTGATGATAATGGCATCTAGGCCACCCGCTTCAATCTCACGCGTCCAGACATCAACATTATGGCGCGCCTGTTGCAGCGCTTCTTCTTCGCGCCCCATATGATGCACCAGCGAGCCGCAGCAGCCCTCGCCCTTCGGCATCACCACTTCAATATTAAAGCGGGCGAGAAGGCGCAAAGTTGCTTCATTAATACCGGGTTTTAACACCGGCTGCGCGCAACCATTTAAAATCGCCACACGCCCACGGATCTGTTGTGGCTTTACAGGCTCAAGCGTTGATTTAGGTGCAATTTCAGAAGGTGCCAAACGCAGCATCGCGGCATAGGGTTTCAGCGCATCGAATTTATCAAACAAGGGCGCCAGTGGGCGACCAAACCTTGCCATCCGCAGTGCCAAACGGAAACGTGCCGGATAAGGCAGGATTTTCGCCAAAATGCCGCGCGTGATGCGGTTCATCAACGGGCGCTGATAGGTCTTTTCAATATGGGCGCGCGCATGATCAACCAGATGCATATAATTAACACCGGACGGACATGTGCTCATGCAGGAAAGACAAGACAAACAGCGATCGACATGACGCACGATTTCCTCATCTGCGTCACGGCCGTTTTCCAGCATATCTTTAATAAGATAGATACGACCACGCGGGCTGTCCAGCTCATTGCCGAGCGTCACATAGGTCGGGCAAGTGGCCGTACAAAATCCGCAATGCACGCATTTACGCAGGATTTTTTCGGCTTCATTGACTGCCGGATCCAGCAATTGTTCAGGGCTGAAATTCGTCTGCATAGTTTAAGCTCCAGCCTGATTTTCAAACGGATACATACGACCCGGATTGAGAATGTGTTCAGGGTCAAATTGCGCCCGCAGCCGCTCACTCAGCAGTGCCAAGGCTTTTGGCTGCGGCTCAAACACATCTAAATTCGCGCGCATGTCCTCAGTGCCACGCACCAAAGTGGCATGACCGCCGCCATATTTGGCAATGAGTTTACGCAACAACAACGCTTCCGGATCAGCTTCCATACGCAGCCAAGCCAAGCCGCCCTGCCAGTCATAAAAAGCATCAACACCAGTGTGAAGGCGCAGTTCCGCCACCATCTGATGTGCCATCATCGGCGTCATGGATACACGCCAAACCGCGCGACTGCCTTGATCCGCGAAAGGCAAAACATCCCTGATTTCGCGCCAAAGCGTGACGGATTGTGCTTCATCCAGCACTTCTATTTCGCCGCCGAGCAGTTCTTGCAGCTGCTTGCAACGATGTTTGACCGATGGTGCAAAGCCTTCAAGCCGCAAAACAGTGGCAGATTCCGCCCCCAAAGCACCGCCTAAGAAACGCCAGACAACACTGACTGGCAAATGCGCGGCTGAAGCAACCTCTTCGCGTGAGCCCATCGCCATCGCCATAATGCGGGCAGCCTGCTCATCATCAAGCCCGCGCACCGCCAATGTGGCAAATGTTTCCGGCACCGGTAGCACTTTAAAAGTTACTTCCGTCAATACGCCCAAAGTGCCCCATGAATTGGCCATACCTTTGGAAAGATCATAACCGGTGACGTTTTTAACCACACGACCACCGGATTTAAACAATTCACCACGCCCCGATACCACCCGCACACCCAAAACATGGTCGCGGGCCGAGCCTGATTTAATACGGCGTGGGCCGGTCAGATTGGTGGCAAGCATGCCGCCGATGGTGCCCTGCCCCGAAGGCTGCCCCAGCAAAGGGCCATAATCCATCGGTTCAAACTGGAAGGACTGATTGTTTTGCGCAAGCAATGCTTCAATCTCTGCCAGCGGTGTGCCAGCTTTAGCGCTGATCACCAGCTCATCCGGCTCATATAAAGTGATGCCGCTTAAAGCCGACATATCAAGCACATGCCCGGTTGTAATCACGCGGCCTTGCGCACGTTTGGAACCTTGACCAATGATTTCAAGCGCTTCGCCCGAACCCACAGCCTGTTTAACCAGTTCAACAACGGCAGTTTCGTCTTGGGGATGAAAAATCGTCATAATGTTCTCGGCTTAAAAACGCGGCAAATCAGGAAACGCCAATTCACCGCGATGCACATGCATGCGGCCAAGCTCGGCACAACGGCGCAGTTGCGGAAACACCTTGCCCGGATTGAGCAAATGCTTCTCATCAAATGCACATTTCACCCGCATCTGGTGATCCAGATCAACCTCGTTGAACATTTCCGGCATCAGGTCGCGTTTTTCAACGCCTACGCCATGCTCACCGGTCAACACACCGCCAACCTTGACGCAAAGGCGCAAAATATCAGCGCCGAATTCTTCGGCTGCCTGTAATTCACCCGGAATATTTGCATCATAGAGGATCAGCGGATGCAGATTGCCGTCACCGGCATGAAACACATTGGCAACGCGAAGCCCGTGACGCACTGACATTTCACGCATACCGGCCAGCACTTCCGGCAAGGCTTTACGCGGGATCGTACCATCCATGCAGAGATAATCCGGCGAAATACGCCCGACCGCCGGAAAAGCCGCCTTGCGCCCTGCCCAGAAAGCATTACGCTCTTCTTCGGAACGCGACAACTGACATGTGGTTGAGCCATTGCGCTGCGCAATCGCCTCCACCATTTCAATCAGATAATCCACCTCAACCGGCGGGCCATCGAGCTCCACAATCAGCAAGGCTTCCACATCCAGCGGATAGCCGACTTTAACAAAATCTTCTGCCGCTTTGATGGCAGGACGATCCATCATTTCCATGCCGCCCGGAATAATACCGGCGCCGATAATTTCTGCGACACAGACGCCTGCCTGCTCGCTGGATGGAAAACCGATCAGCACAGCGCGTGCCACTTCCGGCTTTTGCAAAATCCGTACGGTGACTTCTGTCACCACGCCCAGCAAACCTTCCGAGCCGGTCATCAGCCCCAGCATATCATAGGCTTCACTGTCGAGATGTTTGCCGCCGATGCGCAGCACTTCGCCACTGATCAGCACCACTTCAAGGCCGAGCACATTATTGGCGGTCAGGCCATATTTGAGGCAATGCACACCACCGGAATTTTCGGCAATATTGCCACCGATAGAACAGGCAATCTGGGAGGATGGATCAGGCGCATAATAAAAGCCCTCATGTTCCACCGCTTTGGTAATGCCTAAATTGGTGACGCCCGGCTGCACGACGGCGACACGGTTTGGATAATCCACCTGCAAAATGCGATTAAAACGCGACATCACCAAAAGCACTGCATCGCCCAAAGGCAATGAACCGCCGGAAAGCGAGGTGCCAGCACCGCGCGGTACAACACGCACTGAATTTTCATAGCAATAGCGCAAAACCTGCGACACCTGCTCAACCGTTTCCGGCAAAACCACCACTAAAGGCAGTTGCCGATAGGCGGTCAGTGCATCGCTTTCAAAAACACGCATCGCATTGGTGCTATCGACTATACCTTCTCCCGGTACAATCGCACGCAAAGCTGCAATAATTTCACCGCGTCGCGCCATGACCTTTTCGTCAAGCGCAGGCATTACCAATCCACTCATGAGAGCCTCCTCACGCCAAAGTGCATTTGGCACGCTCGCCGTCAAGTGGTAAATTAATTTTACCAGCGGACAAACTGCCTCACTCCCCTTTCGTATAAAGCAGTTTAGCCTGTTGTGAAGTGCATGGAAACCAGATGACTTGCACTCATAGGAGGATTAAGTTTACATCTGCCTTTCGAGTGCATCGGGCATCAACTGCTTTTCAGCTGGCAAGCCGGCTTAACTTTAAAATCCTGACGGAGCGAAATGAGCAATCTGGCTGATATGGAAATTTTTGCACGTGTTGTTTCAAGCGGCAGCATGTCGGCGGCAGCGCGTGAGTTAAGCCTTTCACCCGCCGTTGTTTCCAAGCGCCTCAGCCGGCTGGAAGAACGCTTAGGCACAAGGCTTTTGCAACGCACCACCCGCCAGATTGCACTGACCGAAGCAGGCCAAGGCTATTATGAGCGGATTTTAGGTATTTTGGCCGGCATTGAAGAAGCGGAAGATTTTGTAGCGCGGCGCTCGCAAGATGCCCGCGGCACATTAAAAATCTCAGTTCCTACCTCTTTTGGCCGTATGCATATCGCACCGCATCTTGAACCCTTCATGCGAGAAAATTCCGACCTCACCATCAATATGATGTTGTCGGATGAATTGGTTGATATTGTCGGCGATGGCTATGATCTGGCCATCCGTATCGGTGAATTATCCGATTCGACCCTTGTGGCACGCAGACTTGCGCCGGTGACACGCATTTTGGTGGCCTCGCCGCATTATATTTCCACGCGTGGCATGCCGCAGACATTTGATGATTTAGACCAGCATTCTTGTCTGGCGCCGCATAATAATGAAGCATGGCGCTTAGAAGGGCCTGACGGCCCTGTCGTATTGCGTCCTTCCGGCCCGTTGCAAACCAATTCCAGCGAAGTGGTGCGCGAAGCAGTACTCGCCGGCATCGGCATTGCCCAGCGCTCTACCTGGGATATCGGCCCTGAGCTTGCAGCCGGTAAACTGGTGCAGGTACTGCCAGCGTACACAGCCTCGCGCAATGTGGCGATCCATGCAGTTTATCCCTCACGCCAGTTTCTGCCAGCTAAAGTACGGTTGTTTATTGATTATCTGGCCGAACTTTATGGCACCGTCCCCTATTGGGACAGCGGCATTTATCCTGAACATCACAAGCAATAATCGCCCCTACCTGATTTTGAAGTAAAGCTTGATCCATGACAGAGACCAACAGCGCCACAATCTTTACCACTATCAAATCGAGCAAAACCTCGGATGAAGTGGTGCGCCAGATTGAGGCTCTGATTTTGGAAGGCGTGCTGCGCGGTGGTGATCGCCTGCCTTCAGAACGCGAACTCGCCCTACAATTTGATGTCTCACGTCCGATTTTGCGTGATGCCCTAAAGCAGCTGGAGCTTTCCGGTCTGGTGGTTACCCGTCATGGTGACGGTACATCCATTGCCAATGTCATCGGGCAGGTTTTCAGCGAACCGGTGGTGAAACTTTTCCCGACCCACCATAAAGCAGCAGCGGATTATCTTGAATATCGCCGAGAAATCGAAAGCATTGCCGCGCAATATGCTGCAGAGCGCGCCACCAGCGCTGACAAAGCCTTGCTCACCGATTTGATGGAGGGCATGGAAAAAGCGCATCTGGCTAAAGACTATGCCCTGGAAGCAAAGCTGGATGTTGAGTTTCACAATGCTATCGGCGAATGCGCCCATAATATTGTGCTCTTGCATACATTGCGCTCTTGCTATCAGCTTTTGAATGATGGTGTTTTTTATAATCGCAGCATTGTCTATGACAGTGCGGAATCATCCACTCGCCTGCTTGATCAGCATAAAGCGATTTATCTCGCCATCATGGCCGCAGACAAAGAAGCCGCCGCCAAAGCCGCTGCTTCACATATTCGTTTTCTGGAAGTGCAGATGGATAAAAAGCAGCGCGCCATGATGCGCGAAAGAACTGCTCAATTGCGTGCCCTGCAAAGAGGTGTCGCAACAGAAAGCCCTATTCAAGATTAAGCAAACAGGGCTTTAAAAATTAAGATTAATGACGGTGTGAAACCGAAACACCGTAACCATCGCTGGAAACCTGATCGCCAGCATCTACGGAAAAAATACCTGCTGCCATGAAAACGATACCGGAAAGCATCAATACGGTTACTAAAGTCGCGTGTTTAACGGTCATCTTTTAAAACTCTCGGGCATCAATTCATGTGGGGGGATTTGGCTTTATCAAACAGGATCACGTGCACCGGACTAAACGCGGCATTGCCATCCTGTTTGAAAAACCCATGAGCCAGTTACAATGCAAAAAGATTACCGGCAACTAAACCAACAGCACTTATGCAGTAGTTTGTAGTACCCAGCACAAATAACAGAGGCGCTGTGGCAAGCTTGCAACGAAAACAGCCCGGTTGTGGTTAATTTAATGTATCAATTTTCATAGTCTGCATGGCGCTCATGCGGTGAGTGCGCATTTTTTAAAACCGGCACTCGCACATTCAGCTATTGATTCCTTTTCGCACACTAAAAAGCCGCTCTTGACCTGCCCGCATGCTTTCTGCCATCGATAATTTCATGAGAGCAAATTACAAAATGCAACGACTATATCTGGATGCTGATTTTGCCGCAGATGCGGTAATTGAAGCACCAACTGAGGCTGCCCATTATCTGACCCATGTGCTGCGTATGAAAGCACATGCACAAGTGCTGGTTTTCAATGGCCGCGATGGTGAGTGGAAAGCAACACTCAAGCCTGAGGGCAAAAAGCGCCTGAACCTGCAAATCAACGAGCAAACACGGGTGCAGCCGGAAGCATCAAAACTGATTTATTGCTTTGCTCCGCTCAAGCAAGGGCGCCTTGATTACATGGTGCAAAAGGCCGTCGAGATGGGTGCAGGTGTTTTGCAGCCTGTCATTACCCAGCACACACAAGTGCCCAAACTAGGCATCGACCGTATCAAGGCCAATGCAACAGAAGCTGCCGAACAATGCGGCAATTTAAGCCTGCCGGAATGCCGTGAAGCTTTGCGTTTTGACGCGTTTTTAGAGCAATGGGACACATCCGTTCCGCTGATCTTTTGCGATGAAGGGCACGAATCACACAACCCTTTAGAGCAGCTGCAAGCACTGCCGCGCGGCACTCATGGAATTATTATTGGGCCAGAGGGTGGTTTTTCGGAAAGCGAACGCCAATATCTGCATAACCAACCCTTTGTGACCTCAATCCCGCTAGGACCCAGAATTTTGCGTGCAGATACAGCAGCCGTTGCAGCCCTCACTCTTGTTCAGGCCGTTTTAGGTGATTGGTAAGATATGCTCATTTTACAAGGTCACATTTTTCCGCAACACAGTGTTTAATCGAAATAGGCTTGCTTGATTTGACAATTGCGTCCTATCACTCAACTAATCGCATCTATTAATTTAAGGATCGGACAGCATGGCGCGCGATACAACTGACGAGACAGCTATCTCGGGCGTTGAAGACTTAGCTCTTTATTTGGCCGACGGCTGCAAGCCGAAAGACAAATGGCGCATTGGTACCGAGCACGAAAAATTTCCATTTTATGCTCATGAAAACAGCCCTGTTCCTTATGAAGGCGACAAAGGCATTAAAGCGATCCTTGACGGCATGCAGGCCAAGCTTGGCTGGGAGCCGATCATCGACGAAGGCAATATTATCGGTCTCGTGGAGCCAACCGGTCAGGGTGCAATCTCACTGGAACCGGGCGGTCAGTTCGAGCTTTCCGGTGCTCCGGTTTCAAGCATTCACCAGACCTGCCGCGAAGTAAACGCGCATCTTGCACAGGTGCGTGAAATTGCCGAACCGCTTGGCATCCGCTTTTTAGGGCTCGGTGGCAGCCCGAAATGGACATTGGCAGAAACGCCTGTCATGCCAAAATCACGCTATAAAATCATGACCAATTATATGCCTAAAGTGGGAACACAAGGGCTGGACATGATGTATCGCACCTCCACCATTCAGGTGAATTTGGACTTCTCGTCTGAAACGGACATGCGCCGCAAAATGCAGGTTTCAATGAAACTGCAATCTGTCGCAACCGCCCTTTTTGCAGCCTCTCCGTTTACCGAAGGCAAGCCAAACGGCCTGCAATCATGGCGCTCTGACATCTGGCGCGATACCGATAATCAGCGTTCCGGCGTTCTGCCATTCGTCTTCTCGGAAAATTTCGGTTTTGCCGATTATGTCGAATGGGCGCTTGATGTGCCGATGTATTTCATCCTGCGTGATGGTCATTATCATGACTGCACGCATGTCACCTTCCGCCAGTTTATGAATGGCGCATTGAAGGGTGAAGTAGCGGATCCCGTGCCAAATCAGGGCGACTGGGCAAATCATATTTCAACGCTTTTCCCTGAAGTGCGCTTGAAGCGCTTCCTCGAAATGCGCGGTGCCGATGGCGGCCCTTGGCGTCGTATTTGTGCACTTCCGGCCTATTGGGTTGGTCTTCTCTATGATGAAGAAGCGCTGGATGCAGCTGAGCAGCTCACCAAAGACTGGACCTATGAAGAGGTGCTTGCACTTCGCAACATCGTTCCGGCACAAGGCCTGCACAGCCCGTTCCGTGGCCACAAGCTGCATGAAGTTGCCCGTGAGACGCTGGCCATTTCCAAGCTTGGCCTGAAAAACCGCAACAAACTCAACAATGACGGCTTCGATGAAACCTGTTTCATCGCGCCATTGGAAGAAGTTATTGCCCGCGGCAGCACCGAAGCTGAAAAAATGTTGGAAGCATATCACTCTGTCTGGGGCGGTTCCATCGACCCGATTTTCCTCGAATATGCTTATTAAGATACTGATTTAATTTATCAGTTCTGTTTTGACGAAGGCCAGACAACCACTAACCGGTTATCTGGCCTTTTTCGTGCTACAATTAGGCTCATTGATTTATCACAAAAATAGATAGATTATCGCCGTTCAATAATAATAAAAACGGATATATAGGCAATGAATACTCCGCTTGATCTGGATCAGCTGCAAACCTTCATTGCAATTGCTGACAGCGGCAGTTTTACGCGTGCCGCAGAGACGATTTTTAAAACCCAGTCTGCCGTTTCCATGCAAATGCGCCGTCTGGAAGAACGTATCGACAAGCCGCTATTTGAACGCGACGGCCGCAATAACCGCCTGACTGAAGACGGTCAGAAGCTGTTGATCTATGCGCGCCGTATGCTCCGCCTCAGCCATGAGGCGATTGCTTCTTTTGACGATCAACAGTTGGAAGGTAATATCCGCATCGGTATGCCGGATGATTATGCCGACCGTTTTTTACCTGAAATTATGGCACGGTTTTCACGGTCTAATCCACGCGTTGAATTATCGGTGGTTTGCGAGCCGTCGATGAACCTTAATGAACTTATCAAAAAAGGCGAACTGGATCTTGCATTGGTAACCCAATGCGATCAGGTGCACCCATCAGAAATTTTGCGAACAGAACCTTTATTATGGGTCTCCTCCGCCAGCCATAATATTCATGAAGCCGAAGTGCTGCCGCTGGCGGTCGGGCGCACCACATGCGTTTGGCGCCGCTCGGCTATTCATGCTTTGGTGGAAGCGCAACGCGATTATCGCATCCTGTTTACCAGTTGGTCGGCAAGCGTTTTGAGCGCTGCCGTTCTCGCAGGTCTTGCTGTTGCTGTGCTGCCTGAATGTGCGCTACGCCCAGGCATGCGCGTGCTGACCGAAGCTGAAGGCTTTGCACAATTACCAAAATTCGGCATCGGCATTTTGCGTGGTGCCAGCAAGCAAGCTGCCATTATGGATGCACTGGTGCAGCATATTGTGGCAAGTCTTGAAACAATTTCTACGCCACCAATTACCTCGCTCGCACCCGAGCGCCAATTGGCAAGCCATCAAAAACAAAAGAAGAGCAACACACATTATCTGGCGATAGACTGGTAATTCATACGCCTCACAGCTTGACCTTAAAGCGCAAAAACGGGCCAATAGGCATATGAATAACCTGTTCGATTCGCCGCCTCCGGCAAATGTAGCTGCTAAAAACAGTAGCTCCAATGTTGCTGAATATTCGGTCTCCGAAATTTCGGGCGCACTCAAACGCTCGATTGAGGAGCAGTTTGGCCATGTGCGCGTGCGCGGTGAAATTTCCGGTTATCGCGGCCCTCATTCATCAGGGCACGCCTATTTTGCTTTAAAAGACGACAAAGCTCGCATGGAAGCGGTGGTTTGGCGCGGCTCAATGAGCAAATTACGCTTCCGGCCGGAAGAAGGCATGGAAGTGATTGCCACCGGCAAACTCACCACCTATCCGGGCTCTTCCAAATATCAGATCGTCATCGAGCAGATGGAACCGGCAGGTGCCGGCGCCTTGATGGCGCTGCTTGAAGAACGTAAGCGTAAACTTGGTGCAGAAGGTCTGTTTGACCCCGCCAATAAACAATTACTGCCCTTCATGCCGAAGGTGATCGGCGTTATCACATCGCCAACCGGCGCTGTAATCCGTGATATCATCCATCGTATTACCGACCGTTTTCCGCTTCATGTATTGGTCTGGCCAGTGCGTGTGCAGGGCGAAACCAGCGGTGAGGAAGTCGCAGCCGCAGTGCAAGGCTTCAATAATCTTGGTGCAGACAGCACCATTCCGCAGCCTGATCTTTTGATTGTGGCGCGTGGTGGCGGCAGCTTGGAAGACCTGTGGGGCTTTAACGATGAAGCGGTCGTGCGCGCCGTTGCGGCCTCGCATATTCCGGTTATTTCCGCCGTAGGTCACGAAACCGACTGGACATTGATTGATCTGGCCGCCGATGTGCGTGCCCCTACCCCGACAGGTGCTGCTGAAATGGCAGTGCCGGTGCGCGCTGATTTGCAGGCAAGCCTTGCCTCCCATGCTGCGCGTCTTTCTGCTGCGATGTCCCGTTATTTAGATCAACGCCGTCAGATGCAGCGGGCATTAACCCGTGCCATGCCGGGTGCTGATCAGTTGCTGGCTCTGCCGCGCCGCCACTTTGACGAAGTGAGCAGCCGCCTTGAGCGAAGCCTGCAAACACTGACCCAGCATAAAAAAGTACAGTTCGACGGATTGGCACGTCAGTTTTCGCCGCATTTGCTGCGCCGCAAAATCACCGAGCACAAGCGTACAACAATGCAGCTCAACGAGCGTTTGCCGCGTGCTTTGGCAAACTATCTGCGTGAGCGCCGCACCACTTACACCTACCGCGCCGAGCGTTTAAGCGCTGAACCGATCATGCGCGAAGTGGGACAACATAAATTGTCCCTCACCCAGCTTGACCGTCGTCGTGATCAGGCCATTGGTTTGCGTTTTGAACGCCTCAAGCGCCGCAGTCACGAGCTGGAACGCCTTATGCGGACATTGTCGCATGAAAGTGTGCTGGAGCGTGGTTTTGCCATTGTGTTTGACGATCAGGGCAACCCGATCAAACAAGCAGCCAATATTGATAATGGCGCATCATTGCATTTGCGCTTTGCCGATGGCGAAGTGGCGGCAACCGCCCATACGGAGGCTGAGCCTTTAGCCTCCAAACCAGCAGCACCAGCACCAGCACCTGCGCCAAAGCCGAAGCGCCCTGCCACAGCGCCAAAAAACAATGACAATCAAGGCTCTTTATTTTGAGCTACAGCAATGAACACGTACCGTTAACCCTTAGTTAACCATAATCACACTCAAACTGTGTCATTACAGCAACGATATTCGTGACATATAAGTCACAAGTGTCGTTTGCTCGTCTTTTCTGCCATGTGCTTTCCATATCTTAAGGCTCACTTAAGCTTGTTCCGTCTTGTTAGCCCCGATCTCAAGCACAAGTTTGCCTTTGAATTTAAAGTGAAAGCCCTATGAAAGATAAAAAACAAAACATGACACAGCTTTTGTCCCGCAGAAATTTTCTGATCGGTGCCAGTGCCATTACGCTTTCAGGCTGCGTTTCAACCAATCCCAATATGCGCCCCGCAGCAGATGTCACACCGACTAAAACAGCAGTCAAAGCTGAAGTTCCGCCGATGTA
Source organism: Paenochrobactrum glaciei (assembly GCF_039522165.1). Lineage (NCBI taxonomy): Bacteria > Pseudomonadati > Pseudomonadota > Alphaproteobacteria > Hyphomicrobiales > Brucellaceae > Paenochrobactrum > Paenochrobactrum glaciei. Next base: position 555,032 of record NZ_BAAADE010000001.1, read on the forward strand.
TGAAGCATTGCCATATGAAGATTTCCCGATCCCTGCCGTTGATGTTTCCAAAGTGCCGCAAAAATACTGGCGCACCGAGGTTGATTATTTCACAGATGAAAAGCCCGGCACGGTGATTGTCGATACGCCGAATAAATATCTATACCATGTGCTGAAAAATGGCCGTGCCATGCGTTATGGTATTGGTGTTGGCCGCGATGGTTACGCCTGGTCTGGCCACGCGATCATCGCCTACAAGCGCAAATGGCCACGTTGGACACCACCGGATGAGATGGTTGCCCGTCAGCCAGCCCTTGAACCATACAGCATTAAAAATGGTGGTATGGGCCCAGGACTTAAAAATCCGCTTGGTTCCCGCGCACTCTATATTCATAAAGATGGCCGTGACACTATTTACCGCATTCACGGCTCGCCAGAAGCATGGACTATCGGCAAGGCCGTTTCTTCCGGCTGTATCCGTATGCTCAATCAGGATGTTATCCATCTTTATGATAATGTGCGCGATGGCAGTAAGATTGTGGTTATCCCTGATCCAAAGGGCAGCCTTGCCATTACGGCATAAAACAAAAAAGCGGGCTGCAAAGCCCGCTTTTTTTTATTTACTGATCTCTGCACTTTTCAACCGGAACAAACGCCGCCATGTGCTGACGGGCGGATTAACCAGTGCACTTAAAGCCCGCGCATAGTCCAGCACCAGCCCCGGTGTCCATGCCATGGTTTCTGCACGCTGACGCATCAAACCTGCCGCCCATAATTCGGGATAAGAAATAGCCCCCAGCACCGACAAAAGCGGCCAGCGACGCTCACGGAACCCACCTTCAAAAGCTGCATCCAATGCATGAGCCACCGATGAAGAACAATTACGGTTGGTCAAATTATAGGTCGTATCCTGACGATAGCGCTTCCAATAACTGCGCAGTTTTTGCACATCCGCGCCCACCAGACGCACTTTGACGGTGGATTCACACCAGCCATCGGCCTCTTCACGATAAGAGGGTAAGAAACGTCCCGGCACATCATTATCGACAGTTGCACGTAAAATCCGGCCGAATTCATCCGGTGAGCGGTCGATCTCCACCGCAGGATAATGGCTGATATAAATATCCGGTTGCATTTCCAAGGCCGCATGGCCGGTAGAAATCACACCCGTTGCATCTACAGCCGCAATATAGCGGTTGATTGCACGCTGACGCAGCGGCGTTGTCGCGTTGCCGGTTGGCGTCCAGACATGCACAATCACCTCACCGCGTTCAGTTTGCGCTGCTTCTTCTTCAAACACACCGTTAAACAGGCATTGCTCGCCTTTAAACATCGATGTAATGGACGCGCCCGGCTTCAAGCGGCGAATGCGCACCGCAATGCTGATGACACCAACACTGGCCATCATCATCACCGCACCAACATTACAACCGACTGTGCCTTCATACCAAGTGGGCCATGGTTGCAACACGAAGATCGCCAATATAATTTCAACAATACCGGCAATAACGCCTGCGCGCCAACGTGCATAGCGCACCACCACGGCACTGCCGATCCGCACGCCCCCATCAACCAGAAAGCAGATACCAAAAATCATCGCCAGAATAAAATTGGTGGCGTAGGACGACATTAAAATCAAAATGGCAATGATAAACAACAAGATGCCCTGAAAGAGCCGCATCTGTTTGGCCGTTCCGTGACTGCCAAAGGCCGCAATGACGCTCACCACCGCTTCCGGCAGCAAAAAATAACCAAAGGCATAAGACGGGATCAGTGTTTTACCGTCAATCGCATCAATAAAAATAAAAAGACCGATAATGAACCAAACGAGACCGATAGCAAAAAGCTTTTTCCAGTGATGCTGGATGACGTCCCGCCCGAGTAAAAGCAACATAATTCTTATCACGACGAAGCCTCATCCATGGTCTTTTCAAAACGGCCAATAAATAAAATAAATGCAAGAAACACTGCGCAAGCGATACCGACAAAAATCGGCAGACCATGCATTGTGATATCCATCGAAAGCCCTGCAAGCGTTGGCCCAAACAGCGCTCCTGCGCCCCAGAACAAGCCCATCGCCGCATAAATACCCACCAGATCCGTACCACGGAACTTGCTGCCGATAATGGCCAGCATAGTGGTATAAATACCAACAAACACACCGCCCCAGATAAACAAGGCCGGATAAGCAACCCAACCCGCTTGCAAGATAAGCGGCCAGAAAAACGCCCCCGCAATCGACAGAACACTTAAAATGACCATCAGGCGGAAGCGATCCATTTTATCGCAAATCCAACCAATCGGCAGCTGTAATAAAATAGCGCCAACCATCAAAATGGTAATCAAATGCGTGCCACCCTGCTCGCTCCAGCCAAGACGCACCGCATAAAGCGACAAGAACGACAAACCCGCCGTTTCAATACCTGCATTCAAGCCGGTTGTGCCCATCGCAATGGGTGCTGCCCGCATATAGCGCAGTAAATTCAAATTATGCGTCTGCTGCATGGCCGGTGCCTGCACACGACGATAGCAGATAAAAATTAAGGCCAGCAGCGCAATCAGACTACCGATGAAAAACGGCAAAACGCCTTCATGGCCGGCAAAAGACAGGATCAAAGGCCCACCAGCAAAACCCAGTGACAGAAACGCCGTATAGGCTGCCATGATACGTCCGCGTGTCGCATCACTGCTTAATTCGCTTGCCCATGTTTCAGTCAATACAAACAAGATTTCAGCAGCAATACCTAGACCAAAGCGCAACGGAAACCACAGCCAGAAGCTCGGCATAGCCGGAAACAGCGCCAATAAGACAGCGGTCATAATAAGGGCGAGAATGATAAGCCTGCGTGTACCATAACGGCTTGCCCAGCGTGGCAACATCGGCGCCACACACAAAACACCAAGCGCATGCATTGCGGCATTGATACCGATAATCGTTTCGGTCACGCCTTGCTCGGTCAAAGACAAAGCCACCAAAGGTGCGGTCAGACTATAAGTTAAGCCAAAAACCGACGCAGTGCCAATAACAACGGCAAGCGATAGCAATAACTGACCACGAGATAATTCTAATGCAGGTCGTGACGACCCGTCAGTATTTGTATCACTCAATGAACCTCACTTGGCGGTTATTGTTATGATACCGCCCCCCTCAAACTATTACGAAAATAGTCACTCTTCATTCTCTATAGAACTATATTGGGAGCTTATCACTATTAAAAATAGCATAGTCAGCAAAAATTATATTTGGTTATCAGAAACTCTTTCAAAAAAAATGCCGGAAGATTTTCATCTTCCGGCACTGTTTTTACGAAACCGTAAAAATTACTTGGCTGCAGCCTGTTCAAGCAATGGCAGCATGCGTTCTTTTGCCTTTGGAGGCATTTTTGCATTTGGAGCAGTTTCAAGGTTGCTCAAATCGTCGCCAACAACAACGAGAGCGACCATGCCCATTGCAAAGTGTGGCAGGCACTTAACGCCGTAAACACCTTCTTTATCGAAAGTAACTTTTACTTCCTTATTGATCTTGCCTTTGAAGGTTGCTGCGCCTTCAGGCATCATGTCCTTCATGCTTTCAGCATTGTGTGAAGGATCGGTCGGTACGAAAGTTACGGTATCGCCAACAGCAATTTTGGTAAGCGCTGGTTCAAAAACCATATCGCCGCCTTCACCTTTGTTGAGCATTTTAACTTCAAAATCTGCAGCCAGTGCAGGTGCGGATGCTGCTGCGAAAGCAATCGCAGCTGTAGCGAACAATGTAGAAATTTTCAATTTTCTGCTCCAAATTCGGAACTAGTAAGGAACTTACTTAGCTTCATTTGACAAAAATGGTTTCAACCATGCAATCCGGGGGAGGTTCGATGCACGGCCCATCTCTTGGTCAAGTAGGTAAATGGTTTAAGAAAGTCAATAAATTCTGCAAAAACTTTACCAATATACATAAAAATATAAGTAAAATTGATCTAAAAAAGCCCTGTTTTTCGGTAAAAAGGACTATATTCTCATAACGAAAAAGTTACTCCTTGTAACATTGCTTCAAGACCGTTTCTTCACTCGACGCTCTAAAACAGATGCCAGTTGTAAAGAGCAAAGCACAATGGCAGAGCCAATGATTATTTTGAGTTCAGGCACTTCATTAAAAAATACATAGCCGGTGATCGCCATTACTACGATGGAGAGATAGCTGATCGGTGCAAGCACACTGGCATCGGCCAGACGATAGGCGCGCAAAAAGCAATATTGCCCTGCTTGTGCCAGCAAACCAATACCGATCAGTGGTATCCAATCCATTGTTTTGACCGGTTGCCAGCTGATAATCGCCGGAATAGCGGTCAGCACCACCAGACCGACCGTATAAAACACCATCATCACTGTGGTGCTTTCTTCACGCAGCTGCCGCGTTTGGATTGTCGCTAATGAACCAAAGACCACATTAACGGCAATTGCCACCAGCCCCACACTCCAGACAAAGCCACCACTGGGATTGAGCATAATCAGCACACCGCCAAAGGCGATACCAGCGCCTATCCACTGAATACGGCTGACCTTTTCTGACAACATCACCACCGCCATCAGCATGGTGACCAACGGCCTTGAAAAGCTTAAAGCATTGACCACCACCAGCGGCATCAGCGCATAGGCAAAAAACTGACTGGTCAGTGCGATGGCATTACAGACAATACGGGTAAGATTGCGCCAGGGATGGCGGATATGCAGCATCTGCTGCCGCTCACGCCAGATCAGCGGCAAAATGAAAATCAGCCCGATCAATGCACGGATAAAAACAAGCTGAAAAGCCGGATAAGATACACCTTGCGCCTTCACCAGTGCCGACATGGCACCGGCAACCAGCAGCATGTCCGCCAAAGACCATATAATGGCCTCTCCGGTCGAACCTCTGCCGGTTGCTGCGTTTTTTACACGCGACCTATCTGGTGCTGTCTCATGCCGGTTGAACAAGATTGGCCACCAATCGGAAAGCGCCCGGCACCAGCCGGTCAAGCTGGTGATGCAAAACAAGGCTTGTATGTGTATGACGCCCCTGCCCGATTTCGGCACTCAGTAACGCACCAAATAATGGCTGTTCATTGACATCATGCATCGATAAAAGCGGCACATAGGCATCATCCCAGCCGGAGATGAAATAAAGGCCGCGCTCTTTATCCCAATCGTCAAAATCATCCATATCAATCTGGTTCGGCCCTTTGAGCAATTTATGCTCAGGCTGCAGGATCGTTACGTCAGAAGCCGGATCGGTTACGCGCCAACGTAAAGAAGGCGTACCGATATTCAGACGCAATGGCGGTGTTTGCTCTGCCACCCAGCCATCTGTCGGGCGATGATAAAGCGTGACCAAATGGCCGCCTTTATGCACAAAATCATGCAATTTAGCGGTCGCGTCTGCCAAATCTTTGCGCAAACCAAAGGCAAAAATACCGACAACAATTGTGGTAAACTGCGACAGGTCACCGGCCAGATGCTTCTCTGTCAGCATGGTGACATCAAGCCCCATGCGCGTAAGCCACAAGCCCACCCGATCAGCGCCACCGCCGACATAACCAATTTTAGCATTTTTCGGCAGCGTTAAATCCAGCGCCAGCACTTGCAAAAGCTCTGGCTCACGATAACTCACCGCACCGATATGCGGATAGCTGGTGTGATCAACCTTAAAAGCCTCACGACCATCAATTTGTGGCACAAAACGCAACAAATCCGGCTCGATCTTCTCAGGTGCTGTCAAAGTCACTTGCGCACCTTCTTGCGTAAGCACCCAGCCTTCCGGCGCGCTAAAACGAACAGGTGCCTGCGCACCGCTGATTGTCATGCAGGAGGTCAGGTTTGGCGTGTTTTTATCCTGCAATGACAAAATGAAAGCAGGCGGGTCAAGGGCCAGCGAACTGGCAGGTAAAATGGCAAATGGCTCTTCCAGATCAAATTGTGCGCTGGCCTGATAGCCGGAAAAATCCGCGGTCAAAACAATATGCGCCTGACCATTGCCTTGCAGTGATGTCCAATTGGGTTCGAACACCGGGCTGAATGCCGCTCCGGTTTCAGCAATCACATCAAAATTGAAATGACGGCCATTTTGTTCGGTCGGTATAACATCCACATATGCTGGGAAAACAGTTTCAATATTGACCTTATAGCGGCGATAATCTTCGCTGAGGCTCACCTTCAGATCACTTGCCTGCCCCGGCGTCAAAGTGCGTGAGGTAAGGGCCGCATTTTCAAACAAATCGGCCGCTTCAAAAAGCGCATGATTGATTTGCGTGATTTTTCTGGTCAGACGATGATCATGCAGTTTCAAAAAGTCAGCTGGCGCATGTTCGCGCGCAGTTTCAGTGGCTTTTGCAGCCTCGACCAGACAGGCCATAATCGCACCGCGATCAGGAAAAGCAGAAAGCGCATGATCCAGCGCATCCTGCGCATCACGCAAACAGCTAACCGCTTTAGCTGAAAGGCCGGATGTTAATGCCAATTGTTCCAGATTGGCAGGCAAACCATCCAGCACCGATGTTTCACTGCGCACTTTATTGCTTGCCAGCAACAAATGCAGCGGCCATTCTTTTTTCGGATTTTCCGGCCAATAGCCCATGCCCTGACTGGCATGGTAATAACGTGACCACTCACCGATGCGGTCATAATCAGCGCCGGTTGCCACATCACGGGTTTCTGCGCGCACGGTTACCGTTGCAGGCGGCGGCGGCACCTCATCATCATAATAGCCATTGCTACCACCCGTCCACGCAGGCAGATAATATTTAGCCACCTGCCAAACGGTCAGTCCTTCTTCAAAATGTTCAGGATAGGCTTTAGGGTCAGCAGCCAGCGCAATGGCTTTTTCGGCTGCACGCGTCATTGCGCGGTGATGGCCGTGCTGACCTGGCACATCAAGAAATGTCGGAATCACAATGTCAGGACGATCGGTGCGGTAAGCGCGCACCAGACGCTCAATGGTGCGATCTTCACCCCAATGTAAGAAAGTGCCGTCGCCATCTTTGGAAAAGCCGAAATCATGCACAGGATCCTGAGGGCCATGACCAAGCCATGTCACATCGCTGTCGATGGCACGCGCTGCTTCTTCCAATTCGCGGCTGCGCACAGCACCCAAAGCACCGCTGCGCTCAGGCCCAAGCACATTTTGCCCGCCTTCGCCGCGGGTGGAACAGCCGATAATCACCCGCATACCTAAAGCAAAACGGAAATAAGCCAGCATACCGCTTTGCTCATCATCGGGATGGGCTCCGGTATTCATCATGGTGACGGTTGATTGCAAACGGCTAAGGCTGCGATGCAAGCGCACAAGTGCGGGTGCAGCCATCTGCTTTTCAATTTTCTGACGCGCGTCAAGCATGATAGTCCTCCAGATATTTTTAGTCTTTTACAGATCAGATGCCGTATCAAGCTTCGGCGTCATGACCTCAAATAGCGGCAGGGCAGCAGCGCCCAAAGCCGCGGTAAACTGGCCGGTTGCCCCGAGAATCACCCGCGGCATGACCCGTTCCTGACGGCTCGCCACCGAAATCGGCAGTGTCCCCATCATGGTCACCAGTTCCTGCAAAATAGAATCCGGCAGCATACCGCTTAAAATCACGGTCTGCGGATCCAGAATATTTTCGATCATTGCGATCATCGGCGCCAGATGCGCTGCGGCCTCATGAAGCCAGTGCATCAGAACCGGATTTTTCTCTTCATGAAGCGTAACGAGATCGTCAAATTCAGTGCTTTCAATGCCAGCCTGATTAAGCGCTTCACGCAATGAATAATGCGAAGCGTAACGTTCCAGACAGCCCTGCTGGCCGCATGCACACGGACGCCCTAATGGCGAAACCACCACATGGCCGATTTCGCCCGCATTGCCGAATGCACCGCGAAACGGCATGCCGTCAACGATCATGCCAAGCCCGATACCAGCGCCGAAATAGATCATCGCAAAACTGGAAATACCGTGTCCGGCACCAAAAAGACGCTCACCCACGGCAGCCGCAGACGCATCATTTTCAATGATCACTGTCTCGCCGCATGCTTCACTTAAAAAAGCCGCCGCATCGATATCCGCCCAGCCCGGCAATGTTGTCGGGCCGACCGAGGTCATGCCTTCCACATCAAAAGGCCCCGGCATCACGGCGCCAACCCCCAGCAAAGGGGCGGTAAAGCTTTGCTTTATTTCAGCAATTTCACTCGCAAACTGTTTAGAGAGCTTTTCAGGGCTGGTATCTTTGACCGGTGTGATACGGCGCAGACGCGGCTGCCCCGCCAAATCCAAAACGGTTGTCACCATATGGTCGGATGCCATTTCAACACCAATGGTCATTGCACCATCAGGATTAACCGCAAACTGCTTGGGCGGCTGACCGCGACCAGCGCGTAAACGCCCCGTCTGCATCAAGAGTTTTTCACTCACCAGCTCGTCAACAATATTGGCAATCGCTTGCGCGGTCAGGTGCGTGAGGCGCGCAATATGCATGCGCCCGAGCGAACCATGCTGACGCACAACATCCAGCACCACGCGACGATTATGATCGCGAATCCTCTCCGGATTTTTCCCCAGAGTGATCTGATGGGTCGTTTGTTGATCATTATCGAGCTGGAAAACCATTCTACTCACCCTGCTATCCCCTGAAAAAGTGATAGCGCATATACCTCAAACACAGCAATAGATTAATTCAAGTAAATTATCTTATTGACAAAACCATGTTTTATAGGGAACCGTAAGGACTAACACTTTGGTGTTTTCTGTAGCACATTAAATTCCACAAGCGAACAAATGTTCTACGGAAGAAATAAGTGGCGGAATAGTATATTGTGCAAGTTGCAACAGTTGAAGTCCGTTCATTTGCAACACTGGAATCAAGGTTCCGGGCAATTGGTTCAGCATCCTCTTCGCAATCAACAAGCGAGGCGGCGCTTAGGGAGGTTCTAATATGCGTAAACTTATGTTTGCGAGCTTGGTTGCTGGTTTCAGCACAATGGCTTTTAATGCAGCTCAGGCTGTTGAAATTGAATATTGGCAGTATATTTTCGAAACCCGCGTTAAAGCTATGGACAAGCTGATCGCCAATTTCGAAAAAGCCAATCCAGACATCAAGGTCAAACAGACCACATTCCCTTATGATGATTATCAGACCCGCGTTATTGCTGCCAAAATGGCCGGCAAGACCCCTGATGTCATGCAGCTTTTTTATGGCTGGCTCGACAAATTCGTAGCTGGCGACATTCTGCAGCCACTGTCAAAAGAAGCATTCCCGCACGATAAGATCGAAAGCGACTTCTTCTCCATCGTCAGCGCCATGAAACGCGGCGATGAATATTACGGCTTGCCGACCGCTGTGCGTTCATTAGCTGTTTTCTACAACAAGAAATTGTTTGAAGAAGCAGGCCTTGATCCAAACAAGCCACCGCAGACACTGGAAGAATTTGTTGAAGCCGCCAAGAAAACCACCAAGCGTGATGGCGCAGGCAATCTGACCACTGTTGGCGTAACCATGGATATGGCTGGTCAGGATCACCATTGGTGGCGTGAAGTGCTCGTTCGTCAATATGGTGGCGTGCCTTACACCGACAATGACCGCAAAGTGGCTTACGACACCGAAGCCGGTGACAAAGCTTTGAAATTCTACACCGACCTTCAGCTTGAGCATAAGGTCAGTGAACAGAAATTCATGGATGAAGGTCAGGCTGCATTCCGCGCCGGTATGGCTGCAATGACCATTGACGGCACCTTCCGTCTGGGTTCATTCCGCACCATCGAAGGCTTCGAATGGGGTGTAACCGAGCTTCCAGCCAATGCTGAAGGCGTTCGTTCCAACTATGCCAGCTATTTTGCCAATGGTATCGGTTCCACTGTAGAAGGTGAAAAACTCGTCGCGGCACAGAAGTTCCTCGACTATATTTCTTCACCAGAAGCGATGGAAATCTGGCTTGAAGATGTAGGTGAACTGCCTGCACGTCGTGCTGCTGCCCAGACCGAGAAAAATCTGGCAGACCCGATCTACGGTCCGTTCCTAAAAGGCCTGGATTATGCTCACACCACCATGTTTGTGGATGAAGCAGCCCAGCGTCAGACCGCAATCGACATGGTCAACCGCGTAGCCCTTGAAAAGCAGCCTACGAAAGATTCACTTTCTCAGGCTGCAAAAGCTGAGCAGACTGTAATCGACGACGCTCAGTAAGACTGCAAAAATAAAAAGCGTGGCCCTAAAACTCATACGAGCTTAGGGCCACGCCACATTTTATTTCATTATTTTGCGTCTGCTTTTTAAGTCAATATTACGCTTATCTCGAACCATACCAAAAGGTATTGTGAGCCATGACTGTGACAACAGCCCGATCGGATGACACTTTTTGGAACCGCTTCCCAATGCGCGTAAGACGGTTGATCTGGATTTGGAGCTTCCTTGCCCTGCCGATCCTGTTTTATTCCGTTATCCGGTTTTATCCGACAATTGAAGCATTCTGGCTTTCATTGACGGACTGGAATTTGATGAAGCCACCAAAATTCATCGGTTTCGCCAACTACACCAAGCTTTTTGCTGATCCGCAATTCTGGAAAGTGTTTAAAAACACATTCAGCTATTTGCTGATTGGTACACCTATCAGCCTCATTCTGGCCTTTACGATCGCGTTCTATCTGGATCGCGTCCGCTTTATGCATGGCCTGATCCGCGGCCTCTATTTTCTGCCATACCTCACCACCGCTGCCGCAATGGCATGGGTCTGGCGCTGGTTCTACCAGCCTGCCCCCATCGGCGTCATTAACAATGCGCTGGCACTGGTTGGTATTCCGCAGCAAGGTTTTATCCGTTCGGTGGAGCAGGCATTGCCATCCATCATGGTGACATCCATCTGGGCGGGCCTCGGCTTCCAGATCATCATCTTCATGGCCGGCCTTCGTGCTATTCCGAACACATTCTATGAAGCAGCCCGTATTGACGGTCTGGGTGAATGGGCAATTTTGCGCAAAATCACTATTCCGCTTTTGAAGCCAACGACCGTGTTTCTGGTTGTTTTCTCTTCCATCGGTTTCTTGCGCATCTTCGATCAGGTCTACAACATGACCACCAATGATCCGGGCGGCCCGCTGGGCTCAACCAAGCCATTGGTTCTGATGATCTATCAAACCGCCTTCTCCTCTTATGCGATGGGTTATGCGGCAGCTCAGACAGTTGTCCTGTTCTCTATCCTGCTTTTCGTATCGCTCTTACAGCTCTGGATTTTGAGGGAAAAGAAATGAGTACCACTGTTCAATCCCCCTCAATCAATTACAAAAACGTCAGACCAGGCCGTGTGCTGACATGGACATTATTGTTCATCGGCGGCATTATCATGGTCATCCCGCTGGCATTCATGTTTTCAACATCGCTGAAAACAGCCGGTCAGGTTTATGATCTCCGTTTGATCCCGAGTGCGCCATCGTTCCAGAACTATGTCACCATTCTCGCTGACGGACGTTTCCTGCGCTGGTTCTTCAACTCCATGTTTGTGGCGGTTGTCGTCACACTCTCCAACGTGTTTTTTGACAGTCTCGTCGGCTACACATTGGCAAAGTTCAAGTTCCGCGGCCGCAATTTCATCTTTATCGCCATTCTGTCGACACTGATGATCCCGACTGAAATGCTGGTTATTCCTTGGTATGTTATGTCGTCGAAGCTCGGCTGGCTCGATAGCTATTGGGGCATCATGTTCCCGGGTCTCATGACCGCTTTCGGAACCTTCCTGATGAAGCAGTTCTTTGAAGGTGTGCCGGATGATTTCCTCGAAGCTGCCCGCGTTGATGGTCTCAACGAGTTCCAGATCTGGTGGAAAGTGGCCATGCCACTTGTGACCCCTGCGCTCTCGGCACTCGCCATCTTTACCTTCCTTGGTAACTGGACAGCCTTCTTCTGGCCGCTGATCGTCACCACCAGCAAAGAGCTTTACACCTTGCCGGTTGGTCTCTCGAGCTTTGCGGTTGAACAATCCATCCAATGGGAAATGATCATGACGGGTGCTGCCATTGCGACGCTGCCGACCCTGTTGGTCTTCCTCGTGCTGCAACGCTACATCGTGCGCGGTGTGATGCTTGCCGGACTGAAAGGATAAATCATGTCAGACCTAGATCCACGCTTAAGCGACAAAAGCGTCTTTCCTGATCCGACCTATAAAGAAACGGTTCTCAAACCTCTCTTTGATGGCGCTAAAACCCACCATGTTGACGGTTTCCGCCGTATCGACCGTGCGCATCTGGTAATGCTGGTAGAAACCGGCATTCTGGATCATGCCCAGGCATCGGCTATTGCCGGTGCATTGGAAGCGATCGACCGTGATGTTGATCCGGCACAGCTTGTTTACACAGGCGAAGTGGAAGACTTCTTCTTCCTTATCGAGAAAGAGCTGAAAAGCCGCCTTGGCGCTGATATTGCCGGTCGTCTTCACACCGCTCGTTCGCGCAACGACATTGACCACACTTTGTTCAAGCTTGGCCTGAAAGAGCGCATTGATGCCCTGATCGCCAAAGCTCAGAACCTGCTGGAAGCGATGATCCGTGCAGCGGAACGTGAAAAAGCAACTCTGATTGTGGCTTATACCCACGGTCAGCCGGCACAGCCTTCCACCTTCGGCCATTATCTTTCTGCCGCCATTGAAGTGCTCATCCGTGATATCGAGCGCTTTGCAGAGGCACGCAAAATCGTCAATCTGTCGCCAATGGGCGCAGCGGCGATCACCACATCCGGCTTTCCGATCAACCGTGAACGTGTTGCGGAACTGCTCGGCTTTGCGGCGCCTTTGCGCAATTCTTACAGCTGTATTGCAGCTTCAGACTATATCACCTCGACCTATTCATCGATCGAGCTGATGTTTATCCATCTTGGCCGCCTTATTCAGGACTTCCAGTTCTGGACAAGTTTTGAAGTTGGCCAAATGTATGTGCCGAATGCTTTTGTGCAGATTTCATCGATCATGCCACAAAAGCGCAATCCGGTGCCGATTGAACATATGCGCCACTTGTCCAGTCAGACAATGGGTCGTGCGCGCACGGTTCTGGATGTCATTCACAACACACCATTTACCGATATGAATGACAGTGAAGGCGAAACCCAACAAATGGGTTATGAAGCCTTTGCATCCGCCAGCCGTGTGCTGGATTTGCTTGCCGCTTTCATCGAAGCAGTACGCATTGATCCGGCGCGTGTGCAGGACAATATCCGCCGCTCCTGCATCACCATCACAGAGCTTGCCGATTCACTGGTACGCATCGAAGACCTCTCCTTCCGTCAGGCACACGAAATTGCTGCAACCGTTGCTAAGGCCGTTGTGGCTAAAGGCGGCGGCTTGGCCAAAGACGGTTATGAGCCGTTTCTGGAAGCCTTCAAACATGCAACCGGTAAAGAGCCATCTTTTGACCGCGCCAAGTTTGAAGAACTGGTGTCGCCGGAATATTTCGTGCGCATCCGTGACCGTACCGGTGGCCCGGCTGAAAAACCAATGGCAGATGCTCTTGCTCATTATAAAGCAACAGCTCAGGCCTTTGTGGCTCAAACTGCCAAACAATCTGCCGACGAGGCCAATGCCGCGCGCGCGCTCAATGAAAAATTCCAAACATTGGTGGAGACACGCTGATGGCCACAATCGAACTTGAAAAACTGGTAAAGCGCTACGGCAATGTGGAAGCTGTCCGCGGCATTGATCTAAAAATTGCCGATGGTGAATTTGTGGTTTTTGTCGGCCCTTCGGGCTGCGGTAAATCCACCACCTTGCGCATGATTGCCGGTCTCGAAGACATCTCCGGCGGCACGCTGAAAATCGGTGACGAAGTTGTCAACGAGCGCGACCCGAAACAGCGCAATATTGCAATGGTTTTCCAAAACTATGCGATCTACCCGCATATGACTGTACGCCAGAATATCGGCTTTGGTCTTTATACTTCGAAACTCTCGAAGGATGAAAAGAACAAGCGCATTGAAGAAGCCGGCAAGATTTTGGGTCTGGAACCTTATCTCGACCGTCGTCCGGCTGCCCTTTCCGGTGGTCAGCGTCAGCGCGTTGCTATCGGCCGTGCGATGGTGCGTAATCCGTCTGCTTTCTTGTTTGACGAACCATTGTCCAATCTGGATGCGCAATTGCGCTCGCAGATGCGCATTGAAATCAAACGCCTGCATCAGCGCCTGAAAACCACCACTGTTTACGTCACCCACGATCAGGTCGAAGCCATGACCATGGCTGACCGTATTGTGGTGATGAAAGACGGCCACATCTTGCAGACAGGCACCCCGACCGAGCTTTATGAAAATCCGGTTGATGTGTTTACCGCCCGCTTTATCGGTAGCCCTTCGATGAACCTCATCAAAGGTCGTCGTTCCGGCGAAGGTGTGGAATTCACTGAAAGCGGTGACACGCTCATCGGTGTGCGTCCGCATGATCTGATTGCGCTGGCTGACAATGAAAAAGCACCGGCCGACGGCATCAGCCTGAGCGGCACCGTGCTGGCCGTTGAACCTTTGGGCCCTGAAACACTCATCCATTTGAGCGTTCATGGCGCAGAAGTGATTGCCACCGCACCGGCGAAATTCATTCCGGCAGCAGACAGCACTGTAACAGTGCATGCAGCAAGCGGCAGCCTCTATCTGTTTGATGCAAAAACCGAGAAAAGCTTAGGCCGACTATGAGTTCTGCATCATCACCACGTCCTGCTGTTCTCAGCATCGGGCGTATATATTGTGATTTGATTTTCACCGGTCTGGAAGCACTTCCGGAACTCGGCAAGGAAACATTTGCACAAGATATGAATATTGCAGCAGGGGGCGGCGCTTTTATCACCGCCGCTCACCTTGCCCACAAAGGACGTGCCTGCGCCTTGCTGGCACGCCTCGGGCTTGATCCGCTATCTGTTGGCATTCTGCCGGAACTGATGGCCACTGGTGCCGACCTGCGTTTTCTGGAACGCTGCGAAACAGCAGGGCCGCAAGTAACCGTTGCCAGTGTTGTTGATAATGACCGTGCTTTTCTTTCACGCCGTGCAGGCACCGCCCTTCCGGCAACATTGGAAGAAGCATTAAACTGGAGCGAAGCTGGTCATCTGCACATTGCAGAATATGCCACTTTGCATGAAATCCCTGATCTGATTACGCGTGCCAAAGCCAAAGGTCTGACCATATCGCTTGATCCGAGCTGGGATGAAACGCTGATCTATGATCCTGCATTGCTAGAAGCTTGTAAGGGCGCAGATATTTTCTTGCCTAATCAGGAGGAAGCGTTGGCGATCACCGGCCATAAAGATCCGGTTGCGGCATTAAACGCATTGGCCGAGCATTTCCCATGTGTGGTGCTTAAAGGCGGTGCGGATGGTGCATGGCTGAAGGCTGGCGACCTGCAATTGCATCAATCAGCAGAAGCCGTCACCGTTGTGGATACAACAGGTGCAGGTGATGCGTTTAATGCTGGCTTTATCGATAGCTGGATGCAGGGTGTGGGCTTTGAAGCAGCACTTGGTGAAGGCATTATATGCGGTAGTCTGGCGGTACAAGCTGCCGGCGGAGCCGCTATCTTAGCGGTGAAGCCATAATGAGAAAATGTGGTGCCGCACTTTTAGCGGTGAAGCCATAACTAAACAAAGTGGTGCCGCTATTTTGGCGGCAAAACCACAATCAAACATCCTCAGCCGCCTCGCGAATAGTCTGTATCAGAATTTGCAGGGCGGCTGATTGTACCATATCGGTGCGCATAGTCAGCCCGACCGGCCCCTTGGTTTCATCCGTATCAATATCAAGCGGCACCAGTTTGCCTTCGGCGACATCAGCCGCAGCAACACCTTCCGAAATAATCCACACTGCATCGCTTTCCCGCACGAATGCCCGTCCGAAAGCGTCCGATACTGTTTCAATCTGGATTGGCAGCGCACCGATACCATTAGCAATCAGCAAGCGATCCACAAATGGCCGGATGATAGATTTACGCGTCGGCATCAGCACTGGAAACTGCGCAATATGATCGAAAATAGGTGTATTTTCATGCGCCAGCGGATGACCGGCACGCACTAAAAACAAAACTTTTTCCGAATATAAATGTTCGAAAAAGAACCCCGTCATTTTCTCCGGCGCCGCCAGTCTCCCGACCACCAGATCCAGATCACCAACGCGCAACTGTTCAAGCAGAACCGAGTTTTCGCCCGTTACAATTTTAATCCGGCTGCCGGTTTTTTCTGTCAAAAACAGGCTCATCGCACGCGGCATGATACGGGTGGAAACCGTTGGCAAAGCACCAATGCGGATCGGGGGGCCCGAACCATCAACCTCTTGCGAAACAGAATCAAATCCTTGCCGCAGCGCCGTTAAAGCGGTTCCGGCATGGCGCAAAAACACATCACCAAAGCGCGTAATTTTAATGCCGCGACCATCGCGTTCCAACAAAGGAACACCTAAAATATCCTCCAGCTCGCGCATGGTTTTGGTAACAGCAGGCTGGCTGACATGCAGGATTTGCGACGCTTTCATCACACTTTTCTGACGTGCGACTTCCACAAATGTGTGCAAATGACGGAACTTGATACGGTTGCTGAGCATATTCACATAACCTCCCAGTTATGAATATGCGCGTTAATATCATTTTACTTAACCAGATGAAAGCGCCAGTTTAAAAATCGTGAGGAGACAGTCAGTGCAATTTATTCGTCTAAACAATCAAACCACCCATTATGCTTTTGAGAAATCCGGTGCGGCAGCCGATTCAGCGCCGGTGATTGTTTTCATCAATTCGCTCGGCACCGATATGCGGATTTGGGATGATGTGAAGACGCAGCTTAAAGGTGAATTTTCGCTGCTGACTTATGACAAGCGCGGTCACGGTCTCTCTGACGCCGGCACCACACCTTACACGATTGATGAACTCGCTGATGATCTGATCGCATTTCTGGAAGCGCTGACATTGGAGCGCGTCATCTTATGCGGCCTTTCGGTGGGCGGTTTGATTGCACAAGCACTTTTCGCCAAAAAACCAGAACTTGTTGCAGGGCTTATTCTCTCCAACACCGCCCATAAAATCGGCACGGCTGAGATGTGGCGCACACGCATTGATGCCATTTGCCAAAACGGCTTGAGCAGCATCCTGGCGCCCACGATGGAGCGTTGGTTTACGCCTGCATACCGCGTGCCTGACAATGCGGCTTTTGCTGCCTATTGCAACATGTTTACCCGCCAGCCGGTTGATGGCTACACCGCCACTTGTGAGGCGCTGGCGCAGGCTGATTATACGGCGCAAGCGCAACAGATTTGCGTGCCCACCTTATGCCTTGTCGGCGATCAGGATGGCGCAACCCCGCCTGCCCTTGTGCAGGAAATGGCCGACCTCATTCCGGCAGCAGAATTTATCATGCTTGAAAAATGCGGCCACATTCCTTGTGTGGAACAGCCACAGATTTTTAGCCAAACAATCGCAAAATTCATAAAAAATATCTGAAACGGAGAATAACCCATGGCCGAGAATTCCGCGTCACCGTCGCGTTATGAGCTTGGGATGCAAGTGCGCAGATCAGTGCTTGGTGATGACCATGTTGATCGTGCATCTGCATTGATTACCGATATTGACCGTAAATTTCAGCAACTGATTACGGAATCGGCATGGGGCACCGTCTGGGCAAGTGAGGGCCTGACCAAACGTGAGCGCTCGATTGTCACAATTGCTTTGCTAGCAGCGCTCGGTCAGGATGAAGAACTGGCCATGCATATTCGTGCGACCGTCAATACGGGTGCCACACAACAAGATATTTGCGAAGCACTGATGCATGTCGCCATTTATGCAGGCGTTCCGGCATCCAATCATGCTTTTAAAATCGCCAAGAAAACCTATGAGGGTATGGACGCAGCCGGAGGGGAGAAATGATGAAAAACAGCAAACCTGAAAACGGCCCTTTTTACGGGCGCGATCATACGATCCATGCGCCGGCCTTTACGCCTCAATATAAGACATCCGTCTTGCGCTCACCCACCCGTGCGCTCCTGTCGCTGGAAGGCACCAAGAGCGAAATTACCGGCCCTGTCTTCGGCCATAATATGCTCAATGAACTGGATAATGACCTTATCCTCAATTATGCCAAACCTGGCGAAATGGCGATTGGCCCGCGCATTTTAGTGCATGGCCGTGTGCTGGATGAAAACAACCGCCCCGTTGCCGGTGCTTTGGTCGAGTTTTGGCAAGCCAATGCGGGCGGCCGCTACCGCCATAAAAAAGACAGCTATCTGGCTGCCATCGACCCGAATTTTGGTGGCGTTGGCCGCACTATCACCGATGAAAACGGTTATTACTGGTTTAAAACCATTCAACCCGGCGCCTATCCGTGGCCCAATGGCGTGAATGACTGGCGACCAGCCCATATTCACTTTTCCGTTTTCGGCTCCGGCTTTTCGCAGCGCCTGATTACGCAGATGTATTTTGAAGGTGACCCGATGATCTGGCGTTGCCCGATCGTTACCACGATACCGGATAAAGCAGCGATTGAACGGCTGATTGCCGCCGTTGATATGAATGCGACCATGCCGATGGATATGCGCGCCTTTAAATTTGATATTACCTTGCGTGGTCGCCGTTCGACCATGTTTGAAAACCGCATGGAAGGAAACTAACATGGTTCAGCCACTCGGTTATTTAAAAGAAACAGCCTCGCAAACAGCAGGCCCATATGTTCATATCGGCCTGACACCAAATTTTGTCGGCATTCACGGTATTTTCAAAGACGATCTTGGCTCCGGCTCATTGGTAAATGACAAGACCCGCGGCGAACGCATTACCATTACAGGCCGTGTTTTTGACGGCATGGGCGCACCGCTCAAAGATGCGTTGGTGGAAATCTGGCAGGCCGATGCGCAAGGTTTTTACAACAGCCCGATGGAAACCGCTGGCAAAGCGGATGAAAATTTCAAAGGCTGGGGACGCTGCCCTGCCCATATGGATACGGGTGAATTTACCTTTGAAACCATCAAGCCCGGCCAGGTTGCCTTTAAAGACGGGCGCATGATGGCGCCGCATGTCACTTTATGGATTGTGGCGCGCGGTATTAATATGGGGCTGCACACCCGCATGTATTTCTCTGATGAAGAGGAAGCCAATGCACAGGATCCGCTGCTGGCGCGTATTGAACACAGAGCACGCGTTGACACCCTGATCGGCAAACGGGACGGTAACAATTATCACTTCGACATTTACATTCAGGGCGAAAAAGAAACCGTCTTTTTGGATATTTAACGCATGAGCATTTGTGTTTTTGATCATCCGTTTCTCTCAGGTCTTTTCAAAGATGCAGCCGTGGACAAATTGTTTTCGGCCAGCTTCGATGTGGAGGAGATGATCCGGTTTGAAACGGCGCTGGCAAAAGCACAAGCGGAATTGGGCTTAATCCCTGCTGCGGCGGCTTTGGCAATTGCTGAAGCTGCCTCAAGCTTTCAGGCTGACATGGCAAAGCTTAATCAGGCAACGGCACGCGACGGTGTGGTGATACCGGAGCTGGTCAAACAGTTGCGCGCCCATGTCGGTGAAACCCATCGTCAATATGTGCATTTTGGTGCCACCAGTCAGGATGTGATTGACACAAGCCTGATGCTGCGACTGAAGGTTTTCAGGCAATTGGCCGAAGAAAAACTGGCGCAATTGCTGCAAAAGTTAGAAGCACTCGATCAAGCTCATGGCAAACGTGGATTGACCGCTTATACGCGGATGCAGGCAGCTCTGCCGGTGACCGTCCATGACCGCATCACCAGCTGGGTTGAACCTTTAAAACGCGCTCAAATCCGGCTTGAGCAATTACATTTTCCGCTGCAACTGGGCGGCGCGGTTGGCACATTGCGTGATTTTGGCGATCAAGCCACCGCCTTACGCGCGAAGCTTAGCCTTATGCTCGCCCTTGATGATCTGCCGCAATGGCAAAGCGCGCGTGATATCATCACCGATATTGCCCATGTCTTTGTGACACTCAGCGGTAGTTTAGGCAAAATGGGGCAGGATATTGCACTGATGGCGCAAGGGGCAAGTGAGATTGCTTTGTCGGGTGGCGGCGCATCATCAGCCATGCCGCATAAGCAAAATCCGGTCAATGCAGAGATTTTAGTGTCACTGGCGCGCTTTAATGCAGTGCAAATATCCGCGATGCAGCAATCCATGATCCATGAGCAGGAGCGTTCCGGCGCAGCATGGAGCCTTGAATGGATGGTGCTGCCGCAAATCTGCGCGAGCCTTGCAGCAGCGCTTAATATCGGCATCCGCCTGACAGATCAGATTCAATCGCTTGGAAAGGATCACTAATCGCGATATACATAACCTAAAGGTTATCGTTTCCCGCGATTAATTCATTTTACATTACCAGCTTCGCAGTCAAACTAGGCTGGAGAATTCATATATCACTTTGCAGCAACCGGTCTGTTCTTCGACAACTTTCCGGTTTGTGTGCATCGGTTTTCTCGGGAGGAAAACATGAAAAAACTGACGCTTACCGCTCTGGCCGCCTTTGCGCTCACCGCAAGTGCTGCTTATGCTGATGTGATTAAAGTGGGCATTATCGGCCCGATGTCGGGGCCTTTTGCCTTGCAGGGCAAGAATTTTAAAGCCGGTATTGATGCTTATATTGCCGAACACGGCAATAAAATCGGCGATGATACCATCGAAGTGATTTATCGTGACGTTCCGCAGGCGGATCCGGCACAGTCAAAATCTTTAGCGCAGGAACTGATCGTCAAAGAAAAAGTCCAGTATCTGGGCGGCTTCTTCTTTACCCCTGATGCGATGGCTGTCACGCCTGTTCTGCAACAGGCCAATGTGCCGATGGTGGTTATGAATGCTGCCACATCAACAATCGTCACCAAAAGTCCTTATGTGGTGCGTACATCCTTCACCACATGGCAGACATCCCTGCCAATCGCGCAGGTAGCGCTGGATAAGGGTGCAAAAAAAGTCATCACTGTCGTTAGTGATTATGGCCCGGGCATTGATGCCGAAAACGCTTTTAAAGCTGGCTTTACCAAGATTGGCGGCGATGTGGTTGAAACCATCCGTATGCCGCTTAACACCAATGATTTCAGCCCGATCATGCAGCGCGTGAAAGATTCCGGCGCGGAAGGCGTTTTTGCATTTCTGCCAGCTGGCCCGACAACCCTCGGTTTCATGAAATCATATGTTGATAATGGTCTGAAATCCGCAGGCGTGCAGCTTTTTGCACCCGGTGATCTGACACAGGAATCCGATCTTCCGGCATTGGGTGAAACAGCGCTTGGCGTACTGACCACCTTCCATTATGCGCTGTCGCATGATTCCGCCGAAAACAAGAAATTTGTTGAAGATGCCAAGAAAGCCATCGGTAATCCTGAAGAGCTTTCCTTCCCTTCAGTCGGTGCTTATGACGGTATGCATGTCATTTACAAAATGATTGAAGCCACCGGCGGCAAGCAGGATGCAGCAAAGGCTGTTGATGCGGTTAAAGGCATGGAATGGATGAGCCCGCGCGGCCCTGTTTCCATTGATGCTGAAACCCGCCATATCACGCAGAATATTTATCTGCGCGAAGTCGCGAAAGCCGATGACGGCACCTATTACAACAAAGAAATCCAAACCTTTGAAAAACAGGGCGATCCGGGTCTGGACGCACAATAATCCTGATACCAAAATAAACACGCATACGGCCTTTCATATCAGGCCGTATGCTTCCATTGCCCCCGTTTAAAGGTGTTACTCAGGCTTTTCACGCTTCAGACACATGTCTATTGTGAGATGATCTGATGAACTCTTCAGGAAAATACTGATGCAAACTGTGCTCAGCATAGCTGTCGATGCCCTTGCTTATGGCATGGTGCTTTTTGTCATCTCCATCGGACTGTCCGTGACAATGGGTCTGATGCGGGTTGTCAATCTTGCCCATGGTGCCTTTGCGATGATCGGCGGTTATTTCGCTTCTTATGCCACCCAAGCACTCGGCCTTCATTATAGCGTTGCAATTTTACTGGCCGTAATCGGCACTGTTATTATTGCTGTGCCTATGGAGAAACTGCTCTATCGGCGCATTTATGGCGCACCGGAATTAACCCAAGTGCTGATGACCATCGGCATCACATTTTGCATCATCGGACTTACCAATTATATTTTCGGGCCAACGCTCAAAACCGTGCCGATTGCTGAAACCTTGCGCGGGTCAGTTGATCTTGGCTTCCGCTCTGTTGCCAAGCACCGTCTATTTGCAATTGTCTGCGGGTTAGTTGTGGCAGGCGGCCTCTGGTATCTGATTGAGCGCACCAGCTTCGGCGTCAAATTACGTGCAGCTGTTGATAATGCCAATATGGCCGCTGCCTTAGGTGTGCGCACAGAAATCATCTATGCGGTGAGTTTTGCGCTGGCCATTGCACTGGCTGCTTTTGGCGGTGTGGTGGGTGCAGAAATGTTGCCGCTAGAACCTTATTATGCGCTGCGCTATATGGTGACCTTTCTGGTGGTGGTTTCTGTGGGCGGCCCCGGCTCTATTCCGGGTGCATTATTTGCCTGTCTGCTGCTTGGCGGCATCGACACCACAGCCCGCTATCTCGCACCTGAATATGGCGAATTTTTCTTCTATCTGGCGGTTATCATCATCGTCACATTATTCCCGCGCGGTCTGGCAGGGAGACTGAAAAACAAATGAGCACTTTGTCTTCGATCCCGACACGACGTTCGTCACGCTTTTCCGGCCTGATCGGCCTTGGCATCATCATTTTATGCAGCATTGTCGCTTACTTCATGTTCCCCGACAATCTGGCGCTTCTCACCCGTATTGTTGCGATTGCGCTGCTTGTGCTGTCGCTTGATCTGGTCACCGGCTATTGCGGCATTGCCACCCTTGGTCATGCAGCCCTTTTTGGTGCCGGTGCCTATGGTGCGGGCATCGCCTCTGCACATTTTGGTATTCATGACCCGATCCTGATGACGCTGATCGGCGCGACCGGCGGTGCCATTGCCGGCCTTTTTTCCGGCTTCATCATCCTGCGTGCCCACGGGCTGGCGCAATTGGTTCTTTCCATTGCGGTGGTGCATCTCTTTCACGAAGCGGCCAACAAGCTCTCCGGCTGGACAGGTGGCAGTGATGGCTTGGGCGGCATCATGCCGTCACCATTGCTTGGCATGTTTGAGTTCGATCTTTGGGGGCGCACGGTTTATGTTTATGCCATCGTGTTGCTGGTTGTGGTTTTTGCCCTGCTCAAACTCATCACCCGCTCGCCATTCGGCATGCTATGCCGTGGGGTCAAAGAAGACGAAATCCGCATTTCCTCGATGGGCGCATCTGTGCAAAAAGTCCAGTTGCAAATGTATGTAATCTCCGGCTTTGTCGCTGGTATCGGCGGCTCGTTAAACGCAATTTCAACACAAGTGGTCGGCCTCGACAGCCTCTCCTTCACCATGTCGGCAGAAAGTCTCGTGATGCTGGTTCTGGGCGGCACCGGTTCGCTTTACGGCGCCCTCATTGGCACCGTTTCCTTCATGTGGTTTGAAGATGTGGTTTCAGCGGCTAATCCGTTCCATTGGCTCACCATGGTCGGCGCTTTGCTCATTGCCGTTGTTCTTTTTGCACCACGCGGCCTTTACGGCACCGCTGTGCAGTTTATTTCCAGCAGGAAAGGTCGAAGCTGATGAGCACGATCTTTGAAGTCAGCAATTTACGCAAAAACTTTGGCGGACTGGCCGTCACCAATGATGTGTCCATGTCCATTGCCAAGGGCGAGCGCGTTGCACTCATCGGTCCTAATGGCGCCGGTAAAACCACCTTCGTCAATCTTGTTACCGGCAATCTTGCCCCCTCCTCCGGTTCGGTCTCGCTAAACGATAAAGACATCACCCATTTAAGTGCGATGGATCGGGTTAAGCGCGGTTTGGTGCGCTCATTTCAAGTGACACGCCTTTTTTATGAAATGACACCGGAAGAACATGTGGCTTTGGCGATTTTGCAACGTGAAGGCAAAACCTCACGCATTTTCGGCAATTACCGCCATATGCCTGCCGTTATGGAAGAAGCCTATGAGATCCTGCATATTCTGGGGCTCACGGAACTGGCACAGCTGAAGGTCAGCGAAATTGCCTATGGCCAGCAACGTCTGCTTGAAATTGCCTTGGCTTTGGCGCTGCGACCAAAAGTTCTGCTGCTTGATGAACCTGCTGCCGGTGTGCCGCAAAGTGAAACCGCCCGTATCGAGCAGGCACTCGATGAATTACCGGCCGATCTTGCCGTGATCATGATTGAGCATGATATGGAGCTGGTTTTCCGCTTTGCCAAACGAGTGATTGTTTTGGCCGCAGGTGCCGTTATTTTTGACGGTCTGCCGGAAGATGTGGTGCAGGATGCGCAAGTGCGTGCCGCTTATCTGGGGAGTTATGCGCAATGAGTGCTGCATCACTGGAAATCCGTAACTTAAGCAGCGGTTATGGCCCGACCCGCGTGATTGAAGATATTTCTCTGAACGTTGCTCCGGGTGAAAGACTGGCGATTTTAGGCCGCAACGGTGTCGGTAAAACCAGCCTTTTTGCCTCTATTGCTGGGCAAACCAAACGCTATGGCGGGGAAATCTTTCTGGGTGGCAAAAACATCACCAGTCTTGCCCCTGCCGCACGCGCATTGGCAGGGCTTGGCTATGTGCCGCAAACACGCGATGTTTTCCCAACCCTCACCGTTGAAGAAAACCTGTTTGTCGGCCTGAAAAAGCGACCGCAAAGCGCGCTTGAAGAAGCCTATGAAATGTTTCCGCGCTTGAAAGAGCGACGCAAGAATTTAGGCTCGCAATTATCAGGCGGTGAGCAGCAAATGCTCTCCACCGCCCGCTCGATTTTAGGCGAACCAACCCTGCTTTTGCTTGATGAGCCATTGGAAGGTTTGGCGCCTGTTATCTGCGAGGAGCTGATGGCGGCTTTTTCCCTGCTCGCGCAATCGGGCAAAATGACCCTGCTGCTGGTAGAGCAACGCATCCAAAGCGCACTCGATTTTGCTGATCGGGTTGTTATTCTGGAACGCGGGCAAATTGCATGGACAGGAAGCTCGGCAGAACTATCCGCTGACAAAGAAACAGTCGAGCATTTACTTGGTGTCGGCGGGTTACATTAAACCCGCCCACCAGCCCAATCCTGCAAAAACCATTAAAACCTATAATAAAGTTGTAAATCCCCCGAAAACCCTGCTATTTAATGAGCCTGCAAACAGGAATAATTTTCCACTGTACGTACAGTATTTAGCAAGGCAATCCTGCTTTACATGTCTCAAAAGACATTTCATTCAGGATGAGAGACAGGGTTTTTAAGCATGTCCGATCAAGCGCTCGCGCGCCGTAATGTTATGGTGCTCACCGCCGCTCAGGCTTTAGGTGCAGCTGCCCCGCCAATCATCATTTCATTGGGTGGCATTGTCGGACAAATGCTAACCCCCGACCCAACCCTTGTGACACTGCCTGTCAGCCTGTTCAATTTAGGCCTTGCTGCCGGTACAATTCCTGCCGCCATTTCCATGCGCTATTATGGCCGGCGTACCGGTTATTTGTTTGGTGCTACGATCGGCTTGATTTCCGGCCTGATTGCCACTTTCGGCATTGTCAGCCAAAGCTTCCTGATTTTCTGTCTCGGTACTTTTGTGGCCGGTTTTTATGGCTCTTATGTGCAGAGCTATCGCTTTGCCGCCGCCGATGCCGCAACCGGCGAGTTTAAAGCCAAAGCCATCTCCTATGTGATGATCGGCGGTTTGGCAGCAGCGGTCATTGGCCCCCAACTTGTGATATGGACGCGTGATGCATTCATCACCGCACCATTTGCAGGCAGCTTTTTAAGTCAGGCCGCTTTGGCAGCACTTGCCATCCCTGTTCTGATGATGCTGAAAGTGCCGCGCGAACGTAAACCATCAAAAACCGATGTCAGAGAAGGTCGTCCGTTAAGCGAAATCATCAAAAGCCCGCGCTTCATTCTGGCGGTGGCCGCTGGTATGGTTTCCTATGCTTTAATGAGCTTTGTCATGACCGCCTCGCCTATTGCGATGGTTGGCTGCGGCTTCACCGTTGGCGAGGCAGCTATGGGCATCCAATGGCACGTGCTTGCCATGTTTGGCCCAAGCTTTTTCACCGGCAGCCTGATTGCACGCTTCGGCAAAGAAACCGTCACGGCCGTAGGCCTGCTGCTGATTGCCGCCTCCAGTGCCGTTGCGCTTGCAGGTCTGGAGCTTGGCAATTTCTGGTCATCTCTCGTGCTGCTTGGTGTCGGCTGGAACTTAAGCTTCATCGGCGCAACCGCTCTTGTCACCGAATGCCATACGCCGGAAGAACGTGGCCGTGTGCAAGGTGCAAACGACTTCCTGATTTTCGGCACAGTTGCCGTTGCGTCCTTCTCCTCCGGCACATTGCTTTCAGCATCCGGCTGGGAAGCGATTAACTGGATGGTGTTCCCGATTGTTACCGTCATCATCATTCCATTGATGATTCAGGCCCGTAACAAAAAGAAAGCGCGTCAAGCCATCGCCTGACACGCATGAATGAATAAAAAAAGCGCAAGGTTTTCATCAAAACCTTGCGCTTTTTTCGTTTTTATAAGCGAATATTATTCGCGTTCTAATGCAACAGCAATGCCTTGGCCAACGCCAACACACATGGTCGACAGTGCATATTTACCGCCTGTCAAACCAAGTTCTAATGCCGCTGTGCCAGTGATACGCGCACCCGACATACCAAGCGGATGACCAAGCGCAATCGCTCCGCCATTCGGGTTTACTTGATCCGCATCATCCGCCAATCCCAGCTCACGCAAAACAGCCAAGCCTTGTGACGCGAAAGCTTCGTTAAGCTCCACCACATCAAACTGATGCGGCTTAAGACCAAGACGCGCACAGAGTTTTTGCGTGGCAGGCACAGGCCCAACGCCCATAATGCGAGGGCTGACACCGGCAGAAGCGCCACCCATAATACGGGCAATCGGCGTCAATCCATACTTATTGACGGCTTCTTCTGATGCAATAATCAGCGCGGCGGCGCCATCATTGACACCAGACGCATTGCCAGCGGTTACGCTGCCACCTTCGCGGAAAGGTGTGCGAAGTTTGGCCAATGCTTCCATTGTCGTCTCGCGCGGATGCTCATCTGTATCCACCACAACCGGATCGCCTTTGCGCTGCGGAATGGAAACAGGGGTGATTTCTTTTGCCAAGCGGCCGTTGTCCTGCGCTGCTTTAGCTTTTTGCTGGCTGCGCAGTGCAAAAGCATCCTGATCAGCACGCGACACATTGTAATCGGCAGCAACATTCTCACCGGTTTCCGGCATGGAATCGACACCATATTGCTTTTTCATCAACGGGTTGATGAAGCGCCAGCCAATGGTCGTGTCATAAATTTCAGCTTTACGCGAAAAGGCACTATCAGCCTTCGGCATCACGAAAGGGGCGCGGCTCATGCTTTCCACGCCACCGGCAATCATCAATTCTGCTTCACCGGCACGAATGGCACGGGCAGCATAAATGACGGCATCCATGCCGGAGCCGCAAAGACGGTTGATGGTGGTGCCGGAAACACTCACCGGCAAGCCTGCGAGCAACAAAGACATGCGCGCGACGTTACGATTATCTTCACCGGCCTGATTGGCAGAACCATAAATCACATCATCGACGGCTTCCCAATCAACATTAGGATTACGTGCCATCAAAGCGCGCAAAGGCACAGCACCCAGATCATCCGCACGCACAGAAGACAAAGCACCGCCATAACGGCCGATTGGTGTGCGGATATAATCGCAAATATAAGCTTCACTCATGATAGCTTTTACGCCTCCCCTTGGTGCGCACGTTTGGTACGGGCATGGATATCACGCAATACGCGCAGTTCATTTTCCGTCGGCACCGGTGTTTCCACCACATGATCAGCAAAACGAATATCCCAGCCGCAATTTTCAACGATCTGCTCACGGCTGACACCCTGATGAATGGATGTCACTGTCAGCTCTTTTGTTGTCTCATCCGGTTCCAGAATACACAAGTCTGTAATCACACGGGTCGGGCCTTTTGTTGTCAGCCCCAAGCGCTCACGGTGATTGCCGCCTTCGCCATGCCCCATCGAAGTGACGAAAGGCAGTTTTTCAACAAAACCACGTTTGCTGAGCGCCATTGTGATGAAAATCTGGCCACAATTGGAAGCGATTTCCGGTGCCCCGCCACCACCTGGCAAACGCACTTTTGGCTGATCATAATCACCAACCACAGTGGTATTCAGATTGGCAAAGCGATCGATCTGCGCACCGCCCAAAAAGCCGGTCGTGACATGACCGCCCTGTAACCAGTAACGGAACATTTCCGGCACCGAAACGGTAAACAAAGCAGTGTCGCATAATTCGCCATCACCAATGGAAAGCGGCAATACATCCGGCTTGGTGCCGACAGTGCCGCTTTCATAAATCAGGGTAATGTCAGGGGCATGGGTCAAACGCGCCACATTGCAGGCGGCAGACGGCGCACCGATGCCGACAAAGCACACATCGTCATTGGTCAACGACCGCGCAGCAGCAATCGTCATCATCTCATTCGGAGTAAAATCAGACATCACGCTCTCCCGCTTAATTCTTGGCCGCTTTGGCATATTGGGCAAAATCTTCCGGTGTTTTTTCCAGAATATTTTCCTTCACCCATTGCTGGAAACTATCGCGGTCACGCGCGATTTCATCCCATGCCAGATAAAAAGCATTGTTACGCTTGTAATAACCTTGCGCATAAGACGGGAAAGCACCACCCGGCACAGCAACAACAGCTGTGACCGCCCATGAAGGCAGCACCAGCGAATTAGGCGAAGCCGGTTGCAATTCATCAACGATTTCTTCAACCGTCACCACCGAGCGTTTGGCCGCCAGCACAGCTTCCTTTTGCACGCCGACAATACCCTCGATCAGCACATTGCCTTTGCGGTCAGCACGCTGCGCATGGATAAGCGACACATCAGGACGAATAGAAGGAACGGCTGCCAGCACCTCACCGCTAAACGGGCATGTCACCGATTTAATTTGCGCATTCACCTTTGGCAGATCAGCGCCGATATAGCCGCGCAACATGGCAAAAGGTAAGTTAGCAGCACCGGCCTCATAAGCATTGGCCATTGCGGCATGGGAGTGTTCTTCCACTTCCAGCTTATGCGGCCAGTGTTTTTCCACCGCATCGCGGAAACGGTGCAGCGAACCCACACCCGGATTGCCGCCCCATGAAAATTTCATCTTTTTGACAGCGCCGACACCAATCAGCTGATCGTACAAAATATCCGGTGTCATACGGATAATGGTCAGATCTTTGCGCCCCTGACGGATAGCCTCATGACCAGCCGCATAAGGGATGAGATGGGTGAACCCTTCCATCGCAACCGTATCGCCGTCTTTGACATTTTCTGCAATCGCTTGGGCAAGCGTCATTATACGCGCCATAACTGCTTAACTCCCGATTTTTCAAAACCGCCCGCAATGCTGCGCCTGATCAAAGGTCAGCACTGCCTCTTAAAATCAAGGTTAGGCATTATCGCTCTTATCGGTCAAATAATTTGTGCGATATTTGACATTTGTTCAATAGTCGCACAAATTATTTATTATGGAGTTGCACTGTTTACAGACTATAAGACCACCCAAAAGCGATCAGAAAAGGCAAACAAACCAAATGCAAAAAACAGATTTTATCGGTGGTCTTGCCAAGGGTTTACAGGTGATTGAGGCTTTTGCAGCCGATAAACCAAGAATGTCGATTACTGATATTGCCAATGTAACCGGCCTTGATCGCGCCACCGCCAGACGCTGCCTGCTCACCCTCGCACATCTCGGCTACGCAGAATATGACGGCAAGTTTTTTATGCTGCAGCCGAAAATTCTACGCCTCGGCCATGCCTATTTATCGGCAACGCCATTGCCGACGATTCTCCAGCCGGTGCTGGATCAGCTCTCAGAAGAAGTCGGCGAAAGCGCTTCCGCATCAGTGCTGGACGGCAATGAAATTGTTTATATCGCACGCGCTGCACAAATGCGGGTGATTTCCATCAATCTTACATCCGGCAGCCGCCTGCCTGCCTATTGCGCCTCGATGGGGCGCGTTTTGCTCAGCGCCTTGCCGCCACAAGAAGCACTCGGCATTCTCAACACCACCGACAGAATTGCCAAAACCGAATTTACCCGCACATCCATTGCCGATCTGACCGCCGAACTTGATCAGGTGCGAAGCCATGGCTATGCGATTAACGATCAGGAGCTGGAACTGGGCTTGCGCTCTATTGCCGTGCCGGTTTTCAATCACCGCAATCAAGTGGTCGCTGCCATCAATATCGGCGCGCCTGTCGCGCATGTGTCAGTGGAAGAATTACGCGACCGCTTTTTACCCGCCATGCTCAAAGCCCAAGCCGCTTTGCGCAGTCTGCTTGGTTAAGGCTCTCCAACCTCACCACTTAAGCGCTGATGTTCACTCAAGCGATATTGGCGCGGGGTTTGGCCTGTTTCACGCAGAAAAAATCTGGAAAAATAAGCCGGATCGCTAAAACCAAGATTATAGCTGATCGTCTGCACCGAATGCGGCATAGCCACCAATTCGCGCTTTGCCGCTTCAATCAGTTGCGCACTGAGTAACTCCTGCACAGTCTGCCCCGTTATTTCACGCGTGACACGATTGAGATGAATGGGTGTCAGGTGCAGAGCCTCGGCATAGAAACCAACCGGCAAATGCTCCCGAAAATGGCGGCGGATCAATTCCAGCAGCCTCTCCATGCGCCGCTCATTTTGCGAGGCACCAAAGCCAGCCCGCTCGGAATGCGCCTTCACCGCATGACGCCCCACCATCAGCAAAGCACTGGTCAGATGGGTTTCCAACATATGATTGCGCAAATGATTGCGGGCGGAAAACTCCTCATAGAGCAGCCTGACCGTTGCGGCCAGATAGCTTTGCACAGGCTCTGGCGCATTATGCATCAGCACCAGTTGCGGCTTGTTCAGCCAGTCTGCCGATGAGCGCCCGTCTTGCAAAACCGGCATTTCCGGCTGCAAAATCGTCGTGATATGACCAATAATATCACGCGAAAAAGCAAAGCCGTGGCTAAAATCCGGCGGCATTAAAATGGCGCAAGGACCGGTAAATTGCAGTGTTTCATGTTCCAGAAACACACTGCCCTGCCCGCTTTCAATGTAAAGAAACTGATAGAAATTATCATGCCGGTGCAATTTGATTTCAAAT
This sequence comes from Paenochrobactrum glaciei, assembly GCF_039522165.1. NCBI lineage: Bacteria > Pseudomonadati > Pseudomonadota > Alphaproteobacteria > Hyphomicrobiales > Brucellaceae > Paenochrobactrum > Paenochrobactrum glaciei. Next base: position 586,179 of record NZ_BAAADE010000001.1, read on the forward strand.
TGATGCAGGCTGCTTCGGGAGAAAATCGTCTCGCTATGCAGCCAAAAATCCGGCTTTTCGTCAGATTTCTCACCATAAAGCTCATATGTGGGCACAGATTTAAGCATAATCCAAGCTAACACAATGTTTAAAAAGTACAACTCTATGTGTGAAAAGTGCATTGTAAGAAATTACGACCCACCCAGAATAAGCGCTTCAGAATGCGTCGGAGGATTGAATGCGCACACAAGTAGTTATTATCGGGTCGGGACCATCAGGGCTGTTACTTGGTCAATTACTGACCAAAGCCGGTATTGATAATATTATTCTCGACCGTGTCAGCCCGGATTATATTCTTGGTCGTGTGCGTGCAGGTGTGCTGGAAGAAGGTATGGTCAGCCTGATGGATCAGGCCGGTGCATCGCAAAGATTGCATCAGGAAGGGCTGCCGCATGAAGGCATTTCATTAGCCTTTGACGGGCAGGACCATCGCATTGATCTTACAAGCCTCACCGGCAAACGCGTTATTGTCTATGGCCAGACAGAGGTGACCCAAGACCTGATGGATGAGCGCGCAAAAAGTGGCACACAAGGCTTTTATGAAGCGCAAAACGTAACGCCCCATGACTTCGACAGCGATCAGCCTTATGTCACTTTTGAAAAAGACGGTGTTACCCATCGTATTGATTGCGATTATATTGCGGGTTGTGATGGCTATCACGGCGTCTGCCGCAGATCAGTGCCTGAAAAATCCATCCAGAATTTTGAGAAGATTTACCCCTTTGGCTGGCTTGGAATTTTGATCGATCAGCCCCCCGTCGATCACGAGCTGATCTATGCCAACCATCCGCGTGGTTTTGCACTTTGCTCCATGCGCTCGGAAACCCGAAGTCGTTATTATATCCAATGCGCGCTGGATGAAAAAATCGAAGACTGGAGTGATGAGCGTTTCTTTGACGAGTTGCGTCGCCGCCTCCCTGCAGTTCATGCCGATAATTTAAAAACCGGCGCCTCCTTTGAAAAATCCATTGCGCCTTTGCGTTCGTTCGTGGCCGAACCGATGCGCTTTGGCCGGATGTTTCTGGTCGGCGATGCCGCACATATCGTGCCGCCAACCGGTGCCAAAGGGCTCAATCTCGCCGCCAGCGATGTGCATTATCTGTTTGAAGGCCTGCGTGAGTTTTATGCGGAGAAATCCAAAGCCGGTGTGGATGCCTATTCAGCCCGCGCTTTGGCACGCGTCTGGAAGGCTGAGCGTTTTTCATGGTCTATGACCACAATGCTGCATCGTTTTCCTGAAATGGGTGCTTTTGACCAGAAGATACAAGAAGCTGATCTTGAATATCTTGTTCATTCAACTGCCGCTTCTACTGCACTGTCAGAGAATTACGTAGGACTTCCTTATTAATTACTAAATATATATTTCAATAATCAAAATGGTCGCATTATAAGTCATGAGTATAAATCATGATAAATGCGGCCATTTTGACCATCTATTGAAATTGAAAATAAAAATACTACATATAAAAAGCAATATGGAGTGTTTTTATGTCAACAAATACCAATGAAAGACCTGAAAACAGGCATGAGCGGGCTGATAGAATTGCTCGTGAACTGATTGATGCTGAACGTAACAAAGTTCAAAAGAAAACCGAACGGCTTCGTGCTCTGCGGTTAGAAATGGAAAAATGGGACAACCGATCTGATATCATCAGCGCCCCCTTAGCTTTTAAATAAGCCTTCGACATGCCGCGGCGCTATACCAGCGAAGCGGCATTTTTTATGCGCAAAGATGACGCATATATACAAGGCAGTTTAGTTTTTAATTTAAGGGGAAGTGTTTCGAAATGGTACGGTCGAGTGGATTTGAACCACTGACCTCAGGAGCCACAATCCTGCGCTCTAACCAACTGAGCTACGACCGCGTACCTTTTCTTCATCAACAGGAGCATGTGCTGCACTGCTGATAGGGGTCACATACGGAGAATCGTTCCATATTGCAAGCCATTATCGTGCTCTTTTCTGTGAAATATCGTAAGAAATTCAAAGAAGCACCAGAAATTCACAGCAAAATCCATATTCGCAGCTCAAATCACCTCAAAATTCTTTACCAATCACGCGCGTTAACTACGTTTTGAAAAACCGCTGCCTCAAAAGAGCTGTAATTATAGACCAGCAAGGGCATAAGCTTTATTAAGGGAATATTAAGGTTTTGAACTGAGACACGGCGAGAGTTGAGCATGCAGGGACGCTATCCCTTTATTGATATTGTAGCACTGGGAAAAATCCGCAGCGGTTTTGCCAGAGCAAATGCTCAAGCTCTTTTTAGCGCCGATCTTCATTCGCTTATCTGGATCAATGCTTCAGGTGCGGCTCTTTTTGGCATTGCCGATATTTATAGCGCCGATGAAGCAACCGATATTCTCAATGCAACCAGCCAGCGCCAAATCACCAGCCAGCTAAGCTCGATGCTGCCGGATGAAAACCGCACAATTTCTCTGCGGCTGGGAAGCAACCTGCAACAGTTTCAAATCTCTCATCTGAGCCTGCCTGATGGGGCGAAAGCCGTTTTGCTGGAATCAAACCAGCAATTTGAGCACGTCCCCACCCTCACCGATCATCCGGTTCTGCGCGGGCTTGATAGCGCCAACAGCCATGCAGCTTTGTTGGATGCAAATGGCAACATCATTGCCAGCACCAAAAGCTTTAGCAAAGCAGGCATTGCACCAAGCACCCTGACCGATCTGACCATTGAAGTGGCCGATGCTGCCGATCATATGTTGAAGCGCCGCATCCGCGCCGACAACCGCTCAATTCCTGGCGCCATTATCCGCCTTGAGCATGAACCGGCCTTGCATCTTCTTTATATCGTTGCCGATGAGGCTGAGTTTAGCGACAAGCCTGCCTTGCCGGAAAGCGCTCCTGCCCTGGCACAACAGCCGCAGCAGTCGCAGCGTTTTCGCTTTGATCCGGAAGCGCCGATTACACGCTTTGTCTGGAAAGTGGACGCAGATCACGTCTTCACCGAATTATCCGACAATTTTGCCGAAGTTCTGGGCCCCAAAGCAGCTGACATTATCGGCCGTCGTTTCAATGATGTTGCCAATGTTTTCGGCCTTGATCCGCATAATGAAATTGCACATTTGTTGCAAAGCCGCGCCACATGGTCTGGCCGCCGTGTAATGTGGCCGGCGGAAGGCACTTCTTTGCATGTACCGGTTGAGCTTGCAGCCCTGCCTGTTTTTTCACGGGATCGAGAATTTGCCGGCTTTAACGGCTTTGGTGTCGTGCATGTGGCAGACGCTTTGCCTGACCCTGAAAAAATCGGCCTCTGCCTTTCCGGTGATTTGCCGCCGCGCACTGTTGAAAAACCTGTTGAGACCGCAAAAATTGAAGCGCCGTCACCGGCCGCAGTGGCTGCCGAGGTACAATCCATCCTGCCAAAGCGCAGTGAAGAACTGATTGCTGAACTTGCCAGACAGCAAGTGCAGCAAGCTGCCAAACAAACCAAAGAACCAAAACCGGCAGAAACCACCACACGATCAGAAAGCGGTTTAAGCGACACCGAACGCAATGCTTTCCGTGAGATTGCCGATCGTCTGCGCCGTCAGGGTTTAGCCAGCCAGCGCGATGATTCGCCTTTTGCCAAAACACCTGCACCAGCAGAAGATAAAACAAGCGAAGCTGACGCGCCGGAACAGCACACATTGCCTTTCCGCAATGATGCAGCCTCACGCATTGAGCGCCCGCTGTTAAACCTGCCGGAGTTCAACAAAAAGCCATCCACTGCGCAAGCTGATGCAACGCCAGCCGTTAAGGCAGCCATTGAGCCGCAACCGGCACCTTTGTTGCAAGACGACAAAAAAGAAGAAAAGCCAGCAGCCGTTGCGGCCAAGCCTGTTGATGAAGCGCATATGCTTGCCCATGTGCCGTTTCCGCTGATCCTGCACACCAATGGCAATGTGATTTATGCCAATCCGGCCTTTTTGACATTGACCAGCTATCATAACAGCGATGAGATCAACCAGAGCGGCGGCATTGATGCGCTTTTCAACACCGAGCGCGATGATGACAGCCATGATGATTCCATGGTGCTGCGCCATCAGGATGGCAGCGAACACCCTGTCGATGTGCAACTGCAATCCGTGCCCTGGCACGGCCAGAAAGCGCTGATGCTCAGCATCATGCCAAAGCAGGTTACTGTTGCCGCCGCGCCGGTGACTGAAGCGCCAGCACAGACACTGGCGCCATCACCGGATCAGGCACCTGTTTTCGAGCCACAGCCAGAAGCAGAAACCAAAAGTGAAACAACTGCTGACAATACGCAGTTAAAAGACAGCGAAGCCTCGCGCCGCCGCCTGCAAACGCAAGTGGAAGAGCTGACCTCCATTTTGGACACAGCTACTGACGGCGTTGTGCTGATCGACAATGACGGGCTTATCCGTTCGCTCAACCATTCGGCTGCTGCACTCTTTGGCTATGAAGAGGATGAAATTCGCGGCAAGAGTTTCTCACTGCTTTTTGCTATTGAAAGCCAGCGCTCGGCGATGGACTATCTCAACAGCCTTTCCGAAAATGGTGTGATGAGCGTATTGAATGACGGGCGCGAAGTGATTGGCCGCGAAGCACAAGGCGGCTTCATTCCGATGTTTATGACATTGGGTAAACTGCCTGCTTCCGACAGTTTCTGTGCTGTGTTGCGCGATATTACGCAGTGGAAACGCGCCGAAGAAGAGCTGACCTCCGCACGACGCGAAGCCGAACGCGCATCCGGTCAGAAAACCGAGTTTCTGGCACGGATCAGCCATGAAATCCGCACACCGCTTAATGCCATTATCGGCTTTTCCGAACTGATGGCAGACGAGAAATTCGGCCCTATCGGCAATCAGCGTTATCGCGATTATTTGCGCGATATCAACCGTTCCGGCAATCATGTGCTGACACTCGTCAACGATCTGTTGGATATTTCCAAGATCGAAGCTGGTGCGCAGGAGATGGATTTTGAAGCCGTATCCCTCAATGATGCGATTTCAGAAGCCGTTGCTCTGATGCAGCCGCAGGCGAACCGTGAGCGGGTGATTATCCGTTCCAGCTTTGCCTCAAACTTACCGGAAATTGTTGCTGATGTCCGTTCAATCAAACAAATCGCGTTAAACCTGCTTTCCAATGCAGTGCGCTTTACGCAAGCTGGCGGACAAGTGATTGTCTCCACCAGCTATGAAATGAACGGCGATGTCATCATGCGCGTGCGTGACACCGGCGTTGGCATGGACAAGAGCGAAATTGAACAAGCCTTAAAACCATTCCGTCAGGTTAATAACCGGATGCGCCGTCATAGCGAAACATCAAAAGACTGGCGCAATGAAGGCACTGGCTTAGGGTTACCGCTCACCAAGGCGATGGTTGAAGCCAATCGTGCCCAATTGACGATTAATTCCAATCCGGGTCAGGGCACAGTGGTGGAAATCACCTTCCCGCCAACCCGCGTGCTTGCTGATTAGTTTTAAATTTCTGCAACTTACACCGTTGCAATTGTTTTGCCTCCACGCCGCCTTTGAGAGAAAACGACTCTCAAAGGCGTTTTTTTATGCTGTTATGCTATATTTCTTCGATTTTGAGACTAAAGTTTAAAAAATCGGCTATAAGGGGTTCTCACATCAACCCTTGATCCGGCACCAACTCGACTTTCAGGACATTCATGCCCAAAACGCTGCGCCTCATTCTGGCAATCATCGTTATGATCAGTGCGGCTGCAATCGCAGCCATTACCGCACTGCCTTATATCGTATCGAGTGATGCTATCCGCATTCGCGTGGCACAGGAACTCAGCAGCTGGACAGGCTATACGGTGGAGTTGCGTCAGGCGCCGCAGCTGAAGTTTTTCCCGACCTTACGTGCTTCGCTCAATGATGTGGTTTTGAGCGATTACAGCGATGCCAGCACGAAAAAAGTCATGAGCGTCGAGCGTATTGATGTCGAATTATCGCCTTTTGATGCCCTGATCGGCCATATTTCTTTTTACGAAACGCAATTGGTGCGTCCTGTTTTTGATCTGGGCGAACCGGTGATTGACCCGCAGCAATTGCTGGAAGGATTGGCCAAATCAGACGGACGTCTGGGCGTTGCCATTCGCGCCGCCAAATATCTGATCACTGAGCAAAAAAGTGATGTGGAAACCCGCCAGCAAACATCTCAGCCTTTTGGCCGGATTATTGTGCGCGACGGCACCCTCACTTTCCGCAAATACGGCTCTGAAGTGGATGAAGTGGTCAATGGCATCAACGCCACGCTTAACTGGCCGCAAACCACGCAATCGGCGTCGCTAAAAGGCAATGCGCGCTGGAAAGATGAAGTCACGGAATTTGATCTTTCTGCACCCAATCCTTTGCAGCTTTTTGCCGGTGCAACCGCTGCTGTCACCGCCTCAATCACCTCCAAACCATTGGAACTCAGCTTTAACGGCAAGGCCAATATTTCCAGCGACTATATTTTTGAAGGCGCCATAAACGCCAAAACGCCGGATTTAAGCCGCACCATGTATTGGCTTGGCGCACCTGCTGCACCGGGCTCTGCCAATGTCGGCGCTTTGACGGTTGCCAGCAACTTAAGTGCTACACGCTCGCTCATCCGCCTCAATGATCTGGTGCTGGACAATGAAAATAATCCGGCCAAGGGCGTGATTGAATTTGTACCGCAAGCCCCGCGCCCTTCCATCAGTGGCACACTGGCTTTTCAGCACCTCAATTTTCGCGGGCTGATCAGCGCCTTTATTCCCCTGCCCGATAAGCGCGGCAATAATGCATTTTATGATTTTGAGCGCGGCGAGAGCGACAAGCGCGATATGATCAACACCGACTTTATGCAATTAGCAGAAGTTGATTTGCGCCTTTCCGCCCAGACAGCCAGCGCAGGCCCCCTCAGCATGAATAATGTGGCCGCCGCAGTGCAGGTGCGCAACGGACGGGCATTGTTTGATATTGGTGACGCCAAAGCCTTTAAAGGCAATGTCTCTGCCAGCGTGCAAATTCAGCGTGACCTGCAAGGCACCAATGCTGAATTGCGCTTTAACGGCAGCGATATCGACAGTACTGATTTTACCAAAGTGTTTGGTCTAAGCAGCGGCTTTATTTCTGCGCGCGGCAATATTGCCCTCATCATGAAAGCGCCGCTGACAAAATGGTCGAAACTGCCAACCAATGCCGATGGTGAAATCAGCATCAATTTCGGCAATGGTAAATTGCAAGGCTTCGACATTGATAATTTCATCAAAAATGCCAGTTCCGAGCGCTTTTTCGCGCTTGAGCGTAAAGAAAATACCGCGCTGAATTTTAAACGTCTGGACTTGCAGGCAGGGCTTGCCGATGGCGTTGCTACCTTCAACACCGCCAAGCTTGAAACCGAAAGCGGCACCTTGTCATTGGCCGGTATTGTACCGTTTCTTGATCGCTCCCTCGCCCTTTCCGGCACGCTGACTTTGCCGGTCAAAGAGGCCGAAAATCCGACCAATGCAGAAGGTACTGAAACAGAACAGGCGCCGGAAAAACCAGCGCCTGACATTCATTTCTTTGTTGGTGGTTCGTGGGATCGACCGTTTATCTCACCCATGAACAAGCCTTAACTTGATCCCTTAACCGGCTTGATAAACCGCCCGCTCGTCACGCTGGCGCTGCACTTCGCGGCGCTTGTTGACGATTGACGCGATGATCACACCCGTTGTTACCAATGCAATGAGGATCGTGCAGATTGCATTGATTTCCGGTGTCACACCAAAGCGCACCTGCGAATAAATCTTCATCGGCAAAGTGGTTGCACCCGGCCCCGAGGTGAAACTGGAAATAACCAGATCATCCAGCGACAAGGTGAACGCCAATACCCAACCGGATAAAACCGCAGGCAAAATAAGCGGCAAGGTGATTTTCATAAATGTTACCACCGGTGTTGCGCCCAAATCTTGCGCGGCCTCTTCCAGTGAACGGTCAAAGCTGATGAGACGCGACTGCACAACCACCGCCACAAAACACATTGAAAATGTGATATGCGCCAGCAGCAATGTCCAGAAACCACGATCAAGATTGATGGACACAAACAGCAGCAGCATCGACAGACCGGTGATCACTTCCGGCATCACCAGCGGTGCATAGACCATGCCCGAAAACAGCATCCGCCCGCGAAACCGCGTATAACGAGTGAGCGCCAATGCGGCCAATGTGCCAAGCACTGTCGCAATGGTTGCCGATAGCAGCCCGACACGAATGGTAACCCATGCCGCATCCATCAAAGCGTGGTTGTTAAAAAGCGTCACATACCATTTGGTGGAAAAGCCCGACCAGACTGTCACCAATCGGGACTCGTTGAAGGAATAAACCACCAACAGCACAATCGGCAGGTACAAAAATGCAAAGCCGAGGACGACAGAGACGATATTAAAACGTGACCATTTAGCGTTCATGATGTCAGCCCTTTTCCTGCATTCGCGCTTGTACCTTCTGGAAGATCATGATCGGTACAATCAGAATAAGCAGCAGAATGACCGCCACCGCCGATGCAACCGGCCAGTCGCGATTAGAGAAAAACTCGCTCCAGATGGTTTTACCAATCATCAGCGTTTGTGATCCGCCCAAAAGATCAGGAATAACAAACTCACCCATCGCCGGAATGAATACCAGAAAACAACCAGCCGCAACGCCGGACAGCGACAGCGGGAAGGTGATTTTCCAGAAAGCAGCCAGTGGCGGACAGCCCAAATCCTGCGCGGCCTCAATCAGCGAATGATCCATTTTTTCCAAGGCCGCATAAAGCGGCAGCACCATAAATGGCAGGTAAGAATAGACAATACCGATATAAATCGCTGTATCCGTGTTTAAAATGATCAAAGGCGTATCGATAATATTAGCCCAGATCAAAAACTGATTAAGCAAACCTTCCGGCTTCAAAATCGCAATCCACGCATAAACGCGGATGAGAAATGATGTCCAGAATGGCAGGATCACCAGCATTAGCAGCATAGGGCGATGTTTCAACGGGGCACGCGCAATGCCATAGGCCATCGGATAACCGATCAGCAATGTAAGCACCGTGGAAATAAACGCAATTTTCAGGCTCGACAGATAGGCTTTGTAATAAAGCGCATCTTCCATCAGCCAGAAGTAATTATCAAAAGAAAGCTGTTTCACCTTCGCCCAGATTTCAGCGAAACTGTCGGTGAAATTAAAGGCAGGCGCATAGGCCGGAATGGCCATCGCCACCTGTGAAAGCGATATTTTGAAGACAATAAAAAACGGGATCAGAAACAACACCAGCAGCCATAAATATGGCACTGCAATAACAAGACGACTGGTGAGACCTGTGATCAGTTTTTGCATGAGATCAGCCTCCTCAGGCGGTCAGCACCAGACCGGCATCGGTATCGAAAGAAACCCAGACACGGTCATCAAAGGCAAACGGATCATCGGTTTTGCGCACGGCATTCATGCTGGATGCTTTAATGGTAAAACCATTATCGAGACGCACATGAAAAACCGTCATATCGCCGAAATAACCGATATCCCACAATTCGCCTTCCACCGCATTAATGGAGCCATCTTGCGGTTTTTCACGCTCAAGACGGGTTTTTTCCGGGCGCACTGCATACCAGACCTTTTGCCCCGCGCTCAGATTTTCGCGCGTTTCAGTCGAGATTGTCAGCCCCAGTTTTTCCGCATGGATTTCCGCCATTCCATTGGCAGATTTTACCACTTCACCTTCAATCAGGTTCACATTTCCGATAAAGTCGGCAATGAATTTCGACTTCGGTGCTTCATAAACCTCTGCCGGTGTTGCCACCTGCATGATCTGGCCGGCATCCATAATCGCAATACGGTCAGCCATCGTCATGGCTTCTTCCTGATCATGGGTGACGATGATGAAGGTGAGCCCGAGCTTATATTGCAAATCCATCAGTTCAAACTGAGTTTCCTCGCGCAGTTTTTTATCCAATGCACCTAATGGCTCATCCAAGAGCAGCACTTTCGGTCGCTTGGCCACGGCTCGCGCCAAAGCCACACGCTGACGCTGACCACCCGACAACTGATGCGGTTTGCGCTTGGCAAATTTTTCCAGCTTCACCAGTTTCAGCATTTCGGCCACGCGATCATCCATTTCGGATTTCGCCATGCCGTCCTGTTTCAGACCAAAAGCAATATTGGCCTCAACGCTCATATGCGGAAACAAAGCATAGGACTGAAACATCATATTGACGGGACGTTTATAAGGCGGGATGCCGGTTAAATCCTGACCATCCAGCTTGATACGGCCGGAAGTCGGCTCTTCAAAACCGGCCAGCATCCGCAGCAAAGTTGATTTGCCTGAACCGGAAGCGCCCAGAAGAGCAAAAAACTCACGGTGAAAAATATTCAGCGACAGATCATCCACCACCGTGGTATCTGCAAATTTCTTCGTCACATTTTCAAACGAAATAAACGGCTTTGCTGCCGGATCACTCCATGGCGCAAATTTACGGCGAAAGCTGCCAAAAGATTCCATATTCTTCACCATATATCCGGTTCAACGGTCTTTTAAATTTCATACTGCCACCGGCCTGCCCAATGGCTGCAATCATCCGTTAAAGTGCTGATATTTAAAATAAATGTGACAGTTTCAAACTGGACACAGGATTTAAAAAACCGCCCCGTTTTTAACGGGGCGATTTCTGTTTGATTTTGTTACTGGCCGGTGACGATTTTTGTCCAGGCGCGTGTCACAAAACGCTGCGTTTTTGCGTCATATGGCGTTGGCACAAACAGCTTTTTCATCACATCTTCATTTGGGTAAACTTCCGGATCTTCCAAAAGTTCCTTACTCAAGAACTCTTCAGAAGCTTTGTTACCATTGGCATAGAAAACATAATCCGATGCTTTGGCGATAACTTCCGGACGCATCATGTAATCCATGAAAGCAAAAGCTTCATCAACATGTTTGGCATCGGCCGGAATAGCCATCTGGTCAAACCAGATCAAAGCACCTTCTTTAGGGATCGAATAGCCGATTTCCACGCCCTGACCTGCTTCTTCTGCACGGTCACGCGCCTGAAACACGTCACCGGAATAACCGACAGCCATGCAGATATCGCCATTGGCGAGCGCATTGATATATTCAGACGAATGGAATTTGCGGATATTCGGGCGGATGCTCAAATAGAGATCCTGCGCCTTTTCCAGATCAGCCTGATTAGGTGAATTTGGATCAAGACCCAGATAATTCAGCGCCGGACGCAGCATTTCACTGGCAGAATCCAGCAAATAAATACCGCAATCTTTGAACTTCGCCGATTTTTCCGGATCAAACAGCACGTCCCACGAGTCAATCGTATCGGTTCCTAAAATCTCTTTGACTTTGGCCTTATTATAACCAATGCCTGTGGTGCCCCACATATAGTTGACCGAATATTCATTGCCCGGATCGTAAACCGATGCGCGCTCCGAAATATCGTCCCACATATACTTCAGGTTAGGCAGTTTTTCCTTGTCCAGTTTCAGGAAAACACCAGCTGGAATCTGACGCCCCAAAAACTCACCTGACGGCACAACCAGATCATAACCGCTACCACCGGCCAGCAGTTTGGTTTCCAGAATTTCATTGGAATCGTAAACGTCGTAAACGACTTTAATACCCGTTTCCTTGGTGAAATCTCTCAGGATTGAATCGTCAATATAATCCGACCAATTGTAGATATTGACGACTTTTTCCTGCGCCATTGCCGGCAGAGCAGCTGCCATTACAAGCCCGGATAACGCACCAACTGTCAGAAGAAAAGGCTTCAGTCTCATAAGGCACTCCAGTCTGCATATTGTTAAATTATGCAGGTTAAAGACAACGAGATTATTTCTCTCGTCTACCTTTTTAGATAACTTAACTTTCGTCAACAGTAAGCTTTCGCACAAAGGGCAAAATCCATCCTTTCCGCGTAAGAAATTGGGGACAGTAAAGCAAAATAATCTGCCAGATGATATTTTTGCCGCATTAATATCCGGTGCAGCGTTTTTTACATGCCTATTGGAAGTCGAAAGCCGACAATCCGGAGACAGATTCATCCAATGCCAATGGCCTTGTCAAAGGTGGTTCAGCGCGCGCCAGACAGCCCTGACGCTCGCATAAACGGCATGCTGTGCCAACCGGCAAAACCCTGCCTGATGGCACCCCGCGCTGATAAATCACCCCTTCCCCTTCAGGCATTGAAATACCAAGCAAAACTGCGGTGCGGCGCGGCCTTTCATCAAAGCCCGCCTGCATGCCTTCAACCGTGCGGCTGATAGTCAGATAGCGGCTTTGATCTGGCATTTCTGCCATCTCTGTCAGCACCTGACCGGAATTGGCAAAACTGGCATAAAGCGCCAGCTTCGGGCACTGTCCGCCAAAACCGGAATGCGGAAAACCTTGCGCACCGATCCGCCTGAAAATATTGCCCGCATGGTCAATTTCCATCAAAAAAAACGGCACGGCCGATGCCCCTGTTTTTTGCAAATTAACCAGCCGGTTGGCGGCTTGCTGAAACGACACTTTAAAACGCGCGGCCAGCACATCAATATCATAGTGAACCCGCTGGGCAGTCTCACGAAAATTACGATAAGGCATCATCAGCGCACGCGCCGCATAGCGGGCAAGTTCCTGCATCATAATGCGCCGCGCTTCACGCGAGGATAGTTTTAAAGCTTCCGCTTCCGCAGTGATTGCCACCTGCATGCGCAACATCACCGCCTCACAGGCAATCTCCTGCAACTGATCCGTGAGCGGCAGACGCTCAGAAATAAACAAGCGTTGTGAATGGCGGTCATAACGGCGCCGCCAATCCGGCATGGTTGCAACCGGTAATGTGCGCACCGTAATGCCATGCTCCGTCCGCAGCCAGTTTTTTAAACCAGTTTGCAGATCGTCACCCGCATTCAATAATTTCAAAAAGGCATCCGCCTCTTCTTCCAGCGAAACATAATAATAAGGGTGGCGCGCCAGCACATCCTGCACTTCATCAAACGGCAAGCGTGTCGCGGTCAAAGATGTGGGGCGGCCATCTTTTGCCAGCATATCCGACAAGTCCGACAAGCGCTGGCGCTGTTCTTTATAAGCGCGGTAAAGCTTTATCACCCCAAGCGCTGCATTGGGAGCCGCCTCACCAATTTCAATCAGTTCCTGATCACCGGGCAATTCACCGCTCAGTAAAGGATCGGAAAATACTTCCTTTAATGCCGAAACCGTACTGCCGCTTTCGCCCTGCAACTGGTTGATGTCGAGCTGATAGACAGATGTTAATTTGAGCAAAATCTGCACGGTCAAAGGACGCTGATTACGCTCAATCAGATTGAGATATGAGGGCGAAATGCCAAGCGCTTCCGCCATTGCGGTTTGCGTCAGTTCACGCTCGTTGCGGATGCGCCGGATACGTGGTCCGGCAAAAATCTTACGCTCGCTCATCAACTCCCCCTTTGAGTTACGCGCAAGATTGACATGTTTTTACAAGATTGTGAAACGAAAAACTTATGACAATTTTTACAAATTTACAGCGCCACCCAGTCAAAGCTTTGACAGAGTTACTTCAATTATCTGGCTGTAATCGTGATTTTTCTAGCTGTTCAAAGCAGCGGTCTGTAAAAAAAGTAACAGACAGGCAAGCAATATTTCTTTTGCCTTTGACAAAGTTCATTCATGTGAGGAGACTAGAAATGACTGATTTTTACAACCTGATCCCATCCGCTCCAAAGGGTCGTTTTGACGGCATCAAACGTGCGCATAGCGCTGAAGACGTCAAACGCCTGCGCGGTTCTGTAGAAATCAAATATTCACTGGCAGAAAACGGTGCCAACCGTCTTTGGAAACTCATACACGAAGAAAACTTTGTTAACGCACTGGGCGCGCTTTCCGGCAATCAGGCCATGCAGATGGTTCGTGCAGGTTTGCAGGCAATTTACCTCTCCGGCTGGCAGGTTGCCGCCGATGCCAACACGGCTTCTGCCATGTATCCGGATCAATCACTTTATCCGGCCAATGCAGCACCGGAATTGGCCAAGCGCATCAACAAAACCTTGCAGCGTGCCGACCAGATTGAAACTGCGGAAGGCAAAGGCCTTTCTGTTGACACATGGTTTGCACCGATTGTTGCCGATGCAGAAGCCGGTTTTGGTGGCCCGCTCAATGCGTTTGAAATCATGAAAGCCTTTATTGAGGCAGGCGCTGCCGGTGTGCACTTTGAAGACCAGCTGGCATCAGAGAAAAAATGCGGTCATTTAGGCGGCAAGGTTCTTATTCCAACCGCCGCCCATATCCGCAACCTCAATGCGGCACGCCTTGCAGCCGATGTGATGGGCACACCAACACTGGTGATTGCACGTACCGACGCAGAAGCTGCCAAGCTTTTGACCTCGGATATTGACGAGCGCGACCAGCCATTTGTCGATTATGACAAGGGCCGCACCGTGGAAGGTTTCTATCATGTCAAAAATGGTCTGGAGCCATGTATTGCCCGCGCTGTCGCTTATGCCCCGCATTGCGATCTGATCTGGTGCGAAACATCAAAGCCTGATCTGGAGCAAGCACGCAAATTTGCTGAAGGTGTTCATAAGGCGCATCCGGGCAAGCTTCTGGCCTATAACTGCTCGCCGTCCTTCAACTGGAAAGCCAATCTGGACGATGCGACAATCGCCAAATTCCAGCGTGAACTGGGTGCGATGGGTTATAAGTTCCAGTTTATCACGCTCGCCGGTTTCCACCAGCTCAATTACGGCATGTTTGAACTGGCCAAAGGCTACAAAGAGCGCCAGATGGCCGCTTACTCCGAATTGCAGGAAGCTGAATTTGCAGCCGAAGCACGCGGCTACACAGCAACCAAACACCAGCGCGAAGTCGGCACCGGTTATTTCGATGCCGTTTCCATGGCGATCACCGGCGGCCAGTCTTCGACAACCGCTATGGGCGAATCCACCGAGCAGGCACAGTTCCTGCCCGCAGCTGAATAAGTTTTTAAAAGGGGAATAACAATGTCAACCGCTTCACCTGCACGCGTTAAAGAAAGAGCCGAGGAGCAATCCTCTTCCATGAATAACGACCAGCAGACAGTTATCCGCATGCTGGCCAATGATTTGCATCGCCTCAACTATGCAGTGATGAAAGCGGTTGATGCCGGTGTTTCTGTCGAGCTGATCCGGTCAGCGCGGCACCATGGCGGCGATGGCAACTGGGGCGATCTCCTCATCCCTGTCATCGTTTCAAAAAGTGCCTGATGAAACCTTGAATATGCCCTGAATACGCAACAAGCGGTTTAAGAAGGCACTTTACATCTAAGCCATGGAAAAACGGCTCCGGCAGCTTATCCCTGCCGGAGCTTTTCTTTTTGTTTTTCTTTTTATCGTCAAAAATTATTCATATTATTATTGCCACATCCCTATTTGTAAAACCCATGCGATAGGGCTATCATGCGGCTCTATAGTTCATATTTTGGTGACTAATGTCTGCTGATACACCTGAGAAAAAAATTACTAAGCCCACAACCAGACGCCGTACTCCGCCCCATGTCAAATCATTGCGCGGCGTTAAAAACTGGAAACAAGTTTCCGAATGGCTGGAATGGCGCGATATTGAAGATATTGAATGTATCACTCCGGATCAGGCCGGTGTTGCACGCGGCAAAATGATGCCGTCGAAAAAGTTTACCTCCAACACATCGCTGGCGCTGCCTTCTGCTGTTTTCATGACCACTATTTCAGGTGATTACCCTGAAGACGGTCACGGATTTGCCTATCCGGAAAATGACGGCGACCTGAAACTGGTGCCGGATTTATCGACCCTTTGCATCGTACCGTGGGAAACTGATCCGACAGCACAAGTCATCTGCGATCTGGTCAACCAAAACGGCAAAAATGTTGAATATACACCGCGCAATGTGCTGCGCAGTGTTGTTGCCGCTTATCACAAGCGCGGGTTAAAACCTGTAGTAGCACCGGAAATCGAGTTTTATCTGGTTAAGAAAAACCCTGATCCCGATTATCCGCTGACCCCGCCGGTCGGACGCTCTGGCCGTGCCATTGGCGGCGGACAAGGCTATTCGATTGCCGGCGTCAACGAGTTTGACGAGCTGATCGACGATATTTACCATTTCTCCGAAGCGCAGGGCTTGGAAATTGACACGCTGATCCACGAAGAAGGTGCGGCGCAGCTGGAGATCAACCTGCGTCACGGCGATCCGGTTGAGCTTGCCGATCAAGTCTTTATGTTCAAGCGCACCATTCGTGAAGCAGCGCTTAAGCACGATATGTATGCAACCTTTATGGCTAAGCCTATTCAGGGCCAGCCCGGCTCTGCCATGCATATCCATCAATCGATTGTCGATAAGAAAACCGGCCGCAATATTTTCAGTAATGAAGATGGCAGCGAAAGCGATCACTTCCTGCATTTCATTGGCGGCATGCAAAAACATGTGCCCAATGCACTGGTGATGTTTGCGCCTTATGTGAACTCCTATCGCCGTCTGACACCGGATGCTTCCGCACCGGTTAACGTCAAATGGGGTTATGATAACCGCACCACCGCTTTCCGTGTACCCCGTTCAGAACCGGGCAGCCGCCGTGTAGAAAATCGCATTCCATCCTCTGATGCCAATCCTTATCTGGCCTTGGCAGCGTCACTGGCCTGCGGTTTAAGTGGTATTATCAACCAGATCAAACCGGATGCGCCGGTTTCTACATCTGTCAACCGTAACGAGATTGAACTGCCACGCGGTTTGATTGAAGCGGTAGAACTGTTTGAAAACGACAAAGAGCTGCAAAAGTTCCTGGGCGAGTCGTTCATGACCACTTATGCCGCGATTAAACGTGCTGAATTTGAAACTTTCATGGAAGTTATCAGTCCATGGGAGCGCGAATATCTGCTTCTCAACGTTTAAAAGGTAACTACCACCCCATATATAAAAATAATAAAGCCAGAGAGGTTTTCATGGATAAATATCCGGTTTTGATACTCCTCTCTGGCTTTAATGCATGCCTTCCCAAAGCGGATACCAGTTTTGGGATAAGGCTATGCATAAAACCATTGATAGAGTGAGCGCAAAACGCTCTCACTGCTCTGCTTCACACGTCAGATTTATATTTGATACGATAACACTCTAACGGGACAGCCCGTATGTTGCAGCAAAATCAAAGCCCTAGCTCCCATTACCTTTCTCCGATCTCTCCGGGATTTTCCTGGTATGAAGCGAGTGTAGCCGAAAGGCCGGCCTATCCTGCCCTTGATGGTTCAAGGCAGGCCGATGTCGTTATTATTGGTGGTGGCTATACGGGACTTTCTGCCGCCTACCATCTGGCCAAAAGCGGCGTTGATGTGGTGGTGATTGATGCAGCGCGCTTTGGCGACGGTGCATCGGGGCGCAATGGTGGCCAGTTTGGCACCGGCCAGCGCTCATGGGCTGAAGATCTGGAAAAAGAATACGGCTTCACCCGTGCCAAAGCCCTGTTTGAATTGGCCGAAGACAGTAAGCCGCTGATTAAAAGCATCTGCGACCAGCACAATATTGATATTGAATATGCAGCGGGCCAGATGTCGGTTGCCCATAAAAAGCGCTATCTGAAGCAATATGAGCGCCATGTGGAACTGATGCAGACACGCTATAATTATCCGCATGTACGGATGATGGATGCACAGGAAACAACGGAAAAACTGGGTTCAAAACGCTATTACGGTGGCACTTATGATAGCGGCACCGGTCATATCCATCCGCTCAAATTACTGGTCGGTATGGCAAAAGTGGCGGCTCAAGCCGGTGCTTCACTGTTTGAAAACACCAAAGCATCAAAGCTTGAAAGTCAGAACGGACGCGTGACCGTCACGACAGACAAAGGCACCATCACCGCCAAACATTGTTTGCTTGCGGTCAATGCCCATGGCGGCTTGCTGGAGCCGGTGAGTGCCGCCCATGTGATGCCGATCCGCTCTTTCATGGGCGCAACCGTGCCGCTTGATGCTAAATATGGCGTGTTGCGTGGTGGTGAATCGGTGGATGATTCACGCTTTGTCGTGCGTTATTTCCGCCTTACCCAAGATGGCCGCCTGCTTTTTGGCGGACGTGAAGCCTATACGGCGGATAATCCGCGCGAAATCAGCACCCATATCCGCCGCCAGATTGCGGAAATTTACCCGCAACTGGCCGATATTGAAATCACCCATTCATGGGGTGGTTCGGTTGGCATCACTATGCCGCGCCAGCCTTTTGTGCGCGAAGTAATGCCCAATGTCATTTCAGCCGGTGGCTATTCCGGCCATGGTGTGATGCTTGCCAATCTGATGGGGCAGCTTTACGCTGAGAAACTGGCAGGCAAAGCTGAAAGACTGCAATTGCTGCAAGAGCTGAACATTCCGGCGTTTCCGGGTGGTCGCCGCTTCCGCTCACCGCTATTGTTTGTAGCGCTGTCGTGGTTTGCATTGATGGATCGTATTTAAAGATAATAACATGCCCCCTGTACATACTGAGCAACAAGCCGGAGACGATCAGGAAACAGATCAATATTGGCGGCAAAATCTGCTGGTGAGCTTTTTCGGCTCTTTCACCACAATCATCGCCATGACACTGCTTCTGCCTTTTCTGCCGCTCTATGTGGAACAGCTCGGCATCGAAGATCACGCACAAATCGTGCAATGGTCGGGCATTGCCTATGGCGCAACTTTCTTTGCCGCGGCGCTTGTTGCACCGCTTTGGGGGCGCATGGCTGACCGTTATGGCCGCAAACTCATGCTGGTGCGCGCCTCGCTCGGGATGGCTATTGCAATGTCCCTGATTGGTATGGCTACCAATGTCTGGCAGTTAGTGGCGCTTCGTTTATTTGCAGGGCTTGCCGGCGGCTATGCCTCTGGTTCCACCATTTTGGTTGCCACCCAAACACCTAAAGCACGCACCGCATGGGCGCTTGGTGTTTTATCCTCCGGCATTATGGCAGGTAATCTGGTCGGGCCATTGATCGGCGGCGCTTTGCCGCCAATCATCGGCATCCGCGCCACGTTTTGGCTGGCTGGCGGCGTGATTTTTATCACCTTTCTGGCAACCAGTTTTTTCATCCGCGAAGATAAAAAACCGAAAGAAAAACACAGCAAACAACAAGCCCGGCAGTCCGAAGGTGTATGGGCGCAAATACCCGACAAACGTCCGATCATCGCCATGCTGATTACCGGCACTTTGCTGATGGTTGCTAACATGTCGGTCGAACCGATTATCACGGTTTATGTAGCGCAATTGCTGGACGACCAGCGCTCGCTGACAATGATTTCCGGTGTGGTGATGGCGGCCGCAGCCTTGGGGAGTATTTTGTCTGCGTCAAAGCTTGGCAAAATTGCCGACCAGATCGGCCACACCAAGGTGATTATCGCCGCACTTGCCATTTCAGCGCTGCTGCTTATTCCGCAGGCTTTTGTAACTGAAAGCTGGCAATTAATAATTTTACGCTTCTTGATGGGACTGGCGCTTGGCGGCTTATTGCCCTGCATCACCAGCGTTATTCGTCATAATGTGCCCCACACCGTTTCCGGCAGTGTGTTAGGCTTATCCACCTCGGCGCAATATGCCGGACAGGTGATCGGCCCGTTAACCGGCGGTTTTATCGGCGGTCATTTTGGCATGCGTGCGGTGTTTTTAGGCACCTGCCTGATGATGGCGGCAGGTGCATTTTATAATTGGCATATTTTCGCTCGCACAAAGCAAGCTTAAATGCTGTAACCACCATCGACATCAATGGCAGCACCCGTGATGAAGGCCGCATCATCCGATGCCAGCCACAAAGCAGCATTCGCCACATCTGTTGGTGTCGACAAACGGCCAAGCGGGATTGTATCAATCAGCTCTTCGCGCGCCTGCTCTGTATCTTCTTTCAGGAAAAGTGGCAGTGTGCCACTGTCGCTTTCAACAGGGCACAGACAATTTACGCGGATTTTCTTTTCCGCCAGTTCCAATGCCATTGCCTTGGTTGCGCTAATAACCCAGCCTTTGGAAGCACTATACCATGCCAATCCTTTGCGCGGATGGCGCCCTGCCACCGAAGCGGTATTAATAATCACCCCGCCGCCCTGCTGTTCCATCAAAGGTGCCAAGGCAAGGGTCGAATAATAAATCGCCTTCATATTCACTGCACTGATGAGATCGAAATTATCTTCGCTCACTTCGGTCAGCGGCATGTTGCGATGGGTAAAACCAGCATTATTGACCATAATATCAATGCGGCCAAAGCGGTCATAAGCGGTCTGCATAATTTCTGCGACACTGTCTTTGCGCGATACATCCCCACGCACGGCAATTGCCTCTTCCGGCAATACACTCAAATGCCCGTTCAACTGTTTGGGATTTAAATCCACCAGAACTGTTTTGGCACCTTCTTCAGAATAACGCTTGGCAATGGCGGCACCAAATCCTGAGCCAGCTCCGGTAATAATTGCGACTTTTCCGGCTAACCGTTGCATAAACTTATCTCCTTGATGCCTCATGTAATAATTCTGACCGATTATGCAGCCAAATCACTTAACAACATCTATATTCGTCTCTATGGCTTTAAGATGAACGATAAAGGTAACTTGGAACAAATGCCTGTCATTTTTTACCAGCCTGACATGATAACGCATTATAAAATGACAAACCCAACAACTGGACGGTTGAATTTAAATCGATTTAATATTATGCATGCAAGCGTTAAATCGTGATAACACTGTCAGAACGAATGATAGAAGAGAGCGACCATGACTAGCCAGATAATTCCGGTAGATCCGTTTGACTGTGTCGTCTTTGGCGGTTCCGGCGATCTGGCGGAACGCAAATTGCTTCCCGCCTTGTATCAACGCGAGCGTGCCGGTCAATTAAGCGACCCGACCCGTATTATCGGTGCTTCACGCTCAGAAATGAGCCATGAAGAATATCGCGCTTTTGCCCGCAAAGCGATTGAAGAACATGTGAAGGCTGAAGAAGTCGACACACAAGTGCTCGACACCTTCATTGCCCGTCTGAGCTATGTGACTGTTGACGCGAAATCCGACAGCGGCTGGCAAGAGCTGAAAGCTTTTATTGACGAAGCACCGGCCACTTTACGCGCCTTTTATCTGGCCGTAAGCCCGAGCCTTTTTGGTGACATTGCCAATCGCATCCAGTCAACCGGCCTGATTACGGACGAAACCCGTATCATCGTTGAAAAACCGATTGGCCGCGATCTGGCCTCTGCCAAAGTGCTGAACGACACTATCGGCAGCGTTTTCCGTGAAGATCAGATTTTCCGTATCGACCATTATTTGGGCAAAGAAACGGTTCAGAACCTGATGGCATTGCGCTTTGCCAATGCGCTTTATGAGCCATTATGGAATTCTGCCCATATTGATCACGTCCAGATCACAGTTGCTGAAACTGTCGGGCTGGAAGGCCGTGCCGGTTATTATGATACGGCTGGCGCTTTGCGCGACATGGTGCAAAACCACATGTTGCAGCTTTTATGCCTTGTCGCGATGGAGCCGCCATCATCAATGGATGCCACCGCCGTTCATGATGAAAAGGTCAAGGTTCTGCGCTCACTCGCGCCGATAACAGAAGCCAATTGCGAAGAAATGACTGTGCGCGGCCAATATCGCGCCGGTGCGTCTGCCGGTGGCCCTGTTAAAGGCTATCTCGATGATTTGGGCGCAGAAAACAGCAATGCAGAAACTTTTGTCGCCATCAAAGCCGAGATCGAAAACTGGCGCTGGGCGGGTGTGCCTTTCTATATGCGCACCGGCAAGCGGCTGGCAGCACGCGTTTCAGAAATTGTTGTGACCTTCAAACAGATCCCGCATTCGATCTTTGGTGACGAAGCTGGCCGCGTCATGGCGAACCAGCTGGTTATTCGTTTGCAGCCGGATGAAGGGGTCAAACAATGGCTGATGATCAAGGATCCGGGCCCGGGCGGCATGCGTTTGCGCCATGTGCCATTGGATATGAGTTTTGCAGCATCATTTAATGAACGTAACCCCGATGCATATGAACGTCTGCTAACTGACGTGGTACGTGGTAATCAAACTTTGTTTATGCGCCGTGATGAGGTAGAAGCGGCATGGCGGTGGGTTGATCCTATCCTTCAAGGATGGAACAATAGCGGCCAGCAGGTACAAGGTTATACCGCAGGAACGTGGGGCCCGAGTGCTTCGATCGCCTTGATCGAACGGGACGGCCGCACATGGCACGATAGTTTGTAACGTTAATGTAAAGGGAAAGAAATGAGCATCGAACGGCACGATTTCAGCAATAGTTCTGATCTGGCGGAGGCGCTGGCAACTGCTATAGCTGAAAAGCTTGACGAGGCTATTCAGGCTCGTGGCCATTCTGTGCTTGCTGTTTCAGGCGGCACAACGCCAAAGCGTCTGTTTGAAATTCTTTCCCGCAAAAACATTGACTGGAATCTGGTCACCATCACACTGGTTGATGAGCGTTTTATCAGCCCCGACCACGAGCGCTCAAACGAGAAACTCGTGCGGGATCATTTGCTCAACAATCAGGCAGGTGTTGCCAAGTTCATCGGCCTCTATAACCCTTCAGCCACTGCCGAAACGGCAGGCATTGCTGCGGCAAACCGTATCAGTGCTTTGCCGCGTCCGTTTGATGTGGTGGTTTTGGGCATGGGGCTTGATGCACATACGGCTTCATTCTTCCCCGGTGGTGACCGGTTGGATCAGGCACTTGATCCGAATGAAAAAGCTCTGGTGGTTCCGATGCAGGCAGAAGGTGCGGGAGAGCGCCGCCTGACATTGACACTGCCATTGCTGGTCGAAGCCAGAATGTTGGTGATGCACATTGAAGGCAACGAAAAACTAACCGTACTGGATGAAGCGCTGGCCTGCGAAGATTCGATGAAAAAGCCGGTTCGCGCTGTTTTCCAACATGCCAAAACACCGGTTCAGCTGTACTGGGCGCCGTAAAGCGCCTCTAAACAAGACAGATTATGGCCGGCATTATTAACTGTCCCCGTTAGCCAACACGGGCGACGGACGAGGAGTTATTGATGAGCGCCCATAAAACACTGTCAGCAATTACCAATCGTATTATCGAGCGCTCGAAGCCGACCCGCGAAACCTATCTTGGTCATATGCGGGCGGCAGCGTCCAAATCGCCCAAGCGCGGCGCATTAGGCTGCGCCAATCTTGCCCATGGTTTTGCCGCCTGCTCCCCTGCCGACAAAGCTGCACTGGCTGCTGATATTGTGCCAAACTTAGGCATTATCACTGCCTATAATGATATGCTTTCAGCCCATCAGCCATTTGAAACCTATCCGGCACTGATCAAACAAGCAGCCCATGAAGCGGGCGGTGTTGCACAAGTAGCTGGCGGCGTGCCCGCCATGTGCGATGGTGTCACGCAAGGTTTTGCCGGCATGGAATTGTCGCTTTTTTCACGCGATGTCATTGCCATGGCAACCGCTGTCGGCCTTTCGCACGACATGTTTGATGCCGCCATTTATTTAGGCGTTTGCGACAAGATCGTACCCGGTCTTGTAATCGGCGCTTTGTCCTTTGGCCATTTGCCTGCGGTTTTCGTGCCGGCAGGGCCAATGACTTCCGGCCTTTCCAATGATGAAAAAGCCAAAACCCGTCAGCTTTATGCCGAAGGCAAAGTGGGACGTGCAGAACTTTTGGAATCCGAATCAAAATCCTATCATGGTCCGGGCACATGCACTTTCTACGGCACCGCCAATTCTAATCAGATGCTGATGGAAATTATGGGACTGCATATACCCGGTGCAAGCTTCATCAATCCGGGCACACCATTGCGCGATGCCTTGACCAAAGAAGCCACCAAACGTGCGCTCGCCATCACCGCTTGCGGCAATGCCTATACACCGGTTGGCGAAATGCTTGATGAACGCGCTTTCGTTAATGGTGTTGTCGGCTTGAATGCGACAGGCGGCTCCACCAACCACACCATTCATTTGATTGCGATGGCAGCCGCAGCTGGCATCAAACTGACATGGCAGGATATTTCCGATATTTCTGACCTCGTACCATTGCTGGCACGCGTTTATCCAAATGGTCTGGCTGATGTGAACCATTTCCATGCCGCTGGCGGCATGGGTTTCATGATCCGTGAATTGCTGGATGCGGGACTCTTACATGAAGATGTACGCACCGTCTGGGGCGAAGGTTTGCGCGATTACACCATCGAACCAAAGCTTGGGGAAAATGGTCAGGTGGTGCGCGATGCAGCGCCTGCGATCAGTGGCGACGCTAAAATTCTGGCCAAAGCCGATCAGGGTTTCCAACCCAATGGCGGCATTAAAGTGCTGAGCGGCAATATCGGTAATGCGATTATCAAAATCTCAGCTGTTAAAGCCGACCGCCATATTATCGAAGCGCCTACTAAGGTTTTCCACGATCAGGAAGACATGCAGGCAGCCTTTAAGGCTGGCACATTAACCGGCGATTTTATCGCTGTGGTGCGCTATCAGGGCCCAAAAGCCAACGGTATGCCGGAACTGCACCGCCTGATGACTGTGCTTGGCATTTTGCAAGATCGCGGCCAGCGTGTGGCGCTTGTCACCGATGGTCGTTTATCAGGCGCCTCCGGCAAAGTGCCTTCCGCTATTCATGTAACGCCGGAAGCACTTGATGGCGGCCTCATCGGCAAAATTGAAGATGGCGACATCATCCGCCTTAATGCACAAGCAGGCACGCTGGATGTGCTGGTTGCTGCCGATGTGCTTCAGCAGCGCATCAGCTCCGCGCCGGATTTGTCTGCCAATCAATTTGGCATGGGGCGTGAATTATTCAGCGCCTTCCGCAATATTGCCGGTCGTGCTGATTTGGGCGCCAGCGTCTTTTAACAAATAAAAAGGCGGCTTATGAAAACCATAAGCCGCCCTTTTGTTACCTTATAATCTTAAAACTTCGGTGCAGGCACATTGGCTGCACGGCAAGCAGCAACAAGTGTGTTTGCCATCAGCATAGCAATTGTCATTGGGCCAACACCACCCGGCACAGGCGTGATCGCACCCGCAACTGGCTCAGCACTATCAAAATCCACATCACCCACAAGGCGGGTTTTGCCCTCACCTTTTTCCGGTGCAGGAATACGGTTGATGCCCACATCAATGACAGTCGCACCCGGTTTGACCCAATCCCCTTTGACCATTTTTGGGCGGCCAACGGCAGCCACAAGAATATCGGCGCTGCGAGCGAGGTCTTCCAGATTTTTGGTGCGGCTATGGGCAACGGTAACGGTTGCATTAGCGCTCAAAAGCAGGTTGAACATTGGTTTACCAACAATGTTGGAACGTCCGATAACCACGGCGGTCAGGCCGGAAAGATCATGCCCGTGCTGACGCTCAATCATAATCATCGCACCTGCCGGTGTGCATGGCACAAAGGCAGAAGCGGCATCACCGGCACCCAGTTTTCCGACATTGATGTAATGGAACCCATCCACATCCTTATCCGGATTGATCGCCTGAATAACCAGGCTTTCATCAATATGTTTCGGCAATGGCAATTGCACCAAAATGCCGTGAATGGCCGGATCATTGTTCAGCTCATCAATCAAGGCCAGCAATTGCTGCTCAGTGGCTGTTTCTGCCAAAGTGTGCTGCACGGAATGAAAACCACATTCCTTGGCTTTGCGACCTTTAGAGGCCACATAAACCTGAGAGGCCGGATCTTCACCAACGATGACAACAGCAATACCCGGTGTCACTTTAGTGGCGGCAACCAGCTTTTCCGTTTCACTTTTGACGGTTGAAATAACATCCTCAGCAAGCAACTTGCCATCGATCAGTTTTGCCATATCCGAAACTCCGTTCGCGGCTTGGTCTTGTGATCTTAGATTTAAGAATAGAAAAAGACCTGAACGCATAAGGCGACAGGACAGGACGATTCCACTCTCGATTGATTAAGCCTTTGCCATACGCCGGAAGCCTCAAAATAACAACTCCCCATTGTTAAACAACGGCAAGAAAGCCAAACGCACCTCATGCGCTCTTGACCCGCTCCCGCCATAACGGCAAAGTGCAGCCGGTTCTTTTATAGCGGAAATAAACATTATGAATCTCAAGGTTGTACTGGTCGGTTGCGGAAATATGGGTTTTGCCATGCTGAAAGGCTGGGTCAACCAAGGCGCATTGCAACCTGAGGATATTTATGTTGTCGAACCAACAGAAATATTACGCCAGAAAGCCCAGAGCCTTGGCGTTCATGCGCTGCACCATGCCGACAATCTGCCACAAGATTTCGACCCCGCCTTCATCATTTTGGCGGTTAAACCGCAGGTGATGGCGGATGTTCTGCCCAGCTATCAGCAATTCAGCCCGAAAGCTGCTTTTTTAAGCGTTGCCGCAGGTATTCCGGTGGCACAATTTGAGACAATTTTAGGCAGCAATACTGCCGTCATCCGTTGTATGCCAAACACTCCTGCCGCAATTGGTCAGGGCATGCTGGTGACCTATGCCAATAAGAATGTCAGCGCTGCACAGGCTGAATTTGTCAAAACCTTGCTTAGCACCAGCGGTGCGGTTGCAAGCGTTGATGATGAAGCGCAAATGGATGCCGTCACCGCTGTTTCAGGCTCAGGGCCAGCCTATGTATTTTATTTCATTGAAGCCTTAACCGAAGCTGGTGTGAAGGCGGGTCTGCCGCGTGAAACAGCAAGCCTGCTGGCAATGCAGACCATTGCCGGAGCCGGAGCCTTAGCAGCACAATCAAAAGAAGATCCAGCGGAACTCCGCCGTCAGGTGACAAGCCCCAACGGCACCACCGCCGCAGCGCTTGATGTTTTAATGGCTGGCGAAATGCAAGATATCATCAATAAAGCAGTAGATGCTGCCCGTTTGCGCTCGGAAGAACTCGGACGTAGCTGATAAGAGTGTGTAACATTTTTTCATACTGACTGCGCTCACTCTAATATTTTACTCACGCATGTCTTTATCCCAAAACCGGTTCCCACTTTTGGGAGACATGCTTTACCGCTTCAAGCGTGGTGAAGCAGCAATCAATGCTTTGGTAATTGCGGTTTGCGGATCGTCAAGAATATCGTCTGCACGCCCGTATTCAACAATTTTGCCTTCATCAATCACTGCAATTTTGTGCGCTATCTTTTTCGCCACCGCCAAATCATGGGTGATGAAGAGATATGAAG
Organism: Paenochrobactrum glaciei; assembly: GCF_039522165.1. Classification (NCBI taxonomy): domain Bacteria; kingdom Pseudomonadati; phylum Pseudomonadota; class Alphaproteobacteria; order Hyphomicrobiales; family Brucellaceae; genus Paenochrobactrum; species Paenochrobactrum glaciei. The sequence goes on from NZ_BAAADE010000001.1 coordinate 613,285, forward strand.
TTTGGTCTTGCGCCTGAATGTCTTGCAGCAAATCCAAAATATGAGCGCGCACCGAAACATCAAGTGAAGCAACCGCTTCATCCAGTACAATCAGCTCAGGTTTGGTTGCTAAGGCACGGGCAATGGCAATGCGCTGTCGCTGCCCGCCCGACACTTCATCCACACGTCTTGTAATGAGTGCGGGATCGAGCGCCACGCGGTGTAAAAGCTGCGTTATCATAATCGCACGCTGATGCACTTCGCGCATACCGTGGATGCGTAACGGCTCATCCAATAAAGTACAGATTGTCGAATGCGGGTTGAAGGCGGCCAACGGGTCTTGAAACACCATCTGCATTTTAGCACGCATTTGGCGCAAGTGCTTGCCTTGCAATGCCAGCCAGTCAGCCCCATTAAAGCTGATTTGCCCTCTCTGCGGCTTCATCAAACGCAGCAAAATACGCGCAAGCGTTGATTTTCCACTGCCCGACCGACCAACCAGCGCTAAAGTTTCACCGCGGCTGATTGAAAGGCTGACATCATTGAGAATAAGCTTGTTGGTGCCGGGAAAGCCGAATTTCAGCCCCTCGGCCTGCAAGATCACTTGATCTGTCATGCCGCACTCCCATCATCTAATGTCAGGCAATGGGCGATCAGCATTTTGGTGTAATCATCGGACGGATTGTTCAGCACCTGCTCACGCGCGCCTATTTCCACCAATTGCGCCTGGCTAAATACCGCCAAACGATCCGCAAATTGCGAGGCAAGCGCAATATCATGGGTGATAAAAAGCAGCGTCATATCCGTCTGCCCCACCAGTTCTTCCAGAAGGCCGACAATTTCACCCTGCACGATTGTATCAAGCGCACTGGTTGGCTCATCAGCAATCAACAATTTAGGCGCTGCCGCAATAGCAGCAGCAATTGCCACGCGCTGTTTCTGCCCGCCAGATAACTGATGCGGATAGCGTTGCAAAGCGGCCTTTGGCTCTGGTATCTGCACACGGTTGAGTAAATCAGCAGCTTCGCCAAGCGCTTGAGCTTTAGACAAGCCTTGATGGGTAGTGATGATTTCTGCCAATTGGTTGCCGATTGTCATCACCGGATCAAAACTGGCAGACGGATTTTGAAAAACAAAACCGATATCACGCCCTGTTTTTGGTTTTTCCTCAAAACCCTGCCAGTCAATCTGGCCGGTTAACTTGCTATTAAACGGCAATAATCCTGCCAAAGCATAGGCAAAAGTGCTTTTGCCCGAACCGCTTTCACCGATAATCGCCAGTTTCTCGCCTGTCTTAATATCAAGGCTGATATTTTGCAGTGCATGCACATCGCCATATTGCACCGACAGATTGTTGATTGCTGCCAGTTTACTCATCGCGCTTAAAACCTTCGCCGATCAGATAAACGCCGATGACGGTCAAAACCAGTGCAATGCCCGGCACAACCGACAAGAAAGGTGCTGAGCGCAAAACGGTGCGGCCTTCTGAAATCATCGCGCCCCATGTCACGCGGTTGGGATCGCCCAAGCCTAGAAAGGAAAGCGCTGCTTCGGTTAAAATAGCACCGGCAACAATAACGGGTGCAAGAGCAAAAACCGGTGCCAGCGCGTGAGGCAAAATTTGTTTACAGGCAACTTCTACCGGATGCATACCAATAACTTTGGCACTTGCGACAAAGTCACGTTCCCGCAGCGATAAAACCTGCCCGCGCACCAGACGTGCAGCTTGCGTCCAGCTGGATAGAGTGATTGCCACCACAATCATACCAATCGAAGGGCCAAACAGGCTGACCAGTGCCAGCGCCAGCAAAAAACCCGGTACGGTTTGAAATGCTTCTGTAATCCGCATCAGGGCTTCGTCAATCAGACCACCGGCAAATCCGGCAGCAACGCCCACCAGACTGCCGATCAGAATAGCAGAAAAACTAGCGGCCAGACCAATCACCAATGATGTGCGCGCACCATAAAATAACTGCGCCAGCACATCACGGCCAAGCCGGTCAGTGCCTAACGGAAAGCTGCTATTTTCAAACGGCAGCAACAAAGGGCTCGCCACAATACTCAGCGGATCATTGGGATAAAAAACCGGAGCCAGCAAAGCTGCAAGCAACAAAAAGATAAGCAGCCCGAACCCCAACCAAAACTCGACCGAGAGATTAACTCCTTTACTCATGCCGCATCTCCGGCCTTAGCAATGCGCGGATCAAGCCATGAATAAAACAGGTCAGTGATAAAATTGACGATAATCACCATCAATGCGCTGATGAGAATAATGCCCATCAACAAAGCCGTGTCGCGTGCAGTCACGGCTTCCTGCGCCAAGCGCCCAAGCCCCGGAATGGCAAATACACTTTCAATCACCACTGAGCCGCCAAGCATGGTGGCAGCTTGCAGCCCCAACATTGTCACCAACGGCAGCAAAGCATTGCGCACCACATGGCGCCATAAAATGCGCCGTTCCGAAAGCCCGCGTGCACGTAAAGCGCCGACAAAATCCATTTGCCAGACCTGCCCCATCGCGCTTCGCATCACCCGCAAATAAAGTGCCAGATAAATCATCGACAAAGACAAAACCGGCAAGGTCAGATGCCGCACAATATCAAGCGCGCGCGCCAGTCCATGTTTGCCTGATGCAATGGTTTCCACCCCGCCGGAAGGAAACCAGCGCAAAGAAATAGAAAAAAAGATGATCAGCACCAGTGCCAACCAAAAACCCGGCACCGCATAAAGTGCGAGCGACGCAGCCGACAAAAACCTGTCACGAAAACTGCCAGGTTTTGCACCAGCATAAATGCCAAGCAATGAACCGATGAAAAAAGACAAGGCGGTGGACGCGCCCATGAGCAGCAAAGTATTGGGCAAGCGCTCTAAAATAATATCAAGAATAGGGCGTGAAAAAGCGACCGACCAGCCAAGATTGCCCTGCGCCAGACTAAGAAGATAGACCTGCAAGCGGCGGCTTAAAGATTGATCCAAGCCCCATTGCGCGCGCAGCTCATCCATCATCGCCGCATCGCCGCCAAGCGAAACCGCATAGGCATCCACCGCATCACCGGGTGCGGCTTCCATCAATAAAAAAGCACCAATAACAACAACCAGCAGCACAATCATGCTGCTGGCCATTCGTCTTATCAGTCGTCCAACCAAAGGTAAGCGTATCCGGGGCTGATTAAATGTCACGCTTGTTCAATTCTCTAATCCTGCTGCACCCAGACATTTGACCAGTTTGACGTCGCCCAACGCGGATTGTCAGCAATATTGCGCACGCGGTCACGTGCAACGGTAATAAAGCCCCATTCTGCCACATTGATCAATGGCAGATCGTCCTCAACCAAGGCCTGAAACTGGTGATAAAGCGCGGTGCGCGCTGTTTCATCAATGGTTTTAGCCGCACTTGCGATAATTTTATCCATTTCCGCATTGGCATAGCCGCCCTGATTGGAGAAAGGCACACCAGCAGGCAAGCCGCTTTCCACCAGAATTGTGGTCGAAATGGCCGGATCACCCCGATAAACCGGCGGCGCAACGGCCAGATCAAAATCATGATCCGTATAGACCGCCTTTTGATGTGCCGCAGAATCATTATTGACAAGGCGAGCATCAATGCCGATAGCCGCCAGCGCCTGACGCAGATAATCGCCAAACTGGCGGGTTTCATTGAAATAAGGTGCCGGCAGTAGTTTCAGCGAGAAACGCACACCGTCACTGCCGCGCTTATAGCCTGCATCATCAAGCAACTGATTGGCTTTTGCCACATCAAACGGATAAGCCGCCACTTTGTCGGTGTAAAACTGCTTATCATAGCGCGGCACAGGCCCCGTTGAACTTTGCGCATAGCCCAAAAAGATCGTGTTGACGACAAAATCACGGTCAATCGCATGGGCAATAGCGCGGCGCACCTGCACATCCGCCAGTTCTTTGCGGCGATGGTTGATCTCAACCACCAGCTGATAGGTCAGCGCTTCATAGCCTTTGGAAATGACACTCAGACCCGGCACTTTACCAATACGTGCCAGATCGGCCAAAGGCACGGCAGAAAATGCCGCCAGATCAATTTCTTCTGCTTCCAACGCACCGGCCGCAGCAGAGCGATCCGCCAGCACACGGTAGATGATTTCATCCAAATATGGCTCGCCCTCGCCCCAATAATTTTCATTACGCGTCAGACGATAATATTCACCGGCTTTATGCTCAGCATATTTAAACGGACCAGTGCCAACCAGCTGTTCATTAGCCGGATTACTCGCAATATCTGTACCATTATAAACATGTGCAGGTAGCACACTGCTTAAAGCAGGCAAAGCATTGCGGATAAGCTGAAAAGGAGTTGGCGAAGAAAACTTGAAAATCGCGGTGTGATCATCCGGCGTTTCCACAGCTTCCAGATCTTTAAACACCACCCGGCCAAGATTTTGCAGCTTTTTCCAGACTTCCAATGCCGAAAAAGCCACATCGGCAGAGGTAAATGGCTTACCGTCATGCCAGCTGACATTTTCACGCAAATGGAATGTCGCGCTCAAACCGTCATCCGCGCCTTCCCATGAAAGTGCCAGACGTGGTGCTAAGCCGTTTTCACCATCAAAAGAAGCCTCAGCCAATGGCTCAATCACTTTGCTCGCGACAAAAAACACACCATTGGAAGCAACAATTGCCGGATTAAGATTACGCGGCTCAGAATCAGCCGCCACCACCAACCGGCCGCCCCGCGTCACGGTTTCACTTTGAGCAAAAGCTTTACTGCTCAAAGACGTAGACGCCAAAAGCGCCGATGCGCCAATGAGAAAGGTTCGCCGTGACAATGATAAATTGCGCATAATCTTTTCAATCCCCGCATTGTGCTGACGGATATGTTATCCGGCCACATTATTGCCGTAAAACGCTACCGCCCTTATCAATTCTGCCATAGCAAAATACTGCTTTTTTCTCATCTTTAGATGGTCCGGTTTTTAGACAATATTCCAGCCGGAAAACATCGGTTAACATCTTGTTTACTATTTGTAATCGACGCTGCAAAGCAAAAATATTCCACTGACAACCGGCATAGCATGCAAGCCTTGCTCACTAAAAACGCCCTCTTTTTAGTTGCGCCCTCCCTAATATGCGCGTTTAATTAGTCCATCGGCAACAGGCCGGACTTTAAAATGAAAGGCAATGCCGAGACAGAATTTCCAAACCAACACCAGAAGAGAGGACACGAAATGACGCGTTTATTTACAAGTTTGCTGCCCCCGCTTCATGAAGGTCATGCCCCGATTTATCTTCATCAGGCTTTTCATTATGCAATTGAAGCTTATGAAGACTGGGAAAGCGGGCAAGCCGAGCCAAGTGTGACGGTCAACGGAAAGCCAACCCGCATTAGTGTGATTTTCAGGCGTCTCTGGAACTGCAATGATATTATTCCTAATCACACCTTAGATGCTATGCGCGATGTGGTGCCCTACGCTTATGTCGGCGCCGATGAATGGAATACGGTTGAGCGATTTTCACATGGTGCGCGCATTATGCGCTTTGTCTTGCAGGAAAGAAAAGCACCGCACCTGCCTTTGATCATTTACTTATAAAATATAAGCAGGTTTCAGCGGGAAAGCGGTTCATCAGCAACCGCTTTCTTGTTTTTTAAGCGTCACTTGGCTATCTAAACTTTATAACTCTTCCAGCCAAGGTGATGCACTATGCAGATCAAAGCTTTTATTATTCATCTGCATCGCGCAACCGAACGGCGGTCGCAAGTCAATGAGCTGTCACAGCAATTGCCTGTCATGACCGAAATTCTTGATGCCGTTGACAATAAAAATCTGTCCGAGCAAGAGATTTCCCACGCCTATCATCGACACCTGCACAAGCCTTCATATCCTTTTACGTTGAGCCGCAATGAAATCGCTTGTTTTCTGTCGCATCGCAAAGCATGGCAGGCGGTTGTCGATCAGCAACTGGATGCAGGCTTTATTCTGGAAGATGATGTGGCGCTGACCGCCGATTTTGCTGCCTGTTTTGCAACGGCCCAAACAATGCTGCAACAAAAGCCTGATTGTTTCATCCGCTTCCCCTTCCGTGATCGCGAAGAAGGCGAGCTTGTCTTGGCGCAAAATAATGTCAAAGTGCTGCGCCCGCGCCATATCGGCCTTGGCATGGTTGCACAAATTGTCAGTCGAGAAGCCGCCCTTAAACTTCTACAAGTAACGCAGCAGTTTGACCGGCCGGTTGATACATTTGCCCAGATGAACTGGATCACGAATGTCGATATGCTGACCCTGCAACCCGGTGGTGTCGCGGAAATCTCGCGCGATCTGGGCGGCAGTACCATTAAGAATAAAAAAGGCCTGTTTGATAAATTATCGCGTGAAATCTTACGTCCGCTTTATCGCAGCCGTTTGCGCAAAAAAATCGACAGCCTGCCAAAAAAATCCGGATAAAGGTGATTTCGTGTCTGTACCAATTTTACTTTACCATCAGATCGGCCAGCTGCCGCGCCGCAAAATGTCGGGACGCAGCCTGATTGTTGACCCGAAATCCTTTTACACCCAGATGAAATGGTTGAAAAAGCTTGGCTATCAGGGCATCTCCATGCGCGAAGGCATGCCTTATATTCGCGGTGAGAAAACCGGCAAAGTCGTGATCATCACCTTTGATGATGGTTTCGTGAATGTGCTGGAAAATGCGGCTCCCGCTATGGCAGAGTTTGGCTTTACCTCCACCAATTACTTTGTGGCCAACCAGACAGGCGGCAGTAATGAATGGGATCAAAAATCAGGCGCACCATTTGTGCCTTGCATGACCAAAGAGCAAATCCGCGAATGGGCAGATCTTGGCCATGAAGTAGGTGCGCACACTTTAGATCACGCGCATTTGTCACAATGTTCTGAGGAAGAAGCGCGCCGTCAGATCATCGACAGCAAGGCGATTTTGGAAGATATTACTGGCATGCCCGTGCCAAGCTTTGCCTATCCTTACGGCGACAATAATGCGAGCCATCGCAAGATTGTCGAAGAAGCAGGCTTTGAAAATGCAACAACAACTGTGCGCCGCCGCGCCACTGCGCAAGATGATCCGTTTGGAATCCCGCGTATTTATGTGCGCCGCAATGATATTCTGCCGCTGTTCCTCTTCAAAACTTTGTTACAAAGACGCAAGTAAAAACAGTTTTATTAGCGAAAGCTGATGAAAAGAGCCGGATAAAATTAAAACGCTGCATTTTTGATCGAAATCAATGCGTTTCAGCCTTTACCCGTGGCAAATTGACCAAGATGTCACAATGGACGTTGCGCTTCAAACGCGCTAATTAAAAGCGAAGAATTAAGGAGCGCATGATGGATTATCGCCGTTTTTTCCAGGAAGCGATTGATCAGTTGCATGCTGAGAAGCGTTATCGTGTTTTTGCTGATATGGAACGTATTGTCGGCAAGTTTCCGCGCGCGCTTTGGCGAAGTGAAACAAGTGCACGTGAAATCACTGTCTGGTGTTCAAATGACTATCTCGGCATGGGCCATCATCAAGATGTGATCAAAGCCATGTGCGACACCGCCAGTAAAATGGGCACCGGTGCCGGTGGCACGCGTAATATTTCCGGCAACAACAACCCGTTGGTTGAGCTGGAGCGCGAGCTGGCGGATCTGCATGGCAAAGAAGCCGGACTCGTTTTCACCTCCGGTTTTGTTTCCAATGAAGCGTCGATTTCAACCATCGCCCGCTTGCTGCCAAACTGCCTGATTCTCTCGGATGAGCTGAACCACGCCTCCATGATCGAAGGCGTGCGCAAGTCCGGTTGCGACAAGAAAATCTTCCGCCACAATGATGTCGAACATCTGGAACAATTGCTGAAGGCTGCCGATCCACATCGCGCCAAGCTGATTGTTTTTGAATCCGTCTATTCGATGGATGGTGACATTGCCCCGATTGAGCAGATTGCTGATCTGGCGGACAAATATAATGCCTTGACTTATATTGATGAAGTCCATGCCGTTGGCATGTATGGCAAGCGTGGCGGCGGTATCACCGACCGCGATAATCTCGCACACCGCATCGATATTATTGAAGGCACACTGGCAAAAGCTTTTGGTGCACTTGGTGGCTATATCACCGGTTCACAGGCGATTATTGATGCTGTGCGTTCTTATGCGCCGGGCTTCATCTTCACCACATCGCTGCCGCCATCCGTTGCAGCCGCTGCAACCGCATCCATCCGCCATCTGAAAAACTCTCAGGTCGAGCGTGATATGCAGCAGCGTCAGGCACAGCGTGCCAAAGATGTGCTGTCAGCTGCCGGCTTCCCTGTGATGCCGTCTGAAACACACATTGTACCAATTTTGGTGGGTAATCCTGAACTTTGCAAACAGGCAACCGACCGTCTGCTGGATGTTCATAATATTTACATTCAGCCGATCAACTACCCAACCGTCCCACGCGGCACAGAGCGTCTGCGCATCACACCGACACCGTTCCATGATGATGCCCTGATCGACACTTTGAAAGACGCGCTCAACGAAGTCTGGAATCACTTAGGTATTCCGTTTGCCGACAACAGCGCCCCTGTTGTAGCCAAATCCGACCGCGTTGTACCATTGATGGTTTCAAAAGCGGGTGGCTGATTAATAGCCGCACATAATTTTAAAAGCCCCGTACTGGTTACAGTGCGGGGCTTTTTTATATCTGCAAGCACAATAAAAAACGGGGTGGTCAATCAAGACCACCCCGTTAATTTTTAAAGCACATAATCCGGCTTAGAGGCTGACAGTACGCACCCAACCATGCGTGTCTTCAACTTCGCCGCGCTGAATGCCAACGAGCTGCGCACGCAGTTTTGCAGTCACTTGGCCGTCGCCGCTATTGCCAATAGCAAATTCGCCACCGCGATAACGCACAGTTCCGATACCGGCAACAACAGCCGCAGTACCGCAAGCAAAAGTTTCACGTAGCTTGCCACTCTTGGCGTCGTTCTTCCATTCTTCAAATGAATATGGACGCTCTTCCACCTTCATACCGGCTTCTTTAGCCAGCGTCAGAATGGAATTACGGGTAATGCCCGGCAGGATTGTGCCACCAAGCGGCGGGGTCACCAGCGTATTGTCATCCATCACGAAGCAGACATTCATGCCGCCCAGCTCTTCAATCCAGCGATGCTCAACCGCATCAAGGAACACAACCTGATCGCAACCATTTTTAGTCGCTTCAGCCTGAGCCACCAGGCTCGAAGCATAGTTGCCACCACATTTGGCAGCGCCGGTGCCGCCAGGTGCTGCACGGGTATAGTTTTCCGATGTCCAGACAGTCACGGCCTGATAGCCGCCTTTGAAATATGCACCGACCGGCGAAGCAATGACACAGAAAATATATTCAAGCGACGGACGCACACCGAGGAAATTTTCGCTCGCAAACATGAACGGGCGCAGATAAAGGCTGCCGTCACCTTCCGGTACCCAGTCAGCATCAACGCGCACCAGTTCTTCAACAGCCTGAATGAACAGATCTTCCGGAACAGCTGGCATTGCCATACGCTCAGCAGAAAGCGCCATACGACTGGCATTCTGCTCAGGGCGGAACAGCACAATACCGTCTTTGGTGCGGTATGCTTTCATCCCCTCAAAAATTTCCTGCGCATAATGCAATACCGATGCAGCCGGATCAATTGCAAAAGGTGCGCGTGCTTTCACTTCACCTTTATGCCAGCCTTTTTCTTCGGTCCAGGTCAGCACCACCATGTGGTCGGTGAACACTTTACCAAAACCTGGATTTTGCATCGCAACAGCGCGTTCTTCCGCGGTTTTAGGGGACGGATGCGGGATATGTGTAAACAAAGATGTCGTTGTCATCAAAAATACTCTTTATAGCACAGCAAGACGAATTATTTTTGAAACTAATCCTCTGTGATCAATGTCGCAAGCCGTTACTGACGTATAATTTTTTTATTATTGCAGATATGAAAAAGCCCTGAAAAATTCAGGGCTTTTTCACTTCAGCTTCGCTTTACCGGCGCAAAAACAGCCGCCACCTTTGAAGCAAAATCAACGATTCAGATGTTTTTGCTTACTTCTTCGCGAGCAGATCGCGAATCTCAGCCAGCAGAACTTCTTCACGTGGTGTTACTGGTTCAGGAGCAGGCGCTGCTGCTTCTTTCTTCTTCATGGTGTTCATGCCTTTAACAACCATGAACAAAACCCAAGCAATGATCAGGAAGTTGATCAGCAGAGTTACAAAATTACCGTAAGCAATTGTTGCACCGGCTTCACGCGCTGCTGCCAATGTTCCCTGCGGATCACCTGCCAGCTGAACATACATGTTGGAGAAATCGATACCACCAGTAATCAAACCGATAATCGGCATGATGATATCATTCACGATCGAGTTTACCAGACCACCAAATGCGCCACCGATGATAACACCGATAGCCAGATCAACCATGTTACCCTTGAGGGCGAATTCTTTAAACTCTTTTAGCATCAATCTTTCTCCGTTAAGACAGCATAGTCCTGCCACAATACTTAATTCGACAGGTTTTTATACCAATAAATATCTTAAACCACTAAAAAACAATATTTTAAACTGCTTATTGCCATAAAGGTTAACGTAATTCACCATTATGCTTGTCACTACGCTTTCACATCCGCGTAGAATAGCTTATCACTCAAAACTGAGTTAAGCGCATGAGGAGAGCATAATATGCAGGGCTGGGCAGTTATCGGGCTCGCTTTTTTATATTTATTGCTGCTCTTCGCTATTGCCAGCATAGGTGACAAGCGCGCCACCAATAAAAATAACAAGCCACGGCCTTATATTTTTTCACTCAGCCTTGCGGTTTATTGCACGTCATGGACATTTTTCGGCTCTGTCGGCATGGCCGCCACCAGCGGCTGGGAATTTTTAGGGATTTATATCGGCCCTGTGCTGGTTTTTGTCTTAGGTAACCGCTTTTTACGCCATATGGTGCGGCTGGCAAAATCCGAGCATGTCACATCGATTGCCGATTTTCTGGCCGCTCGCTACGGTAAAAGCTTCAGTGTCGCTTCACTTGCCACCCTCATAGCGGCTGTCGGCTCAATTCCTTATATATCACTGCAATTGAAAGCCGTATCCGGCAGTGTCGACATGATCGTCACCAATTACAATCCTGACTTTGACCCGTCCGTGTTTATTTTCGGCGATATTTCACTCGCCGTTGCAGCAGTGCTAGCACTTTTTGCCATTTTATTTGGCACCAGACACACCGATGCAACCGAGCACCAAGATGGTTTGATTTTAGCCGTCGCGGTTGAAAGCCTGATTAAACTGAGTGCCTTTCTGCTTGTCGGCATTGCCTGCACATTCTTTTTGTTTGGTTCGCCTTCAGAGCTTCTTGATACGCTTTATAATTCTCCCGAAGCGCTAAGCGCTTTAGAGCATAAGACCTCAGCCTCGACCTGGATTGTGCATACTATTTTAAGTGCCTGCGCCGTTATTATGCTGCCGCGCCAGTTTCATGTCACCGTCGTGGAAAGCCGCAGCGATAAAGAATTGCACACTGCGCGCTGGATGTTTCCGCTCTATCTGATCTTGATCAATATATTCGTGCTGCCGATTGCCTTGATCGGCGTGATGAAGCTGGGGCCAAACGTCAATGGCGACCTTTACGTGCTGGCCTTGCCACTTTTGGTACATGCCGACACAATGGCAATTGTCGCTTTTATCGGCGGCCTATCAGCAGCAACCGCCATGGTCATCGTCGCCTGCGTCGCGCTTTCCATCATGATTTCCAATCATCTGGTGCTGCCGCTGCTGATTAAATATTTCATGCAGCAAGAGCGCGAACAGAAGCGCGATTTAACGCAAATTATTCTTATCACGCGCCGCCTGACCATTATTATTATTCTGGCGCTGTCATTTGCCTATTATCGCGCCACATCCAACAATGCGCATCTGGCTTCCATCGGCTTTATTTCCTTTGCAGCTATTGCCCAATTTGCACCGGTTATGATCGGCGGTTTATGGTGGCGCAATGCCAATGGACGCGGTGCTCTGCTCGGGCTGACAGCGGGCTTCATTGTCTGGGCTTATACATTATTAATCCCGACCCTTGCCCCTGATAATGCCGCACTCATTATTGACGGGCCTTTCGGTATTAACTGGCTTCGCCCTGCCGCTCTGCTGGGCAGTGACGCGCTTCCCCTCACCCATGGGGTGATCTGGAGTTTGGCAATCAATACATTCTTCTTCATTGCCGGCTCACTGTCGCGCCCAGCTTCACCGGTTGAGCGTATTCAGGCCAGTATTTTTCTGCCACGTCATGTCATGACCATGCCGACATTGCGCCGTTTCCGCACTGAAGTGACAGTGGCAGAACTGCAAAGCACGATTTCCAGCTACTTGGGTGCAGAGCGTGTGGCGCGTGCCTTGATGCATTATGAAGACAAGCATCAGGAATATTTAACGCCCAATAAAACCATCGATATCACCCTGCTGCGTTATGCCGAACAATTGTTAGGCACAGCTGTTGGTTCATCTTCTGCACGTCTGATTTTATCGCTGCTGTTACATCGCAAAGACGGCTCTGCACGCGGCGCACGGCAATTGCTCGACAATGCCTCCGAAGCTCTGCAACAAAACCGCGACCTGTTGCAGATTGCCATCGACCAAATGCCGCAAGGTGTTACCGTTCTTGACAAAGACTTGCGGATCACTTGTTGGAACCGCCAATTTCGTCTGCTTCTCAGCCTGCCTGATGAAGTTATTCAGGTCGGTTTCCCGATTTCCACCATTCTGGAATATATGGACCAGCGCGGCGACATTCCGGTCAGCGAACGTGCAGCCATTATCCGCTCATTCGGCCGTGCCAATCAGGTTTGGCGCTTCCAAATACGCTCCACCGGTAAAACACTGGAAATCCGTTCCAACCCGATGCCGGATGGCGGCTTGGTTGCGTCTTACACCGATGTGACGGCAAGCGTGGAAGCCGAAACCATGCGCCAGCGCGCCAATGAAATCCTTGAGCAACGCGTTGCAGACAGAACAGCAGAACTAACCGCCGTCAATCAGGAACTGGCACAGGCACGCGGCCTTGCCGAGAAAGCCAATTTGGGCAAAACACGGTTTTTAGCCGCTGTCGGGCATGATATTTTGCAGCCGCTCAATGCTGCCCGCCTTTACAGCACTCTGCTCAGCGAGAAACTGGCGCATTCGGAATATACCGAATTTGCAGAGAATATTAATTCGTCGCTTGAATCTGTCGAGGCGATTTTAGGTCTGGTTCTTGATATTTCGCGCCTTGATACCGGCGCGTTAAAGCCGGAGCCGTCTGTCTTCCGTCTTGACGCTTTGATGACACAGGTTGCCAAAGATTTTGCGCCTTTGGCCAAAAATCGCGGACTGGAACTGCGGGTTATTCCAAGCAGCATAACGCTTAAAACCGATCGCAATATGTTGCGTCGCCTGTTGCAAAATCTGATTTCCAATTCAATCAAATATAGCCACACCGGCAAGATCGTTTTCGGTGTGCGCCGCCGCGGCGACCATATGGACTTGCAGGTGCTTGATAGCGGTATCGGCATTGCACCGGACAAGCTGGCCACTGTCTTTCAGGAGTTCACACGTCTTGATGAAGGCGCGCGTGTTGCAGAAGGTTTGGGGCTTGGCCTCTCCATTGTTGATCGTATCGGCCATGTGCTGAGCCTGCCAATCAGCCTGTCCTCTATTGTTGGGCGCGGCACGGCTTTCACCATCACGCTGACACCTTCTGATGAACAGATAGAGCCCGACCAAAAAACAACACAGACACAGGCTGGCGGCATTACATCCCTGCAAAATTTACGGGTTCTGTGTCTTGATAATGATGCGAAAATTCTGGGCGGCATGCAGGCATTGCTTGGTAATTGGGGCTGCCATGTGGAAAGTATCCGCAATCACAGCGATCTGATTTTCTACTGCCACCACTCTAAACAACCGCCGCATGTCATTATTGCCGATTACCATCTGGAAGAAGGGAATGGGCTGGAAATCATTGATTATGCCAGAAAATATTTCGCAAAAAATATGAATTGCCCGTTCATCGCGGCCATTCTCCTGACCGCTGATCGCTCGCCGGAAGTCCGCACTGAGGCTGACGACCGACAGGTGATTATCCTGAACAAGCCTCTCAAACCGGCCGCATTACGCAGCCTTCTATCCAAATTCGCACCGCGATAAGCACAGCGTTTTTTTAAGAACGCAGGCTTTCCGCGCCGATTTTTGACAAAACAATCACCGCTTGTGTGCGGCTGTCAACATTGAGCTTTTGCAAGACCGCCGACACATGCGCCTTAACGGTCGCTTCCGAGACAGACAGTTCATAAGCAATCTGCTTATTCAAAAGCCCTTCACCCAGCATCGTCAGCACGCGCATTTGCTGCGGTGTCAATGTGCGGATACGTTGCAGCAGATCACGCGTTTCAGCATCGGATTCAGCAGTGATCTCCACCCCTGCCGGAAGCCAGATATCGCCGTTCAAAACCGCACGCACCGCATCACCGATCCCGTCCATACTGGTTGATTTCGGGATAAAGCCGGACGCACCCAGTTCAAGCGCTCTGGAAATTGTCGCACTGTCATCCGTGCCGGACACGATAATGATAGGAAGTGCAGGTTGCAGCGCTTTTAATGCAATCAGACCAGACAATCCGGTACCGCCCGGCATGGTCAGATCAAGCAATAATAAATCAAGATCATCCTGATCTTTAACAAGCTGAACAACCGATTCAAAATCTCCCACTTCAGTGATACTCACTTCAGCAGAAACTGCTTCTAATACTTGCCTTAATGCGCCACGAAACAGCGGATGGTCATCGGCAATAATAAATTTTAAGTGCATTGCGCAGTCATTTACTCTTGGGTTTCGACGAAGTTCGCATGCGTCTTTCAAGATTTCACCTGAGTTTGCGATGCGTCATCATCATTCCATGATTAGCTGTTTTGTGACCAGGAATCACGGCCATAAACTTGCTGGCACATATTGAAATCATCGCGTCTGGCATATCAAAGCTTGCAGGCAACGAGTATTGAGCAGCAACAACTGCCACAACATCTTCATCATCACCATGGTGCAAAGCTGATTTCAGACTTTTTTGCCTGATGTAAGAACCCCTTCCCCACTTAACATGAACTTATTAAAGTATTTTTCAGCGGTTTTTTCAAGTCATTCATTACACGCAACATGATCAAGAGCCATATATTGTGATGTCGCTTATGCCTATGCCGCGCTCTGGCCTTATTATTCATTCAGCATAACAATGGTTTTATGAACAAACCATTCGAGATTCTTGAAACAAAAGAAGGCGAACCATGACGCAACATCAGCTTTATCCGGAAATCCAGCCCTTTAGTCAGGAAATGTTGCAGGTCTCGGGCTTACACCGCATCTATCTGGAACAATGCGGCAATCCGGATGGCAAGCCGGTGATTTTATTGCATGGCGGTCCGGGCGGTGGTTCCACGCCCAATATGCGCCGTTTTCATGATCCGGAAAAATACCGCATCATTCTGTTTGACCAGCGCGGTTGCGGGCGCTCCACACCTCATGCAGAGCTGCGCGAAAACACCACATGGGATCTGGTCGAGGATATGGAAAAAATCCGCGAGCATCTCAATGTTGAAAAATGGCAGGTCTTTGGCGGCTCCTGGGGTTCCACCCTGTCGCTGGCTTATGCGCAAACCCATCCTGACCGCGTCAGCGAACTGGTATTGCGCGGCATTTTCATGGCCAGAAAATTTGAAATCGACTGGCTCTATTCCAATGGTGCCAGCATTGTTTTCCCTGATCACTTTGAAGACTATCAGGAACATATCCCTGAAAATGAGCGCCACGACATGGTGGGCGCCTATTATAAGCGCCTGACCGACCGTAATCCGAAAGTGCAAATTGAAGCGGCACGCCGCTGGGCTCGCTGGGAAGCCTCGGTTATTTCACTTCTTCCCGACCCGTCACGGGTGGAAGAATTTGGCGAAGACAGCTACGCCATCGCTTTTGCCCGTATTGAGTGCCATTATTTCCAGAATAAGGCCTTCTTCAAAACGGATGATCATTTATTGCGCCATATTGACCTGATCCGCCATATTCCGGGTGCCATCATCCATGGCCGCTATGATATGTGCACGCCCTTTATCAATGCATGGCAATTGAAAAAAATGTGGCCGGAAGCCGAACTCCATATTGTTGAAGACAGCGGCCATGCCTCCACTGAAAAAGGCATTATCCATCAGCTGATTGCGGCCACCCGCAAATTTGCCTGAAGCCAAGTATAAATCCAATACAGAATAAATAATTGAACATGATACGGGCGCAGTGAATGTGAAAACATTGACTGCGCCCGCTCATATTTGCACAATCATTATTAAACAAAAGCCATGAGCCCCATGCACAGGTGCTATGCTCATTATGGTTTAACTTTGCCTTTTTATATTTTTCGTTCTAAAGCAGTTCGCTACAAACAATCTGACGTGATTAAAAACAGTTCAATTTCAAGGGCAAATGCTTTAGAGAACAAGAATGAGCTCAAAAATCATTTATAAAATTGTCCCACAGCAAATGTGGCAGGAAGCGCAAAAAACCGGCATTTTCACCGGCGCTCCGATTGATATTGAAGATGGTTATATTCACTTTTCAACGGCAGATCAGGTGAAGGCGACAGCCTCCAAGCATTTTGCCGGACAAAATGATTTACTGCTTGTGGCCGTTGATGCGGCCTTGCTTGGGCATGAGCTCAAATATGAAGTTTCGCGCGGCGGCGCATTATTCCCGCACCTTTATGCAAATCTTGATTTGCAACTTGTTCAGTCTGTCGTTGCTTTGCCTTTGGGCGAAGACGGTGTTCATCTTTTTCCGGAGCTGTAATCATGCCTCGTTTATTCGAAAGTTTTGGCCGCCGCGCCCTGTTTGCGCTTGATGCCGAACAAGCGCATGCTTTGTCCATCACAGGTTTGAAAACCGGCCTTGTCAGCGGCAGCTTTCCCGAAGATCCGGCATTGCGCCAGAAAATCGCCGGTGTTTGTTTTCCAAACCCGCTCGGTATGGCCGCAGGTTATGATAAAAATGCTGAAGTGCCGGATAATCTCTTAAAGCTCGGCTTCGGCTTTACAGAAGTTGGCACTCTTACCCCGCGGCCCCAAAGCGGCAATCCGAAACCACGCATTTTCCGCCTTGTCGAAGATGAAGGCGTCATCAACCGTCTGGGCTTCAACAATGAAGGCCATGATGCAGCCTATAAACGCTTGGCTGAGCGCGGCAGCACCGGCATTATCGGTGTTAATATCGGTGCTAACAAAGATGCCGAAGACCGCATTGCTGATTATGTGGCAGGCATTAAACGCTTTCATGCGGTTGCGCGTTATTTCACCGTCAATATTTCATCGCCGAACACACCCGGTTTACGGAATTTACAAAGCCGCGAAAGCTTGCGCGAATTGTTGCAGCGCGTGCTGGAAGCCCGCGACGATGAATGCCAGAAATGCACGCTGAAACGTCCGGTTTTCCTTAAAATCGCGCCTGATTTAAGTGAAACAGAGCTGGATGATATTGCGCAGGAAGCCTTGGATCAAAAACTCGACGGTTTGATTATCTCAAATACAACCCTGTCACGCACTGGTTTGAAATCAAAAGAAAACACCGCTGAAACCGGCGGTCTCTCCGGTGCGCCGGTTTTTGAACGCTCCACTATTGTGCTGGCTAAAATGCGCCAGCGTGTCGGCAAAGAAATGCCGCTCATTGGTGTCGGCGGCGTGGACAACACCACCAAAACTTTGACCAAAATTAAAGCCGGTGCCGATCTGGTGCAGCTTTACACGGGCATGGTTTACAAAGGGCCTGGTCTGCCGGCTGAGATTATTAAAGGCTTGAGCCAAGTGGTAGAAGCCGAAGGCGTTGCCAATATTTCCGCCTTCCGCGACCGTGAAACCGATGAATGGGCAGCGAAAGAAATCCCTGCCTGATGACGTTAGCCTCGGCCGAATTGCGAGCGGTAACGCACCGGCAATAAAGCCAGCAGAGTTAAGCCTCTGATCGACAAAAACAAATTCAATGCCAGCCAAAGCCCGTGATTTCCCATCGCGGGCTTTGCTACATAAAGCACCGCAAAAAAGAAAATCAGCGAGAAAAACATCATATTGCGCATATCACGCGACCATGTCGCGCCGATATAAACCCCGTCCATATGGAAGGCCAGCACCCCTGTCAGGCCGGTTAACACCGCCCATGGCAGATATTGCACAGCCATCAGATAGACATCTTCGGACTTCGACAACAGATGAATGATCTTGTCGCCGAAAAGCAATAAAAGTGACGAGACAATTACTGTCATCACCATGCCCCAGAGGAATGTCAGCTTGGCACCACGCTTAAAAGCAGGCGAATAATGCGCCCCCACAGCACGCCCCGTAATTTGTTCGGCGGCCATTGCCATACCATCCAAAAAGAAGCCGATAACCAGAAAGAAATTCAGCAAAACCGAGTTGGCGGCCAATGTCTGTGTGCCCATTTCTGTGCTGGCTCGGGTGAAAAAAGCAAAGGCGGTGAGCAATAAAAATGAGCGCAAAAGAATGTCGCGATTAATCGACACCATATGCAACAAGGCCTGACTATCGAATATCCGCTTTAAATTCGGCTGCGCCGCCCGCCGGAAACGCCAATAGATAAAACTGACACCCACAATTGCCGTGACCATTTCACCGATTAATGTGCCCCAAGCCACACCGGCAATGCCCCATTGCAGCACCAGACCGAAATAAACAGACAGGCTGATATTAATCCCGTTGAGCAAAACTTGTAAGCCAAGCCCCAACATCCCCTCGCCGCGTCCAAGCAGCAAACCTAAAACTGAATAATTCAACAAAGCAAAGGGTGCCGATAAAATTCGGATCGACACATAGGTCGTCATTGCGGCGATGGTCGCGGGGCTGGCTTGCATAAAATCAATGGTCACTGCTAAAACAAGCGGCAGGCATAAGATCATCAGCGAACCTGCCACAATAGCAATCAGCACCGCACGCCAGAAAATTGCCTGCTCTTCCAGCTGATCCTCACGCCCCATCGCCTGCGCCACCAGCCCTGTCGTGCCGGTGCGCAAAAAGCTGAAAATTGTCAGTAGAAAATCAAAAACCAATGCACCGATCGCCAAACCGCCAATCAGCTCCGCATCACCGAATTGCCCGACAACCCCCATATCGACAAGGCCAAGCAAAGGCGTTGTAATCGCTGCCAAAGTCATTGGCACGGCAATCATCACAATCATACGATGAGTGACCTGAAACGGACGAATAGCGGGCATGCCCGCATTAAGTGACTGGTTCATCAACAATAAAGCTCCCCGTTGGCCAGTCACCCCTCTTGTGACTTGCGCAACAATCCGCTCCTATCGTGATTTTTAACCGCGTGCAATTGCCCTGAACGTCACGCCTGTTGCGCAACACCCAACATCATCGCCCAATAAATATAATGGGGCTTATTTTCCGGGGTTGCCCATGCCAGACCATAGTGGTCAAACACCGGATCAAGCATGTTTTTGCGGTGTCCGGCAGAATTCATCCATGCTTTAAACACAGCATCCGTATCCGATTGGCCGGAGGCAACATTTTCCGCCGCAGGCCCGCGAATACCCGCTTGCTGCAACCGCGCAACAAAACCATTGCCCCAGCCGATACTGTGGCCGATTTTGCCGTGGCTTGCCATTCTCTTGGCCTGATAAAGAGCCGCTTGCTCCAGCTTTGGATCGGTTGCCATCATCGACAAACCATTTTGACGGCGGATCGCATTGAAAAGCTCGGTCGGGTCACTGGCTGCCTGTGCGGATACGGCCTTAAACACATCAGGCGCAGATAAAATCACGGCACCTCCGGCTAAAATCTGTAAAGCAGCACGGCGCGTCACAAGCCCAGTTTTCATAGCAATCACTCTGTCGTCAAATTTTCAAATCTGCTGTTTTCTATGCAAACAATCTGCACTTATTGTGGCAGATTGCAGCTTCAGCGACGATAATTGAGCAAACGCAAAATGATAAAGACCGGAATAACCACGGCAGCGCCGAGCAGGAAATAATCGGCAAAATTGCCCAAAGCGGCAAAGCCCATATTCCACAAACGCACGAAGAAATCACGCACCGCCCATAAAAGATCATAGGGCGACCAATGGAATGCGTTCATCACAAAGCCGACAACAAGTGACACGATCACCAGTTTCACCAGCACACGGGCGGGTGTATCACCGAGAAAACGATTAACTTTATCGGACATGGTTTGATGCTCCTGCGGCTACGTTCTTGGTTCTCAAGTAAACGCTCTTCGCCCCAGTTGCAAGTTATCCGCCCTGCACAAGCTGTTATCAGCGTTATTTAAATCATTTTGCCGCTACCGGCAGATTTATAGAAAATCTCTGCCGCAAAACGCTTAAAATTACAAAACCCATGCCTGTCCGATTTTTATCCACTCTTTATCATCTGAGAGCAGCCAGCAATGATAAAGGGGATAGCCATGCCGAGCGATATTCTGCTGACCACAGATATATTGGTGATCATCACCATCTGCCTTTGTGTGGTTTATCTCACCTGCCGTCATTTCTTCCTGTAAAGGCCGCCAAGACTATGAGCAGTCAGTACTTCAAGCATAATTTACAGCCATAAAGGTTGAAAAAAATCTGATAGCACCTATACCAGATTTATGAGAAAAATCGGTTTACCTCTGATCTTTTTAATGGGCACCTCCGCTTCTGCGGCCTATGCCGCAACCGACAGCGAAGTTGTGGCCGAAATGGCCAGCCAATGCTGGAAACTGCCTGAAGGGATTGATTATCAGACGGCTGTAGCCGTTTTTGAGGTCAAATATGACCGAGACGGCAAGCTCACCGATATTGCGACTGTAGAATATCGCCCTGTACGCAAGGCAGGCCAGCTTTTTGCCATCAGCGCCATGGAAGCCATTCAGGAATGCGCCAATGAAACGCGTGTGCGCTCCCGAACGGTGCGCGTGGTGATGAACTATAGCGCGGCCAAATCCAATGACCCGCTCAATATGAAACGCCGCTGATAGTCAAAACAAAAAAGCCGGAGCACTTCACACCGCTCCGGCTTTATTTTGCGTCCGTTTAACGGAAATGTTTCGACAGTTTCAAACGTTGCGCCTGATAATGCGAGCCACGCTCCGAGCCATAAAGCGCGCTTGGACGATGCAACATTTTTTCATAAATCAAACGGCCGATGATCTGGCCATGTTCCAAAATGAACGGCACTTCATGGCTGCGCACTTCCAAAACCGCACGGCTTCCGGTGCCACCAGCAGCTGTATGGCCAAAGCCCGGATCAAAGAAGCCGGCATAATGGACGCGGAATTCACCAACAAGCGGATCAAACGGGGTCATTTCAGCGGCATAATCCGGCGGCACATGCACAGCTTCGCGTGAAACCAGAATGTAGAACTCATCCGGATCAAGCACCAGCTCACGCGCGCCGCGATCATAGATCGGCTCCCAATAATCATAAAGATCATGGGCATTGCGCTGATCGACATCGACAACCGATGTGTGATGCTTGCCGCGATAACCGATCAAGCCATTTTCATCGCCGGACAGATCAATCGAAAGGGCAATACCGCCACCGGAAATATTAGGCGTTTCGGAAGCAACCAGTGTTTCGCGCTGATGCAACACAGCCAGTTCAGCTTCATCCAATTGCGAACGTCCCTGACGGAAACGGATTTGCGACAATCTGGAACCGGTACGCGCCACAATCGGGAAAGTGCGCGGGCTGACTTCGAGATAAAGCGGGCCTTGATAACCGGCTGGCACTTTATCAAATTCCTGCGCACCATCGACAATCACACGGGTGAAAATATCAAGACGGCCGGTCGAGCTTTTCGGATTGGCAGCGGCTGACAATTCTTGCGGCAGATGCACGCTTTCCAGCAGCGGCACAATATAAACGCAGCCGGTTTCCAAAACGGCACCGGATGTCAGGTCAATCTCATGCAGCTTCAGGCGCTCCAGCTTGTCGATAACCGGCGTATCGCGACCCGGCATGAAGGAAGCGCGCACACGATAAGCTTTGGTGCCAAGACGCAGATCAAGGCTGGCTGGCTGAATTTGATCATCATCCAACGGGCGGGCAGATTTTAACGCACCCGCCTCAAAGAGCGCCGCGATATCTGCATCCGCCAATATTCCGAGCTGCTCATTTGCCATTACCAAAATCCCTGACACCTAGACGAAGAACAATAAATAGTCCCAACTCGATACGACATCTCAAGCATTAGAACAACAGGTCTGCGCCCCTTCAGTTGCTCATATGGTAAATTACGCTTTCTTTTCCTCAGAAAAGGGGATAATAGAAATCCTGACCTTGCTTGTTGACTCAATTCGTCATGCGGGTCTAAATATATTTCTACCGTGGTGATTTGGCCGGCCGGCTTGCAGCCACGTAAAATAAATCGCTAAATAGGGCCGCGGTTGACCTCCTTCCGGGTACTTGTTGCGATTTTTTTACTTGCACCGGCACCAGAGAAGAGAGTTGAATATGCCGATTAAAATTCCTGACACACTTCCAGCTTTTGCGACCCTTGTCAGTGAAGGCGTGCGCGTGATGAGCGAGACCCAAGCGACTCGCCAAGACATTCGCCCTTTGCAGATCGGCCTGCTCAACCTCATGCCAAACAAAATCCGTACCGAAGTGCAAATTGCCCGCCTTATCGGCGCCACCCCTTTGCAAGTGGAGCTGACCCTTGTGCGCATCGGCGGACACCGTGCCAAAAACACCTCTGAAGAACATCTTTTATCCTTCTACAACACATGGGACGAGATCAAGCACCGCAAGTTTGACGGTTTCATTATCACCGGTGCACCGGTGGAAACACTTGATTATCAGGATGTGACCTATTGGGACGAAATGGAGCAGATTTTTGAATGGACAAAAACCAATGTCCACTCAACCTTCAATATTTGCTGGGGCGCGATGGCTGCTGTCTGGCACTTCCACCGTGTGCCAAAATATGAGTTGGCGAAGAAAGCCTTCGGCGTTTACCGTCATCGCAATCTGCAACCGGCTTCCGTTTATCTCAACGGTTTTTCCGATGATTTCCAAATCCCTGTCTCGCGCTGGACAGAAATTCGCGGGGAAGATGTTCGCCAAGTGCCGGAGCTGGAAATCCTGATGGAATCCGATGAAACCGGCGTTTGTTTGCTGCGTGAAGAAGAGGGCAACCGCCTCTATATTTTCAACCATGTTGAATATGATTCAACATCGCTGGCCGAGGAATATTTCCGCGATATCGAAGCTGGCAACCAGATCGACCTGCCGCAAAATTACTTCCCGCAGAATGACCCGAAGCTGACGCCGCAAAACCGCTGGCGCAGCCATGCCCATCTCTTATTCGGCAACTGGATCAACGAAATTTACCAGACCACCACTTATGATCTGGAGATGATCGGCCAGCAAAAGGCCGACGAACCCGCATAAAGTAATCCGCATTTTTATACGCATGTCAGGCTCGCCCTCTCCCATCATAATCAAGACGAGCCTCTTCATTATATAGGTTGAAAAATGACTGATAAACCAAAACGCAATTTTCGCCCCGCTACACAGCTTGTGCATGCAGGCACTGAACGCTCACCTTTTGGCGAAACCTCGGAAGCGCTCTTCCTGACCCAAGGCTTCGTTTATGAAAATGCCGAAGCCGCAGTTGCACGCTTTAATGGTGAAGATCCGGGCTTCATTTATTCCCGTTATGCCAACCCGACCACCAACATGTTTGAAAAGCGCATGTGCGCATTAGAAGGTGCCGAAGAAGCACGTGCCACGGCTTCCGGCATGGCCGCAGTTGCGGCCGCCATTTTGTGTCAGGTGAAGGCCGGTGATCACGTTATTTCGGCACGCGCTGTTTTCGGCTCCTGTAATTACATCGTTGAAACATTGCTACCACGTTATGGCGTGGAAATTTCCATCATCGACGGCTCAAAACTGGAAAATTGGCAGGCAGCAACACGCCCGAACACCAAAGTGATGTTTTTGGAAAGCCCTTCCAACCCGACATTGGAAGTGATCGACATTGCCAAAGTTGCCGAGATCGCCAATTCAGTCGGTGCAAAACTGATCGTCGATAATGTGTTTGCAACCCCGCTTTTCCAAAAACCTTTGCAACTTGGTGCGCATATTGTTGTCTATTCCGCCACCAAACATATTGATGGTCAGGGACGCTGTCTGGGCGGCCTTGTTTTGTCAGATCGTGAATGGATTGAAAACGAGTTTCAGGAATATTTCCGCCATACCGGTCCGGGCCTCAGCCCGTTCAACTCATGGATCATGCTGAAAAGCCTTGAAACCATGCCTGTGCGCATCAAGCAGCAGGCACAATCAGCACGCGCTCTGGCCGATTTCCTAGCTGAGCAAAACGCGGTGAGCAAGGTGATCTATCCGGGACGTCCCGATCACCCGCAGGCCGATATTATTGCGCGCCAGATGAGCGGTGGCTCCACCATGATCGCACTGGAATTGAAGGGCGGCAGAAAGGCTGCTTTTGAATTTGAAAATGCGCTGGAAGTCATCCGTATTTCCAACAATCTGGGTGATGCCAAAAGCCTGATTACCCATCCGGCAACCACCACGCATAAGAACCTCACCGATGAAGCGCGTCTTGAGCAAAATATCAGTGAAGGCTTGCTGCGTCTCTCTGTCGGCCTCGAAGATACCGACGATCTGCTTGAAGATGTCGCTGAGGCATTAAAGGCCATTAAATAAGCTGCTTTCAGCATAAATTTATGCCATGACTATGCAACCGGCGCATTGATGTGAACCATCAGTGTGCCGGTCAATTGTCAAAATCATAAGAGTTGAAGCAATGTACCGTGCCACCACCCATGACATTGAAATAACGGTCGAACCTTTTTATCTGGAAGAGCAGTCTGAGCCGGATGAAGGTCGCTATTTTTGGGGGTATCGTGTAACCATTGCCAATCTCTCCAAGGCCAGTGTGTGCCTGCGCTCCCGCTATTGGAAAATCACCGATGGTACGGGCAAAACAGAAGAAGTGCATGGCCCAGGCGTGGTCGGCGAACAGCCGGTGATTGAACCGGGTGACAGCTACCAATATTCATCCGGCTGCCCGCTGAAAACCGACTCCGGCATGATGGTCGGCAGCTATCAGATGCAAAGTGCCGATGGCACGGCCTTCGAGGTCCATGTACCGGCTTTTTCGCTGGATATGCCAGATAGCCGCCGGACACTCAACTAATCCCAATAAAAAAGCGGGCTTTCAGATGAAAGCCCGCTTTTTTTAATTGATCAATGCAAAGTCTTATTTGGCAAAATCTGCCGGATCGAACACATAATTGGTTGAGCAGAATTCGCAATTGACGACGATCTGACCGTCCTCTGTGCTTTCCAGAATTTCCTCTGCAGAAAAACCGGACAATACGCCTTCGATCTTTTCGCGCGAGCAAGAGCATTTTGCCACCACCGGTGCCGGTTCATAAACACGCACACCACGCTCGTGGAACAAGCGGTAGAGCAAACGCTCAACAGCCACCTGCGGGTCGGTCAGTTCGGAGCTTTCGATTGTGCCAACAAGCGCACGCGCTTCCTGCCATTCATCTTCCGCATCCACTTGGCCTGTAACCTCACCTTCAGGTGCATCGCCACCCGGCAGATCGCGATGTTTGGCATGAATTTCTGACTGCGGCAAAAACTGGATCATCAAACCGCCGGCACGCCATTGCTTTTGCAAGGTGCCGTCGCTGTTACGCTCCATCAACTGCGCCACACTGATGCGCACATCAGTCGGGATCTGTTCCGACTGCATGAAGTAATTGCGGGCAATTTCTTCCAGTGATGAGCCATCAAGTGCCACCAGCCCCTGATAGCGCTGCATATGGGCGCCCTGATCAATGGTCAGTCCCAATGTGCCGCGGCCAAGCAGGTCTTCCGGCTGGGTGTTACCCTCAGCAATCGCTGCATTCAGGCGTTCTTCGTCAAAACGTGCGTAGGCGCGCACGGCATCCGGTGTCTGGAAATCCACCACCAGCATATCGACAGGCCCGTCAGACTGCGTTTGCAGAATGAATTTACCCTGAAATTTAAGCGTTGTGCCAAGCAGAACCGTTAAAATAACGGTTTCTGCCAAAAGACGTGCAACCACTTCCGGATAGTCGTGGCGCGACAGGATCTGGTCGAGGGCGCCCCCCATCTGAATAGCACGGCCGCGGATATCCAGCCCTTCCACCTGAAAAGGCACCACGGCATCATCACCGGCATAGGTCATATCCGGTTCAAATGTTACATTAGCCATATTTCTTTTACTCTCCCTTCAGGCACCAAGCCAAAATGGCCTTTTGTGCGTGAAGTCGATTTTCCGCTTCGTCAAAAACAACAGATTGCGGCCCGTCGATCACTTCATCGGTGACTTCTTCACCGCGATGCGCCGGCAGGCAGTGCATAAACAATGCCTTTGGATCAGCCTTTTCCATCAGATAGGAATTCACCTGATATGGCATAAAGACATTGTTGCCGCGCGCATTGTCTTCCTGCCCCATGGAAACCCATGTGTCGGTGACGATGCAATCTGCGCCTGCTGCTGCTTTGTAAGCGTCGGTTGTAGACATGATCTTCGCACCATTTTGCGAAGCCCAGTCCAGATATTGTTGCTTTGGTTCGCTGCCTTCAGGAGTGGCGATGTTTACGTTAAAGTTAAAACGTGCCGCCCCTTCCACGAGTGAATGAAGGACGTTGTTGCCATCGCCCATCCATGCAAAGGTTTTGCCTTCAATCGGGCCGCGATGTTCTTCATAAGTTAGGATGTCGGCCATGATCTGACAAGGGTGCGTATCATCTGTCAGCGCATTGATGACCGGAACAGTGGCATATTCAGCCAGTTCCAGCATGCGGTCATGCGAGGTGGTGCGGATCATAATCGCATCAACAAAACGCGAAAGAACCTTGGCCGTATCAGCAATCGTCTCGCTGCGGCCAAGCTGCATTTCCGAACCGGTCAGCATCAAGGTTTCGCCGCCTAGCTGACGCATACCCACATCAAAAGACACGCGCGTTCTGGTCGATGGTTTTTCAAAAATCATCGCCAGCACTTTGCCGGACAAGCTCTTATTGATTTCGCCAGCCTTGGTGCGGGCTTTCAACTGCTTCGCATCATCCATGATCATACGCAATTCGGCAGAGCTGATATCTGCCAAATCTGTAAAATGTTTTACGCCGTTTTTGCTGATCATGATTTTATGCCGTCTTTACTGGGTTTGCGACAGATAATCTTTCCACTGCCGTTTCTAAACGCTTCAATGCTTCACGTGCTTCTTCTTCTGTTGTCACCAATGGCGGCAGCAGACGCAGCACATTATCACCGGCAGTTACTGCCAGCATATGTTCATCACGCACGGCCTGCAGCAGCATTGTGTTTGGCACAACGCATTTAAGGCCAATCAAAAGACCGCGACCGCGCACTTCCGAAACGATATTAGGAAAACGGTCGATCAAAGAAGCAAAGCCCTGCTTCAGAATGAGAGCAATTTTCTGCACATGCGGCAGAAATTCGTCATCCAACATCACATCAAGCACCGCATTGCCCACAGCCATCGCCAGCGGATTACCGCCATAGGTGGTGCCATGAGTGCCCGCTGTCATACCCTTGGAGGCTTCAGCCGTTGCAAGACATGCGCCAAGCGGGAAACCGCCGCCAATGCCCTTGGCAATCGCCATAATGTCAGGGGTAATGCCTGCCCATTCATGAGCAAACATACGGCCTGTACGGCCAACACCGCTTTGAACTTCATCCAAAATCAACAAAATGCCGTTGTCGTCGCAAAGCTTACGGATAGCGCGCAGCATTTCATCGGTGAACGGACGCAAGCCGCCCTCGCCCTGCACAGGCTCCAGCAAAATACCGGCAGTTTCATTGGTGATGGCAGCTTTCAATGCTTTTTCATCGCCAAATGGCACCTGATCAAAACCATCAACTTTAGGGCCAAAACCTTCCAGATATTTTTCCTGGCCGGTAGCGGCAATGGTTGCCAATGTACGGCCGTGGAAAGCACCTTCAAAGGTCACAATGCGGTAGCGATCCGGCTGGCCATTGACAAAATGATAACGACGCGCGGTTTTGATCGCGCATTCGATTGCTTCCGCACCGCTATTGGTGAAGAAAACACGGTCAGCAAATGTATTTTCAGTCAGACGCTTGCCAAGCTTTTCCTGACCCGGCACTTCATAAATATTCGATACATGCCATAATTTGTCAGCCTGATCTTTCAGTGCTGACACCAGATGCGGATGGTTATGGCCGAGTGCGTTGACCGCAATACCGGCAGCAAAATCGAGGTAGCGCTCACCCTTATCGGTAATCAGCCAAATGCCCTCTCCTCGCTCAAAACGCAGAGCCGCACGATTATAGGTTTCGTAAAGCGGGTGTACGGTTGCGTCGGTCATCTGAGTAGGGCCTCCATAAGCCTCTAACGGTTTTAACATACGATCCAGTTCCGAAAGGCCATTATGGCAATCCGAGATCATGGTTTAAATCAACGTCTTTCACGCTGATGAAACTAAAAAGCCGCCCTCGGGCGGCATTTGCATAATTGACTTTAAAATCGGATTCGACAAGCTATCAATTACACAAGTTTTCCATAGATTACAGATCCGGTTTTAACCACCGGACATCAGCCACAGAATAAGGTAACGAATATTGGGTGCCGGATATAAAAAGTCAATCAATCTTGCACTAAAAGGTACTGATTTTCGTCGCAATTATAAGGTTTTTTTGCAACATTCTGCTTTAGTTGTAGTTATATTCTTGTCATAGAGATAGCAATTTGCATCTAAATCGCTATATAGACCAGATATTGTCATGGTCAGACCGGCAGCGCCTTCAAGGCGAAGTGGTCTGGCTGTGATGCAACGAACACTTTTAAATGCCTATGCGAAAATAGTACTTGACAACCTATCTGGGGAAAACCCTGAAAAGCAAATCAGCTGAGCGGCGAGAGCCTTGTCATGGTCGAGCTCAGTATTGTAACTTGAAGGTTAAGTAAAACTAGATTTCGTAAGGCGGACCTAGTCACCCGGAAGTGAATGGCGATGCTGGCAGGATGTATCCTGTTGCATGCTGATGTATTCCGGCTAACAAATAACGATTGGAGCCTATGGCGATGAGCTGGACAGACGAGCGCGTCGAAGTTCTGAAAAAACTGTGGAGTGAAGGCCTCAGCGCAAGCCAGATCGCTGCACAGCTTGGCGGTGTGAGCCGCAATGCGGTCATCGGCAAAGTGCATCGGTTGAAACTGTCAGGACGCGGGAAAACCACCACAGCTGCCCCGCGCAGCAAAAAAGTGGCTCCGGCACCGAGCGTTACAGCCTCTGCGCCACCAAGACCGGCAGCCCCGCCGGTAACACCGGCAGCAACAGCAGCTCATATTCATGTGCAAGCGCCTGTGCGCCCGACCGTCACCAAGACAGTTGGCGCAGCCGCTCTGCAAATGGAATATGAAGCCGATACAGCCATTGCCGAACCGGTTATGAAGCCTGCGTCCGATGTGGTTATTCCAATCTCACGCAAGCTGACTTTGTTGCAGCTGACCGAGCGCACCTGCAAATGGCCGCTTGGTGATCCATTGTCGGAAGAGTTTCACTTCTGCGGTCATGAATCCGGTGAAAGCAGCCCTTATTGCGCTTATCACGCCAAGCTTGCTTATCAGCCATCTTCAGAGCGCCGTCGCGCCCGCTAAGCTGGCTTAAAAATACAAATTGAAAAACCACATCATGCACTTCGCTGATGTGGTTTTTTATTGTTTGCTATCCATCAAAATTTTCTCATAAATCGCACAAGTCTGATCAGCGATATGATCCCAGCTGAAATCCTGCTGTACTTTAGTGCGCTCTACAACATCACCTGCCGCCGTTTTAGCGGCCATGAGTTGCCTTTCCAGCGCGCGGGTCAGTGCCGCAATATCACCAAGCGGAAAATAGCACTCATCCTCAAGCCCTATTTCTTTATTGGCTACAATATCACTGGCCAAAACCGGCATGTCGTAATGCAATGCTTCCAGCAATGCGATCGGCATACCTTCATGGCTGGACGGCAAAATAAACATACCTGCATTGGAAAAAATAGCGGCGAGCTCTTCTCCCGCTAAAGCACCAGTCATGATCACACCACGCACTTCACTGGCACGCGCGGCCACTTGCATGTAATAATCAGAATGTTCATTACCACCGCCAACCAGCACCAATGGAATGTCCGGCCGGTTTAAATCCGCATAGGCATTAATTAAATCAAGCTGGCGCTTTTCCGGCACAATCCGCGCGACATTGATCAGATAATTGTCAGGAGTAAGCTGAAATTTCTTCAGATAATCGGTATTTGCGCGACCTTCAAAAACCGCAACGCCATTGGGGATATATGTCACCTCAACGTCGTAGCGCTTTTGCATCGTCGCAGTGATATTGCGCGATACAGCAATGCGGGCATTGCTATATTTCATGCCCATATATTCGCCAAGCTTCAAAACTTTGCGCGCGACTGCGCCCCATTTTTGCCGGTCATAGTCAAAACCGTGATGCGTCACCACCACTTTTAAGCCCAGAGCCCGCGCCAATGGCGCCATTAATGCGGGACCAATAGCATGGATATGCAAAATATCCGCTTTATGTTTTGCGGCATAAAACACACCCACAAAACTATTGATGATCGCTTCCAGATATTCCGAGCGCGGCGCATAAAGCGGCACTACAAAAACATTGCCCCAGCGATAGAGTGTTTTTTGCTTTAAGTAATTCCGCCGCCCGATAACCGTAACATCGTAGCCTTTATCGGTGCATAGCTGGCTTAAAGCTTCGACATGCTTTTCCACGCCGCCCTGCACATCAGGAATGCCCCGCAAACCAACCATAAAAATACGTTTACGCGCCACATCTGCCCTCATCAGCGGCTTTCAAGTGACGCATAAAGATCAAGCATCGCGTTTTTATATTGTATGCTTGAAAAAACCTCACGCACCCACTGCGCTCCCTCAATTGCCATTAAGCCACGTTTTTGCGCGGTAAACCCTGCCATCATCGCGATTTTCTCGGCCAGATCCTGCACATTGCCAGGCTCTGCCAACAGGCCAGTTTCCCCAACACGCACGAGTTCCGGTATGCCGCCAATCCTGCTGCCGATGACCGGCACCCCCAAAATATAAGCTTCCAAAATACTCAACGGCGCATTTTCATACCATTGCGATGGCAAGACAAGCGCCGTTGCTCCGTTGATTGTGCGATGTAAATGATCCGCTTGCAAATGTCCTACAAATTCGACATCCGCCTGAAGCTTTGCGACTAATTGTTTAAGCTGCTGCTCCAAGGGGCCGGAGCCGGCAATCAGCAATCTTTGTTTACTCGCCGCCACCGCTTCAATGAGTGTTACCAGTCCTTTTTCTTCCGACAATCTTCCGGCATAAAGAAAATAATCGCTGTTCCTTAAAGGCGCACGCGCCAGATCAAGATCAACGAAATTCGGTATATAAATCAGCTTGTCTTCCGGCCAGCCCCATTCAATCAGTTTTTCGCGGTAAAACCGGCTTGGTACGACAATGCGATCCAGATTATCGCGGTAAAGGCCAAGGCTTCGATGCACCAATGTTTCTAAAAACACCAAACCACTAAGCGCTACGGAATCTTTAATACAGCGCTGCCGCACCACATTATAAATACGCCCGCCCTTGCAGCGCTCGCAGATCTGATCATGGCTCAGCATTTTATAGGCAGGACAGGCAAGTTTAAGGTCATGCGCCGTCATTACGGTCGGGATACCGGCTTTTTTCAGCACCGGAAAAATGGCCGGAGAGAGATGATGATAAACATTATGCGCATGCGCAATATCGGGGCGCACATCTTCGATAAGGCGCTCAATATTGCGCTGTGCTTCGCGTGAATAAATAACTTTCGCGGCCTGCGATAGTTTTTGGCTCAAGGAGAGACGGCGGCCATATTCAATTTCGCCCACGAAATAGGACGCATAATCAGAGGGCAAATTTTCCGGATGCTGCATGGCAAAAGGTATGGAGCGCCAATCAGCATCATCGAAAAGCTGCATATGTTCAAAAAATAAAGTTTCCGCGCCACCACGGCGATAAAAATAATTATTAATCGCAAGAAGTGTCTGCGGCACCTTTTTCATTCTCTGTTTTGTCCCTGCAACAAAGCCATCGCATCTCTGACCGGCAGAATGCGGCAGGATTTTTCGGCGGCATAGGCCACCAGCTTTTCAAACAAATCCCGCGTGCAGCCATAGGGGCTTGGATTATCATCCACATCATGTGTGAAGAAAATCAACCAACCCGGATTTCTTGCAACATCTTCAATATAGGAAGAAAGCGTGCTGAATTTTGCATCCGCACCACCGATTTCCACACCATATAAAAAATCACGGTTGACCCGTCCGCGATTAATTTGATTGCCGCTACCGCGACAAGAACTAAACCGGTTAGCCAATAAGTTTCGTGCCCGCCATTTTGGGGCATTATATGGATAGGCAAAATTGCGGAACTTACCTTCCTGCGGCGCCAAACTATCAAGATAGGCTTTGTTGCGCGCCAGATCACGCTCTAGAATTTCACGCGAAAGCTTGCTCATTTTGCGATGTGAAAAACTATGGCACGCCACTTCATGTCCGGCACGCGCCAGATATTGCACATCGGCGGGCGAAAACATCCGTATCTCGCCTTGCATCTTATCTTGCAGGCCACCGGCAATATAAAAAGTGCCGCGTGCATTATAGCGCTCTAAAAGCGTCGCGCCGCTACGCACTGCCGAATGCGGCACATCGTCGAAAGTAAAAGACACAACCGGTTGTTCCAAGCGAACATCCAGTCTGCGGCGTGGGAAATAACGCATCATCCGGTCTGAAACCCGGTCAGACCAGTCATTAAAATTGAGAAGCTGTCTTGTCACGCGTCGTCCTGCCTGACCATTATTCCATTCCATTTTACAAACGCTATAGTGAAAGGCGTGAAGGAACCAATTGACGATAGGTTGAAAACTATCATAAGCCACAAGATCAGAACAAAGAGTAAAGCTTCACTGCCACGAGGCGAGCAGGATATAAAAAATTAAAGCCACTGCCATTAAGGGAATTCAGCTTGGGGCAAAATCAATCAGCCAAGGTTAAGAAGCCATCACGCCCATTGGGTCAGATGTTGCTTTCTTATGCTGCGTCAAGCGGCAGCCTGCTCGCCGCCAATGTAGCGCAGCTGATGACCTTTGCCATTCTTGCCCGTTCGCTGGGGTCTGAGCATTTTGGTTTGCTGGTCACTATTCTCGCCATCACTGCGATTGCCACCCATATTTGCGGCCTTGGCTCCACCGAGTCTCTGGTGCGCCGTGTTGCCCAAAATAAGCAGGTTTACACTGTCCTCTTCGGCCATTGTCTCAGCCTCATTGCTTTAACAGGTGCTGCCCTTGTGCTGCTTGGCATGAGTGTTCTCCCGCTCTGGATTGAGCTCACCACTCAGGGCAATTTTAGCGAATTTTCCATTCTGCTGCTGCTGATAACCAATATTGTACTGGTGCGGCTCATCTTGCTGGTTGAGCAGATTTATATAGCGCATGGTCAATATCAATCGGCCAACCTTTCGGTAGTTGGCTTTGCTTTTGCGCGGATGTTTACGGCAGCTGTTGCCTGTCTGGTTTTCACCACCGAAGATATTTTCACATGGGCGGTCTGGCAATTTGCCTGCCATGTCATCGTGATGGTGTTTTACTATCGTTATATCTGGCGATTGGGTAAGCCGGTTTATCGTATCATCCGCCATGAAATCCGTCTTGGTCTGCTTTTTGCCAGCCAGTTCGTGTTTAAAACCGCACGCCAGAATGTCGATTTGCTGATGCTCAGCACGCTGATGCCTGCCGGTTTTGTCGGTTCTTATGCGATTGTGCGTCGTATCATCGACAGCAGCACCATGGGCATTGAAGCGATGAACCGCCTCGCCTATCCCCGCCTTGCAGTTGCAAGCTCCAAGGGCATTCAAAATGCTTATGCTATGACCAAAAAACTGCAACTGGCAGCGCTTGGTATCGGCTTTTTCACCTCTTTAAGCATTTTCATTTTTGCACCAGTGCTGCCCTATTTGTTTGGCTCCGATTACGACACATTGGTGCAATATTCGCGTATTTTATGCTGGACGAATGTGTTTTTCGCGCTTTGGGCGGTGCCGATTGAAACATTGGGTGCGGCAGGCAAACATGGCTATCGCTCGGCCATTCTCAATGGTGCCAATATTTTTGGCGGTGCCTTGCTGGCTTTAGCGACATGGGCTTATCCGCCGCAAGGCACATTTGCCGCCTTTTATGTGATTGATCTGGCCTTAGCCATTGCGTCATGGATTTGCCTGCTTAAAACTGTCCGCCAGTCTTAAAATCATGGCTCTTTCAAAATAGTGCTTTCAATAAAGCTTTGTGGTGCAGTGCGCTTTTTGAAAAAACCAAAAGGCAATGCTGCGGCATGGAAAACCCATGCCACCACCGAATAAAGCCCCATCGCCAAGCTTTTCTGTTTGAACGTCATCAGCAAGACAGGCGCAAAAACCACAACAGCTGCCACCCACAAAAAATGAACATTCATGTAGGCAGCCGCTAAAGCCGTGATAATGGCAAGCCACCAGCCATAAACCAACACCCAGAGTTTCAGTTCCGGCAATGTTTTGAAAAGCTGGCCAACATAATTGCCGTTTAAAGCCGCGCGCAAAATTTCGCCGCTGCCTTGCAAATAACCCGATTTCCAGCGTCGTTTCAGCAAAGAATAAGCATTTGTGCTATGGCCTGAATGGCCGACAAAAGGCATATCCAGCCGGTGCAATTGCCAGCCATGTTGCGCAAGCCGCAAACCTAAATCCAGCTCTTCGTAAGCATGCAGATTACGATCAGCAAGATAGCCAGCAGATTGCAGGCTTTCACGCCGGTAAAGTCCGCCGCCATTCATGCGATCAATCATCCCTGCCGGATTTTCAATTCTTTGACGTTTTGCGCGGCGCTGATATTCCAGACTGCTGACGTTTTTCTCCATCACATGGCCGGTCACACCCGCCAATTGCGGATGACTTTTTAAAAAGCCTAGCGCTTCATTTAAAAAATCAGGTGCCAGCTCCATGTCACCATCAAGCAGACAGATAAAATCACCATTTGCATATTGATAGCCAAGCTGCGCACCTGCCCCGCAACCAGCTTTGGCAGGTGGCCTGATTTGCACAATCATCACCGGAAACTGTTTGGCTATTGCAATGGTCTGATCGCTTGAGCCACTATCAGCCACGATAATTTCGCTGACTAATCCAGCCCCATGCGTCAGCACCGCCTCAATACAGCCTGCAATATTCTGCTCTTCATTTAAGGTTTTGATGATGACTGAAATAGTCACTTTTGCCTCTGCATTGAAACCCGACTATTCATCTAACCATATGTCATGAATTGTGCTACAGCCAAACGCAATTAACTGAAGCTTTGATTGGTATTCAGCCATGACTGGGATGAGCCCTTACATAATAAAAATCATTTCCGACCCTGAGGCGCTCTCTCCTTTGTGGCCGCAAGGGGGGTTGAACGAAAGCAATAAAGCACAAAGTTACATTTTTCAAAGCAAGGCCTTTCTCCAAGCCTGGGCAAAAAGCTATGGTGCGCGCAGTGATTGCCAAATGCTGCTGGTGGAAATTTATAAGGCCAGTAATGAGCCACTGCTCTTTCTGCCGCTTGCCCTTAGCCAACAGCGCGGCATCAGCACGCTAACCTTCACCGATCATGATGTCTGCGATTATAATGCGCCGATTTTATTTGATGATTTTTCAACATGGTCAAAAGCGCAGATACTGAATTTAATCAAAGAAATTTGCAGCAAACTTCCACCTGTCGATATAATTGATTTTCAAAAAATGCCGCAATGGGTGGGCAATGAACTTAATCCGCTGTTTCTGATTGCCTCGCATAGTCACGCCGAGGCGGGTCATTTTTCCACCCTTAACCAACCCTGGCCGCAACTCGAAAAAAGCCTGCACCGGATTAAAAACACCAAGCAGCGCTACCGCAACTTACTGCGCATGGGCGGATTTGAGTTTAAAATTGCGGAGAGCGACGAAGAACGCCGCGCATTCATTGCGGCCTTGATTGCACAAAAGCAGCGCCGTTTTGTCGAAACCAATGTGCCGGGTTTTCAGGAACATCCAGAAAAACAGCAGTTCTTTGAACAAGCTACGGATTATTTCGGCCAAGCGCAGAGCCTGCATCTGGCTGCCCTGTTAATGAATGGCGAGATCATCGCAACCCTTTGGGGCTTGCTGGATGGCAAAACATATTTTGGCATGATGATTTCAAATGAAGCCGGACATTGGTCAAAATATTCACCCGGCATGGTGCTGCATTATCTGGTCATGCAGGATTTACACAAACACGGTTTCGACATTCTTGACCTTGGCGTTGGCAATGAAGCATGGAAGGTCAATATGTGCGACGGTGTGCGGGTTTTGCACGATTATAAAGCCGCTCTCACCCTCAAAGGCCGTCTCGCTTTAAGCGCACAATCACTGCTGACCGGTTTGCGATCAA
Organism: Paenochrobactrum glaciei; assembly: GCF_039522165.1. Taxonomy (NCBI): domain Bacteria; kingdom Pseudomonadati; phylum Pseudomonadota; class Alphaproteobacteria; order Hyphomicrobiales; family Brucellaceae; genus Paenochrobactrum; species Paenochrobactrum glaciei. The sequence goes on from NZ_BAAADE010000001.1 coordinate 649,794, forward strand.
CACGGATATGGCAGGCAATTCGTCCGCTCAAATGGAGGCTTTTACGCCTCGTCAAACCATCAAAGTAAAAATAGAACCACTGTCTTTTTTAACGCGTTTCTTCATCTGAAAAACGCGCAACACCTCACGATTTCACGCAAAAAAGCGGTAAACGCACAATAAAAGTAGTGCCTTTGCCAATCTCAGATCGCACATTCATCTTGCCGCGGTGACGGGTGATAATGTGTTTGACGATGGCCAAGCCCAGTCCAGTACCTTTTTTGGCATCACCCGTTTCTGCATTAATGCGATAGAACCGCTCCGTCAGACGCGGCAAATGTTCAGCAGCAATGCCTGCGCCAAAGTCCTGCACCGAGATAATCGCCTCATCCGGCGAAGGAACCCCATGTTTTTTAAGGCTAACAATAAGCTTCTTGCCACTTTCACCATATTTGCAGCCATTTTCAATCAGGTTTTGAAAAAGCTGGATTAGCTCATCACGCGACCCTGCCACATAGACAGGTTCATCATGAAAATCATGCTCAATCACCACGCCCTGCGCCTCGGCCATCGGCACCAGACTGTCGGTGACATGATGTAATATAGCGCCTAAATCAACCTTGTCTTCTGTGCCGACATTAGGCCGTGTTTCAAGCCGTGATAAAGACAACAAGTCGTCAATCAAACGCGACATGCGGTCGGCCTGTTTTTGCATGATCTCCAGAAAACGGTCACGCGCTTTGACATCTTCACGTGCCGGCCCTTGCAAGGTTTCAATAAACCCGCGCAACGAGGCAAGCGGTGTGCGCAATTCATGGCTGGCATTGGCGACAAAATCCGAGCGCATGCGGTCAATACGGCGCGCTTCGGTCTGGTCGCGAAAAATCAGCATAAATAAATCATCACGCCCCGCCTCAAGCGGCATCAGAACGGCTTTGTACCAGCTTTCAATCGGCAATCGCTCGAAATAATCAATGCTGCGCGGCTGACCATCTTCAACCACCTCATGCAGCATATGCAGCATTTCCGGTGCGCGAAAACGTAAAAACACGATGGTTTCTATTTCCATGGAAGGAAATGCCGCCTGTGCTGCCGGATTGGTATAGATCACCGAACCGGAGCGATCAAAAATTACCAGCGGATCACTTAGCAAACCAGCAATTTTTTCTGCACCGATGTCAGCCAAAGCGCCTTTGCGCTTGGTGGTTTTTTTTCGGGTAATTTCAGGTGGAGCAGGTGGCGAAACCACCAATGTCAAAGCCAGAATGACGCTGAGCAGCAAGAGATAAAGCACCAGTGGCGGCCAGACTAGCCAGAAAACAAAAGCCAGCACGACGACTGCGAAAATCAGATAAAGGCGACCTTGCTGCCAAAATTTCATCAAAGCTGACCAGATCCCCTGCTCATCATGATTGTTCATTCATTTTCCTCGCAAAAAGCAGGGCTTTAAAACATTTCAAGCCACAGGGGATGATCAGCATCAATATATAAAACCGTTACGTCAAAACAAGGCCGCATGCATGATTGCTTGGCACCGCTGACAACATTCATCTGCCTGACAAATCATGGCCTTAAACATAGTTAAAGACTATGACACTTTGATTACTCAAGCACTTTTCAAACGTAATAAAGCTTAATAAGATCAATCATCAAGCGCAATCGAGAGGATATTGCATTGGCCAGTGATAAAGCCGCACAGACGGGCAGTTTTTCCAGACATCCGAAGCTGGAACCAATCAAACTTACCATTGCCGGTGTAGAGCGCGAGTTTGATATCGACAATCCGGAATTACCGGCCTGGATTGAGGAAAACGCTCTTGCCTCCGGCGGCTATCCATATCCCGATCAGATGCAGTCCAAAGAATATAAAGAAACCCTGGAACGGCTCCAAATCGAACTCGTTAAAATGCAATATTGGTTGCAGGCAAGCGGCGGGCGCGTCATTTGCTTGTTTGAAGGGCGCGATGCAGCCGGTAAAGGCGGCACAATTTTCACCCTGCGTGAATTTATGAACCCGCGTACCGCGCGCAATGTGGCGCTGACCAAACCCACCGAAACAGAAAACGGCCAATGGTATTTTCAGCGTTATGTGGCGCATTTTCCAACATCGGCCGAGTTCGTCACCTTTGACCGCTCATGGTATAACCGCGCCGGCGTTGAAGTGGTGATGGATTTCTGCACGCCGCAACAGCTTGAAACTTTTTTGATTGAAGCACCTGATCTGGAGAAAATGGTCGTCGCCGATGGCATTCATTTCTTCAAATTCTGGCTGGATATCGGGCAGGAAATGCAACTAAAGCGCTTTCATGAACGCCGCCACAGTCCACTTAAAGATTGGAAATTTTCGCCGATTGATGTGGCTGGCATTACCCGTTGGCAGGATTATTCCGATGCCTGCCATGTGATGATCGAGCGCACCAGCACCAAACATGCACCTTGGACAATTGTACGCTCCAATGACAAACGGCGGGCGCGGCTGGCCGCAATCCGCCGTGTGTTATTGTCATTGCCTTATGAAGGGCGCGACCTTGAGGCAATCGGTGAAGAAGACACCAATATCATTGGCGCAGGCACCGCATTTTTGGCATCCTCCAAGTAAACGGCATTTTGATAAAGAGCCTCACTGACCAATATTTGTGACGCATTGCTGCTTCTGAAATGAGGGGTCTTTTCCCAGAGGAAAGGCTCCCTCATCAGCTGCAACAGCGCCCGCCATGTGGCCAGAGAAATCATCATCCAGTAAGGCACAATTCCGAGCAGATAAGGATAACCATCCATCTCGCTCTTTTCCGCAGCCCTTGCACTCAGCAAATAATAGCTCACATAAGCCATGACGATATTCATCATATCAATGGTGAGCAGCATCACATGGCGCACTTCAAACGGTGAGAAAAAGGCAGAGACCACCAGAAAGATCATGGTCATCAACATCAGCGGATGGAACAGCGCCGAGATAATCAGCCCCAGCATATAAACCTGACTGATAATAAATCGCTTGAAGCCAAGCTGACGACTGGTTTCGGTCGGTTTACGCAAATGAACAAGGCTCGTTTGCATCCAGCCTTTCATCCAACGGGTGCGCTGCTTGTACCAATCCGGAAAATTCTCCGGCGCATCTTCAATCGTGCCATGGGTTATCGTTTTAATACTATAACCAAAACGTGCCAGACGAACACCGAGATCGGCATCTTCTGTCACATTATAAGCATCCCAGCCACCGACTTTTTCCAACGCGGAACGCCGCATATGGTTGGATGTACCGCCAAGCGGCATTACCAGATCATGGCGTGCCATCCATGGTAAAAGCCCGCGAAACAGGCCGGTATATTCAAACGAAAATAAACGGGTCAGGAAATTATTACGGAAATTGCCGATAATGAGTGGCGCTTGCACACAGGCAAGCTGCTCACCACCCTTTTGAAAAGCCGCCCAGGCATCCAGTAATTGCAGCGGGTGCGGGCGATCTTCCGCATCAAAAACCGCCACAAACTCACCGCGCGCAAATTGCAGCGCATAGTTTAAAGCCTTTGGCTTGGTGCGCGGGCCGACATTGGGCACCCGCACCACTTCCATAAACGGCGGCAGTTTAAAATAGCCAAGGATCCGCAGAGTTTCACGATCATCAGCTTCGCAAATGATTTTGATATCTAGCCGTCCGCGTGGCCAGTGCAAATTGCTCAATGCGTCCAGCAATTGCGGAATAACATCCGATTCTTTGTAAAGCGGCACCAAAACCGTGTAATTCGGCAGGTCAGATGGAAGCGGCAATGTCTGTTGTAGTTTTGGTAAACGCTGCGCCGACATTGCTGCCAATAACCGAATGCCAACACATGTAAAAAAGAAGCAGCTTAGAAAAATGTGAAAGGCAAATAGTGTCGGCCAAAGAAAGTTAAAAAAAAGAAAAGCAAGCAGACTGACAGAAAAAGCAATGATAAAGGCCTGACGCGTGTCCAACACACGTCGGCTGGAAAATTTAGCCGGTGTCATGGTGACAGCTTTACGAGCCAATTCATGCTTTTTACTGCGTCTGTCCAACAGTTGAATAACTGATGGCGGGCAAATAGCGATCTTAAAATTCAAGGATGGGTTGGTGCTTAAATAATATTTGAGTGTGGTCATGTGCTCCATCGAAGGAGACAGATAAAGCAGAACCTTGTTTTGTGCATCCAGCACCAAAGCGTGCTGTATGAAGCTCAATTCGGCCGGAACCCGGCTTTTATCATCAATCACACGGCATGATGTGACACGGTCACGAAAAGGCAGGTTCAGATAATCTGCCACCACGCCAAATAAAATAGTTTCACTGGCCACACCCGAGCAGTGAGCTTCATTAAAAAACAGGGCAGGATCATTTCCCGCCCTCACATAAGCTTTTTTAATATCGTTGCGGGCAACACCATATTGCTCAAGGCGCGCACTGAGATTGCAAAATAAATTAAAGTAATCCTGATTAACCCTGTCTGCTCTCAATCAAGTGCCCCCCGCACAAATAATCATGAGACCTCTACAATCATCAAACTATACTCAAAAGCGAAATTATAGACATAAAATTAGCTAAAACTTCGCAATCAATACTGAGGCTTACACAAAACTATACATTTCACAATATATCCTTTTTAATAAGAAGCGTATTGGTAATAAATACGTTTTCATATCCAAGGTTCTGATTTATATTAAGTAATCGGAATTCGTGAAAGCTGCGTGACGATTAATCAATATTTTTTTGATATTCTTTAAAGAAAAAATAAATAATTCTTTTTCATTATAGACTGAATGAGGTGCCGTTATGCGCATTTTTGCAATGTTTTTAGTAATCAGTAGCACTTTTTTCGGGCAAGCTTTTGCCGCACCTGCACAGCCGCAATTTATTAATAACCCGATCAAACAAAAACCAACTGATCTGACCGGCCTGACACGTTTGCGTTTTCTGACCACAACCGATTTTACCCCCTTTAATTCCATGAATGCTCAGGGCCAGCTAACCGGTTATAATATCGATTTGGCACGCGCTTTATGCCGCGAATTGAAACTGGAAAATATCTGCCAGATTGAAGCTCTGCCATGGAATGAATTACAAAAAGCCCTTGATAAAGGCGACGGGGAAGCAATAATTGCCGGCCTCGTTCCATCCGCAGACAATCGTCAGACCTATAGTTTTTCGCGTCCCTATTTGAAGTTTCCGGCACGCTTTATCGCTCTCAATGCGGTAAAAAGTGACACAAAAATCACAAAAAATGCGTTCGAAAAACCTGTTGGCATTCTTGCTGACAGTAAACATGCCAAAGTTTTCGCGCAATATTTCCCCGATATTAAAACTGAAAATTTTGATGATCGCGAAGCCATGCTGAAAGCGCTGCAAGCACAAGATATCGCCGCCATTTTTGATGATGGCCTTGCTCTATCTTTCATGCTTGAAAATAGTGACAGCAATCAATGCTGCCATTTTATTGCAGAGCCTTATTATGCACCGCAATTGGCTGACAACCAGATGACAATTGCCGTCAGCGCCAATAATCAGCGCCTCACCCGCGCCTTTAATTATGCTTTAGCGGCATTAGAGAAAAAAGGCGCATTAAATGAAATTTATATGCGCCATTTTCCGATTGGTTTTCACTGACAGGTTTTAGTCGAGCTTGCGAAAGCGCACGCGTGCGCTGCGCTCAATAGCGGCGACCGTGAGTTCATCAAGATCCCATCGATCACGCAGCATTTGCAGCAAAACAAGCTCTTCCTGCTCAACATGCAGATCAGCAGCGGCGATTTCTACCGCCAGAGCATAGGCCGTATCATATAATCTAGGTGGCAGAGCATCATGAGCAAGATCCAGAATTTTCTCCAAACCGTCTTCATCGGCAAGGAGATTATAACAATCTTCGGCCAGAGCCACAACGCGCTCTTTATCAAAACCTGTAAAAACCGGCAGTCGCGTAACCACATTGCCAATAGAGTCCAACTCGGCATCGGTCATCTGCGTATCGGCGGCTGATGTCAGCACCATAATATAAACAAGGGCATCCTGAGGCGAAATTTGCGGCATTGACAGCTCCTGCAATATAAATGAATCAGCTTAAACCGATTGATTTTTGAAGGTTAGGCAGGGCAGCACAACTGCGCAAGCGGTAATCTGTTGAAATTTAACAAAGCCTGACAATATAATCATCATGTGATTGCTGCAAAGAAACCACAACAATGCTGCGATTACTGCTTAAAACGCGCTAATATGATTGACGTAAACCCGCCGCAGCAATAGAGCATAGGAGAACGGCTCTGGGTGAGCCGTCTTTTTATGTTTGGCAGCGGTATTTTTCGCTACCCTTTAACTTTAGGAAAATCCTCATGACTACGCACCGCCTTCCCGAAATTATGCTGACCCCGGAATTGACCGCGGCGGCTGCGGAAGCCAAAGCGTGGCCATTTGAGGAGGCGCGAAAAATACTCAAACGGTACGAGAAAACGGGACTGCCCGAAACGGTTCTGTTTGAGACCGGTTACGGCCCGTCCGGCCTGCCGCATATCGGCACATTTGGCGAAGTGGCGCGCACAACAATGGTGCGCAATGCCTTTCGCGTGCTGACCGAAGATAAGGTCAAAACCAAGCTTTTATGCTTCTCCGATGATATGGACGGCATGCGCAAAATTCCTGACAATGTGCCTGACCGCACATTTTTGGAGCCGCATCTGCACAAGCCTTTGTCTGCCGTGCCAAACCCGTTTGGCAGCGAATACAAGACGTTTGCCGACCATAATAATGCGATGCTGTGCCGCTTCCTCGACACTTTCGGCTTCGATTACGAATTCGCAAGTGCCACCGAATATTATAAGAACGGCCGTTTCGACGAAGTTCTGCTTCTTGCAGCTGAACGCTTCGACGACATCATGAATGTAATGCTGCCGACCCTTGGTGAAGAACGTCAGGCAACCTACAGCCCGTTCCTGCCAATCTCACCAATCTCCGGTCGTGTCCTTTATGTGCCGATGAAGCATGTCGATGCGAAAAACGGCACCATCACCTTTGATGATGAAAATGGTGAAGAAACTACATTGCCTGTTACCGGCGGCCATGTGAAGCTTCAATGGAAGCCGGACTTCGGCATGCGTTGGGCGGCACTTGGCGTTGATTTTGAAATGTTTGGTAAAGACCACCAGACCAATGCTGTTGTTTATGACCGTATTTGTGAAATCCTTGGTGGCCGTGCGCCGGAACACTTCGTCTATGAACTGTTTCTGGATGAATTGGGACAAAAAATTTCCAAGTCCAAGGGCAATGGTATTTCCATTGACGAATGGTTGACCTATGCGCCAACCGAAAGCCTCGGTCTTTACATGTTCCAGAAGCCAAAGACTGCAAAGCGTCTTTACTTTGATGTGATCCCAAAAGCGGTTGATGAATATTTCACTTATCTTTCCGCCTATGAGCGTCAGTCCTGGAAAGAGCGTCTGAACAATCCTGTCTGGCATCAGCACAGCGGCAATCCGCCAAAGGTCAACATGCCAGTGCCGTTTGCACTGTTGCTTAATCTGGTCAGCGCTTCAAACGCTGAAAACAGTGATGTGCTCTGGGGCTTCATTTCGCGTTACGCCGAAGGTGTCACAGCCGCCACCAATCCGGAACTGGATGCTTTGGTTGGCTATGCGCTGCGTTACTTCAACGACTTCGTCAAACCAACGAAGAAATTCCGTGCGCCGGATGATGTTGAGCGTGATGCTTTGGCACAAGTTGAAGCCAAGCTTGGCCAGATTGATGCACAGGCCGATGGAAGCGCCATTCAAAACGCTATTCTCGATGTTGCCCGCGCGATTGAGCGCTATCAGGATCATACCAAGAAGAGCCCTGAAGGTGGCCCAGGTGTTTCGGTTTCCTTCTTCCAGATGCTCTATGAAGTGCTGATCGGCCAAGAACGGGGCCCACGCTTTGGTTCTTTCATTGCACTTTACGGCATTGAAGAAACCCGCGCACTGATCAACAAAGCGCTGGCTGGCGAACTCGTTTAACAGCTTCGTTTAGAAATAAAAAAAGCCGCTGAGATAATCAGCGGCTTTTTTATAACTTAATTTTGTGGTGCAGGCGGAAAATACCCTACCGGTCGTTCATTATTATTACTCGGGATAGCAGGTGGTATCTGCATGCTTGGCTGCGGTAAAGGCAATAGCTCCGGCATCATCGAAACCGGCTTATTACCCCAAATGCCGCGTTTGGCATTTTCTGCTTCTTTGCCAAGTTCCGCATAAGCACCCGTTTCAACGGCCTTGACCCAGCCATTGCGCACCAGCCAAAGTGCAGCATTTTCTGATCCACGCTCGCAATCGGTTGTTACCGGAATGCCCAGACTATCATCCTGCGGCAAGCGGCAATTTAGCGTCTTGCTGCCAAGCCATGAACGAAAAGCCGTGCGGGCATGGATGCCACAATTCCACGACATCAGATTGTCACCACGGCATTGCTCATTCACTTCCGTCACAACAATATCATCCAAGGTGATGACACGGCCACTGCCCTCCACGCGACCAGCGGCAACAACAATCGCCCCATGCACCATTTGCATAGGCTGATCTTCAGGCACCAGATTGGCTGCCCGTTCTGCTTCAGCTAAAGCACCTTCATCTTCAGCGGGCGTGGTTTCTGGTAAGGCAGGCTCTGATGTTTTCTCAGGCGCATTATCCGGTTCAGACGTTGCTTCAGCCTCTTCAATCTCAGTAGCAGGCTGATCCTGCCCGCTGTTCTTTTCAGGCTCGGTATAATCAAAATCTTCAATGATGACCGATTGTCCGTCTGCCGTATCAGCGATCACCGGCTCCAATGCGCCATAAAAAGGCGCAATAAACACGGCCGCCAATGCTGCACCGGTCAGTGTTGCCAGACAGGCAGGCACGGCTTGTTTATAAGAAATAGCCATTACTGACTTGCCCATACAACGCGCGCGATCCACTCGATCTGATGCGATTCAAATGTGCGGTTAGGATGTTCCGGATTAACCGACAATAATTCAATATTGCGTGGGGTCTGGCGCTGCAAAATCTTTGCCATCACCTCCCCTTCTTTGGTTTTAACCACCACACGGTCACCGCGGCGCACGGATGCATTCGGCGAGACAATCAATGTGTCGCCATCGCGGTAAAGCGGCAGCATGGAATCCCCAGACACTTCCAGTGCATAAACAGTTTCCTCAGGCGCTGCCGGAAACTCCACCACATCCCAGCCTTGTCCAGCGGGAAAACCTGCATCATCAAAAAAGCCGCCAGCCCCGGCCTCAGCCATACCAAGCAGCGGGATAGAGCGCGGCTGCTCTAAAAAGTCACTCGGATGCAGCGAGCTTTTGCCGCTCATCAGCTTGCTGAATTCTTCAAAGCTGGAGCCGGTCGCTTCAATCACCTTTGACAAAGATTCCGTTGATGGCCAACGGGCTCTGCCGTCCGCGGCATGGCGTTTGGATTTATTAAATGCAGTCGGATCAAGTCCGGCGCGTCGTGCCAAGCCGGACGGGCTCAAAGAATATCGTTCAGCCAGCGCGTCTATAGCGGCCCAAACACTGTCATGCGAAAACATGTCGGCAACCTTAAAAGGATTAATTACCCATAGATGAATTTTATAAGGATAAACTACCTAATTTCAGCTAATATTGCAAGGTGTTCAAACTGACAGGGGTATGGAAACCATTCGCCTTAAGGATATTTTCCCATGCCACGAGAGGCATAGCCATTCAGCTTGCCGTACCCGATGAGCCGCTCCCTTTAATAAATACCGTTAGCGCGCTGTAGCTCACGCACATAAGCCACGATATTCACCAGATCCTTTTCGGAAACATCCGGCTGCGGTGGCATATCACCAAACTTCCAATGATGCGCGCGCACGCCATTGGTGGCAGCAATGTAAAAAGCATAGTCAGAGTGATGTGAAGGTTCATAAACCTTATGCACCAGTGGCGGCCCCACTTCCGTACCGGCGGCATTATTGCCATGACAGGCAGCACAAGTCTCATTAAAGGCGTCTTCACCCAATCGAGCCTGCATTGTGAATTTTTCCGGCACGGTCACCGCCACCAGAGGTCGCCCTGCGCCCTCAGCCTGATTGGCAGTTTGATTAGCTTGCCCGTTATTGCCAACAAATTTCCAACCCAAAATAGCAGCCACGCCGAGCACAACAGCCACTAAAAGAGCGGCATTAAACTTACCCATTATCCCCTCATGATATGCTTAACCAACCAGCCCACATCATGCACAGATCAATCATGGTAACTATATGGCAAAATAATTCTTTAACCTGAAAAGGCAGCGTTTAACGGCTTTATGTACAAATAAAGCAATAAATTAACCAAAGGTTTAACCAGTTATTTACCATATTTGTAAGAAAGTGGGCGCGTCACATCCATAGTTTTCTGTGCTTCGGCGCTTGTGGTTCGGCACTCTTGTTATTTGAAAAGCGGCATATGTCATGACCAATACACGTTCACCTTTACAAGATCTGAATATGCGTCGTGCCCATAATGCGCCGATGGATGAGCTGCATAAAACACTGGAAACACTCGAGCAGAGATTGAAAGAAATGACGGAAGCGCAGCCGGTTCCGGCTGCTTCAAAGTCAGATTTCTTAGAAGCTGAATTGCCGTCACGTGCCGAGCCGCGCATGAGCCTGGCCGATATTACCGCCTCGCTTGACAGTCAGATTGCCGCCAGCGCTGAAAAGCCGATGCCGCGCAAATTTTCTGCACCATTGCCAAAAGCTGATTTAACCTTTGACGAAGAGCTGGCGCGCATTGAAAGCAGTGTTGATATTTTAACCGCACAAAATGCTGAAACAAACGGCGACGATACATCTTTGCGCCATGCACGTGAGACAGCAGAACACCTGCAAGACGAGTTGGAAGCCCTGAAGCGGATGATGCAAACAATGGCGCGTGAGGAATCACTGCGCAAATTGAACCACCGCTGGGACCAGTTTGACGAAAAATTTGAAGCTTTTGAGCAGAGCCAAAATCAAAAAGCGGAAGCGGAGTTTCCCGAACTGAACTCCATCAGCGACCGTTTGGATGATGTGCGCCGTGCTATTGATGCCATGCCGCAAATGCAGGCCGTGTCCATTCAGCCGCTTGAAGACCGCATCAGCGGCTTAGCGCAGTCGATCGAACACATGATCGGCCAGAAGGATGAATATGCTATCCCGCCGGTGCTGGATGAACGCCTGGATGAAATCAGCCGTGCAATCCTTGCCGGCAATATGAAACGTCCAGACATCGAAGAAATCCGCCGTGCAGAAGCCGTTTCGCAGGAAGTGCTGTCACGCATGGCAGAGCTTTCGCAGCGCATTGATTTCTTAAGTGATAATAGTTCCCTGCCATTGCAGCAGATCGATACGCTGGCCAAGCAAATCCGCCTGATTGCCACCTATATCGACCGTGCATTGGAAAGCGGCCCGGCACTTGAGCTGGAAAAGGTCAACACACGCCTTGATGATATTACCCGTCAGCTGAATACGGTTGAATCCCGTTTTAGCATGCCGCAGGAAGCAGTTTTTGCCGCCCTCGATCAGCGCTTCGATGCGCTTGTGTTGCGCCTTGATGAGCAGTTCTCGCAGCCTTCCAGCAATCATGACATGATGCAAAGTCTGGAAGCGCAGATTGCATCAATTGCAAAACAATTGAGTGCACCGCAAGATCATCATCCGCTCATCAAAAATCTGACGCCACGCCTTGAACAGATTGAAACAGCTGTTCTTAAAACGCGTGAAGATACGCTGGACATCGCACGCAAAGCCGCTGAAGCCGCGATGGAAAAATTTGCAGCCCAAGCTCATCAATATGATACAAGTCTGGTGAAAGAGCTGGCAGAAGACATGCGCGCGCTGGAAAAGCTTGCACGCAGCAATGACGAGCGCAATGTCAAAAGCTTCGATACTGTTCATTCAACTTTGCAAAAGGTTGTTGACCGCCTGAGCGCTTTGGAAGAACAGCATAAAGCACCGAGCCTGACAGCTGCTGCTGTGGCGGCACCCGTTGCTGCACCAGCCACCAAACCACGTGTCAAACCTGCGGCAGAAACAGTAAAACCAACTGTAGAAGCCCCTAAACAGGCCGCACCAGCCGCCAAGCCGCTTTTAAGCGCGACCAAAGAGCCAAGCGCAACCGTTTCTTCTGATCTTTCTGAGGTAAGTGTCACCCGCGACCTGCCGGTTATTCAAAGATCAACAGAACTGCCTGATCTGAACGCCATCATGAAACGGGTGCGCGGCGAACCGGGTTTAACCTCAAGCCTGCGTCAGGAAAAAGATCTTAAGAGCGATGTTATCGCTGCTGCCCGCACTGCTGCACAAACAGCCGTTCAGGAAGCCGAGCGCATCAGCGCGGAAGAACAATCCGAAAAAGGTCAAGAAAAAGCGCCGAAGAAGTCTTCTTTCACGCAGCTTATTGCCCGTCAGCGCAAGCCTATTTTCTTAGGCATTGGCGCAATTATGATGGCACTGGCAGCTTTGCAGGCCGGCGAAATCTACTTCAATAAGTCACTGGTTGCTCCGCAGCCACAAATGGCTAATTCTGACACCACAGTTGAAGATCTGATTGAGAGCAACAAAGTTGCAGAGATCGCAGAGACTGAAAAAGCACCTGTTGTGGCTGTAACCTCCCCTGTTGCAGAAGAAAAAACTGAAACAGCACTGATAGAAGCAACTGCACCTTCAAACCCTGCGTCAAAGCTTGAAATGGCTGCTTCTGAAACGGTTGCAAGCAGTGCACCTGCAGCTGACCCGACCGTTATGACAGCCTTACCTGAAATGACTGCCGAAGCTGGCCCGAGCGCCTTGCGCAAAGCCGCGGCTGGCGGTGATGCAATGGCACTGTTTGAAATCGGCAATCGCTATACTGACGGTGTCGGCACACAGGCAGATTTAACCAAAGCCGCTACATTTTATGCAGCAGCAGCCGCACGCGGCTTTGCTCCGGCACAATATCGCTACGGCAATTTGAACGAAAAAGGCCTTGGTATTCCGCGTAATATCGACAAAGCCAAACATTGGTATTTAAAGTCTGCCGAAAAAGGCAATGCCAGCGCCATGCACAATCTGGCTGTGCTTTATGCTACTGGCGGCGACAATGCTCCTGATAATAAAGAAGCTATCAAATGGTTTGAAAAAGCTGCCGAACTGGATGTGAAAGACAGCCAGTACAATCTGGGCATTCTTTATGCGCAAGGTATGGGCACCAAGCTTGATCTGGAAGAAAGCTATAAATGGTTTGCACTGGCGGCGCAGTCCGGCGACAAAGATGCAGCTGAAAAACGCGACCAGGTTGCCAAAGTTTTGGGTAGCGAACGCCTGAAACAGGCTGAAGGCAAGGTTGCACTCTGGAAGCCGAAAGAACTCGACCAGACAGCTAATTCCGTCACCATTCCAGACAGCTGGGTGGATGAAAATCCTGTACAGACAGCATCGGTCGACATGAAAAAAGCCGTTCGCAATATTCAGCTGATTTTGAAGAAGAACGGTTATGATATTGGTACTGCCGACGGGCTGATGGGTGATAAAACCCGCTCCGCTATCAAGATGTTCCAGCAAGCCAATGGTGAAGAACCAACCGGCGAAGTCAATCCGCAGCTGGTTAAACTGTTACTTGATCATAATAAGTAACGCAAACTTGCGGCTTTTCAGGTTATTATCTATAAAACCATGACATGATTACAACAGTGATCATGTCTGGTAACCTTATATTCAATAGATGTTTGACATTACACCCATGAGGGCGCAAGACATTTGATTATGGATCAAGGTGTTGCGGCCAAGCGCGAGCCGTAAGACGAAGCTGTCATTGCGCCACAAAACCGGAATCGGAATTGGGTATTTATCTTCCCATTGCGGAACTGTCGGTCAACATGTTCGTTTTGTTGGGCATGGGGGCAGCGGTCGGTTTTTTGTCAGGCCTTTTCGGGGTCGGCGGCGGCTTTCTCATCACCCCTCTTCTGATCTTCTATAATATTCCACCCGCTATAGCCGTTGCGACCGGCGCAAATCAGGTCATCGCCTCTTCCGTATCGGGTGCTTTAGTGCATTTCAAACGGCGCACGCTAGATATCAAACTTGGCACTTTGCTGGTGATTGGCGGCTTAATCGGCTCACTGATCGGTATTTATGTTTTCTCGTGGCTGCGTGATCTTGGTCAGCTCGATCTGATCGTTTCCATTCTATATGTGTTCTTTCTCGGCACCGTCGGCGGCTTGATGTTGGTCGAAAGCTGGAAGACCTTGCGCCGCAATAAATCGGGTGCTGCACCCGTTCGGAAGTCCGGCCATCATAACTGGATCCACCGTCTGCCGTTTAAGATGCGTTTCCGCGCATCAATGATCTATGTCAGTATTATTCCGGTGCTGGGTATCGGCTTTTTCATCGGCCTTTTATCATCCGTGATGGGTGTCGGTGGCGGCTTTATCATGGTACCGGCGCTCATTTATATCTTGCGCGTCCCCACCAATGTGGTTGTTGGCACATCGCTGTTTCAGATCACTTTTGTCACTGCGTTCACCACCGTCATGCAAGCGACCACCAACCAGTCAGTTGATATAGTGCTTGCCTTTTTGCTGATGGTCGGCGGCGTGATTGGCGCACAATATGGCGCAAGAGCCGGTCAAAAATTACGCGGCGAACAATTGCGCCTGCTGCTTGCTCTGATGGTGCTCGCGGTGGCTTTACGGCTTGGTTATGACCTCTTCATCCAACCGGATAATCTCTTCTCAATTTCCATTGCGGACTTATGATCATGCAGTGGCGATTCTCTCACATCATCCCTTATACCGCACTTATTTTGAGCTTAATGGCAAGTGCAGCACAGGCCATTGAGCCGGAAACAGCATTCGGTCTACCGCATTTACAAACTCCGGCTGCCGAAACGGTCGAGATCGGCCTATCCACCGAAACAATCGCGCTGACATCAAACTTCAGCGGCACCAATCTCACGATTTTTGGCGCACTCGATAATGCCGATCCGCTCATTCAGCGCCAAGGGCGCTACGATATTATTGTCGTGCTGCAAGGCCCCTCGCGTGATCTGGTCGTGCGCAAAAAAGAGCGCCATTTAGGTGTGTGGATCAACGCGGCCTCCGAAACATTCTTGGGCGTTCCGCTCTCTTATTCGCTCGCCTCAACGCGTAATCTGCAAGATATTACCGACCCGAAAACCTATCGGCAGCTTTCAGTAGGCACCAGTAATTTCTATATGGCACCGGAGGACCCTAATAGTCTTTCGGGCAATATTCCTATTTTCAGCGATGAGTTACGTGCCATTAAAACCCGTCAGGGGCTTTATACCCAGCGCATTGGTGGCGTTGAATTTATCTCGCGCACTCTTTTTAGAGCGACCCTTGCATTGCCAGCCAACGTGCCTGTTGGCCGTCACAAAGCACGCGCCCTGCTGTTTCGCAATGGTGTTTTCTTGCGTGAAGCCAATGCAGGTTTAGAAATTGTCAAAGCTGGTTTTGAGCAAAGCGTTTATGAGGCCGCGCACAAGCACAGCCTCTGGTATGGTTTATTTGCTGTTTTCTTAGCAATGTTTACCGGTTGGTTCGGACGTATTCTGTTCAAGAAAGACTGATTGAAAAGATAAAATCAGTCTTATTCTTCCACCGTTTCATTACGTCGCCAGCGCTGGACATGCGGCCAGAACCCGCGCATCAGCGCGAAGCCTATCCCTGCAATAAAGCCCAAAATCAAACCGGCGATAACGATCATTTTACGCTTTGGCGCCGATGCCGTTAATGGTGGCCGTGCCTCGGTAATCACCCGCACATTGGTGCTGTTCAGGCTTTCTTGTTCGTTCGTTTCACGCGAGCGCAACAAGAAGGCTTCATAAATGCTGCGATGTGCTTCTGCTTCACGCTCCAGCTCACGCAGTTTCACACGTTCGGCGTTGCTGTCGGCATGTTGCACTTTCATCTCTGCCAAACGGTCACCAAGTTCTTTTTCCTGCTGCACAGATCGTTTCTGTTCAACTTGTAAAGATGCACGTACACGGCCAAGTTCAGCGTTAATTTCGCGGCGTGCACCCGCGACTTGCGACTGCGCCTGTATCAATTGCGGATGTTTTGGTCCCAATGTCATAGCCAAGCCATCAGCGGTGGAGCGAGCTGTTGCATATTGTCCGCGCAATAAGGTCAAGGTGCCAGACTGCAATTCTTCAGGCAAAGAGCCAGACAAAACACTATCTGGCGTTGCTTCACTCAACACCTTTGCACGCGCATTCAAACGCACAGTTTCAGCACGCTGCGTAGATAATTGCTCGCTCAAGCGTGCCAGATCATCATCGGTAATCGAGCGGCCTTGCAGATCGATCAAATCATGTTCAGCACGATATTGATCAACGGCATTTTCAGCATTTTGCACAGCCAGTTTCAAATCGGCTAAGCGTTTGGAGAGATCTTCCGACGTACGACGTGCTGCATTTTGCTGCAATGACGTCAACTCATCCTGAAACACGCGGCTGATTGTATTAGCAAGCAAAGCCGACTTCACCGGATTTTGCGTTTTCACACCGATGGTAAAAACGAAGGTCTTTGCGTCACGTTCCAAAATCAGGCTTTTGGCCAGATCCTGCAAAACCTGCGTTTCTAAAATTGCCGGATCAACCGGCTCCTTTGATACGAATTTTGCTTTCAGATCACTAATAATATTAGCCAAAGGCCCAACCGGCGCCGCACTGCCGTTAAACTCAGGATCAGCCATCAGGTCTACATCCTTAATCACTTTCAGCAAAACACTGCTGGAGCCGATCATGCGCATCTGACTTTCAGCGATCGCAAGGGTCGCATCCGTCGGCAATTGGCCAGGCGTCAGTTCGCGTTCCACCACTTTAATGTCGCGCGGATCAACCAGCAAATCCGTATAAGCGGTATAAATATTAGGCAATGACAATGCATAAAGAATGGCTGCGACACCACCGATTGCGGTGCTGGCAATCAGAGTTTTCTTGGAATTTTCCAGAATATTGAAAACCAGACGCGGGTCGATCAGCGGCTTCCAACCCTTAACCCCATCGCCCTGCACCTCAGCCTCAGCCTCTGCCATCATGGCAAGGCTATCTTCAAGCTGACGCTGCTGAAAATTATCAAAACCGCGATCAATATCCTGCTTGATCTCGGCCAATTTGCGCTGAATTTCAGCCATTTCCAGATTATCTAAAGACGGCGCAGCAGCATCCTGTTTCACAGCCACAGTTTTTTCTGGCGTTCCAGTAAAACTTGCTTTTTCGCGTTTTTTTCCGGCCACAGGCGGCACCCATGGCGGCACGACAAATTCATGCGGCTCACGCACATTCAATGTGTCATCAGCCGGTGGCGTTAGCGGATCAGCATTTGAGCTCACTTCCACATGCAGTGAACGGCGAGCATAAGACAAGAGCGGCTTTGCAGCTCTGTCATCCTGTCTTCCTTTCTCATCCGTCATTCTACCACCATGTCTTTAGCCCACAGATCGGCCAAACATTGGCCAGATTATCGATAAGCATAAATTTTTATGGAAAATAAATAGTTAACATCGTACTGATTTCAAAAGAATATTGCATTGATTGCAGCACACCAACCAGATTTTAAACTTTGAACCTTAGATTTTATCTTCAGCAAACAAAAACAATGGCGGACTGATTTTGAAATTCGGCGTTTCCCTGCAAAAACTGAAACAGACAATTTCTCCGGCAGTTATGCGGGATTATTTTGCTCTGATCAGCGGCTCACTCGGGCGCCTTGTCGTATCACTGATTTATTTCATCGCTCTCGCCAATTCATTGTCGCTTGCCGATTTCGGACTGTTTGCAACCGCCTCTGCTGCCGGTGTGGTTTTATCACGCCTTGTCGCGCTCGGTTTCAATTCGCCGCTTTATCGTATCGCCACCGTGAAGCCGCATCTGCTTGGCACTTATACCGCCGGATATCTGCTTTCAATCCTTGCATCTATTCCGCTTTTTGCTCTGGCAACCATTGGCGCTTATCTGATCTTTTTCAAAGACAATGTCAGTTTCTGGCCATTCGCCATTATTGTGATTGCCGAAGCCCTTGTCTGGCGCTCAGCTGAAATCATCATCATCGTCAATAATGGTTTAGGACGTTTCGGCAGAGGTTCATTTTTAACCATCGCCGGAACAGCTGCCCGCTCGGCTGCGGCCTTTCTCTTTGCCTTTACCAGCGCAAAAGACATCTCCCATTGGGCATGGTGGTATTTAGGCGCTAATGTCTTTTCGCTTTTATTAGCCCTGCAATTTTACCCGAAAGTGCGGCTACGCTTACGCCCGAAACTATATATGCGGCGCATAGCGGATTCACTCTCAGTCACGGCAGCTGAATTTTTATTTTACCTGCAAAATGAGTTCGACAAATTATTGGTTTTAAGCTTTGGCGGCCCGACCATTGCTGGTATTTATGCCATTATCATGCGGCTTGTCGATCTAACCGCTGTACCAATCCGCTCATTCAATATGATGCTCGTGCAAAAACTGATGCGCAAACCCGACCTTTTAGCGTCTGCCAAAATCAAACTGGGTATGGAAGGCGGCATTTTTATTGTTTCCACCATCGCCTTAGGCGGGTTGGCAGCGGTTTTATATATTTTCCCGAATGCACTGGGCAGCAATGTGGCGCCAGTTGCGGGTTTGGTGCCATTGGTTTTACTGGTGCCAAGTTTGCGCAATCTCATTGAATATCAAAATGAATTGCTTTATGCACGCGGCCAATCGGGCTTACGTGCCATCAATTTAAGCGTAACCGCACTGATCAAAGCGCTGCTTATCTGGCTGTTACTGCGCAGCAGCCATGACGGCAATGACTGGATTGCCTGGCTGAACGCGTGCTTTGTCGTGCTTTATCTAGTCTCGGCCTGCTTTACCTATTGGCACCTCAAAAAACCTGCCAACCGCGTTTAAAGTCCGACAATCCGCTTTACCGTGCTACTGTCCATATTCATGAAAGATTGCAGGCCGATTGCCACTTGGTCGGGACGCATATCCTTCATAAAAGCATCAAATTTTGCCTGATCCGGTGCAGGACCAAACCAATAAACGTGACAAATGCTCCAATCGGCATGAAAATGTCCACGGCCTTTTTCTATTTCATCAACATACTGGCCGTATAAAATACATTCGGAATAATCCCGCGTCTGCCCCAGCACCTTAACCCATGAACGGCCATTTTTCTCTTCCATATGTCGACACATGGCAAGCACGGCATCGCGCCGCCACGAAACAACATTAGCGATGTAATCATGCTGACCATGTTCTTTAATGCCCATGATCCGTGCCGCATTATCAGACCAATTGCGATGCGGTGGTGTTGGCGGATTAAGCATAGCCTGATCGTAGCGTAGCAAACGAATATCATCACCATGCCACAACTGGTTCGCTGCAAATTCGCGCATGAATGCAACATCAGAATCGCAGAATAAAAAGCCGTCAACATCCACATGTTCGGCAATGGCGATACGACGCAATTGCTGCACATGCCAACCATAAAGCGGCTTGGTAAAAGGGGAAACCCAAATCTGTCTTTTGCCCCATGTTTTAGGGTCTGGCATTGACCACAACCAGCGCGGCAACAAATCACGTTCATCAACAATGATACGCTTAGGGCTTGCTAACTGCTTGAATAAAGCCACATCCCGATGAGCAACCAGAATATAATGCGCTTCAAAACCGGTGACATAACGATCAAGCGTCTCACACAGCAAACGGCAGCGGTCAAAATCCTTGTCGTAACTGGCCGTTACCAGCGCCATCTGTTTAGCCATTATTATTTCCTTTTAACCTCAAGCGATATTTGAGCAAATGCCACAAAAACAACGGATTACCAACCAGATAACGACGCCATAAACGCTGTGGCTCCAACAACAGACGATAGACCCATTCTATTCTGAATTTGCGCATCCAAGACGGGGCACGTTTGGTTGTTCCAGCCTGAAAATCAAACAAAGCGCCAACACCGAAAACGCAGATACAATGAGCTTCACTTATTGCATGGGCAATAAATAATTCCTGCCGCGGTACACCCATTGCAACCAGCAAAATATGTGGTCGGAATTGCGCTAGTTTTTCCAAAATCACCTGTTCGTTTGTTCCATCAAAGAAACCATCCGAAATCACTTGAATATCATGCTGCGGTGTTTGTTTTTTGAAGTTTTTACAAGCGCGGGCAACTTCTTCAGGCTTTGCACCCAAAAGTCCGACACGTAGAGGCTCGTCAATAAACTTCAATAAAGCCGGCACAAAATCTGTGCCATTCAGATTATCCGGGAATGAACTGCCATGCAGAACACGGCTGGCAATATCAACGCCGATACCATCTGGCAAAATTAAAAAACCATTCAAAGCCCGACGATAATCGCTATCTCCTTGCGCGACATTGGCACAATGGGCGTTCAACCATGCAATTTTAGTGAACTGATTGGCGTGAATGCGGCTGGTCACGAGTTCCAAGGCAGGCTGCCATTTCAGCGCCACAACCGGAATACCCAATATATCGCGTTGCGGCACGTCATTCATAACGTCCACGCCCTTCTTTCCGCTCACAATCCTGCCAAGCCTTGTTTAATTGCCCGATCCATTCCATCCAACTGCTGATGATAAAAGACTTTACCATCAAGGCGGTTACGCTCGCCAAGGCGAGCACGTTCCACCTGTTCTGTCAAAGCAGCAGCAAATGCGGTCGGTTCGTCTGCCAGAATGCAATTCTCAGGAATTTTAGAAATACCACGTACCGAATGATGTGTTGCCACACAAGGCATACCGAGTTCAAATGTTTCAATAGTTTTAAGCTGCACACCCGTTCCGGCAACACTGACGAGCGGCACCACCGCTGCACCTTCAACAAATGCAACCGCATCCGGCACACGTCCTAAAAATTCGACATCCGGCCACGTATCAATTAAATCAGACGGCGTGCTGCCAGCAACCGCAATTTTCATGTCCGCAGGGAGCAGTGGTTTGACTTTATTCAAAAACCACTCAAGCCCGATACGGTTTGGCTGCCATGTCCATGTGCCGATCAAGGCCAGATCATATTGCAATTCACGCATCACAGGCTCTGGGGGCTGCTCTGTCATCACCAATGGTAAAGTAGCAAATTTGGAAGATGGAAGCCCCAGCATCACGCCATCTTCATCGGCCAAAGTAAACACAAATGCGGCCTGATCACATAAGCGTTTTTCAAGCTTTGCCAGTAATCGGGCTTCACGTTTAAACAAAATCTTCTGAACAATATCTTTAACCGCATCCGCATTTTCTGCTGCCGAGCGATGTTCGACATTATGCGCGACAAAAATCGACGGTTTATCTTTTAAAAGATGTTCAAAAGCACCGGCAAGCGCCACACCGTTAAGCACATAGGCATCAAACTCACCAGCTGATGCAATTGCATCTTGAAATGCCTGATCTGAAATCACGCGCAGCTTCACCGATGAAACCGTCAAACCGGTGCGAACGGCTTTCAAAATCCATTTTATCTTTTGTTTGAAACCGGCATCTTGGGTGCGGACATCCACCTCTCCCAGAAGAATAGTATTCTCCGGCATGGAAGACACGCGCCCCGGCCAGTTAAAGCCCAAAATAGTGACCTGAGCACCTGAGCGTATCAACCCATTAATGATCGCAGCATTCGCCACTTCATAACCGGTCGTGCTGCCATGGCTTGGCACCAGCGAGGTGATGAATAACAATCGTAATGGTTGCACTCTTTTTCCGCCTCAATCAAAAATATGTTGTTTTAATCATAGCGTCTTTTTCATAAAGACTTACTTAAAACCACGTTTCCTTTATGTGATAAATTAAAAAGATTGTAGAAATAAACAAGATCGCAATAGTTTTCAGGCTATCAAGCAGCTAAAGACATCATACCGGAGCCATTCCGGTCTTTTGCCACCGGCATGGAAGGGTTTAAGTCAAATGTTGCCAGCAATACCGGAACATATCAGCATCTATGCAACCAGCACCGGTCTTGACTACGCACAAGTGGATACAGTTGTCACCCTGCCGACATTTCGCCGCCCCAATCATGTCCTCAAAACACTTCACTCGCTAGCCACACAAATTACAAGCCGTAATTTCGCAATCATTCTGGTTGAAAATGAAGCCGAAGCGCAGGAAGGCGCGATAGCTGCCGCTCCTTTATTTTTAAACAATGAATGCAAAGGCATGATCATTGTGGAAAGTGCGCGCGGTAATTGTAATGCCTATAATGCAGCATGGCTGATGGCATTGCATCATTTTCCTAACTTACAACAATTGCTTGTTATTGATGATGATGAACTTGCAAGCCCCGACTGGCTCGAAACCATGTGTCAGGCTAAAGAACGCTATCAGGCTGATTTTGTCGGCGGGCCGCAAGTTCCGGTTTTTGAACAAGAAAGTCTGAACCATTGGGCAAAACATCCGGTTTTTTCACCGCCCTATACTGTCAGCGGTAAAGTACCCGCTCTTTATTCATCGGGTAATTTGCTTGTTTCGCGCGCTGTGCTGGATAAAATGCCGTTTCCGTTTCTCGATCTTGTTTTTAACTTTACCGGTGGTGGGGATTCCGATTTTATCAGCCGCAGTCTTGTGGCAGGTTTTACTACCGCATGGTCAGCAGAAGCGCAGGTTTTTGAAACAATACCTTCCCGCCGTCTGGAAGGCGAATGGATCAGAGATCGCGGCTTACGCAATGGTATGCTTTCTACGCGGATTGAAAAACGAAAACGGGCGCAAGAGCCTTTGGCCGATGCAAAAACCTTTTTCAAAAGCCTCGCTATTTTAGGCGTTTCACCGTTTAAAGCGCTGATCAAAGGCATGAAATCCAGATCAGTTAAGATAGGCCTTTATTATATTCACGTCGGCCTTGGTCGGGTTGCAGCTCATTTCGGATATAATCATGAACAATATCGCAATCCGGAAAAAAACTAAGCCGCAATCGCAAGGCGGTATAATAAACAGCACGCGCTCAGCCGCTATTGCTGCCAGCACAATCATATTCTCCATTCTTTTAATTTCTTTCCGGCCTTTCCACGGCCGCTTTGAAGCAAATGAAGGCGGAGATATCGTCAATCAGCTGGGCTTCAGTGCTTTAGGTGTCATTGCCGTCATCTGTCTGTTTACATTGGCCAAGCCACATTTTTTACGCGCATTATTAAGTCCGGGCTGGATTTTAATGTGCGGATTTCTGCTGATGTCCGCCTTTATTGCACCCGACCCCATGGCCACCATCCGCACTGTTGTTTTTACGCTTATAGGTATGGTGTGCATGTTTTCCATTGCCGGATTATTGCAAGATGCCGAGGGCTTCACCAAAACCATCACCATTGTATCCGGATTGGTGATTGTTCTATCCTTTATCGGGGTCGTTATTCTGCCGGATTTAGCTACCCACGGCAATGATGTGATCGAACCACAGAACTCCTATCTGTGGCGAGGAGTCTTTGTTCATAAAAATATTGCCGGTCCTGTCATGGCAGCTTTTGCATTTGCAGGTATTTATCTGATGCGACGCGGAATGGTGCTCCGCGGGTTAATCATCATGATCACGGCTACTATTTTCGTTTCGCAAACAGGCTCCAAGACCACCACAGCTCTTATTCCGCTGGCTGTCATTGTGATCATTTTTCCAGCCCTTCTTGGCTGGCGCTGGCTCACCTTCCTTACAACCCTTACTACTCATATTGTTTTAGGTTTGCTTACTATCGGCACTATTTTATTCAAGCCGCTGCGCGACTTTATGGAAAGCATGCCAATTGATGCAACCTTCACTGGTCGTACGTCCATCTGGTCGTTTGCCCTCGACCGATTAGGAATGCACCCATGGACAGGGTTTGGCTTTGAAAGTTTCTGGCTGGCTCCCATCAGTGTGGATGCCGCATTCCCTTATTATCTAGGCTGGGACGTGCGCACTATCGTTCATGGCCATAATGGCTATCTTGATATTGCTATGACCATGGGCATTCCGGCATTGATCTGTGCCGTCATGGTCTTAATCATTTTACCATTATTTGATTATCTGCATTGCAAACGAACACGTGAAAATATTTTGCTCGCGGATTTCTTTCTGATGGTCGTGTTTTTTTGTACGCTCAGCGCCCATCTGGAAAGCTTCTTTTTCAGACGCATTGATCCGGCATGGCTGATCCTGATGCTGGCAACTTTTGGCTTGCGGCTGTGTGCGCGGGTAAAAATTGCTACACGCGATCCTTAATTCTCTTTGATCACTGCCTGCCCGCGGGTCAGATCACGCACCATTTCGAGCAATGTGTCCGTTTGGCTTTCCGGCAGCGCATAATGCATCTCAACGCCATAGCTTAAAAAGCTTTCATCACGCAATTGTGCGTGTTGAACACTGCCAAGCCGTGCTTTCAATAAAGCATGATCGGAAAAGCCGCAGCGAATAGTCACCAAACGTTGCGGGATGACTTCCTGCTTGTCAGCAGCCCTCAAGCATAAAGCAGCCGTGCCACCATAAGCACGGATCAATCCGCCGCTGCCAAGCAAAATACCGCCAAACCAGCGGGTCACCACCACCACGACATTATCAAGCTCAAGCCCGTCAATCGCCTGTAAAATCGGCTTACCCGCAGTGCCGCTTGGTTCACCATCATCATTGAAGCGATAATTCTGCCCCATCCGCCATGCCCAGCAATTATGGTTGGCGCCAGCATGAGAGTGTTCTTGCAAAAAGGCTTTTGCCTCTTCTTCATTGGCAACAGGAGCAGCCACCGCCAAAAAACGGCTCTTCTTAATATCCTGTTCAAATGTCTCTAAGCGCGTGATGGTGAACATATGCTTTGTATTTTTTGTAAAAAACCCGATAATCAATTGAATGAGCGGGCAAGTTTTAACAAAGTCTGATTGCCCGCAGTGATTTTACTCTGTAAATCACCTAGAACTTTTGTCAGCCCCTCATGGCATATTGTCCATAATCCGGCTGACCGCAAGCCACACATCAATTTATCACAAAAGAGGTATATCCATGTTTGATCTGATCGTCAGAAATGCCAATCTTCCCGATGGTCGCGAAAAACAGGATATATTGGTTAGAGACGGCAAGATTGCCGATATATTGCCATCCCATCAAGCAGCTGATGCCAAAGCAGCGCAAGAAATTGATGCACAAGACCAGCTGGTGACCCCGCCATTTGTTGATCCGCATTTCCATATGGATGCCACTTTATCGCTCGGCCTGCCACGCATGAATACCTCCGGCACTTTGCTGGAAGGCATTGCGCTTTGGGGCGAATTGAAGCCGATGCTAACCCGCGAAGCCATGGTGGAGCGCGCATTGCGCTATTGCGATCTGGCAGTATCACAAGGACTTCTGGCCATCCGCAGCCATGTGGATGTGAGTGATCCGCGTTTATTAACCGCCGAAGCAATGATCGAAGTGCGCGAGAAAGTCGCGCCTTATATTGACCTGCAACTGGTCGCCTTCCCGCAGGATGGTTACTATCGCTCACCAGGTGCGGTTGATCTTGTTAATCGTTCGCTGGATATGGGCTTGGATGTTGTGGGCGGCATCCCGCATTTTGAACGCACCATGGCTGATGGCGCCGCATCGCTTGAAGCCCTTTGCCGCATTGCAGCGGAGCGTGGCCTGCCGGTTGATATCCATTGTGATGAAAGTGATGATCCGATGTCGCGCCATGTGGAAACACTGGCTGCTGAAACCATGCGTTTTGGCTTACAGGGACGCGTTTCCGGCTCGCATCTGACCTCAATGCATTCGATGGATAATTACTATGTATCGAAGCTCATTCCGCTGATGGCGGAAGCGCAGATGAATGCCATTCCGAACCCGCTCATTAACATCACACTACAAGGCCGTGCCGACACCTATCCGAAGCGCCGCGGCATGACCCGTGTGCCGGAACTGATGGCCGCTGGCATCAATGTTTCCTTCGGCCATGATTGCGTGATGGATCCTTGGTATTCGATGGGTTCAGGCGATATGCTGGAAGTTGGCCATATGGCACTGCATGTGGCGCAGATGACTTCTATTGAGGGCAAGAAACAAATCTTTGATGCCATCACCGTTAATTCGGCCAAGACTTTGGGCTTGAAAGATTACGGTCTTGCTAAAGGTTGCAATGCTGATTTCGTTGTCTTGCAAGCACGCGATACATTGGAAGCCCTGCGCCTTAAAGCCAACCGCCTGACCGTTGTCCGTCGCGGTAAAATTCTGGCAGAAACTGCACCGCGCATTACCAATCTGAAGCTTGATGGCCGCCCTGCAACCGTCAATGCAGCTTCTTACGCACCGCGCAAGTCTTGACCAAACGATAAAAAGCTTGAAAGTGACGCGATTTCGAGGATGATAGAGTGGTGGATTGCTGCAAAAGACGGCAACCATCACCTTGACACATTCTGGCTTCGTCCTGCACAGCAACAACAATTTGTTTTTTGAATTCGAAGCGCTTTTTTGTGTCAAGCACAAACCAGAGGGGGTTTTTATGTCCAGTTTCCCGAAATTCAACCGTCGCAGTCTTTTGACATTAACAGCGGCTTTAGCTGCCAGCGTTTGTGTCTCACCTTTTGCAATGGCGCAAGAAAAGCTCAAAGTGGCCGGTCTTCACGCTTCACCAGTTGAAAATGCCTGGAACTCACGCGTGCATGAAGCACTGCTTCAGGCGGATAAAGACGGCAAAATCGAATATATCTTTTCTGAGGGTATTTCAGCCAGTGATTACCCGCGCGCCATGCGCGAATATGCCGAACAGGGCATCAAGCTGATTGTCGGTGAATCCTATGCTGTTGAGCGTGAAGCACGCGAAGTGGCCGCTGATTACCCGCAGACAAGCTTTGTCATGGGCTCTTCCGGCCAGCCGCAGGGAGAAAATTTCGGCGTTGTCGGCACATGGAATTTTGAAGGCGCTTATCTGGCCGGTATGCTTGCAGGTGAAATGAGCAAGTCGGGCATTTTCGGCTCCGTGGGTGCAGTGCCAATTCCTGAAATTAACATGCTCATCAATGCGTTTCAGGATGGTGTAAAAGAAACCCGCCCTGATGCAAAGTTCCTCGTCACCTTCATGGGCACTTTCTTTGATCCGCCAAAGGCACGCGAAGCCGGTCTGGCACAGATTGATGGCGGCGCAGACATTCTGTTTGGCGAGCGCATCGGCACGGCAGATGCCGCCAAAGAGCGTGGCATCAAAGCCATTGGCTCGCTCACAAGCTATACCGAGCGCTATCCTGACACCGTCTTTGCCAATTCCGTGTGGAATTATGGCCCGATCCTCGCAGCAGCCGTTGCTGACGTGCAGGCAGGCAAGCAGACCGGCAAAGACTACACGCCTTATTCGATGATGAAAGAAGGCGGCAATGACATTGAATATGTCAAAGGCGTAGCCCCTGCTTCGGCTGAAGAAAAGATGGAAGCGCGCCGCGCCGAAATCAAAGCCGGTACGTTTGAGCTCAAACTCAATGCGGATGAGCCTAAGTAAACAACCGCGCTTAGACTTCCATTAAAACTCTGCACGGACGTTTCCGTGCAGAGCCGATTTTTCAGCACAATCCGGCCTTAACCTGCCGGTCTTGCAAAGCACGAGGCTGCACGCATGAACACACCTGTCCTGCAACTCGAAAACATCACCAAACGCTTCGGCACGCTGACCGCCAATGATAATGTGTCGCTGCACTTGGGCAAAGGTGAAGTTCTGGCATTTTTGGGTGAAAATGGTGCCGGTAAAACCACTTTGATGAATATTCTCTTCGGCCATTATGTGCCGGATGAAGGGCGTGTTTTCATCAAAGGCGAGGCATTGCCTTTAGGGCGCACACGTGCTGCCATCAATGCCGGTGTCGGCATGGTGCATCAGCATTTTACCCTCGCGCCCAATCTCACCGTTTTAGAAAATATCATGACCGGCACACAAAGCCTGTTCCGGTTGCGCTCCGACACCACAACCGCGCGCGCCAAGATCAATTCGATCGCCACCCGTTTTGGCCTGATTGTTGATCCCGATGCACGCCTTGGCGATTTGTCGGTGGGCGAACAACAGCGCGTTGAGATTTTAAAAGCGCTTTATAATGATGCCGATATTCTTATTCTGGATGAACCAACCGCGGTTTTGACCACTCAGGAAGCTGAAACACTTTTTGCGACATTGAAAGAAATGGCGCGCCAGGGGCTGTCGCTGATTTTCATCTCGCATAAATTGCATGAGGTGATGTCAGCCGCTGACCGCATCGTTGTTTTGCGCGGCGGCAAGCTGGTGGCAGAGCGCAATGTGCAAGATACATCAAAGGCGGAACTGGCCGAACTGATGGTGGGACGCCGTGTGGCGCGCCCTGTGCGCGATGCTGCAACACCGAAGGAAGTGGTGCTTTCGGCCAAAGATTTGAGCGTTGTTGAAAATAAAGTCACCCGCCTCGACCAGATCAATTTTGAGCTTCGTGCCGGTGAAACCCTTGGCATTATCGGCGTTTCAGGCAATGGACAGGCGACCCTTGGCCGCCTCGTCTCCGGCCTTGTCAAACCATCAGACGGTGTCTTTTCAATGTTCGGCAATATCGTTGAAATCTACGATCCGCGCCGTTTTGTTTCCCTTGGTCTTGGACGCATCCCTGAAGATCGCAATAGTGAAGGTGCGGTTGGTGATCTGACGATTTGGGAAAATGCCGTGCTTGAGCGCTTGCATGAGCCGGAATTTTCCAAAGCCGGCCTCGTCAAAGCGCAAGAAGCGCGCCGCTTTGCGCAAACCATTATTGATGGTTTTGATGTGCGCGGCGGCACGCCCGACACCCGCATTCGTCTGCTTTCAGGCGGCAATATGCAAAAGCTGATTTTAGGCCGCAATCTGGAGCGCACGCCGCGCATTCTGATCGCTGCCCAGCCAACGCGCGGCCTTGATGAAGGCGCTGTTGCCGCCGTTCATGCCCGTATTTTAGAAGCGCGCCGTGCTGGCGCAGGTGTGCTGCTCATTTCCGAAGATCTGGACGAAACCTTAAGCCTTGCTGACCGCGTACAGGCCATTGTCAAAGGTCGCCTCTCGCCTGCCCTTGATACCAATGAAGCAGACGCACAAAAACTGGGGCTGATGATGGCCGGAGAGTGGAACGCGGCAGCTGAGGGCGGCACGAGTTTAAAAACAAATGAAGGGCTCAACTGATGCGCATCGAACGTCGTGAACAAAGGCCGATGCTGCTGGTTGCCACTGCACCGCTTCTGGCCGTTATTTCTGCTTTTATTCTGGCAGGCTTGCTGATCGCCGCCGCCGGTGCGCCGGTGCTGGAATCCTTCCGCCAGATCGCCATTGGCGCTTTCGGCAGTAAATTGTCGATCTCCGAAACATTGACCCGCACTACGCCGCTGATTTTAACCGGCCTTGCGGCTGCTGTCGCTTTCCGCTCCAAATTGTGGAATATCGGCGCGGAAGGCCAGTTTTATATGGGGGCACTGCTGGCGGTTGCTGTCGG
Source organism: Paenochrobactrum glaciei (assembly GCF_039522165.1). NCBI lineage: Bacteria > Pseudomonadati > Pseudomonadota > Alphaproteobacteria > Hyphomicrobiales > Brucellaceae > Paenochrobactrum > Paenochrobactrum glaciei. Next base: position 679,154 of record NZ_BAAADE010000001.1, read on the forward strand.
CTCGCAGTTAAGCCTGCCATCAGCCATTTTCATTCCGCTCTTGCTGATTGCCGGAGCTGTTGCCGGTATGGTCTGGCTGCTGGTGCCATTGGGTTTGCGCCTCCGTTTCGGCGTAGATGAAGTGGTCACCACCCTTCTTTTAAACTTCGTCGCCGTGTTAATCGTCTCAATGATGATCGAAGGTCCGATGAAAGACCCGATGGCCTTTGGCTGGCCGCAATCAGAACCGGTGCCAAGCAATGCCATGCTGCCCCGCATTATGACTGGCATGCGTCTGCATGTCGGGCTTTTGATTGCCATCGCCTTGGCTGTCATCATCGCTTATGTGCAAAAACGCACTGTCTTCGGGCTTGAATCAAAAGCAGCTGGTCTTAATCCGGCAGCTGCCGTTTTTGCCGGTGTGCCTTTAGCTAAAACACTGATTAAAGTTGCGTGCATTTCCGGTGGTTTGGCCGGTCTTGCCGGTGCCATTCAGGTGATGGGTGTCAAAGGCTATGTCACCACCGATTTGTCACCCGGCTTTGGCTATTCCGGCATTATCGTAGCGATGCTTGCCAATCTTAATCCGATTGGCGCAATCTTTGCCGCTCTCTTTGCAGCCGCAATGTTTGTCGGTGCTGACGGCATGAGCCGTGCCATCGGCATTCCAAGCTTCATTGCCGATGTGACAGTTGCACTTTCGCTCCTGACCATGCTGGTCGCCCTTTTCTTCACTCAGTACAGGATCACACGATGACGGAAATTTTCGACATCCTCGTTTCCGCCGGTCTATGGGCTTCTGTCCTGCGTATCGCCACACCATTGATTTTCGGCACATTGGGCGCGCTTTTTTGTGAGCGTGCCGGTGTGCTCAATCTCGGCATTGAAGGCATTATGACCTTTGGTGCGATGATTGGCTGGCTCACCGTTTTCAACGGGGCAGACCTTTGGACAGGCGTGCTGGTAGCAGCCCTTTGCGGTGCACTTTTCGGCCTGCTTCACGCGGCCCTCACCGTGCCGCTTGGCCTTTCCCAACATGTGGTTGGCCTTGGCATTACGCTTTTTGCTTCAAGCTTAAGCTATTTTCTGTTCCGCTTGCTGGTGCCGGTGTCTTCAAGCCCGCCATCGGTCACACCGTTTCAGCCGCTGCAATTGCCAATCCTGAAAGATATTCCGTTTTTGGGTGAAGTTTTTGCCGTGCAAACAGCCCTCACCTATATTGCCATTCCACTGGCACTGCTGCTGGCTTATGTGCTGTTCCGCACGCCTCTCGGCCTTGCCATCCGCATGACCGGTGAAAACCCGCATGCAGCTGAAGCACAAGGTATCAACCCGATCCGGGTACGTATTTTCTCAATCATGTTCGGCAGTGCGCTAATGGCTGTGGGCGGCGCGTTTCTCACACTTTCCGCATTCAACAGCTTCTTCCCGACCATGATGCAGGGTCGCGGCTGGGTGTGCATCGCATTGGTGGTCTTTGCCTCATGGAAGCCCGTACGCGCGCTTGTCGGCGCTTTGCTGTTTGCGCTCTTTGATGCCTTCCAGCTGCGCCTGCAGACCGTCTATGGCAAGATGATCCCTTATCAGCTGTTTCTGATGATCCCATATATCATGTCGATTGTCGCACTGGTTGTGATGGCGCGCCGTGCCCGTGTGCCGCAAGCCTTGATGCAGCCTTATCGCCGTGGCGAAAGATAGGTGTTTCGGCAGATACCCAACAAACAAAAACGGCGCCCTTTTGAGGCGCCGTTTTTTTAATCTTATTCTCGTAATTAATTAACCACGGCTCTTTTCAAAGCGCTTGCGCTCATTTGAATCGAGGTAGAGCTTACGCAGACGAATGGACTTAGGTGTAACTTCCACCAATTCGTCATCCTGAATCCATGACAGAGCGCGTTCCAGGGTCATGCGGATCGGCGGGGTCAGCTTCACAGCTTCATCCTTACCGGACGCACGAACGTTGGTGAGCTTCTTGCCCTTCAATACGTTCACTTCCAGATCGTTGTCGCGGGAGTGAATACCGATCAGCATACCGGCATAAACTTTTGCCCCTGCGTCAATGATCATCGGACCACGATCTTCAAGGTTGAAGAGTGCATAAGCAACAGCTTCACCCTGATCGTTGGAGATCAGAACACCGTTGTTACGGCCAGCAATTTCACCCTTGTAAGGCTGATAATCGTGGAACAAACGGTTCATGATTGCAGTACCGCGTGTATCGGTCAGAAGTTCTGACTGATAACCGATCAGGCCGCGTGTCGGTGCATGGAACACCAGACGAACGCGATCACCACCGGATGGACGCAGTTCAACCATTTCAGCTTTGCGTTCAGACATTTTCTGAACCACAACGCCTGAATGTTCTTCATCAACGTCGATCACAACTTCTTCGATCGGCTCAAGCTTTTCGCCGTTTTCGCCTTCGCGCATCACAACACGCGGACGGGAAACACCAAGCTCAAAACCTTCACGGCGCATGTTTTCGATGAGAACTGCAAGCTGCAATTCACCACGGCCGGATACAAAGAAGGAATCCTTTTCGCTGGATTCTTCGATGCTCAGAGCAACACTGCCTTCAGCTTCTTTCATCAAGCGGTCGCGGATCATACGGCTGGTAACTTTGTCACCTTCCGTACCGGCCAGCGGGCTGTCATTGACGATGAAGGACATGGTCACGGTTGGCGGATCAATCGGCTGCGCCTGCAAGGCTTCCGAAATTGACGGATCGCAGAATGTGTCTGCAACAGTACCTTTTGAAAGACCGGCAATCGCGACGATATCGCCTGCAACTGCTTCTTCAACCGGCTGACGTTCAATACCACGGAATGCCAGCACGCGGGAGGCGCGGCCGTTTTCCAGAACTGTACCGTCCTGCGCCAGAACTTTTACGCTCTGGTTCGGCTTGATCGAACCGGAAGCAATACGACCGGTGATGATGCGACCCAGAAACGGATCAGCTTCCAGAATGGTACCGATCATGCGGAACGGACCTTCCTGAACCTTAGGCGCAGGAACGTGCTTCAGCACGAGGTCAAACAATGGTGCCAGACCCTGATCTTTAGGGCCATCCGGATTTGCAGCCATCCAGCCGTTACGGCCTGAACCATAAAGGATCGGGAAGTCGAGCTGTTCGTCGGTTGCGTCCAAAGCTGCAAAAAGATCGAAAACTTCGTCAACAACTTCTTCATGACGGCCATCTGGACGGTCAATTTTGTTGATCGCGACGATTGGCTTCAAACCAACTTTAAGCGCCTTACCAACAACGAATTTCGTCTGTGGCATCGGGCCTTCAGCGGAGTCGACAAGAACGATAACACCATCAACCATATTCAGGATACGCTCAACCTCGCCACCGAAGTCGGCGTGGCCCGGTGTATCAACGATATTGATGCGTGTGTCTTTCCAAATGACCGAAGTCGCTTTGGCAAGAATGGTGATGCCGCGTTCGCGTTCGATATCGCCTGAGTCCATCATACGTTCAGCAACGCGTTGATTGTCGCGGAATGAGCCGCCTTGCTTCAGCAGCTCGTCCACCAACGTGGTTTTGCCATGATCGACGTGTGCGATAATAGCGATATTGCGCAATTCCATAGGAGATCACTTCTATTATGGGGTTTAGGGCGGCACTAAAGAGCACGGCCATGTAATGACGCGCTCTTTACATGTTTTTTTGCATTTTTAAAAGGGGCAGCGCAGATTAAAGCAATTTGCATCTGCCGATACACAGGCAAACTGCTTTAATCTTTTGTTTTTATGCATGTCTTTATATAATTTATGATGACATGCATTTTACATTATTCTGCCCCAGTTGAGACTATAACAGGGTTCCTGACAGGATCGCGAGCGCGACACTGAAATAGATAACAAGCCCTGTTACGTCCACGAGAGTCGCCACAAAGGGCGCAGACGCACTGGCCGGATCAAAGCCCAGCCTTTGCATGATAAAGGGTAGCATCGAGCCGACAACCGAGCCGAATGTGACGATACAAACAAGCGCCAGCCCGACAGTTGCAGCAATCAGATACCAGTAAGTACCGTAATCATAGAAGCCGAGCATCTGCCAGCTGACGATACGGGTAACACCGATAAGACCTAAGAAACTGCCAAGAGCGATACCGGCAGGCAGTTCACGCAAGGCAACACGCCACCAGTCACGCAGTTTCACATCCTGCAATGCAAGCGCACGAATGATCAGCGAGGTTGCCTGCGAACCTGAGTTACCACCCGAGCTCATAATCAGCGGGATGAAGAGCGTCAAAACAATCGCTTTTTCCAGCTCAACTTCATAATGCTGCATCGCACTGGCGGTGAGCATTTCACTTAAGAACAAGACACCCAGCCAGCCAGCGCGCTTTTTCAGCATCTGGCCAAAGCCGATCTGCATGTAAGGCTTATCCAGCGCTTCCATACCACCGAACTTATAGGTGTCTTCACTCATTTCGTGGGTCATCGCGTCAAGCACGTCATCCACGGTCACAATGCCGATAACATGGCGCTTCTCATCCACTACCGGCACAGCCAGCAAGTCGTGCTTACGGAAAAGCTGCGCCAGATCTTCACGGTCAGTCAGCGGCGAAATCGCCACCGGATCCTGATCGCGACTGACAGTGATGATCAGTTCATCCGGCTGACACATAATCAAGCGACGCAGTGTCACCACGCGCTGCAAGACTTTTGTGTTCGGATCAACCACATAGATGGCGTAAACTGTTTCGCGGGAGCGTTCCACCTGACGGATATAAGTCAGTGTCTGTGCAACCGTCCAATTGGCAGGTACTGCGATGAACTCAATCGTCATCAGACTACCGGCCGTGTTCGGCGCATAGCCCATCAATTTCTTCAGCGCGACCTTGGTTTCAAGAGCGAGCAGAGGAAATAAATGGTTACGTTCCGGCTCATCCAAAGCCTGAAAAACGTCTGTCGCGCGGTCAGCGGACATCGCATCAAGCAAGAGAGAAGCCAGATCCGGCGGCAGCATAGCAATAATCGGTGCTGCTTCGTTTAATTCCGGCTGATCAAGCAGGCGCACGGCATGATCTTGCGAGAGCTGCGACACAACTTGTACAGCATCATCTAATCCAAGTTCATTGACCACTTCCACTGCATCAGCAGTGCGCATGGTTTCAATTTTTTGAACAATAGCAGCGGCCGGCAAATCAGCCACGTTCAATACTTCCGGTGTAAAATCGGTCATAAGTTTGCCTTTCTGTCGATCCGCCGCCAAAGGCAGATCGTGCAAACTGACCAAAAACGATCAGATCACGATGCCGTTGACGGCTGGCACAATCGACTGTGACTGTCGCTGGGCATAAGAGCATAGACTCCGGTTGGTTAATGCAGGCAATGCGAAATAAAATTACCTACGCAGCGCTGTGTGGGCTTTGTCGCATTTAATGTCAAGACATCAATGTTTCAAGCCGCAACATCTAAGCTTTAGTGAGGCTTTTTTGCACTATTATGACAGTTTAGCGCAAAATTACGGGCGGTAAAGGTGGTAATCGGCGCCATAAAATATAGCTGCTCATTGCCAGCACACCAAATGACGGGATCAGCAATGCCATTGCAAAGAGCGGATCACTTAAAGTGGCAGCAACTGAACCACCAACCAAACCACCACTCATCTGAAAAAAGCCCATCAAGGCCGAAGCAGAACCGGCCATTTGCGGAAAAGGTGCCATTCCGGCGGAAGTCATTTGCGGCATAACAAAGGAAATCCCGAAAGCATAACAAGCCATCGGCAACATCACCCGCAGATAGGTCGGCTCAAACAGGCTGAGCATGGTGATAATCAAAGCACTTGCGGCCAGAATAATCACATATCCGGCTGTTGCCAGATTACGCGCACCAAAGCGCCCCATCAGCACCCGGAACAATAAACCGCCGCTCAGATAAAAACTGGTCTGCAATATAAGGCCAAGGCCGAATTCTGTCGGGGTCAGGCCGATTTTCTGCATTAGTACAAAAGGCAGAATGGTTGCCGCTGTATAAAGCGCACCGGTGGCACCAGCCACCGCCATAGTCGGATACATGAAATGACGGCTGCGCAACAAGCGCCCGTAAGACGATAAAAGCGGCCGGATATGAAGACGTGTGCGATCCGGCGTTCCGGTTTCACGAATGACAAAAACCGCTGTCAGCACCACGGCAAGTCCGAGCAGAACCATAATGACAAAAATAGCGTGCCAGCCGAAATAATGCATGGTCAGGCCGCCAAGGGTTGGCGACACGGCAGGCCCCACCGCAATGACAATGCCGATGAGGTTCATCACCCGCGCCGATGCTTCATTGGTGAAAAGATCACGCACCATCGCACGCGAAACAGTAACACCAACAGCCGCCCCGACACCTTGAAAAAAGCGCGCCACCAGCAGGGTTTCAATATTACTGGATAATAAAGCAGCAACACTGGCAATCAGATAAACCAGCATATAACCGATGGTGACGGGTCTGCGCCCCCATCCATCTGCCATTGGCCCACAGACAAGCTGCGCCAGACAAAAACCACCAAAAAAGGTTGATAATGTCAGTTTTACCATGGCTTCTGTTGTGCCAAAAGCATGGACAATTTCCGGCATTGCGGGCGTATAAAGCCCCATCGATACGGCACCGATTGCGGCGATAAAACCACCAACCACACCGACCAGACGCTCACTCATAACCGGTGCAGCATTTTCGGTTTCAGGCGGTATAGTTTTTTGTGCCGCAGCATTTTGCTTTTCAACTGCCTGCCGAGTGTCCGCCAAAACCTTATCCACCTTCATGCCCTGTCTGTTGCCTGCTGTTTCAGCCACGCAACCGTTGGGTTAAACTTTCACGAATTATCTGTAACTGGCTGACCAGCTTATTCCACTCGCTCTGACCAATCATCGATGTTACCAATTCACGGGCGCTGCGAGAAATATCATCGACCACATCAAGCACATGCCCTGCCGCATCGGTAAGCACTACAAGCTTGGCACGCCGGTCAACGGGATCAGCCTCACGGATCACCAATCCCGCCTTTTCCAAGCGATCAAGGTAGCCCGAAACAGTCATCGCCTCGATGCCCATATGCTCAGCTAAAACAGTTTGGCGCACAGGCGCATGGCGGGCAGTGTGCATCAGTGTGCGCGCTTCTGCTGCCGTCAGATCCAAACCCGCTTCCGCAATACGTCTGTCGATTTCAGCGCGGTAAAGACGGGCAATATCATTGATCAAAAACCCGAAGGCATTCGGATTATAGCGTTGGGTCGGCATTCATACAGCCTCCATATAGTAAGGTTCACTTATTATTTTCTTACATTTCCGTCAAGCGTCACCTTGTGAGGCTGCCGATAAAGGCTTAAGTCAGATGAAAACAATCAGCATCGGAGCGAGCCGTTCATGTCAGACTCTAAAGCCACCACTTCTTCGTCAAACAATCCGGGCAATAATACCGCACAAAACGCCCTCACCCATTGGAATGGTGCGCTGGGTCTGCCGGATTTCAATGCATTTACCGATGATGATTTCGGTCAGGCTTTTGAAGCAGCCTTTGCCCAAGATTTACATGAAGTTGAAGCCCTTGTCGCTAATGAAGCAGAACCGACAATCGAAAATGTGCTAAAAGCTTTACAGCTTTCCGGCAAAGCATTGGAGCGCGTTTCTTCTATTTTCTGGATGCGTGCCGGTGCGCACAGCAATGATACTATTCAGGCATTGGAGCGTGATGTCGCGCCAAAAATGTCGCGTCACTATTCCCGCATCATGATGGATCCGCTGCTTTTTGCCAAAGTGGATGCAATTCATGCAAAACGCGACACGCTTAATCTCGACAGCGAAACCTTGCGTGTGCTGGAAAAAATCTGGAAAGGTTTTGTGCGTTCCGGTGCCAAACTCGACAAGTCCGGTAAAGCGGAGCTGGCAGGCATCAATGAAGAACTGGCAAGCCTTGGCGCTTCCTTCAGCCAGCATGTTTTGAAAGATGAATCGCAATGGGCGCTTTATCTCGACAGCGAAAATGATCTCGCCGGTCTGCCGGATTTCTTGCGCAATGCCATGCGCAATGCCGCGGAAGAACGTGGCCGCACAGACGCGTGGGCAGTGACACTGTCGCGTTCCATCATCGAACCATTTCTGACCTTCTCGCAAAATCGCAATTTACGTGAGCAGGCTTTTACCGCCTGGGCGCATCGCGGCCAGAACAACGACGCCAATGACAATCAGGCAATCGTTGCTCAAATGCTGAAATTGCGTGAGCGCAAAGCCAAACTGCTCGGCTATGATAATTTTGCTGCCTTCAAACTTGATGACACAATGGCAAAATCGCCCGATGCAGTGATGAATTTGCTGGAGCCGGTCTGGGAAAAGGCGCGCGCTAAAGCAACGGAAGAAGAAGCTGAATTAACCGACCTCATCATCAAACAAGGCGGCAATCATAAAGTTGCACCTTGGGATTGGCGTTTTTACGCGGAACAGGTGCGTGCTGAAAAATTCGCCTTCGATGAAGCAGAACTTAAACCTTATCTCCAACTGGACAAGATCATTCAGGCATCATTTGATGTTGCCACGCGTCTTTTCGGCATCCGTTTTGAAGAGAAAAAAGGCATTAAAACATGGCATCCTGATGTGCGTGTCTTTGAAGTTTTCAATGCTGATGGCAGCCGCCGCGGTCTGTTTTTAGCTGATTACTTTGCCCGTACATCAAAGCGTTCCGGCGCATGGATGAGTGCTCTGCAATCTGCACACAAGCTTGATGGCGGCCAGCAGCCGATCATCTATAATGTGATGAACTTTGCCAAACCTGCCCAAGGTGAACCGGCTTTACTGTCGCTTGATGATGCGCGCACACTTTTCCACGAATTCGGCCATGCTCTGCACGGACTTTTGACCGATGTGACTTGGCCAGCCGTTGCCGGAACTGCAGTGTCGCGCGATTTTGTCGAATTACCGTCACAGCTTTACGAACATTGGCTGACCGTACCGGAAATTTTAGAAAAATATGCCGTGCATTACCGCACCGGCGAAGCGATGCCAAAAGCACTTCTCGACAAGGTGCTGGCCGCGCAAACCTTCAATGCGGGTTTCCAAACGGTAGAATTTACCGCTTCTGCTCTGGTTGATATGGCCTTCCATACCAGCCCGACAAAAATCGACGACCCGATTGAATTTGAGAAACAAACACTGGCAAAACTTTCCATGCCAGATGCCATCATCATGCGTCACCGCACCCCGCATTTCACCCATGTGTTTTCGGGCGATGGTTATTCAGCAGGCTATTATTCCTATATGTGGTCGGAAGTGCTGGATGCCGACGCTTTTGCAGCTTTTGAAGAAAGCGGTGATCCGTTTAATCCGAAGCTGGCAGCCAATTTGAAGAAATATATTTATGCCGCTGGCGGCAGTGCCGATCCGGAAGAATTGTATAAAAAATTCCGCGGTAAAATGCCAAGCCCTGAGGCGATGATCGCTAATCGCGGTTTGAATAAATAACAATAAAAAGGCCGGTCAGTGACCGGCCTTTTTTAACAATCAATATTCGCCAAGCTTGATGTCTGGCGTATATTCAACGCCTTCAACTTCCTTGGTCACCGGCTGGCCGCAATGCAAAACGCCGGTTGCGGCATTGAACGCATAGGTTGGCGAACCGGCAAGTTCCCAGCCTTTGTTCAAAGCAGCTGTCACGCGATGACAAAATGCTGAATCATCCGGACCCGTGATAAAACGATAAAGCTTCATAATATTTCTCCTTCACAAACCGCCATAAAGCGCAAATCTTATGCCGAGCTTAAGCGGTTAGACCTGTTTTGAATAAAGATATCAAATCTTTGCCAAAACACGTTCCGCCATATGCAAATGCAAACGCTCGATCATCTGACCATTTAAAGACACTACGCCTTTACTCATATTTTCTGGTCGCGTGAAGAGTTCTACCACTGCTTTTGCATGGGCAATTTCATCTTCACTTGGAGAAAAACCAATGTTAGCACCTGCAATTTGTAACGGATGGATCAGCGTCTTGCCGTCAAAGCCCATGGAAGCGCCCTGCACACATTCGGCTTCAAAGCCTTGAACATCCTTAAAATCATTATAGACGCCGTCCAGCACTTCCAAACCACCGGCTTTGGCGGCCAGAATAATTTGCATGAGCCAAGGCACCAGATAAGGGCGGCCCGGCAATGTGCGGATACCGCTTTCACGGGCAATATCATTGGGACCCACCACAAAAGCACTCAAACGTGCCGATGAACGGCTGCCCAATTGTGCAATTTCATCCGCATTGAGAATACCGCGCGGGGTTTCAATCATCGCCCAGATGCGGCAGTTTTCCGGCGCGTCAGCCTTGTCGAGTTTACGCGCCACATCAATTACATCTTGCGGGCGCTCAACCTTTGGCACCAGCACGGCATCAATGCCTGCCTCTGCCGCCATTTTCACATCATCATCGCCAAAGGCACCATCCAGTGCATTGATGCGCACAATACGCTCAAACGGCACATCCGGATGAGCGCTCAAATGCGCAGCCAGTGCCTCACGCGATGCAACTTTCACATCATCAGCAACAGAATCTTCCAGATCATAGATGATTGCATCGGCACCAAGCGCAAGCGACTTTTCCAGTGCGCGCGCATTGGCAGCCGGAACAAATAAAACCGAACGGCGCGGCCGCGTAATATTCTTCATAGATGTCTTTATGCCCCCTCTTTCAATCATCTCAGACGTCATCTTCAACTGCGTCAGATTGCACATCTTAAGCTTGCATAAGTTGACTCTGTGAATAGCTGGTGTAAACCCTCTTTCAACAATGAAATTACAACCGACAGGTTATGGCCATGGATAAATTTACCAAGCTCACCGGCGTCGCAGCTCCACTGCCGATCATCAACATCGACACGGACATGATTATTCCGAAGGATTACCTGAAGACAATCAAGCGCACAGGTCTGAGCAAAGGTCTTTTTGCTGAAATGCGCTTCAATGAAGACGGCAGTGAAAATCCTGATTTCGTTCTCAATAAAGCCGGTTACCGCAATGCCCAGATTTTGGTTGCGGGCGATAATTTCGGCTGCGGCTCCTCGCGTGAACATGCGCCTTGGGCTCTGCTTGATTTCGGCATCAAATGCGTCATTTCCACCTCTTTTGCAGATATTTTCTACAATAACTGCTTCAAGAACGGTATTTTGCCAATCAAAGTGACACCGGAACAGCTTGAATTGCTGATGGATGATGCAGAGCGCGGCTCCAATGCGACGCTGACTATCGATCTGGAAGAAAAGACCATTTCGGGTCCTGATGGCGGCACAATTCACTTCGAACTGGATGATTTCAAACGTCATTGCCTGCTCAATGGTCTGGACGATATCGGCCTGACCATGGAAAAAGCAACAAGCATTGATACGTTTGAAGCCAAGAATGCAGAGCTGCGTCCGTGGGCCTAAAAAAATGCTGCGGGGCTGGCTGACGCTATGCCCCGATCTGACCAAACCGGAATATGGGCGTCGCGACTGGCGCCCAATCTGACTGAAATCGAATCACTGACACTTCAGGCCTATGCACATCTGCCGCAAGAATTTCGCGAGCTGTGCCCCGACATGTCCCTTCATGTCGCTGATTTTCCCGACGATTCCATCATTGAAGATTTAGGTCTCGATACGCCTTTTGACCTGCTCGGCCTTTTTGAAGGTGCAGGTTTGGGCGAACGCTTTAGCTTGCAAACAGACAATCAGCGCCCCAATCGCATGACCCTGTTTCGCCGTGCCATTCTTGATTATTGGTGTGAGCACGAAGAAACATTGCATGAAATTATCACCCATGTGCTCATTCATGAGATCGGCCATCACTTTGGCCTTAATGATGATGAAATGCTGGCCATGGATGCAGAAATCTGAGGCGCTCAACTGAGCCACTAACCTCCGTCATTTAAACATAAAAATGCCGCCTGACTTTCATCAGGCGGCATTTGTTTTGATCCTGTTTAAAGCGGGCAATTAAGCCTGATGCGCTTTTGGTGTGATCAGGTCACGTGCAATAAGAAGTTCTGCGATCTGCACAGTGTTGAGCGCTGCACCTTTACGCAGGTTGTCGGAAACAACCCACAAGGACAAGCCGTTTTCAACCGTGATATCTTCACGGATACGGCTGACGAAAGTTGCATCTTCACCGGCTGCTTCATAAGGGGTGATGTAACCGCCGGCTTCACGCTTGTCGATCACCTGAACGCCTGGCGCATTGCGCAAGATTTCGGTGGCTTCCTGAGCCGAAATTTCGTTTTCGAATTCGATATTCACAGCTTCCGAGTGACCAATGAAAACCGGAACGCGCACAGCAGTTGCGGTGAGCTTGATCTTCGGATCAATCATCTTCTTGGTTTCAGCTGTGACCTTCCACTCTTCCTTCGTGTAGCCGTCTTCCATAAATTCGTCGATATGCGGAATGACGTTGAAGGCAATACGCTTGGTGAAGGTTTTGTTGGTGACAGGATCGGCCACAAAAACAGCGCGGGACTGGGTGAAAAGCTCATCCATGCCTTCTTTACCAGCACCCGATACGGACTGATAAGTGGCAACAACAACGCGCTTGATTTTAGCTGCATCATGAAGCGGCTTCAAAACCAGTACGAGCTGTGCAGTTGAGCAGTTCGGATTGGCAATGATATTGCGCTTTCTGAAGTCGTCAACCGCATCAGGGTTCACTTCCGGCACGATAAGCGGCACATTGCTGTCATAGCGGAATGCCGAGGAATTATCGATGACAACGCAACCCTGTGCGCCGATCTTTGGTGACCATTCCTTGGAAACATTGCCGCCAGCTGACATCAGGCAGATATCGGTGTCGGAGAAATCATAATCATCCAGCGCTTTAGCCTTGAGGGTGCGGTCGCCATAAGCAACTTCTGTACCCACACTGCGACGCGATGCAAGTGCAACCACTTCATCTGCCGGAAAGCCGCGTTCTTCAAGAATATTGAGCATTTCGCGCCCGACATTGCCTGTAGCGCCAACAACTGCAACTTTAAATCCCATTATTATCTCCTGTCCCTCTCCGCTTCCAGAACCAGATTTTCCACACATCACGCGGAAACCTCTGCCCCCGGACCAGACCCGGGAGAGGGCGAGCAGGCCAAGGGAAATCAGACCGTTTTAATGGTCGTTTTCAACGTGGTAGCAATCGGTTTTATAGAGGTAGAAGACATGCGAACATCTCCGGTGAAATCACCGGCAGTTTTCATCGAAACTGATAATGTTGCATCAACCCGTATCACGCGAGTTCTCCTTGTCCACATGCGCTTTTAAGCTGTTTCACGCAAGAGTCAATTGGCAGGCTTTCAGCAGATCAAAAATTTCTGAAACAACGCCATAAAAAAACGCCGCCCAGTAAAGCGGCGGCGTTTTCGATAAGCAAAAAAGCTCATTATTACGTGCATCTTATCTGAAAACCGCTTCACACTTTTCAGGATGCACGTTCAAATTAAGCTGACAGCGCTTTGAACTTAGCCAAAATTGCATCGCCCATTTCAGCAGTGCCAACTTTTTTGTTGCCTTCTGACCAGATGTCGCCGGTGCGGATGCCATCATCCAGAACGCCGGAAATAGCAGCTTCCAGACGGTCAGCTTCAGTAATCAGGCCGAAAGAGTAACGCAGGCACATAGCCAGCGACGCGATCATCGCAATCGGATTAGCAATACCCTGGCCTGCGATATCCGGTGCCGAACCATGTACCGGCTCATAAAGCGCCTTGCGGCTGCCGGTCTTCGGATCGGTTGCACCAAGCGACGCAGACGGCAACATGCCGAGCGAACCGGTCAGCATGGCGGCTACGTCTGACAGCATATCACCAAACAGGTTGTCGGTGAGGATAACGTCAAACTGCTTCGGCCAGCGAACGAGCTGCATACCACCGGCATCAGCCAGCATATGTTCAAGCTGAATGTCTGCGTGCTTTTCTTTGTGACGTGCAGTCACAACCTGATTCCAAAGAACGCCGGACTTCATCACGTTGCGTTTTTCCATCGAAGTGACTTTACCGCGACGGGTGCGCGCCAGTTCGAAAGCAATATCAGCAATACGTTCGATTTCGTAGGTATCATAAACCTGCGTATCGATACCGCGCTTCTGACCATTGCCGAGATCGATGATTTCTTTCGGTTCACCGAAATAAACACCACCGGTCAGCTCACGCATGATCAGAATGTCGAGACCTTCGATCACTTCAGGCTTCAGGGATGAGGAATGAGCCAGTGCCGGATAGCAAATGGCAGGACGCAGGTTTGCGTAGAGTTCCATTTCCTTACGCAGGCGCAGAAGACCGGCCTCAGGGCGCACTTCATAAGGAACTGCATCCCATTTCGGGCCGCCAACGGCGCCAAAAAGCACAGCATCAGCTGCCAGCGCTTTTTCCATATCTGCATCAGAAAGAGCCTGACCGTGGGCATCATAAGCGCTGCCGCCTACGAGACCTTCTTCGGTTTCAAAGCCAAGATTCAAATCAGAATTCAGATAATCAATAATCTTACGGACTTCCGCCATTGCCTCAGGGCCAATGCCGTCGCCGGGCAGGAGAAGAAGTTTTCTAGATGCCATAATGCCAAGCCTTCATTTGCAGCAGATATTAACTCTCAAGCGTTATAAAGAGCGTTGAGCAAACAGGCAACACAATCTGTAGCCTGAAAGCAGCACTATTTGCCACTCATTCAATAATGCGCGCCTCAGAAGGCAGCATAATCGGCACACCATCGCGCACCGGATAAGCTAATTTGGCTTTTTGTGAGATCAACTCATTGTTTTCACGGTCAAAACGCAAAGCAGTTTTGGTTAAAGGACACACCAGCAGCTCCAGCAAGCTGATGTCTACTTCTCCCTGACTTTGCGTCTTGTCCATCAATGCACCCTATTATTTAGGAATAGCTAATTTAATCTTGTCTATTGCAGGCGTTTATCAAAATCATCCTGCTCACGCGCCAAGACCATTTCGGTAATTGCAATCAATGTTGCAGCACGCGTTTTTAAGTCAGGCGCTTCCAGCAAAGCTTGTTTTTCTGCCGCCCCAAAGGGTGACATGATCGACAAGGCATTGACCAGCATAGCATTATCAGCCCGTGCAATACCCTCCCAATCTGCTTCCAGATTGTTCGCTTCAAGATAGGCCCGAAATGCCGCCAGCAATGCTTCGCGATCCACATCATCAACATCAGCCGGATCACTCAGATCATTGAGGAAAGGCACAATTTTGCAGGTGCGATAAGGCTTTTTGACATTCAGCTCTTCCACCATCCGAAAGCGGCAAATGCCGTGCAATGTAATCAGCACACGGCCATCACCCGTTTCAGAATAGCTGGTAATACGCCCCAAACAACCGACCGCACTTAAATTCGGCCGATAGTTTTCGTCGAGCTCCTGCCCCGGTTCAGCAGGCTTTTCCGCCAAATCTGGCTGAATGAGGCCAATGATGCGTTTTGACGCCATCGCCTCATCCACCATCGTCAGATAACGCGGCTCAAATATATTGAGCGGCACCTGTCCACCCGGCAATAATAATGCACCCTGAAGCGGAAATACCGGCACAGATTCCGGTAAGTCATCACCACTGCGGTAATGGATATTTCCCGCCTGCATCGTACAAAACTCCTGCTTACTTAAACAATAAAGATGACAATTTACGGCGTGCGGCCAAAGTGGCTTTATCCATCACGCCCCAAAGTTCAAAGAACTGCACCAATTGTTTGCGTGCACCGTCATCTTCCCATTCACGGTCGGCCTTCATGATTGCCAGCAATTCATCGGCTGCCGCATCACGCAAACCTTGCGCATCATAAATTTTTGCCAGATCAAAACGCGCCTGATGATCATTCGGATCAGCAGCTAAACGCCCTTTTAACTGCGCCGGATCGCCCAGTGTTGCCACTTGCTCGGCCAGCTCAATGCGCTTTTGCACCTTCTCAACCACTGGCTCAACCGCCGGATCATTTTGCTGATCTTCCGGAATAGCGGCTAAAATCTCGCGTGCTTTATCAAGCTCGCCCGCTTCCACCATGCAAGTCGCAAGACCGGCAAGTGCTGCAAGATTATCCGGCATTTGTTGTAAAATCGCTGAATAAACTTGCGCACTCTGGGCAAAGTCACCTTCACCACGCAAAGTTTCAGCCATTGCCAAAGCCTCAGCCAAAGCGGTTTCCTGCGGGCTTGGCCCACTGATTTTCGCGATAAACTCATCAATCTTTGATTCGGGCTGTGCGCCCATAAAACCATCAACCGGCTGACCATCGACAAAAGCAATCACTGCCGGAATAGACTGAATGCCTAACTGACCGGCAATGCTTGGATGATCGTCAATATTCATTTTAACCAGCTTGACCGCACCAGCCGCTTTTTTAACGGCACCCTCGATCACTGGCGTCAATTGTTTACAAGGCCCGCACCATGGCGCCCAGAAATCCACCAGCACCGGCTGCTTGCGCGATTCGGCGATCACATCAGCCTGAAAAGTCGCAGTCGTTGTGTCTTTAATCAGCCCACCGGCAGCCGGAGCATTATCAGCACCAAAACTCACACTTGCGTTCATTTGATTGCCGCTGACGGCGTATGGATTGTCCTGATTGCTCATCCCGCATCCCTTTTGGCATTTTCACCGGTAATTATTTCAAAAAGCCGGTTTTTATAGTCTTTATATATCAGTCTCAGATGGGGTTCTTATACGCATTTTCAAGAGAATGCGCCTCCCCACCCATGTTCAAATTTTTACCCCGCACAAATCACAAGGCTCAGGTCACGCGCCCCTCACCTATATCGTAAACGGTCAGATCACGGTCGTGAATACCAAGTCGCGGCCACGCTTCCCGCCATGCGGCAATATGTTCAGACGCAAAATGCCGGTCTAATGCTGCCTGATCGCGCCAGAATTCTTTCACATGAATAAGACCCGGCTCCAGCACATCTTCGGCATAAGAATAGCCAAGACATCCGTCTTCCGCGCGACTGGCCTCAATCATAAGAGCCATGACGTCCCGTGCGGCTGTTAAATTTTCCGCAGGCAAACGAACAGTACCAACAATCAGTAACATTGCGCCCTCTTATGCTTCTTGTGCAGCGGTTGAGCTCATATCGGTTTCATCAGCCGACAATTTCACAATCAGTGGCTCGTGGCCGGTTGCACGCAAAAACACCATTAAATCCTCGCGGCTGATGGATGTGGTAGCCTCATTGGTCAGCGGATGCGCATTGATAATATCATTTTGCATCAGTGCCTCATCCAGCACCACCTGCACCTGGATATCACGGTCATTGACCGCACCAAGCACAGTAACAGAACCCGGAATAACACCTAAAAGTTCCATCAAGAGTTCTGCCTTGCAAAAAGATACCCGGCCACTCGCGCCAATCAGATGATGCACCTGCTTTAAATCTACGACCGCATTATCACCAACAGTCAGCAGAAAAATTTTGCCCTTCTTGTCTTTAACAAAGAGGTTTTTGGTATGGGCGCCGTTTGATTCCAACCGATAGGCTTGCGATTCTGCCACCGTAAACAAAGGCGGATGGGTAATGGTTGTGTGTTTGACACCCAATTCATCCAGATATTCAAACAGTCCGGCAGGATCCAACGGCTTTTGCATTGTCTTCAACTCATATTCGCTTCAACGATTCCATTTTCAAATCAATCTTATAGCAGTCACTTCCATGAACAAGCCAAGGGAGGCAGATAGAATCATATTTCTGCCTGCCATTTTCACCCGCCACAAAGCGTTGAATGCCAAAAAACACTGTTTCAACCTGCACTTATCAACAGGACACCCATGCCAAAGCCCGAAAAAGAGCGGTGCAATGCAAAAAACTGCAATAAAATGCAAAGCCACTCATTTTTGCTGTTGCATTCGGTCAAAGGTTACGTCATATACCGCCCATGCCTGATGTTTAAGAACTGGCGCGAGCGGGTGTAGCTCAGGGGTAGAGCACAACCTTGCCAAGGTTGGGGTCGAGGGTTCGAATCCCTTCGCCCGCTCCAGTTCTTAAAGGCCTATCTTCCCTTAAAACTAAAAATTATGCCTCTCCTGATAAACAGGAGTTGGGGATCACGCGCCTTACGGCGTTTTTGGCGTTTTCTTTTAAGGCTTTGTTTTCCCTAAACAATTCAATGTCAAAAAAATGAAAAAAATCGCATTTTTTCTGTTTTTCCCTCTTGCAATTGGCAAAGCTTTGCGGCATATAGCGGTTGTTCGATGTTAAGAACTGGCGCGAGCGGGTGTAGCTCAGGGGTAGAGCACAACCTTGCCAAGGTTGGGGTCGAGGGTTCGAATCCCTTCGCCCGCTCCAGTTCTTAAACGTCCTTTTCCCTTAAAAATTTGATTTTAAATGCAGATTTTTCTGCATGATAAATATTGCCTTGTAGCAAGAACTCATGAGCTATCGGCTGATACGATCAATAACCGCATCAGCCCTCAAATCTTACTTATTTTTTCTGCGCCAGAATAAAAATACGCGGAAATGCCAGCAGCACCTTGCCATCAGATGCCACGCTATAATGACGGGTAAGTTCTTCCGCATATTGCACCAGATAATCTTTACACTCTTCATCACTGAGCGGATCAATAAACGGACGTAAGCCCGTACCCTTCACCCATTCCACCACAGCCTTAATACCATCAAGCGGATGATTATAGATGGTGTGCCAAATATCCACATGCACCGCATCGCCGCAAAGCGCTTCATAATATTCCACGACCGGCGGCAGCACTTTACGTGCCTTATTGCCGATGCGGCCTTGCCAGCACGGGTCTTGCGCAACCTTAATCATCGACTGATGGGTTGCCTCACGCAAATTATCCGGCATTTGTATTGCCAGCACTGCACCGCTTTTTAATGAGCGAAACAGCCGCTGCATATGTGCGATATGATCCGGCAACCATTGAAACACCGCATTGGAAAACAATAAATCCGTTTCCTTCGGTGGCTGATAGGTGGCAACATCGCCCAATTCAAACTGTAAATCCGGCAGTCGCTGGCGTGCCTTTTCAATCATATCCGGCGATGTATCAAAACCCGTAATCGCAGCCTTTGGCCAGCGGTTGAACAACGCTTCCGTTGAGTTGCCAGGCCCGCAACCAATATCGACAATATGGCTCAGATCATTCGTCTTAATTTGATTGATCAGGTCAAGTGCTGGCCGATTGCGCTCATTTTCAAATTTCAGATATTGTCCGGCTGACCAATCTTTCATCACATTCACCTTTTGCATCATTATATTATTACCCAAACAAAAAGGCCGGTGATTAACACCGGCCTTTTTAAATATTAACGTGTCAGCGGCTTGTAGGTCACCCGCTTAGGGTTGACGCTATCAGGCCCCAGACGACGGACTTTATCCGCTTCATAGTCTTCAAAGTTACCTTCAAACCATTCTACATGGCTGTCGCCTTCAAAGGCCAGAATGTGTGTTGCCAAACGGTCGAGGAACATACGATCGTGGGAGATGATAACAGCACAACCGGCGTATTTTTCCAGCGCATCTTCCAAAGCCGCCAAGGTTTCTGTATCCAGATCGTTGGTCGGTTCGTCGAGCAGCAGCACGTTGCCGCCTGCCTGCAACATCTTAGCCAGATGCACGCGGTTACGCTGACCACCGGAAAGGTTGCCAACTTTAGCCTGCTGATCGCTGCCCTTGAAGTTGAACGCACCGCAATAAGCGCGCGAGTTCATTTCATGCTTGCCGAGCTTGATAATGTCGCTGCCGCCGGAAATTTCTTCCCAGACGTTTTTGTCTGCATTCAGATGGTCGCGGCTCTGATCCACATAACCAAGCTGCACGGTATCACCGATACGGATGGAACCGGAATCAGGCTTTTCCTGACCAGTGATCATTTTGAACAATGTCGATTTACCGGCACCGTTCGGACCGATCACACCAACAATACCACCCGGAGGCAGTTTGAAGGTCAGGTTTTCGATCAGAACGCGGTCACCAAAGGATTTGGTGAGATTTTCTGCTTCAATAACCACCTGTCCCAGACGCTCACCGGCCGGAATAAGGATCTGTGCATCACCCGGACGCTGGTTTTCAGCCGCTTCAACCAAAAGATCATAAGCCTTAATACGGGCTTTCGACTTGGACTGACGGGCTTTAGGGCTCGCGGAAATCCACTCGCGTTCACGGGCAAGTGCTTTCTGGCGGGCGTCGTCTTCACGGCCTTCCTGCAGCATACGCTTGGCTTTGGCTTCCAGATAGGCAGTATAGTTGCCTTCATAAGGAATGCCGCGACCACGGTCGAGCTCAAGAATCCAGCCGGTCACATTGTCAAGGAAGTAGCGATCGTGCGTAATCAACAGGACAGCGCCCTGATATTCGCGCAGATGCTTTTCCAGCCAAGAGGTCGTTTCAGCGTCCAAGTGGTTGGTTGGTTCGTCAAGCAGCAGCAGGTCAGGCTTGGAAAGCAAGAGCTTGCAAAGCGCAACACGGCGACGCTCACCACCTGAAAGCTTGGTCACATCGGCATCAGCTGGCGGGCAGCGCAGGGCTTCCATCGCCATTTCAACCTGACTTTCCAGATCCCACAGGTTCTGGCTGTCGATGATGTCCTGAAGCTTCGCGCCTTCATCGGCGGTTTCATCAGAATAGTTCATCATCAGTTCGTTATAACGATCAAGAATGGCCTGCTTGTCAGCAACGCCTTCCATCACATTTTCAAACACGGTTTTATCCGGGTTCAGCTCAGGTTCCTGTGCGAGGTAACCACAAGTGGCACCTTCCGCCAGCCATGCCTCACCGGTATAGTCCTTATCAAGGCCAGCCATGATTTTAAGAACTGTCGATTTACCAGCGCCGTTTGGCCCCAGAATACCGATTTTCGCATCGGGATAAAAAGACAAATGAAGATTTTCAATAATCTTCTTATTGCCATAGGCCTTGTTGAGGCCTGACATATGATAAATGAATTGGCGTGCCATAAAGCGCGTCATCTCCGGTTAAGAGCACCGCATCCCACAAAGTAAGATTAAAAAGTGCTATGAAACAATGATCTGTTTCCTGCATTATTGACGAATAATTTCAGGAAATCTTGGGTGCTTATGTAAGCTATCTGGTCGCGTGGAGCAATGGACAGACACGCAAAACCAGAATTTAAAAAATATAAAACCGGATGCGGATATTTCCGTCATCCGGTTTCCCCTCTGCAAGTTTATAAAACTCGTATATCTTTATGCAAAAGCTGCTATGGCTGCATTTATCAACGCATCCGGTTTGCACTCTCAATTCAAGGCATCCGGAACTTGCACAGTCCATATAAATGTTAGAGTGACGCAGCTTTTAAAGTTTTGCAAGGCTTTTTTCACGGAAACTTGTTTGATGTCGTTTGAAGATATTCACGTTTTTTCATGCCCCAAAGGTGGCAAGCTTGTTGTGCGCCATCAAGCAGCACAACAAGCAGCAGACGGCACCATACGCGGTGTGGTGCATATCAATCACGGGCTGGCAGAACACTCAAAACGCTATGCGCAATTTGCACAAATTTTGAGCGGTGCCGGATATCATGTCTATGCCCAAGACCACCGCGGCCACGGGCAGAATATTGCCGCCGACCGCCCTAAAACCATGTTTGCCATGCGCGATGGTGCAGCAAAAGTTTTAAGTGATGTGGATAGCATTAATCAGCTGATCAAAGAGCGGCACCCTCAACTTCCGATCATTCTGTTCGGCCATTCAATGGGCGGGCTGATTGCTTTTAATTATGCACTGCAAGAGCCCAGCAAAATTGACGCTCTCAGCATCTGGAATTCCAATTTCGGCAGTAAGTCCGAACGCATATTTGCGCGTTTCATGCTGAAAGTGGAGCGTATGTTAAAGGGTTCGGATGTGCCGAGCCAATTTCTGCCAAAAGTCACATTTCGTGCTTGGGCAAAAATGAATCAACCATCGCGCACTATGTTTGACTGGCTGTCCAGCGACGAGGAGAGTGCCGATGCCTATATTAACGACCCGCTTTGCGGCTTTGACCCAAGCGTTGCCATGTGGCTCGATATTTTCCAATGGATGGAGCAAGGCGATAACCCTCAAAACTGGACACGTTTGCCTAAAAACCTGCCGATTAGTTTCAATGGCGGTGCGCTGGATCCGGCAACTAGTTTTGGTCAGGCCGTCACCGCTTTTGCCACACGCCTGCAACGCTTAAACTTTTCGGATATAAGCCATAAAATCTATGCCCATAGCCGGCATGAAACTTTGCTTGATCAGGAACACGACACAGCAAGCCATGATTTTATCCAATGGGCTGATGCGGTGGTGCAAACACATCAGGCAAGCCAGCGATCATAATCTGCCACCAGCAAATGCAATGGCGCTTCATCTTCTTCGATGTCTGAAAACCGGCCGATCGGATCACGAAAGACATTATCAGTCAGATCGTCATTGACCGTTGAAACTTCGCCCACCAGCACATCGCCACCCTCGCCCCAGAAGGCATGCCAATGCTGCGGCATCAATGTGACGCTCTCGCCGGGCTGCAATTTTAAATGCCCGCCAGCAGGCAGGCTCACCAGACGCCCGTCACTGACCACATGCACATCAGCGCTTGGATCAAGTGCGCCTTCGCTATTTGCCTGAAACAGCTCAATCACCAAAGTGGCACCACCACGATTGATAATGTCTTCGGCTTTCAGATTATGACGATGCATCGGCGATAATTGGTTTTGCCGTGAGATCATAATCTTCTCGGCATAAAGCTGGCCGCTGCCGCGCGTTAAATCTTCTGCCCTGCCATTGCGCAGCGTAAATAAAAACAAGCCCAGCTCGTCAAACCTGCCCTGCCCGTAATCGGTAATATCCCAGCCCAACCGGTGATCACGAATAATGCGGGCATGTTCCTGCACTTGGTTTTTCAAAGTCTCAGGGGCAAGATAGGCAAAAGGCGGCAGAATAAAACCAAAGGAACGAATAAACTGGTCGCTCTCACGGATGATCCGGTTAATCTCGCTTCTTTTCATGACCTGCCCTTTGCGCCACAGTTATCACCACATTATATATGTATAAGATGCTCAAAAGCATTTTCTGCCAAGACATATATTTCAGGGGCACAGAATTGGCAGAACTTATAAAGCAGAAGAGGATAGACTATGATCGCACATGCATTGATTGTCGTTGATATGCAAAATGATTTCTGCCCGGGCGGTGCGCTCGGTGTTAAAGGCGGCGATGAAATCCTGCCGCTTCTCAACGCGACCATCAATGAAAGCGAACATGTGATTTTAACACAGGACTGGCACCCGAAAGGCCATTCCAGTTTCGCCTCCTCCCATCAAGGCAAAGAGCCATATCAGAGCATCACCATGCCTTATGGCGAACAGACACTCTGGCCGGATCATTGTGTGCAAGGCACAACAGGCGCGGATTTTCATCCGCAGCTAAACCTCACCCGCGCACAACTTGTCATCCGCAAAGGCTTTCGCCACGGCATCGACAGCTATTCCACCTTCTTCGAAAATGATCATCAAACCCCAACCGGTCTGGCCGGATATTTGCGCGAGCGCAATATCGGCGCCATCACGCTGGCCGGTCTTGCAACTGATTTTTGCGTCGCTTTTTCAGCGCTTGATGCAGTTGCGCTCGGCTTCAACACCCGCGTGCGGCTTGATCTGTGCCGTGGCATTGATGTGAATGGCTCCCTCGCGCTGATGCTTGATAAAATGCGTCAAGCCGGTGTCGAGCTGATTGCTTAAAAACGACTGGTTCAGCCATTTAAAATCACGGGCGGCTCTACAAATATAGAGCCGCTTTTTTATTTTTACATTTTTTGAAAAAGAATTATTCGCCTAACATTGCGCTAAAAATCATCAATTTTTCCTAAAACAACAAATAACACGATAATTATTTTTCAATTGACCACAATCAATGTGGCTCTCAGCCGAATCTGAAAAGCATGAGTAACCTCTCAAGTATGCCTTTTCGGAGGGCGCATGAAAACCCTAGTAAAACTAGCCATCGCCGGTGTGATTGCACTCGCTGCCGCATGGCTCTTTGCCTTATCAACGCCTTACTGGCTTACTCCCAAGCAGGAAGCAAAAGTTGATATTACCGATACTGCTTTGATCACCAAGGGCGAATATATCGCCCGCGCTGGCGATTGCGGCGCATGTCACACGGCACCGGGCGGCAAAGAATTTGCCGGTGGCCTTGGTATGCAAACGCCGCTTGGCACCATCTATTCCACCAATATTACACCGGATAAAGCAACCGGCATCGGCGCATATTCATACGCCGATTTTGAACGTGCCGTGCGCCAAGGTGTGCGTAAGGATAATGTCCATCTTTATCCGGCCATGCCGTTTGTGTCTTACACCGTGGTAAAAGACGACGACATTAAAGCGCTTTATGCTTATTTTATGTCGAAGGTAGAAGCCGTCTCCCAAGACAATCAGCCAAGCACTTTGCCATGGCCTGCCAATATGCGCTGGCCGCTGGCTTGGTGGCAGTTGCTTTTCGCCAATGCACGCGATTTTGAGATCGCCGCCAATACAGATCCGGTGCTGGAGCGCGGTGCTTATCTGGTGGAAGGCCTTGGCCATTGCAGTGCCTGCCACACGCCTCGCGGTCTTGCTTACGAAGAAAAAGCAGTCAAAAACGACAAGGACGGCAAGTTCCTTTCCGGCTCGGTGCTGGAAGGCTGGTATGCTAAAAACCTGCGCGATCAGGACACGGGTCTTTCCACATGGACAGAAGACGAGATCGTCATGTTCCTGCAAAGCGGACGCAATGACCGCACTGCCGCTTTCGGTTCGATGGCCGATGTGGTGCAGCATTCCACCCAATATCTGGAAGAAAGCGATCTGCGTGCCATTGCCCGTTATCTGAAGTCGCTACCGCCAAGCAAAGGCCGCGAACAGAAATGGCAGCCGAAAGAAGATATCACAACGGCAGCTCTGAAAGCCGGTGACTTCTCTGAAAAAGGTGCTCTGTCTTATGTCGAGCATTGCACTGTTTGCCACCGTATGGACGGTAAGGGTGCGCCGCGGGTCTATCCGGCACTGGCTGGCAACTCGATTGTCTTTGCCGATGATCCAAGCTCGCTTATTCAGGTGACACTGGCAGGGGGCCGGACACCTGATACTGACCACGATTTGATGGCCTTTACCATGCCTGGTTTTGCTCATCTGCCAAACTGGCAGGTTGCGGAAATTCTCAATTTTATCCGCAATGGCTGGGGCAATCACGGTGCAGAAATCACCGAAGCCGATATTGCCCGCATGAGACGCGAAATCGCGCACAAGCCTGTGCATTATGTTCCGGAGAATAAGCAATGAGAACCAAATCGGTTATTTTCCTCGGTGCTGCATTTGCTGTTGCCATTACCGGCTCGGCATGGGGTTTCATCAGTCTGCGCTCCAGCATGGATGCGCAGCCACTTGATGCCATCGCTGTTCTGAACAAAGAAAAAGAACAGGTCGGCACATATCAGATCCCTGTCGACCACGATATTTTGAAGGAGCCGAATGCGGCAGATATTTTGCAAGGCAAACGCCTGCTTAATGAAACTGCCCGTTTGCTGCCTGATAATGTCGGCAATGGCCTCAATTGTAACTCCTGCCATCTGGCACAAGGTAAGGTCGACAAGGCTGCGCCTTATATCAACACCTCCAATTTCTACCCTGCCGTTATGCCGCGTGCGGGCAAGGAAGTGGATTTGGAAATGCGCATCAACGGTTGCTTCCAACGTTCAATGAACGGTAAGCCATTGCCGCGTGAAGGCGCTGATATGAAAGCCATGATTGCTTACATGGATTGGCTTGGCAAAGGTGTTGCAAAAGGCACCAGCGTTAATGTTAAAGGCGCTGGCGCAATTGATGAAAGCCTCGTGCCTGATCCGGTCAATGGTGCGAAAATTTATGCCGCACAATGTGCTGCCTGCCACGGCGGCAATGGTGAAGGCATGAAAGATCAGGCCGGCGACTATATCTTCCCGCCGCTTTGGGGCGATGAAAGCTTCAATATCGGTGCAGGTATGGCGCGTACTTATAAGGCTGCGCAATTCGTCAAATATGCGATGCCACCGGCACAAAATTACAATCTGCCGATGGGGCAAGGTGATGTGCTGACCGATCAGGAAGCGATCGACGTGTCGGAATATTTCACCCATATGCCGCGTCCGGATTTTGCCGGTAAGGTCAATGACTGGCCAACGGTTAAAAAGCCGAAAGACGCCCGTTACTAAATACAATAAAAAAGGCCGGCATCAGATCAGATACCGGCCCTTTTATTAGGCTCAATCCATAATTAAAATAGCGCGAAAATCATTAACATTGGTGCCGGTGGGGCCGGTTACATAAAGATCATTGAGCGCTGAAAACGCACGCCACGCATCATTTTTTTGTAAAAAATCAGCGCCGTTCTGTCCTTTTTCCCGCAAACGCTCCATGCTCGTTCCATCGGCAAAGCCACCGGCATTATCCTCTGAGCCGTCAATGCCATCCGTGTCGGCAGCAAGGGCATAAATCCGGTTATTACCGGCAATATCGAGTGCGAGCGATAACAAGAATTCAGTGTTGCGGCCACCTTTGCCTTTATGGCGCACCGTGACAGTTGTTTCCCCGCCCGACAGTAAAATTACCGGCTTTGGAAACGGGCGATCACGCATCGAAATTTCTTTGGCGATTGCGCTATGAACATGCGCCACTTCGCGCGCTTCGCCCTCTATTGCATCAGACAAAATCACCGCCGGAATATTATATTGTGCGGCGCGTGTCACTGCCGCTTCCAGCGAAATAGCAGCAGATGCAATCACATGCACTTCGTGATTTTTAAAACAATCATCATCGGCAAGCGGTGCATTGGCTGCATCACTTTGCAAATGCTGCATCACATTATCCGGCAATTTTAAGCCGTATTGCTCAATGATTTGCAGAGCATCATGGCGCGTTGATCCATCCGGCACAGTGGGGCCGGAAGCAACATAAGCCGGATTATCACCCGGAATATCCGAGACAATCAGGCTGACCACTTTTGCCGGAAAACAAGCTGCCGCCAGCCGTCCGCCTTTTACTTTGGAAATATGTTTGCGGATGACATTCATCGCGCTGATCGGCAGGCCGGAGGCAAGCAAAGCCTCATTGACCGCCACTTCATCAGCTAAGGTGAGGCCATCGGCAGGAGCTGGCAGCAAAGCCGAGCCACCACCCGAAACTAACGCGATCACCAGATCATCGACGCTTAAACTTTCAACCGTCTCAAACAGGCGCTTGGCGGCCTGAATTCCCGCTTCATCGGGCACCGGATGCGAGGCCTCAATGATCTCAATCTTTTCGCAATCAACACCAAAACCATAGCGCGTCACCACAGTGCCGCTGAAATCACCATCCCAGCATTGCTCAAAAGCGCGTGCCATTTGCGCGGACCCTTTGCCTGCACCAATAACAACCACTTTGCCTTTAGGTTTTTCAGGCAAAAAAGCTTTAATTCTCTCAAGCGGATCTGCCGCTTCAACGGCCGCTTCAAACAAGGAGGTTAAGAGAGCGCGCGGTTCAACTGCATGCTGCGACACGGTTTGATATCCCCTTAAATTTTGATGTTCAGCTTATTTATAAAGCTGATTT
Source organism: Paenochrobactrum glaciei (assembly GCF_039522165.1). Taxonomy (NCBI): domain Bacteria; kingdom Pseudomonadati; phylum Pseudomonadota; class Alphaproteobacteria; order Hyphomicrobiales; family Brucellaceae; genus Paenochrobactrum; species Paenochrobactrum glaciei. The sequence goes on from NZ_BAAADE010000001.1 coordinate 706,655, forward strand.
CATCGCTTTTCCGGCAATATAAACTTCCCTGACACAGCGGTCATCCCCCATTGTCTGCAAAATGAATAATTCATCTTCCAGCGTCTCAGCCACATCCATGCGTAGATCCATCGCTGGCTTGGCGCGTGCATCAAGCACCACAATATCAGCATCAGCCCCCACATGCAGCGAGCCGATTTTATCTTGTAAACCCAGTGCGCGTGCATTGCCGAGCGTCAGCATATAATAAGATTGCAAGGGAGATAGTTTCTGGCCTTGCAGTGCCATAATTTTATAAGCTTCGCTCATGGTTTCCAGCATCGAAAAGCTGCTGCCGCCGCCGACATCCGTTGCCACGGAAATACGCGCACCAAGTTTTGCAAAGCGATCATGATCGAAAAGTCCGCTGCCTAAAAAGAGGTTTGAGGTCGGGCAAAAAGCGGCAACCGCCCCCCTCTCCGCCATCAGCGACACTTCACGGTCGCACATATGAATACAATGACCGAGAATGGTTTTCGGCGTCAGCAATTCATAATGGGCATAAATATCGATATAATGCTGCGCACTTGGATAAAGCGAGGTGGCAAAGGCAATCTCATCGTGGTTTTCCGACAAATGCGTCTGCACATAGCAATCAGGAAATTCCTGCACCAGCGCCTTGCTCATCTCCAATTGTTCCGGCGTTGAAGTAATGGCAAAGCGCGGGCTGATCGCATAATAATTGCGCTGATCAGGCTTATGCCATGCTTCTATCAGCGCCTTGCTATCATCATAGCCTGATTGCGGCGTATCGCGTAAAGCCTCCGGCGCATTGCGATCCATCATCACCTTACCGCCCACCATCAGCATATTGCGCTGACGTGCGGCAGCAAACATGGATTGCGCACTTTGCTTATGCACCGAACAATAGGCCACAGCAGTCGTCGTGCCATTGCGGATCAGTTCATCAAGAAAACGGCCAGCAATAAAATCGGCATGGGCGGCATTTTCAAATTTTTGCTCTTCAACAAACACATAGGTGTTGAGCCATTCCAGCAATTGCGCGCCATAAGAGGCAATCGCTTGCGTTTGCGGAAAATGTAAATGCGTATCAATAAAACCCGGCATAATCAGATGCGGGCGGTGGTCGGTCACCGCCACATCCGCACCAATACGCGCTTTCACATCATCAAAACTGCCAATATCGGCGATCTTGCCGTTAGCGATCAGCAAAGCGCCGTCTTCATAAAAGCGATATGCCGAAGCAGCATTTTGCTGAAACGGATTTTCTAAAAATGTGAGGATACGCCCCCTGATAAGATGGGGAGTGGTTTGAGCACTCATTGCGTTTTTCCTCCCTTAACACTCGTCTCATACCAAGCAGCCAGCATGCGACGTTCTTCATCCGAAACAGCCGTTATATTAGCAGGAGGCATGGCATGAGAACGCCCCGCCTGCAAATAAATCTCGCGTGCATGGGATGCAATTTCACGGTCTGTTTCCAAGATCACCCCTTTGGGCGCAGTGATGATACCATCCCATGCCGGTTCTTTGGCATGGCACATCGAGCAACGCCCCAAAATCGTATCACGAACTTTCGGGAAAGCTTCTGCCGAAACAAAACTTTGCTGCGCTGGTGTCATTGGCAAAGCCTGATCTTCATCCGGCAACGGTTTTTGTATGCTTGAGAGCCAGATAATCGCAATGAACAAAAGAACGGTTACAATCCAGGTCCATGTCGGCTTACCTTTGCCAGCATGGCGGGTATTGAACCAATGGCGGATGGTCACACCCATCAGAAACACCAATGAGGCGATAATCCAGTTATATTCGGTGGCAAAGGCCAGCGGATAATGGTTGGAAAGCATCAGAAACACGACCGGCAGCGTCAGATAATTATTATGGGTCGAGCGCTGCTTGGCGAGTTTGCCATATTTCGGATCAGGGGTTTTTCCGGCAATCAGATCGGCGACTACGATTTTCTGATTAGGAATAATCAGCATAAACACATTGGCAGCCATGATGGTGGCGGTAAATGCACCCAAATGCAGGAAGGCCGCGCGTCCGGTGAAAAGCTGCGTATAGCCCCATGATACGGCAACCAGCACGCCGTAAAGCAGCACCATAATCACCGTATCATTTTTGCCTAATCCGAATTTGCAAATCAGATCATAAATGAACCAGCCCAGCACCAGCGAGGCAATGGAGATGAAAATGGCAATCGGTGCAGAAACATCCAGCACCGCCGGATCAATCAGATAAAGATCGGCACCGGCATAATAAACAAGGCACAAGAGCACAAAACCGGAAAGCCATGTGGCGTAAGATTCCCATTTGAACCAGATCAGATGCTCCGGCAAATGCGGCGGTGCGACCAGATATTTTTGAATATGATAAAAGCCGCCGCCATGCACCTGCCACTCTTCACCATGCACACCTTGCGGCAGATCGGGGCGCTGACGCAGGCCTAAATCAAGCGCCACAAAATAAAATGACGAGCCGATCCATGCAATCGCTGTCATCACATGCAGCCAGCGGGCAGCAAAACTCAGCCAGTCCCAGGCAACCGCAAAATCATACATGCGCCCCTCCCATTATGTCTTTGTTCCCATTGTTAGACAGTGCATTATGTGCCAAGGAAGTGTTGGGGGAAATGAGTGCAACTCAACGAGCACTTTCAAAAAAATATAAATAATCGGGAGCAGTTTCAGATCATATGTCGTACATAAAAAATCTGCGCGTCTTCATTCGTGTAGTGGAACTGGGCAATCTTTCTGCCGCAGGGCGTGATCAGCGTGCCTCGCCGGCTGTGGCCAGCAACCGCATCAAAGAGCTGGAAAAACATTTAGGTGTCCGGCTTTTTAACCGCACCACGCGCAAACTCACACCAACCGAACACGGGCGTGTTTTCTATGAAGGCGCGGTGAAAATTATTGAAGCGGTGGAAGAAGCCGAAGCCGCGATTACCGACATTTTACAAAACCCTAAAGGTGCCTTGAGGATCACTGCCCCGTTAAGCCTTGGCCGTACGTTGATTGGCCCAAGCATCCCCGATTTTCATGCCAAATATCCTGATATTGAAGTGCGCTTGCGCCTTTCCGATCATGAAGTGGATATTATGAGCGAAGGTGTGGATGTCGCTTTCAAGCTGGGCATTTTGGAAAACTCCAATTTGCGGATGCGCGGCATCATGAATTGCGAGCGCATTATTTGTGCAGCCCCCCAATATCTGGAACGCCGCGGCACACCGCAAACACCTGATGATCTCATCAATGACAAGCATGATTGTTTATTGCTGCGTTTTCCCGGCTCCAAAGAATATTACTGGACGTTGCAAACACCGGAAGGTTTACGCAAATTTGAAATTGCCGGGCCTTATGATTCCGATGACAGTGATGTTTTGACCCAATGGGCATTAAGTGGCCACGGCCTCATCAACAAACCATTGTTTGAGGTCAAACAATATATCAATGAAGGTAAGCTAGTGCCGGTTTTAACCGATACACCACCGGCATCTATTCAGCTTGCTGCGATCTATCCGCATAAGCGTTTTCTTGATCCGAAAATCCGCCTTATCATTGATTATATGGCTGAGCGCTGCCATCGCCGGATTAATGAAATTCTTAAAAGCTGACGAGCATCTCTTCGGTTTCAGACTGATAATTGAGCGCGGCGGTCAGCACTTCTGCCGCCACCAAAGCTGCAATCACTGATGGGCGCTTGTCTTTAACCGTTTCACCGCCCACCGGACAAATAAGGCGGGAAAAATTATCGCGCGCCTGATTTTGCTCCTCAGCCTCTTTCAAATACCAACTGCGAAATGTTGCACGTTTTGACTTAGAGCCGATCATGCCGACATAGGCTGCATCTTTTCGTGCCAGGGCTTCTGAGACAATCAGAAAATCCAGTGCATGATCATGCGTCAGGATGATAAAAGAACTGCCCGCAGGTGCCGTGCGCACCACCTGTTCGGGCAGTGCAGTCAGACAGGTTTCAATGCCGGTGGCCTGACTGTTAATAAGTTCCTGCTCGCGGGTATCCACTAGCACAACGCGCAATGGCAAAAGAGCAAGTGCCGAGCTCAGCGCATCGCCCACATGCCCTGCACCAAATACATAAACCTGTGGCCGCATGGCAATTTCGGCATCAACATTGGCAATCAGTGAAGCCGCCAAATGCGGATCCACCCTTTGCAATTTCAGCCCGACGCGTCCGCCGCAGCATTGGCCGATTTCAGGCCCCAAAGGTATATCCATATCCGGCATATGTGGCGCACTCAAAGCGCCGTATAATAATTTGCGTGCCTGATCAATCGCCATATATTCCAGCTGGCCACCGCCAATAGTGCCAAAAATTGCATCCATTGCCACCAGCATCCATGTGCCTGCATCACGCGGTGCAGAGCCTGCCACATTGCTCACTTCCACCAGCATAACCTGTGAGCGGGCTCCCAAAAAAGCTCTGATATCGTCTTTAAATGCCGACATCTGATGGCTCCTTTATGCGCTCTGCAGCTTTTTCAAGCGTTGCAGCGCCATCAAAATCCGCTCCGGTGTGGCTGGTGCATCAAGGCGCGGGTTAACGCGGTAATCAGCGGTGCTGGCCACCGCCATCGACAAAGCCTCCAAAACCGAAATCGGCAGCATGAAAGGCGGCTCGCCAACAGCTTTCGAGCGGCGGATTGTTTCCTCCCGATTGACCGACCATGACGCCAGATTGACATTGAAAATACGTGGCCGGTCGGAAGCGAGCGGGATTTTATAGGTTGATGGCGCATGAGTGCGCAAACGGCCTTTATTGTCCCACCACAATTCTTCTGTGGTGAGCCAGCCCATGCCTTGCACAAAGGCACCTTCCACCTGCCCGATATCAAGCGCCGGATTGATGGATTTACCGACATCATGCAAAACATCGGCACGCTCAACCTGATATTCGCCGGTCAGCGTATCAATGCTGACCTCAGAAACCGATGCACCATAGGCATAATATAAAAACGGTCGGCCTTTACCTTCATCCCTATCCCAATGGATTTTCGGTGTTTTGTAAAAACCTGCTGCCGAAAGCTGCACCCGCGCGGCATAGGCCGCCTGAATAAACTGCGGGAAGGTCATGACCTGTGTGCCAAGCCGCACGCTGTTTGGCTCAAAGACCACTTCTTGCGGTTGGATTTTATAGGCTTCACAGGCAAAGTTTACCAGTCGCGCTTTGATCTGGCGCGCAGCATCTGCTGCGGCCATACCGTTCAAATCAGTGCCCGATGAGGCGGCTGTTGCAGACGTGTTCGGCACTTTGTCGGTACGTGTGGCCGTTGCCCTGATATGGTGCAAATCAATCTGGAACTCTTCCGCCACGATCTGCGCAACTTTGGTGTAAAGCCCCTGCCCCATTTCGGTGCCGCCATGGTTCACCTGCACCGAACCATCGGTATAAATATGAACCAGCGCCCCTGCCTGATTGAACTCGGTTTTGGTGAACGAAATACCAAATTTCACTGGTGTGAGCGCAATACCGCGTTTGATGATGCGGCTGTTACGGTTAAACTCCAGCACTTTTTCACGCCGCGCGGCATAATCGGAGCTTTCCTCCAGCTCTGCCACTACACGCTGAATAATATTATCTTCCACTGTCTGATAATAAGGCGTCAGATTGCGCTCATCCGTGCCATAAAAATTGGCTTTTCTGATCTCCAACGGGTCTTTGCCCAAATGATAGCCGATCTCTTCTATAATTCGCTCGGCACCCACCACCCCTTGCGGGCCACCAAAACCACGAAAAGCGGTGTTGGAAACCGTGTTGGTTTTTTGCGGACGTGAAACAAGCCGGACATTGGGATAGAAGTAAGCATTATCGGCATGAAATAATGCGCGATCCGTCACCGCACCGGACAAATCTGCACAAAAGCCGCAACGCGCCATAAAGCTGGCATCCACCGCTTCGATTCGGCCATCATCATCAAAGCCTACCTGATAATCGACATAGAAATCATGCCGCTTGCCGGTTGCTTCCATATCATCATCACGGTCGAGACGAATTTTAACAGGAGCCCGATATTTCTTCGCGGCAATCGCCGCCACACAAGCAAAAAGATTGGCTTGCGTTTCCTTGCCGCCAAAGCCGCCGCCCATCCGGCGCACCTGAATGGTCACTGCATTGGATGGAACATGCAGCGCATGAGCTACCATATGCTGCGTTTCGGTCGGGTGCTGCGTGGATGAATAAATTGTCACATCATCATCTTCCCCCGGCACAGCAAAAGAAATCTGCCCTTCCAGATAAAAATGATCTTGCCCGCCGATCTGCATCGAACCGGACACAATATGCTTGGCGGTTTTAAAGCCCGCCGCAATGTCTCCGCGCTCCAGCTTCATCGGTGAAACCACCATCGGATAGTCGGCAGCTTTTGCCGCGCACGCATCCAGCTGATGGGGCAAATCTTGATAAGTGACCTTGGCTTTTCTGGCGGCTAAACGTGCCTGTGCCCGTGTTTTGGCAATCACTGCAAAAAGCGGCTGGCCGTAAAATTCAACTTTGTCTGTGATGAGGATAGGCTCATCATTCAAACCCAGCGGGCTTAAATCATTAACGCCCGGAATATCTTTATGAGTGAGAATGCCAACCACACCCTCACAGCTTAAAACATCTGCAAAATCCATGGCCGAAACATGGGCATGGGCGCGTTCTGAAAAGCCTAAATAGGCATGCAAAGTGCCAGCCGGTTCAGCAATATCATCAATATATTCAGCCGTGCCAGCCACATGTTTATGGCCGGATTCGTGGTTTTGATTTTCATGAGCGCCGCCTTGGATGCGTGCAATTGTCTGCATTTTGTTCATAACAACCTCCCGGATCGCGCTGCTCAAGCCACCGCTTCACGGCTTAACCGCAACTCTGTCTCGCCCGTTGTTTCCAGATAAAAGCGGCGCAGCAGATTTTGTGCGACCAGCAGCCGGTAATCCGCACTCGCGCGCCAATCGCTCAAAGGTGTAAAATCTTGCGGCAGTGCTGCAATTGCCCCCTCTATCGCTGCCTCATCCCACATTTTGCCAAGCACAGCCGTTTCAGCATTTGAGCCGCGCTTTGGTGTGCCGGCCATGCCGCCATAGACAAAAATGGCTTCAGCCACACGGCCTTCCGCATCAAGTTTGACAGAAAAACCAGCACAAACAGCCGAAATATCTTCATCCATCCGCTTGGTAATTTTATAAACCGCAAATCGCGTATTTTCAGCAAGATTGGGGATTTCAATCGCTTCAACAAATTCAGATTTTTGCCGATCCTGCTTGCCATATTCAATGAAATAATCTTGTAACAGCACTTTGCGCCGTGACATATTTTTACGCAAAATGATCGACGCTTGCAGCGCAATCAAAGCAGGCGGCGTGTCGCCAATCGGGGAACCATTGGCAATATTGCCGCCAATCGTGCCCATATTGCGCACCTGTTCGCCACCGATACGGTTCCACAACTCCCGCACTTGCGGCACATGTTGGCAAATCAACGGATAAAGCGCCGAATACGTCACACCTGCGCCAATGTGAATATGATCAGCTTCTTGCCTGATCTGGCAAAGCTCTTCCAGCCCACCGATGAAAACGGCCGGTGTGATGGAACGCATGAATTTCGTCACCCACAGGCCGACATCGGTTGACCCGGCAACCAGCACGGCATTGGGGTTTTCCTCCAGCACAACGGCCAGATCATTAACATCGGCAGGGATTATCAGCCGCTGACCATCATGCTCGACCTCAACACGGCAACCGTCTTTCAACGCCGTTAATTTTTCGACCATTTCGGCGCGGTGCTTAACCAGCAAATCACCGTTTAAGTCACCCGAGCGCACAACGCTTTCAGCCGCACGGATAATGGCAGCATAACCGGTGCAACGGCATAAATTGCCCTGCAAGGCTTTTTCAATCCGTGCAACACTGGGTGATGTTTCCTGCATCCAAAGCCCGTAAAGTGACATGACAAAACCGGGCGTGCAGAAACCGCATTGCGAAGCATGGGTATCCACCATTGCCTGCTGGACGATATGCAAACCACCGGTTGGTGCTTTCACCGCCTCAACGGTGACAACATGACAGCCATCTAATGACCCGACAAAACGAATACAGGCATTGACCGATTCATAATGTAATTCGCCATTGAGCAAGCGCCCGACCAGCACTGTGCAAGCGCCGCAATCGCCCTCGGCACAGCCTTCTTTGGTGCCGCGCATCTGCCGGTCAAGCCGCAAGAAATCCAGCAAGGTTTGATCGGCAGCAACCTGATCCAATCTCACCAGCTGATCATTAAGATAAAAATGAATGAATTGACGAACAGATACGCTCATGAGCCTTAGCTCCCGCGATAAGTGGAATAAGAAAAAGGCGATGCCAAAAGCGGCACATGATAATGCTGGGCGGAATCACCAATTCCAAAGCGTAACGGCACCTGATCTAAAAAAGCAAAATGGCCATTATCGCGTTTGATTTGAAAATAATCGCCGACATGAAAGACCAGCTCATATTGGCCGGTCTGCATCGCCTCGGCGGATAAAAGCGGCTCATCGCAACGCCCGTCATCATTGGTGCGGACATCTTTAAGCTTTTGATGCCTATCACCATCAAGACGATAAAGCTCGATACGGAGATCGCGTGCCGGAACACCTTTCGCCGTATCAAGGACATGGGTCGTCAGCCGCCCCGCCTTTGCCCGTTCAGCGTCCATGCAAGTTCCTCCCCGTATTATCTCCCTATCCTACAGTATCTCTAAATCTGTCTTCCAATGAAAGCGCTCTAATCAATGGATGACTTTCAAATATTTCAATGGGAATATAGCGTTCAAAATCAGCATATCATGACCTCATATTTATTGCTCTTTCGGGAAAAGCGTATGAAATATCCACGTGATCTGATCGGCTATGGTGCTCAACCGCCCCATCCGCAATGGCCGGACAATGCCAATATCGCTGTACAATTTGTCATCAATTATGAGGAAGGCGGCGAAAGCTGTATTCTGGATGGCGATCCGGCATCAGAATGTCTGCTTTCAGAAATTGTCGGGGCGCAGGCATGGGCAGGTCAGCGCAATCTCAATATGGAATCCATTTATGAATATGGTTCGCGTGCCGGTTTCTGGCGGCTGCACCGTGCTTTTACCAAACGCAATATGCCGGTAACCGTTTATGGTGTCACCCAAGCCATGGCGCGTAACCCGCAAGCCGTGGAAGCGATGAAATCTGCTGGCTGGGAAATTGCCAGTCACGGATTGCGCTGGCTGGAATATAAAGATTTTGAAGAAGATGTGGAGCGTCAGCATATTCGTGAAGCGGTGCGGCTGCACACAGAATTAACCGGCGAACGGCCGTTTGGCATTTATCAAGGCAAGCCATCACAAAACACATTGAAACTGGTGATGGAAGAAGGCGGGTTTGTTTATTCTGCCGATTCCTATGCCGATGAACTGCCTTATTGGGTGGAAGGTGAACACGGCCCGCATTTGATTGTGCCTTATACATTGGATGCCAATGATATGCGCTTTGCAACCCCGCAAGGGTTTAATGCCGGTGATCAGTTTTTCAATTATCTTAAAGATAGTTTTGATGTGCTTTATGAAGAAGGTCAGGATGGCGCACCAAAGATGCTGTCCATCGGCCTCCACTGCCGCCTTGTTGGCAGACCGGGGCGCATGGCAGCGCTCAACCGCTTTCTTGATTATGTGCAAAGTTTTGACAAGGTCTGGGTGGCGCGCCGTATTGATATTGCCCGTCATTGGATCAAACATCATCCGGCACCTAAAACAACAAAGCCATCCATGATGGAAAAAGCAGGTTTTGTCGAAACATTTGGCAGCGTTTTTGAGCATTCGCCATGGATTGCCGAGCGGGCTTTTGCGCAAGGTTTAGGGAGCACTCACGACCATGCAGCCACACTGCATGAGGCAATGGCTGCAATCTTCCGTCAGGCAAGCGAAGAAGAGCGTTTGGGCGTTTTATGCGCACATCCGGACCTGGCCGGAAAGCTGGCGCAAGCCAAACGCCTCACCGCAGAATCCACCGCCGAACAAGCATCTGCCGGACTAGACGCTTTAACCGATGAAGAACGCAACCTCTTTAGCGAGCTTAATCAGCGCTATGTCGAACGCTTCGGCTTTCCGTTTATCATTGCGGTTAAAGGGCTCAATAAGGCGCAAATTCTGCAAGCCTTCCAAACGCGCATCAACCACGAGCGCGCACAAGAATTCGAGACCGCCTGCCAGCAGGTTGAGCGCATCGCATTGTTGCGCTTGAACAGTATCTTACCGGAGTGATCACCATGTCTGAAAACAACCTTAAAACCGCCCAATATTATGCCCCGCATGGCGGTCAGCCTCCGCAAACACAAATCATGACCGACCGGGCCGTTTTCACCGAAAGCTATGCGCTGCTGCCTAAAGGCACGATGATGGATATCGTCACCAGCTATCTGCCTTTCTGGGATAAAACGCGGGCGTGGGTTTTATCGCGTCCGCTATCCGGTTTTGCCGAAACTTTCTCGCAATATATTATGGAAGTTCAGCCACAAGGCGGCAGTGATAAGCCGGAGCCGGACGAAGGCGCAGAAGGCGCTATTTTCGTGGTTGAAGGCGAACTCACCATCACGCTTTCCGGCCAGAAACACATCATGAATGAAGGTGGCTTTGCCTTTATTCCGCCCGCCAGCGACTGGCAGGTGAAAAACAACTCAGACAAGCCGGTACGGTTCCACTGGGTGCGCAAGCTTTATGAGCAGGTGGATGGCATTGATGTGCCGGAAGCTTTCTTCACCAATGAAAAAGACATCACCCCAAGCCCGATGGCGCACACAGAAGGCAAATGGGCAACCACCCGCTTTGTCGATCCGCAAGATCTGCGCCATGATATGCATATGACAATCGTCACTTTTGAACCGGGCGCGGTTATTCCTTTTGCCGAAACCCATGTGATGGAACACGGCCTTTATGTGCTGGAAGGCAAAGCGGTTTATCGTCTGAACAAAGACTGGGTCGAGGTCGAAGCTGGTGATTTCATGTGGCTGCGTGCTTTTTGTCCGCAGGCTTGCTATGCAGGTGGCCCCGGCAAATTCCGCTATCTGCTTTATAAAGACGTTAATCGTCATATGAAGCTTGGCTCACCATTTCGCAGGTTCTAATCTTATGCAAAATACCATCAAGATCAGCCCGTTAACGGCCTCAGCCTTTGCGCCCTTCGGTGATATTCTTTGTAAAACCCAAGCCCCTTCCGCTTTTCATATCAATCAGGGCAATTGTCTGCGCCATCATGATTTGGCAAAGGTTGAAGCCACCGGCACCAATGCGCGGGTCATGATTAATATTTTCAGCGCCAAACCTTATGGTCTGCCCTTTCATCTCAATATGGTGGAGCGGCATCCCTATGGCAGTCAGGCCTTTATGCCGCTGTCATCTGAGCCATTTCTGGTGATTGTGGCACATGATACCGGTGAAGATCCGGCCAAGCCACAGGCTTTCATCACCCAAAGCGGCCAAGGCATCAATATTCACCGTAATGTCTGGCACGGGGTTCTGACCCCTTTAAACAAGCCATCTGACTTTCTGGTGATTGATCGTGGCGGCGATGAAAACAACTTGCAGGAATTCTTTTTTCCAAAGCCCTATCTGATTAAATGAACCTGTCATAACCATTAAAAAAGCCCCGCCGATCTGCTGACCGGCGGGGCTTTTTAATGATGTTCTTAGCTGATCTTATTCAGCAAAGAAGGCATAACGGATAACGAACAATGCAGCGACAATCCATGTTGCAGGATGTACGTCACGCACTTTGCCGGTTGCAGTTTTCAGCACAACATAAGAAATGAAACCGAAAGCCAGACCGTTTGCAATGGAATATGTCAGCGGGATCGCCAGCACGGTCATTGCAGCAGAGCTTGCATTGGTGACATCATCCCACTCGATTTCTGCCATTTCACGCATCATCAAGCATGCAACATAAATCAATGCCGGTGCAGTTGCGACAGCAGGAACTGCGGAAGCAAGTGGTGAAATGAACAGGGCTGCGAGGAAAAGAACACCAACAACAGCAGCTGTCAGACCTGTACGGCCACCAGCCTGCACACCAGCAGCGCTTTCAACATAAGCAGTTGTCGAGCTGGTACCGATCAGCGAGCCACCGATGATGGCGGTGCTGTCAGCGAACAAAGCTTTGCTCAAACGGTTTGGCTTGCCTTCAGGCATCAGGCCAGCGCGCTTGGAAACACCGATCAGCGTGCCGGTTGCGTCAAAAACTTCAACCAGAACAAAGACGATGATCACCTGAATGAAGCCAACATGCAGAACACCCATAATGTCGAGCTGCAAGAAGGTTGAGGTGATGCTAGGAGGCGCTGAGAAAATGCCGTTGAAAGAGCTTACGCCGAGGATCATCGACAAAATGGTGATCACCAGAATACCGATCAGGATCGAACCACGAACCTTCATGGCGTCCAGAGCGGCAATGATGAAGAAGCCGAGGATTGCAAGCAAAGTACCGGTGTTTGTCAGATCGCCAAGGCCAACCAGTGTGGCTGGATTGTCAACAACGATACCTGCGCTTTTCAGGCCGACGAGACCGAGGAACAGACCGATACCGGCAGCAATCGCGCTGCGCAGGGACATCGGAATACCTTCAATCAACCAACGACGCACACCAGTGACAGTCAAAAGCAGGAAGATGATACCTGAAATGAAAACTGCACCCAGTGCCTGCTGCCAGGAGAAGCCCATGGCACCGACAACGGTGAAAGCGAAGAACGCGTTGAGCCCCATACCAGGAGCCATACCGATCGGCCAGTTGGCGACCAGTGCCATCACGATCGAACCCAAAGCTGCTGCCAAACAGGTTGCAACAAAAATCGCGTTTTTGTCCATACCGGTTGACGACAGAATGTCCGGGTTAACGAACAGGATGTAAGACATTGTCAAGAACGTTGTAACACCGGCAATGACTTCCGTCCTTACCGTTGTGCCGTGTTCCTTAAGCTTAAAAAGCTTTTCCAGCATATTTAGCCTCCTGGCATATTTGCCCAATACAGTGCTAGAATATCATGCGCCACTACAGGCGTTATTTCACATATGACCTGTATTTTTTCGTCGCTCTACTGTCAGTTTATACCGAAGCAGTCAAAACTTCGTCTAAATACTACATCACCAGCATTATATTCATTGGAGCATTTGCTAAATTGCATCTGAGCCAAGTGAGCTGCCGGTTAAGCCGCAGACAATCGCCACTGAAAATACCGATCACCTTATTGCCTTGATTTTGCCATTATCAGATAGGTGCGTCTACGTAAATCAGTCTGAATGCGCTTTTGCCTGAGCGCTAGCCCCTTATTCCACAACTATTATTGAAACTGTTTAAGTTTTAGCCCGATAATGCAGCATTTTTTGCCTTAATTGCCGCATCCGGGCCTTTTAACCGGAATGAACGAGACTCACGCCGCTACCTTTGCTACACTCAGTGAATAATTCTTTCGCATAGTAATTAGGCAGGCCGTTTGAGGTATTACTTATCCTGAAAATGGCTCTTTTCGCATCCACCCTGCTGGCCGCATACTCTCTTTGCCGTTGCAATATGCCGCCTTCACAAAACCATATGTGAAGACTATGCAACCAGCACCGTAACTCCAGATTAAAAGTGACCCTTTCCATAGCATGACCCAACAACCCTTCTGGCAGCGCAAAACCCTTGAAGAAATGAACCCGCGGGAATGGGAAAGCCTGTGTGATGGTTGCGGTCAGTGCTGCCTGCATAAATTGCGCGACTTCGACACCGACGAAATTTATTTCACCACCGTTGCCTGCACCTTGCTCGACAACAATACCTGTCAGTGTTCGGATTATAAAAACCGCAAGAAAATCGTTCCGGATTGTATTTTTCTAACCCCCGAAATCGTCAATGAAGTGGATTGGCTGCCGCCGACTTGCGCCTATTTATTGGTTGCTCAGGGGCAGGATCTGCATTGGTGGCACCCGCTTGTGTCAGGCAGCTCCGAAACCGTGCATGAAGCCGGTATTTCCGTTAAAGGCAAAATCACTGCTTACGACCATGAAATGGAAGAAGACGAAGATTATATTCCGCATATGGTTGGTGTGTCCGGCTGAAAGTCCCTTGAAAACAAAGTGACACTTCAGGCAACCGGCATCGCCATTTTGCTTTTATCAATTTTTGCATAAAAAAGCCTGACTGGCGATAACCAGTCAGGCTTTCTTATTTGTTATTGCCTGAAAACTTACTGCTTCAGCGCAAATGTAACTGTGACGGAAACATTATATGTGTTTTCACCGGCAGACATTGGCACGGAATCAGATGGTGCAGCAGCTTCGATCGCCAACATTTTACCGCGCATCATCGGAACCGGAGCCGGACGGCGCGATGTTTCATTGATTTCCAACACATCCCCAAGGCCAACACCTGCAGCATCGGTCAAGGTTTTAGCCTTGGCAATCGCATCGGCAACAGCACGCTTGCGCGCTTCAGTAATTGTTGCTGACGGATTGTCATTAACAAAAGTCACGTCACCGCCCTGATTAACGCCCAGTGTCACCGATGTATCAAGAATATTGCCAAGCTTGGTCAGATCGCGCACGCGTACGCTCAAAGAATTGGACACCGAATAACCGGAGATCTTCGGCTGGGTCAGACCATTTTTGTCATCAGGATAGATATAGCGTGGCTGAATATTGAAGCCACCGGTTTGCAGGTCACGTGGTTCAACGCCTGCTTCTTTCATCGCCGACAGAACTTTGTCCATCGCTTCATTATTTTGGGTCAGCGCATCACGCGCTGTTTCTGCTTCACGCAGAACAGACAGATTAAGGAGAGCCATATCAGGCGCGACATTCATTTCGCCTTCGCCAGTGACGGTAATACGGGAAGTTCTTTTTTTCATTTGATTCTCTTGAGCAATTGCGGAAGCGGGAAAAACGCTGACGAGCGCAGTTGCCGCCACTGCTGTGAGTGACAATGAAGCTACTAAAAAAACTTTCGCACGTGTTGTCATAATGTCTCCTGTTGGAAAATTGGTCTCAATTTTCAGTTTTGCAATTGATTATGTGCGGATTAGGGCAATTGTAACAATTGCCAGCTTGTCTAACATATATTTTTCGTTTAGGTCAGTTGGTGCGTGGGGCCTGTAGCTCAATTGGTCAGAGCCGGCGGCTCATAACCGCTTGGTTGGGGGTTCGAGTCCCTCCGGGCCCACCATATTCATTTTTCTCCTATATTTATTAATGGGTTACTGGCATGTTTGGCTAACAACGGAAATGATTAGCCAAATTCTGTTTTTTATTCGTTCTTATGCTGCACCGTGTGCTTTGGTTACAGCACTATGAGCAAGTCGTTTTTTATTGACGGCTACGCAATAAGTTTCGATCTCCTTTATATTTCTGTGACCTGTGATGGACATAATTTCCAATGCAGTACAACCTGACTCGGCAAGAGTGCGGCAAGCCGCTTTGCGAATACCGTGTGGTGAACGGTGCGGAGGAAGCCCAGCCTCCCGTGCAGCTTCGATAATCCAGTTGGTAAAAGCCTTCTCGGAACGGGCTGCCCCATAAGCTGTAGTGATGAATGTTAAGTGCTTGCGCTCTGTACTATCAAGAATTTTGCGAAAACTCCCATGGATAGGGATATTCAGCTCCACCACGTCCCCACTCTTCTTTGTAGTGGCAACTATATAATCCCCCTGAATGTGCTGCCATCCTAATTTCACAGCGTCAGAGCGTCGAAGGCCAGTATAGAGTAATATTTCAAAGGCAAGTCGCTGAGGCGTTCCTTCTTGCCAATGCCTACGAAATTTCTCGATATCCCCATCAGTCCAAGTAGGATATCCCTTCGCCTTATATTTGATATGCTCCGCATTCTGTACAGGGTTCTCGGTAACGTACCCCCACTTCACAGCAAGGGACATGAGCTTTAAAAGGCGTTTGCGAAGTTTGTTAGCTTGAGGCGGGAATTTTGAAGCTATTTCGCCAAGGATTGCGTCTACATGCTTCGGCTTGAGCGCAGCTACTGGCTTTGTACCATGTGCCTCACGGAACTTTTCAAGCTGGTTCCGGTAAGTCGATTGTGTGGACTTTGCCAAGGTAGTGAAGGCCGACGATTTGTAGTATGCGGTAATTAGCGCATCGAAAGTACCTGCTACCGTTCTCGATGAGCCAACATCCACTACTGTCTTCGTACCACCCTCCATAGCCTTGTGATAAGCTATCCAAAATGCCTCAGAAAAAAGCGGCCCAGGCAACGGCACTTGCAACATTTTCGGCCTACGGAGGTATATACGCCATGCACCAGTGCGATCTTGGTAGTGTCGAACATACTTCGGAAGCTTGTGCCTGATCATTTCAAGACCACATCAAAAGGATTGATTATGCTATCCTGAGCATTAGGGTCGCTTAATTTAATCGTAAAACCACCATCACCGTTCACTGAGAGTCCTGTAACCGTTTTGCCTAATTTCTCGGCCAACTTAACTACGGCCTTCATTTTTGGGATAGTGGCTACAGGCTTCGCAGGTTTGTTGATTGTTTTCCAAGCTGGTTTTCCAGCTTTTTTAGCTGTTAATGGCGGAAGCTTGGAAAGAGTACCAGAACCGTGAAACATTTGCCCACTCCTGCAAAACAATGATTACTGGTTGAAGCTCTCATTATTCAACCGGATAGATTTTGCAGTGAGGCCAAGCTCCTTAACCTTGGCTTGGGCAGCAGCAAACGCCGCTTCGCGGTCATCTCCCTCATAAAAATCATCGCCATACTTCCCAACGCTGGCAGTGAAGAAAGTCCCGCTTGGTGATTGGCATTCATGAATGAAGATTTCTAAAGGTTCAATTCGACACGCTTGCTCAATCAGACCAATGATAAAATTATGAACACTGCGGTTTTGATCTTCGGCTTGATGCTTCAACCAAGCCTTATGTGCCAAATTAAGGCGGAGAGTGAATTGAGTATGTTCGTTTTGCATTATTATTTCCACAAATGACACCGAAATCAAGACACTATCAATGTAGTGTACAGTTGACACTATTGCAATGGTGGCATCATATAAAAATACGACTCATTATAACGGTGAATTTTTATGGCTGTAGACGTGCGAATAACTTTACGATTACCGCTGGCTGTGCATACCGCTTTAAAAAAGGAAAGCGAGGAAACAAACACCTCACTCAATCAGCTGATCGTTGACTTATTAAATCAAGCCGCAGGCTCTCCATACCGAGGTGGGACAGAAGCTAGCGTTGCGGACAGAGTCGATCTACTGGAAAGTGAAGTGGAGGCATTACGCGCCCAGCTTCGAGATAACATATCCAGATTAGATCAAACGATGACAGATTTTGAGAAAAGAATTCAATCATTAGAAGTTGCATAAGATGGATGTTCAATTTTCACCAAATACAATTGAAGCATTAGTTCAAGTTATATCAGGAGGGATTGGAAACGCGTCAAATCAAATACCCATAGGGATTTATCGCTCTGGTCCCAAACTAGAAAGCTTCATGCGTGCATGCAATGTACCCATGAAAATAGGCTCTTTTTCAAGACTTCCCATCCTCGCTGCTGCAATTGAAAAAGCTAACGAAGACCAAAACCATAAAAGCCTTAAAGCTATTGCCGAATTAGCAGCAGACCCACGTGATTTTTTTGATAATCCTAGCAAGCACCAAGAGGTTTTAGACTATCTGAACGCTAGACTAGAATATGACGGCTACGTTCTGGAAAACCACAGCGGACGCATTCAGCTAAAATTAAAAAATAAAACTAGCAGTTCGGCAAATGCGCTAGCTGCAGCAATTGTAGTAATTGATTTTGATACCGTTAAAGCTGATTTGGATCGCGCTCTTATGAGTTTAGAAAGCGACCCCGAAGATGCTGTAACATCCGCATGTTCAATATTAGAAAGTGTCTGCAGGTCAATACTAACAGAATTGGAAATACCACTTCCTGCAAAAAAGGACATTTCCTCCCTTTACAAGGCGATACGTGAGCCACTTGGCTTATCGCCCAAACATAAAAATAATATACGCGAAGAAATTGCTGATGACGTTCTGCAGATATTAGGCGGTATTTCGACCACCATTAGTGGCATAGGGGCACTTCGAACACATGCCGGTGACGCTCACGGACGTGAACGAGGAAGAGTCAAGTTGATTGATGCTAGAATTGCACGGCTGGCTGTTC
The DNA here is from genome assembly GCF_039522165.1 of Paenochrobactrum glaciei. Taxonomy (NCBI): domain Bacteria; kingdom Pseudomonadati; phylum Pseudomonadota; class Alphaproteobacteria; order Hyphomicrobiales; family Brucellaceae; genus Paenochrobactrum; species Paenochrobactrum glaciei. Next base: position 724,799 of record NZ_BAAADE010000001.1, read on the forward strand.
ATGTAGCAAGTGCTGAAGCTTTGTTCTTAATCGAAACGTGGCAATTCAAATTTCCACGCAAAATACTACACCAGCACAGTCCGCGTTAGGTCGTGATAATAGTTAGTTATCCAAGTTGGAAGAGAAATAGTCAGCCTAACCTAGTTTATAAATATCCAAAAACAGCTCATCGGCATCCCTTCAAGATGTTTTTGATGTAACCCTCTAAAGAGAAATCGAAGTTAACCATTCCTTCTGCATCAAACAGTTGGAAGTCGAATTTATTACTAGGCCAATCGACGATTTCCCCCTCACAATCAACTATTGGCGGTACAACTCCTAACGTATTAAGTGATTGAACCAACCCAAATAGCGGACTTTTAATTCTAGATTTTGCGGCACCAAAACCGAGCTCTAACATATAAGTCTCTGTCTGATCGAAAGCGAAGATATTAGATTGCGTAATGTTGTTAGAGATGACATCGATCGCATCCTCCATAATTGCTTCCGCGGAGGGTAAACCAGATTTTGATAAGGCGTTATTAATCCACCCATCAGCATCTAACTCTGATGAAAAAGGGGCAAGATTGCTGCAAATTACTGCAAATGCAAACCCTCTATCTCTTTGTGCCTTAAAAGCAGGGAAAAGCTCACCCCAGTCGTCCAATGGTTGCGATAATTGTAGCCCATTAAAGTGCACATCCGTCAGATTAAGGCAAAGATGAGAAATCCGCGAAGCATATTTATATGCTATAATTGCGTCTCTTATTTTACAAAAATGCGCCAATAGATGAGCCGGGGCTGAATAAAGCGATAGCTCCGGTTCATATAATCGTTGAAGCAACTTAGTCCGAGTATTGTACTTTGTTACAATTTTTTGATCCTCTGGGACTTTACCATCTATATAACTATAAAGAGCGTGATATTCAGAAGCCATGGCTATTGTTTCTAACAATGCCGCAATGGTTATTGGCTGACGCAAAAGTAGGCGTTGTGAAAAATGATCAAGAAAACGAACAAAAAGAATTGGCCTTGATTGGTTTAATTGACCATCCGTATCAAGCTCAAGTCCAGCTGAAAACTGTATGACCCAAGGATGATTTGGGTCGTACGGAGGCTGATTATCCACGACAATTCTATAATAATCTGGAAAGCTAAGTCTTCTGCCCTCGTCATACAATTTTATCAGCTGTGGAAAATCGGCTTCCGATCCAGGCTCGTTACGGCGGTCTAATGTTCGATAACCGCTATATATGCGCTTTACGTAACCCTGCCCCCACACAGTGCCTACAACATCCGCCCAGTGAGTGATCTCATGCGCAATAGTTGCATATATTTCAGCTGCTTTTTCGTGATCTTGAGCCACCATGGCTTTAGCTAAATCGTCTTTGGTATATGCATCCAATGTTATTAATTGTGCCTGAGGTGAAAAATGTGCAATTCGACCAACATTAGGGAATTGATTATTTCTCCGCTCTTTGGACCATTTCTTAATAAGGTCGCTCATGCTTGCTCTCAACTTAAAAAACAAACTTCTGACTTGCCGAGTAAAGATGACTGAAACTTATTTCAGCTTGTCCTATCAAGGTTTCACTTTGATCATTCTGATCGTGCCGGCGGCTAGTGGGCGCTCAACTTCCTTAAATCCGTAATTAGGAGCGATAATGAGCGTGTTTGGTGTAATGAAACCAAAACACGCATCAAATGGGTGCGTATCCGTGGCATTGACGGTTACAAGACCACAATAAAGGGTTCTGCCTTTGGCATCGCGGCGATCACCGATGAACTGACGACCTGCCGCAAATACATATTGGTTCCAGGCATGGTCTTGAACAACCGTTGCACGAGTAAACACAATAGCGTCAAAGCCTGCGGCTGAAGGTTGGATAGGATTGACGGAAACACAGGCAGATAACGAAAATGCTGTGAGAGCAAATGTAACTAACCGTTTTGTTCTGCTTGAAAAATGAAATGCATCTCTAATCTTAGCTGTCATAAATCCCCCACGGTGACAGTTGCGACTCAAATAAGTATTTCTAATTTATTGAAAGTCGTAATCCTTTTGCCACAAGTTACAAGCGTATTACCAAAACACGAAACGTAATTATTTAATGAGAAACGTCTAATTAAAGTAAAAATATAATCGATACGGCACTTAATCAGAAAAATGACAGCCTAAACACTGGTCACAATAACCGTGAGATTGCGGCATCGGTAAACAGGTCTGTATCGCGGATATAGCGTGAGAGGCTGCTGTCGGTACGGTGCCCTGTCGTTTGCTTGATTTTATAGGCGGAAGCGCCCGCGTGTGCTGCTGATGTCGCAAAGCCTGCCCGAAGTGAATGACCGGAAAACGATTTAGGGTCATAGCCCGCATTCGCAATGCTAGATTTAACGACAAGGCTGACTGCTTCACCCGATATACGCCGTTCCAATATATGACCGTGCTTATTAATACAGACGAACAGAGCGCCAGAGGTTCGCCCCAATAATTCCAACCAAGCTTTAACCGCGGTGACAGGGCAATATCGTGTCCGGCCAAAAGGCACTGCGATTTTACGCCCTTGCCCTTCTTGATCCGTTTTTGACCGGCACAAAGTCACCATCATACCACGCGGTATAAATTCAATATCGTCTATGTTCAGTGCGGCCAGCTCTGAACGGCGCATTGCAGTTGCAAAGCCTAAAAGTAATAAAGCACGATCTCGGATATCTTTCGGGCGCTGGTGGCCAAGCTGATCAAGCATGGCAAAAAGATCGTCACGTAAAATGGCTGTCGCTTGCTTTTGCTTTATCCCCAATGACCGCCGAATACCGCGCAGAGTGGATTTCACCAATTCAGCCTTGCAGGGATCGTCATATCCGCGCGTTCGATGTGCTTTTACCAAAGACGCTAATCGGCGTTCAATAGTGGCAACTGCATAATGGTCAGCCATTTCTGCAATATAAGACGCAATATCGGTGGGCGATGTTGGAAGGGTTCTGCCAGTGGCTTCAAAATGGGTTAAATCTGCCCGATAGCTTCGTTTGGTGCTTTCTGAGAGGGAATGTATGAGAAAATCCTGAACCTCGCTTGGCAGAGCTGGAAAATTGTCACCATTAAATTTGCAATTAATTGCAAACCAATTGTCACAATTTTTTCCAGTGCAATTAATTGTAAACTTTTCTGGATAAGTAGATGTCGTTTGGCACACATCATATTTATTCGAATTTTGCCCACCGTTACGCACGTCACTTTGCCCCTTGATTGGTTTTAGCCAACAAACGCCGAGAACGCAGAGCATTTAACTGACAGAGATTGTCGTTAACCGCCTCAATAAGTTCTTCAATCCCATCAATTGGAAACCCAATCTTGAAAAAATCGGCTTCACGGCCAAGACGCTCAAGATCAGCTGAACCTTGCCATACAAACTGCGGTTTAACCGGAATGGCATCAACATAGAAAGCCGCCATTGCCGCCGCATCCGCTGCACGAAAGTCGGGAACATATTTATTCAATATGGCAGCAACCTGACCGTTCTCAATTGCAAAGCGCCCAATTGAAGCCTTACCGGCAGAGGTATGCTTATCATAGGTATATGACGGAATACCCCGAATTGCTGATGATACCGGTAGTGCCAGATCAATCATATGCGGCATCATTAAATTATCTGGTGAATAGGCAACCGCCCATATCACGGGCAGCATGATTGTAATCGGGTGGCGTGTCCGCTCACATGCATAGGCTACATCGGATAGAAACGCATCCGGCACACCGGCATCCGCAAAAGCTGCAAGCAATTTCGGCAGATCACCATCCCCAACCCTGCTTTCACCATCCCAATTCAAACCAGAGGCATACCAAGCCGCAATCGCACGGGAAACAATCGGCAATGAACGATCAACCGCCATTGTTATACGTTGGTCTATCGATTGCTTCCCCACCACACAAAGTTCAGCTTCGAATGCGGGATGATGTCGGGCAGCACAAACCAGATAATCAGAACCTCGGCATTTAGGCACCACAGTAAGCGTTTCAATCACACGCGCCACAACGCCAATAAAATCACCCTTCCGCTCTTTGCGGGCTAATTTGGCGACTTGAACCATCATGGACAGTGAGTCCGGTGAAGCAATCCCGATATCTTCCACCGTAATGATCAATAAACGGGACCAGATTGCAGCCCCACGTAGCTGATACAGTCGTAATCCCGCAGCTACAGCTAAGCCCACTTCACCACGTCGCATAGCCTTTTGCAGAAGGCTGGAAGAGACCCATGGATCAAGATTACGAACAGCATTCCATGCGTCAGTGTCGTAAATTCTTGCTTCTGAAGTATAGGGGTCATTTACATATTCGGTCATCAACGTTTTCCTTAAAGGTTTGCCTATGGAAAACGTTAGCTTTGACCTATCAAAAGCCAATGATTATTGCGGTTTTGAGCGAGAAAGGCAGTTATGGGCTAAGCAGAAATTACCCAGCAATCAGCTTAAACTGCCTTGTCTCTCATAGAGTCCCGCGTGTTCTGCGGACATAGCTTTCAGACACTAATTTTACGGTCGATAGTCCCAACTTATTCTAACGACCAAAGATAAACGTAACCCTCTTTATTCACCAACCCCAACCTAACTTTTTTGAATGAAAACCCGCGTCGGGTAAGCCCCTTGATCGCCCGCAGAATATTAGGGTTTTCATTTATTCCGTCGCGGCCATACGCCATTCGCGCTAATTGTGAGGTCGTTAAGCTTGGATGCTGTTGAAGCGCTTCAAGCACCGTTCGCTGGATGCGCCCTTGAGGTTTTGACTTGACTTTCATTGCACGGAATTTCAGCATTCTTCTCAACCTTCCTTGCGTCCCCCCGAAAGCTATAAAACGGGTATGGATATGATGATTTTTCAGCAGCACTCTTTAACCATCTCGATAAGGCGTTGTTTTTCACGGACTGCTTTAACGTATTCAGGATCAATTTTTTCAATCAACCGCTGATGAACCGGCAGCAAATTAAAGAAATTTACGTGGGGCCGATGAGCTGGCCAGAGCCGTTTAATTTTTGCCTCATATTGTGCTTCGGTAAATTCTTCGCCTATTTCAGCAAACAGTTCGTGTATTTGATCAAAAGTAGGAAGAAACGCCTCTCCACCATGTTTTGCTCGAGCATAAGCATATGACTCCGCCCTTTCCTTAAATAGATGCTCACGTATCGTCATCGGGCGAACAGGACTTGCTTGGCCATTCGGAACAACAAGTGGGGACGTACCTTTCAGTTCAGGAGCAACAGCGCCACCCCGCGTCAACTTCCCATGTATGATTTCATCATCTGACCAACCACGATTTCGGCGCTGGCGTATTGCGGCGGGGGTCACACCCTGAAGCTTGGCTGCTCTGGATGCTGTGAACGTTTCACCCTTGTGGGTTGAATAGAAAGTGGCAGTATCGCCTTTATTATTGTTTTGGGTGTGCTTATCAGCCCAGCGCACTTTATCAGGCGCATATTCAGGGTCTTCATTATTAATGCGATCAAGCGTAGCGCCTTTTGCCGGCATTGGGCCAACATATTTCAGAAAGCTTTTAAACTCACGAAAACCCTGATGAATGATCGCCTTCTTACTTTTGGCGCGGGACAGCATATTCTTATGCGCCGTAGCTTCGCGGCTATAACGCATCCTCAATTCGGTCTTAGATAGCGTGTCACAATCGTGCAGAAATGAAATATAGGTGCTGTCGGATGGGATTTTCTCAAGGGTGTGACATACCTCATTATTATTTCTTATGAGCGTAACACTACCGTCATAGCTAGAGGGCTCTAAAGCCTTTGTAATAAGGGTTTTCTCAGCGTTACAAGTTGAGAAATTTTGTAACGTGGTGTGAGAAAATTTCTCAAATATAGGTAAATTTTCCAGTGATGAGAAATTAAACGTAACGTTCGAGATAACTGGCTGCATGGTGACCTCCAAAGAAACTCATTGTGTCTTGGAGAGCTGATGCTAAAATGGTCGGGCTACACGTCCATAATGCACTGGCTCACAATGATTTCAGCTCCCTTTCGATCCTGATCGAGAGGGAGTTTTAATTTTCTAAATTGGATTATTGATAGAGTTCAGTCGCAGTGAACTACTGCCAAAGGCGTTAGCCAATCGCAGAAAAAGCCTTTTTAAATCAATGAAGCCGTTTTCAACTGTTAGCCAATTCAAGCTATTGAAAAATAAAAGAAATGAGAGAACCTCCGGGCCCACCATTCCTCTTTTATAGTTCTTTTTCATTCCATACGACAGATTTATCAGTAATCTATCCTTCAACACACTGTAAGTTATGGAAAAGCGTAATGACGCCGCATGTCTTTTGTCCTGATTTTTCACACCACTGCCTCAATGGCACTTCGCCTTCGCGCGCTGAGTTAGCAAATCTTGCCGTTAAAGGACGCCCTTATAAGCTTAATGGCTGTCGTCTTGAAAATACGGATTTATCAAATTTGAATCTAACAGGCTGGCTCTTTCAAGATTGTTTATTAAAAGCCACTGATTTCACCAGCGCAGTACTGGAACACAGCCTGTTTAAAAGCTGCCGCGGGGCCTATGCCAACTTTACCGCCGCATATTTACTCGAAGCTCATTTCATCGATAGTGATTTCAATAATACAAATTTTGTCGGCGCTATGCTATCAGAAGCAAGCTTTACCGGTTGTAAATTAACTGGTGCCGACCTCACACGCGTCAAAACAACCGGAACATTGTTCAAAGACACAACATTATCCGCTGCACGTCTGCCCCGCTTTTCCTTCCGTAAAGCGCAATTGCAAAATATCGATTTCAGCTTTGCCGATTTGTTCGAATGTGATTTCCGCGAAGCTGATTTTGATGATTGCCGCCTGAGCGAAGCCAATCTTGTTGACGCTAAATTTGATGGCGCAGATTTGCGCGGTGCGGATCTTGGCGGCTTACGCCTCAATGATGCCAGACGTTTTAAAGGCGCCATTATCTCTAAAAGTCAGGCCAGCGAAATTTTAGCGGAAATGGGACTGAAAGTTCTCTAGAATTCTCAGCAATCTATTTACAAAAAAGCAAATACATTAGAAAATACTTGCAGCAATATTTTTCAAATACGGAGCGTCATTATGAAACTTGGCTATACAATCATTTACGTTCCGGATGTGGCCGCTTCTGTAAAGTTTTTCTCCGAAAGCTTTGGCTTTCAGGTACGTTTTCTACATGAAGGCGGCGATTATGGCGAGCTGGAAACCGGAGAAACAACGCTTGCCTTTGCCAGTGTCACTTTAGCCGACACGAATTTTAAAACCGGCATTGTTGCTGCCCATTCTTCGCAAAAACCGCTTGGAGTGGAAGTTGCCTTTGTCACAGACAATGTTGCAGATGCACACGCAAAAGCTTTAGCAAACGGTGCGCAGGAACTGGCAGCACCAAAACAAAAACCTTGGGGACAGACAGTGTCTTATGTCCGCAGCCCTGACGGCACTTTGATTGAGCTGTGCACGCCTGTAGGTGACTAAACGTCTTGATCAGTTACCATCGAGATGGAACTTATGCAGGATGCGATGCACAACCGGTGCACAAAGAAAGCTGACTGAGGCCAGGAAAAATAAATTGGCATAAAGGCCGAACAGGCCGATAAACAATTTGCCGCTCAGACTATCCGGCATTTGCACAATCCCAAAGCCTCCGAGCAGAAATGCCGAATGAATAACCGCATTTTCAAGCGTGGTGTCTTCAAAATATAACAGCCCTGTCGCGCCGACCAGAACGGAAAGCCCCAACACGCCAACAACCCAGCAAAAATGCTTCAGTAAACGGGCTGCAAATGCCCCTTTTGACAATAGTCTATCACTTGCCCGTTCGTACATGGCTTTCCCGCAACAAATCCACCCGTTGACCCGCTCCATTATAGCCAGATCTTTAAAAAGAAAAGCTATTTAAAAGCTTTTCAAGACGCAGCATAAATGACTGTCATATGAATGCAGCATTACTGCTGCAAAAGGCAGACACTTGTAGCTTTAAATATCTGGCCATGTCCCGCGTTTTAAAAGACTTGGCCGTGGATGGAAACCGGATCTGCCTTTGTCAAAACCACAACGTATGCCTATCAGCGCCCTCAAGGTTGCCGAGCGCGCCGGCGTTTCCCGTTCAGCTGTATCACGCACTTTTACCGAAGGTGCCAGTGTTTCCCCTGCCACCCGTCTCAAGGTTTTAAAAGCCGCAGAAGAACTGGGCTATCATGTCAACCATCTGGCACGCGGACTTATCCGCCATCAGTCTGGCATTGTTTGTCTGATCGTTGCCGATATTAACACTCCGCATCAATCATTTTTTTTGGAAGCGACCACCCGTCACCTGCAAGCCACAGGGAAAGTCGTCATGGTGCTCAACACCTCCGGCGAACAACATACTATCGAAAATGCACTGCGCCAGACGCTCAATTATCGCGCTGATGCCACGGTTGTTATGTCAGGCCGCCCTTCCCGCTCATTGGTTGAAACCTGCATTCATAACGGACAGCGGGTGATCACCATCAACCGCGATGATCTGCCAGAAGGCACTGAGCAGATCATCGTTGATAATGACGAGGCCAGCAAGGAAGCTTTTTTAATGCTTGAGAGAGCCGGATGCAAAAATCTCGCTGTTATCAGCTCCACCGCCGGCTCGCCCAGCATTTTAGCGCGTGAGAATTTTTTTATGGAAGCTGCCGTCAAAGCCGGAGTGCCAGCACGTCTTTGTCGCGTAGGGCCGACCAATTATCAAACAGGCATTACAGCGGCACGCCAAATATTGGCAGGCTCAAACCGCCCTGATGGCGTCTTTTGTGTTACGGACCTGCTTGCACTTGGCTTTATGGATGCAGCAAAACGAGATTTTTCTCTGCATATACCGCAAGATCTGTGCATCATCGGTTTTGACGACATTCAGCAAGCAAGCTGGCAAGCCTATGAATTGACCAGCTTTCGTCAACCATTGGAAGAAATTGCCCAAACAATCGCCACCAGCCTGCAAGACAATACCAGCCTGCCACCACAGCTTAAATTTCCGCTACAAACCGTTTGGCGGCGTTCCGTTCGCCCTTAAGCCTTTAAATCCAAAATACATTCACGCGTTGGCAGACGCTCGATATAAGCCTGCATAATTTCCAGCACAGTTTTAAACTTCTGTGCCAGCGGCGTATCCTCAAACTCCCCTGCCCGCGCCATCCAGTTTTGATAAAGCGCTATGCGTGACTGCGGAATAAATTCAAACGCCAGATCAGCCGCTTTACGCAATCGATACCAATCCTGACAAAAAACCATCAGCGGTAAATCTTCACCATCAAAGGATCTGTCTTCAGCCCAAAGCAACTGCGCCAATCCGGCAAAATTGCTGGCTTCGACAAAGCTGCGCATATCCTGCGGCCATTCCCGCGGGAAATAACGTGCCTCCACCAAATCGCATAAATGGTCATCCATAAACGTGCCGAAATCCGGCGCTTGAGCTGCCTGATTAAGCGGCTCTCCAAGCTTTTTCGCCTCGCTTTGATAGGCTGAAAAAGCCACATCAAAACCTGTAGCCTTAGCCAGAGACAATGTGCGCATATGCAATTTGTCGCCGTCGATCTCAAGCATCTTCATCGCTGGCGCATAACCGACAGTGGATGGCACCGCGATATTATAAAACCCATGCGAACCATGTTCAAAAAAAGCCGTGTCATTGACATGTAAATGGCCGGAAAGATGAAGCCCCACACCGGTGGCAGCAAATTTTCTGGCCACTTCCGCACCCGGATCACGCCGCGCCAAACCAACAGAGCCAAAAAGAGCACGCTCTTTTGCAGCCGTTCCGGCCAAAGGATCGAGCGCCGGATAATGCGAAAAGGCAATCAGCTTTTTGCCCGATGCACGCGCACGTCCGGCAACATCCTGCATCCAATCCAGCAAATAGCTGCGTGATTGCAGCAAAGTCGGCCAGCCGCCATTGGTCGGATCTATAAAGGCGGACGGGTCGGTAAAATCCGTTACATCATTTTTGGGTACGCAAATATTAACGTCCAAAGATAATATCCAAAGCCCTTCAACCGGCTCCACCAGATAAGACGCATCCAGAAGTGCGCATTCTCGTGTACCGTCAGCGCTTTTTACGCTTTGATAACGGCTCGCATAATCAGGATTAAGCCCGAATGGTGTCTCCCAATAAATATCGCGCTCATCCGGCATAAAGCCAAGATCGGGCATCAGGCGCAATGCTTCTTCTGTGCCAAGTGTCGCCATTTCCGCAATCGATAATGCATCATCACCAGCTGCAACAGGCGCACTGTCCAAAATAATCCGTGCGCCATCATTGCCGACAAATTCCTTGCGCTGCGGACGCCCCTCAAGCGCATAAAAATCATGATTACCGGGCGTTGCAAAATATCGCAGTCCGAAGCGGGAGGCATAATCGCGCAACATAGCCAATGCCGCTTCAATATTATGGCGCTGGCCGTCATCGGTGAGATCACCGGGAATGATCACCAGTTTGGCGTCTTCACGTACAGCCCTGTCCAAAGCTGCCCGTAAAGCCGGTGCGCTTTCATTGAAAACGCGGGTTGAATTGGCTGTATCCTGATAGCTGCGGCAAGCACGCTTTAAGCCGGAGCCCTGCGGCTGCCATTCAGTGTCATGAAAATGCGGATCGGCAATCACAGCAAGACGAAACATCAGACAACCTTTGCAACGAACAAAACAAGCGCCTTGAAAACATGGCATCTGCACCCCGCAGATGCCATGAAAATCATTTAAGGATGCGCGTCAAAAAATGACAATACAATTTAAAAGCAAGAATCAGGATGCGTATAGGCGTCACTCGCTTTATGAATTGGTTGAAACAACGAGGCTGTGTTCATGACCAGAAACCATACACATAAAGCGAAACGCCAAACACCGGAAAGCCAGACCATTGTGGCTGACCCGCGCTGGCAAAAGGTCATGAACCGCGATAAGTCAGCCCGTGATTTCGTCTTTGCCGTTCAGTCCACCGGCATTTACTGTCTGGCTTGTTGCCCTGCGCGCCGCCCAAATCCTGAAAATATCAGTTTTTACAACACGCCCGCAGAAGCAGAAGCCGCCGGTTATCGCGCCTGCAAACGCTGCAAACCCGATCAGGCCGATGCGGGTGACAAAATACGCCATCTCATTGAACAAGCCTGCCGTCGCATTGAACTGTCTGAAGAAAACATTCCCTTGGCAGAGCTGGCGCAAGGCGCGGGCTTAAGCAGCTTTTATTTTCAACGTCAGTTTAAAGCCATTACCGGCCTGACGCCTAAACTTTATGCGCAAACCTACCGCGCCCGCCGTATGCGCGAGGCCTTAAGGGATAAGGACAGCAACGTGACACAAGCTATTTATGATGCCGGCTTTCAATCGGCGAGCCGATTTTATCATCAGGCTGACGACATGCTGGGCATGAGCCCGACAACCTTTAAAAAAGGCGGCAAAAATATGGATATCCATTTTGCCGTGGCTGAATGTTCATTGGGTTCCGTGCTGATTGCCGCCACATCAAAAGGTATTTGCGCGGTCACACTCGGTGATGATCCTGAAGCACTCGTGCAAAACCTGCAAGACCGCTTTCCGCAAGCAGAGCTTTTCGCAGGCGACAAAGAATTTGAAACCCATATCGCCGCCGTGATTGCGCATATCGAAAATCCGGCACAAAATTTTGATCTGCCGCTTGATATTCAAGGCACGGTTTTTCAGCAGAAGGTCTGGCAGGCTTTGCGTGATATTCCAAGCGGCCAAACCACCAGCTATTCAGATCTGGCCAATCGCATCGGCCAGCCCAAAGCCAGCCGTGCCGTTGCAAGTGCTTGTGGCGCCAACAAAATCGCCGTTATCATTCCTTGTCACCGCGTTGTGCGCAACAATGGCGACCTCTCCGGCTATCGCTGGGGTGTTGAGCGTAAAGAAGCCCTGTTGATTAAAGAACGGCAGAAAGCCCTTAGTAAAACCTGATAGCGACACTCCACATTAAACTTGACACACATACTCACCATTAGGTAGTAGCTCAGACTTGTAAGCATGATTTTTTCGCTATTCTTACCGAAATCATGCCGGTTATTTTTGTAAGCCCGATTTTTAAGCAAATTCCTCCCAAGCTTTGTTTAAAATCGCTGCTGGCTCCCTATCATTGAGGTCGTATCGTGTTCAACGTGAAGATGCTTGCCGCCACCGTCTCTCTTGCCCTGATTGCCGGAACGCTTTCCCCTGCCTTGGCTGAAACCATTACTTTAAAAGATCAGGGCGGGCGCACCGTTACCCTGCCAAAGCCAGCAGATCGCATTGCCTCCATTCCCATTCCAATGGCATCCACCATCATTTCCATTGATGGCGGCACCTCCAAGCTGGTGGGTATGAACCCGACCGCTAAATCTGCCATTATGGAAGGCATTTTGGGTAAGATTTTCCCAGAGGCCAAAGACATTCCGTCTGATATTACCGCGCCAAACTTCATCCCGAATATTGAAGAACTGGCTGCAACCAATCCTGACCTTGTTATCCAATGGGCGGATTATGGCGCTGATCTGGTTGATCCTTTGACCAATGCGGGTCTGAATGTCGCCCTCATTTCTTATGGTACCGAAGAAAAAGCCCGCTACTACCAAAACATGGTAGCCACCGCGATCGGCAAGCCTGAACGCGCCGCACTGATTAATGGCTGGCGCGATGAAGTTGCACAAGAAATGGCGGCAAAAACCAAAGACATCGCCGCCGATAAGCGTCCGAAAGTGCTTTATCTTGGCCGCGCCATGGAAAACCTCACCGCCTCCGGCAATGAGGGCAACTATAATGCCTGGTATATTGATCTGACCGGCGGTGTTAATGCGTCTGCCGATGTCAAAGGCAATGGCACCACCATCAGTCCAGAACAAATTGCCGAGTGGAACCCTGACGTTATCCTGCTTAACAGTTTTGAAGCCAAGCTTGGCCTTGACCGCATCATGAATGATCCGATCCTGTCGCTGACCAAAGCAGCCCAAGACAAGAAAGTCTATAAGCTACCGCTCGGTGGCTATCGCTGGGATCCGCCAAGTCAGGAAAGCCCGCTGACATGGATGTGGCTCGCCAATATTCTGCACCCGGAGGTTTTCCAGTATGACCTGCGCGGTGAAATGAAAAAAGCCTATAAAACGCTTTATAATTATGACCTGACCGATGCCGATATTGACGGCATTTTGTGGATGGACATGCAAGGCGACGCTACAAATTACGCGCAATTTGCGAGCAAGTAATATGAGTTCTGTTTCGACAGAAGCAATGACCGATACGATACGCCGTCACCAGACGGCGTATCGCGTTGGAAGCTTCGGACTGATGATCGCAGGTCTTGTGGCCGTGATGCTGTTTTCCATGGGAGCCGGTCGTTTTTCGGTAAGCCCCCAGCGTATTTTAGAGATTTTAGCCCATAGTCTTTTCAATCCGTCTGCTACGCCTGAAACCATGGATGAGCGCATTGTGTTGCTCGTGCGTTTGCCGCGAGTTCTGCTGGCAGCTTTGTCCGGCGCAGCGCTTGCAGTGGGTGGCGCAGCCTTGCAAGGTGTGTTTCGCAATCCGCTAGTGTCACCGCAAATTCTCGGTATCAGCCAAGGGGCAGCCTTTGGCGGTGCATTGGCAATTTTCTTCGGCTTTTCCGGTGTTATCCTGCTTGGCATGGCCTTTTCCCTTGGCCTTGTTGCGCTCATAATTGTTGGTGCTTTAGCGCGCATTAATGGCCGCACTGAAGTGCTCACCGTCATTTTATCGGGCACCATCATCGGCGCACTTTTTGCAGCCCTTGTTTCCATCGTGCAATTTTTAGCCGATCCTAACACCTCCCTGCCCGCCATTGTCTATTGGCTGATGGGCTCATTTTCTACCGCCACATGGGCGCGTTTAGGCTTGGCTGTTCCCGGCATGGCTATCGGCCTGCTGATTGTCTACATGCTGCGCTACCGCCTCAATCTGCTGGCTTTGGAAGAAAGCGAAGCACGCTCGCTTGGTGTCAATCCGGACAAAGAACGCTGGATTATTTTCGGCTCCATTTCCTTAATGACCGGAACTTCCGTGGCCGTTGCCGGTATTATCGGCTGGATCGGCCTTGTTGTGCCGCATGCAGCACGCATTATCGTCGGTGATGATCATCGCGCCCTGATCCCTGCATCCGCCATTTTAGGTGCTGCCTATCTCACCTTTATCGACACATTGGCACGCACATTAACCGCAGCAGAAATTCCGCTCGGTGTGTTAACAGCACTCATCGGTGCGCCGGTTTTTGCTGTGCTTTTACGTCGTCATTTCAGCGAGGCAAACCGCACATGATCGGCTTGGAAGCTGCATCCGTTGTCTTCGGCAAACGGACATTATTTCAAAATATCAGTTTTACTGTTCCGGTCGGGCGCTCGCTTGCTATCCTTGGCCCCAATGGTCGCGGCAAAACCACCTTATTGCGCGCACTGCTTGGCTTTCAGGCTTTGCATCAAGGCACGCGCCATGCACCTAAAATTGCCGGCTATGTGCCGCAGCATGGCGCATCACAGGCCAAGCTCACCGGCCTTGAAGTTGTCACTATGGGCAGAGCCGCGCATTTAGGCCTGTTTGGCCATCCAAGCCAGCAAGACCGCGAATTTGCCTATCAGGCAATGGAAGAAGTGGGCGCAACCGCACTGGCAGAATTGCGCTATGACCGCATGTCCGGCGGTCAGCGTCAGTTAGTATTGATTGCCCGCGCACTTGCAACGGCCTCGCCGGTACTTGTTTTTGACGAACCGACCTCCGCCCTTGATCTGGGCAATCAGGATAAAACCCTCAAACTTCTCGACACATTACGCCGCAAGCGTGAATATGCGATTATTTTCACCACCCATGATCCAAACCATGCGCTGGCGGCTGCCGATGATGTTTTGCTGATGCTGCCCGAAGGCCGCGAAGAACATGGCAGTGTCGGCGATATGGTTGTGCCGGAAAAGCTCGCCGAACTTTACGGTGTCCCGATGCGCTGGGTTGATGTCAGCGGCCCCGATGAAGAAGCGCGCAAAGCCATTCTCCCCGCTTTTGCCGGAAAAGAAGCAGCATGAATGTACTTTATTTAAAATCTGCCTTTGGCGGTGTTTCCCCCATTATTCAAAAAGCCGCGGACACCGGACTTGTCACCATTGTTGAACAGGCCGATTTTGATGCGCAAATTCTCTCACAGCATCAAGGTCTGATTACCGGCCAGCAATGCGATCAGAATGTTCTCTTGCAACTCAAACCGGCACTTGAAGCGTTCATGAACAAAGGTGGCCGGTGGTTTTTCAACGGCCATATTGTGCGCCCGTTTTTGGATGGTTTGCATCAATATCAGCCAATTTCTGCACCAAAACGTGCAGATTTTGATCTCAATTCGCTCAATTTTCACCCCATTTTTGCAGAAATTGACCTCAAAAAGCTCGAAACCAACAAAAATGTTGCCGGTTTTTACGGTCGCGGCTGCAATCCTTTGCCAGAAAATGCCGTCGCCATTAATGGTCTTGGTACAAAATTTGTACCCGTTGACTGGGTTTGGCATCATGCCAAAGGTGGCAGATTTTTCTCCCATTCCGGCAACGATCTGGCATCGATGGGGCTTGAATGGGGGCTCGCGCCTTTATTAAGTGAGCGCATTCTGGAATGGGTGGCAGGTGGTGCTTGTCTTGATGAAAGCACAACGCGCTTTCAACAACCGCAAGCTGATTTACCATTGGCCAAAGCGCAGAGCTATCATGGCGCACGGATAAATAAAGCAACCAATGCGCCGCGCATTGTCGTGCCTTCCAGCGGCAATTATTATCATATTCACAGCCTTGAAGGCGAAGCCTATAGCCACGCCTTTGATGTCATCACGACGCCGGAAGATCTTGGCACCACACTCACGCCAACAGATATTCTCTGGGTGCCATGCCGCACACCGGCACAGAGGATGATTGCGCAAAAGCCTGTTATTGCCAAACATTTAGAAAATGGCGGCACGGTCATTGCCTTGGGCGAGAGCCGCTCAGACCTGTGGCTGGATCATATCACCTTCCACGAAACCCCGACCAATTGGTGGTGGTGGCTGGATGAGAAAGCCGACCTCGGAGTGCGGGTCACAGACCCTAAACACCCGCTCATGAAGGATATGACCACCCAAGATGTAACCTGGCACTTGCATGGCTGGTTTGAGCCACCGGCAGGCGCTCAAATTTTGGCGCGCGATGGTGACAACCGCCCGATCCTTTATGTAGATGACGTCTCGACCAATGGCCGGATGATTATTTCCTCCCTTGATCCCATGTTTCATCACGGCTCGCATTTCATGCCTGCCACCACCCGTTTTTTAGACCGTTTTATCCCCAATCTGAAAGCCATGATCCATGCATGACATTATCACTGTTGCCGAAAACGGCATGAAGCTCACCTTCTCCTTCCACGATATCAACACCTATCATGGTGGTGGTTTTCCAGGTGGTGTAACCCATGCACTCAAAGCCATGCAGGCAGGCTTTGCGCTGTTTGATCAACCGGTTGAGCGCCGTGAAATTGTCATCAACACCGCCTTTTCAGGCCCGGGCGGCCGTGATGCCATGGAAATGGTCACCCGCGCCCTGACAGACAACCGCCTCACCATTGATAAATCTTTAGGCGGCAAAAACGTCATCGACGAATTTCCGGGGCCTTATGTCTGGCATTTCACCTATCGCGGCAAAACCGTGGAAGCCGTGATCAAGCCCGGCCATGTGAAAGAAGAGTTTGTGCGCCTTGGTGCCAAGGCCGATAAAACACCGGAAGAGGCAGCACATCTGGAAGACCTGAAAGCCGAAATGGCCAACCGTCTTTTGCCACTATCGGCAAATGAAATTTACACCACCCGTTTTCTTTAAAAACAAAAAAGCGGCGCACTTAAAAAGGCGCCGCTTTTTTTTAAATCAATCACACTTAAAAGCTTAAATAACCACCGGCTGAATGCGGTTCATCACTGCGCGCAACACGCTATAAACTGTTGTCACAGAGGTTTTGGCATTGCCTGCCGATGGCTTGTTTTCAATCTCGATGCGATAATTGGCAACCGGCGCTTCCACATGATATTCATGCACATTACCCGGCGCTTGCGGATCAGCCACCAGCTCCACTTTCGTGGCTTCAAAACCTAAACCAGCCAGCGCCAATGTTGCCGCCACATTGGCATTTTTCGGATATTGCTGCGCTGCATCACGCGCATTGCCCTTAAAGAAAACTACCGCTTCTTTGACATTCGGCAGATCCAGAATATCTTCAGCAGGTGTGCCGGACCAAGCCACAGGGGGCTTGCGGCCACGATAGGTAACGCTTGTCAGGCCTGTCGGGCGAAGAGCCGACAGAATATCAACACCGCCAATAGCCCCCGCCGGCAGGATGATCTGACCACCGCCCGTTTCAGCCGCTTTGCGCAAACGTGTTTCCAGTTCCTGATCAGCCAGCGCACCGATTGAGACGATGATTGTATCTGTGCCACGGCTTAAAAATTCTGGCACATAAGCTGAAACGGCCGCATGGCCTGCGCATTCGATTACCAGATCAAAAGAAGCGCTTAAAAACGCATCACCATTATCAACGACGGTTAGTTCACCGGCAACCTTCTTGCCCTCTTCCGCCAATTGCTGGCGTGTGGTTTCAGCAAATTCCGGCAGGCTTAAAACGGTCAGGGAGGTTAAAGGAGCGGCTAATTCATCACTCAGCAACTTCATTAAGGTGCGTGAAATATTACCATAGCCGATTAAACCGATACGCATTCATTTTCTCCCTGAAATAAAGTCGCGCGCATGCCCATGCACTGCTCTTCGTGTTTACACCCAAAATGCCCTTCGTGAAAACTGCTCCTGATAATTTACCGGACAATTCCACGTGCTTTTAAATAAAAAAACACCGCCACGAATGGATAATCGCGGCGGTGTTTTTCTCATCACAATCCGATATGGATGATCAATCAGCCGATCAGTTTTTCATAGACTTTGGCGTGCTCAAGCACTTTGCCGGCTTCGTCCATAACGCGCATGGCATCAGCAGAAATCTCATCGATCACCACAACTTCACCATCGATCAGACCAATTTCAATTTTCATATCAATCAGTGTCAGACCGAGGCCGCGCAGGTCAGCCTCGACAATGCGGCATACATTGCGGGTAATGTCTTTAGCCTTTGCAAGATGCTCAGGGCTCAAAAGACCAAGAGCTACGATTGTATCATCATTGATCAGCGGGTCGCCGCGTTCATCGTCTTTGACAGTGATCTCAACGAGATTGTCAAATTTCTGCTCGGTATCACGAATATATTGCTGATAACGACGAATGAAACTGCCCCAAGGGCGTGTGCGGCAAACAAATTCAAAACCGCCGGTGCCGTTGATATCCTTGCCCAGAGGCTCGGCGCGGCGCACTTCCATGGTGCCTTTTTCCAGATCAAGATTGACCAGATGGGTCGGCACATCGGCAGCATGCAGACGTTTAAAGAAATAATCCGTCATAGCGAGAGACTTGCGCCCCTTGCCTTCAACCTGACCAATAACGGTGTTTGCACCCGGATCGATCACACCGTCTGCGCCGGTTACATCATCCTTGAACACCAGAAGAACATTGCCGTTCTCTAGCGCGTAGAGGTCTTTGGTTTTGCCAGAATAAATCTTTTCGCTGCTGTTCATTCGTTTGCTCGCTAAGGTTTATGCACTTGTTATATCTAGAAAAAAACAATGCGCCGATTGGCGCATTGTTCTTTAACTTATTCCCACTCGATGGTGCCCGGAGGCTTCGAAGTGATATCATAGACCACGCGGTTAATACCGCGGACTTCATTAATGATACGGGTGGCGGCTTTCGCCAAAAAGTCCATATCGTAATGGTAGAAATCTGCGGTCATACCATCAACCGATGTGACCGCACGCAGCGCACATACGAATTCATAGGTACGGCCATCGCCCATCACACCAACGGTTTGCACCGGCAGCAGCACGGCAAAAGCCTGCCAAATGGTGTCATAAAGACCGGCTTTGCGGATTTCATCCAAGTAAACCGCATCGGCTTCACGCAGGATTTCCAGCTTCTCACGGGTGATGCCACCCGGGCAGCGAATAGCAAGACCCGGACCCGGGAACGGGTGACGGCCAATGAAGCTATCCGGAAGACCAAGCTCTTTACCCAACACGCGCACTTCGTCTTTAAACAATTCGCGCAATGGCTCGACCAGCTGCATATTCATGCGCTCAGGCAAGCCACCCACATTATGGTGCGATTTGATTGTAACCGAAGGGCCACCGGTGAAAGAAACACTTTCGATCACATCCGGATAGAGTGTGCCCTGTGCGAGGAAGTCAGCGCCGCCAAGCTTATTGGCTTCTTCTTCAAACACTTCGATGAAGAGACGGCCAATGGTCTTGCGCTTCTTCTCAGGGTCAGTTTCACCTTCCAGAGCGGAAATGAAGCGATCCTGTGCATTCACCAAAATCAGCGGCAGGTCATAATGTTCTTTGAACATTGCAACCACATCAGCTGCTTCGTTTTTGCGCATTAAACCATGATCAACCAGAATACAGGTCAGCTGATCGCCAACCGCTTCATGGATGAGAAGAGCTGCAACGGAAGAATCCACACCGCCTGAAAGAGCGCAGATCACTTTTCCCGAACCAACCTGTTTGCGGATAGCCTCCACAGCCTGCTGGCGGTAAGCGGTCATTGTCCAGTCCGGCTTGATGCCAGCAATATTGTGGACGAAGTTTTGCAGGAGTTTTGCACCATCGGGTGTGTGCACCACTTCCGGATGGAACTGCACGCCGTAATATTTGCGCTTTTCATCAGCGATAGCAGCATAAGGCGCGTTGGTGGAGGTTCCGATAACTTTAAAGCCTTCAGGCAATGCAGTTACGCGGTCACCATGGCTCATCCAAACCTGATGACGTGTGCCTTTTGCCCACAGACCGTTGAACAGCGCGCTGTCTTCCTGAACGTCAAGGAAGGCACGACCAAATTCACGGTCATGGCCGCTTTCAACTTTGCCACCGAGCTGTTCGCACATGGTCTGTTCACCATAGCAAATGCCAAGCACCGGAATACCGGCTTCAAACACTGCCTGCGGCGCACGCGGGCTGCCAATATCAGTGGTTGAGTGCGGGCTTCCGGACAGGATGACAGCACGCGGATTGATCCGCTTGAATGCGTCACCGGCCAGCTGGAAAGGCACGATTTCGGAATAAACTCCGGCCTCACGGACACGACGCGCTATCAGCTGCGTGACCTGACTTCCGAAGTCGATGATAAGGATTGTGTCGGGATGATTGGTGCTCATGTGAAGCATCTAAAGAAAAAATGTCCATGTTGCAATGGTCATTTTCGTCGCTCTTAACAACAGTTATGAACGAAGCACATTTAATGTAACGCTAACGATAAAAAGGCTCTTAATTTATGCCGTTTGGATACAGGTTAGCCTTGCAAACCTTTGCGATCCTGCACCACCATCACTGTTGCAGTCATCGTCGCAATCAGGCGCACTTCCGTGTCGGTCACTGCAAAAGCCTGACCATCGCTCACCATAATGGTTCGGCCAGGCTTTGTTACCTCGCCACGGAATAAAAACCTGTCACCCTGCCCCGGTGCCAGCAAGTTGACCTTGAACTCAATGGTCAAAACAGCGGCATCGGCCGGCATCAGCGTGAATGCTGCATAGCCGCAAGCAGAATCAAGTGCTGCCGAAATAATGCCCGCATGCAAATAGCCATGCTGTTGGGTCAGATCATTGCGAAAGGGCAATTCGATTTCGACAATGCCCGGCTCGCAACGCGTTAAATCCGCGCCGATCAGCTTTAAGGCCGGCTGTCTTGCGAAGCTCTCTTCAACACGCAGCTGAAAATCAGCCTCGGCTATTCTTGCATCCGACATAAATCCTCCCCAACACACACATGACTGAATATGACAGTGTCATATTTATGCTGCTCAATTGTTAAAGAAGCCAGTTATTCTTTTACTATTTTGCGTGGGCGAGAATAAATAATCTGTCGTCACGCCTGCTTTTGAAGAATTGCTACATAAAAACCGTCAGTCATGGTCTGTTTAGGTGAGAAAACACAACCATGGGACAAGAAAACCGGCTGCACATCACCAAACTCAGCGCCAGCAATTGATGCAAGATCAATTTTCTCTTCCGAGAAATTGCTGTTTTCAGCCAAGAACTTCTCAATTTGCCGGTTGTTTTCACTGTCAAAAATCGAGCAGGTCACATAGACAAAACGGCCACCAGCTTTCAGATAATGTTTAGCGCTGTTCAGCACATCCTGCTGATCTTGCTCACGGCGCTCCAATTGCTGTTCGGTCAGGCGCCATTTGGCATCAGGACGGCGACGCCATGTACCGGCACCCGTGCAAGGTGCATCGGTCAGAACCAAATCCATCTGGCCTTTTAACGGCTCCAGATCAGCTTGCTTATTATAGCCTTGCGTGTTGCGCACACCAGCGCGCTGCAAACGGTCGTAGATCGGTGACAGGCGTGCCGCTTCTGCGTCAAACGCATGGATCTGACCACGATTTTCCATGGCTGCCGCCAGTGACAGGGTTTTGCCGCCAGCACCCGCGCAATAATCGAGCACCTGCTCACCAGCCTTGGCATTGGCAAGCTTTGCTGCAATTTGCGAGCCTAAATCCTGCACCTCGAACCAGCCATCCTGAAAAGCCTGTCCGGTCTGCACATTAGGATGACGACCCAAAGCCTCGATCGGCGGAATGCGGATAGCATCATCGAGAAATGGGGCGGAGGCTGCGCCTGTGCCTTCCAGCGCTTGCAAAACCTGATCGCGGGTCGCTTTCAGGCGATTAACGCGCAAATCCACCGGCGGGCGGTCAGCCAAAGCTGCGGCCTGCGCCACCCAGTCATCACCGAATGTTCCGCGTAATTTATCAACACACCACAAAGGCACATCGGCCTGAATATAATCTTCAGCCTTGGTGATATCGCTGTTTTGCCAGTTTTTAAGCTGATCGTCTGATAATTCAACGGGGCTGAACTTATCATTGGCGATGACGGCCATGATGTCTTCATAGCTCAGACCACCATCACGCAGCAATGCGCCATAGGCAAGGGATGATGCGTTGTCACTGCCCATCAGCCAGCCAAGCGAAAGCTTGCGGCGCAAAGCATCGTACACAATATTGCCAATTACAGCGCGATCCCCCGCGCCGGCAAAACGATGCGAAGAACCCCAATCTTTTAAAGCATCGGAAGCGGGGCGTTTCTTGGCCTCAATATCTTCCAGTACTTCTATCGCCGCCTGCAGGCGTCCGCCAAGCCGCATTATTTTTCCCTAGCCGTCCTTTTATTACTAAAACTCACTGTCCCGCATAACCATGCCCGACAGCAAATGGCAACATAAAAGACAAACAGGTTAAAACAATCAGCCGGTTTCAGCCATCTAGCTGACCCGTAACAGCATAACCGCTTATTGGAGCAATACATAGGCCGTTGTATGACACTGCCCTATGCCACATTGCACCAACACAGAAGCGGTATTAACGGCTGCGATCAGCAGAACATAAAGACTTAAAACCAGTACAGCCCTATGCAGGAACGGAAAAGCTCTGATCTTAGCATTGCTGCGATAGTGCGCACCGCCCCACACCATCATTTGCAACGATGTTGCCACTATCAGTGCAAGCGCAATCAACACAGACCATACCGGCATATGCAGCCCCAAAACAGCGCTGCCGACATAGTCGTGCCCCGGACGGACATAAATATCCAGCAAGGTTTGCCGCACCGAAACGATCAGCAAAAAAACTGCAAACAACAGGCTAATGCCCGCATAACGGAAAGTGAGGCCGTATCGAAATTGCAGCATCACTCCAAAACACACACCCAGCATAGCAAGACGCTGCAACAAACAAAGCGGGCATGGCAATTCATCAAAGCCATATTGCAATATCATTGCAGCCGTTAAAATGGCGGCAAGGACAAACATCATCCCCAGCAAATATAGGAAATGAAGCGCTGTCCATTGATGCTGCTGATAGGCACTATCCTGATTATCAGTATTAAAAATATACATCTTCACAGCCCCTCACATCACAACTGAAGCCAGGGCATGCTGTAGCCATAATCAGGGCTGTGTATTTCCCACAAAAATTCTTTTATCGCGACAAGCAAGCATAAAGTGACAAAAGCCAGCGACAATGTCCGGTAACCGAACCAATTAAAACCAAGCGCCAGCAGCATTAGAAAAAACAAAAGCAGCATCATCTTATTCGCCCCTCAACGCAGAATCAAAAGCGACTGCCCAATCAGGATGTTTCAAACAAGAATAAAAATATACCGGCAATAAATACCAATATAAAATATATGAGTAATAATGCGATTTAAATGAATATTACTCATAATATTGAAACAAAGATTTCAATTAATCATTAAAATATATCTAAATAATCAATATAAAAAAGGAGGGGTTACCCCCTCCTTCAATAAGACACGTTATTTTCGCCCTCAGCCGTGAATACCTGCTTTTTCCTCATTGGAAATCGTATTGGCATCATAACCGTGCGCTTCGTGGAGAGCTTTGCGCACCCCCGCTTCATAGTCCGGATGGATCAGCTTGAAATGGCCGAGCTGACGCTCAATGATGAAAGCCGGTACACCGCCCATTGCCGCAGCAATATTGGAAAACAGACGTGCTTTTTCCCCATCATTGAAGAGATTAAACAAAGCGCGCGGCTGTGAATAATCATCATTACCAATACGGTGATTATAGCGATCTGCATCACCACTAATTTTCAACGGTGGCTCTTTGGCAGCAGGCTGCTCAACCGGACCATTAAACGAATTCGGCTCATAATAAGCATCCGGATTGCCGGTTGCGATACCGCCAAATGTATTCATCTGACCATCGCGGTGATAGTGATGCACTGGGCATTTCGGCTGATTGACCGGAATATGCTCATAATGCGTGCCCAAACGGTGACGATGCGCATCCGCATAAGAGAACAAGCGTGCCTGCAACATTTTATCTGGTGAATAGCTGATGCCCGGCACAATATTGGAAGGTGAAAAAGCGGCGTTTTCCACTTCCGCAAAATAGTTTTCCGGATTGCGGTTTAATTCCATCACACCAATATCAATCGGCGGATAGTCCGCATGCGGCCAGACTTTGGTCAGATCAAACGGGTTATAAGCTGTCTTGTCGGCATCCGCTTCAGGCATGATCTGTACCTGAACTTTCCAACGCGGGAACTCGCCTTTTTCAATGGAGCCGTAGAGATCTTCCTGTGTTGATTCACGGGTTTTACCCACGACATGCTCAGCCTCATCATTTGTCCAATGCTTATGACCTTGCATGGTTTTAAAGTGGAATTTCACCCAGTAGCGCTCGCCCTGATCATTCCAGAAGGAATAGGTGTGCGAACCATAACCATTGATGTGGCGCACATCCGTTGGCAGACCACGGTCAGACATCAGGATTGTCACCTGATGCAGGCTTTCCGGCGATAGTGACCAGAAATCCCACATAGCAGTGGCCGAGCGCAAATTGGTTTTTGGATGGCGTTTTTGCGTATGGATAAAGTCAGGGAACTTGATCGGATCACGCACGAAAAACACCGGCGTATTATTGCCAACCAGATCCCAGTTGCCTTCGGGTGTATAGAATTTCAAAGCAAAGCCACGCACGTCGCGCTCGGCATCTGCTGCACCCTGCTCACCGGCAACAGTTGAAAATCGCGCCAGCATCGGAGTGACTGTGCCCGGCTGCAACACGGCCGCCTTGGTATATTTGGAAATGTCGCCGGTAATGGTCAGAGTGCCATGCGCGCCCCAGCCTTTAGCGTGAACAGCACGCTCAGGAATACGCTCACGGTTTTGATGTGCCAGCTTTTCAATCAGCTGATAATCCTGCATCAAAACCGGTCCGCGCTCACCGGCGGTCAATGAATTCTGATTGTCTGGAACAGGTGCGCCACCGGTTGTGGTCATAAACGGGCGATCGGTCATAAATGGTCTCTCCCTTTTGATATAAACATGTTAAATGCCCCTGATAAGGGCTAAAAGGCACGTCTATCTTTTCAAGTCTCTCACAGACGCGCTGTTTGATAAAGCCAATTTAGAACACTTCTTATAATAATCTCTAATTGCATTTTCATGAAACATTGATAGTATTTTCTTATCATGTTTACAGTCAGACAAATGCGCTATTTCGAGGCGCTCGCCACCACCCTGCATTTCCGCAAAGCTGCCGAAACAGTGCATGTTTCGCAGCCAGCTCTCTCAGCGCAGATCGCCGAGATGGAAGATCTTGCCGGTGCACCGCTTTTTGAGCGCACCCAAAGAAGCGTGATTATCACGGAACTGGGGCAAATATTACGCCCGCGCATTCAGGCCATTTTGCTGGATATTCAGGCGCTTGAAGATATTACCGCGATTAACAAGGGCTTGCTCAGCACACGGATGCGGCTCGGTATTATCCC
Source organism: Paenochrobactrum glaciei (assembly GCF_039522165.1). Classification (NCBI taxonomy): domain Bacteria; kingdom Pseudomonadati; phylum Pseudomonadota; class Alphaproteobacteria; order Hyphomicrobiales; family Brucellaceae; genus Paenochrobactrum; species Paenochrobactrum glaciei. The sequence goes on from NZ_BAAADE010000001.1 coordinate 750,205, forward strand.
GACTATCGCGCCCTATATTGTGCCGCTGCTGATCCCGTTATTACGGGAAAAATATCCGCAATTCCGGCTGGAACTGCGCGAGGCAATGACGGCGCGCTTGCTGGAAGATCTCAATAATGGCGAATTGGATGCGATCGTGGCAGCGCTTCCTATTGAAGATGATCGTCTGGCACATACTCCGCTTTTCAATGACCGTTTTCTGATTGCCACCGCCAGCAATGATACCGATATTCTCGATGGCCCAATGACACAGGATCGCGTTGCGCTTGACCGCCTGTTGCTTTTGGAGGAAGGCCATTGCCTGCGTGATCAGGCGCTGGAATTTTGCACCAAGCCGCACCAACGCCAATTGGTGAAATATGGCGCTACCAGCATGACCACCTTGCTACAAATGGTCAGCCACGGCATGGGGCTGACGCTTATTCCTGAAATTGCTGTTCGGGCCGAAGCCTCACACATGAAAATGCGGATTATCCCGTTTGAAGGTGAGCAGCCATCCCGCGAGATCGGCATGTTATGGCGCCGCCAAAGTTTGCGCCGCGCTGATTTCATGGCGCTTTCCCAATGTATTGCGCAAACGGTCGCGCAGCTTAAAATCAGCGATCATGAGCTGCAAACCCTCTCACAAACACCTTAAAAGTAACACGAAAAAAGCCCGCCTGAAGAGGCGGGCTTTTTAAATTCAAACAATCCGGCAAGCTGATTATGCGCTTGGGTAGTTCGGGCTTTCACGGGTGATAGTTACACCATGTGAATGGCTTTCACGTAAGCCTGCATTGGAAATACGCACGAAAGTTGCCTTTTCGCGGAATTCAGCCAAGTTTTTCGCACCCACATAGCCCATCGATGCGCGCAGACCACCAGCAAGCTGATGCAGCACATTGCCGACAGGGCCTTTATAAGCAACCTGACCTTCAATACCTTCCGGCACCAGTTTCAGCTCGTCACGTACTTCCGCCTGGAAGTAACGGTCAGCAGAACCGCGAGCCATTGCACCAACCGAGCCCATGCCGCGGTAAGCTTTGAATGAACGACCCTGATGCAGGTAAACTTCGCCCGGGCTTTCTTCTGTACCAGCCAGCAGCGAACCAGCCATAGCAGCAACCGCACCAGCAGCCAGTGCCTTGGCGAAATCACCGGAGAACTTGATACCGCCGTCAGCGATCACCGGAATATTGTGCTTTTGTGCCACTTCAACAGCCGACATAATGGCTGAAAGCTGCGGAACGCCAACACCTGCAACAATACGGGTTGTGCAGATGGAACCTGGGCCGATACCAACTTTAACAGCATCAGCACCGGCATCAATCAGCGCCAATGTGCCACCGGCGGTTGCGACGTTACCAGCCAGAATGCGAACACCGCTGGAAAGTTTTTTGATGCGGGTCACAGCATCGAGAACGCGCTGTGAGTGACCGTGGGCTGTATCAACAACCAACAGGTCAACACCGGCATCAATCAAACGCTCGGCACGTTCAAAACCATCTTCACCAACGCTGGTGGCAGCAGCGGCACGAAGGCGACCCTGCGCATCTTTTGCTGCATTCGGGTTCAGTTGGGTTTTTTCGATGTCTTTAACAGTGATCAGACCAACGCAACGGCCGGCATCATCAACAACCAGCAGTTTTTCAATACGATGTTGGTGCAGAAGACGCTTGGCTTCTTCCTGATCGACATTTTCACGCACAGTGATCAGGTTTTCATGGGTCATCAGCTCATGAATTTTCTGATCAGGATTGGATGCAAAACGCACATCGCGGTGGGTCAGGATACCAACCAAACGGCCTGGTGTACCGCTTGTGCCTTCAACAACCGGAATACCAGAAATGTGATAAGATGCCATCAAAGCCTGTGCTTCAGCCAAGGTGGCATCCGGGCCGATGGTAACCGGATTGATAACCATTCCGGATTCAAATTTCTTAACGCGGCGAACTTCTTCAGCCTGGCGTTCCGGTGTCAGGTTACGGTGAATAACGCCGATACCGCCAGCCTGTGCCATCGCAATGGCCAGACGCGATTCGGTTACTGTATCCATCGCAGCTGAAAGCAGCGGCAGGTTAAGTTCAATATCACCGGCAATAATTGTGCGCAGATCTGTCTGACCCGGCATCACTTCAGAGTGACCCGGCTGCAGAAGCACATCATCAAATGTAAGGGCTAAATGTCCCGTAGGCGTTTCAATAATTTTTGCCATTGCCAGTTCCTTTAAATAACAAAAGGCTGCTCAGACTAACGTGGGGGCAGAGCAGCGGATTCTCAAGTATTTTTCCTTGGATTGGCACGGGCTGGTAACACGAATATGGCAAAATGAAAAGTCAAGAATAAAAACTATTTGTTGTAACTCTCGATTTTGTGAAAATTCCCCGAGAAAACAGTGCATATCGCTGTGGCTTGGTGCCAGCGGCTGCCTTTTAAATTTTTAAACCGCAATGAATCTTAAAAATGGCGCTTGACGTGGGAACATTCCCGCCTAATACTTTAAGCATAAACTATTTCCAAAACCGGCGAAGATCGGTGCGGCACAAAAGGGAACATATCATGCGTATCGTCTGCATCGGCGGTGGTCCGGCAGGGCTGTATTTTGCACTTTTGATGAAGAAACTGCACCCCGAACATCATATTCGTGTGGTTGAGCGCAACCGCCCTTATGATACATTCGGCTGGGGGGTGGTGTTTTCTGATGCGACCATGGAATCCATGCAGGAATGGGACACGAAAAGCGCCAATGAAATTCAGGATGCTTTCAACCATTGGGACGATATTGAGGTGCTTTTCAAAGGCACCAGACAGCGCACATCCGGCCATGGCTTTGTTGGGATCGGGCGCAAAAAACTGCTTAATATTTTGCAGCGCCGCTGTGAGGAACTGGGCGTCGAGCTTATTTTTGAAACCGAGGTTAACAGTGATCTCGATTATCCCGATGCTGATCTGATCATTGCCAGTGACGGCGTAAATTCTAAAATCCGCAATCATTATGTCGATATTTTCAAGCCGGATATGCTGAAACGGCCAAACCGTTTTATCTGGCTCGGCACTGACAAACTCTATGATGCCTTTACTTTTGATTTCCGCAAAACCGATCACGGCTGGTTTCAGGCGCATATTTATAAGTTTGACGACCAGACCTCGACATTCATTATCGAAACCACCGAAGACACCTATCAGGCTTCCGGTTTTGACAAAATGGATCAGGATGAAGCCATCCACTTTTGTGAGAACCTGTTTGCAGAAGTGCTTGAAGGCGCATCGCTTAAAAGCAATGCCCGCCATCTGCGCGGCTCGGCATGGCTTAATTTCAACCGTCTGATTTGCGAAAAATGGAGCCATTTTAACGGCCAGTCGCATGTGGTACTGATGGGCGATGCAGCACATACCGCGCATTTTGCCATTGGCTCCGGCACCAAACTTGCCATTGATGATGCAATTGAACTGACCCGTCAGTTTGAAATTCATGGCCATGACAAAAGCCATATTCCGGCAGTGCTGGAAGATTACGAAGAAATCCGCCGCGTTGATGTGGCACGTATTCAAAATGCAGCACGCAATGCGATGGAGTGGTTTGAAGTGGTCGGCCACCGTTATGCCGACGTACTGGAACCGGAACAATTTATGTATTCTATGCTGACCCGCTCGCAGCGTATCAGCCATGAAAACCTGCGTCTGCGCGATGCCACATGGCTGGAAAATTACGAGCGTTGGTTTGCCAAGCATGCAGGCCTTACCGTGACGGATGAGCGCGCATTGCCGCCGATGTTTACGCCTTATACGATGCGGGGCACAACACTGCCAAACCGCATCGTAATGTCGCCGATGGCAATGTATTCGGCGGAAGATGGCCTGATCAATGATTTCCACATGGTGCATTTAGGCAGCCGTGCCATTGGTGGTGCGGGGTTGATTTTTGCCGAAATGACCTGCGTCTCACCCGATGCCCGCATCACGCCAGGCTGTCTGGGATTGTGGAATGACGAGCAGACCGAAGGCTGGAAACGCTTAGTCAATTTCATCCATCAAAACAGTTCGGCCAAGGTCGGCATTCAGCTTGGCCATGCAGGGCGTAAAGGTGCGACTAAAGTGGCGTGGGAAGGCATTGACCAACCGCTGGAAACTGGTGGCTGGCCGCTCTATTCCGCTTCGGCAATGCCTTATCTCACACATGGTGTCACCCCAAAGGCCATGGATCGCGCCGATATGGACCGTGTTAAAGCCGACTTTATCGCCGCCACCAAACGCGCCGCTGAAACCGGTGCCGATTGGTTGGAGCTGCACGTTGCGCACGGCTATTTACTGGCAAGCTTCCTGTCGCCGCTGACCAATATCCGTGACGATGAATATGGTGGCAGCCACGCAAACCGTGCCCGCTATCCGCTGGAAGTGTTTGAAGCGGTGCGTGCCCATTGGCCGGAAGACAAGCCTATTTCCGTGCGTCTTTCCTGCCATGACTGGGTGGAAGGCGGCAACACACCAGATGATGCTGCCATCTTTGCACAGATGTTCAAAGACGCCGGTGCGGATATGATTGACTGCTCCTCCGGCCAGACATCAAAGGCTGAAAAGCCGGTCTATGGCCGTCTGTTCCAGACACCGTTTTCCGATAAAATCCGCAATGAAGTGGGCATTCCGACCATTGCTGTCGGTGCGATTTCCGAAGCTGATCACGCCAATTCCATTCTGGCAGCAGGGCGTGCCGATCTTTGTGCGGTAGCGCGTCCGCATCTGGCCGATAATGCATGGATTTTGCATGAAGCAGCCAAAATCGGCATTAAAAACATTCCTTGGCCGAAGCAATATTACACGGCCAAATATCAGTATGAAGCCAATCTTGAACGAGCGGCGGCGCAAAAATAACAACAGGAAATGTCATGCAAAAAGGTGAAGCCATGCTGAACGGCCATCATGCATTGATCACCGGTGCCGGTTCGGGCATCGGTGAAGAAATTGCACGCCAGCTTCACGCGGCAGGCGCCAGGGTAACGCTGGCCGGACGCCGCAGCGAGCCACTGCAAAAGCTGGCTGAAGAGCTAGGCGAGAGCAGCTTTGCGCTTGGCAATTTTGATGTAACCTCTGCTGCCTCCATCAGTGCCGGACTTGCAAAAGCACGCGACCAGTTTGGCACTATTTCCATTCTTATCAACAATGCCGGACAAGCGCCTACCGCTCCTTTTGAAAAGATGAGCGACGAGCAATGGGACGAAATAATCGCCGTTAATCTGACCAGTGTTTTCCGGCTGTCGCGTGCGGTGCTGCCGGATTTAAAACACTATGGCGAAGGGGCAAGGCTTATCAATATTGCCTCCACCGCAGGGCTTAAAGGCTATAGTTATGTTTCGGGCTATTGCGCGGCCAAACATGGGGTTATCGGCCTGACCCGTGCACTGGCACAGGAGCTCGCCAAAACCGGCATCACCGTCAATGCGGTTTGCCCCGGCTTTACCGACACGCCGCTTATTCAGCAATCAATTGAGAATATCGTCAATATAACCGGACGCAGCCCGCAAGAAGCCTTGGCAACATTTACCCAAACCAATCCGCAAGGCCGTCTCATTCAGCCGCGGGAAGTTGCCAGTTGCGTTTTATGGCTTGTGAGCCCCGCCAGCGGTGCCATTAACGGGCAAGCTATCAGCGTCTCGGGAGGAGAAATATAATCATGGTTACAACAAGCAGTATGGGCGCGATGCAAAAGCCTTTTAAAGACTATACGCCTAAGCATTTTCTGTGGTCGGTCAGTGATGATGGGCGCGTGGCGACATTGACCCTTAACCGGCCGGAGCGCAAAAACCCGCTGACTTTTGAAAGCTATGCCGAGATGCGCGATTTATTTCGTGATCTGGTCTATGCCAGCGATATTCGCACGGTTATTTTAAAGGGATCGGGTGGCAATTTCTGTTCCGGCGGTGATGTGTTTGAAATCATCGAGCCACTGACCAAAATGACCATGCCCGATCTGTTGGCCTTTACCCGCATGACTGGCGATCTCGTCAAAGCGATGCGTAATTGCCCGCAGCAAATTATTGCCTCTGTTGATGGGGTTTGTGCCGGTGCCGGTGCGATACTTGCCATGGCCGCAGACTTGCGTCTCGCCACCCCAGAAGCAAAAACTGCATTTCTGTTTACCCGTGTTGGCTTAGCCGGTGCAGATATGGGTGCTTGCGGAATTCTGCCGCGGCTGATTGGTCAGGGACGCGCCGCCGAACTGCTTTATACCGGACGCTCGATGAGCGCGACGGAAGGCGAAACATGGGGCTTTTATAATGGGCTTCATGCACAAGAAGAGCTGGACGCGGCAGCTGAAAAGCTTGCCCGCACCATTGCTGACGGCCCGTGGTTTGCCCATGGCATGACCAAAAACATGCTCAATCAGGAATGGTCGATGGGCTTGAATGAATTGCTGGAAGCCGAAGCTCAGGCGCAAGCCATCTGCATGGCCACAAAGGATTTTACCCGCGCCTTTGAAGCTTTTGCCAATAAGCAACGACCTCATTTTGAAGGAAATTAAGGCGATGGATAAAACCAGCCTTTCCCCTTCAACTGACCATTTAGAATGGCCGTTCTTTAATGAAAGCCATAAGGCTATTCACGCGCAATTCCATGGCTTTGCCACCAGTGGCGCGCTTGATGATGTCAATCATGAAGATACCGACAACAGCTGCCGTAAACTGGTGAGACAACTTGGCGAAGCCGGGCTTTTAGCCATTGCGACAGGCAATGCAGGGAAGAGCGAAATTGATTCCCGTGCTGTATGTCTCGCACGCGAAACACTGGCCTGGCATGATGGCTTGGCGGATTTTGCCTTTGCCATGCAAGGGCTTGGAACCGGCGCCATCGGCCTTGCCGGTTCAGATCAATTGAAACAAGACGTCTTGCCAAAAGTCACCAGCGGTGAATGGATTGCGGGCTTTGCACTTTCGGAAGAAGAGGCTGGCTCTGATGTTGCAGCCATGCAATGCTCCGCCACCCGTGAAGGCGACTATTATGTGCTGAACGGCGAAAAAACATGGATTTCCAATGGCGGCATTGCCGATGTCTATACGCTTTTTGCCAGAACCGGCGAAGCACCGGGCACAAGAGGCATTTCAGCTTTTGTCGTCTATGCCACTGATCCGGGTTTTTCTGTCACCAAGCGCATTGATGTGATCGCGCCGCATCCATTAGCAACCATCCGTTTTGACAATTGCCGCATTCCGGCCAACCGATTGCTGGGCAATGCCGGTGAAGGCTTTAAAATTGCCATGCGCACGCTCGATATTTTCCGTGCGTCTGTTGCTGCTGCCTCATTGGGCTTTGCCCGCCGTGCCTTGGATGAAGCGCTTCACCACGCCAAAAACCGCAATATGTTTGGCGCGAAACTCATCGATTTACAGCTCACCCAAGCAGCGCTGGGCGATATGGCAACCGACATTGATGCGGCAGCCCTCCTCACCTATCGCGCGGCATGGCGGCGCGATGTGCAAAAGCTCCCCACCACCCGTGAAGCGGCAATGGCAAAAATGCAGGCTTCTGAAATGGCGCAACAGGTGATTGACCGCGCCGTACAGATGTTTGGCGGGCGCGGGGTCGCACGCGGTGAAGTGGTTGAAAGCCTCTATCGCGAAATACGAGCTTTGCGCATTTATGAAGGGGCGACCGAGGTGCAAAAACTCATCATCGCCCGCGAATTGATAAAAGCCTAAAAACTTAAACCTGCTCGCATGAGCGCCGACCAATCATTGGCCGTGAAGGCTCTTAATTTATCCGGAGTAGATATGAAAAAAATCTTGCAACCTGAAGGTTGGGCAGCACCAATCGGCTATGCCAATGGCATCGAAGCCAAGGGACGCACCATTTTTGTCGGCGGACAAATCGGCTGGAACGGTCAATGCGAATTTGAAACCGATGATTTTGTCGGTCAAGTGCGCCAAACTTTGCAAAATATCGTCGATGTATTGGCGGTGGCCGGTGCAGGGCCTGAACATCTGACCTCGATGACATGGTATTTTATCGACAAGAAAGAATATCTCGACAATATGAAAGGCATTGGCCAAGCCTATCGTGAGGTGATCGGCAAAAACTTTCCGGCCATGGCCGCCATGCAGGTGGTGGCGCTCATTGAAGACCGCGCAAAAATCGAAATTCAGGCAACTGCGGTTATTCCTGAGTAAGCCCAATTGACGAAAGGCTGCCTGATGACGAGCTCCCATCCAAGCACAGAATTTTCCGATACAATCAGCGCGATTGTTGAAAATCATGTCATGCTGATTACCATCAACAACCCACCGGTTAACGCAATCAGCGCCTCGGTAAGACAGGGTTTGATGGCAGCTTTGGATCAGGCAGCAACATCAGACATCATTCAAGGTGTAGTGATAACCGGCGCTGGCAGCACATTTGTTGCCGGTGCCGATATTAAAGAATTTGGGCAGCCCGTCACCGAGCCAACTCTGCCGCAAGTGACTGAGCGTCTGGCAAATTTTAATAAAACCATCATTGCCGCCGTCAATGGGGCGGCTTTGGGCGGCGGGGCTGAAATTGCCATTGCCTGTCATGGCCGTGTGGCCAGTGGAAAAAGTAGTTTTGGGATGCCGGAGGTGAAGCTCGGTCTGGTGCCCGGCGCTGGCGGCACACAACGTCTGCCGCGCCTGATTGCGGCTGACCTAGCACTTGATATAATCGGCACCGGCCGCACGCTTAAAAGCACTGAAAGCTTGGCAGCCGGACTGATTGATGAACTTACAGATGAAGACAACCTGATAGTGTGCGCAAAAAATGCAAGCCTCAAACCAGCAGCAAAGCGCGTGACACCGCACTATGATGCACAAAAATTCGCCAATATTAAAACCGGTATTTTGCGTAAAAGCCGCGGACAAAATGCACCATTAAAGGCAGTTGAGCTGGTGGAACTCAGCCAACAGCTCGATTTAAGCCAAGGCTTGGGCCAAGAGCGACAAATCTTCCTGCAATTACGCGACAGTGATGAAGCTAAAGCACTGCGCCATGTTTTCTTTGCTGAGCGTACCGCTAAAAAACCCGCAATGCTGGAAGGTGTAAGCCCGGAAGATATTAAAATTTTAGGTGTTGTCGGCATGGGGCTGATGGGCTCCGGCATCATCGTCTCAGCACTCAATGCCGGTTATCAGGTGATCGGCGTTGAACAAACAGAAGAAGCAGCGCTCGCCGGACATCAGCGCATCTTGAATATTTTAGAGAAAAACCTGCAATCCGGCCGCTTGAATAGAGAAGGCTTTGAGCGTCAGAAAAAAGCGCTGATCATTGCCGGAACTCTGGAAAGCCTTGCACCTGCTGATCTTGTCATTGAAGCGGTATTTGATGATTTTGACGTCAAGGCAAAACTGTTTCAGGCACTGGATCAGATTGTGCGTGCCAGTGCCATCCTTGCCACCAATACCAGCTATTTAAACCCGAATGACATTGCCGCCGCCACAATTTATCCGCAGCGCGTTATCGGCATGCACTTCTTTTCGCCAGCCCATATTATGCGGTTGGTGGAAGTCATTCACACCTCACATTCAAGCCTTGAGGCTGTTGCCAGTGGCTTTGCCGTCGCCAACAAGCTCAAAAAACTGCCGATTTTAAGCGGTGTCACTGAAGGCTTTATCGGCAACAGCATTTTCTCAGCCTATCGGCGCGAGGCAGAGTTTTTACTCGAAGACGGCGCTCTCCCGCATGAGATTGATGCGGCCTTGGAAGACTATGGTTTTGCCATGGGGCTTTTTGCCGTTTACGATATGGCCGGCCTGGAAATTGCCTGGGCAAAGCGCAAGCGCGAGGCGCTTAACCGTGATCCGCAATTGCGCTATGTCAAAATTGCCGATCAGCTTTGCGAGCTTGGGCGCTTTGGTCAAAAATCCGGTCTTGGCTGGTATCAATACACACAAGGCAAACGCGAAATTGATCCGGTCGTCACGGAACTCATTGCTGCTGCGCGCCGTGAAAAAAACATCACACCGCAAAGCTTTACCAAAGAGCAGATACAGGAACGCCTGCTGCAAGCAATGCAAGCCCAAGGCAATCTGTTGTTACAAACTGGCATTGCAGCCAGCGCCAGCGACATTGATCTGGTAATGATCAATGGCTACGGTTTTCCGTCCCATAAAGGCGGGCCAATGTTTGCCAGTGGCGCTTTTGATTAATCACCTGCTTTAAACAATTTTATGCCCAAAGTGACAAACTCACTCATTGCGCGTTTACTTTTATGCTTTATTGGGTGAAATAATTCTATTTCAGCCGATACAGGGATCATATCATGGCCAATAATGCGCAAATACCTGAAGGGGAAGCTTCATCCCGCGACCCGTATAAGGATCGCAAAAGCCTTGAATTTTCATTTCGGGCCAAACGCTTCGAGCATATCCGTAAATTAATTGAAGCAGCGCTAGCTGAAAAAGAGAAAGTCGAAATTCTTGATCTCGGCGGCTCGGAAAAATATTGGCTGATCGGTGAAGATTTCATCAATCAATATCGTGACCGCTTGCATTTCACTCTGATCAACCCAGAAAAGCAGGAAGAAAAGAATACTGATCTTTTCACCTTCATGATCGGTGATGCGACGGCACCTGATCTGTTTGCCGGTCAAAGCTTTGACATTGTTCACTCCAACTCAGTCATAGAACACGTGGGCGATTGGGATGCTATCACCCGTTTTGCCGAAAACACCCGCCGCTTAGGCAAGCGTTATTATATGCAGACACCCAATTACTGGTTTGCCTATGAACCGCATTTCCGCTTTATCGGTTTCCATTGGCTGCCGGTTACTGTCCGCGTTTGGCTGATGACTAAAATGCGCCTTGGTTTTTTCCCGCGCATGGAAAGTGCTGAAGAAGCACGCGAGCATGTAGAATCTATCCGCCTACTGAATAAAAAACAGGTCGAACGCCTCTTTCCAGATGCCAAGATTGAGTATGAAATGATTGCTGGTATGGCCAAGTCAATCATGGCTATACGTGGCTAATCCTAAGTAATAAAGCGCATCAAAATGCCACTAGATTACATTCTAGTGGCATTTTTTCTATCAGCCAAGCTGGTTCAGACGATGGGTTTCTGCTTCCAAGCGCCTTATCCAGCGCCGTGTCATCAAGACAGCAACCATCGCCAGACCTGCGGCCAGACCAACCCAGATGCCCATGCCTTTCCAGTCTGCCCAGAAAGCAAGCGCTGCCCCCAGCGGCAAACCGATGCCCCAATAGCCAAGCAATGCCAGAAACATCGGAATGCGCGTATCTTGCAGCCCTCGTAACATACCTGCGGCAACCACCTGCCCGCCGTCAAAAATCTGGAACACTGCCGCCAAAATCAGGAAAGATGCCGCCAGCGGTATCACATCCACATTGACCGGATCATGCAGATTCAAGAAAGCGCCGATAAAGAATTTCGGCATAACCGTCATGAGCAATGCCATCAGCGCCATAAAGCCGATGCCGAGCATATAAGAGCTCCAACCGGCATAATAAAGCCCCTTGGCATCCCGCGCCCCATAGGCACGCCCGACACGTACTGTCGCCACCTGCCCGAAACCAAGCGGCACCATAAAGCTCAAACTTGCAATCTGCATCGCAACCGCATGGGCAGCCAGCGATGTCGGACCGATTTTACCCATCATCAAAACAGCCGCATAGAAAATGGAGGATTCAAACACAAAGGTCAGCCCCATAGGCAAACCCAAGCGCCAAAGCTCCAGCAAACGTGGCCAATCAGGGCGCCAGAAACGGCCAAACATAGCATAACGACGGAATTTCTTATGGGTGACAATCACCAATGCCAGCCCGAAGAACATCATCCAGCTGGACATGGTGGTCGCAATCCCTGCCCCACGCAATCCCAAGGCCGGTAAGCCGAAATGACCGAAAATCAAGCTCCATGCCGCAAGCGCGTTAAAGACAATAGCCATCATCGCAATCAGCAATGTCCAGAGCGGTTTTTCAAGTGCAGCCAAAAACGAGCGCAGCACGATATAGCCAAGATAAGGCAGCAACGCCCATTGCAGCGTGTGCATCAGCTCGATTGAGCGCGCGGCCACATCCGGACGCTGACCAAGGGCTATAAAAATATGCTCCGCATTCCACAACATGATCCAAAACGGAACGGAGATCATGATGGCTGTCCATAAACCCTGACGCACAGTGCGGCGAACTTCACGCACTGAATGTCTGTTTTTACCCAGAGTGATCGCCACCATCGGCATGACGGCTGTGACCAGCCCCATGCAGAAAATCATGGTGGTGTGGTAAAAACTGGTTGAAAGCACAGCCGAAGCCAAAGTATCCGGCCCCAAACGACCGATCAGAATAACGTCCGTGGCGGTGAGAGCTGCTTGTGACAAATTGGTGAGGATGAGCGGCCATCCCAGCTTCATAGCGCTTATGAATTCAGCGCACCAGCGTGCTGTGCCACTTGCGGGCATTATATATGTTGTCATGCAAACAGCCTCCGGCACTGCACTTCACAAATTGCGATTTACAGGTGAGCAATGCCATTATAAAAATGTTCATCAAGATACTGATAAATCTTCAGAACCTAACCGTTATCAGAGCTATTAAGATAATCAACACCGCAATTAGATTTAATGATGCTAATAAAGCATTATAAGTCAGCCTAAACCAAGCAGGAGTGCATGATGCCGCTGGTCAGAATTTCCATGTTTCCAGGTCGTAGTGACGAGAAAAAACAACAACTCGCACAAGAAATAACTGAATGTTTCGAGCGGGTCTGGAACAATAAACCGGAAGGCATCACCATCATTTTTGATGAGGTGGAAAAATCAGACTGGATTGTCGGCGGCGTACCTTACTCCAAAAAATAATTGACCAATAAAAAACACCCCAGTTTTGAGTAAAACAGGGGTGTTTGATCATTGAGAATGACGAAAATCTTACTTCTCGACGAAAGCCTTTTCGATCACAAAGTGACCAGCAGAGCTTTGACTGCCTTCTTCCAGACCCTGACCTTCCAAAATCTCGCGCATTTCCGCAAGCATTTCAGGACTGCCGCACAGCATCATACGGTCTTTTTCTTTATCAAAGGCCGGCATATTGATGTCGGTGAACAATTTACCTGAACGGATCAGATCGGTCATGCGACCCTGATTTTCATAAGCTTCACGGGTGACTGTCGGATAGTAAATCAGCTTTTCACGCACCATTTCGCCTAAGAACTCGTCTTCTGGCAATTCTTTGGTGATGAAATCTTTATAGGCCAACTCACCGACTTCGCGCACGCCATGCACCAGAATAACCTTATTGTAGCGCTCGTAAACTTCCAGATCACGGATGATCGAAAGAAACGGTGCAAGGCCGGTGCCGGTAGACAACAGCCAGAGATTTTCACCCGGCAAAAGATTGTCATAAAGCAATGTGCCAACCGGCTTTTTACCGGCCAGAATCTTGTCACCCACCTGCAAATGCTGCAAGCGTGATGTCAGCGGACCATTGGGCACCTTGATGGAGAAAAACTCCATCTGCTCATCATAAATGCTGCTGGCAATGGAATAAGCGCGCAGCAATGGTTTGCCTTCGACCTCAAGGCCGATCATGATGAACTGGCCGCTTTGAAAACGGAAACCCTGATCACGCGTGGTGCGGAAAGAAAACAACCGGTCTGTCCAGTGGTGAACTTCAAGGACGGTTTCCTGATTGAAATTGCTCATGATGGAATGTGTCTCTGCTTTGCTACCAGATTGATACCTGAGGGCTTGGGAAACCCCGTCAGGCTGATGAAATATTCAAAAAATAAGCGCTGTTTCACGAAAGTTGAAACAGAGCTTAAATTTAAGTCCTCAGACAGTGTCCGCAACATGCGAGCTATTGCGCTCTGGCAATCTCGATGCGCTTGTTCGAACCATCGATGAACTTCAGCGCCATTACCAATCCGGGATAATGTCTGATGCCGAAATAATATTTATCAGCGCAGACATCAAGCCTTTATACCTTGAACCCATGATCGATAAAATCTGTTTGTTATCGCTTCACTGTCGTATTCTTTTTCCTTCCGGCTTGCGCCCTTAACATCAATCGTTTATTTTACAAGGAATGTCTTTTTAAAATAGATTGCGTTGAAGATGTCAAGAAATGACCTGCTAAATTCCGAAACTATCTTAGCACGTTCACCCGGGCAGCGTATTTTAATGCTGTTGAAAATGCACGGCGCGAATACGGCTGCGGTGTTGGGCAAAAAACTGGGCATCACCGGCGAAGCAGTGCGCCAGCAATTGGTCAGGCTCAATGAAGAAGGTCTGGTTGCCTCCTACTCGCAAAGCCGCGGCGTGGGCAGACCCTCGCAATACTGGGATTTAACCCCGCACGGACATGCCAGATTTCCCGATACACATGCACAATTAACCGTCCAGCTTTTAAGCTCGGTGCGTGACTTATTAGGGCAAGAAGCGCTTGATACGCTGATTGGTGCGCGTGAAAGCCAAACGCGTGAGCTTTATCATGCCGCGATGAACCAAACGACAAGCCTAACCGAACGTGTAGAGAAATTAGCGGAACTGCGCACCGCAGAAGGTTACATGGCGGAAGTGGAAGTCGATAACGACGGCAAGCTTCTGTTTATCGAGAATCACTGTCCGATTTGTGCTGCCGCAACCGCTTGTCAGGGCTTTTGCCGCGCTGAACTCAGCATTTTCCGTGAATTGCTGGGCAACGATGTGAAGGTTGAGCGCGAGGAATATATCCTATCAGGTGACAGACGCTGCACCTATTCGATACAGCGTCTGGAAGCACATTAAGCAGCCAGCTCCACAGGCTCTTTTGGCAAAGGCTTCTGAGCTTGTATTTTACGCAACCGCACCACAATGCGGGTCATGAAAATGGCAAGTACCGGCAGTGTAATCAGTGAGATAAACAGCCAAAGTGCCGCATTTGCAATACCGCTGGCACCACCTGGATTGCTGAGGCCTGCCAGATTGGCAATGGTTCCAGCCAAGGCCGCACCAAAAGCAGTGGTGACCAATTGAACGGTTGTGAGTGAAGCTGAGGCAATGCCCTGCTCGTTTTGTGGTGTTATCTGCAAAACATTGGCAAGCAGATGCGGCCATGTCAGACCAACACTATAACCAACCATAAAGAGACTGAGACACATGGGTGCCAGATCAAGCCAGCCGCCTTGACTGCCGCCCGGCACCAGCAATGCCAGCACGATCAAACCTGTCAGGCCAATGAACGGAGCCGACACAATCACGCGGTTGGTTGTCCTTGTTGAAAGGCTTGATGTCGTAAGCGAGCCTAATGTCCAGCCAAGCCCCATCAAAGCCGCCAAATAACCGGCAATCAAAGGTTTTTGCGCATGAAGCGTCTGGAAAAACAGCGGAATGAACACTTCACTACATGTCACCATCAAGCTTAGCAGCGTCATCGTTATATAAAGCGGTGCCAGTTTTTTCATATTGAAAGCATCGCGTGGCAGCACATGATTGGGCGATTTACGCTCAATCACATATGTCACCGCCAACAACACGATTGCCGCCAGAATGCCCAGCGCATTATAGAAAAAAGACGGCGAAAGGCTGGCCCATGACACCAGCAAAACGGCAGCTGTCAACAGCACCAATTGTGCCCAAGGCAAACCACCGGCCTTATCGCCTTTGCCTGCTTCTTTCGGCATGATAAACAAAGCCAGCAGACCAAATAACACAATGACCGGAATGATTGAGCCGAATGCCATACGCCAATGGCCATATTGCGCAAATACACCACCGATGGCAGGCCCCACTAGGGAAGCAACGCCCCACATGCCGGAAATAAGCGCAATGGCGAATGTCCAGAGTCTTGGCTCAAATACCAGCCGCACCATTGAGAACGACAGCGCGAGCAAAAAACCACCGCCAAAACCCTGCACACTACGACCAAACAACATGACCGGCATGGAAGGCGCGACTGCGCAAAGCGTAGTGCCAATAGCAAAAATAACAGCCGCCACGAGATAAGCGTAGCGCGGCCCCACCTGCCCCAGCAAGCGCGGTGCCATCATAGAACCTAAAATGGATGCAGCTACAAAAAGTGTTGTGTTCCACGCATAAAAATCAATGCCGCCAATGTCCTGAATGACCGTTGGCAAAATTGTCGTTGAGATAAATACGTTAATGGCATGCAGTGCCACACCACCAACCAATGTGAGTGTACGAATTGCATTGGAGCCGGAAAAAAGCTGACCCCAGCTTCCAGCCTGTTCTTGAGTTTGCATAATATGTCCTTTAAACCAGCTTTGCTGGCATAAAAGCCCTATCGCGATTGATATCAATAAATAGTCGCGGACTGCCAAAAGCAGTGAGAGCAATGTGGATTGCCACTAGTCCCGACATGAAACTTTGTCAAGATATCTCTTGGAAAATTAACATTGGGAAATTTGAAAAAACTGCTTATATAGAATGTAACGCAGCGCTTAATATTTTTGTATAAGCCAAAATCACATTACTGCCCTGCAAAGGTTAGTATTGCGGTTCTTAGGCATTATATATATTGCGTTAAGCAAATTAAGCGGCTGCACATTTGTAATTACGTCACAAGCTTCCTATAAGCTTCAGACTAAGTGCAGCAATTAACATTTCTTTCCCGATGGAATGCTCATGATCCAGACCCCTTATTACCTGATCGATAAGTCGAAGCTTTTGCGCAACATGGAAAAGATTGCCTATGTGCGCGAAAAGTCCGGTGCCAAGGCACTGCTGGCGCTTAAATGCTTTGCCACATGGTCTGTGTTCGATCTGATGAACCAGTATATGGACGGCACCACCTCCTCATCATTGAATGAAGTGAAGCTTGGTCGTGAGAAATTCGGCGGCGAAACCCATGCCTATAGCGTGGCTTATGCTGATTACGAAATTGATGAAGTGATCGAAAACGCCGACAAGATCATTTTCAACTCCATCAGCCAGCTGGAACGCTTTGCCGACAAAGCCTCCTCCATCACCCGTGGTTTGCGCCTCAACCCGCAGGTCAGCACATCAAGCTTTGATCTGGCCGATCCGGCACGCCCGTTCAGCCGCCTTGGCGAATGGGATGTGGCAAAGGTTGAAAAGGTCATGGATCGCATCAGCGGCTTCATGATCCACAACAATTGCGAGAACAATAATTTTGCACTGTTTGACGAAGTTTTGAGCCAGACAGAAGAAAAATTCGGTTCCCTTTTAGAGCGTGCGGAATGGGTCAGCCTTGGCGGCGGTATCCACTTTACCGGTGATGACTATCCGCTTGATGCTTTTTGCGCCCGTCTGAAGCAGTTCTCCGAACGCTTCAATGTGCAGGTCTATCTGGAGCCGGGTGAAGCCTCCATCACCAAGAGCACAACGCTGGAAGTCACCGTCCTTGATACGCTGTTCAACGGCAAGAATCTGGCCGTTGTTGACAGCTCCATCGAAGCCCATATGCTTGATCTACTGATCTATCGTGAAACCGCTAAAATGGCACCAAATGACGGCAAACACAGCTATATGGTTTGCGGTAAATCCTGCCTTGCCGGTGATGTTTTCGGTGAGTTCAACTTTGAAAAAGAGTTAAAAATCGGCGATCGCCTGTCCTTTGAAGACGCAGCCGGTTATACTATGGTCAAGAAAAACTGGTTTAATGGCGTGAAAATGCCCGCTATAGCGGTTCGCGAATTAGACGGTCAAATCAATGTGGTCCGCGAATTTACCTTCGCGGATTTCGAGCAGTCTCTTTCTTAAACGAAAAGGTTTAAACCCCTTCTTTTTAAGAGACTTAGTAACTGGTGTAAGTAATTAAAAGGTGCATCAACATAAATGAAGAAGAACGTTCTCATCATCGGCGCCGGTGGCGTAGCACAGGTCGTGGCGCATAAATGCGCTCAAAACAGTGATGTATTGGGAGATATACACATTGCGTCCCGGACGGTTGAGAAATGCCGCGAAATTATTAAATCCGTGCATGAAAAGAAGAACCTGAAAACTCCGGTTAAGCTTGAAGCTCATGCGCTGGACGCACTCGATATTGAAGCCACCAAAGCTCTGATCACCAAGCTTGGCGTTAATATCGTGATCAATGTCGGCTCGCCCTTCCTCAATATGTCTGTTTTGCGCGCTTGTATCGACACCGGCGTGGCCTATATGGACACCGCCATTCACGAAGATCCTAAAAAGATCTGCGAGACCCCACCGTGGTATGGCAACTACGAATGGAAACATGCTGCCGAATGTGAAGAAAAAGGCATCACCGCCATTCTCGGCATCGGCTTTGATCCGGGCGTAGTCAACGCCTATGCGCGTCTGGCTGCTGACGACTATATTGATGAAGTTAAATCCATCGATATCGTTGACATCAATGCCGGTTCGCATGGCCGCTGGTTCTCAACCAACTTCGATCCGGAAATCAACTTCCGCGAATTTACCGGTACGGTTTATTCCTGGCAGAATGGTCAGTGGCAGTCGAACAAGATGTTTGAGATCGGCAAAACTTTTGACCTGCCAGTCGTTGGCCCAAGCAAGGCCTACATGACCGGTCATGATGAAGTGCATTCGCTGGCAAAGCACTATCCGAATGCCGATGTGCGTTTCTGGATGGGCTTTGGCGATCACTATATCAATGTTTTCACCGTTCTGAACAATCTCGGCCTTCTGTCCGAACAGCCGGTTAAAACCGCTGAAGGGCTGGAAGTTGTGCCGCTTAAAGTGGTCAAGGCTGTATTGCCTGATCCATCATCGCTGGCACCTGACTATACCGGCAAAACCTGCATCGGCGACTTTGTGAAGGGCACGAAAGACGGCGTTGAACGCGAAGTCTTTATCTATAACGTCGCTGACCACAAAGATGCTTACAATGAAGTAGGCAGTCAGGGTATTTCCTATACCGCAGGCGTTCCGCCGGTTGCAGCAGCTATGCTGATTGCATCAGGCGAATGGGACGTGAAGAAAATGGTCAATGTGGAAGAGCTTAATCCAAAGCCTCTGCTGCACATCATGAACCATATCGGCCTGCCAAGCCGCATTAAAGATGAAAATGGCGACCGCGCTTTGACCTTCGAATAAGAAATTAAAAAAGCCCCCGACATGTTCGGGGGCTTTTTTTAATTAAGAGCTTAAACCCTCAACTCAGGCTTCAAAATCCAAACCAATATCAAGGTTGGGTGCGCTATGGGTCAGCCAGCCGATTGATAAAAGATCAACACCACTTTCAGCAATTGCCACTGCCGTTGCCGGTGTAATGCCTCCGGATGCTTCCGTAATCGCGCGGCCAGCAACGATTTTTACCGCTTCTACCAGCATTTCAGGCGGCATATTATCGAGAAGCACCGCATCAACACCCACAGCCATTGCCTCATGCAATTGCGCAAGCGTATCGACTTCCACCTCGATTTTGACCATATGACCGACATTGGCACGCGCCCGCTTGATTGCTTCGCCCACACCACCTGCCACGGCCACATGATTGTCTTTAATCAGCACCGCATCATAAAGCGCAAAGCGGTGATTTTTGGCGCCCCCTGCCCGTACCGCATATTTTTCCAAGGCACGTAAACCCGGCATGGTTTTGCGGGTGCATGTGACATGCGCTTTGGTGTGGCTAACCGCTTGCATCAAATCATGCGTTACAGTTGCAATGCCGGATAAATGACCAAGCAGATTAAGCGCGGTGCGCTCTGCCATCAAAAGGCTGCGCGACAAACCGCTGACCTTAGCAATGACAGCGCCTGCCTCCAGCACATCACCATCCTGACAAACTGCGCTAAATTTCACGCTTGGATCAACCAGTTCAAAGCTTAAAGCGGCAAGATCCAAACCGGCAATCACGCCTTGCGAACGGCTGCGGAAAACCATTATTGAGCGGTGATCAGCCGGAATAACGGCACTGCTGGTGATGTCACCGGCAAGGCCTAAATCTTCTGCCAATGTTGCACGCACCAATGGCTCAACGATAAAACGCGGCAAAGAACTTAATGTCATGATGATCTCTCCCCGCTCCTTATTTAACCGCCAGCATCCGCTCAACAGCAAGGCGCGCAGGCGCTGCAATCGCCGGATCAATTGTCACTTCATGACGATTATTTTCCAAAGCATCGCGGATGTTTTTCAAAGTAATCAGCTTCATATGCGGGCAAAGATTACACGGGCGGATGAAATCCACTTCCGGATGCTGCACCGCCACATTGTCACTCATCGAGCATTCGGTCAAAAGCACAACACGCGCCGGTTTTTCTGCACCGACAAAATCCGACATCATTGCAGTTGAGCCAGAAAAATCAGCCACTTCAACCACTTCCGGCGGGCATTCAGGATGCGCCAAAATCACCACGCCCGGATGGCTGTCACGAAGCTCGGCGATGTCGGTCGGCGTAAAGCGCTCATGCACCTCGCAGTGACCTTTCCATGCAATGATTTCGACATTGGTTTCACGCGCAATATTCTGCGCCAGAAACTCGTCCGGTATCATCAGCACTTTGGGCACACCTAAAGATTCCACCACCTTTTTGGCATTGCCTGAGGTGCAGCAAATGTCAGAAGCCGCCTTCACTGCCGCCGATGTATTGACATAAGTGATGATCGGCACGCCCGGATGCGTTTGGCGCAACAGCGCAACATCTTCCGGTGTGATGGAATCAGCCAGTGAGCAGCCTGCACCCAGATCAGGGATCAGCACCGTTTTGGACGGATTGAGCAATTTGGCGGTTTCGGCCATGAAGTGGACACCCGCCACCACAATCACATCTGCATCCGCATTGGCAGCCTCACGCGCCAGCGCCAGACTGTCACCGACAATGTCAGCAACGCCGTGGAAAATCTCCGGCGTCTGATAATTATGCGCGAGAATAACCGCGTTGCGGGTGCGTTTAAGTTCTAAAATCGCCGCCACATCATCCTCAAAGGACAACCATTCGGCTTTCGGCAAAACCCGCGCCACACGATCATAAAGCTGCGATACTGATGCTAATTGGTTCATAACCCCTCCTTATACTCAATACGAGTATATCATGGGCGCGTAGATATACTCGTATTGAGTATAATGTCAACCGCGTGAGAGAGGTAATTTTGATCCGGTGAGAGCACGCTCTTCAAGAATGGTGTGACGGAAGCGGAAAAGCTTGGCCGGACGACCACCGGTTTCGCTGTCGCTATCACCGGTTTCTTCCACCAAATTCTGCTGTTCCATCAGGCGGCGGAAATTTTGCTTGTGCAAGCGCAAACCTGCCAGCGCCTCAACAGTGCGCTGCAATTGCAGCAATGTGAAGGTTTCCGGCATCAGCTCAAATACCACAGGGCGATATTTAATCTTGGCGCGTAGCCGTGCAATCGCGGTTGCCAGAATGCGGCGGTGATCGGCAAACATGCCTGCACCAAAGCCATTTTCATTACCGGCTTCTTTGACCAAGCCCGCCTCGAATAATAATTCATAGCGCTGTAGTGTCAGATCTTCGTTCCAGCCGCCTTCATCGAGGCCAAAAGCAAAAGCAATACGGCGGTGACGATAGCTTGCTTGTTCGGCATCATCAGCCGTATTTGCCCAGTTTTTGAGCGCTTTGATAATAGCATCAAAACACGCAGGCTCGCCCTGACGATGATCTTCCCACGGAAAATAATCATACCAGCCACGCCAGCCAGCGCCACCTTGTGCTGCCGGATTTTCACGCCCCAAACCCAGATAGCTGATCGAAATCGTGCGCTGCCCATCAGGATGGCGGTCACGGTCGGCAAATGTATAAAGCTGTTCCAAATAGCCAAGCGGCAATGTCGTTTGTGCCTGCACCCAGGCACGCAAACCGGATTGCAACGAGCGATGACCGGTTTCAAACGGGCCCGATGGCAGGGCTGCACCCTGACTGATTGTCATCACGCGCGGTTCTTCCAAAGTGACAGCAACAAGAACGGCTATCAACTCAGTATGGGCAATGTCGCTTGTCACGTTAATGATCAATATCCTGCATGAAACGATTAAATAAGATGCGTGATCATAACCCGAACAGGCCGTTAAAACAAACTATTGCCCGTATGAAAGCAGCCGGTTCGGCCAAGTTTTCAACCGTTCTGAAAGGTGAAAACCATAAGCGATGCGCCGACGACACAAGTTTTAGTCAAAGCCTTGATTATGTCCGTGCAAAAACACGGTTATCCAGCAGCTTGGTTGTGCCGACACGTACAAAAAGTGCAACCAGTAAATCCGCACCATCCAAAGAGCTAACACATTCTAATGTATGAGGATTTCTGACCGCAACCACTTCTGGTTCTGCCAATGGTTCAGCTTTAATAAAATCAGTTAATGCCTGTTCCAATCCGGCTGCATCCAGCCCACCTTCGGCAAGCAGTTTTTGCGCCAATTGCAGCGCTTGCGGCACGATAATAGCAGCCTGCCGTTCGGCTTCGCTCAGATAGCTATTACGCGAAGAATAGGCCAAGCCATCCGCCTCGCGCACAGTTGGCACCGCAACCACTTCAACCGGTATCAGTAAATCTTCCACCATGCGTTTGATGATCACAACCTGCTGGAAATCTTTCTCGCCGAAATAAGCGCGATCCGGTTGCACAATATTGAATAATTTGGAGACAACAGTCGACACACCAGCAAAATGGCCGGGACGCACTTCGCCCTCCAGCTGCGAGCCAAGCATCGGCACATCCACCACTGTTTGCATCGGCTGCGGATACATTTCCGCATCCGAGGGCGCAAACAACACATCCACACCACCGGCACGCAACAAAGCAGCATCGCGCTCTAAATCACGCGGATATTTCGACAGATCTTCATTGGCTCCAAATTGCAACGGATTGAGAAATACCGAAACAATAGTCAAATCATTATCCGTGCGGGCATGGCGCACCAGTTCCATATGCCCTGCATGTAAATATCCCATCGTCGGCACAAAGCCGACAGAAGCGCCAGTTTTGCGTTGAGCGGCAATCAGGCTGCGCATCTCGGCGATAGTGTGGATAATTTGCATGATGCCCCCGCAATATGTTTATGCGTGCATCTGGTAACGATTTTTCAGCCCGAAAACAACAAAAAGTCCGGTATAAGTGACTATACCGGACTTAAACTCTCTGATCGTGCAAGGCTCTAGGCTTATTGCCCTGTCGCACTTTCCAATGTACCGCCAACCGCATGACCAAACCGGTCAATCTGCTGATTATAGGTGCGCCGTGTCGTTGGATCAAAAATCGCAATCGGTGTACTCACCGCAATGGAAGCGGCACTGCCAACACCTTGCCCTACTCCCAGTGCCACAGCACCAATACGCTCACCCAAACCAATATCGGAATCAGTGATAGTTTGGCCGGCAACCAGACGTTTGCCAATTAGCTGCACCACTTCAGGGCTTTCAGCAAATTTACCGTGATTGAGACGATCACCAACCTTCAATTTGGTGAGATCAATAACAGCAATACCGGTTGCCTCCAAAGCAGAGCGATAAGGCTCAACCGCCGGATTGATCTGACCAAGACGATCAATATTACCCGCAATGCGGCGTGATACACTCAAGGCACGATCATCACGCGAGACAAAAATCGTCATTTTCGGCGCTTTTTTCTGCATCACCAACCATTGCTGACTGAATACATCCACATCCAGATCAGGCGATGCAAGAATGATATCTTTAACCTTCGGCATGATGCGCCCGTCGCGGATCGCGATTTGGCGCAGCGATTCCATGGTCAGCCATGTGCCCATCGAATGCGCCATGATGGTGATGTCTTTCACCTTCGGATGGGCTGCTGCTGAACGGATCACTTCTTCCAGCGCATCGCGCGAATAGGTGGTGCTGTCTTTATCGTAATTATAATCGAAAATGCTGGCACGCGACGGCCATGTGAAAATGATCGGCGCTACTTTAGCTTCCGAGTCATGCACAATCTGGGCAAAGCGATAAACTGAATCTTCAAATGTATTGTTGAAGCCGTGGACGAAAATCATCACACTGCCATTGGCAGGTACATGCTCATCCAGCCACTTTTTCTCACCCACTTTCTGGTCAAGACCAGTGACGCGATAAGTGGTAAAATCCTTCAACGGATTAGCAGGCAGTTTTTTAGGCCATTGCACTTGCCCGACAGTACGATTTTTGTCTGGCGGAATGGAAATACCAATATCCGTGACAATCAAACTACTGCCGCGTTCACCTGAGAACAGCGTCCGAGGGTCATAAGTCGGCATACGAGTAGTCGCCACCAGCAAATCCACTTTGGAAACGCTTGGCTCATTAACCGGAACCGGCACCAGCACACCTTCCGGGCGGCTTGCACAACTGCTCAGCACCAAGCCGAAAGCAAGAATGCACACTATCTGCCTGAATGAATTGAGCAAGAAAAACCCCGTACAACTTCTTGAAGACGGGCGCAGTTTCTGTGATCACTGCGTCAGAGTCCAGTGCCCGATTAGTATTATCCGGCTCTTTTTCCCCTGATTTAATATATTCTTAACACTTTAGCTCATGATTGATGCCAATTTGCACTGACCTTTACCAAAGACAATGACCGCTTTTAAAAAAACCGCCCTGTACAAAAATACAAGGCGGCTTTGATTTTTTATGCTTACGCAAGCCATTGCTGGCTGCGGGTGACGTCGTCTTCCACCAGATTGTGGCCGGTTTTCAGCATTTCTGCCTCCAACTTTGCACCACCTGTCTCCAGCGCCTGCACCAGTGGCTTGGCAAAGCCGCCGTAAATATCATCTTCCCCGTTCACCATCAGCACGGAAACATCTGATAAATCCGGCGTTGGCGCATTTTCCAGCACCTCACCACCCCGTAACAGAATCACCTTTTGCAGCAAATGCGGATGCAAACGCAAAATGGCTCCCAGCAAATTGGCACCGTTGGAATAACCCAAAAATACCGTCTTGCTTAAATCCACCTGATAAGACGCCACAATGCCCTCCACGAAAGCCGCGAAAGCTTGCGCCTCAAAGGCAATATCCGCCTGATCAAAACGGCTCATCGTAATGCGCCGGAACCAGCGATGCACACCCTCTTCTGTTGCCCGTCCCCGCACACCAATCAGGGTCGCGTTCGGTGCAATCTTATGCGCCAGTGGCATCAGATCATTTTCATTGCCGCCAGTGCCATGCAACAGCACCATAAATGTACCGTCCGGATTTTCCGGCTGGTAAATCCGGTGGATGAAAGGCAGCTCACGGTAAATAACCCGCTCTTCACCCGGCAAGGCAAATTGCGGCAAGCGCAAACTGATATCGCCAAGATCACCCTCCGATGCAGGCGGCACAAACAAGGTCTTGCCAAGATCGGCCAGATTTTCATCCACACTCATGCCAGGTGCATCCGTTGCAAACTCGATCAAGCTGCCACCCGGCTCACGCACATAAAGCGAATGGAAATATTTACGGTCATGCACCGTTGTTTCCACTGCATTAAGCTTGGTGAATTCAGCCGAAATTGCTTCAATCTCGCCGACATTATTGGCACGAAGCGCCACATGATCCACCGTTCCGGTGCCCTGCATTGCTTCCCAAAAACCGGTTGCATCGCGCACATCAAGATAATCACCGCTTTGCGAGATGAGACGACTGATCGTTCCTTCCTGCAAATCCGGCTGCAAACCAAAATGCTTGACCAGAAAAGCCTGCGTCTGCTCCGGCACCTCAGAAAGTATCGTAACACCTTGCAAGCGCTGCACCGCAGCATAGGCCGGAATATCGGTAGCAACGGCAGCATCAGGGGATTTCAGTTTCGATGCCACCAGCTTGACGATCACACCATCAGGATCTTTAAGGCGCAAAACAGCCTCACCCATTTCCACCTTTGGCCCTTCAATGGCAATGCGGTGACGCAAGCCCCGCTCCAGCCAGAAGCCGATTGCACTATGGTCAATCGCCAGCGCAATTTCGCTGATCTGGCCGTGACCGGCACGGCCGCGCACACCATCTTCCCAAACCAGAAATGTGACCAGTGAACCGGGATTGCCGTGCTGGTCGCCGTAAAACAAATGCAGCTGTTCGGTATCTTCATAGCCAGCGGTCTGCTTGACCAGACGAAGCCCCAAAAAGCCTGCATAGAAGTCCACATTCGGCTGAACCTTACCGGTAATCAGTGTGACGTGATGGATGCCATTGCTCATGGTTTTTCGCCTTTTCATTATTGTTATTGTTCATCTGGCGCAGATATAGGCAGTTTTTTACCAAAGCCAAAGAGACGCCGGACTGAACACAATGTCCATCAGGTAAAGACAACAAGTAAGGGAAAGCAATGGGGACTCAAAAAATGAGCAAAAAAAAGGCCGCGCGGGAGGAGGATGCGCGGCCCAATCTTTGAACACGGCTGGGAGGAGGAGTGCCGCGTTCCGGTATCGGACTTTGGGAGGAGGAGTAAGTCCGATGACGCATACATACCGATCTAAATCGTTTAGATCAACGAACAATCATGCATAGCTGATATGCAAAAGAGGCAAGTGATATGCATAAAACGGCTAAAACCATCAGAAAACAGGCTGTTTTTTGTCGTTCAGACTGAAAAACCGGATACTTCAACCGTTAAGCGCTGCCGCCCATGCATTTTTGACCAACATAAACAAACCAGCCGCACATATATATTCATCCACCCGCCATGGTGGCTGCAGCAGAGATTACACAGACGCTGCGCTGGATGCACGAACAATGATGTACATCTAAGACACTTACCTGCGACCAAAAAACCTTGAAAACGCGGGATTACACGAGGATTTCAGCGGTTCGTTAGCTGTACTCATTTCAGAAATATATGTAAATTCGGAAATTACTATTATTTCAATACTTACTGTATTCATAAAATTAATACTTGGCTCAACGCTGTAATATCAAAAATAAAACAAAACACAATAAGTATTGCTATTTTTATTCTTGCAGAATTTAAAACTCGGCGCATAATAACAATGGGAACGAGGAGAATAAAAATGGCAGACATCACACATGGACGCTGGATAGAACGCAAAGGCCAGATGGAACTGGGCAGAATGAGCGGCCACCGCACATTCCAGACCGTTCGCTCACATAGCCGCACCGCCAGTTCACCACAAAAAACGCAAAACATTCATCCGGCCACTGTCTTTTTAGGAATTATGCTGTGCAGCCTTGTTGCACCCGCCGGCATTCTTATCTGGGCAATTTCACAAGCCAGTTTAAACTTATTTAACTGAGAACTGGCTGACAATTTACTTGATTAAGGCTTTTGCCGGTGTAAGTCTGCGCCACTGAATGACAGACCATAACGGTCAGCCCTTAAGGAGGAGCCGGCGTAATTCATTTTACAATGGCATAAGGACTGGCCGCTACCGGCGGAGCCAAACACTATATGACGGCCAATAATGTGCTTGAAGAAGCGCCTGAAAACACCAATCAGGGCGCAATAAATAAAATCTGGCTGAAATCCTATGCACCTGAAGTGCCGGAGAATATCCCTTCTCCCGCGTTCAACTCTATTCCGGCTATGATCGCCGACGCCTGTAAACGCTTTGGCGACAAACCGGCCTTCACCTGCATGGATAAATCCCTGACCTACCGTGCACTGCATGAGCAATCAGGCTGGCTGGCCGCATGGTTCAGCGCCAAAGGACTGGTTAAAGGCGACCGTGTTGCCGTGATGATGCCGAATATTTTGCAATATCCGCTCAGCATTGCCGCTATTTTACGCGCCGGACTGGTAGTGGTGAATATCAATCCGCTTTACACCCCGCGCGAACTGGCGCAGCAGCTGAATGATGCCGGTGCCAAAGCCATCATTATTCTCGAAAACTTTGCCGGCACTCTGGAAAAAGCCCTCCCCGAGATTAAAATTCCGGAGCTGCAAAAGCCACATATTCTGGTGGCAAGCATGGGCGACATGCACGGACTGAAAGGCCATTTGATTAATCTGGTGGTGCGCCGCGTTAAAAAACTGGTGCCGCAATGGCATTTACCCAATCATACCCGCTTTAAAACCGCACTCAATGTCGGGCGCTCACTGACCGTGCCAATGCCGATTTTAAAAAGCTCTGATCTGGCTTTTTTGCAATATACGGGCGGAACCACCGGTGTTTCCAAAGGGGCTATGCTCAGTCACGGCAATATTCTTGCCAATCTTGACCAGATGCGGCTTTGGCTGGATGTTGCCTATCGCATCAAGGGCAAGCCTGAAGATGTCAATTATATCTGTGCCTTGCCGCTTTATCATGTCTTTGCGCTCACCGTGAATGCGATGATCGGCATCCAGCAAGGCGCACGCAATATTCTCATACCCAATCCGCGTGATATCAAAGCCTTTGTCAAAGAGCTGCAAAAATATCCATTTCATATTTTTCCGGCACTCAACACCTTGTTCAACGCTTTGATGAACAATCCGGATTTTAAAAACCTCAATTTCAAACCACTGATTCTCACCCTTGGCGGTGGCATGGCGGTGCAAAAACCGGTGGCTGAACGCTGGCAACAAATGACCGGCTGTTTGATCACCGAAGGTTATGGGCTTTCTGAAACCTCACCGGTTGTGGCCGCCAATGGTTTGGATGCCACACAATTTACCGGCACAATCGGCCTGCCGATGCCTTCTACCGATCTTGCTATTCTTGATGATGTCGGCGCGCATCTGCCGCTGGGCGAGGTCGGTGAAATTTGCGTGCGCGGCCCGCAGCTGATGCTCGGCTATTGGCAACGCAATGAAGACACTGCCCGCTCAATCACCAAAGATGGTTTTTTTCGCACCGGCGATTTGGGTTTCATGGATGAAAAAGGCTACACAAAAATTGTCGACCGCAAAAAAGATATGATCCTTGTTTCCGGTTTCAATGTTTATCCCAATGAGCTGGAAGAAGTGCTGGTCGCACATGACGGCATTAAAGAAGCAGCAGCCATTGGCGTGCCGGATGCCATTTCGGGCGAAGTGGTCAAACTCTTTATTGTACGTAAAAACCCGGCGCTGACTGAAGAAGACGTAAAAGCCTATTGTGCCGAGCGCCTGACCAATTACAAGCGCCCGCGCATGATTGAGTTTCGTGACGAATTGCCGAAAAGCAATGTCGGCAAAATTCTGCGCCGTAAATTACGAGACGAATAAAGCCGGAATATCAGCAACAGACGGCAGAACAATATCGGCGAGCGGCTCTAAAATATCCGCTCCCGCATTGCCGGAAAGCACTCCAATGCTCAAACCGGCCTGTGCTGCATGGGCTGCTTCCATGTCATGGCTATTATCGCCGACCATGGCCAGCTGCGACAGTTCAAGGCCATGTTTTTCAGCAAAATAGATCAGCGGATCAGCAAAAGGTTTTGGTCGCGCTGCCGTGTCATAGCCGATAAAGCCCGCAAAGAAGTGATCGATGCCGAGCACTTGCGCTGTTTTCAATGCGCCCGCTTCAGAATCATTGGTGCAAATGCCTAAGATGAACCCCTGAGCATGCAGCGCTTCCAAGGTTTCATAGAGACCATCAATTGCCACCGCAGAGCGCGGACCCGCCTCAAGGCTTAGCCGATTATAGTGCGCAACAATTTCTGCTTGCGCTGCCATATCGGCATAAGGGTGCCAAAGCGCCACCATTTCCTCAACCGTTCCCGCTGCAATCACCGAGTTGCCGCGAAAGCGTTTGGCTTCCCAATCATAACCGCCAATATCCATCAAATGACGGGCTTTTGCCTCATCCCCACCGGCGGCTTTTTCAGCCATAGAATAAGAGAACGCAAACCATGTGCGTTCAAAATCAATCAATGTGCCATCCTTATCAAACAGGATGGCACGGATAGATTTAAGCTTGTCAGCCAGTTCGCTCATGCTTCCAAAGCTCATTATGCCTCTAAGGCTCCGGCACGTTTAATGACAGCCGAAGGCTTATCGCCCAGCAGTTTCAACACATCATCACCACGGCGCAGGTAGCGCAATGAGCGGCGCGTTAAAATGCGCCCCGCCTGCGGAGCCGTCAGCACAATATCACCGTCTGGGTTTCCAGGCAGCGTGACGATTGTTGCAAGTTTGGCACCTTCGCTCACCACATCACCCGGCTTCACATGGAAGAAGACCATGCCGCCTTGTGGCGCGCGGATCATTTCCACATGGGTAAGCGGTGTCACAAGCCCTTGATAATCAGGCTTTAATTGAACGGATGCGTCTTCAACCACACCGCGATGCACCAGAAACTTATAAAGTCCGGCGGCATCTTCTGCGCCCTGTTCAGCATAAACATCGCTTAAACCCCGAAACTCGACTGTTGTGACAGCACGGCGCTTCATATTGCGTTTGTCAGCTGGCATTTGCAAAACAGGATGGGCGCACGCCTCTTCAAAGGCGGCATCAGCGGTCGTATCCCATGCCAGAATAGCGGTGGAATTGAGCGCTACGCCTAAATCTTTCATGTCCTCGACGAAATCTTCGGCAATATAGAGATAATTCTCGCTCTCATCATCACAATGCAGATCCAGCACAATATCATGCGGCAATGCAAGGCGCAGCAATGCTGCTTTCAAGCGCTTAATGAGGGCTTCAGGCGCATCCGGTTGCGGCAGATTTGATGTGTCAAAATCCGGCAGTAATGGAAAAGCGCGATTGAAATTGACCGCTGAAAATGTATCAAAACGGCCTTGATGCTGGTAGGTTTGCCATTGGTTGGATGCAACCGGATTGGCCTGTGGCACCAAGGTAATATTACCTTTAATGCGCCCTTCATCGGCTGCTTTTTGTAAGAGCGGCACCAGAAAATGAATGGCAGCCTGACCCGGCAATTCGCCGCCATGTAATGAAGATTGCAGATAGGCAGTCGCTGCATTTTGATCGCTGCCTGAAAAACGCAAAACACGTAGTTCAATTTCATTACCCGGCACATCACCGGCAAATTTAATCAATTCCGTCTTCATGAGATCTCAGCGCTCCTCCCTGCCCGATTTGCCGGTTCGAACTGAACCGGCAATATTTTCCGACAATGTCAGCTTTTACGGCGTGCATGCAAGTGGCTAACCAGCCCTTGCGTTGAACTGTCACGATTTCCGACTGGTTTGTCCCCCGTCACCACATCGAGCAATTCGGTGGCAAGCTCCTTGCCAAGCTCCACGCCCCATTGGTCAAACGCATTGATGCCGAATAATTGCGCTTCAACAAACACACGATGTTCATAGAGCGCTATCAAACGACCAAGCGCAAATGGTGTCAGCAGATCGTGGACAATCGTCACCGAAGGGCGATTGCCGGAAAACACCCGATGCGGCGCGATTTTTTCAGCTGTCGCCTCATCCATGCCTTTAGCCAGCAATTGCTCACGCGCCTCTTGCAAAGTGCGGCCTTTCATCAAGGCTTCAGATTGCGCTAAACAATTGGCAAGCAGCATTTCATGCTGATGATCAAGCTGCGGCTCATGCGACTTGCAACCGACAATAAATTCCAGCGGAATTGTATCCGTGCCCTGATGCAGCAACTGGAAGAAAGCATGTTGACCATTGGTGCCCGGCTCACCCCACACAACAGGCCCTGTCGGCCCTTGAACAGGCGAGCCATCCAGCATCACGCTTTTGCCGTTCGATTCCATATCCAACTGCTGCAAATAGGCAGGCAGACGCGCAAGGCGCTGATCATAAGGAATAACGGCGCGGCTGGTATAATTGCAAATCGCGCGGTGCCAATAGCCAATCAGCCCCAGCACAACCGGCATATTTTCAAGCAAAGGTGCTTCACGGAAATGCTTATCCATCGCGTGGCCACCGGCCAGCATCTGGACAAAATTTGTGCGGCCAACGGCGATCATCACCGGCAAACCAATGGCAGACCACACCGAATAACGCCCGCCAACCCAGTCCCAGAAGCCAAAGACACGGGCTTCATCAATGCCGAACTCGGCCACTTTATCTAAAGCGGTGGAAACCGCTGCAAAGTGGGAAGATACTGCCGCCTCGCCTAAGCTTTCAGCAATCCATCGGCGCGCTGTCTGCGCATTGGTCATGGTTTCAATGGTGGTGAAGGTTTTCGAGGCGATGATGATAAGCGTTGTCGCCGGATTAAGTGGCGCCAAAATATCCGCAATATGCGCACCATCAATATTGGAGACAAAATGCGCGCGCGGCCCGTCATGATAAGGCGCAAGCGCAAGTGTGCCCATCACCGGCCCCAGATCAGAACCGCCGATACCAATATTGACAATATCGGTGAAAGCTTCGCCCTTGGCACCTTTCAAACTGCCGGAGCGAACGGCCTCGGCAAAGTCGCCCATGCGCGACAATGTCTCTTGAACGTCGGGCAGCACATTTTCACCATCCACCAAGATGGCATCCGATGTTGTGTCACGCAGAGCCACATGCAGAACGGCACGATTTTCGCTTACATTAATCGGCTCGCCCGCAAACATGGCAGCACGACGCCCTTCCACATCGCAGGACTTGGCAAGAGCTGCCAAAAGCTGCATAGTCTCTTCATTGATCAGGCATTTCGACCAGTCAAACAGCAGGTCATCCAATTGCAACGAGAACGATTTAAACCGATTTAAATTTTCGTCAAAAACTTTGCGCATGTCTTTTGGTGCAGACGTGTTCCAATGGTTTTTAAGCGCTGCAACTGCCTCGGTTACCTGAGCTTCATTCCGTGCCATTTAACAACTCCCGAATCAAATTTGCCCCGACTGTAAACTAAACTGCACAAGTTTAGTATTTTGTTGGTGTGTTTTCGTAATCATTTCAAAAGAAACACAAAAACATCGGCTACAGCTGGTAATCCATCGCTATCGGCTACATTTATAACCGAGTTTGATACTTATAATATGAAGTCTGAACAGCAAAAGTGGAGATATTATGGATCTGACCGGTGAAGAGCGTATTGCAGCCCCTCGTGAAGCGGTGTGGAATGCACTCAATGATATTGAAACGCTGAAGGCTTGTATTCCGGGCTGCGACAATTTGGAGCGAATCAATGAGCACCAAATCAGAGCCGGTATAAAGGTGAGTTTTGGGGTCATGAAAGTCGGCTTTCACGGGCTTTTGGAGCTCTCCAACATGGTGCCGCCGCACTCTTATACCATCTCAGGAAAAGGCGAAGGAACGCTTGCCGGTTTTGCCGAAGGGGCAGCAGATGTGCGCCTCACGCAAGATGGCAATGAGACAATTTTATCCTATGAAATTCAAGGAGATGCCGGTGGGAAAATTGCCCAGATCGGCACCCGGCTTTTAGGATCAGCCGCACGCAAAATTGCCGATCGTTTCTTTGCCAATATTGGTGCTGCCGCCGCGGCACAGGCCGAGAAATCAGGCCAGTAATTCTCAAAAATAGTATCCACAAAATTTGCCCCGACAAGGTGCGAACGGGTCATTTTGTGCCAATAATTGACCAATTGATAAAAAATTTGACCTTCTGAAAAAATCTGTCATGCTGATCATCAGAATAAGCATTCTCCCATACAAGAAAGCTTAAAGTTTCGGGAGAAGCTGCATTTTAAGGGACAAGGCGGAATAACTGCCACCCGCATATAGAAAAGCCGGCGCCATCAAGGAACAGCGTCGCTTGAACGTAAAATGGGAGATGCGATCTGATGGGATCAGCAGATAAAACATCTATTCGAGCAGAAAA
The DNA here is from genome assembly GCF_039522165.1 of Paenochrobactrum glaciei. NCBI lineage: Bacteria > Pseudomonadati > Pseudomonadota > Alphaproteobacteria > Hyphomicrobiales > Brucellaceae > Paenochrobactrum > Paenochrobactrum glaciei. The sequence goes on from NZ_BAAADE010000001.1 coordinate 783,628, forward strand.
CTCGCCAAACCAGCCGGACATCAAATCGGCGCGGTTAGACATGTCTGCCTATGCAGATGTCTTTGATGATCTGCATCCGCCACTCACACATCATGAAGCGATTGTAGAGGCGGATCGGTGCTATTTTTGCCATGATGCTCCGTGCATGACCGCATGCCCGACCAGCATCGATATTCCGCTCTTTATTCGCCAAATCTCGGCTGAAAATCCAAAAGGTGCGGCGAAAACTATTCTTTCCGAAAATATCCTCGGCGGCATGTGCGCCCGCGTTTGCCCGACCGAAACCTTGTGCGAAGAAGCCTGTGTGCGTGAAACCGCCGAAGGCAAGCCGGTTAAAATCGGCCTTCTCCAGCGCTATGCCACTGATGAGCTGATGGAAGACGGCAAACATCCGTTTAAACGCGCAGCTTCCACCGGCAAAAGCATTGCCATTGTCGGTGCTGGCCCTGCCGGTCTTTCCGCCGCCCACCGCCTTGCCATGCATGGTCATGAGGTCAGCATTTTTGAAGCCCGCCCGAAAGGCGCCGGCCTTAATGAATATGGTATTGCCGCTTATAAAACCGTTGATGATTTTGCCGCCCGCGAATTGGAATTCGTGCTAAAAATCGGTGGCATCAACATCAATTATAATAAAGCTTTAGGCCGCGATATTTCTCTCGATGCGCTGAAATCCGGCTATGATGCCACTTTCCTTGGCATGGGCTTGCCTGGTGTCAATGGTTTAGGACTTGAGGGCGAAGATGCGCCCAATGTAATGGATGCGGTTGATTATATCGGCCAGCTTCGTCAAGCCAAAGACCTCTCCAAATTGCCGGTGGGACGCAATGTGGTTGTGATCGGTGGTGGTATGACCGCCATTGATATTGCAATCCAGATCAAGCTTTTGGGCGCCGAAAATGTCACCATCGCCTATCGCCGTGGTCAGGAACATATGAATGCCAGTGCCTATGAACAGGAATTGGCACAGGTTCATGGGGTCAATATCCGTCATTGGGTACAGCCTTCAAGCCTGACCCGCAATGCGGATGGTACTGTCAGCCATATGGTGCTGGAATATACCACCCAGAAAGATGGCAAACTCACTGGCACCGGCGAAACCATCACGCTCAAAGCCGATCAGGTTTTCAAAGCAATCGGGCAAAACTTCCTTGCCGAGCCACTGGGGAAAACCGGCGTGGCGCTCGCCAAAGGCCGTATCAAAGTGGATGAGCACAGACGCACCTCCGTTGAAGGCATCTGGGCTGGCGGCGACTGCGTGGAAGGCGGCGAAGACCTCACCGTTGCATCGGTTGAAGACGGTAAAGTTGCCGCTGAATCTATCCATCGCGCCTTGATGAACCTGCCTGATGCTGTAGCAGGCTTTGCCGATGCGGTGCTTTCCGCTCAAGGCGGCGCCAATAACGGCCAGCGTAATATTCAAGGGCCTGAACCCATTGAGTGGGGTCACTAAAGCATTTCTCCCAAAAGCGGCAATCGTTTTTGGGAGAAAGATATGCGCAAAACAAGATGTTAGAGCAAATGCTGCCAATATAATGAAGCGCAACACGCTCTAAATTTTCATCCAAGGTTTTAAAACACGGCCACAAGAGCCGTGAAAACCGGTAAGTCATATTAGGGGAATTTCGACAATGGCTGACCTTTCCACCAATTTCCTCGGGATCAAGTCACCCAATCCGTTTTGGCTGGCTTCTGCCCCACCAACCGATAAAGCCTACAATGTGGAGCGTGCTTTCAAAGCAGGCTGGGGCGGCGTTGTATGGAAAACGCTGGGCTCGGAAGGCCCGCCGGTTGTTAACGTCAACGGCCCGCGTTATGGCGCAATTTATAGTGCCGACCGCCGTCTGATCGGTTTGAACAATATCGAATTGATTACCGACCGCTCGCTGGAAACAAACCTACGCGAGATGAAAGAAATCAAGCGCCGCTGGCCGGATCGTGCCCTCATTGCCTCCATCATGGTGCCATGTGAGGAAGAAGCATGGAAAGCCATTCTACCACTGGTGGAAGAAACCGGCGCAGACGGTATTGAGCTGAACTTCGGCTGTCCGCACGGCATGAGCGAACGCGGCATGGGTGCTGCTGTTGGTCAGGTGCCAGAATATGTCGGTATGGTGGTGAAGTGGTGTAAGCAATATACGCGTATGCCGGTGATCACAAAACTTACACCCAATATTACCGACATCCGTTATCCGGCACGCAATGCTTTTGCCAATGGCACGGATGCTGTATCGCTGATCAACACGATCAACTCGATCACCAGTGTTAATCTCGATAGTTTTGCACCTGAACCAACCATTGACGGACGTGGTTCCCACGGCGGCTATTGCGGCCCTGCGGTTAAGCCGATTGCGCTTAACATGGTTGCTGAAATTGCCCGTGATCCGGAAACTGCCGGTCGCCCGATTTCCGGTATTGGTGGTGTATCGACATGGCGCGATGCGGCCGAGTTTATCTCGCTTGGTTGCGGCACTGTGCAGGTTTGTACCGCTGCTATGACCTATGGCTTCAAAATCGTTCAGGAAATGATCGATGGCCTGTCGGACTGGATGGACAGCAAAGGCTTTGAAACGCTGGATGATTTCCGCGGTCGTGCCGTGCCGAATGTCACAGACTGGCGCTATCTCAACCTCAACTATGTCACCAAAGCCAAGATCAATCAGGATCTTTGCATCAAATGCGGTCGCTGCTTTGCAGCCTGTGAAGACACATCGCATCAGGCGATTACCTCACTGGTAGATGGTGCCCGCCACTTTGAAGTGATTGATGAGGAATGCGTTGGTTGCAATCTCTGCGTCAATGTTTGTCCGGTCAATGATTGTATCACGATGGAACCAATCAGCGGCTTTGATCCGCGCACCAAAGCGCCGATCAATCCAAATTACGCGAACTGGACAACCCATCCAAACAATCCGATGGCAACGCAGGAAGCGGCAGAGTAAAGCTCCCCCCGAAGACCGGCAGGGCATGATGATAAAGCATCATGCCCTGCACATAGATGTCTTTGACGCTTTAAATGTTGCGGGTAGTTAAAGCGCTGTGGCGTCTAAGGCTTGAGCCTTATGTCTCTTCAATCGCAAAGCAAATAATGACGACTTCGCGACTGGTGTCAAAATCAGAATTAACGTGGCCTGATACCGTTAAGAACAATGCCGACAACAGCCTCGGCAGTTTCTGCCCGGAATGATGGTGTGTCAGCTTTTTCGCCCATAATAGAGCGAACCTGCACATCGAAATCGGAATAATGCTGTGTCGTTGCCCAGATGGTGAAAATCAGATGATAAGGATCAACAGGAGCTATGCGCTTTTCAGCAATCCACCGCTTGATCACTTGCGCCTTGCCATCCACCAGTTCACGCAGATGGGTTTTCAAAAATGTGCCGATAGCCGGCGCGCCATGCATGATTTCATTAGCAAAAAGGCGCGAGGCTTCCGGTCTGCTTTCCGACATTTCCAGCTTGCGCACAATGTATTTCTTCAACTCTTCCAGCGGGTCGCCTTCGGGATCAATCTCCTCGAAAGGGCGCAGCCATTCCACCAGCGTATCTTCAAGCACATTGACGTAAATATGCTGTTTACGCGGAAAATAATACAAAAGATTGGGCTTCGACATGCCCGCTTTTTCAGCGATCTGATCCAGTGTCGAACCTCTGAAACCAAAGGCGGAAAACACTTCCAGTGCGGCATCCAAAATGATGCGCCGGTTGATACCCTGAATGCGCGTTTCGCTTTCGGGAGCATCGCTTTTTTTACGCCTTGCGCCTTTGCGGGCAGCAGTGGGGGCGGCTGTGGCCATTTGACACCTTCCGCTGGACGGAGAAACTTTCGAAAGCGCTTGACCGCCATCGATGCCTCTTCTAGCCTGTATTTTTACCAAGTAGTCAAGTTTTTTACGCAAGTTAAAAATATTGCCGCCGAACGAGCGACTGGTAACGGGAACAATAGAGCGGTGTTTAAACCGCGGCAAGGGGGAGCCAGCATGTCATATGCGACAAGCCTGCCCGTCTTTATCACACGCACCACCTGCATGAACAGGCGCGTGAACAGAGAAGCTGTATCTGCACGTCATGTTCTTCGGAACTTTCAGGCGCATTCCGGCTCGCAATATATTTTTGATCAGGTTTTTTAATAGCATGTAACAGAAAGGCAGCTCTCTCATGGCGCTTAACAGCAATCTCAAGATCAACACCGATCGCTTGTGGGATAGTTTGATGGAGATGGCCAAAATTGGCCCCGGACTGCGTGGCGGCAATAATCGCCAGACCCTGACCGACGAAGATGCGGAGGGGCGCAAACTTTTCCAGTCTTGGTGCGAAGCAGCCGGTATGACCATGACGGTTGATACAATGGGCAATATGTTTTTCTATCGCCCCGGCACAGATCCCGATGCCGATCCGGTCTATATGGGCAGCCACCTCGACACCCAGCCGACAGGCGGCAATTTTGATGGTGTTTTGGGTGTGCTTGGCGGACTGGAAATTGTCCGTACCCTCAACGACCTGAAAATTAAAACCAAACATCCGATTGTTGTGACCAACTGGACCAATGAAGAAGGCACCCGCTTTGCCCCTGCAATGCTTGCATCGGGTGTTTTTGCCGACGAACTGGATCAGGACTGGGCTTATGAGCGCGTTGATGCCAAGGGCAAAAAGTTTGGCGATGAATTGAAACGCATTGGCTGGCTGGGTGATGAGCCGGTCGGCAATCGCAAAATCCATGCCATGTTTGAATTGCACATCGAACAAGGGCCTATTCTGGAAGCTGAGCATAAAGATATCGGCGTTGTCACCCATGGTCAGGGCTTGTGGTGGCTGGAGGTTACAGTAACCGGCAAGGAAGCCCATACCGGCTCCACACCGATGCCAATGCGCAAAAATGCCAGCCTTGGCTTGGGTAAATTGCTGCAACTCGTCAATGATATTGCCATGGAACATCAGCCAGCCGCGGTTGGTGGTGTCGGCCATATTGATGTGACACCCAATTCACGCAATGTGCTGCCGGGTCAGATCGTCTTTACGGTCGATTTCCGCTCGCCTGATCGTAAAGTGCTCGACGGTATGAAGGCAAAATTTGAGGCAGAAGCGCCGAAAATTGCCGCTGATCTTGGCATTCAGGTAAAGATCGAAGCAATCGGTCATTTTGATCCCGTAACTTTTGACGAAAATTGTGTGGCTTCCGTGCGTAATGCCGCCGAGCGGCTCGGCTATAGTCACATGAACATTATTTCGGGCGCAGGACATGATGCCTGCTGGGTCAATCGCGTGGCACCGACAGCCATGATCATGTGCCCGTGTGTCGACGGCTTAAGCCATAATGAAGATGAATCCATTTCCAAAGAATGGGCGGGTGCCGGAGCCGATGTGCTTTTGCATGCTGTTCTGGAAACGGCTCAGATTTGTGAATGATTGCACCATAACATGATGCAGGCGAAAGCTCCGCATCAGCACACGTTATTTCTGCAACTGTTCGCAACAAAACCAAAAAGGGGAACGAACAATGGCAACCAAGGTGATTAAAGGCGGTACTATTATTACTGCTGACCGCACATATGATGCGGATGTTCTCATCGATGGCGAAAAAATCGTAAAAATCGGCTCTGATCTTTCCGGTGACCAAACCATTGATGCCAAGGGCTGTTATATTATGCCGGGCGGCATCGATCCGCACACTCATATGCAGATGCCGTTTATGGGCACCTACTCATCTGATGATTTTGATAGCGGCACTGCGGCAGCACTTGCCGGTGGCACCACGATGATTATTGACTTCGTGCTGCCCGGGCCTGAAGGCAATTTGCTGGAAGCATTGCAAGAGTGGTTCCAGAAATCCGGCAAGGCACGCACCGACTATTCTTTCCATATGGCGATTACCGGCTGGAGCGAACGCGCTTTCAACGAAATGCCAGAAGTGGTCAAGCGCGGCATCAACTCGTTTAAACATTTCATGGCCTATAAAGGCGCCCTGATGGTCAATGACGATGAAATGTTTGCCTCATTCCAACGCTGTTCCGAGCTTGGTGCCATTGCCATGGTGCATGCGGAGAACGGTGACATCATCGCGCAATTGCAACAAAAACTGCTGAGTGAAGGCAATAACGGCCCTGAAGCCCATGCCTATTCCCGCCCGCCGGAAATTGAAGGAGAAGCGACATTCCGCGCCATTATTCTGGCAGATCAGACAGGTGTGCCGCTTTATGTGGTGCATACATCCTGCGAGCAAGCCCATGAAGCTATCCGCCGCGCCCGCCAAAAAGGTATGCGCGTTTATGGTGAGCCGCTGATCCAGCATCTGACATTGGATGACAGCGTCTATTCCAACGAAGATTGGGACTATGCGGCACGCCGAGTGATGTCGCCGCCATTCCGCGACAAAGTCAACCAAGACAGTCTCTGGGCAGGTCTTTCTGCCGGTAGCCTGCAATGCGTGGCAACTGACCACTGCGCCTTTACCAGTGAACAGAAACGTACCGGCATTAATGATTTCACCAAAATTCCAAACGGCACAGGCGGTGTGGAAGAACGTCTGCCGGTCCTTTGGACAAAAGGTGTTGTCACCGGCCGTCTGACACCAAATGAATTTGTCGCCGTTACATCCACCAATATTGCGAAAATTCTCAATATGTACCCGCAGAAAGGTGCGGTGCTGGAAGGATCAGACGCTGATCTCATCATATGGGATCCCAAAGCCAAGAAGACCATTTCTGTCAAAACACAGCATTCCTCCATTGATTACAACGTATTTGAAGGCATGGAATTAACCGGTCTCCCGCGCACAGTACTGTCTCGCGGGCGGGTTGCTTTTGATCAGGGCAAAGTGCTGGCGGAACCTGGTGATGGCCGTTTCGTCGAACGTGAGCCAAATGCCAGCGTCAACAAAGCGCTTTCCACATGGAAAGAAGTCGTTGCCCCGCGCAAGGTTGAGCGGAAACCAGAACATATGCCGTATGGGGTCTGAGCCATGAACAGACCGCAATCTGATGCACAGCTTCGGGAAGCGATCATGATGACAGAATATCAATCAGCTCCCACAGGAGCTCAAAAAAGCAGCCATATTCATGGCGCATCCCAAGCTGGGGAATGCGTCATTGATATTAAAAAGCTCTCGCTTGTTTTTGAAACCAATGACGGGCCGGTTCAGGCCCTCTCCGACATTAACCTCCATGTTAACCGTGGTGAGTTTGTTTCTTTCATCGGCCCTTCGGGCTGCGGGAAAACCACGCTCATGCGGGTGGTGGCTGATCTGGAAAAGCCAAGCTCCGGCACCATCACCGTCAATGGTATGACACCGGAGCAGGCACGATTAAAGCGCAGCTACGGCTATGTATTTCAGGCCGCAGCCCTTTTTCCATGGCGAACGATCGAAGATAATATCGCCCTGCCGCTGGAGGTGATGAAATTCAGCTCCACGGACAAGAAAGAAAGGATCAGAAAAAATCTTGATCTGGTCAATCTTTCAGGCTTTGGCAAAAAATATCCGTGGCAATTATCAGGAGGCATGCAACAGCGTGCCTCTATTGCCAGAGCCCTGTCTTTTGATCCGGATATGTTGCTGATGGACGAGCCTTTTGGCGCGTTGGACGAAATTGTGCGTGATCATCTCAACGAACAATTGCTGAAGCTTTGGGCGGCAACTAAGAAAACCGTCATTTTTGTCACGCACTCCATTCCGGAAGCTGTGTTTCTGTCGACAAAAATCGTTGTTATGAGCCCGCGACCGGGGCGCATTCATGAAATTATTGATTGCGATCTGGGGCCGGATCGTCCGCTGGAAATTCGTGAATCTGAGGCTTTCTTAAAAATTGCCCATCAGGTTCGGGAAGGTCTGCGGCTGGGACACTCTTATGATGAGGTGCACTCTTGAGCAGTAAACCACATCTGAGCTCCCGGATCTTCGGATCAAATTATTTCAGGGATCGTTTCTTTCCTGTCCTCGTCGTGTTGGCCGCCATTATCCTTATCTGGTATATAATGGCGGCCTTTTTGAATGCGCCTTTTGAACGGGATCAGGCCGAGCGAGCCGGTGCTGAGATCAGCACCTCCATGGTGATTAAAAACACCATGAATCAAGCACGTCCTGTATTACCCACTCCGCACCAAGTGGCGGCAGAAGTTTGGAAAACAGTTTTCGAAGTAAAGCCGAGCTCTAAGCGCAGCCTTATCTATCATGGCTGGGTGACGCTTTCTTCAACACTTTTAGGGTTCGTCTTCGGCTCATTACTCGGCATTTTGCTGGCAGTTGGCATTGTTCATTCGCGCACGCTGGATAAAAGCCTGATGCCATGGATTATCACTTCGCAGACCATTCCTATTCTGGCCATCGCGCCAATGATTATTGTCGTCCTTAATGCTATCGGCATATCCGGCCTACTGCCAAAAGCTATCATTTCCACCTATCTGTCCTTTTTCCCTGTCGCGGTCGGCATGGTGAAAGGGTTAAGATCGCCGGATGTAATGCATACGGATTTGATGCGCACCTATAATGCCTCCAACACACAAGTGTTTTGGAAGCTTCGCTGGCCGACAGCCCTGCCCTATCTTTTCACTTCCATGCAAATTGCCGTGGCTATCAGCCTTGTTGGTGCCATTGTCGGTGAATTGCCAACCGGTGCGGTGGCAGGTCTTGGGGCGCGTTTGCTGGCAGGCTCTTATTACGGGCAAACCGTGCAAATCTGGGCAGCATTGGTGGTGGCAGCTATCATGGCGGCAGCTCTTGTCGCGCTTGTCGGCATTGCCGCCCATTACGTCAACAAACGTATGGGGCTTAAGCCGGAAAGGGCAGCGGCATGATCAAACCTCTACTCTTTTTATTATTCCTGATTGTTGTCTCATGGTTTTCGGTCAAATGGCTGGCAAGCCTGCGCTCGTCGTCACGGCAAGGACAGCGCTTGCTCGACATTGCCGTGCCAACGCTTTTCGGCATCTGGATGCTGGTTTTTTGGGAAGCAACGGTCAGAGGATTTGAAATCCCTGCCGTTTTATTGCCAGCGCCTTCGATGATCTGGGAGCGCATCAGCAATTCAGTGCCGATCCTGTGGGCAGACTTCCGCCAGACCTATCTTAAGGCGGTGATTGCCGGTTATGTGATGGGCTGTGGTGCTGGTTTTATCACCGCTATTCTGGTGGATCGCATACCATTTTTGCGCCAAGGCTTATTGCCGATCGGCAATCTGGTGGCGGCATTGCCTATTGTCGGCGTTGCCCCCATAATGGTGATGTGGTTTGGCTTTGACTGGCAATCGAAAGCAGCGGTTGTGATCATCATGACCTTCTTTCCGATGCTGGTTAACACTGTGGCAGGGCTTGCTGCCGCAGGCTCGATGGAACGGGATATGATGCGAACATATGGTTCATCATATTGGCAATCCTTGTTTAAACTGCGCTTACCCGCAGCCATGCCTTTTATTTTCAATGCTTTGAAAATCAATTCCACCCTCGCCCTGATCGGCGCGATTGTGGCCGAATTTTTCGGCACACCAGTCGTCGGCATGGGTTTCCGTATATCAGCAGAAATCGGGAGAATGAATGTTGATATGGTTTGGGCGGAAATATTCGTCGCAGCGCTTGCCGGTTCGATTTCCTACGGGCTGCTGGCATTGCTCGAGCGACGCGTGACCTTCTGGCATTCTTCGTACAGGAGAGGCTGAAGCATGACAAAAAACGGCATCCGCCAAACATAAGGCGGAGCCGCAACCAGAGGAGAACTAAAAAATGAAAAAAATATTCGCAAAAACGCTGGGCGCTGTGGGAGCAACCGGCTTTGTCTTGTCTTTGATGGCGGGTTCGGCACTGGCTGCCGACAAGCTGACCTTGCAGCTTAAATGGGTAACGCAAGGACAGTTCGCCGGCTACTATGTCGCTAAAGATAAAGGCTTCTATGAAGAAGAAGATCTCGACGTGGAAATCAAACCGGGCGGCCCCGATGTGGCACCGCCGCAGGTGATTGCCGGTGGTGGCGCGGATGTGGTGGTGGATTGGCTGCCATCTGCCTTGGCAACGCGTGAAAAAGGTGTGCCACTTGTCAATATTGCCCAACCTTACAAAAAGTCGGGCATGATGCTGACCTGCCGTAAAGACACCAATATTACCAAGCCGGAAGATTTCCGCGGTCGTACTTTGGGCGTCTGGTTTGGCGGCAATGAATATCCGTTTCTGTCATGGATGAGCCATCTGAAAATTCCGACCGAAGGCGGTAAAGATGGCGTCATCGTGCTCAAACAGGGCTTCAACGTCGACCCGCTCATTCAAAAGCAGGCCGATTGCATTTCCACCATGACCTATAATGAATATTGGCAGGTGATTGATGCCGGTATTCCGGCGGATCAGCTGGTTGTCTTCCCTTATGAAGACCAAGGCGTTGCCACGCTGGAAGACGGCCTTTATGTGCTGGAAAAAAGCCTTGAAGATCCGGCAATGGTCAACAAGCTTGCCCGTTTTGTCCGCGCTTCCATGAAGGGCTGGAAATATGCCGCTGAAAACCCGAAAGAAGCCGGTGAAATCATTGTAGAAAATGACTCATCCGGTGCGCAGACTGTCGAAGTGCAAGAGCGCATGATTGCGGAAATCGGCAAGCTTCTGGATGATACCGGAACCCTTGATACCGCAGCCGCAGAACGTACTGTCGATACATTGCTGGGTGGCACGTCGGATCCGGTGATTACCAAACGTCCGGAAGGTGCATGGACATCAAAAGTAACCGACGCGATGAAAGAGCTTTAAGCGATCATCCTATTTAAAAACGAAACCGCGGCGGATGAAACCATCCGCCGCGGTTTTTATTTGTTTATCGGTTAAAAGCCTATTCGCCTTTTTGTTCAGCCACTGCCGCATGGCGCAGCTCATCATCAAGCCGCGCAGCCTCCTGCGCTTTTGGCTTAACAAAACGACCAAGCAACAGATAGGCAACCGGTGTCACAAAAAGCGTTGCAAAAGTTGCAAGACCAAGACCACCCACAATCACCCAGCCAAGCGAAATACGCGCTTCCGCACCGGCACCCGATGCCATCACGAGCGGCACACCACCCAAAACACCGCAAATCATTGTCATACAGACAGGACGCAAACGAATATTGGAGGCTTCTTCGATTGCCTCGCGCAATTGATAGCCACGATCCCGCAACTGGTCGGCAAATTCGACGATCAGAATACCGTTTTTCGCCATGATACCAACCAGCAAGACCAAGCCGATCTGACTATACACATTGAGATTGGTGCCCGTCAGCAGCATCGCCACCACCGCACAACCTAAGCCCAACGGCACGGTAGCCATCACAATCACCGCACTGATGAAGCTTTCAAACTGTGCCGCCAACACCAACAAAATGATGACAATTGCAAAGCCGAAAACCAGCATCAAGCCCTGGGATGTTTCATCCAGCGTACTTGCTTCAGCAAGCGGAATGATGTGTGAACCGGCAGGCAGCAGAGGATCAGCAACAGTCAGAGCTGTCTGATATGCATTACCGAGGGCAAAATCATCCCGCAAGCCAGTGGTGATCGAAACCGAGCGCATCCGCTCTTCACGGTTCAACTGCGGCGGAACGGCTTTTTCTTCAATATCAACAATGGATGCCATCGGCACATAGCGACCATCCGATGTTTTGAGGAAGATATTTTCCAGATCAGTCGGATCATCTACCGGATGGGTCGTCGAAACAAGCTTCACGTCAAAGCTGCGATCCCCCACATAAACCGAGCCGATTTTACGCCCGTCAAGCATTGCCTGTACGGCATTGGCAAGACCGGTAATATCAATCCCTAAATCCGAGGCGCGTTCACGATTAATGGTAATCGACAATTGCGGCTGTGTCGGTTCAACCGACAAACGCGGCTGATCAAAGCGCGGATCTTTTTCCAGTTCACGCACAATAGCCTGCGCCGATTGCTGCAATTTTTCATAATCATTGCCGAGAATTGCAAATTGCAAACCGCTGCCCGCACCACGAATACCAAGGCTGTTTGGCTGCATTGAGAAAATACGCGCACCGGTAATGCCACGCATACGGGCATTGGCATCAGCCATGATTTCCTGCTGGCTGCGGCTGCGTTTATCCCACGGCGCTAATGTCAGCACCACGAAACCACTATTGGATGAACCAAAACTGCCGGAGATTGCATAAGTGGTGAGAATTTCACCGCTCTCACGCAACGGGCGCAATGCAACTTCCACCTTGTCCATCTGCTCGCGCAAGAAATCAACACTGATGCCTTGCGGGCCAGTAACACGCAGCATGGCAGCAGAGCGATCTTCGCTCGGCGTTAATTCCTGACGGATTTGCGTATAGCCGATATAGCTGAAGCTTGCGAAAATAACCGACAGCAACACAATGGCAAAAGGCACATTGAGACAGAAACGCAAAGAAACACGATAAAGATTGCTTAATGCACCACCGATTTTACGAACAATACCGGGGGCTTTCTCATGTTCTTCTCCACCATTGCCCTGCTTTAAAAAGCGCGACGCCAGCATCGGGCAAAGGGTCAGCGCAACAACACCTGAAAGCAGCACGGCAATTGCCAGCACAAAACCAAATTCGCGGAACAGACCGCCAGCCTGCCCCGGCAAAAATGAAATCGGCACGAAAACCGCAACCAGTGTCAGGGTTGTAGCAATGACCGCAAAAAACACTTCCTGTGTACCAAGCACAGCAGCAGCGCGTGGCCCAAGCCCTAGATTGCGGCGGCGCACGATATTTTCCAGCACTACAATCGCATCATCCACCACCAGCCCCGTGGCCAGCACCAGCGCCAGAAGCGTAATAATATTGATGGAGAAACCTGCCAGATAAACGGCTGCCACCGTACCAATCAAAGCCACCGGCAGCGACACCGCAGGAATAATGGTGGCGCGCATATCCCACAAGAAAACGAAAATCACCAGCACCACAATGATACCGGAAATAATCAACGCCAAAATCACTTCATGAATAGCGCCGTTAATAAAGGTAGCGTCATCACTGGTTACGCTGATTTCAATGCCTTCCGGCAGCGTATCTTTCAGGTTTTCAACTGCGGCACGCACACCTTCGGAAATATCCAGCGTGTTGGATTGCGCTTGGCGCACAATACCAAGGCCAATGGCAGTTTTGCCGTTAGAGCGCACTTCAGAGGTAATAATATCCGGCCCAAGGGTTACCGTTGCCACATCGCGCAATTTAGTGCGGTCATTGAGGCTGATATTTTCAAAACCTTCCGGTGTGGTTACGTTAGCGGTTGCCCGCACCACAATAGACTGATCGCTGCTGCGCAAAGAACCGGCGGGCGCATCAAGCGCCATTGATGCCAGCGCCTTGGTGATATCGGCAATGGTCAGGCCATAACTGGCCAGCCGCCCCTGATGAATATCAATGCGGAAAATCTTGTCACGGTCACCGTTGATCTGCACATCGGCAACACCCGGCACAGCCGAAAGCACATCGGTGATCTGATCATCGACCAGCACCGTCATGTCATCAATTGACATTGTCTCTGACGTTACCGCCAGACGCATCACCGCATCAGCATTGGCATCCGCTTTAATAATACGCGAGGCGTCCGCTTCTTCAGGCAGCGAGTTGACAATACGCGAAATCGCATCGCGCATATCGGCGGCAGCCACGTTGAGATCAACGCCATCATTAAACTCAACCGTGACACGGCTGCGTCCAAATGACGAGTTTGAAGAGATCGCCTTCACACCGGAAACGCGCGCAACTGCATTTTCAATCACCTGCGTCAGCTGACGGTCAATTGTTTCAGCCGAAGCGCCACGAAACTCGGTACTGATCGTCACGACAGGGCGATCAACATCCGGCAATTCACGAATATCAATACCGGAAAAAGCCGCAAGACCGGCAACAATAATCAAAATATTGAGCACCAGCGCCGATACCGGACGACGGATAAACAAAGCCGTTAAGCCGCCGGTATTATGACCGCTCGTATTATGCTCTGGAGCTGAGGGGGATTTTAATTCACTCAATGATTTTACCCTCAGTCTGCTTTTGGCGCTTGGGCGGCAGCAGCATTCTTAATGCTCACCTGCATGCCGTTGCGCAATGCCTGCACACCTTCGGTAACAATCGCATCACCGACAGTAAGGGCGCCTGTCACCAAAACACTGGCCGAATTGCGCTGCACAATAGTAACCGGCACTTGCTCGGCTTTATCGTCTTTTACGCGCCAAACATAAGCACCTTCCGCACCCCATTGGATGGAAAGCGGGCTGACAGACGGATATTCATCGCCCGGAAAAAGCATGGTGGTGGAGAAAGACATCCCCGCCAATAGCTGATTACGGGGATTTTCAAACACGCCGCGCACGCGCATGGTGCGGCTTGCTTCATCCAGCATATTATCAATTTCGACAATCTGCCCGTCATAAACCTGCCCCGGCAAAGCGGTGGATTCTGCCTGCATCTTCTGGCCGATTTTAATCTGTGGCACAAAACGTTCCGGCACATAAATATCGATCAGCACTTTGGATGTATCATCAAGACGTGCCAGCACGGTTTGCGCTGTCACATAGTTGCCCGCATCCACCGGCAAAATACCAACAGTACCGGAAATTGGCGCTGTAACCGTGCGGCGCGAAAGTGCAAGTTCTGCATCCTGCACGGTCAAACGCGCATTGGCGACAGCCAGTTCTGCGGTTATTTCCTGCACCTGTGTTGCCGTATTGGTTTTGCGCAAGCGCACAATACGTTCCAGCGTATTTTCCAGATCTTTCAAAACTGTCTTGGCTTTTGCCAAAATAATTTCTTCGCTTTCAGCATCAAGCTCGGCAATCACATCACCGGCCTTTAAAACCTGACCGGCCTTCACTTTGAGCGACATTAAAGTGCCGCTTGTATAAGGTGTGACCGAAACTGTCTGAAAAGCACGAAGCGAACCAATCGCTTCCAAACGACCATTGACGATGTCGCTTCGCGCAGGCTCGATGACAACAAGCGTTGCGCCACGTTGCCCGCCACCTTGTCCGCCACCCTGACGAGGCCCCGACCCTTGTGCATTTGCAGCCGCAGGGGCGCTGTCTGAGCCGGCCTGTTTGTTTTTATACACAAACCAGCCTGCCGCAGCGGCAATAATAATCAGCAGACAAATGGTTAGCTGCTTCCACAATTTCATTCGTAACCCCGGCGTAAAATGCAAAATAGCCGTTTAAAACGGCGCACAATTAATTGTCTCTACAAAATGCACGCTGAAAACGTCTAGTCCAATTAAACTTCTGTAATGCGAAACAAAGCCTCACCTGAAGCAGGGTCAGATATGGTAAGTGCAAAAATATGACCTATATATAAAAAAAGCATATTCTTGCCAAAATACCCTGCTCAAACACTGGCTCAGACTCAGCTCTTGTCGTAAACTATCCCTCGGCGGCTTTCATACCGCAACTTGCATTATACAATTGTGACTATGAAAG
This sequence comes from Paenochrobactrum glaciei, assembly GCF_039522165.1. Taxonomy (NCBI): domain Bacteria; kingdom Pseudomonadati; phylum Pseudomonadota; class Alphaproteobacteria; order Hyphomicrobiales; family Brucellaceae; genus Paenochrobactrum; species Paenochrobactrum glaciei. Next base: position 799,021 of record NZ_BAAADE010000001.1, read on the forward strand.
TTCAGCATGGCTTCAGAACCAGCGCACACTCATCTGACTGAAGGCTACGAGCCTGACTTGAGCACAGCGGCGCAACCTGCAGCTATTGCAGCCGACATCCCTGCTCAACAGCCAACGGCCAGAATGAAACGTCCTTCATTTTTCCAGCGTCTGAGCAACAAATTTCTGCTGATGACCATGCTTGCCGTGCTGGTTGCCGAAATTCTGATTTTTATCCCTTCCACTGCCAGCATGCGCATGCGCTGGCTGACCAATCTTCTCGATACTGTCGCCCCTGTGGCACTTGTGCTGGAAGATGAAAAAGATCAGATCAGATCGCGCGACTCGCAGGATAAAATCCTTTATGCCACCAATAGCAAATCCATCAGTATTACCACGGACGGGCAAACATCCGTGCTGGCCACCAGCGCGCAACCTTTCATCGTTGATGCCAATGTAAATCCACGCCAAACAAGTGAATCACAAGCGATCTGGGATGCATTTGCCACGCTTTTTGATTCAACCGAACGCAATCTGCGCGTTACCAGCACAATCCCCAACACCGACAAAACACTGGAAATTGTCATTTCCAGCCAGCCATTGCGCAGTGCGCTGCTGGTTTATGCCCGCTATGTCGCTATCATCTCTTTGCTGATTTCGATCATGGCAGCGGGTTTCATTTATCTCATTATCCATGAAATGCTGCTGCGCCCTGTGATCCGCATGCATCGCGATATGATCAGCTTTGCCGAAAAACCGGATGATCCGAGCCGCATCATTTTGCCCGAACAGCGACAAGATGAACTCGGCATTGCCCAGCAGCAACTGGCGCTGATGCAAACCAATTTGCAGCAGACCTATACGGAGCGCAAACATTTAGCTGACCTCGGCATGGCTGTTTCAAAGATTAATCATGACATGCGCAACATTCTGGCATCCGCACAATTGATGTCGGATAGTCTGGCAGAGGTGAAAGATCCGGCGGTCAAGCGTTTTGCCCCCCGCCTTATCCGCACATTAAGCCGTGCCATCAGCTATTCCGAAAGTGTGGTCGCTTACGGGCGCACCAAAGAAGCAGCGCCCAATCCGCGCCGCACCGTGCTGCACTCTATCGTGCAGGACGTGGAAGATGTCATTAATAGCGATAATCTGCACAATATCAGCTTCATCAATGAAGTGCCGGATGACTTCATCCTGACAACAGATGATGAGCAGCTTTTCCGCATCCTTACCAATCTTTGCCGCAATGCGATGCAGGCGCTGCAAAGCATGCCTGATCCGATTGGCGAAGAGGATTTCAAAAAGCAAATCACCGTGCAGGCCACCACCGCTGACAATCAAATCTTCATTGATGTTCGTGACAATGGCCCCGGCCTTTCGCCCAAAGCCAAAGAGAACCTTTTCACCGCTTTTCGTGGCTCAACCCGCAATGATGGCACGGGATTAGGCTTAGTGATTGTGCAGGATCTGGTTCGCGCTAATGGCGGCGAGATTCTCTATTGTGAAGACAGCCAACCCGGTGCGCATTTCAGAATTATTTTACCTGCATAAGCTGCCATGCAAGTTTGCCCACAAGCAAAGCCTTAAGAACCTGACTAATTTCAATATTTTATCAGTTATGTGCATTTTTTTCATTTAGGTGCTTGCATTTAAATTCGATCCGGATTACCTACCGCAAGCACTCTTCAATGAGAGATAATAATGATTTCTCTTTGAAAAGTCACTTTAAGTGATAAGCGCCCGTAGCTCAGCTGGATAGAGCACCAGACTACGAATCTGGGGGTCAGAGGTTCGAATCCTTTCGGGCGCGCCATTCACTTAAAATCATAAAGGCAAGATCATCTTTCCTTTTTAAATGTTGCGCCCGTAGCTCAGCTGGATAGAGCACCAGACTACGAATCTGGGGGTCAGAGGTTCGAATCCTTTCGGGCGCGCCATTTAACACCAAATCCCCTCTTTTCTTTTGATACACTTATTAAGCAAGCATGCTTTCGCTTTATGAAAAAGCAATGCACCCCTTTGCCCGTAATCATATCAGGCAAAAGGGCTGATGGGTTTAAGCGCTATTAGGGTGTTTTGAATAAAGAACTGCGCAATTTTTCGCGGCGCACGCCCATGCCCACCAACCGGCCGGCCAAATGAGCCAGAATCGGCCATCGCGCTATTCCTTTGACAAAAGCCGGCGGGCCACTGCGCTTAACCTCGCTGTTTTGGCGTTTCCTGCTGCTTGATTGCATCATCAGCTGAATTTTCTGAATGGCTTTTGTGGGAAAAGCACGACGCTTTTCAACCTGCATCAAATGCCGGTCGGTAAGTTTTCCTTTGCGCAAAGGAACCGCCAGAATATTAGCCGCTGCAACCGCATCCTGTATCGCCAGATTAACCCCGAACCCGCCAATCGGCGACATGGCATGTGCCGCATCACCGATGCACAACAGGCCGGAGCGCCACCAGCGGTTCAGACGGTCGATGCGGATGGAAAGCAGATGCACATCATCCCATGAAGTGATTTCTTCCACCCGATCAGGCGAAAGCGGTGAAACTTCCGCCACAGCCTGACGAAAAGCATCCAGCCCTTTTTCTTTCACTTGAGCAAAACTGCCCTTGCGCACCACATAGCCGCATTGCCAATATTCACCGCGATCCACCATCACAAAACCCTGACGGGGGCCGCCATGCCCCATCGTATAGGGTGGGTCTTCAGGCTTATGTGAAAGCTTGATCCACAACACATCGCTTGGCGCCCCAAAGCTGGTGCTTTCCAGCCCTGCTTTTGCGCGCACCAATGAATTGCGCCCGTCTGCACCAACCACCAAAGGAGCGCTTACCTGTAAGCTGCCTTCCGGTATCGCAGCCACCAGTCCTTCAATACGGCCATTATTTTCGATTAAATCCGTCACCGCCGCCGACATCACCAGCCGAAAATTCGGCAGTTTATTGGCTTCACGCGCCAGAAAATCCAAAAAATCCCATTGCGGCATGAAAGCAATAAAGCGGCATTTGACCGGCAGGCGAGAGAAATCAGCAATGGTTACATTCTGCCCGCCAATTTCGGCATGAAGTTTGGGCGCTTGTGTATGCGGCACTTTCAAAAGCTCATCCAGAAGATCGAGCTTGTCGATAATATCAAGTGTGGAAGGATGCACCGTATCACCGCGAAAATCGCGCAGGAAATCAGGGTGTTTTTCCAAAACAGCAACATCAACACCAGCACGTGCCAGCAACAGGCCAAGCATCAAACCACCCGGCCCCGAACCAGCGATCACACATTGCGTGGTGATGGTTTGCACAGCCCCTGATTGTTGCATGATCGCTCTCCTGCCCTGCCAGCATATAGTCGGAATACGAATGAAAGAGCGCCATTACTGATGGCACCCTTTTATTCTATACCCTATAAATCAAGTTTTCGATTATTAAATACAAGAAAACTTTATCAGGCAGTTAGACATCAGTCCGATGCAAACCGTCAACCGCGCAAAGCAGTTACCGGCGATTGACGATAAGCCATTAATGCAGGCAGCAAACCGATCACGGAAGCACCAATCAGCATGATGATCATACCATTGAGATCTTGCATTTCAAAAGAGACCGGCATGGAAAAACCGCTGGACTGCGTGACAATGCGCGACATCATTTTGGAAGCCGCAAAGCCCAGTGCAAATCCGGCAACAATTCCTGCACCCAGCAAAATGGCAATTTCTGACCAAACCAGCGTGAAGATTTTACCCCGTGATGCACCAAGAGCGCGCAAGGCCCCGATTTGGCGGCGACGTTCGCCGATATGCAGCAGCGCCACAAAAATCAAAGCACAGGCAATCAACACCTGCGTTCCCAACGCGACAAACATCAGGATTGATTTGGCGTTGCCCAGCATCCCGTAAAGATTGGTGAGCACTTCAGCCGGAAAGACTGCCGTTGTGCCATTGCCACGATATTCTTGTCTCAGTTTATAGGCATCTGCGATGGTTTTTGGCTTAACTATAATTGCCGGAACCCCTGCTGCTCCATGTTCAAAACTGGTTTGCAGCGTTTCATCGCCATGATCGTGATCGTGCCCATCATCATGATCAGCATGCGCGGCATGTTCTTCTGCCGTTTCCTCCTCATGCACGTCATGATCATGATGATGGTCATGCTCCATACCATGCACGGCCCAGACCGCTTCAATCGGCACTAAAATTGCATTGTCCCAAGCGCCACCTGTTGGCGCCATACGACCAACCATTTTATAGGCAATTTCATTATGATGATGACCGCCCTCACCTGCATTTCCATGCAATGGCACCATCTGTGTGTCAGCACGCACATCCACATTAGCACCGACAACGGCCTCATTGTGAGTGGCAAACATTTGTCCTGATGCCAGTTTCGGGCTCAGCGTTTCAACCAGTTTTGAAGTTGTGCCGATAATCGGATAGTTTTTATAGCTGTCACCAAAACCAACCGGTGCCGCCCATGCCACACGCGGATCTTGGCTTAATTTTTCCAACACATTGCCATCCATCAATGGCAGCAATGATGTCTGCAGGAAAACCGATGACAGCACCAATTGCGTTTCACTGGCGGCAGCCCCAATCACCAGATCAAAATGATCGGCAGCACGCGCACTGCCAAGGCGCAAAGCACGCTCCTGCAAAGTAACAGCGACACTCAAAGCCGTCGCAAATGCAACCAGCAACATCAATGCCAAAGCACCCAGCCAATGGCGTTTTAAATCTGCGGCGATAAATCTAAACATCAGAGATAATTCTCCCCGCAGAGAGGTTGATATTACGTGCTAATCTGGACGTCAGCCGGTCATCATGCGAAGCAATGATGGTGGTGCATTTCTCCTGCACCGCCAGTTCCAGAATAAGACTGCCGACGGAAGCACCATTTTCCTTATCCAGACTGGCTGTCGGCTCATCCGCAATGATGATGGCAGGTTTGCGCAGCAAGGCACGGGCAATTGCCACACGCTGCATTTCCCCGCGCGACATCAGCTGCACGGGTTGATCCGGCCGCTTCAGCCCCACCCGCTCCAGCAATTCATGGGCGCGGATCGCCGCTTGCTTATCCGCACCTCCGGCCAGACGCAGCGGCAGCAGAATATTTTCCAGCGCCGGCAAACCGTCAAAGAGATAAAAATCCTGCATGATAAGGCCGATATGTTGCCCCCGCCAGCGATCAGCCGCGGTTTCAGACAACTGATTGATGACCTGCTCACCCCAGCGCACCACGCCTTTTTGCGGGCGGGCAAGGCCGCTGATAATATTGATAAAAGTACTTTTACCCGAACCGGACGCACCGGTGAGCCCCACCACCGCACCATTGGCAATGTCCAAATGGTCAATTTGCAAAGCGGGTTCGGAAAGCCCTTTAAAATTCACACTGATATTTTCTAAAACCAGCTGCATATCAAGCAACCTTATAGCGTGCATCACGTAAACGCAGCAGGCTGACAAAACCGGTTTCCGGGTCTGTCCACGAGCCGACTTCCAGTTTTCCTGTCACTTCAATCAAGGTTGAAGGCTGCACAAAGGTTTGTTTTTTGTCGAGATAGACCACCAGAATATTGTCCGGCCAATCCGCATCGGATGAGCAGAAAGGGCAGATCGACATCGGAATTTCGGTAAGCACAAAAAAGTCGGCTTCGGCTTTCAAAGGAGGCGCCATGAAGCCGCCCATCACCACTTTTTCGCCGTTGAGGGATTTGACCTTTTCAGAAAATTCCAAGCCCAGCACGCTCACCTTACTGTAAAGCTCGGCAAAACTTAAATTGCCCGTGGCCGCCTGCGCCTGCGGCAGGCCCGACGCGACACAGGCCAAAGGTGCAGCGCTCAAAAGTTTCAAAAAATCACGACGCGGCATTGTTGATGAAAATGGCAGTGTTGGTAAAAATGACATGGCTCACCCCTTAAAAGTCAAATGCCGGAAATTGCTTTCCGGCATTTTTTTCATCCAAACTCAGGCTTATTTCTTATCCGCGCCAAGAGCGAAGACTTCGGCCAGAATTTTGTAAACGTCGCTCTGTTCCATATAGCCACGGAAAAGATCGGCACCGGCACCACTTGCCTGCAACACAACGTCATCGACCGAGTGAACACCTGTATCATCGGAGCGCGGGATATTGCCTTCACGGAAGACAGCGCCCGGAATGTCCTTATAGGCTTCGTTGGCGACATATTCGTTCTTCTCGTTTTTGATCGCCGGAACAAAAGGATTATCCAGCTTCGGACGGAAGGTTTCGTAATAGTCAGGGAAGTTGTTGGAGAAGATCGCCAGACGCGGGTTCACATCCACGTTGTCCGGATAGCCGTCACCATTGCTGTCAACGTAATTGGTAAAGCCAGCTTTTTCATAAGTACCGACTTTTTCACGCATTTCGGTGCCCGGCTTATTATCATCGATCGTACCGATGATGGACACGCCATGGGTATGGTCACCGGTTACAACAACCATTGTGTCCGGATTGTTCTTGGCAAATTCCTGTGCCAGACCAACAACCTTGTCAAACTCGATTGTGTCGTAAACTGCGCGTTCCCAGTCAAGCGGATGGGACATCTTGTCGACATTTGCCGCTTCAACCATCAGGAAGAAACCTTCCTTATTCTGGGAGAGCTTTTTCAAGGCAATGTCGGCCATTTCAACTAGACCCGGCTGATCAGGGAATTTATCCATCGTTCCCTTTTTCAGCATATTGCGATCCATCGCAGTGTCCATATTGCCGGTATGGAACAGGCCGAGCAGCTTGTCGCCTTCAGCAGATGCGGCCTTTTCAAGCTCTTCCTTGCTGGTTGCCAAGGCATAACCTGCATCTTTGAACTCTTTGATATAGTCTTTATCGTCTTTGCGCTTGGAACCCGGCACTTCCTTATTGAGGAAGTAGGCAGAACCACCGCCCAACAATACATCAGGCTTCACATCAAACAACATGCCGGTGATTTCGGCTTTATCAGCGCGACGGCGGGTGTGCGAAGCCACAGCTGCCGGTGTTGCATCCTGCAATTCTGACGTGGTGACAATACCGATGGATTTGCCGGTTTGACGGCGCAGTGCTTCACTAATATTTTCAACGCGCGGATCATCAAGGCTGTCCGGTGTACGGTCAGCATAAACACCAAGCGCATTGATCGCAGTTTTATGACCCGTCATATAGGCTGACATGGTGTTGGCGCTGTCGGTGGCAATCGAATTGGTGGCTGATGTACCGATGAAAGCCATATATTGCAGATCATCCATATTGAGACGACCATTGGCCTTACCTTCGCTCATGCCCTTAGACATGATGCGGGCACCGGTGCGGTGGGCAACGGACAAACCATCAGCGACAAGGAAGATCACGTTTTTGGCTTTAGGTGCATCCGAAGTGCCGTAAACATCCCAAGTAACGCTTTTCTTGTCATTTCCGGCCTGCACTTCGATGGTGTAAGCACCGGCTTTCGGCAAAGCCAAAGAGCGCAGAATAACAGCCGAGCCCAGATCTTTATCTGATGCGTCTTTTTCTGCAGCAATAAATTCAACATCTTTGCCGAAAACAGCTTTGTAATCTTCGCCGTTGACCGTGATTTTCACGTCATCCGCTTTGACGACATTGTCGAATTCCACTTTGAAATCAAAAGGCGAACCGGCAAGAATCGTTGCACGGTCAAGCGGATACACCGTTGCTGCCTGCGATGCAGTTGCAATAAGTGTAGCCGACAGAACTGTCGTGGCAGAGAGTAATTTAACAAGTTGACGCATGGTTTTATCAAACCCCTTTAGCGGATGTTTTCCCGGCCACAGATCGGAACCATCTTTGGTTCCACCCCTTTGCATGCCGGAAAAGCCCCAATTGTAATCGTCGTAAAGACCTTGAGAGGACAATGAGTACGGGGGGATTGTTAGCCAGCCATTATGACAGTGCTTTGTATAAATCATGACAGATTGATTAAATCTGGCTTGGACAAGTCATGATTTCGACTGATGCGAAAATCACACAATATTTCAGAAAAATTTAAAAAATGAGTACTGACAATAAAAAATAGGACAACAGTGCTGTCCTTTTTTCTTTCCTTTTGTTGCGTAAAAGTGCATATAGGGGTTCCAAAAATATATTTTCATAACGCCATACGCAAGAAAGGTGATTTCGTGTCACAGGACAATCTTCTTGAAAATGCATTAGTGCGGCTGGATGAGGCTGCAAGCCATATTAATATCGACGCGGATGTGATCGAAAAATTGAAATTCGCGCGCGAGACCATGAAAGTACGTTTGATGATCCGTATGGATGACGGATCACGCAAATCATTCCTTGCATGGCGCTGCCGTTATGATGATACCCGCGGCCCAACCAAAGGCGGCATCCGTTACCATCCGGATGCAACAGCTGAAGAAGTTGAGACGCTTGCTTTCTGGATGACCTTCAAATGCGCCGTGATGAACCTGCCTTATGGCGGTGGTAAGGGTGCTATTCAGGTTGATCCGCGTAAATTGTCCAAAGCTGAGTTGGAACGTCTCTCCCGCGCTTATATTCAGGCCTTTGCCGGAATTCTGGGCCCAGACCGTGATATTCCGGCACCGGATGTCTATACCAACTCAATGATCATGGGTTGGATGGCTGACGAATATTCACAAATCGTCGACCAGCACTCACCGGCAGTGATCACCGGCAAGCCATTGGCACTGGGCGGTTCGCTTGGTCGTGATGATGCAACGGCACGCGGTGGCTACTATCTCGTGCGTCATCTGGCTGGTGATTTAGGTCTTGCCAGCAATTTGCGTGTGGCCATTCAGGGCTTTGGTAATGCCGGCCAGCATATGGCACGTCTTTTCAGCGCCGATGGCCACAAGATCACCGCTGTTTCCGACTCGGAAGGTGCAGTTCAGTGCGCCGAAGGTTTGAACCTGAAAAGCCTCTTTGCTGCCAAAGCGGAAGGCAAGTCAGTTGTTTCCACCGTTGGCCAGCATGGTCACAAGGCCATGACACCGGCTGAACTGGTGGCTGCTGATTGTGATGTTCTGGTGCCGTCCGCCATGGAAAACATGGTGCATGAAGGCAATGCAGCAACCATCAAAGCCAAGCTGATTGTCGAGCTGGCCAATGGCCCGCTCACCGCTGAAGCTGATGAAATTCTGGCGAAAAAAGGCGTGATTGTTCTGCCTGACATTCTGGCCAATGCCGGTGGTGTAACCGTTTCTTACTTTGAATGGGTACAAAACAAGCAGGGCTATTACTGGACTTTGGAAGAAATCCATCAGCGCCTCCAGAGCATCATGGAACGCGAAGGCCGTGCAATCTGGGAACTGTCAAAAGAGAAAAAATTCTCACTGCGCACCGGTGCTTATGTCCACGCATTGTTGCGTTTGGCACAGGCCATTGAAGCGCACGGCACCCAGAGCGACTTTATTGCTTAAAATTCCTCCCACAGACGAACAAGTCTGACCAAAAAAAGCCCCGCCGATCAACTGACCGGCGGGGCTTTTCTTTATTCAAATCAGATCGATAAATATCAATCCCAGTTCAAAGCGCCGCCGTTTTGATATTCGATCACACGGGTCTCAAAGAAGTTTTTCTCCTTCTTCAGATCCATTGTTTCCGACATCCAAGGAAACGGATTATCCGCTTCAGGGAACACGGCTTCCAAGCCCAGCTGTGCACAACGACGGTTGGCGATGAAGTGCATATACTGCTCACAAAGCGCAGCATTCAGCCCCAGCAAACCGTTCGGCATGGTGTCGCGGCCATAGGCTGCTTCCAGTTCTGCCGCATCACGCAACATGTCGCGCACTTCTTCCTGGAACTCTTTTGTCCAGAGATGCGGGTTCTCATGCTTGATCTGGTTGATAACGTCGATACCAAAATTCATATGGATCGATTCATCACGCAGAATGTACTGATATTGCTCGGCAATACCGACCATCTTGTTGCGGCGGCCAAGAGACAGAAGCTGCGCAAAACCGGTATAGAACCACATGCCTTCAAACACGACATAGAACGCAATCAGATCGCGCAGGAAGTCACGGTCAGCTTCCGGTGTACCGGTTTTAAATTCGGCATTGTCCAGATTGCGGGTGTAATTAAGCGCCCATGCAGCCTTATCGGTGATCGATGGTACCTCACGGTACATGTTGAACAATTCACCTTCATCAAGCCCCAGACTTTCCACGATATACTGGAAAGTATGGGTATGAACGGCTTCTTCAAACGCCTGACGCAGCAAATATTGGCGGCATTCAGGGTTGGTCAGGTGACGGTAAATCGCCAGCACGATATTGTTTGCAACCAGACTTTCGGATGCTGCGAAGAAACCTAAGTTACGCTTGAGCATCAGGCGTTCATCGTCGGTCAGGCCGTCTTTAGATTTCCACAATGCAATATCTGCCTGCATGGAAACTTCGGTCGGCATCCAGTGATTGTTACAACCGGCCAGATATTTTTCCCATGCCCATTTATATTTCAGCGGCAGCAGCTGGTTAACGTCAGCGCGTGCATTAATCATGCGCTTTTCATCAACCGTTACACGTGCCGCGTTACGCTCAATCGAGCCCAGACCCGTTGCATCGGCAGACAAATCTGCCTCTGAGGCGACAGATGTGCTGTTCTTTTCGGTCTCTGACCAATCGAGATTAGACATTATAAAACCCTTTCAAATAGGGATGAAACAAAGAAAAGTGATCAGTATCAGCCCGTTACCGGCCAAGTGCTGGCCGGTAACGACTTCTATTACTGACAAGCTTCACAAGTTGGATCATCAATAGAACAAGCGCGCACATCGGATGCCGGAATGCTCTGCATCGGTGCGGCAGACACCGCATTCAGCTTGCCATCCGTACCCTTCAATGTGGATTTTTCCACATGTGTTGCAGAGCGGGATCGCAGGTAATAAGTGGTTTTCAGGCCGCGATACCATGCAAGGCGATACAATTCGTCGAGCTTCTTACCGCTTGGATTAGCGATATAAAGATTGAGCGACTGCCCCTGATCAATCCACTTCTGACGACGGCTTGCAGCTTCGATCAGCCACGCTGTGTCGATTTCAAAAGCCGTTGCATAAAGTGCTTTCAGATCATCCGGAATACGATCGATCTGACCGATGCTGCCATCGAAATATTTCAGATCAGAGATCATTACTTCGTCCCACAGACCGCGGGCTTTCAGATCACGGATAAGACCGGCATTCACCACTGTGAAGTCACCCGACATGTTCGATTTAACAAACAGATTCTGATAAGCAGGCTCGATGGACTGCGACACGCCGCAAATATTGGAAATGGTTGCAGTCGGAGCAATTGCCATACAGTTGGAGTTGCGCATACCAATGGTTTTGACGCGTTCGCGCAGAGCATTCCAATCCAGTGTTTCGTCATAATTGAGCTTCATGCTCTCTAAATTATTATGAGCACGTGCATCAGACAGCATACGCAGAGAGTCGATTGGCAAAATGCCTTTTGACCAAAGCGAACCTTCATAGCTCTGATAGCTGCCACGTTCTGCTGCCAGATTAACGGATGCAGAAATCGCATGATAGGAAATGGCTTCCATGCTCTGATCGGCAAATTTGATCGCTTCATCCGACGCATAAGGCAGACGCAAAATCTGCAATGCATCCTGGAAGCCCATCAGTCCCAGACCAACCGGACGGTGACGCAGGTTTGAGCGGCGTGCTTCCGGAATGGTATAGAAATTGATGTCCACCACATTGTCGAGCATACGCATAGCGGTTGCTACAGTGCGCTCCAGACGTGCCTGATCAATGCCTTCCGGTGTTGTGTGCGCTGCCAGATTGACAGAACCCAGATTACAAACCGCAACTTCATCATTCGATGTGTTGAGCGTAATTTCGGTGCAGAGATTGGATGAATGCACCACGCCAGCATGCTGCTGCGGCGAACGGATATTGCACGGGTCTTTGAAGGTGATCCAAGGATGGCCGGTTTCAAACAGCATCGTCAGCATACGACGCCACAGGTCTTTGGCCTTCAATGTGCGGTAAACTTTAATGCCGCCTTTAGCCGCTTTCTGCTCATAGGCTTCATAAGCATATTTGAAGGCCGGACCATAAAGATCATGCAGATCAGGGGTTTCATCCGGCGAGAACAATGTCCAGTCACCGTCTTTTTCCACGCGTTCCATAAACAGATCAGGCACCCAGTTGGCCGTGTTCATATCATGGGTACGACGACGGTCATCACCGGTGTTTTTACGAAGATCCAAAAACTCTTCGATGTCGATATGCCATGTTTCCAAATATGCGCAGACAGCACCCTTGCGCTTGCCACCCTGATTAACCGCAATGGCCGTATCATTGGCAACTTTCAGGAATGGAACAACACCCTGACTTTCGCCATTGGTGCCTTTGATGCGTGCACCAAGGCCGCGCACACGGCTCCAGTCATTGCCCAGTCCGCCGGAATATTTAGCCAGAAGCGCATTGTCTTTAACGCTTTTGAAAATACCGTCGAGATCATCCGGAACAGTGGTCAGGAAGCAGGAAGAGAGCTGCGGACGACGTGTGCCGGCATTAAACAATGTTGGCGTTGAAGCCATGAAATCAAAGCTTGAAAGCAGATTATAGAACTCGATCGCCTTCGCTTCGCGTTCTTCTTCACGTAAGGAAAGCCCCATGGCAACACGCATAAAGAAAGCTTGCGGCAGCTCAAAACGCTTGTTTTGAACATGCAGGAAGTAGCGGTCATAAAGGGTTTGCAGACCTAAATAATCAAATTGCAGATCACGATCCGGCTGAATGGCTGCGGCCATGCGATCAAGATCAAACAGCGCCAATTCCGGATCAAGCTGATCGGCATCAATACCCACACGGATGTAGGATTTCAGATAGTTCGGGTAAAGCTCGCACATCTGCTTGTGGGTTGCTTCGCGCGGGGAGCCTTCAACAAAGGTCAGCACTTCACGGCGCAGCTTATCCAGCAAAAGGCGGGCACTGACCTTGGAATAGTCAGGCTCGGTTTCAATCAGAGTACGCGCAGCCAAAATAGGTGCAAGCGCCAGCTCATCCTGTGTGATGCCGCTATAAAGATTGCGTTTTGTTTCGGTAAGAATGGCTTCCGATGAAACTGAAGACAGACCTGCACATGCCTCTTCTACAACATGTTTGAGGCGAGCTTCATCAAGCGGCACCAGTTGACCGCTGGCGCTCTTCATCTGCAATTGCGGTATTGCCTGCGGATTTTGTGCCACTTGTTCGGCACGTTCGCGCGCACGTTCTTCACGATAGAGCACATAAGCGCGCGCCACTTTATGATGGCCACCGCGCATCAATGCCAGCTCAACCTGATCCTGAATATCTTCAATATGGAAAGTACGGCCTGCCGTTGCATGGCGAGTAAGACCAGCAACAATAGCTTCAGAAAGCTCGGCAACCACATCATGAACACGGCGCGATGAAGCAGCACTGGTGCCTTCGACCGCAAGAAAAGCTTTTTGCAGCGCAACAGCAATTTTATCACCTGCAAAAGGTGTCACTGATCCGTTGCGACGGATAACCTGATAGCCCGGTTCGGAATCATTAGCTGCGTTTACGACAGAAAAAGCGTCGCCGTCAGCAGGCTCACGTGAGATAGAAGTCGACATTGGCTTACCCCAATTTTTGTTGGGGGCAAGGTCAAACGGATGCATGCATGAAAGAGAGCGCAAGGCTAATGCCTGCTCTGTTGCCAGCACACCACCGGGACACCCCGCCCAGGGAGAACATTTCGTGTCAGGGCAGGTCTCCTGGCTGGCGGGTCGGTGCTTTTGTCCGTCTTCCCAAGGATAATCCTCAGTGACTTCTTAGAGCGCCATGCGTCCGACAGGACGTATAAAGGACGCTCTAATCTAAAATTTACGCATCGTACCCTTTCGAAAACCGATTCCGGTTTCGGGTCGATGCTGTAAGAACAAAAACTCGCCGCTTTACAGTTGCGGGGGCAGCTCCGGTTTAAGCGGCGGTTAGCACCATCTCTTCCGGATTCCCTATTATCTCTCTATCTTGCGATTCGAGAGACCTTGACCACTAGATATAGACAGCCAATGCGCACGAACGTCAACATGTAGTTGCATGATGCACAATTATTATTTTTTGAAAGGGATAAGGAGATGCCCTATATATAGCACAACCACGGAGCTTTAACATGATGAATATTGGCCAAGCAGCAACTGCGTCGGGCATAAGTGCCAAAATGATCCGTCATTATGAGACGGTCGGGCTGATTGAAAAGGCTGGCCGCACCGAGGCTGGCTACCGCGTTTACTCTAAACGGGATGTGGAAACATTGCGCTTCATCCGGCGCGGTCGCGATTTGGGCTTCTCGCTTGATCAGATCAAAGATTTGCTGACGCTTTGGCAAGACCACAGCCGCGCTTCATCCGATGTGAAGCAAATAGCCCTCACCCATGTGGCGGAGCTGGAAGCGAAGATGGAACAGTTGCGCGAAATGGCGGATACATTGCGCCATCTGGCGCAGAACTGTCAGGGCAATAACCGCCCTGACTGTCCGATTTTGCATGATTTGGCCAGCAACGTAGCCAAAACATAATTGTGTCGGTTAAACCTGCAATGCAGGTTTAACCTTGCGCAGACGCAGCGCATTGGAAAGCACGAAGATGCTGGAAAGTGCCATCGCACCAGCCGCCAGCATTGGCGATAATAATGTGCCCCACAGCGGATAAAGCACACCGGCAGCAACCGGAATAAGCGCGATATTATAGGCAAATGCCCAGAACAGGTTTTCGCGAATATTGCGAATGGTGGCGCGTGATACGGCCAGCGCATTGATAACGCCGCGCAAATCACCCGACATCAACACAATATCAGCGCTTTCCATCGCCACATCCGTGCCGGTGCCCAAAGCAATCCCCACATCAGCAGCCGCCAATGCCGGTGCATCATTGATGCCATCACCGACAAAGACCAGCACTTCACCCTTAGACGACAGACGCTTTAAAGCATCCACTTTGCCACCCGGCAGCACTTCAGCCTCCACATGATCAATCGACAAGGAACGCGCAATCGCTTCTGCTGTGTGGCGGCTGTCACCGGTGATCATCGCCACCTTCAAGCCCATCTGATGCAGCGCATCAATCGCTTGCTTCGTTGATGGCTTGAGCGGATCGGCAATCGACAGAATTGCAGCCAATTGGCCATCAACCGCTACATAAATCGACGAGCGCCCCTGAGAAGCCAGCTGATCGGCTACTTTTTCCAAAGGTGTGATGTCAATATTAAGCGCAGCCATATGGCGACCGGCACCAACGGCCACCTGCTGACCATCGACATCTGCAACCAGTCCCATACCGGCGATGGCGTTAAAATTCTGCACATCCTTTAAGACAAGACCTTTATCTTCTGCCGCTTGCACAACAGCTGCGGCAATCGGATGCTCCGAACGTGCCTCGACACTCGCTGCAAGGGTCAGGATTTTTGCCTCATCCTGTCCGGCAACTGTTTCAAAATGAGCCAAAACAGGTTTGCCCAAGGTCAGTGTTCCGGTTTTATCAAAGGCAATCACGGATGCTTCGCGCAAACGTTGCAACGCATCACCCCGACGGAACAGCACACCCATTTCCGCTGCACGTCCAGTGCCGACCATAATTGATGTTGGCGTGGCAAGCCCCATCGCACATGGGCAGGCAATAATCAGCACGGCAATGGCATTCACCAGTGCAAAGCCCAGACTTGGCGACTGGCCAAGGATCAGCCAGATCACAAAAGTGATAACAGCAGCAGCCATGACCGCGGGCACGAACCAACGGGTAACTTTATCAACCATCGCCTGAATTGGCAACTTGTCGGCCTGCGCATCTTCCACCATGCGGATGATCTGCGCGATCACCATATCACTGCCAACTTTGGTTGCCTGATAGGTAAAAGAGCCGGATTTATTGATAGTGCCGCCAACCACTTCCGCGCCTATTTCTTTAACAACCGGCACCGGTTCACCGGTAATCATGGATTCATCAATATAAGAAGAACCCTCAATGACACTACCGTCAACAGGTACTTTTTCACCCGGCCTGACCTGCACATGGTCGCCCACGCGCACATCTTCCAACGGCACATCAACCACCTTGTTATTACGCAAAACGCGTGCAGTTTTCGCCTGCAAATCAACCAGACGGCTGATAGCCGCACTGGTTCTGCCCTTGGCACGCGCTTCCAGATAACGACCAAGCAGGATCAGTGCGACAATGACGGCTGCGGCTTCAAAATAGACATTCACCGTGCCTTCAGGCAAAACGGAAGGCATAAAAGTAGCCACCGTTGAAAAGCCCCAGGCGGCCAGTGTACCAACCGCGACCAGCGAGTTCATGTCCGGTGCGGCTTTCAAAAGTGCAGGAATACCAAGCTTGAAAAAACGCAAGCCTGGCCCGAACAGCACCAATGTTGTCAGCACAAACTGAAGATACCAGCTATTTTGCATGCCGATTGTGTGATCAATCAACATATGCACGCCCGGGATCAGATGCGAACCCATTTCCATAATGAAGACCGGCAGGGTCAGCAGCACAGCAAGTAAGGTTTGACGCTGTAAGGTTTGCGCTTCTTTTTCGCGTTTTTGGGCGCGCATTTCGCCAGCAGATTGCTTGGCGGCAACATCGGCTTCACGTGCCTGATAGCCAGCTTTTGCCACAGCTTCAATCAGCTTGTTCGTGTTTACCCACGCGCCGTCAGCCATAATCTGCGCCCGCTCAGTGGCAAGGTTAACGCTGGCTGATGCAACGCCTTCAACAGCTTGCAAGGCACGTTCAACATTGCCGACACAAGAAGCGCAGGTCATGCCTTCAATGTTTAAGTCAAACTTTTGCGATGCTGCGGTCGCTGCCGAAGCGGCAGCAGGTTTGACTTCGAACTCACATGTTTGCGCACTAGCAGCCTTTTTAGAGCCGCAGCCGCAACCAGAGCTTTTCGGCGCTTCCACCGGCTTTTGTTCATCAATCAGCTCGGCTTTGTAACCTGCACCACCGATGATTTTGACCAAATCATCTGCTGTAATTTTGCTGTCACTCACCTCAATATGGGCGCGTTCCGTCATCAGATTAACGGTTGCTTTTTCCACACCTTGAGTGCCTGTCAGTGCACGCTCCACACGCCCCACACAAGAGGCACAGGTCATGCCGTCTACATTGAAATTATACTTTGTTAACAAGGCATTGCCTGCTAACTGTCTGTCATTATTCTGGCTCATAGGACATCCCCTGCCACATCATTGTGCCTATGCAATTAACGCTTTCAAGCACAATCGTGATTATCAAAAGCAACCGCATAAGCAGTTCATCATGGCGTTTAAATTAATCCTTCCCATCATTGGAAGGTCAAGAGCTTTTTTGAAGAAAAATTACGGGCGCATTTCTGAAGCATTTTGATGCTTTGACCACGGGCTTGACCAATCTGATTTTAAATTCTACTCATGAGGGCAGCAAATATTCGTTGGGGTGTCGAAGGACTGAGAGGCGTGACAAACGCTAACCCATTGAACCTGATCCGGGTAATACCTGCGTAGGGAACGGAATTTGGCGCGTCACGTACGGGCGTAATGGAAATTGGTCTGAACAACAGGCAAATTTTCTAATAGAAGCAAAATACAAGCTTCAGCCAGTCATGATGTTTCACTTTCTGTTCAGAGAAGAGAAACGACATGACGAGACGGTTAGATACATCTTCCACTATCAGTTCAGTTCCGATCTGCGTGACCATTGCTGGCTCTGACAGCAGCGGCGGCGCCGGTATTCAGGCCGATTTGAAAGCCTTTTCCGCGCTTAAAACCTATGGCGCCAGTGTCATCACTGCGATCACCGCGCAAAACACCTGCGGTGTCAGCGATGTGATGGATATGACACCAACAATCATTCGCGGTCAGATGGATGCAGTCTTTAGCGATCTGAAAGTCGATGCGGTAAAAATCGGCATGCTCTCGCAACCCGAAACCATTGAAACCGTGATGGAAGGGTTGAAACACTTCCAAGGGCCGGTCGTGCTTGATCCGGTGATGGTAGCCAAATCCGGCAATCGCCTGCTCAGCGAAACCGCCATTGATGTATTGCGTCAAAAACTGATCCCGCTGGCAACGCTGATAACGCCGAACCGTCCCGAAGCTGCCTGTCTGCTGGATATGGATGAAGCGCAAAGCGATGAGGAAGCCGAAGCACAAGGCCGCGCACTGCTTTGCTTAGGTGCTAAAGCAGTTTTGATGAAAGGCGGCCATGCGGAAGGTGAGGTTTGCACCGATCTCCTCATCACACCAGATCAGCCGACATTTGCCATTTCTGCCCCGCGCATCCACACTAAAAACACCCATGGCACCGGCTGCACATTATCGGCGGCACTCGCGGCAAAGCTTGGATACGGGCTAGATTTAGCTCAGGCTTTTCAGGAGGCGCATGATTATCTGCATCAGGCAATTTTGGCCGCCGATCAGTTAAAGATCGGCAGCGGTCACGGGCCCGTCCATCACTTTTATGATTTGTGGGCTAATTCTGCACAGGTAGCGCCATGAAAATCACCATAATCGGCGCCGGAGTGGCAGGGCTAACAGTTGCCGCTGAACTCAATACCCAAGGCCATGATGTGCAAGTGATTGCACGCAGTGAGCGCATTGGCGAAGATGCCTGCTCATGGTTTGCCGGTGGTATGCTGGCGCCATGGTGTGAGGGCGAAAGTGCACCCGAACAAATCGTACGCTTTGGCCAGCAAGCGCTCAACTGGTGGGAAAACCATGTCAGCGGCGTTGAGCGACGCGGCACATTGGTGCTTTCTCACACCCGCGATGCCAGCGAATTACGCCGTTTTTCGCGCCGCACCAGCCATCATGAATTAATCGAAGCATCTCGCATTGAAGAACTCGAGCCTGATCTTGGCAATCGCTTTAACCAAGGTCTGTTTTTCGAGCATGAAGGCCACCTCAACCCGCGCCGCGCCTTACCGGAACTGGCCGAAAATTTGCGTCAAAAGGGTGTGCGCTTTCAGCTTGGAACCGATGCAGACACCATTAAAATCGACAGTGATCTGACCATTGATTGTCGCGGACTTCGGGCGCAGGACGATTTAAATGATCTGCGCGGTGTCAAAGGCGAAATGCTGATGATCCGCTCTCGTGACATTAACCTCACCCGCCCCGTGCGGCTGCTGCATCCGCGCATTCCGCTCTATATCGTGCCGCGTGGGGATGGTGTGCATATGGTGGGTGCAACGATGCTGGAAACAGAAGCCAGCCCCCATATCAGCGTGCGCTCCACCTTGGAACTTTTGGGCGCGGCCTATGCGCTGCACCCCGCATTCGCTGAAAGTGAAGTGCTGGAAACCGGCGTCGATGCCCGCCCTGCCTTTAACGACAATTTGCCCAAAATACGCCGCCAAGGCACCAAGCTTTATGTCAACGGCTTTTACCGGCACGGATTTTTGATGTCGCCAAGCTTAGCAAAAATGGTGCGTGAAGCGGTGGAAAATCCGCAAAACATGCCTGAGCTCATGGAGTGCTCCTCATGAATATTTCTCTGAACGGCCAAATCCACCAGACCAGCGCCAGCAACTTAAACGAATTACTCGCTGAGATTGATTTGAGCGATGCAGTGGTAGCGACCGCTCTCAATGGCGAATTTGTCAGCGCTGACATGCGTGAGAAAACACCACTTTCTGCCGGTGACCAGATTGAAGTTCTGGCACCGATGCAAGGAGGGTGACATGCTCAAACTCTATGACAAAACAGTCACCAGCCGTTTGCTATTGGGCACTGCCCTTTATCCTTCGCCTGCCATTTTAGGCGAAGCGGTCAAGGCATCGGGCACAGATATTGTCACTGTATCCCTACGCCGTGAAAGCGGGTTTGAGCGTGCGGGACAAAGTTTCTGGTCATTGATCAAAGAACTGGGCGTGCATGTTTTGCCCAATACCGCCGGATGCCATACAGCCCGCGAAGCCGTTACCACCGCTCAAATGGCACGCGAGATTTTTGGCACATCATGGATCAAACTGGAAGTGATCGGCGAGCAGGACACATTGCAGCCGGATCCGTTCGGGCTGGTGGAAGCCGCGCGCATTCTGGTCAATGAAGGTTTTGAAGTTTTCCCTTATATGAACGACGATCTGGTCGTTGCCGAAAAGCTGCTGCAAGCCGGATGCAAAGTGCTGATGCCGTGGGGCGCACCGATTGGCTCGGGACGCGGCCTCAACAACCCCTATGCTTTAAAAACCTTGCGGGCACATTTCCCCGACATTCCGCTGATTGTTGATGCCGGTATCGGCGTTCCTTCCCATGCTGCACAGGCAATGGAACTGGGTTATGACGCGGTGCTTCTCAACACAGCCGTGGCCAAGGCCGGTGATCCGGTTCGCATGGCCAAAAGCTTTGCGCTTGCCGTTGAAGCGGGACATCTGGCGGTAGAAGCCGATCCGATTGAACCGCGCGACATGGCAGCTCCTTCCACACCTTTGATGGGAAAGGCATTTTTCTAAAATGGCACTTCATCCTTTTTATCCGATTTTCGACAGCGCTCAATGGTTGGAACGTCTGGTGCCGCTTGGCATTAAACTGGTGCAATTGCGCGTCAAAGATAAAACTTTACCTGAATTGCGCACAGAAATCCGTGCTGCCAAAACCATTTGTGATGCGCATCAATGCCAGCTCATCGTCAATGATTATTGGCAGCTCGCCATTGATGAAGGTTGCGATTACATCCATCTCGGTCAGGAGGATCTGGATGAGGCTGATATTGCCGCCATCCGCGCAGCCAATCTCAAACTTGGCGTCAGCACCCATAATGAAAAAGAGCTGGAACGCGCATTAGCGCTTAAACCTGATTATGTCGCACTTGGCCCCGTCTATCCGACGATTTTGAAAAAGATGATCTGGGAGCCGCAAGGCTTGGAACGTGTCCGTATCTGGAAAGATAAAGTGGCAGACATGCCGCTTGTCGGCATTGGTGGCATCAGCCTTGATCGCGCTACCGGTGTTTTTGAACATGGTGCAGATATTGTTGCGGCAGTGACTGATATCACGCTCAATGCCAGCCCTGAACAACGCGTGCAGGAATGGCTGAAACTGACGGAAGCTTATGTAAAATGAGCCGCTACGCCAGACAGATCATTGTGGAAGAGATGGGCATCGAGCGCCAAAAGCGCTTGGAAAATGCACATGTTCTCATCATTGGTGCGGGCGGCCTTGGCTGTCCGGCACTCAATTATCTGGTCGGCGCCGGCGTTGGCCATATCACGCTTGTGGATGATGATATTATCGAACGCAGCAATCTGCATCGCCAGCCGCTTTATGGCGAAAAGGATTTAGGTCGCAAGAAAGCCGAAGCCGCCCGCGATCGTCTGCATGATCTTAACCCGGAGGTGACAGTGACGGCGAAAACCACGCGCCTCACCCCCGCCAATGTGGATGTGCTGTTGCAAGACGCCGATATCGCGCTTGATTGCGCCGATAGTTATGCGGTGACCTATATCCTGTCTGATGCCTGTAAACGGCTGGAAAAACCGCTGATCTCGGCTTCTGCCTTAGGATTAAGCGGCTATGTCGGCGGCTATTGCGGCACGGCTGAAAATGGTGCGCCATCGGTGCGCGCACTCTTTCCTGATCTGCCGAAAAACCTTGCCACCTGCGCCAGCGCCGGTGTGCTGGGGCCACTGGTCGGAACACTCGGCACCATTCAGGCGCAAATGGCCATTGCAGCGCTCACAGATATGTCGCCCTCGCCTTTGGGGCAGATGGTGACGGTCAATTTAAGCCAATATGGTTTCCGCAGCTTTCGCTTTGACAAAGCACCGGAGCCCAAAGAAGTTCCCTTTGCCTTTATCGCGCCGGAACAGCTTTTGCCCGATGATGTGCTGATTGAACTACGCGATACAACCGAAACACCGCAAAACCTGCGTGATGATGCTTTGCGTTATTCAACACAGGATCTCTTAGAAAACCGCGTTGATCTTGCCACTGATAAACGTGTTGCTTTGTGCTGCCGCTCCGGCCTTCGGGCATGGCGTGCAGCCAGTGCCTTACGACAAGTCTTTTCCGGCCACATCGTTCTTGTTGCTGCCGGAGATAGTTCACCTCCATCCCCTTCAGTTCAATAACGGAGAGATAGAATGTTCCGCAAATTTGGCTTTGCCGCGCTTTTGAGCGCCACAGTTCTGCACGCCCCTATGATGGCTTCAACCGCCTTGGCAAATGATAAATTATCCCTCATTCTCGACTGGTATGTGAACCCCGATCACGGCCCGATTATTGTCGCTGACAAGCTTGGTTTTTTCAAAGATAACGGCCTTGATGTGGAAATCATTGCACCAGCCGATGCAGCCACCCCATCGCGGCAAGTGGCAGCAAAACAGGCCGATCTCGCTGTTTCCTATCAGCAGCAATTGCATTTGGATGTGCATGAAGGCCTGCCGCTTATTCGTGTCGGCACGCTTGTGGACACACCACTCAATTGCTTAGCAGTGCGCGATGATGGCTCAGTTAATGAGATCACTGATCTGAAGGGCAAGAAAATCGGCTTCTCGGTTGCAGGCGTTGAAGAAGCGGTAATGAGCACCATTTTGAGCCGTCACGGCATGAGCAAAGATGATGTTGAAATGATCAATGTCAATTTCTCGCTCTCTCCTGCCTTAATGTCAAAACAGGTGGATGCAGTGATTGGTGCCTATCGTAATGTCGAGTTGAACCAGATGGATATTGAAGGCGTGAAAGGCAAATGTTTCTTCGTCGAAGAACAGGGTGTGCCAGCCTATGACGAGCTGATCTATGTCGCCAATGCAAGTGATTATGATGCCGATAAAATCAGCCGCTTTTTAACTGCTGTCGAAAAGGCTGCCAATTATATCATCAATCACCCGGAACAGGCTTATGAAACCTATGTTTCTTATAGTCCTGAACTGAAAGACGAGCTGAACAAGCGCGCTTGGAAAGACACTTATCCGCGCTTTGCCCGCACGCCTGCCGCTTTTGATTATGGCCGCTACAAGCGTCAGGAAGTCTTTCTTTTTGAGCACAAACTTGTGCCGGAAATCTTTGGCGTCGAGAAATTTGCTGTCGATGTGAATGCGGAAAGGAACCAGTAATGTTGAAATCCCACAATCTGCCAAAGCCGGATTATTCCTCCAAAACTTTTAGCGCTTTGCGTGAGGCGGCAAGCCAGGAATGGAATGACTATATCGACCACGCTTTTGTGCGCGGCATGGCTGACGGCACTTTGCCAAAGGCATCTTTTCTGCATTATCTGGTGCAGGATTATGTATTCCTGCGCCATTTTTCCCGCGCATGGGCGCTGGGTGTAGTAAAATCCACCAGTCTGCAGGAGATGAAACACTCAGCTGCAACCGTCAACGGCCTTATCCATGTGGAAATGCCTCTGCATATCAAGATTTGCGCCCGCGAAGGCATCAGCGAAGAAGAACTGTTCAACGCTGAAGAAGAAGCGGCTAACCTTGCCTATACCCGCTTTGTGCTGGATGCCGGACAATCAGGTGATTTCCTTGATCTATTGGTAGCGCTTCTGCCATGCGTCTTAGGCTACGGCGAAATCGGCCTGAGACTGGCCGCAACACAGGCAGACGATACCCCTTATCAGGAGTGGATCGACACTTATGCAGGCGAAGAGTTTCAAGCGCTTTGCCAGCTGGGTGGAGATTTGCTGGAACACGCCGTTGCCAACCGACTAGGTGACAATTTTGAAGCCAGCCCGCGCTGGCCGCAGCTTTGTCGTATTTTTGCCACCGCCACCAAATTGGAAGCCGGCTTCTGGCAAATGGGCCTGAAAGGTCAATAATATATGAGCAATCGGTCCGCGCAATTGAAAACGTCACGCAAATTTCTGCCTGATGGTGTCATTTCTGCCCTCACAGCGCTGCTGTTGTGGCAGGGATTGATCTGGCTATTTGCAATTCCGCGTTTTATTTTGCCCGGGCCGGTTGATGTCATCTACGCTTTTTATGACAATATTGAACTGCTGATCCCGAATGCATTGATCACATTTGGCGAGATTTTATCCGGCCTGTTTTTAGGCAGTTTCATCGGCATAATTGTAGCGATTGCGCTAATGCTGTCGCCACTGGCACAGCGTATTGTCTTGCCAATGTTAATTTTTAGCCAAACCATTCCAATCTTTGCTCTGGCTCCCATTCTTACCTTATGGCTTGGCTATGGTGTCGGCTCCAAAATTGCCATCACTGTGCTGATGATTTTCTTCCCCGTCGTTTCCACCTTTCTGGACGGATTACGCCGCACCGATCAAAGCCTGCTGGATGCAGCCGCTATTTTAGGTTCAAACCAGTTCTCAACCTTGTTTCGGGTGCGCATTCCGGCAGCATTTCCCTCTCTTGCCTCCGGTTTAAGCCTTGCCGCTGTTTATGCGCCCATTGGCGCCATTATCGGCGAATGGGTGGGCGCGTCCAAAGGGCTCGGTTATTTAATGCTGCTTGCCAATGGCCGCGCCAAAACAGATCTGATGTTCGCAGCCCTGTTTATTTTGGTGATCTTCACTTTAATTCTACACAAATTGATTGGCCATTTTGCCAGAAAACTAGCTGTCTGGCCGCAGAAGCCTTAAAAGCTCATGTGATATATTTAACACAGACAGGCTATTGCAATCATCTCGCCAAAACTAACCTCTTGGCGAGCAAGACGAATTCTATTACGTTTTAAAGATTATTCACGCGCACAGGAGGTATAAAAATGTTTATTGCACGTTTTTCCGCATTGCCTCATGGGCTTCGCCGTGCGCGTCCTGTGGTTTCCGCTTTTAATTGTTGATCCGTTAAAAGCCTTTACACCGCGCCGGAAGCCTCGAGTTGCAGAGCACCCTTCCGGCTTATTTTCCTGACCTACTCTCAAACTTATAAAACAGACGCCCGAAATACGGCCCGACCCGTTTGCCGCTATTGCCCTTCACGTTCGTTTGTTTCGCTTAAAAACCGATTTTCTCAATTCATGCCGCGCAGTTTATTATCAGGCTGTCGTTGCATCTCATTCATAAGGTTCGCGCATGAGGATAAGGCATGCGTGAAAAATCTCATGTCACGATTACGTCTTGACTTTCGAGGGCCGGCCTTCCGCAATGTCCTCAAATATACTTTCCGGCAATGGAAAAACCAGCCGGTCAGAATTGCACTCATGCTGGTAGGCATGATGTTGGCAACGGTGGCCGACGTGTTGACCCCGCTTTATTCGGGTAAGCTCGTTGACGCCCTCGCCAATGATGTTTTGAGCAAAAATGATGCCTGGAGTGCAGCCGTTTCAGCGCTTGTCATCCTGCTGGCCTTAGGCGGTCTGGCTTTGGTTATGCGTCAGCTGACCTTCTATGTCATCACTGATTTCACCTTGAAAATCATGAGTGACATGGCACAAAGTGCCTTTTATCGCTTGCAGCGTTTTTCCACCGACTGGCACGCCAACTCCTTTGCAGGCTCGACAGTGCGTAAAGTAACGCGTGCGATGTGGGCGGTGGATTTGCTCAATGACACTTTGCTGGTAGCACTGTTTCCGTCCCTTGTCATGCTGGTGGGCTCCACTGCATTGCTGGCATGGTACTGGCCGATGATGGGGTTAATTGTTGCCATTGGCTCAATCCTGTTCATTATCTGCACGGTTATCATCTCACTGGGCATTGTGGCGCCCGCTGCAACCCTTGCCAATGCGTGGGACACCCGCATGGGCGGTGCGCTGGCCGATGCTATTTCCTGTAACTCCGTGGTCAAAGCCTTTGGTGCTGAAGCGCGTGAAGACAACTTATTGACCAAGGTGGTTGCGAAATGGCGTGGCCGTACCCGACGCACATGGCTGCGCGGAACGCTGAACGGCTTCATCCAAGGCCTGAACCTGCTCATCATGCGCGGTCTGGTCATTTTCTTCGCGCTTTATCTATGGAGCCAGGGACAGGCAACCGCCGGTGACATCACCTTCGTATTGACCGCTTTCTTCATTTTGCAAGGTTACCTGCGCGATGTGGGGATGCATATCCGCAACCTGCAACGCTCGGTCAACGACATGGAAGAACTGGTCGATATTGAAGCCCGTCCTTTTGGCATTGCTGACAAGCCAAATGCCAAAGCGATCAATATCACCAAGGGCCAGATCGATTTTGACCATGTCACTTTCCATTATGGCGACCATGAAAACCCGCTTTACAAAGACTTCAGCGTCAATATTAAAGCCGGTGAGCGTGTTGGTCTGGTGGGGCATTCAGGTTCCGGCAAAACCACTTTTGTGAAGCTCATTCAACGGCTTTACGATGTCAGTGGCGGTGCCATTCTGATTGACGGGCAAAATATTGCCGATGTCACGCAATCATCGCTGCGCTCGCAGATTGCCATCGTGCAGCAAGAGCCAATCCTGTTTCACCGCACATTGGCAGAAAACATTGCCTATGCGCGCCCGGGTGCAAGTCTGACCGAAATCGAACAGGCAGCAAAACTGGCAAGCGCTCATGATTTCATCATGCGGTTGCCAAAAGGCTATGCCACGCTGGTTGGAGAGCGAGGCATCAAGCTTTCAGGTGGTGAACGCCAGCGTGTTGCCATTGCCCGTGCCTTTCTGGCCGATGCTCCGGTGCTGATTTTGGATGAGGCCACATCGAGCCTTGATTCTGAATCTGAAGTCCTCATCCAGCAGGCAATGGAACGCTTGATGGTAGGACGCACAACTTTGGTGATTGCACACCGTCTTTCCACGGTGCGCGCGCTTGATCGCCTGTTGGTTTTCGACCGCGGAGAAATCATCGAAGAAGGTGATCATGACGAGCTCATCCGTTTGAACGGTGGTATTTACCGCCGCTTGTTTGAGCGTCAGGCACTGGAACTGACCAAGGGGCTGGAAGACGTTTTTTAAAAAACAAAGCCAACGGATATAAGATAAAAAGCGGCGGAGATGATCCGCCGCTTTATTTATTTCAAAGCCTTTATCATCTGTGACCGCTTATTAACACATGCAACGCAGTTTTGATTTGCAAAAGCACCGCCGATCACGCACAGAGCTCACCGACTTGACATTTCCATGACAGAAATGTGACAGGACAAGCTTCTCAATAAGGGATCGTCTGTGAGCCAGCTTTTTGACAATGTGAAGGCGGAACATCAAACCACGCAAAGTGGTCTGACCTATCCGTGGCAATTATCAGCAACTGTTAAACACGTAGCGCGTGCTGCGCTGTGTTCGCTGATCATTTCTACGCTGTTGGTTTTCTGCATTGAATGGCTGGCACGCGGTTCGCTTAACGAGACGATCCGGTTCTTCACCAATTGGCAACAGCCGTCATGGACAACAGTGTTTTTGCTCGCATGCACCATCACAGCCTGTGACGCATTATTAGGCCGCGCCTTTTTCAGTGCCGTTTTCATTGGTATTATCGGCTTAATCAGCGGTGCTGTTGCCTATCAAAAAAGCCTTTATTTAGGTGATCCGCTTTATCCGAGCGATTTTCTCTATGCCCGCCAGATTGTTGATCTGCTGCCGCTTTTGGTGCGCGACCGCCCGTTAAGTGCTATTTTAATTGCTGTCTGCCTTGTGGTGCTGGTAATAGCATTCATCATGGCGGTCTTTTATGGCCGTACGAAGTTCAAACCATTAAACATCAATGCCCGTATCTGGCGGCTTGTCATTGCGCTGCCGGCACTGTGCTGGTTCGGCTATATTTCAGATTTTGCCACCTATTCATGGTCGCGCGATAAGCTGAAAATCGCGCCGATGATGTGGGATCAAACTGCCAATTATCAGCATAACGGCTTTGCGGTTGCCTTTATTTTAAACATTCCGATGGCGAAAGTCTTTGCGCCGGAAGCTTATTCAGCCGGTGCAATCAACAATATTGAAGTCAACCGCATCAGCGGTGCGGCGCTCAATAACCGCCAGCAGCCTGATATTATTGTGGTAATGAGCGAATCCTTCTGGGATCCGACCCGTTTGCCGGGGGTGAACTTCAACACCGACCCGATCCCGACCGTGCGCAAGTTCCAGTCCGGCCATGTATTTTCGCCGGAATTTGGCGGCATGACCGCCAATGTGGAATTTGAAGCACTGACCGGTTTTTCCAAGGCTTTCCTGCCAACCGGCAGTATTCCTTATCAACAATATATCCGCGGCTCTGTGCCATCGCTCGCCTCTTTCTTTAAAGAACAAGGCTATGCCACCCGCGCTGTGCATCCGTTCCGCGCGTTTTTCTGGAACCGCGGTAATGTCTATCAGCATTTAGGCTTTGATGCCTTCATGTCTGAAGAAACCATGCCAGAGCTTGAAAAAAGCGGCACGCTTGCCTCTGATGATGCCATGGTCAGTGAAATGATCAAAGAAGCAGAAAGCATCGAACAGCCGTTTTTCTTCTTTGCCGTCTCTTTGCAAGGCCACGGCCCTTATGCCGCCAGCCGCTATCCGGACAGCAAGCTGGAAGTGACCGGCCACGCACCCGAACATGCGCGTGAAGCGATCAAAGCTTTTGCTCAAGGTGCAAATGAAGCCGATGCCAGCCTGTTGCGTTTGATGAAATGGGCAAAAAGCCGTGAACGCGAAACCATTTTGGTGTTTTTCGGTGATCATTTGCCACCACTCGGTCCCGCTTATGTCGATACCGGCTTTATGACTGCGCGCGTTGCAAGCCGCACAGCACCTGCCGCTGACATGGCGCGCGAACACGAAACACCATTGGTCTTATGGTCAAGCAAGAGCGGTATTCAGCGCGAAACCGGCACCATCAGCCCTGCTTTCCTACCGCTGCATATTCTCAATATGGCAGGCGTCAGCCACCCGTTCTACACGGATTTTCTCGGCGCCCTGCATGATCAATATGCGGTGATTGATAATCACGTATTATTTGCCACGGACGGCAGCACACAGGAAAACTGGCAGCGCAATTCTGAATGGCCAAAGCTGGTGCGCGATTATCAGCTTATCCAATATGACCAGATGTTTGGTCAGGATTATGCGGGTGAGCGTTTCTTCCGTAAAGCAGTGCCGCAATCCTGATCACCATAGATCCATTTAAAAAGCCCCGTCTGAGCGGGGCTTTTTTTATTATTTAACCAGATAGTTTTGCAGGTTTTGCACTTCATCGGCGCTCATCCGCAAACCAAGTTTGGTGCGTCGCCAGACAATATCTTCAGCTGTCTGCGCCCATTCATGACTCCTCAGATATTGAACTTCCCGCTCATAAAGATCAGCCCCGAAATGCTCACCTAAATCACTGGTCGTCTTGGCCGCACCTAACAGGTCATGCGCCTTCAAACCATAAAGACGGAACAATCTCGCAGCATGCGAAGCACTTAAAAAACCATAGGCTTTTTGTAATTTCGCCAGTTCGGCATCATAATCGGCAATGGCAAATTCACCGCCGGTGAGTGCGGCTTTATCCGTCCAAGCCACGCCTTTTTTGCCAATGAGCGCTTCAATCTTTTCCAGCATATGTTCGGCCAAACGGCGTGATGTGGTCAGCTTGCCGCCAAAGACATTGACGAGCGGTGCCAAACCGCCGCTCACATCTTCTTTCAGCACATAATCACGCGTTGCTTCCTGCGCCTGCGAAGCGCCATCATCATAAAGCGGACGCACACCGGAATAAGCCCAGACAATATCTGCCCCTTCGACCTTCTCGCGGAAATATTCGCTCGCCGCCGCACAAAGATAATCAGTTTCGGACTGCGTAATTTCCACCTTAGCCGGATCACCATGATAATCCTGATCCGTAGTGCCGATCAGGGTAAAATCCTGCTCATAAGGAATGGCAAAGATGATGCGGCCATCATTATTCTGGAAGAAATAAGCACGGCTGTCGTTAAACTTTTTGCGAATAACGATATGGCTGCCCTGCACGAGGCGCACATTATGGGCGTGTTTTTCACCCTCAACGCCTTCCAGCACTTTGTCTGCCCAAGGGCCTGCCGCATTGACCAGCAAACGAGAACGGATTTGTCGGGTTGCGCCGGAACGGACATCCTGCAATGTGATGAGCCAGCCGGTCTTATCGCGCGAGGCTTTCACCACTTTGGTGCGGGTATAAATTTCAGCTCCGCGATCTGCCGCATCACGCGCATTGAGCACAACAAAACGCGTATCATCCACCCAGCAATCAGAATATTCGAAAGCCTTGGTGAAAAGCGGCTTCAAAGGTTCGGCTGCCGCATCACGCTTCATATCAAGCGTGCGGGTGGCGGCCAGTTTCTTGCGTCCGCCCAGATGGTCATAAAGGAAAAGACCCAAGCGCAGCAGCCATGCAGGGCGCGCGCCGCCTTTATGAAAGGGTAAAATAAAACGCATCGGCGCAATAATATGCGGCGCATTGGCCCATAAAATTTCGCGCTCCATCAGCGCTTCGCGCACAAGGCGAAACTCATAATATTCCAGATAGCGCAAACCACCATGAATGAGCTTGGTCGCCCGTGATGAGGTGCCGCTTGCCAGATCATTCATCTCTGCCAGCGCCACAGAATAGCCGCGCCCGATCGCATCACGCGCAATCGAACAGCCATTAATGCCGCCACCGATGACAAAAATATCGAATGCAGGAGTTTCAGCCATAATATGGCTCCATTTGCTTTCAAAAAACTATAAATGAATATAAACCAGTTTCATATGAAAGCAATATGAAAACAAATGAAACTATTCGATAGTTTTTTCACCTTCGGTTTCTATCAGCTTCACATCATGGGCTGCGCATAGGTCGCGCAGTTTCGGTTCGCTGCAAAAATCGGTGATAAAAGTGCCGATTTGCGATAAATGCCCGATACGAACCGGTGCAGTACGTTCCATTTTTGACGAATCCGCCACCAGAATAACATGGCGCGCATTGGCCATAATGGCCTGCGCCACTTTCACCTCACGATAATCGAAATCCAGCAATGCGCCGTCCTGATCAATGGCCGAGGCACCGATAATCGCAAAATCCACCTTGAACTGGCGGATAAAATCAACGGCTGCTTCACCGACAATACCACCATCGGAGCCACGCACCACGCCACCGGCAATCACCACTTCAATGGAAGGGAAAATACGCAAACTATTTGCAACATTGATATTATTGGTGATGACCATCAGGCGGCTATGCTCGCTTAATGCCTGACTGACCGCCTCGGTGGTGGTGCCGATATTGATGAAAAGCGAAGCCCCATCAGGGATAATCGCAGCAGCAGCATTACCAATAGCCCCCTTCTCGCGCGCACAAAGCTGGCGACGGGCTTCATATTCCATATTCTCGATGCCGGAAGGATAAAGTGCGCCGCCATGAATGCGCCTGAGCAACCGCGCTTTGCACAGATCGTTCAAATCTTTGCGCACGGTTTGCGGTGTCACGTCAAATTCCAGCGCCAGATCATCCACCATGACCTGACCATGTAATTTGGCACGTTCCAGAATAGCACTATGGCGTGGCGTTAACTGCATGCTGCTTTCCCATTTTTCCAGATCAGCACAATAGTGAAGAAAAGTGAAAAATGAAATGCGCATAGAGGCGCAGTTCACTTTACGGGTTCAGATGGTTTTTCTTCCAGATAGTAAGCGCTTCATGCATAGCACTTAACACCGCAACTCCTGCGGCTTCTGCAATAGCCGTATGAAGACCAGCATAAATGCACGGCGCTGCAGCACCGCGTAACGGGCTGGCAATTGCCACACAATCTGTGCCGGTTCCTGTTGCAGCTTGTTGGTGCGCACCAATTTTAATATCAGCTTCCAGCACAGCTAATGTCCGCGCCTGCACCACCACTGACATCAGCTCGATCATCGCTGCTTGCGACAAGTGGCTGATGGTTTTAACCAGAATATTGATAGTGCCAAAACGGTTTTGCGGCCCATGACGTACGCCAACACGCTCGGCATTAGAAAGGCCTGCCGTGACAAGGCACGAGACTTTTTCACCCTCAATGCTTTTTTCGGCATAGTGGTGAAAATCTATATTGCGCGATGTGAGAAAGGCTACGGCCTGCGCATTGTTGCTGCGTTGCAACTCCTGCAACAACCATTGATGCGCATCGAGTTCCGGCGTTAAATCGCTATTGCGCACCTCACGCCAGACAACTCTGTCCGTTTCGATAAAGCCCGGCGCATTGAGCGTCCAGCTCAGCACTTGATGCACCGAGCCAAGCTCCACTGACAGCCATGGCCGTGCGCAGGTAAACTTCATATCAACCATGCGGCGGCTGGGCTTTATCAAGGCTGGCACAACCGCGCGCGATGAAAAAGCCATTGGCAAAATCGCAATCATCAGCCTGCCCGCGCTTGCCATAAAGCATCGGCTTGCCATCCAATGTCGTGCTCAAACCACCGGAAGCGCGCAAAACCGCATCGCCTGCTGCCGTGTCCCATTCCATTGTGCGGCTGAAACGCGGATATAAATCCGCCTGCCCCTCAGCCAGCAAACAAAACTTCAAAGACGACCCGACCGACACACATGTTTCAATCGAATAATTCTTCAAACATGCATCAGTTTCCGGCGTATTATGCGAGCGGCTGGCAACGGCAATCAGGCGTGCCGGTGCTTGGCGCACATGGATTGATGCCCGCGAATGCTCTTGGCCTTCATCATCAATGAGCACTTTGACCGCCCCTGATGAACCCCCCAGATATAATCGGCCACCAACAGGCGCATAAACGACACCTAAAACCGGCACACCATTTTCAATCAGTGCAATATTGACGGTAAAGTCGCCGTTACGCCCGATAAATTCTTTAGTGCCATCAAGCGGATCGACCAGAAAAAACCGCGACCCCAGTTCTTGCGGTGAAAGACCTGCGGCCATTTCTTCTTCGGCGATAATCGGAATATCCGGTGCAAAAGCACGCAGCCTTTGCAAGATCAGCCTTTCAGCGGCCTGATCGGCTTCCGTCACCGGTGACTGGTCGGCCTTTGCTAAAACAGCACACCCTGCCGCATAAATGCGCATGATTTCACGCCCTGCCTCAAGAGCGGCAAGTTCCAGCTCTTGCAGCAGTAATGCTTCATCGAATGCAGCGGATGTCATTTCATTCATTGTTTAAATCGACCAAGAATCAGTACCATAACTGCCGATTATACCGCGCTTCGTCAGATAATGCTCAATCTCAGCCAATAATTCTTCCACATTGCGCCCATCGGTTTGCAGATGCAAATCCGGCGTGTGAGGGCGCTGATAAGGGGCATCAATACCGGTGAAATCCTGTATTTCACCGGCAAGCGCCTTAGCATAAAGCCCTTTGGGGTCGCGCTCAATGCAGGTTTCAAGCGGTGTATCGACAAAGATTTCAATAAAATCCTCATCAGCAAAACGCGCCCGCAAACGATCACGATCCGCTTGTAAGGGTGTGATAAGAGCCGCCAAAACAATCAGTCCTGCATCCAGCATTAAATGCGATACATCACCGATACGGCGAATATTTTCGCTGCGATCTGCCTGACTAAATCCCAGATCGCGGTTTAACCCATGGCGCAGATTATCGCCATCAAGCAGATAGGTATGTTTGCCCAGACTATGAAGCCGCTTTTCCAATAATCCCGCTAAGGTGGATTTTCCTGAGCCGGAAAGACCGGTAAACCACAAGACAACAGGTTTTTGGAACTTCTGCTCGGCACGAGCTTTGGCATCCAGCACCACACTTTGCCAATGGATATTGCTGGCTTTATGGCCGTTTTCGCGGATCATCCCCGCAGCCACGGTTTTATTACTCACACGGTCAATCAGCACAAATGCACCGGTCGAACGCTGATTTTGATAAAGATCAAAAACCAGCGGCAAATTAAGCTGCAACTGGCAAAGCCCGATTTCATTCAAAGCCAGTTCGTGCGTATCCGACGGGGTGAAGGTTTCAATATCAATACGATGCTGAAGCTTTGTGATAGTCGCGCTCACCTGATCGGTTTCGGTGCGCAACCAATAGCTTTGTCCGGCACGTAAGGGCGCATCGTCAAAATTGATCATCTGCGCCACCAGTTGATCGCTTAAAATCGGCCGGTCATCCGTGCCGCTTAACATCGAGCCGCGAGACAAATCCAGTTCATCTTCCAAAAGAAGTGTAACCGCCTGCCCCTCGAAAGCCTCCTGCAAATCGCCTTGCGGGCTGATAATACGGCGCAATTTTGTTTGCTTGCCGGTTTTGGCAACCACGACCGTGTCGCCTATTTGCACATGGCCAGAACTGAGCGTACCGGCAAAGCCGCGAAAATTAGCATCAGGACGGCTGACATATTGCACCGGAAAACGAAAGACCTGCTCGTCAGGCGCTTTTTCCAAAGGCACCGTTTCTAAATGCGCCAGCAATGTCGGCCCCTGATACCACGGTGTTTTGACTAAATGCACACTGACATTGTCGCCAAAACGAGCAGAAATCGGAATGGCTTCGATACTGGCAAAGCCAAAATCTTTGGTCAGCTCCAAATAAGTAGCCGCAATCTCTTCAAAAACAGCTTGCGAGAAATCAACCAGATCAATCTTATTAACTGCCAGAATAATATGGCGAACGCCTAACAGGCTGGCGATAAAACTATGGCGGCGCGTCTGTGTAATCAGCCCTTGGCGCGCATCAACCAGCACAATCGCCAGATCGGCGGTTGAGGCACCGGTTGCCATATTGCGGGTATATTCGGCATGTCCCGGCGTATCAGCGACAATAAATTTTCGTTTTTTGGTCGAAAAAAACCGATAGGCCACATCAATAGTTATGCCCTGCTCGCGCTCGGCTTCCAGCCCATCCATAAGAAGCGCAAAATCAATCTCATCACCGGTTGTGCCAAATTTCCGGCTGTCATTTTTCAAATGCGCCAGCTGGTCTTCAAAAATACCCTGCGCATCATAAAGCAAGCGCCCGATCAAGGTTGATTTGCCATCATCCACCGAGCCGCAGGCTAAAAACCGCAACAGGGTTTTGTTTTCCTGCTCCTGTAAATAATCGGCGATACGGGTTTCAACACTTTCTGCGCCAGCTTGAGGCACGCCCAACAAAACCATCAGAAATATCCCTCACGCTTTTTCTTTTCCATTGAGCCGCTTTCATCGCGGTCAATCATCCGGCCTTCACGCTCGGAGGTTTTAGAGAGCAACATTTCCTCGATAATGCCGGCAAGACTGTCAGCTTCTGACGGAATAGCCCCTGTCAGCGGATAGCAACCAAGGGTGCGAAACCGCACTTTTCTTGTCACCAATTCCTCGCCCTCGCGCAACTTCATCCGATCATCATCGGCCATAATCAACATGCCGTCACGCTCGACAACGGGGCGCGGTTTTGCGAAATAAAGCGGCACCAGCGGAATATTTTCCCGCATAATATATTGCCAGATATCCAGCTCCGTCCAATTGGAAAGCGGAAACACCCGTATCGATTCACCTGTTGAAATGCGGGTATTATAAATCTTCCACATTTCAGGGCGCTGATGTTTGGGATCCCAGCCATGCTGGCTGTTGCGAAAAGAAAATATCCGCTCTTTGGCGCGCGATTTTTCTTCATCACGCCGCGCACCTCCAAAGGCCGCATCAAAGCCGTGCTTGTCCAGCGCCTGCCGCAGCGCCACGGTCTTAAACAAGTGGGTATGCACATTGGAACCATGCGAAAACGGGCCGATATTCTGCTCAACCGCATCCTGATTGATATGCACCAGCAGTTCAAAACCATCTTCGCGTGCCCGCTGATCGCGAAAGGCAATCATCTCTTTAAACTTCCATGTCGTATCGACATGCAACAACGGAAACGGCAATTTGGCCGGATAAAAAGCCTTGCGTGCCAGATGCAATAAAACGGAGGAGTCCTTGCCCACCGAATAAAGCATCACCGGCGTGGAAAAGCTTGCCGCCACTTCGCGGAAAATATGAATGGCCTCTGCTTCAAGCCTGTCCAAATGGGTGAGTGTTTTTACCGAAGCTGCCAGCTGCATGCTATCCCCCGCGATTGATCTGATGGCAGATGCAAGGTTTACAAAGCCTGCATTGTCGATGCCTTGAAATTATTATCGCGATAAGGCGTGCTGATTTAAAAGGATGAATGTGCGAAGATTCAAAAGCGCAGATAAATTCCTACTCGCTTTCAGCTCTCGTCCAGTAATATAATACCCGAAGCACTGTGCGGTGGTTTATAACATATTGATAATTCTACTAGTTTAGTGGCATTTATATAGTCGGGCAAGATTTAAGCTTTGAGTGATGTAAAACAAAAAACGCCGCGCGTTCTGGTAACGGGTGCCACCGGTTTTATCGGCCGCGCGCTTGTGCCTTTTTTTTGCAAAGCCAGGGCTATCACGTCAAAGCAACATCACGCTCACGCCAAGCCGATATGGTGCAACTGCCTGAACGGAATCCGCTTGCAGAAAATGACAAGAGACTGAGCAAGATTATCAGATTGTAAAAGTGATTTTTAAATGCGGTCTGCAATGACACTTTGGTCAGAGACCTGAGCGGACGAAAATCTGTCCTTCGCATAAAACTTTGTGGGATAAGTCAGTTCAAAAATACCTACAGACCAAACCGCTATAGGCAATAATGCAATTAAAGTAGTCCGAGTGTGCGGGCTTTCATTACAGCCTGCACTTTATTGACTGCCATCAGCTTCGATAAAACATTGCTGATGTGGAAGTTGACCGTACGGGTGGAAATACTCAGGATTGCGCCGATAATTTCCGCTGTTTTCCCTTCGCTCGTCCAGAGCAGAATTTCCCGCTCGCGCGCCGTCAGTGTCACATCCTGCATACCGGTGCTCTTTTCCACCTCCAGCAATTGATACATCGACAGATGAATAAGACTGCCAATCACCTGCATCTTGGTAGAGAGCGCCTGCAACTCTTCATCACTGATGGCTTTTTCACGCCGGATGAAGCTCAGCATACCAAACACACCATGCGCCGACCAGCACGGCACCGAAATACCGATATTAAGCCCTGACTGGCGTGCTTTTTGCCAAAGCACTGCGGCATCTGCAAAAACCGCCTCGGACCAGATCACTGGCTGATTGCTTTTCATGCCCCTACGAATGACCGGATCATTTTCATGGGCATTAGCCGCGCGATAGTCTGCCCCCCATGATGACGGGCAATTATCAAAAAGAAAAAACTTCGATTTCGAGTTCAATGCAGGAATACTGATACTATAGGTGCAATAATCAAAACCGCATTGAACAGCAAAATCCGCAATCACCTTAAACAGGCATGCAGCATCATCCACCGACCTGACGTCGCTGTAAATTCTTTCCCATAACATGTGTCAAACCCCGTGTTATTACAGGCTTCCGCATTTATACCGGAGCCTCTGATTTTATATTAAAACAAGCTTAAATATTTTAAATAAACATGCGTAATGCTATACACTTTGACAGTAACAGAAATAAAATAAACAGGCTATCATCGGCACTTGTATAGTTTTTATCTTATTTCAAAAAACAAAGACAATTATGCGCAAAAACAAAGAAGACCTGAGAATAATGACAAGTCTCAGGTCTTCTTTTTTATAGATTTTAAAGATTAAGCAGCTGATTCTTTCGTATTTGCCGCCTGTCCGGGGATATAATTAAGGATAGGTCCGAGCCAGCGCTCCACGTCCTCAACGCTCATGCCTTTACGTTGCGCATAATCTTCCACCTGATCCCGCTCAACTTTAGCCACCCCGAAATAATAACTATCCGGATGGCCGATATAGAGCCCCGACACAGAAGAACCAGGCCACATGGCATAGCTTTCGGTCAGTTCCACACCAGTTGTATTGGTGGCATCAAGCAA
Source organism: Paenochrobactrum glaciei (assembly GCF_039522165.1). Classification (NCBI taxonomy): domain Bacteria; kingdom Pseudomonadati; phylum Pseudomonadota; class Alphaproteobacteria; order Hyphomicrobiales; family Brucellaceae; genus Paenochrobactrum; species Paenochrobactrum glaciei. The sequence continues at coordinate 836,594 of NZ_BAAADE010000001.1, forward strand.
ACGGAACAAGGTGGTTTTTTCCGTGTGATCAGGCTGCGCCGGATAACCGGGTGCCGGACGGATACCCTGATAGGCTTCAGACACCAATTCTTCATTGGTAAAGCCTTCATCCGGTGCATAACCCCAATATTCTTTACGCACCCGCTCATGCATCATTTCGGCAAAGGCTTCCGCAAAACGGTCAGCCAAAGCTTTGACCAAAATGGCCGAATAATCATCATTAGCGCGTTCAAAACGCTCCGAGATTGCCACTTCTTCAATACCGGCGGTCACCACAAAACCACCGACATAATCCGCCTTGCCGCTGTCTTTTGGTGCAACAAAATCGGACAATGCAACATTCGGGCGGTCGCCGCGCTTTGATAATTGCTGACGCAGCGTGAAGAATGTATCGGAATGCTGGTCACGGCTTTCATCGGTATAAAGCTCGATATCATCGCCCACACTATTGGCTGGCCAGAAGCCAATCACGGCACGCGGTACAAACCATTTTTCATCAATGATTTTCTTCAGCAAAGCTTGTGCATCGCTATAGAGCTGACGTGCTGCTTCACCCTGTTTTTCATCGTCCAAAATCGCCGGAAAACGCCCCTTGAGCTCCCATGTCTGGAAGAAAGGTGTCCAGTCGATATAAGACGACAATGTTTCCAGATCGATATCATCAATCACCTTGGTGCCAAGGAAGTGAGGGCGCAGTGGCTGATAATTGCTCCAATCAATTTTAAACGGATTGGCGCGCGCACTGGCCAGCGGCAGACGCTGTTTTTCTGCTTCATTACGCGCATGGGCTTCGGCCACTTTGGCATATTCATCTTTGACGGATTGAATATAGCCAGCCTTGGCATCCGGCGATAAAAGCTGCGACACGACACCCACGGCGCGACTGGCATCCACCACATAAACAGTTTGGCCGCGCTCATATTTCGGATGGATTTTCACAGCCGTATGCACGCGACTGGTGGTAGCACCACCAATCAGCAATGGCAGATCAAGCCCTTCACGCTCCATTTCGGCAGCTACATGCACCATTTCGTCCAGCGACGGCGTAATCAGACCGGAAAGGCCGATAATATCGACATTTTCCTCACGCGCGACTTGCAGGATTTTCGATGATGGCACCATCACGCCGAGATCGATGATCTCATAATTGTTGCAGGCCAGCACAACACCGACGATATTTTTACCAATATCGTGCACGTCACCTTTAACGGTTGCCATCAGCACTTTACCGGCGCTTTGACGCTCACCGTCGCCGCCGTTTAAGCGCTTTTCTTCTTCCATATAAGGCAAGAGAACCGCCACAGCCTGCTTCATCACACGGGCAGACTTAACCACCTGCGGCAGGAACATTTTGCCCGAACCAAAAAGATCACCCACCACATTCATGCCGGCCATCAACGGGCCTTCAATCACATGCAGCGGACGCTCGGCCTTTTGGCGGGCTTCTTCCGTATCGGCTTCAATAAATTCAGTAATACCATTGACCAGCGCATGAGAGATGCGTTCTTCCACGCTTAATTCGCGCCAGCTCAAATCCTTGGCTTTGGCTTCTTTACCAGCCGTACCGCGATAGCGTTCGGCAATTTCCAGCAAGCGTTCGGTCGCATCCGAGCGGCGGTTTAACACCACATCTTCGCAGGCCTCGCGCAATTCCGGATCGATGGATTCGTAAACCGCCAGCTGACCGGCATTAACGATCCCCATATCCATGCCAACCTGAATGGCATGATAGAGGAAAACCGCATGCATGGCTTCACGCACCGGCTCATTGCCACGGAACGAGAAGGACAGATTAGAAATACCACCCGACACATGCACATGCGGCAGGGTTTCAATAATGATCTTGGTCGCGCCAATAAAATCATTACCGTAATTATTATGCTCTTCAATACCGGTCGCGACCGCAAAAACGTTGGGGTCAAAGACGATATCTTCCGGCGGCAGACCAACCACCTCGGTCAGAATTTTATAAGCGCGGGTACAAATTTCAACCTTGCGCTCAAGCGTGTCAGCCTGTCCGGTTTCGTCAAAAGCCATCACCACCACAGCCGCACCATAAGCGCGCACCAGCTTGGCATGATGGATGAAGGCTTCTTCACCCTCTTTCAGCGAAATAGAATTGACCAGCGGTTTGCCCTGCACGCATTTGAGGCCTGCCTCAATGACATCCCATTTGGAGCTGTCGATCATCACCGGCACACGGGCAATATCAGGCTCGGATGCGACCAGATTGAGATATTCAACCATGACCTTCTGGCTGTCGATCAGCCCTTCGTCCATGTTGATATCAATGACCTGCGCACCATTGCTAACCTGATCACGCGCCACATCCAAAGCGGTGGCATAATCACCTTCTTTGATAAGCTTGCGGAAACGGGCAGAACCGGTGATATTGGTGCGCTCGCCCACATTGACAAACGGAATATCTTTGGTGAGCGTAAATGGCTCAAGGCCGGACAAACGCATCAATGGTTCAAGTTTAGCTGGTTTACGCGGTGGGTATTTCTTCGCAACTTCTGCCAGTGCCGCAATATGCTCAGGCGTCGAGCCACAGCAGCCGCCCATAATATTAACGAGGCCTTCACGCGCAAAATTCTCCATTTGCGCAGCCATCACTTCAGGCGTTTCATCATAACGGCCAAATTCGTTTGGCAGACCGGCATTCGGATAAGCACAAACAAATGTATCGGCTACGCTTGAAATTTCAGCCAGATGCGCGCGCATGGCGTTAGCGCCGAGCGCACAGTTAAGACCGATAGAAAATGGCTTGGCATGACGCAAAGAATACCAGAAAGCAGTTGGTGTCTGGCCGGAAAGCGTGCGCCCCGACAAATCCGTGATAGTGCCGGAAATCATCAAAGGCAGACGGATCTGCTTTTCTTCAAACACCTGTTCGCAGGCAAAAATCGCAGCCTTGGCATTCAGCGTATCAAAGATGGTTTCAATCAAAATAATATCTGCGCCACCATCAATCAGGCCATGAATTTGCTCAGCATAAGCAATGCGCAGATCATCAAACGTAACGGCACGGTAGCCCGGATTGTTCACATCAGGTGAAAGCGAAGCGGTACGGTTTGTCGGCCCCAAGGCACCGGCAACAAAACGGCGGCGGCCATCCTGTTGTTCAGCGCGGATAGCTGCACGGCGTGCCAGACGCGCCCCATCGCGGTTCAACTCATAAACCACATGCTCCATGCCGTAATCGGCTTGCGCAATGGAGGTGGAGGAGAAGGTGTTGGTTTCCAGAATATCCGCACCGGCCATCGCGTAAGAATAATGAATATCCTCAATCGCCTTCGGCTGGGTCAAGGTCAAAAGATCGTTATTGCCCTGCAAATGACATTCACAACCCAAAAACCGCTCACCACGGAAATGTTCTTCATGAAAGCCTAAGCCCTGGATCTGTGTTCCCATCGCACCATCAAGGATCATGATGCGTTCACTGGCAGCCTTTTTCAGTGCAGTGAAGATTTCAGAACCATCGGTACGCGGTGCAACAGCACCAAAAAGATCGTCAACAGAAGACGTCATAAGAATCACCAGACCTTATCAAACGGGCATAATTTTTGACTTAATGACATAAAGATATCTTTATGTCAATTTTCTAAGCATTGTTTTTAATGGCGACCTAAAACGCAATAACCCCGGATGAACCGGGGTTATTACATAAAAACCGAATAGACTGACCAGACCGGCTCAGGTCACATAAGCAGTGATAGATGCACCAACCAGCGCAATCGCTGCCGCAATCATCACGCCATAAAGGCGCGGCTTGTCAAAAATAACCGCAAAAGCCGAGAACCAGGCAACAACAGCAGCACCCAGAGCAAACAAAAAGCCCGGCTTGTCATGCGCGACGATATTAACAGCCATAAGACCACCAATGATCAGAGCGCCGAATACGATCATCAGACCTGTGGCATATTTTTCATAATCGTCCATTTGTAGTTCCTGATTGATTGACCTGACAAGAGGCCGGAAGATTTGTTGTTCATACGCCGAATGCGAAAAGTTAATCAAGCTCACGCTTACACAACCACTATTCGTGCCATTCTTCAACATTTCTGTTGTCAGACCTTACATAAACACTGTGGTTTTTGTGTTCAACGTGCCAATTTTACAAAAAACTGCCCTTAGACTGTGCCACCAAGCAATGTTTCCACATCGGCGGAAAAGCGCATCTCGCGCATCGGGCGCACATATTGGGTGGTCGCAGCATAGATAGGGTCTGCCTTAAACGCAAAGAGTGCGGCTTCATCTTTAAACTCGCCATAGACCACCAGATCAATCCGGTCGCACATCGGGTCAACTTTACTGTTCGGCAAAACTTCAAACACATCCGAATGCGGAATGGCTTTCAGGCGCTCCAGCCCTTCGCGCACCACATCAATATCCTGCCCCTCTTTGACGCTAAAAAATACGATATGACGGATCATTTTCACTTCATTCCCGTTACAAGATATGCGCTCATTGTAGATATGGGCTTATTACCCCATCCGGGCTCAAACGAAAATGCCTGAATATCGGTTTTTATCTATTCCCTGAAACGGCGCCAGCTAAACTCGCCTTTCTGACGTACCGAACCGGAGCCCGGCTGATAATAATGAGGCGTATCGACCAATTCCCCTGCCTGTAAACGCTTCACAGCCGTTGGATGACGCACTTCCAGCGTATCAAAACCGGAACGCAGCATCAAAGCCGCCTGATCAATCAGCACATCGCCTACGGCACGCAGCTCCCCTTTAAAGCCTTGCGCTCGCAAAAGCTCCGCCTTGGAATAAGAGCGCCCGTCATTAAAAGCCGGAAAATCCAGCGCAATCAGCGACAATCGGTCAAGGGTAGAAAAAAGCTGCGTGATATCCTCACCCGCTTCCACCCGCACCCCCAATCTATGATTGGTTTGCGCGTAATAAGCCTCGCCTTCCTGCAACCAGATATTGAGCGGCAACAACACCGCTTCTGCATCTGTCTCCTCAGACAAATCTTGCCGAAACTGATAATCATCCGGCTTGAAACCATCTGCCGTCCACAAATAAGCACTCATTTAATCGCTCCCTTTTGCTCCAGCTGTTGCGTCAAGCCACTCAAATGAATGCCGCATTCGGTTTTATCTGAGCCCGCCCAACGTCCCGCGCGCTGATCCTCGCCCTCTTCAACGGGGCGGGTACAGGGCATGCAACCAATGGAGCGATAATTTTGCAAAGTCAGCGGATGCTCCAGCAGATCATGATGCCGCATATAGGTAATGAGATCATCACTTTGCCAATGCGCCAGCGGATTGATGCGAATGCGCACACCAACCGCCTCAAAGCTCGGCAAGTGCTGGCGTGTTGCAGCCTGAAACTGTTTGCGTCCTGTCATCCAAGCTTTAAACGGTGCAACCGCCCGCGTCATCGGCTCGACTTTGCGCAAAAAGCAACAGCGGTCTTTGTCCGTCATCGATAAAGCGCCATAAGGGTCATCACGCCGCAAACTTTCAGTGAGGGGCGTAATATCCTGCACATTTTGCAAGCCCAATTGTTGCGTCAACTGATGGCGATAATCCAATGTCGCAGTGAAATGCTTGCCCGTATCTAAAAACAGCACCGGAATATTGGGATCAATTTGCGCCACCATATGCAAAAGCACCGCTGATTCCGCTCCGAAAGAAGAAACCAGCGCCAAGGCTCTCAAACCAAAAACCCTGTGAGCCTGCTCGATAATCACCTGTGGCTCACGCGCGCCGTGGCTTGCTTCCAGCAAACGTGCCTGTGCCGCCACCCGTATCTCTTGGTTTAGCTGTGGCTCAGGCGGCATGGGCAGGCTCGCCGTAAAGGGCTTGCTTGAACGGTTCTGCCCCCAGACGGCGATACGCCGTCAGGAAGGTTTCAGCTGCATCAAGCCGCACCTCCAGATAAGCATCGACCAGCTTTTCAATCGCATCGACAATATCTTCAGACGAAAAACCCCGCCCGATAATATCACCGATACTGGTATGTGCATCGGCCGAACCACCCAGCGTTATCTGATAGAGTTCCTCGCCCTTTTTCTCCACGCCCAAAATGCCGATATGACCAACATGATGATGGCCGCAAGCATTGATGCAGCCGGAAATTTTAATCTTCAGATCACCAATATCAAGCTGGCGCTGATGGTCACCAAAACGCTGGCTGATACGCTGCGCCACCGGAATGGCACGCGCATTGGCAAGCGAGCAATAATCAAGCCCCGGGCAGGCAATAATATCGGTAATCAACCCTGCATTGGCGGTCACCAATTGCTCGGTTTTCAGTGCATCATAAACCGCTTTCAGATCAGCCAAGGCCACATGCGGCAGCACCAGATTTTGCTCGTGACTGACGCGGATTTCATCGAACGAAAAACGCTGCGCAACATCGGCAATCAGTTCCATTTGTTCGGCATTGGCATCGCCCGGAATACCGCCAATGGGTTTTAGGGAAATTGTCACCACACCATAATCAGGATGTTTATGACGCGTTACATTTTGCGCCACCCATGCGCTGAAACCCTGATCGGCCTTTTGGGCTTGTGCCAATAATACCCAACCTTCAGACCGCTCAGGCAAATCCGGCATTTTGAAATAATGCTGAATGGCATCAATGTCGCTTTGCGGCAGTTGCAAATCCGAATGTCTAATTGCTTCCCATTGCGCTTCAATTTCCTGTGCCAGTTCGTCAATGCCGGTTTCGTGCACCAGAATTTTGATGCGCGCTTTATATTTATTATCGCGGCGCCCGTGCAAATTATAAACCCGCACAATCGCCGTGATATAAGTCAGCATATCTTCAACCGGCAAAAATTCACGGATTTTGCGCGCCACCATCGGCGTGCGTCCCTGCCCGCCACCAATATAGACACTCAAGCCCAAAGCACCCGCTTCGTTTTTCTTCAGCTGCAAGCCGATATCATGCACCTGAATGGCGGCGCGGTCATTATCAGCACCAACAATCGCAATCTTAAATTTACGCGGCAGATAAGAAAACTCCGGATGCAGCGACGACCACTGCCGCAAAATCTCGGCAAAAGGGCGCGGATCAGCCACTTCATCGGCAGCCGCACCGGCAAAATGATCGGCCGTCACATTGCGGATGCAGTTGCCCGATGTTTGAATGGCGTGCATTTCCACTTCCGCCAATTCATCTAAAATGGCTGGCACATCTTTCAAGGCCGGCCAGTTGAACTGGATATTCTGTCTGGTGGTGAAATGGCCATAACCACGGTCATAGCGCCGTGCAATCGAGCCCAGTTTGCGCAATTGCCGCGATGACAAAGTGCCGTAAGGAATAGCGACCCGCAGCATATAGGCGTGCAATTGCAGATAAAGACCATTCATCAACCGCAAGGGTTTGAACTGGTCTTCACTCATTTCACCAGAGAGGCGACGCTCTACCTGATCTTTAAACTGGGCAACACGCGCTTTCACAAAATCGCGGTCAAACTCGTCATAACGATACATAGTCTGGCCTTTTAAAACGGAGAATTAATAAGCAGGCTTTGCAGTTCCAAATGTCACAATGGTCGGGCCGCTCACTCTGATGCGCTCGCGCAGACGCAACGGGCTTAAGCCCTCGTCATTGTCTTCCACCTCAATGACATTGACATCCACCACTTCATCAAAAAGCGAGGCTGCGCGCCCTGCCGCTTCCAGCGCTTCCACGGCTTGTGCATGACGCGCAACCAAAGCGCCTTTCAGGTTTTTTTGCCATTTGCCATCAGCCCCCAGCCACACAGCCACACCATCCAGCAAACGATTGGCAGTCAGAACTTTTACAACCATGATTTTCGCTCCTGATTTAATGTTTCAAGCCGCAGCAAAATGTTGCTGCCGGCTTAAAGGCTCTGCATTTTTTAACGACGCACCAGCGACCGCCTCGCCGATGATCACCATCACCGGCCCGTGCAAATCTTCACGTAAGCTTAAGTCCGGCAAATCTTTCAAAGTGCCGTGAAAAAGTCGCTTGTCCTGACGGCTGGCATTTTCAATTGCCGCGACACTCGTATCAGCGGGCAAACCAGCGCTCATCAAGCGTGAAGCCACATCACCTGCCACACTGCGCCCCATATAAATGGCAATCGTTGCACCTGAGACAGCCAGACGCGCCCAATCCGGTAAGGTTTCGCCCTGCATGTCGTGTCCGGTGGTAAAAATCAGCGATGAAGCAACACCGCGTAATGTCAGCGGCAATTCCATATCGGCAGCGGCGGCAAAAGCCGATGTTATGCCGGGCACCACTTCAAACGAAATATTTGCCGCTCTCAGCGCTGCCATTTCTTCGCCTGCGCGCCCATAAATCAACGGATCACCGGATTTTAACCGCACCACCTGTTTGCCAAGACGCGCCTCATCAACCAGCAACTGGCTGATCTCATCCTGACTTTTAGAATGGCAGCCTTTGCGTTTACCAACCAAAATGCGGGTTGCATCACGTCTGCCCATTGCCACAATTGCTTCCGGCACCAGCGCATCATAAATGATCACATCCGCATTCATCAGCACACGATGAGCACGTAGCGTGAGCAAATCTTCGGCTCCGGCTCCCGCCCCCACCAACCAGACATAGCCGGTTTGTTTTTGGGCACTGTGTTGAATGCTGGCATTTTGCAACAAGATGCGCGCTTCATCATGGGCAGCTTTTTCATTTCCACCTTCGAGTGCCGCGGCAACCCTGCCTTCAAAAAAGCTACGCCAGAAATTGCGCCGTGCTGCCCCTTTTTCAATCAGGGCATCAGCCTGTGCCCGAAATTGCACCGCCAACCTTGCCAATGCGCCTAATTGCGGCGCTAGCATTCCCTCAATCCGCGCACGGATCATTTGGGTTAAAACAGGCCCCGCCCCTTCCGAACCGATAGCAATGGTTACCGGCGCACGATTGACAATGGCAGGGGTCAGAAAATCACAAAGCTGCGGGCGATCAACCACATTAACCGGAATGTGATGCGCCTGAATGCGCTTTGCCAAAACATAATCAGTTGCTTTGTCACCACTAGCAATAAAGACCAGTTTTGCGTCGAGAAAATCCGTGTCTTTCACATCACGGGCAAAATTTTCGATGGCTGTTTCACGCAGAAAATCCGCCAGAACAGGTTCAGGATGATCAGCGACAATGCGGATGCGGGCTTGGGTCTGGTGCAAAAGCCGTGCCTTATTCAGCGCTTCTTCGCCATTGCCGATTACCAGCACCGGCTTGTCAGCAACGCGGAAAAAAACCGGAAAATCGGCTAAAAGAGAAACAGATTCTGACACTCTACCCACCCTTTCAAACATAAAGAGCAGTATCGCCTAACGGCTAGAGCTTGATAAGAAATGCGCTTGCGCGGCGGGCCTATGAATAGCAATTGCTTTTCTGCGCTTCCACGCGCGGAAGGTTTTTCATTCCCGAATTAACGGCTCATGAAAAAGGCCGGATAATGTGCAGGCCAACGCATAGGGCGCACAATGATGAGATCAAAGCGCAATGAAAGCTGCGCATAATCAGGCTGTCTGGCGAGCCATAAATCGGCTGCCGCTTCTATGCGGCGCATGGATTGCACATCCACCGCATCCATTGCCGATGCAGTTTGAGCACGCGCTTTCACTTCAACAATCAGCACCTGATTGCCGCGTCGTGCAATCAGGTCAATTTCGCCAAGTTTGGTGCGATAACGGCGCTCAATAATCCTGTAGCCTTTGAGCATCAAGCTAAAACTTGCCAGAAATTCGGCGCGATGTCCTAAGGAAAATGCTGCCTGACGCTTTTCCTTAAATTTATTCATTCGCTGCTCTTAAGCGCAATCAGCCGCTGATAAAGATCAGACTTTTTCGCGCCCGTCATACGGGCAGCTTCTGCCGCTGCTTTTGATGTCGGCATTTCCTGAGCGAGTGACAACAGCAACTTGTCCATGTCTTGAGCACTTGTAACCACGGCCTGTTCTTCCGGCGGCGCCACCAGCAAAACCACTTCACCGCGAATACGGTCTTCGCCATCATAGGTTTCAGACAATTCACGCAAAGGAGCCGTGACAACCGTTTCATAAGCCTTGGTCAGCTCGCGGCACAAAGCGCCTTCGCGGGTTTCACCAAACACATGCACCATATCACTTAAGGCAGCGGCGGCACGATTAGGTGATTCAAAGAAAATCAGCGTCGTATCAATGGCTTTCAGCGCTTCTAACCGCGCACGGCGCTGGCCTTGTTTGGGCGGCAAAAACCCGCAAAACATAAATGTATCAGTCGGCAAACCTGTGGCAGTCAAAGCCGCCAGAACGGCAGAAGCCCCCGGAACCGGAACCACTTTGATGCCTGAGCTACGTGCCTCGCCCACCAAACGAAAGCCCGGATCAGAAACAAGCGGTGTGCCGGCATCAGACACCAGCGCCACACTTTTGCCCTCCATCAGAGCGGCAATCAATTTGGGCCCTGCTTCCGTTGCATTATGCTCATGATAAGCAACGGGGCGACGTGTAACGCCAAATCGGTCAAGCAATACGCGTGTTACTCGCGTATCTTCACATGCCAGAATATCGGCACCGGCAATGGTTTCAATACCACGCAGGGTCATATCGCCTAAGTTTCCGATAGGGGTCGAGACAATATAAAGCGCTGGCTCCAAAGGGCGTGCCCGTTGCGGAACACCACCAATGACATAATCACGCGATTTAACTTCGTCTTCCACCAGCAAAAACCTTAAAAAATTCAATCACCGAAGTGAATAACATTATAATGACAGATCAGCCACCACTGCATCCAGCAATAATGATCCGGCAGGCGTGGCGCGAATGAAATCATCATTCATGCGTTCAAGCGCTCCCTGCTCGATCAAGCGGTTCAGGCGGTCTTCATTAATAGTGTGACCAGTCAGGCGCTGATAGCGGCGCAAATCAACCCCTTCACGCAGACGCAAACCCATCATCAGAAACTCGTCGCCTTGCTGATTACCGTTGAGATGCTCCTGCTCAACAATACCGTGGCCGGTATTTTCAACCCGCTCCAGCCATGTTTCAGGATGTTTTTCGGTAATCGTCACCGTACGCGTATCATTTTCAATGAAGCGGCCATGCGCCCCCGGCCCCACACCAACATATTGGCCATAGCGCCAATAAACCAGATTATGCTGCGATTCACGCCCCGGAACCGCATGATTGGAAACTTCATAAGCCGGAAGCCCGTGCTCGGCAGTCACTCTTTGCGTTTCCTCATAAAGCGCTGCGGCATGATCCGGCTCCGGTGTCACCAGTTTTCCGGCCTTCCAAAGATTATAAAACTGCGTGCCTTCTTCAATTGTCAGCTGATAAAGCGACAAATGATCGGCGGCCAGTGAAATGGCTTCTTTCAACTCGTCACGCCAGTCTTCAATGGTTTGGTCAGGGCGGGCATAAATCAGATCAAATGAGAGACGTGGGAAAATCTCACGCGCCAGACCGATTGCCACTTTTGCCTCATCGACCGAATGCAAACGGCCAAGACGGCGCAGATCACGATCATTCAATGCCTGCACACCAAGCGACACACGATTAACACCGGCCGCACGATAGCCGCGAAAACGATCCGCTTCCACACTGGTCGGATTGGCTTCAAGTGAGATTTCAATATTGTCGGCAACTGACCAACGTTTGGCAATACCATCCAAAAGCGAAGCAACCGTTGCAGGCTGCATCAAAGAAGGCGTACCACCGCCCAAAAAAATACTGGTAACCGTGCGCGGCCCTGTACGTTCGCGCAGAGTTTCCATTTCACGATTAAAGGCGGCTGCAAAGCGTTCCTGATCCACCGGCTGGTGGCGCACATGGCTGTTGAAGTCACAATATGGGCATTTGGCCATGCAAAACGGCCAATGCAGATAAATGCCAAAAGCATTTTCCCCATCAGAGGTTGCGATCGGGTGCTGCAAAGCCTGCGCGGTGTTCAGTTCCAAACTTTTTAATACCTATTTTCAATAAAATTATTCGATGCCCAATAGATCACGGGCGAAAAGCTGGAAGGCACGGGCACGATGCGAGAGCGCATGTTTGTCACCCGGTTTCCAGCCATGTTTTTCCTGCGCGGTCATCTCGCCAAATGTCTTGTCATAGCCATCCGGCAAAAAGACAGGATCAAAGCCAAAGCCCAATTCACCGCGTGGTGGCCAAACCAGCTGACCTTCCACTTCGCCGCGATAATACTCAGCTGAACCATCAGGCTTAGCCAGACAAATCACCGACACGAAACGGCCTTTACGTTGTTGCGGTTCAGTGGCACCTTTAGCCTGCATAGCATCTTCAACCTTGCCCATTGCCATGGCAAAATCACGGCTGCCATCAGGCAATTCTGCCCAATTAGCGGTATAAACTCCCGGGTTTCCGTCAAGTGCATCAACGACAAGGCCTGAATCATCAGACAAAGCCGGCAATCCTGTGGCGCTGGCCGCAGCATAGGCTTTGATATAAGCATTTTCTTCAAATGTGGTGCCGGTTTCATCAGGCTCCGGCAGTCCGAGCTGACCGGCAGACTGTGTTTCAAAACCGAATGGCCCCAACAGATCATCAAATTCGCGCAGCTTTCCTGCATTATGCGAGGCAACGACCAGCTTGGTTTCTTCAAGTTTTTTCATAGTTTCAGCACCACATTCAAATTTTTATCAATCAGACAATCAGGCTACAGCCATTTTCTGCAAAGAAACCAGACGGTTTACGCCGGTTTTGGCCAAAGCCATCAGATTGGCAAATTCTTCTTCGGAGAAAGGAACACCTTCAGCCGTACCCTGAATTTCAACAATGCCGCCTGAACCGGTCATAACGAAATTCGCATCGGTCTGAGCGGCTGAATCTTCCGGATAATCCAGATCAAGCACCGGTGTGCCTTCATAAATACCGCAGGAAATTGCAGCAACATGGTCTTTCAGCACTTTGTCGAGCTTGACCATCTGACGGCTTTCCATCCAGCGCAGGCAATCATGCAGCGCTAGCCAGCCACCGGTAATCGCCGCGGTACGGGTGCCGCCGTCAGCCTGAATAACATCGCAGTCAACAGTAATCTGAAACTCGCCCAAAGCCTGCATATCAACAACCGCACGCAGCGAGCGGCCGATCAGACGCTGGATTTCCTGTGTGCGGCCACCCTGCTTGCCAGCGGCTGCTTCACGGCGCATACGGTCACCTGTTGAACGTGGCAGCATGCCATATTCCGCAGTGACCCAACCTTTACCGGTATTACGCATCCAGCCCGGCACTTTTTCTTCCAAGCTTGCAGTGCACAGCACATGTGTATCGCCAAATTTGACGAGGCAAGAGCCTTCCGCATGTTTGGAAATACCACGCTCGAAAGAAACAGCCCGCATTTCATCGGCTGCACGATTGGATGGACGCATAAGATTTAACCCCGATTCATATAAGAAGTTTCTGCTTTTAAGCCGCAATGACGCAAATAGAAAGGCATTTCACAAGCCAGTTTTTATCATAGCCTTTACACAACTGTTTTAACAGTTTCATTCAAAGTCTTTGACCTTGGCACTTGCCACCTTATATTTAAGGAGCGACATCACATTTAGGCACAAGGTTTAAGGCGGGACGATGATCCAGTCACCAGCACATGACGTTCTCAGTTCGCTTGACCAGCGTTCGCGCGAAATCTTTCGCCGGATTGTCGAAAGCTATCTGAATGACGGCGATCCGGTCGGCTCCCGCAATCTGGCGCGTATTCTGCCGCAAGCCTTGTCACCCGCCACCATCCGCAATGTGATGAGCGATCTGGAACACTTAGGGCTGATTTACTCGCCGCATATTTCGGCAGGCCGTATGCCGACACAAATCGGCTTGCGTTTTTTTGTCGATGCCTTTCTTGAAATCGGCGATCTGCCACCCGATGAGCGCTCCAGCATTGAAGCGCAGGTGCGTGCTGCCGGACAAACCCATTCGGTTGAAAATATCCTGACGGAAGCAAGTCAGGTACTGTCCGGCCTCTCCAGAGGTGCGGGTCTGGTGCTGGCCACCAAGGCAGAAGGCGCGCTGAAACATATTGAATTTGTGCGCCTTGAACCAACGCGCGCTTTAGCTGTGCTTGTGATGCAAAATGGTGATGTGGAAAACCGCGTGCTGGAACTGCCGCCCGGTGTGAGCGCGTCACAACTCATTGAAGCCTCCAATTTTCTCAATGCCCATATTCATGGCCGCACCCTCACCGAAGCACGCAATGAATTGGAAAAGCTTAAAAACGAAACCCGCGAGGCACTCGACAGCCTGTCGCAAAGCCTTGTTGCCCAAGGGCTTGCCATTTGGGGTGGCAGCGGCTCCGACCAGCCTGCCCGCCTGATCGTGCGTGGCCGCTCCAACTTGCTTGAAAATATCAGCGCTCAGGATGATCTGGAGCGCTTGCGCCATCTTTTTGATGATCTGGAAACCAAAGACGGCATGATCCAATTGCTTGATCTGGCCGAAGCCGGATCAGGGGTGCGAATTTTCATCGGCTCGGAAAACAAGCTTTTCTCGCTTTCCGGTTCCTCGCTTGTTGTGGCGCCTTACCGCGACGGCGAACAACGCGTGGTCGGTGCGCTTGGCGTCATTGGCCCGACAAGGCTTAATTATGCCCGTATCGTCCCCATGGTCGATTATACGGCGCAAATTGTCTCACGATTGCTGCGATAACCATGACGAAAACCATGAGGGCATTGCAATTATAACTGTCAGAATGCACAAGGTATGCACATTAAGCCTTGATTTTCATGCGCTGACACTCGATATCCGCCACAAACACTTATTCAAGACGGAAGAACATCATGACTGAAGAAAAGAAAAACCCTGAAACAGCCGATCTTGACAAGCGCGACCTGAACAATCCCCGTGACCGGGATGCGCTGAAAAAAGCGGCTGATGATTTTTTGAAGTCCCGCAAGGCGGAAGCAATGGAAGAAGTGGCTGACGAAGAGGAAATTAATCCTTTTGCGCATCTGGTGGACGAAAATGCAGCGCTGAAAGACCAGCTGTTGCGTCTGGCAGCCGATATGGAAAATCTGCGCAAGCGTACATTGCGCGATGTCGCTGATGCCAAAACCTATGCGGTGACCAACTTTGCCCGCGACATGCTGGGCGTTTCCGACAATCTGCGCCGTGCGCTGGATGCCATTCCGGCAGAATCACTCGTTGAAGACAGCGGCCTTAAAGGCTTAGCCGACGGCGTTGATCTGACCGAACGCTCCATGTTGCAGGCCTTGGAACGCCACGGCGTGACCAAGCTTGATCCGGAAGGCCAGAAGTTTGACCCGAATTTCCATCAGGCAATGTTTGAAGTGCCAAACCCTGATGTGCCAAACAACACCGTTGTGCAGGTTGTTCAGACCGGTTACGCCATTGGCGACCGCGTGCTTCGCCCTGCTCTGGTGGGTGTATCCAAAGGTGGCGCAGCACGCGCTCCTGAAGCAGATGATCAGGCAAAAGACGCCTAAATTCTGCTAAAAGACTAAACCTACATTCAATCCTTATAATTTCGGGGGCGCAAAAAACATTTGCGCCCCCGCTCAGTCTCAATACACTCCCTGATAAGAGTGGCGTTGCGGGGAGCGTCTTAGTGACCATACTGACTTTTTTGAACTATGCCGGCGTTTTCGTTTTTGCG
Source organism: Paenochrobactrum glaciei (assembly GCF_039522165.1). Classification (NCBI taxonomy): domain Bacteria; kingdom Pseudomonadati; phylum Pseudomonadota; class Alphaproteobacteria; order Hyphomicrobiales; family Brucellaceae; genus Paenochrobactrum; species Paenochrobactrum glaciei. The sequence continues at coordinate 852,156 of NZ_BAAADE010000001.1, forward strand.
GCGACCGGCGCTTTAGCTGCATCCAGACGTCAATTGGATATTGTCGGCTTTATCTTTCTGGCCAATGTTACCGGTATCGGCGGCGGCACCATTCGTGATCTCATCCTTGGTGATGATCCGGTTTTCTGGGTCAGAGAGCCGCTCTATCTGGTCACCGGCACGGCTGCTGCCATTCTCGTTTACTTCACCGCCCATCTGGTTGAATCCCGTTATCGTGTGCTGTTGTGGCTCGACGCTTTAGGGCTGTCCTTCTACAGCGCCATGGGTGCCGCCAAAGGGCTTGATCTGGGCTCCGATCCGATGGTTGCCGTTGTCACCGGAATTTTCACCGCCACCCTTGGCGGTGTCTTGCGCGATATTATCGCCGGTGAACCATCTGTTCTGCTCAAACGCGAAATTTATGTCACCGCTGCTCTTGCCGGTGCCTGCGTTTATGTAGCGATGCATCTGGCACAAATTGATATGATGATTGCCGTCATTTGCGGCAGTCTGGCAGCCTTTATTGTGCGTGGCGGCGCGTTGATCCGCGGCTGGAAACTGCCAGTCTACAAGCCACAACCAGGACGCACCGAGGCTGAGCTGAAACGAGACGGCGTTATCCGCGAAGATTAATCAAAAATAAGCGCATAAAAAAACGGCTGATATTAGCAACAATATCAGCCGTTTTTTTGTGATTTAAGACAAATAATTAAAGCAGTCCGGCATTTTTAGCGGCACCTGATAAGCTACCCTGCGAACGCGGCCCCATCTGCTGCACGATAATACCGGCAGCCAACGCACCGAGACGCGCACTGTCTTCCAGCGAGCGACCATTGGTATAACCAAAGAGGAAACCAGCCGCGAACAAATCACCAGCACCGGTTGTGTCCACCAGCTCGGAGATTTCAATAGCCGGAACGCTCACGCGCTCGTTTTTACGAACAACTACCGCGCCTTTTTCCGAACGGGTCACGATTGCAAGTTTGCAATCATTGGCAAGTGCCTGCACGGCTGTGTCAAAATCATCGGTCTGATAAAGTGATTTTGCCTCTTCCTCATTGGAGAAAACAATATCGACCGTACCAGAGCGCATCAGTTCCAGAAACTCGTCACGATAACGGTCAACACAGAACGGGTCAGACAAAGTCATTGCCATTTCATGGCCGTGATCATGGGCAACTTTTGCCGCCAGACGAATGGCTTCCTTGGCGCGTGGCGGGTCCCACAAATAGCCTTCAAAATAGGTGACTTTTGAATCTGCCACTTTTGACGCTTCAATATCTTCAGGCCCCAGCTCAACGCAGGCACCAAGATAAGTGTTCATCGAACGCTCACCATCCGGCGTCACAAAGACCATGCAACGTGCAGTCGGGATCTGGTTTTCCAACGGGCGCGTGTCAAAAGCCACACCTTGTGCGCGGATGTCATGCGCAAAGACGCCGCCCAGACTATCATTGGCCACTTTACCGAAATAAGCTGCACGACCGCCCAGATTAGCGATACCAGCAGCCGTATTACCGGCACTGCCGCCGGACATTTCAACCGCCGGTCCCATGCGGCTATATAAAAGCTCCGCACGCGAACTATCAATTAAGTTCATCGCGCCTTTGATAATGCCGTTGGAGACCAAAAATTCATCATCAGAACGCGCAATAATGTCGACGATCGCGTTACCGATACAAAGAACGTCATATGTAGCCATAAGATAATCCAGAAGGCTCCCGTTGTTATGTATCAAGCAGATTCCTGCGGTGATTTATGCGATGACTTAGCCCTTTGGCGTGATAATAGCCACCCTGTAAACTAAGAGCACATAAATTATCTGTGAGAAGCACGGCGCAAGCCGCGCCCTGCCCCAACCATATCTGTGTCATGTCACAACCTTACCCGAAACTTGCTCTCCCCCTTGTGAGACGAAAGTCTACCACCTATCTTTAAGCCCGCAGACCTCATCTATAACTGGAGTTTTTATGGTCTTATCGGCTGCCTTAACCGCCTTGCAACGCCTGTTTAGTACAGAATATCGCGCTGTATTCTGGAAAGTGCTGGGGCTTACCATTTTATTATTAATGGGCGCATGGGCAGCACTCAGACAAGTGTTTTTCACATTTGCATGGCCGTGGCTGGAAACACTTCTGCCTGGTCTTCCGGCATGGACAGGCTGGCTGGGGCTGGTGGCTGCCATCATTGCAGGCATGGGGCTTGCACTGGTGCTCGCCCTGCTGATTGCGCCAGTAACCGCACTGATTGCCGGTCTTTTTCTTGATGATATTGCCGAAATCGTCGAGCGGGAAGATTATCCTGATGAACCGGTGGGCACCGAACTGCCTATCGGGCGCGCCATGATCGTATCGCTCAAATTCTTAATTATTGTCATTGCCGGTAATATTCTGGCGCTGATGCTGCTGTTGGTGCCCGGTGTCAACCTGATCGCCTTCTTTATCATCAACGGCTATTTGCTGGGGCGCGAATTCTTCGAATTTGCCGCCATGCGCTATCACCCGGAACAAGAGGCCAAGGCCTTACGCTCGCGCTATAGCGGCACGATCTTCTTGGGCGGGCTCATCATTGCATGTTTTCTGGCAGTGCCGCTTCTCAGCCTGCTGACACCGCTTTTTGCTGCCACGATGATGGTGCATCTGCATAAAGCGATCATGCGTCAGGAGAAAAACCTTATCCCAGTTTTTCAGGGATAGTGGTCAGGGGTGCGGGTATGGCATTAGTTTTCGACGCCGATTTACAAATATCCGCAATCACACAGAGCTGACATTCAGGCTTGCGCGCCTTACAGGTATAACGCCCGAATAAGATCAGCCAATGATGGGCATGCTGCATAAATTCTTCAGGAATAATCCGCAGTAAAATTGCTTCCACCGCATCGGGCGTTTTGGCCGGAGCCAGACCAATCCGCGTACCAATGCGCAAAATATGCGTATCCACCGCCATGGTTGGCTGGCCGAAAGACATGTTTAAAACCACATTGGCGGTTTTACGCCCGACCCCCGGCAGCGTCATCAGGTCTTCACGATTACCCGGCACTTCACTGCCAAAATCGCGGATCAAAGCCTCACAAAGCAGAATGACATTTTTAGCTTTATTGCGCCAAAGACCGATGGTTTTGATATATTCGCCCACCGTTTCTTCACCCAGTGCCAGCATTTTCGCCGGTGTGTCAGCAATAGCAAATAATGCGCGTGTCGCTTTATTAACGCCTGCATCGGTTGCCTGTGCTGATAAAACCACCGCCACCAGCAATGTAAACACATTCACATGTTCCAGCTCGCCCTTTGGCTCAGGCCGCTGAATGCTGAAACGACGGAATATTTCATGCACCTCATCGCGCGTATAAAGCGTACCGGCAAGGCGGCGGGCTTTACGCTTTGGTGCAGTTGTCGTGTCTGTAGCGGATGTTTTTACTTTAGGCTGTTCCATATCCACTCTATAATCACTATTATGGTGACATAACAGTCGTAAGCTTGACGCAGCCAGCAACAGGTTATCATGGTTGATTATCATCCCGACGGTGCGCAGCCTGATCAATATGACAGGCCGATTTTTCAGGCACTTCTCCAACCCTATCGCTCGCTCGGGCGCAAAGGGTTTATCGTGTTGATGTCAGCGCTGATTGCCTGCTGGCTTTCGATAAGCTTCGCCTTTTTCTCACTGGGTGCCTGGCCGATCTTCGGCTTTTTCGGGCTTGATATTGCTCTGATCTATTGGGCTTTCCGCGTCAATTACCGTGCAGCGCAAGCACGCGAAGAAATATCTGTTTCCAAAGCCGCCCTGCATATCCGCCAGATTGCCGCTTCAGGGCGCGTGCAAAATCATCAGTTCAATCCGTTCTGGACGAAGTTTCATGTCGATCGTCGCCCCGACATCGGCATCACCGCCATGAATATTGAAAGCCGTGGCCAGATTTTAAAAATAGGCAGCTTTCTTAATCCTGATGATCGTGAAAGCTTTGCCAGTGCTTTTTCATCAGCTTTGCGTGAAGCCAAAAGCAGCTGAGTTTTTCCACATCTGCCACTCAGCTTAAGCATTTATATCAGGCTTACATAAGCGCCCCTTGAAGTCAGTAATCGCAAAAGCCATATTACTACAAATGCTGAAGATGCCGGATTCGGGTCTTCACAACACCATACGGTCGCTTTGATAAGGACTGACAAGATGACACGGCTAACACCATTTTCGAGCCCTTTACTGCTCGGTTTTGATACGATGGAAAAGACACTGGAACGCCTGACCAAATCCGGTGAAGGCTACCCGCCTTATAATATCGAGCGTTTGCGCCATGAAAGCGGCTCTGAGCGTTTGCGTATTTCTCTGGCAGTTGCAGGCTTTTCCAGCGAAGATCTCGACGTCACCACAGAAGATAACCAGCTGGTTATCCGCGGCCGTCAGAGTGATGATACAGAGCGTGAATTTCTACATCGCGGCATCGCGGCCCGCCAGTTTCAGCGCATGTTTGTGCTGGCAGACGGTATGCGGGTTATTGGCTGCGAATTGAAAAACGGCCTTCTGTCCATCGATCTCGACAGGCCAGAGCCTGAACGCCTGATCAAACGTATTAATATTTCCGTCAAGGAATAAGAGATTAAGAGCGTATCACGCTCTAGGTTCAATGACGGGGCTTACTTTCAAAGCCCGTCAGCTGGAGGTAATGATTATGAACCATCCAAAACCAATTTTAACTGAAACAGAATTTGCCAATCTTGGCGCTGGCGAAATCGGCTATGTACGCAAAATGCGCTCGGATGATCTGAGCCGCAATTTCCCCTCACTCCCGCCACTTGCTCCTAATATGGAGTTCTGGGCACTGTTTGGCGCCAGCGGCGAGCCGATCATCCTGTCTGATGTGCGTGCCAATGCATTAGCAGGCGCGTGGGATCACGAGCTGCGCACGGTTATGCTGCAATAATCAGATTGAGCAAAAGCAACTTAAAATGAAAAGGCTGCGTCGCAAAACACGACGCAGCCTTTATTATTTCAATAATTTAAGCCGCATTCGACGCCGGATGCGTCGTTAAAAATGAATATAAAATCTGCACATCATGGGTGCCGCGCAGTTTTGCCACCACATCGGCATCACGCAGCAATCTGGCAATGCGTGAGAGGGCTTTAAGATGATCCGCACCGGCATTTTCAGGCGCGAGCAGCAAGAAGACAAGATCAACGGGCTGATCGTCCAATGCTTCAAAATCAACCGGTGTTTCGAGACGGGCGAATACGCCGGCAATTTTCGAAATACCTGTCAGCTTGCCGTGCGGAATGGCGATACCATTACCCACGCCGGTGGAGCCAAGACGCTCACGCTGCAGAATCGTTTCAAAAATTTCTCTCTCGGGGAGACCGGTCAGTTCTGCAGCCTTTTCAGACAAAATCTGTAAAAGCTGTTTTTTGGAGCTGGCCTTCAACGCAGGGATAATCGCCCCCGGCTGAATCAGATCGCTGAGATCCATTCTCTCCATTCCTTCTTCAAGCGGGCTTCCTTGCCCAGAAGAGATACGTGCAGCCTTTCAAAAACAGGCTGCACGCAACTCCACGATTGAATCAGGCTTTCGGCATATTCTGGCGGGTTACCGTTGACGGATCAACCCAGCCGATATTGCCGTCAGCCCGACGGTAAACAATGTTAACTTCGTCATTGCCCGCATTGCGGAAGACCAGCACCGGATGTTCGGTGAGATCCAGCTCCACAACCGCAGAGGCAACACTCATAGTCCTCAAGGTAACCGAAGATTCCGCGACAATTGTCGGTGCGTAATCTGCGGGCAGCTCTTCTTCTTCCTCAAGAAGCGGAGCCATAACACGATAAGCGATATCAGCATAGCCCGTGTTTGTAGCAGCCTGCCGAGATTTAAGACGTCGCTTATAGCGTCTTAAACGTGTTTCTATTTTTTCTGCGGCAATATCAAAAGCCAGTTGCGGATCTTGTGCCTCGCCCGTGCTTTGCAAAGTTGCACCGCTATCCAGATGCAACATGCAATCAGCTGCAAAACGCGAGCCTGACTTCGTTACAGTAACTTGCCCTGCAAATCCATGTTCAAAATATTTACTGACGGCTTCGGTCACCCGATCATTAATGCGGGTCCGGAACGCATCGCCTACGTCCATGTGCTTACCCGATACACGCAGAGTCATATAGCAATACCTCATATGTGTTCATCTTACGACTCAATCTAACCACATGGAATGCAAAGCGCCAAGCGATCAGATGTTAAACTTTACACAAATATGAACTATTTGATCCTGTTCGATGAAAAGAGCTCACAAAAACAAAAGCGCGTCTTAAATACTCTATCCGGCAGAAGCAATTATTTTATAATAAAACTGCTTACAAAATCCGCTTCTCTCAAAACAACCAACAACGTTTCACCGAAATAAAGCTATTGAATGATTGTTTTTACTTTGCCATGAATCAATATCCTATGATGCCGTTAACTACTTTATTTTTCAACTGGTTTATTATTGGGGCCACCAGTTGTAACCAAGCGAGTTATTTATGAATGCTGGGCTCTCATGTCAACCGGCATCACTTCATCTCAGGCTAAAATGTAATAATTGTTGAACGAAAACACTACGTAACAAGGTACAAAAATACAAACGAACGCTCTGATTTTAAAACAGAAACGGGCCGGAAAAATCCGACCCGTCAAAAACGACAAGCAAATCACTTTTAAAGCGTGAACTGGTCACCCAGATAAAGACGGCGCACATCCGGATTGGCCACAATTTCATCAGGCTTACCGTGAGTGAGTACCTGACCGGCATGAATAATATAAGCGCGATCAATCAGCCCCAGCGTTTCACGCACATTGTGGTCAGTAATCAGCACACCAATGCCGCGGCTGGTGAGATGGCGCACCAATTGCTGAATGTCGGACACTGCAATCGGGTCAACACCGGCAAATGGCTCGTCAAGCAGCATGAAATTCGGACGTGATGCAAGTGCACGCGCAATTTCAAGACGGCGACGTTCACCACCCGACAAAGCAATCGCAGGCGCTTTACGCAAATGCGAAATATGAAATTCTTCCAGCAGTGCATCCAGCTCGAAAGCACGTTTCTTGCGGTCTTTTTCAACCACTTCCAAAACTGCTTTGATGTTATTTTCCACTGAAAGACCGCGGAAAATCGATGCTTCCTGTGGCAGATAACCAATGCCTAAGCGCGAGCGGCGATACATCGGCATGGATGTGACATCGAAACCATTGATCTCGATGGTGCCGCTATCAACGGGCACCAAACCTGTCACCATATAAAAACAGGTGGTTTTACCGGCACCGTTTGGCCCCAGAATACCAACCGCTTCACCAGCGCGCACACCAAAAGACACGCCATTAACAACCTGACGGCCATTATAGCTTTTAGTCAGTCCACGCGCGACAAGTGTATTGTTCAGATCACCGCGTCGTTCACTCAAGCCAAAGTCATCATGCGCCATATGGTCATGCGTGCTTTGTCCTGCAGATGCAGTTTTCTGGTCTTGCTCAGGAGTAAAAGATGCCACGTAAACCCCTGTAGCTTATCGTCTGTTTGCGGCCGCGCCGCCATCTTCGGATTTAGGCGACATAATAATGGAAACACGACCCTTTTTGGCACCCGGGCAAGCCTCGAGAAAGGCTTTGCCAGTATCCATATGGGCAGTCATTTTGCAGCCTGTAGCCACATTATCACCATCGGTCAGCACAACTTTTTTACCCTGCAAAACCATCAGCTGGTTTTTGGCATTGTAAACACCGGTATCACCGGTTGCGACCTGAGGGCCTGATTTCAGATAAACTTTTTCGCTGACTTCCAGACGATCAATGCCGGATGCAGATAGGCCGGCTGCCCCCTGCGGAGCTGCGTCGGACTTATCGCCACCCTTATTATAGTGAACGGTCATTTTGCCGGCACGCAAAACGGTTTCGCCCTGTACGACAGACACATTGCCGATGAAAATCGCAACGCCTTCTTTATCGCGCATTTCCAAGCGATCTGCGTCGATTTTAACCGGCTCTTTACCGTTAGAAAGGTTAAGGCTGCCAAAAGGCACTTGTTCGGTTTGTGCAGAAGCACTCAACGGAGACATGCTCAAAGCCAGCCCCAGGCCAGCTGCTGCAAGCCAGACATTTGCCTTGCCGCGCGCGAAGCGAGCTGCGCTTTGTTTCATTTCAACGCATTTTGCGCGCATAATCTGATCCCCTGAATCGTACAACCGTAAAGCATGTAACGAATAAATTCATAACAAACATTAAAGTTTTAATATAGACTAAAGCTACGCTACACAATGCGAAGCATCAAATTGCAGCCATATCGCACGCTTGATTAAAATACACTGTGGCTTGATGCCACTTTATATAAAAGCTTTGATAAGTTTCAAAAGCTGGCCGCATCCGAAAACACGCCCAGCCAAGAAAGATTATTTTTCACCTTCAGGCGCGACAATGGTCAGATGAACTTCATCTTCAAAAACCACCACATCGCCGCTCGACTGAACCTGCATTTTATTTGCCTGAATATGGGTTGAGCCGCTCTGAATATCCACCGGACTGTCAGTCATAATCTGACCAGTGGCAATATTCACATCAGCCGAACTCATTTTGGCAATCAATCCATCGGTTGTCGTGACCGTAAAATCACCAACCAGTTTCATGCGACCGTTCACATTATCGTAAATACCGTTTTGCGCATTGATGATGGCCTGATTTTCAGCACCCACCGGCAATTTCGCACTAATACCTTCCAAAGTGATGACGCCTTCATTTTTAATATCCTGCGTCGCTTTGGTCGCAGTCAAATTATAAGGGCGGTTTTCTTTGGTAAAACCATTCAAATTCGGATTGGCCATCACCAATTTGCCGTTTTCCAATCCGTCACCCAGATTGACTTTGACGGTAGAGGCAGGTGTTGCCAAAAATGTAAACCAGCTGAAAACAGCGCCAACTACAACGGCTGCAATAGGCAAGCCGATTTTCCAAAACCTTACGCGCGTGGAATGACGCTGCGCCGCCTGAAACACCGATACAGCTTTTTCGCTCGCGCCAAAATTCATGCCCGAACGCGTGTTCGCGTCCGCTGCATGTTCAGCATAAAGAGCATTGCTATGTTCGTTCACAGACAAAAGACTATCCAACACTAATAATCCGGCCGAGCCCGATTGCCCGACACGGCTGCTAATCCGGCTCTCGCCAGAATTCTCGCAAATTTCATTTCAATGTGGTTTATTTGGGGTACAAACCGACCTGAGACAAGGCCATATACAACTATAAAGCTAAATTCGCGGTAAAAAAGATAGATTAAAACGTAATGACGCGATAATCTGCCGCAAGATTTCTATCAATATTTTAGAAAAACATAAAAAGGCTACCATGACCCAGACTGCCGACGCCATGATCGACAGACGTCGTATCAGACGCAAACTCACCTTCTGGCGCAGTGCATTTTTAATTGTGCTGGCACTGGCTCTGATTGCGATAGCCACCACGCAAACTGCGACTTTTTCCGGTTTGAACACACCGCATATTGCAAAAGTGCGCATCGAAGGCACCATCGCGCAAAATGAAGAACTACTGAAAAGACTGGAACTCATCGCCAAAAATGACGCGGTTAAAGGCCTGATCGTCATCGTCGATTCTCCGGGCGGCACCACTGTTGGCGGCGAAACCATTTTCAACGCGATCCGTAAAGTGGCCGAGAAAAAACCGGTTGTAACCAGTGTCGGCAATCTGGCAGCCTCTGCCGGTTATATGATTGCGGTTGCATCCGACCATATCGTCGCGCATCAGTCTTCCATCGTTGGCTCTATCGGGGTGCTGTTCCAATATCCTGACATTTCCGAACTGATGAACAAGATCGGCGTCAAAATGGAAGCGGTCAAATCATCACCGATGAAAGCAGAGCCGAACTATTTCAATCCGGCCAGCGAAGAAACCAAAGCCATGATCCGTAATATGATTATGGATTCTTATGACTGGTTTGTCGGCCTTGTTGAAACCCGCCGCTCTTTCACCCGCGAACAAACACTGGCATTGGCCGATGGCTCTATCTTCACCGGCCGTCAGGCTTTGGAGAAAAAGCTGATCGATGGTCTGGGCGGGGAAACAGAAGCCCGTGAATGGCTTTTGAGTAAAGGGCTTTCGCCTGATTTGCCGGTCGTTGAGTGGAAACCTGAAAAGGTTGAACCGCTCTTATCAATGAAAGATCTTGTTGTACGCGGCGCTGTGCGCCTTCTCGGCCTGCCGGATGAAAGCCGTCATTTTATCGGTGACAGTGTCAGTGAACGTATCTTCCTTGACGGGTTGCTTTCTGTGATGCAAGTTACTGATACTGTTGAACATAAGTAATGTAAAACCATAATCGGGTTTTTATCAAAGCCTGATGCGCAGCAAAAAGAGGGATGAATAGCTTGATCAAATCCGAACTCGTTCAGATCATTGCCAGCCGAAACCCGCATCTTTTCCAGCGCGACGTTGAAAACATCGTCGGTGCGGTTTTTGATGAAATCACGAATGCTCTTGCAGAAGGCAATCGTGTGGAGCTGCGCGGCTTTGGTGCGTTTTCCGTTAAAAACAGACCTGCCAGAAGCGGCCGCAACCCGCGCACCGGTGAATCTGTGAGTGTTGAAGAAAAATGGGTGCCATTTTTCAAAACCGGCAAAGAACTGCGTGACCGGTTAAACGACATCGACTGAGATTTTTATGAAAAAAATTCCGACGCGCCGCCTGGTAACCCTAATTATTCTGGTGCCTCTGGCTGTTATTCTGATCGCTTTATCTGTTGCCAATCGTATGAGCGTAACAGTGACCTTCGATCCGTTTAATCCGGGCAATCCGGCATTGTCCTATACTGCTCCGCTTTTTGTCTGGTTGTTTGCAACCTTGCTGGTGGGGCTGGTATTGGGTGGTGCAATTACCTGGCTGGCGCAAGGAAAACACCGTAAACAAGTGAAAATCCAAAAGCTGGAAATTGCCCATATCAAACGGCAAAATCAGCAAAACCTGCTGGGCAATGACAGCTATTTATAAAATAGCCGCATTATTTTTCACATTTATGGTGCGAACCACGCCTTAATTTCAGTTTTTCTCTTTCACCTGCCAGCACTTTATCCTACGAGACAGTAAAAGAGCTTTGTGGAGTTAGTCCGGTGAAGGCAACCAAACCAAAAAACAAACGTCCGGCCGGACAGAAAACGCGCACCAAAAACGAACGGGCAGATCATTTTGCCCCCAATGCGGAGCGATCACCAAAGCCGGCAGGCTTTAAAAAACCGCGCCCGCAATTTGCCAAAACAGCCGAAAAATCAGCTGATAAGTTTAGCGAAGCGCCGGAAAATACCCGCGCTAAAGAACGCACACAAGACAAACATGATCAGCCAGCCCGCATTTTAAGCCCTCGTACAGGCAAAAAACCGGATGAGCGCAGCGCCGTTATCTTAGAAACTTTGCCGAGCGATGATTATGCCCTGCTCGACAGCGGCAATGGTTTGAAGCTGGAGCAATATGGCTCATACCGCATCATCCGCCCTGAAGGTCAGGCCATTTGGCTGCCTGCATGGGATAAATCGGAGTGGGACAAAGCAGACGCTGTTTTCACCGGTAACACCGATGAAGAAGGCATGGGGCGCTGGGCTTTCCCTAAAAAGCCGCTTGGCGAAACATGGCCGATGAAGCATGACGGCATTGAATTTCATGGCCGTTTCACATCCTTCCGCCATGTCGGTGTGTTCCCTGAACAGGCCGCACATTGGTCTTATATGGCTGAACTTATTCGCCGCGAAACCTCCAAAGGCCACACCGTCCGTGTGCTCAACCTCTTTGGCTATACCGGCGTTGCATCACTGATTGCTGCACAGGCAGGCGCGGAAGTCACCCATGTGGATGCTTCCAAAAAAGCAATCAATTGGGCAAAAGAAAATCAGGAAATGGCTGGTTTACAAGATAAGCCAATCCGCTGGATTTGCGATGATGCGATGAAATTCGTCGCCCGTGAAGAACGCCGCGGCAGCCATTATGATATTATCCTGCTGGATCCGCCAGCCTATGGGCGCGGGCCGAATGGCGAAGTCTGGCAGTTGTTTGATCATCTGCCCGCCATGGTTGATCTGTGCCGTTCCATCACCACTAAAGATGCGCTGGCTGTTATTTTAACCGCCTATTCAATCCGTGCCTCTTTCTTTGCTATTCATGCTTTGATGTGCGACCGCTTCACCGGCCTTGGCGGTGTGATTGAATCAGGCGAATTAATTTTGCGTGAGCGCTCAGCCAATCGTGCGCTTTCCACTTCTCTCTTCAGCAGATGGGTTCAACAATGAGCCAGGAATATGATTTTTCCGCTTCCAACCGTTCTTCAACCCCGCGCAACGGACAGGTGAAAGAAGTCACCAGTCTGGCCAATCCGATTGTAAAGGATTTGCGCTCGCTGGCGATGAAGAAATTCCGCGACCAGCAAGGCGTGTTTATGGCCGAAGGCTTAAAACTCGTCATTGATGCACTTGATCTCAACTGGAAAATCAAAGTGCTGGTTTTTGCCAAATCCGGCAAAGGCAACAAGCTGGCCGAACAGGCAGCAGCGCGCACCGTTGCCTCCGGCGGTTTAGTTTTGGAAGTCAGCGAAAAAGTAATGGCCGGCATTACGCGGCGCGATAACCCGCAAATGGTTGTCGGCGTTTTTGAGCAGCAATATCAATCGCTCAAAAACTTAAAGCCATCCGGCAATGATACCTATATCGCACTCGACCGTGTGCGTGATCCGGGCAATCTCGGCACTGTTATCCGCACCGCGGATGCAGTGGGCGCCAAAGGTGTGATCCTCATCGGCGACACCACCGATCCTTATTCGCTTGAAACCGTACGCGCCACCATGGGTTCAGTTTTCGCATTGCCGCTTTATCGTGCAAGCGAAGCGGATTTTCTACAATGGCGCAAGGGTTTTTCCGGCATGATTGTCGGCACGCATTTGAAGGGTTCGGTTGATTACCGCACCATTGATTATGCGAAAAAGCCGGTCATTTTGATGATGGGTAATGAGCAGCAGGGCTTGCCGGATACGCTGGCTGAAACCTGTGACAAGCTTGCCCGTATTCCGCAAGCCGGTCGTGCCGATTCGCTCAATCTCGCCATTGCCACCGCAGTCATGCTTTATGAAGTGCGCCGCGAAGCGCTGATTTTAGACGAAAGACCTGCCTGATGAGCAAGCTCAGAGCTTCTTTGCCCACTATTCTAATCATCGTTGCAGCCATCTTCGTTGATCAGATGGTGAAACTACGCGTAGAAGACACGATGGAATATGGCGAACAGATCGACATTTTGCCGTTTCTGGCGCTCTATCGCACCCATAATACCGGTATTGCTTTTTCGCTTTTATCGGGACTTCATGACAAAGCACTCGTTGCCTTTACCTTGGCTGTCGTATGCTTCGTCATCTATTTATGGTGGACAACAGCTCAAAACCGTGTTTTCGCACGCGTTGGCTTTGCGCTGATTATTGGCGGCGCCATCGGCAATCTGATCGACCGCTCCATGCTTGGGCATGTGGTTGATTACGTGTTGTTTCACCTGCCAAACTGGTCATTCGCCATTTTCAATCTGGCCGATGTTTTCATCACCATCGGAGCCGGTCTTATCCTGCTGCAGGAGTATCTCAGCTGGAAACAAGAAAAAGCCGCAAAGAAATGACATTCAACTGTCACCATTATCGCTTAATTAAATTATCGATACCTTGCATAGGATATGTGGTAAAAGCTGTCTGATTTTATAGAGACAGCCAAACCGCTTTGAATTGCTCTGGAAAAGAGTGAATAAACACATCGGGAGCAAAGCAGGATGGCGCCAGAGCTTGGAAAGACTACGCAAATAGTCGATAATAATGCCATGACAACATTAAACAGCGCAGATGTGACACCAGACACCAACACCGACAATACTTCATTGCTCGGACGTATGGGGACATTGGAAGTCCGGATTGCAACCACGCCTGAAGAAATCGAAGCTGCACAAGAGCTGCGCTTCCGTGTTTTCTTCGATGAAATGGGCGCTAAAAAAGACAGCCTCCAAGCGATTGAACAACGCGATGCCGACCGTTTTGATCCGGTTTGTGATCATTTGCTCGTTTATGACACTGCCCTTCCCGGCCCTCAGCACAAACAGATTGTTGGCACCTATCGTCTGATGCGTACCGATCAGGCCAATAAAGCGCACGGCTTTTATTCCGCCAGCGAATATGATGTGCAGCGCCTGACCCTGTCGAAGCCGGACATGAATTTTCTGGAGCTTGGCCGCTCCTGCGTCAGACCGGAATATCGCTCCAAACGCACTGTCGAACTGTTATGGCAGGGTATCTGGGCTTATTGCCGCCGTCATTCCATCGATGTGATGATGGGCTGCGCCTCATTCCAAGGTGCGGTGCCAATGGCACATGCTTTGTGCCTGTCATTCCTGCATCAAAATGCCCGTGCTGATGCGGAATGGGATGTACGCGCACTGCCTGAACACTATCATGCGATGGATCTGATGCCAGCCGAAGGCGTGAACATGAAGCTTGCTCTGTTCTCCATGCCGCCGCTGATTAAAGGCTATTTGCGCCTTGGTGCAATGATCGGTGATGGTGCAGTGGCTGACGAATCCTTCGGCACTACGGATGTATTTATCATCCTGCCGGTCTCACGCATCGCCAGCCGTTATATTAGTTACTATGGCGCGGAAGCTGACCGTTTCATTTAATAAAACGTGAAACTGGGCTGCAAAAGCGCCGTTAAACGTGCCATCCATAAAAAGGGCTGCCCGATTATTCTGGCAGCCCTTTTTCATGACTTAACTGCATTACTTGGCAATCGAAATTTCTTTCAAACGATAAAGCGCTTCCAAGGCTTCACGCGGGCTCAAATCATCCGGGCGGATTGCATCCAGTGCCTGTTGCAATTCATTGACCTGCACTTGAGCCTTTGGTGTTTCCTGCTTCAGCACCACCGAGAAGAGCGGCAAATCATCAATCAGCTTATTGGCCTTGCCGGATGTTTCGCCTTCTTCCAACTGTTTCAGCACATCACGCGCACGGTTGACCACTGCCTCCGGCAAGCCCGCCAAACGCGCCACCTGCACGCCATAAGAGCGGTCAGCCGCCCCTTGCGCCACCTCATGCAGGAACACGACATCATTGTCCCATTCCTTCACCCGCATGGTGACATTGGACAAGCGCTTCAGCTTTTCTGACAAGGCCGTCATTTCATGGAAGTGAGTGGCAAAAAGCGAACGGCAACGGTTTTTCTCATGCAGATATTCAACTGCTGCCCAAGCAATCGAAAGCCCGTCAAATGTTGCCGTACCGCGTCCGATCTCATCCAAAATCACCAGTGCGCGTTCGCCTGCCTGATTGAGAATGGCGGCAGTTTCCACCATCTCCACCATAAAAGTTGAGCGGCCACGCGCCAGATCATCAGAAGCACCGACACGCGAGAACAAGCGGTCGACAATACCGATATGCGCTGAACCGGCAGGCACAAAAGAACCCATCTGCGCCATCATCGCAATCAGTGCATTCTGGCGCAGGAAGGTCGATTTACCGCCCATGTTCGGGCCGGTCAGCAACCAGATCGCACCATTTTTGTCATTATTTTGCGGTGACAAATTACAATCATTAGCCACAAACGGATTAGCAGCCTGACGACGCAATGCCTGCTCCACCACCGGATGACGACCACCGACAATGTTGAAAGCCAGACTGTCATCAACAACTGGACGACAATATCCTTGTTCATCAGCCAGCACCGCCAGAGCAACTGACACATCATAGACCGAAAGAGCCGCAGCAGCTGCACGAATTGCATCGGCAAAAATGACAATCTCTGCTGTCAGATTATCAAAAATTGCTGTTTCAATAGAAAGAGCGCGATCCGCGGCATTGGCAATTTTTGTTTCCAGTTCCGCCAGTTCTGTGGTGGTAAAACGCATGGCATTGGCCATCGTCTGACGGTGGATGAAGCGTGCCTTTGCTTCATCACTGTCAGTCATCACACCAGCATTATTGGCGGTGACTTCGATGAAATAACCAAGCACATTATTATGCTTGATTTTGAGCGTTTTAATGCCGGTTTCATCAATATAATTTTGCTGCAATCCGGCGATCACACGACGTGACTGGTCACGAAGACCGCGCATTTCATCAAGCTCCGCATGATAATTTGCCCGCACAAAACCGCCGTCACGCTTCAAAAGCGGCAGTTCATCCGCCAAAGCATTGTCCAGATGATCACGCAGTGTCTGCGGTATATTGCCAAGTGCATGCAGCGCTGTTTTTAACTCTGCCGGCAAATCCTTATCTCTGAGCACATCGCAAATAGCACGCGCGGCCTCAAAACCACGCTGAAGAGCGCCCATATCGCGCGGGCCACCACGCCCGACTGCCAGACGAGATAAAGCACGAGGCATATCCGGCACACCTTTCAGCTCAAGGCGCAAGGCATCGCTTAAAACCGGCTCATTGAGAAAATAAGATACCGCATCAAGGCGCGCATGAATGGCCTGCGAAGAGGTTAACGGAGCGGTTAACCGCTCGGCCAGCAAACGGCTGCCACCACCTGTTATGGTGCGGTCGATTGCTTTGAGCAAACTGCCATCCCGTTGACCGGAAAGGGTGCGCACCATTTCCAGATTAGCACGCGTTGCCGGATCAATGAAAAGGGTTGAGCCTTCCTGCTCGCGCTCCGGTCGCATCAATGGCGGACGTTCGGAAATCTGCGTTTTCTCGATATAGGCAATTGCGCCGGAAATCGCCGACAATTCGGAGCGCGAAAACTGGCCGAAACCATCCAGTGTCGCTACATCATAATAACGCTGGATGCGTGATTGTGCAGCGGCACTATCAAACAAAATTGCTGGTTGCGGAATAACTGAGCGCCCGATCTGATCAAAGACAGGGCGCAGTTCCGGATCATGAAAAACCGGCTCCGCTACAATCAGCTCGCGCGGATCAACGCGCATAATATCGGCAAACATCCGCTCCGGCGAACTTTCCGTCACACGGAATGTGCCGGTGGAAATATCAATCCATGCCAGCGCCAGCACATTGTCAGCTTCGCCTTTAACGCGGCCTAAGGTCATCAGGAAGTTGGCCTCTGAAGGATCAAGCAGCTTTTCTTCTGTCAAAGTGCCCGGTGTCACAAGGCGCACCACATCGCGCTTGACCACAGATTTGGAGCCGCGTTTTTTCGCCTCTGCCGGATCTTCCACCTGTTCGCAAACAGCGACGCGGTAGCCTTTGGCGATCAGCTTTTGCAAATAATCATCAGCAGCATGAAACGGCACACCGCACATCGGGATTTCATCGCCCAGATGTTTGCCACGCTTGGTCAACGTAATGCCTAGCGCTTTGGACGCTTCGACTGCATCTTGGAAAAACAGCTCGTAGAAATCGCCCATCCGGTAAAAAAGTAGCGAATCAACATTCGCAGCTTTAATCTCGATATATTGCTCCATCATCGGCGTGAGTCGCACCGGCGCCTCATGCTGGACTTCAGTTTCAGTGGATGAAGCGGAAATATCGTTGATAATCTCTGGTTGGTTCGTCAATCTTCAGCTCCGCCTTCCATAAAACACAATTTTGTTACGCATAAACCACTCAAAAACATTGAATCTTGCGTAAACTATAAATTTCATCACAATATCTATTCCCGAAATGATATTTACGCACCACCCAACACAGAATACCTAGAATTCTCCACAGATGATAACCGGAGTTGACATGTCAGCCTCAGAAAAAAACAATAACAAAACCCCGACTGCCGCACAGGCTGCCAGTGATAAAGAAGCGCTCGATTTCCATTCGATGGGGCGCCCCGGTAAGTTAGAAATCGTTCCGACCAAGCCTATGACCACCCAGCGTGACCTGTCACTGGCTTATTCTCCGGGCGTTGCTGTTCCGGTAAAAGCCATTGCTGAAAATCCGGCCAGTGCTTACGATTACACCGCCAAAGGCAATCTCGTTGCCGTTATTTCCAATGGTACAGCTATTTTGGGTCTTGGCAACCTTGGTGCGCTGGCTTCCAAGCCGGTGATGGAAGGTAAGTCAGTCCTGTTCAAACGCTTTGCTGATGTTGATTCCATTGATCTGGAAGTTGACACCACCGACATTGACGCTTTCATCAATGCTGTGCGCTATTTGGGCCCGTCTTTCGGCGGCATCAATCTGGAAGATATCAAAGCGCCGGATTGTTTCATTATCGAGCAGCGCCTGCGCGAAATGATGGACATTCCGGTGTTCCATGATGACCAGCACGGCACCGCAATTATTTCAGCTGCCGGTCTCATCAATGCGCTGCATCTGACCGGCCGCGATATGAAAAAAACCAAGCTTGTCTGTAATGGTGCAGGCTCTGCCGGTATCGCCTGTATCGAACTGATCAAAGCCATGGGCTTTGCCTCTGAAAACGTCATCCTTTGCGACACCAAGGGTGTTGTTTATCAGGGGCGTGAAGAAGGCATGAACCAGTGGAAATCAGCCCATGCCGTCAAAACCGACAAGCGCACACTGGCCGATGCCATGGATGGCGCAGACGTTTTCTTCGGCCTTTCGGCCAAGGGCGCACTAACCGATGAAATGGTTGCCTCAATGGCTGCCAACCCGATCATTTTTGCCATGGCAAACCCTGATCCGGAAGTCACCCCTGAAGATGTTGCGAAAATTCGCGATGATGCAATTGTTGCAACCGGTCGTTCTGATTATCCAAATCAGGTCAACAACGTGCTGGGCTTCCCTTATATCTTCCGCGGTGCGCTGGATGTGCGTGCAACCACCATCAACGAAGAAATGAAAATCGCTGCCGCAAATGCACTGGCACTGCTTGCCCGTGAAGATGTGCCGGATGATGTTGTGGCCGCCTATCAGGGCAACCGCCCGCGCTTTGGCCGCAATTATATCATTCCGGTGCCGTTTGATCCGCGTTTGCTGGCTTCTGTTTCAGTGGCTGTTGCCAAAGCTGCGATGGATACCGGTGTTGCCGGTCGTGCAATCACCGATCTTGATGCCTATTCACGCGAATTGTCAGCGCGTCGTGATCCGATTGCATCGACATTGCGTGGCATTTATGAGCGCGTGCGCAGCAAGCCAAAGCGCATTGTTTTTGCCGAAGGTGAAGAAGAGCAGGTCATGCGTGCTGCTGTTTCCTTCGTTAATCAAGAGCTTGGCACTGCCATTCTGGTTGGCCGTGAAGACCGTATCCGCGCGACCGCAGAAGCCGCCGGTGTTGATCTGGGTAAGCCGAACATTGAAATCATCAATGCGCGTCTTTCCAGCCGCAACACGGCTTATGCTGATTATCTTTATCAAAAGTTGCAGCGTCAGGGCTTCTTGTTCCGTGATTGCCACCGCCTGATCAACAATGACCGCAACCATTTTGCAGCCTGCATGGTTGCCCTTGGTGATGCGGACGGCATGGTCACCGGTATCACCCGTAATTACGCCACCGGCCTTGAAGATGTGCGCCGCGTGATCGACAGCAAGCCAGGCCACCGCGTGGTTGGTGTTTCTATCGCCATCTGCCGCGACCGCACTGTCTTTATCGCAGATACAGCCGTTCATGAATCACCATCTGCCGAAGAACTGGCTGATATTGCTGTCGAAGCAGCCGGTATGGCACGTCGCATGGGCTACACCCCGCGCGTTGCTCTTACCGCTTATTCCACCTTCGGCCATATGGGCGGCGAACGTTCGGCAACCATTCAGGAAGCTGTCCGCATTTTGGAAAAACGCCATGTGGACTTCGAATTTGATGGCGAAATGAGTGCAGAAGTAGCGCTCAACGGCAAGCTGATGGCGCAATATCCGTTCATCCGCCTTTCCGGCCCTGCCAATGTGCTGATCACACCAGATCATCACTCAGCAACCATTGCAGCCGATATGCTGCAAGAACTGGGCGGCGCAACGGTGATTGGCCCTCTCTTGGTTGGCCTTGATAAGCCTGCCCAGATTGTCAGTCTCGGTGCGAAAGATACCGACATCGTCAATATGGCAGCAATCACTGCCTATAATGCTTCCAACTAAGCAAAGCATCGATTAGATTAAACGCCGGCCTCACATCGTGGAGCCGGCGTTTAAGATTCTTTATTGATGTGCAATATGAGGCAGTCTCTTGAAAATACTCCAGACGATTGACGAAGAAGCCTTTATTGCAAAATTCAATCTGCTGGCTGAAAGCCAACTTCCTGCCCACGAATTACGCCGTGATATTTTATGTCTGCTGAAAGAAACGCGCCAGCAAGGCTTAGAAGCGGCTGAAAAAATGCTCGCCCAAGATGGCGGCGGCACTTTATGCGCCAGACGTATTTCCCATTTGATGGATGTCCTCATCCATGCGCTTTATAATTTTGTCACCACCCGCATCTATCCGGTCAATAATCCGTCCATGGCGGAAACCATGGCTATTGTCGCGGTGGGTGGCTATGGCCGCGGTGGTTTAGCACCCGGCTCCGACATCGATTTATTATTTTTGCTCCCCTATAAACAGACGCCTTGGGGCGAGCAGGTGGTGGAATATATCCTCTATATGCTGTGGGATATGAAACTGAAAGTTGGCCACGCCACCCGCAATATTGATGATACAATCCGGCTGTCGCTGGAAGATATGACCATCCGCACTTCGGTGCTGGAAAATCGCTTATTGATTGGTGATCTCTCTCTTTTTGAGCAGTTGCAAAGCCGTTTTGAAAACGAAGTTGTGGCCGGAACAGGCCCTGAATTTATTGCCGCCAAGCTGCATGAGCGTGATCTGCGCCACCAAAAATCCGGCGTCACGCGCTACCTCGTCGAGCCCAATGTCAAGGAAAGCAAAGGCGGACAGCGCGACCTGCAAACCCTCTTCTGGATTGCGCGTTATTTCTACGGCATCCGCAGCAGCGAGGGGCTGGTCAAGCTTGGTGTTTTATCGCGTGCCGAACATCGCTTGTTTAACAAAGCCAAAGATTTTCTTTGGGCAGTGCGCTGTCATATGCATTTTCTCACCAACCGCGCCACTGAGCGCCTGTCTTTCGAGTTGCAACCCGACATTGCCGAACGGCTTGGCTATACCGCGCATCCGGGGCAAAATGCTGTTGAGCGCTTCATGAAGCACTATTTTTTGGTAGCCAAAGATGTCGGTGATTTAACCCGCATCATCTGTGCTGCTTTGGAAGAGCAGCAAGTGAAAAATGTGCCCGGCTATAACCAGATTTATATCAGCAGCGAACCGCATAAGCGCAAGCTCAGCCGCGGCAGTGATTTTGTCGATGAAAACCACCGTATCAATATTGCCCGTGATACGGTTTTTCAGGAAAATCCGGTCAATATCATCCGCCTGTTTCATCTGGCCGATAAACATGGGCTGGCACTGCATCCTGTCGCCATGCAGCAGGTTTCGCGTTCATTAAAGCTCATCAAAACCGATTTGCGTGAAAATCCGGAAGCCAACAAATTATTTCTGGAAATAGTCACTTCCCCGCGTGATCCGGCATTGATTTTACGCCGCATGAACGAAACCGGCGTGCTGGGCAAATTCATTCCTGATTTTGGCCGTATCGTCGCGATGATGCAGTTCAACATGTATCACCATTATACGGTGGATGAGCATCTCTTACGCTCCATCAAAGTATTGTCGGAAATCGAACACGGCACTTTGGAGGAAGAACACCCGCTTTCCAACGAGCTGATGGCATCACTGAAAACCGCGCGCAATATTCTTTATGTCGCGCTTTTCTTACATGATATCGCTAAAGGCCGCCCCGAGGCACACTCAGTGGCCGGAGCACGCATTGCCCGCAAGCTTTGTCCGCGCTTTGGCTTGACGGCTTCCGAAACAGATACGGTTGCATGGTTGATCGAACAACATCTGACCATGAGTAAAATTGCCCAGTCGCGTGATCTCAACGACCGCAAAACCATTCAGGATTTTGCAGACATTGTGCAAACCAAAGACCGTCTGAAGCTTCTGCTTATCCTCACTGTTTGCGACATTAAAGCCGTTGGCCCCGGTGTCTGGAACGGCTGGAAAGGCCAATTGCTGCGCACCCTCTATTATGAGACCGAGCTGGTTTTAACCGGTGGTTTTTCCGAGGCCTCACGCACCGAGCGCGGCGAAAAAGCCCGACAATTGCTTGCACAAAGTTTGGAAAACTGGCCGGAAGAGGCCGTCAACGCCTATATTCCGCTTCTTTATACCAATTATTTGCTGACTGTGCCTTTGGAAGATCAGATCCGGCATGCCAATTTTATCAGACAGGCCGACACACAAAAGCGCACTGTTGCAACGCTTGCACAACCGCATCGCTTTGAAGCCGTCACTGAAATCACGGTTTTAGCACCGGACTCGCCCCGCCTTCTCACCGTCATCACCGGTGCCTGTGCGGCAGCAGGTGCGAATATCGTTGATGCGCAGATTTTCACCACCCGTGATGAGCGCGCTTTGGACACGATTTTGATCAGCCGCGCTTTTGAGCTTGATGAAGATGAACGCCGCCGCGCCGAGCGCGTTGGCCAGCTGATTGAGGACGCATTGGCGGGCATTGCCCATCTGCCTGATGTGATGGCAAAGAAAATCAAGCCAAAGCGCACGCCCAAAACATTCCGTATTGAGCCGCGCGTGGTGATCAATAACAGTCTTTCGAATAAATTTACTGTTTTGGAAGTAAAAGGGCTCGACCGCCCCGGCCTGTTATGGGAATTAACCGGTGTGATTTCCGATCTGTCACTCAATATTGCATCCGCCCATATCACCACCTACGGTGAAAAGGTTGTTGATACATTTTATGTGACAGATTTAAGCGGCGAAAAAATCGCTTCAACGACCAAACAAAATAATATTAAACGCAAACTTCTCACCCTTTTGAATGACGAGACAGCGGCCAAAACAACCGCACAAACGGGTAACTGACAGGCATTGATCCTATGAGCTTGGTTAAAAAATTCGCGACCGTCGCCTCGGGCACTTTGATGAGCCGTATTTTCGGCTTCACCCGTGAAATGATGATGGCCGCAGCGCTCGGTACCGGCCCTGTTGCGGATGCGTTTAATGCCGCCTTTCGGTTTCCCAACACCTTCCGTCGTCTTTTTGCCGAAGGTGCGCTTAACACCGCCTTCGTGCCGCTCTTTTCCAAAGAGATTGAAAAAAACGGCATGGAAGGCGCTCGTAAATTTTCCGAAGAAGTTTTTGGCGTTCTGTTCACGATTTTGCTGGTGCTGACCATCGCCATGGAGCTTTCCATGCCGTTTTTGGTGCGCACCGTCATCGCACCGGGCTTTGTTGATGATCCGGTCAAATATGAGCATACAGTACGTCTGGCAGTTATCATGTTTCCTTATCTGGCCTGTATGTCGCTGGCGGCGATGATGGGCGGGATGCTCAACACTTTGCATCGCTTTTTTGCCGCCGCCATTGCACCGGTTTTCCTCAACATCATCCTCATTGCCGTGCTGGTCTGGGCATGGTGGCAGGGTTATGATGCGCTTGATATCGGCCTTGGTCTTTCATGGGGCGTGATGGCAGCTGGTTTGGTTCAGCTGGCAATCGTCTGGGGCGCAGTGCGCAATGCAGGCATTAAAATCGGCTTCCGCTTTCCAAAACTCACCCCCAATGTGCGCCGCCTGTTGGTGCTGGCTCTGCCTGCTGCTATCACCGGCGGCATCACGCAGATTAACCTTTTAATCAACACCAATATTGCCTCGTCGCAAGATGGCGCGGTTTCGTCTTTGGTTTATGCCGACCGTATCTCACAATTGCCGCTTGGCGTGGTGGGGATTGCGGTTGCCACTGTTTTACTGCCCGAATTGTCGCGCGCTTTACAAAGCGGCAATGACAAGGAAGCAGGAAACTTACAAAACCGCTCGGTTGAATTCACGCTGTTTTTAACCCTGCCAGCGGCTGCTGCTTTGCTGGTTTTTGCCACACCAATCGTGCGCCTGCTGTTTGAACGCGGACAATTCAGTGCTGACTCCACACTTATTGTTGCTCATATTCTCGCCATTTACGGCGTTGGCTTGCCGGCCTTTGTGTTGATCAAAGCCTTTTTGCCCGGCTTTTTTGCCCGTGAAGATACCCGCACACCGATGATTTTTGCCGGTATTGCA
This sequence comes from Paenochrobactrum glaciei, assembly GCF_039522165.1. Classification (NCBI taxonomy): domain Bacteria; kingdom Pseudomonadati; phylum Pseudomonadota; class Alphaproteobacteria; order Hyphomicrobiales; family Brucellaceae; genus Paenochrobactrum; species Paenochrobactrum glaciei. Next base: position 876,204 of record NZ_BAAADE010000001.1, read on the forward strand.
GTTGTGATCAATGTATCGCTCGCCCTCACTTTATTCCCGATCTGGGGTGTCTGGGGCATTGCCACCGCAGAAGTCGTTGCTGGCTGGACAAATGCCATTTTACTTTTGAGCCTGCTGATTTATCGCGGCCATTGGGCTTATGATGCACAGCTGATCAGCCGTGTACCGCGCCTTATTTTGTCAGCAGCCATCATGGCCGCCATGCTTTATTTCGGCGCAGATTATCTGTCTGATTATCTGCAAAAAAGTGCGGGTTTCGGTGTGCAGGCTTTAACCGTTGGTCTTTTGGTTGTCTGCGCCATGATTACCTATTTCGGCGCAGCTTTTGCCACCGGTGGCGCAAGCCTTTCAATGCTTCGCAGCAATATGCGAAAGAAATCAAAAGCTGCATAAATATAAAAATAGCTTGCTTGGTTCTTCACGCTCTGGCACGAGTGCTCGTGTTGAAGAGCGTCCGCATGCGTCCAAACCACATACGTCGCTCTTAATATAACCAAGTCAGAGTATGTCTGATCATCAATGTATGAAAACGATACTCGCCCGGCTTTCCAACAGCTTGAGGAAATTACAAAAATGAGTGGCTTTAAAGAACGAATTTTTTCCGGTGCACAGCCAACCGGTAACCTCCACCTCGGCAACTATCTCGGCGCCATCAAGCGCTGGGTTGAATTGCAGGACGAACATGAGTGCGTCTATTGCGTCGTGGATATGCATGCCCTGACCGTTTCACCGGATCCGGCAGAACTGTCACAAGCCACCCGCGAGATCACCGCCGCCTATCTGGCTGCTGGTATTGATCCGAAGAAGAACATTGTTTTCAACCAGAGCCGTGTCATTCAGCATGCTGAACTGGCTTGGGTTTTCAACTGTATTGCGCGCATCGGCTGGATGAGCCGCATGACACAGTTTAAGGATAAAGCCGGTAAAGACCGCGAAAATGCTTCGCTTGGCCTTTTTGCTTATCCGAGCCTGATGGCTGCTGACATCCTGCTTTACCGTGCCACCCATGTGCCGGTGGGCGATGATCAGAAACAGCATCTGGAACTGACACGCGACATCGCACAAAAGTTCAACAACGACTATTCCGCCCGCATTGCCGATCTCGGCATTGGTGTGGAAATGGCAGTTGGCGATGAAACTGTGACCGGTTATTTCCCGCTTACTGAGCCGATGATTTCCGGCCCTGCAATGCGTATCATGTCGCTGCGTGACGGCACCAAGAAAATGTCGAAATCCGACCCGTCGGATTTGTCACGCATCAACCTGATTGATGATGCTGAAACCATCACCAAAAAAATCCGCAAGGCCAAAACTGATGCGGATGCTATTCCATCAGAGCTTGATGGTCTGACAGGCCGCCCGGAAGCTGACAATCTGATCGGCATTTATGCAGCCCTTTCCGGTGTGTCTAAGCAAGATGTATTGCGCGATTTCGGCGGCAAGCAGTTCTCCGAATTCAAAGCATCACTTGCTGATTTGACGGTCGCGCAGATGTCACCGATCACACAGGAAATGCGGAAACTAATCGCAGACCCTGCTTATATCGACAGCGTGCTGAAAGATGGCGGCGAACGTGCCGGTGTGATTGCCGAACAGACAATGAAAGATGTTCGCAATATTATCGGCTGGTTGCAGAACTAAGCTTTTTGAATAATCAACTTCAATAATCGTCAGGCGCCATGCTGATTTATCATCATGGCGCTTGCAGCAAATGTTCTGAAATGGCAGATTGGTCAAATGGTTTCAAAACGATTGAGCCGGGAAGCCGGACACCGCCGCAAATTTCTGGTCATTATTGATGATACGCCTGAATGCGGGCGTGCTGTCGCTTATGCATCAAGACGCGCTAAAAACACCGGCGGTGCGCTGGTTTTGATGTTTGTTATTGATACATCTGATTTCCAGCATTTTCTGGGCGTTGGTGAGATCATGCGCTCTGAGGCCGAAGAACGTGCCCGTTTGGCGCTGGAAAAGCTCGCCACCCAAGTGCGCGAAAAGCAAGGGCTTGAGCCTGAGCTGATTGTGCGTGCCGGTGAAACCACTGAAGAATTGCAAAGTCTGGTTGAAGAAGATCAGGATATTGCGATTCTGGTTCTGGCTGCCGCATCAGGCAAAGAAGGCCCCGGCCCCCTCATTCAGATGCTGGCCGGTAAAAGCGCATCTTTCCCTATTCCTGTCACTGTTATTCCTGCGAATTTAAGTGACGAAGATATTGATGCAGTGGCCTGATCACACTATATTGATAAAAATTGTCATGTTTCACTGACTGTTCTGATCATGATCGGGCTTGCCTCTTTTGTCATTCCCGTTTATTAGAATAGTTCCAAGGTATGATATAGTGTGCTTCGGCCATTATATCCCGATAATCTCTTTCTGCAGCTTTAAGCGCTTTTAAAAAAGCTTGAAAACTGCCCAACGCGGGAGAACGAAATGTTCATCCAGACAGAAACAACGCCAAATCCGGCGACCTTGAAATTTCTCCCGGGCAAAGTCGTCATGCCTGAGGGCACTGCAGATTTCCGCAGCGCAGAGACCGCAGCCGATGCGTCTCCGCTTGCTGCCAAACTCTTTGCGGTTCCTGGCATTACCGGCGTATTTTTCGGTTATGACTTCATCACCGTCACCAAAGATGATGCTGAGTGGCAGCATCTGAAACCTGCGGTTCTCGGCACGATCATGGAGCATTTCATGTCCGGCGCGCCTGTGATGGCTGGCGTCAGCGCTCCTGCGGCCACCGACCACAGTGCCGATGAATTTTTTGATGCAGGCGACAGTGAAATTGTCGATACTATCAAAGAATTGCTGGAAACCCGCGTACGCCCTGCTGTTGCGCAGGACGGCGGCGACATCACCTTCCGCGGCTTTGAAAACGGCGTTGTATATCTGCACATGAAGGGTGCTTGCGCCGGTTGCCCGTCTTCAACCGCTACCCTGAAGCACGGTATTCAGAACTTGCTTAAGCACTTTGTGCCGGAAGTTTTGCAGGTCGAAGCAATCTGATCTGATTGTTCTATCAATATCAAAAAGCCGCATGAAACTTTGTCTCATGCGGCTTTTTTTATTTTCAACTTTACTGCTCGCGCTTACAGAACTGTGACCTGCGCATCTTTATCGACGCGATCATAAAGATCCATAATGTCCTGGTTCATCAAACGAATGCAGCCGGAAGACATTGCCTTACCGATTGACCACCATTCCGGTGTGCCATGCAGACGATAGCCGGTATCACCATTTTTGTTGTGCAGGTAAAGAGCGCGCGCGCCGAGCGGATTTTTCAAGCCCGGGCCCATACCATTGCGATATTTTGCCAATTCCGGCTGGCGCTTGATCATCGGCGCCGGTGGTGTCCATGTCGGCCATTCACGCTTGGCAGCAACGCGTGCCGTGCCTGACCAGCCAAAGCCCTCACGCCCCACCCCAATACCATAGCGCACGGCTTTATTGTCCGGCAGCACATAATAAAGATGCTTGTCCTTGGTATCGACAACAATCGAGCCCGGCTTTTGTGACGTTTTATAAGTCACTGTCTGGCGGCGATATTGCTCAGGAATTTTATCCTTAGGGATAGCAGGCAGCGTATAGCCCGCATCTTTAACCGCCGGATATGAAGCGCTTGCCTGAAAAGGCGAACCGCTCGTGGAACATGCTCCCAAAAATCCGGTCAGAATAACGGCAACGGGTATTTGCAATGATTTGAAATTCATGAATTCCCCCAAAGAACAAGCCGCTTCCCCTTTTGAACCGACCTTGCTTGTTAACGCCAATGTGCAATCAATATAGTTAAACTTTCATTAACTATACTTATTAACCTTTGCGAGGGAATAGATTTTTTAAAGACAACAGCATTTCAGCCTGTCGTTCTTTAATTCAACTGAGAGTTTTTAAGATAACCATCAGTGAAACCAGTCCGTCAGACTGATTTCACATGTTTCATCATCACTGGCGGCAGTCTTTAGCGCGGGGCGCGCTTGGCCAGAATACGCTGCAAAGTACGGCGATGCATATTCAAACGACGCGCTGTTTCAGAAACATTGCGCTCGCACATTTCATAAACACGCTGAATATGTTCCCAACGGACACGGTCGGCAGACATCGGGTTTTCGGGTGGAATCACTTTTTCACCCGGTTTGCGTGTCAGAGCAGCAAAAACCTCATCCGCATCGGCAGGCTTGGAGAGATAATCAATCGCACCAAGTTTCACTGCATTCACAGCGGTGGCAATATTGCCATAGCCGGTGAGAACAATTGCCCGTGTATCGGCGCGTTTGGCACGAATCGCCTCGATAATATCGAGACCATTACCGTCACCCAAGCGCATGTCCACAACGGCATAAGCCGGTGCAGCGGCCTTCACAGCTGCAATACCCTCTTCAACCGATTCTGCTGTTGTCACGTCGAAGCCACGGCTTTCCATGGCGCGTGCCAAGCGTTGCAAAAACGGTTTGTCGTCATCGACCAGAAGAAGAGAAGGATCGATGCCGATTACTTCACTGTCGTCCTGATTCAATTCGTCCATCAGGTTTTTCCTACTCGGTTTTTGTTTCCTTATTGTAGCCCTGCGGCAAAAAGTCAAATAAGCAATTCAAAAAAATGCTTGCGAACCGTATTTATTTCACATTTCCGGCCAAAATATCACGCGACCACACCACGCGGATTTCCGCGCCCTGCCCCGGATTGCTTCGATTATGGAAACTTATATGCGCGCCGGAGCGCTCCAGTAACGTTTTTGCGATGAAGAGCCCTAATCCCAAACCACCGCCACTATGGCCGCTCTCACGACTGGTTGTGTAAGGCTCACCGATTCGCTCCAGAATTTCCGGTTTGAACCCCTGCCCGTCATCCTGAATGATGACGCGCACTTCCGTTTCACTCCAGCTCCATGAAACAATTGCTTTTTCACGGGCAAAATCCACCGCATTTTCAATCAGATTGCCAAGGCCGTAAAGCAGCCCCGGATTGCGCCGCACCACCGGCTCAGGCTTTGCACCCTCCTGACACACCACTTCCAGATCAATGCCGAAATGGCGATGCGGTGCCACCACTTCCTCAATCAGTGACGAAAGCGGCATACGCGACATATGCTCTTCATTTTCAGATGAAAGGCTGGTCAGGCGCTGCAAAATCTCGCGGCAACGCTGCGTTTGTGATTGCAGCAGGCTGATATCGTCAACAAGCCCTTCATCTTTGGAATGCGAACGCTGCATTTCCTTAACCACCAGCGCGATGGTTGCCAAAGGTGTGCCAAGCTCATGTGCGGCAGCGGCCGCCAAACCGTCAAGCGCTGTCAAATGATGCTCACGCTGCAAAATCAGCTCGGTTGCCGCCAATGCGTCGCCAAGCTGGCGCGCTTCTTCTGCAATCCGGTAAGCATAAACGCCTGTAAAGCCAAGCGTGGAGATCACCGCGCTCCAAATGCCTGCCACCAATAGAAACGGCAATTCCAGTACCGTATCCGGATACCACGGTAAATTGAGGTGATAGAAGGTGAGAAGGCTCGTGCACAGCGTCACCAATAGCCCAAGCACGATGGTATGGCGTGTCGGCAGCGATGTGGCCGAAATAATCACCGGCACGATCATCAAAATCGTAAACGGATTTTGCAAACCGCCGGTCAGATATAACAGCCCTGCCAGTTGCAACACATCAAAGCCCAGCACAATGCTGGCCGCAGTCGGGTTCAGACGATGGCTGACCGGATAACGGAAACCCAAAAACAAATTAAGCCATGCGGAAAGGGCAATCAGCGCAAAACAAATACCGACCGGAAACGGAAAGCGCAGATAAAGCGCCACAAACATCACTGCCGCGGTTTGTCCGGCGATGGCCAGCCAGCGGATACGCACCAATGTGGTCAGGCGCGGACGACGTGACTGGCTCGAAGCGCGGCTGTGAAAATCTGTGTGCATGACCACTCCGTACCAATTTTTGTTGACCCTATAAGGCAAGTTTTAAATCAAGGTAAGTCCTGCCGCTTCGTTTTCCGTCCCCGCCTATTGTCCGCGCGGCTTGGCGCGGCGTGTCGGCGCAGCATTGGCAGGATCTTCCGGCCAGACATGTTTGGGATAACGGCCACGCATATCCGCGCGCACATCTGCCCAAGATCCCGCCCAAAAACGTGGTAAATCGCGGGTGATCTGGATTGGCTTATGCCCCGGCGACAATAGTTCCAGCACCAGCGGCACTTTACCATCGGCAATGGCAGGATGCACTGTCAGCCCGAATAATTCCTGCACCCGCACAGCAATTACCGGCTGGTCGGCATCATAACGTATCGTGATATTAGAGCCTGTCGGCACTTCAAAACTAACCGGTGCCAGTGCATCAATCTTACGCTGCAAATCATAAGGCACCAGCGAGCGTAAACCATTGCTGATGACATGAAGCGGTATTTTATCAAGCCGTGCTTCGCCGGTTAAAAACGGCAATAACCAATCTTCCAGCCTGTCGATCAGCGACGCATCATCCATGGCAGGCCACGGCTCGCCCAAGCCCTGATAAAGCCAGCCTAAACGGTGGCGTAAAATTTCAGCCTCTTTGCCCCATGGCAAAATCTGCAATCCATATTGACGCACGGCCTCAACAACACCTAAATCCGCCTCTTCACCGGAAGGAGCAGCCATTTGCTTTTCTTGCAGGGCAAATTGGCCAATACGTGTAGCTTCACGGGCGCGCAGACTGTTTTTTTCTGCATCATAAAGCACTTGTCTGCCGGTTTTGATCTTATGGCCTAAAACCTGCCGGATTTCACTTTCGCTGGTTTCTGCCGCTGCCAATATGCGGCTGCGCTCAGCGCGCCCTGTCAAATCGGCCACCACCAACCATGATGCTTTGGACAAAGATGATACCCCATCCACTTCGCCGCCGCGACCATTGGCCAGCACAAATTGTCCCGCAGCGCCACGCGCCCTTGCCAGGCGATCAGGATAAGCATCCAGCAATAAGCGTCCGATCGTCGATGTCTCGCCAGTTGACGTTCCACCTAATCGTTTAGCCAATTGTTTGGCGCGTTGGGCGCGGTCAGAGCGATCATGTTTAAATTTACGAAACCGTTCTTCCAGATCAATATCGGAGCCACCAAGGCCGCGCTCAGTCAAAAGAAGCGCCAATTCTGCCGCAAACAAACCTTCACCGCGTTGTTTGGCTTTTGCTACCATATGCGCAAGGCGCGCAGGCAAAGCCAGTTCGCGCATCGCTTGACCATCTACGCTCAACCGACCATCGCCGTCCAATGCTCCCAGTTCCATCAGCAGGTTACGTGCTTCATTAAGGGCTGCGCGCGGTGGCTGATCTAAAAACTGCAAATCAGCCGGATCGCTCACACCCCATGCAGCACAATCAAGCAACAGGCCGGACAAATCCGCTTCGAGAATTTCCGGCGTATTAAAGGGCGGCAAAGACGCTGTCTGCCCCTGATGCCACAGCCTTATAGCAACACCGGGTTCTGTTCGTCCTGCACGTCCTGCCCGCTGATCGGCCGCCGCACGCGAGGCACGCACGGTTTCAAGGCGGGTCAAACCGGTTGCCGGTTCATAATGCGGCACACGGCTTAAACCACTATCAATCACCACACGCACGCCATCAATGGTCAGCGAGGTTTCAGCAATTGATGTTGCCAGTACAATTTTGCGTTTTCCTTCAGGCGAAGGTTTGATCGCGGCATCCTGATCACGACCCTCCATCGCCCCGTAAAGCGGACACAGCATAATGTTTGCGCCAAGATGCGGCTCCAGCAAACGGGCTACCCGTTCAATTTCGCCCTGCCCCGGCAAAAAGGCCAATATACTACCAGCCTCATCAAAAAGCGCATCCCGAATAGCCTGCGCAACGGCATCTTCCACGCGCTCTTGTGGTTTGCGCTCACGATAGCGAATATCGATGGGAAAGCTTCGCCCTTCGCTTTTGATCACCTGCGCATCATCGCCAAGAAGTGCTGCCACCCGCGCACCGTCAAGCGTTGCCGACATCACCAGAATTTTCAAATCCGGACGTAAAGCTGCCTGCACATCCAATGCCAGAGCAAGACCGAAATCCGCGTCTAAACTGCGCTCATGAAACTCATCAAACAAAACCGCTTTAACGCCGCTGAGTTCAGGATCCTCCAAGATCATGCGCGCGAAGACACCTTCCGTCACCACCAGCACACGGGTGGAAGCGCTTGTCTTATTTTCAAGACGCATCCGGTAGCCGACCGTTTGCCCGACCTCTTCACCGAGCAGCTGCGCCATGCGTTTAGCGCTCGCGCGAGCTGCAATACGGCGCGGCTCAAGCACAATGATCTTATCCGTGCCAGACCAGTTTTGATGCAAAAAGTGCAAAGGCACCAACGTCGTTTTACCAGCGCCGGGAGGCGCTACCAGCACATGTTTATTGCTGCGCTCCATCGCGGCATCCAAAGCGGGCAAAACATGGGTAACTGGTAATTCGGGTAAGCTTCGCAATGAAAATGCCTATCTCATTTTTTACTCGCCGGTTAAGGCGCCAATAAAAGCGATAAACAAAAGCTCTGCACCAGTTTGGCCAAACTTGTCCAGTCTGCAACACCGGTAAACAGTATTATTGACATACTCCCCCATAGTATATAGTTTTTAGCTATCAAGCTTTGAAAGGCTTCAACATCATGCCGCATTCACCGGAAGAGAAAAAACGCGTCATCACCCGTCTGCGCCGCATTAAAGGTCAGGCGGAAGCACTGGAGCGTGCGGTAGAAGCCGGCACGGAATGCGGTGCATTGTTGCAGCAACTGGCAGCACTGCGCGGTGCTGCCACCGGATTGATGGCCGAAGTGCTGGAAAGCCATTTGCGTGAAACTTTTGGTGCTGCAAGCACAGATGCAGGTGCGCTGCCTCTGGAAAAAGCTGAAGCCGAAATTGACCAGATTATGCGGATCATCCGCAGCTATTTAAAATAAAATATCAGGAACCCGCGAGGAGAAACAAAGATGAAATCACGCGCAGCTGTGGCATGGGAAGCAAACAAGCCGCTGACCATCGAAACCATTGAAATAGGCGGCCCGAAACCGGGTGAAGTTCTGGTGGAAATCATGGCAACCGGTGTCTGCCACACCGATGCCTACACGCTTTCCGGCCTTGATTCTGAAGGAAAATTCCCTGCCATTCTCGGCCATGAGGGCGCAGGTATCGTGCGTGAAGTGGGCGCAGGCGTCACGACTTTGAAACCGGGCGACCATGTCATTCCGCTTTACACACCGGAATGCCGCTCGTGCAAAACCTGCCTGTCACAGCGCTCCAATCTTTGCACCTCCATCCGCTCCACCCAAGGTCAGGGCCTGATGCCGGATCGCACCACGCGCTTCTCCTGCGATGGCGGCGAAATCTTCCATTATATGGGCTGCTCGACCTTCTCCAACTTTACTGTTTTGCCGGAAATCGCGCTGGCAAAAGTGCGTGAAGACGCACCATTCGATAAAATCTGCTATATCGGTTGCGGTGTTACCACCGGTATTGGTGCAGTGATTTACACCGCAAAAGTCCGCCCGGGCTCCAATGTTGTGGTGTTCGGCCTTGGCGGCATCGGCCTCAATGTAATTCAGGGCGCGCGCATGGTGGGTGCCGACAAGATCATCGGTGTCGACATCAATCCGGCTAAAGTCGAAATGGCGAAAAAATTCGGCATGACAGACTTCATCAACCCGCGTGAAATCGGCAATGATAAAGTGGTTCAGGCCATTCAGGACTTAACCGACGGCGGTGCGGATTATTCCTTTGATGCCACTGGCAACACAGATGTGATGCGTCAGGCACTGGAATGCTGCCATCGCGGCTGGGGTGAATCAATCATCATCGGCGTGGCGGAAGCTGGCAAGGAAATCGCCACCCGTCCGTTCCAGCTTGTTACCGGACGCGTCTGGAAAGGCACCGCCTTTGGTGGCGCGCGCGGCCGCACCGATGTACCGAAAATCGTTGATTGGTACATGGAAGGTAAGATCAACATTGATGATCTCATCACCCATAAAATGCCGCTGGATGAGATCAACACCGCCTTTGATCTGATGCATGAAGGCAAATCCATCCGTTCGGTCATCACATTCTGATGAGCGAAGCCCGTTTCATCTCCCGCTGGGATGAAATCGATAATCTTTCCCCGCGCGCACTTTATGCCATGCTGAAGCTGCGCGTGGACGTTTTCGTGGTTGAGCAAAAATGCCCTTACCCCGAAATAGACGGTAAAGATTATGACGCATTTCATTTGCGCATTCTGGATGGTGATATGCATGATGGTGTATTGGCCGCATCCTTGCGTGTGTTGCCGCCTGAACAAACCGGCAAGCCTGTGAAAATCGGGCGTGTTGTGGTGGCACCGGATTATCGCGGCCACAAGTTTGGCAATCGCCTGCTTGAAGAAGCGCTTGCATTTGCACAACAGCGCGTTCCTCATGCGGCCATAGAGCTTGGTGCGCAAAGCTATTTGCGCAAATTTTACGGCTCGTTTGGCTTTGTGCCTATTTCAGATGAATATCTGGAAGATGGCATTCCGCATATCGACATGCGCTTTGTCTCAAAGGCCTGACAACAATCAAGCAGCGCCATTTCTTTAACTGAAACGGCGCTTCTTCTCATATAATTTTTGCTTTGGAGGAAAATTTATGGAAACCATTTCAACAGCCAAAGCCTTTGGCGGCACGCAAGGCGTTTATCGCCATAAAAGTGAAGCCTGCCAATGCGATATGACTTTTGCAATTTTTCTGCCACCACAAGCAGAGCAAGGGCCTGTGCCGGTTTTATGGTATCTTTCCGGCCTCACCTGCACCCATCAAAATGTGATGGATAAAGGCGAATATCGCCGTCTGGCCGCAGAACTTGGGCTAGCAATCATCTGCCCGGACACGTCTCCGCGCGGCCAGGATGTGCCGGATGAAAAAGACAATTGGCAGTTTGGCCAAGGTGCCGGTTTTTATCTCAATGCCACCCAAGCCCCTTTTGATAAGCACTATCAGATGGAGCGCTATATCAGCCAAGAACTGCCTGCACTGATCGAACAGAACTTCCCTGTTGATCTGACCCGACAGAGCATTTTCGGCCATTCGATGGGCGGCCATGGTGCCATTACCCTCGCGCTTAAAAATACCGGCCGCTTTAAATCGGTTTCAGCCTTTGCGCCCATTGCCCAACCTTCAACAGCCGGATGGTCAAAACCGGCCTTTGAGAAATACTTGGGCAATGATCCGGCGCAATGGCGTGCTTATGACAGTACGTTGTTGATCGAAGACGGGCACCGTGTGCCGGAACTGCTCATCGACCAAGGCACTGCCGATGGCTTTCTGGATGATGGCCTGCGCCCTTGGCTTTTGGAAGAAGCCTGCAAAAAAGCCAATATTCCGCTGACGCTCAATATGCGCGAAGGCTATGATCATTCTTATTATTTCATTTCCACATTCATGGATGATCATTTGCGCTGGCACGCAAAAAGACTATTCGCATAATCGGCAATTGCTAAAATTTAAAAGCCCCTTCACGGGGCTTTTTTCATGCCCTGAAATAGTCAGCCGTTGAGGTTTTGAGCGGCATAAGAGTGCTTTTGTTGAAAAGAAGCATAAATCATCAAAAAACACGCTAAAAGTGATGAGAAATCCACTTAAATCGTGGCTATAAATTTGGAGAAAACGGCGCGAGAGCCTATATTGAATTCATATATGTCGTATGATTCGACACAAGGTTTTTGGTGCGGCCTTTAAAAGATGCGCCTGAAACCATTATCGTAACAGATAATCGAAAGTTTTTCATGACCGAGACACCAGAGATGACCCCTGAAGCAACTCCGGATTATGGCGCTGACTCTATCCGGGTGCTCAAAGGCCTCGATGCCGTGCGTAAACGTCCTGGCATGTATATTGGCGACACGGATGACGGTTCCGGCCTGCACCATATGGTGTATGAAGTCGTTGATAATGCCATCGACGAAACGCTAGCCGGCCATGCAACACTGGTAACAGTTACGCTGAATGCTGACGGTTCCTGCACCGTCACCGATAACGGCCGCGGTATCCCGACCGACATCCACAAAGAAGAAGGCGTTTCTGCTGCCGAAGTTATCATGACCCAGCTTCATGCGGGCGGTAAGTTCGACCAGAACTCCTATAAAGTTTCCGGTGGTCTCCACGGTGTGGGTGTATCGGTTGTTAACGCTTTGTCGGTTTGGCTGCGCCTCAAAATCCGTCGTGCCGGCAAAATTCACGAAATGAGTTTCACCCATGGTGTGGCCGATGCGCCGTTGATTATTACCGGCGATGCGGGCGATGAAAAAGGCACAGAGGTCAGCTTCCTGCCATCGACTGAAACCTTCAGCATGGTTGAATTTGACTATGAAACACTGGAACGTCGTCTGCGCGAGTTGGCCTTCCTCAATTCCGGTGTGCGTATTCTTCTGACCGACAAACGCCCTGCCGATCATCGTGTGGAAGAACTCCACTATGATGGTGGTTTGCAGGCTTTTGTGCGCTATCTTGATCAGAGCAAAAAGCCGATCATTGAAGAGCCGATTTATATCCGCAGCGAAAAAGACGGTATGACCGTTGAAGTCGCGATGTGGTGGAATGATACCTATCACGAGCGGGTTTTGTGCTTTACCAACAATATTCCGCAGCGCGATGGCGGCACCCACTTGGCTGGTTTCCGTGGTGCGCTGACCCGTCAGCTGACCGGTTATGCGGAAAGCTCCGGCATTGCCAAGAAAGAAAAAGTAAACCTCACCGGCGATGATTGCCGTGAAGGTTTGACCGCTGTTCTTTCTGTAAAAGTGCCGGATCCTAAATTCTCATCGCAGACCAAAGACAAGCTGGTTTCATCCGAAGTTCGCCCTGTTGTTGAAAGCCTCGTCAATGAAGCGCTTTCGATCTGGCTGGAAGAACATCCGACCGAAGCCAAATTGCTGATGGGCAAGATTGTCGAGGCAGCAGCAGCACGCGAAGCAGCACGCAAAGCGCGTGATCTTACCCGCCGCAAAGGCGCGCTGGATATCACCTCGCTGCCGGGCAAGCTGGCCGACTGTCAGGAGCGTGATCCTGCCAAGTCAGAAATCTTCATCGTTGAGGGTGATTCTGCTGGTGGTTCTGCCAAGGGTGGCCGTTCGCGTCAAAATCAGGCGATTTTGCCGCTGCGTGGTAAAATCCTCAACGTGGAACGCGCTCGTTTTGACCGTATGCTCGGCTCCGATCAGGTGGGAACGCTGATTACAGCGCTCGGCACGTCGATTGGTAAGGATGAGTTCAATCCGGACAAATTGCGTTACCACAAAATCATCATCATGACTGACGCGGACGTCGATGGTGCGCATATCCGAACCCTGCTTTTGACCTTCTTCTTCCGTCAGATGCCGGAATTGATCGAACGCGGTCATATCTACATTGCCCAGCCACCGCTTTACAAAGTAACGCGCGGCAAGAGCTCGCAATATATCAAGAACGAAGCCGCCTTTGAGGACTTCCTCATTGAAACAGGTCTTGAAGAAGCATCCCTTGAATTGAAGGGCGGCGAAGTGCGCGCAGGTCACGATCTGAAAAATGTGATCGAAGATGCCCGCATGCTGCGTCAACTGTTGCAAGGACTGCATACACGCTACGATCAGCGCGTTGTGGAACAGGCGGCAATTGCCGGTGTTCTCAACCCTGAATCCGTTGCCAATGACGAAAAAACACAGGCCTCTGCGGATGCCATTGCCAAACGTCTTGATCTGATTGCAGAAGATACCGAACGTGGCTGGTCAGGCCATATCCATGAAGATGGCGGCTATCGTCTAGAGCGTACATTGCGCGGCGTTAAAGATGTTCTCATCCTCGACATGAGCCTGATTGGTTCAGCTGATGCGCGTCAGATCGACCGCCTCACCGAGCGCCTGAAGGAAGTCTATGCTGAGCCGCCGGTTTTGCGTCGTAAAGACAAGAGCGAAGAAATCTCCGGCCCGCTGGCACTTCTGGATGCTGTTTTTGCTACCGGCCGCAAGGGTTTGAGCTTGCAGCGTTATAAAGGTCTTGGCGAAATGAATGCCGAGCAGCTGTGGGAAACAACCCTTGATCCGAATGCACGTTCGCTGTTGCAGGTGAAAGTCACGGATGCAACTGACGCAGACAGCCTGTTTAGCCGATTGATGGGTGATGAAGTGGAACCACGCCGCGAATTCATTCAGACCAATGCGCTGAATGTCGCCAATCTGGACGTTTAAGCTTAACTTAAACACACATAAAAATAGTAAACCGGAGCACCACTGCTCCGGTTTTTTTATGCCTGAACATCACCCCAAACGGTAACTGGTTTGAGGCAAAAGCAGTCTCAAGACTAAAAAGACAGCAACAAAAAAGCCCGCCGGGAATATACCGGACGGGCTTTTTATTATTTTAATATGCGACTTTTAAGCGTCGCGGCGTGGCTTCTTTTTGAAGGAGCCTTCACCGTCTCTTTTGCCGCCCTTTGGCTTATCCCAGCCACCGCGCTTAGGGCCATCAAACGATGGTTTGCCACCGAAACGGTCGCCCTTAGGCTTGAAACCACGCGGCTTGAAATCACCGTCATCACGGCGAGGTGCTGCACCGCCGCCATCAGTTGCCTGACGAATAACCAGACCTTTTTCACCAGTGCCGTGATCTTGCACATTTTGGAAAAACTCACCGGATTTTTCGGTCAGAATTTCAAAGCGGGTTTCGTTGTCGAGAATACGGATCGAACCAACATCACGCTTGCTGACATTACCGGCCTTACAAATCAAAGGCAGCAACCAGCGCGGATCGGCGCGGTGTTTACGGCCAGCTGAAAGCGAGTACCACACGCCATCAAAGCGAGGGCCGCGTTCCTGACGTTCACCACCAAAACGGTCACCACGCTCACCGCGTTCGCCACGGCCACCACGATCGCCGCGATCATTACGATCACCACGGTCGAAACGATCATTGCCGCGACGGCCATCCAATGGACGGATCGGTGCATCAGACAATTCTTCCGGCACAGGACGCAATGACAATTCGCGGGCAAGATAAGCTGCCGCAATCTGCTCCGGTGTGTAGCGTTCCTGCAAGGCTTTCAGAACATCGCTATGTTCTTCATCCAAAGCTTCAACTTCAGCAACTTCATTGAGAATGCGTTCGTTGTTTTTGGCCTGAACCGCAGCAATACCTGGTGCAGGCATTGTTTCGGCACTCAGCTTTGCCATTTGCAACAGACGCTCAGCCGAACGACGGCGGGAAAAAGGCACGACGAGAACGCAAGTACCCTTACGACCCGCACGACCGGTACGGCCGGAGCGGTGCAACAAGGTTTCAGGGTTGGTCGGCAATTCTGCGTGGATCACCAGATCCAGATTTGGCAAATCGATACCACGCGCTGCAACGTCGGTTGCAACGCAAACGCGGGCACGGCCATCACGCATGGATTGCAATGCGTTGTTACGCTCAGCCTGGCTCAATTCACCCGAAAGCGCCACCACTGCAAAGCCACGGTTCGACAAACGGCTTGCCAGATGCTTCACCGCTTCACGGGTTGCGCAGAAAATAATGGTGTTCTGTGCATCATAATAAAGCAGCGTGTTGACGATAGCATGGTCGCGCTCATGCGGCGGCACAACCATGGCTTTATATTCAATATCAACGTGCTGACCGGCTTCACCGGCAGCAGTGATGCGCAAAGCATCGCGCTGGAAGCGCTTGGCCAAAGTTGCAATCTGTCTTGGAACCGTTGCCGAGAACATCAGCGTGCGGCGGTCTTCCGGTGCTTCATCCAGAATGAATTCCAGATCATCACGGAAACCAAGATCAAGCATTTCGTCGGCTTCATCAAGCACAACAGCTTGCAGCGTTGACATATCAAGCGCGTTGCGGGTGATATGATCGCGCAGACGGCCAGGTGTTCCGACCACGATATGTGCACCCTGTTCCAGAGCACGACGCTCGGAGCGGATATCCATACCACCAACACAAGAAGCAATACGCGCACCGGTCTGGGCATAGAGCCATTCCAGTTCGCGGCGCACCTGCAAGGCAAGTTCACGGGTTGGAGCAATAATCATTGCCAATGGTGTGCGCGGCGCATCAAAGCGATCTTTACCACCCAAAAGCTGGGCAGCAATGGCAATACCAAATGCAACAGTTTTACCGGAGCCCGTCTGGGCGGAGACTAAAAGATCGGTATCGGCCGCTTCGGGTGCCAATACTGCCGTTTGAACGGCAGTAAGCGAGGCATAACCACGAGCGGCAAGAGCGCCGGACAGGGCCGGAGCGATTGTTTCAGGCAGGGACATGAATGACTTTCGAAAAAAGAATTCCACATCCGGGACGCAAAGATCGCCTTGGCACGACGGACACAGAAAACAAATTGGTTGCGTTCTCCCTAAAGGGTACAGCGCCCGCGGTCAACCTTGCTCATGCTTAGTGTGCCTCATCCCAGTTATGCGCTGCACGCGCATCTACTTGTAACGGAACCGAAAGAGACACAGCCGGCATGGCAGCGTTTTCCATAATATCGCGGATCACCGGTATGGTTTTTTCCACCTCTTCTTCAGGGGTTTCAAAGATTAATTCGTCATGCACCTGCAAAAGCATCCGTGCCGACAGACCCGCCGCATCAAGAGCATCTTCCATGCGCACCATCGCACGGCGGATAATATCAGCAGCAGAGCCCTGAATAGGCGCATTAATGGCAGCGCGCTCGTTAAAAGCACGAATTTGCGCATTAGACGCTTTAATTTCAGGGTAATGCGCGCGGCGGCCGAAAATCGTTTCGACATAACCATGCTCACGCGCAAATTCCTTGGTCGCATCCATATAATCACGAATTCCAGGAAAACGCACGAAATAAGTTTTAATATATTGGCTGGCCTCTTCACGCGAGATCGACAACTGGTTGGCAAGGCCGAAAGCCGAGATACCATAGATGATGCCGAAATTGATCGCTTTGGCGCGGCGGCGCACTTCTGAAGGCATACCTTCCACCGGCACACCGAACATTTCCGATGCCGTCATGGCATGAATATCAATACCATCGGCAAAAGCCTGTTTGAGCTGCGGAATATCTGCCACATGAGCAAGAACGCGCAATTCAATCTGGCTATAGTCGGCAGAAATCAGCCTGCTGCCTTGTTCAGCGACAAAAGCGGTTCTGATTTTGCGGCCTTCACTGGTGCGCACCGGAATATTCTGCAAATTCGGATCCGACGACGACAAGCGCCCAGTGGTAGTGGCAGCCATCGAATAAGATGTATGCACGCGCTTGGTTTGCGGATTGATAAAATCGGGAAGCGCATCCGTATAGGTGGATTTTAACTTGGTCAGCTGACGCCAATCAACAATTTTGCGCGGCAATTCATGACCTTCAGCGGCCAAATCTTCCAGCACTTGCGCCGATGTTGACCATTGGCCGGTTTTGGTTTTAGCGCCACCCGGCAAATTAAGCTTACCAAACAGAATATCACCAAGCTGTTTTGGTGAAGCAATATTGAGCTTTTCACCCGCCAGCTCGTAAATTTCTTCTTCATATCCGGCGGCTGCCTGCGCCAGTTCACCCGAAAGACGCGACAATATCTGCCGGTCAACCGAGATGCCACGCTCTTCCATCCGCGCTAAAACAGCCACCAGCGGGCGCTCCAATCGCTCATAAACGGAAGTCAGTCCGTCAGCAATCAGGCGTGGCTTCAACACCTGCCATAAACGCAATGTCACATCGGCATCTTCACCGGCATAAGCAGTTGCTTTGTCCAGATCGACCATATCGAAGGTGACAGCATTTTTGCCAGTGCCTGCGACATCTTTATAGACAATGGTTTTATGACCAAGCCAGCGTTCAGCCAGTGCATCCATGCCATGCGCATTGGCACCGGCATCAAGCACATAAGACAGCAACATCGTATCATCAAAAGACACGATATTGACGCCGTAGCGGCGCATAATCAGCCAGTCATATTTCATATTCTGTGCAATTTTCAGCACAGATTTATCTTCGAGAACCACTTTCAGCGCTTTGATCGCAGCATCAAAGGGTATCTGACCTTCCACAAACCCGCCGCCCAGCAAGTCATCCTGACCGGACTTATGCTGCAATGGCACATAGCCGACTTTGCCGCTTTCAAGTGCGATGGAAAAACCGATCAGATCAGCCTGCATCGGATCAAGCGAATTGGTTTCAGTGTCAAACGACATCACGCCTTTTTCAAGCGCTTCGTCGAGCCAGCTTTCCAACAATTTCAGATCACGGATACAGGTGTAAGACGATGTATCAATCTTTTGCGCCAGTGCTTGGCTTGTGCGCCATGCCACCAAATCGGACGCTTTGCCACCTGCCGCAGCTGGCGCACCATTGACATCCGATGCAACAGTGTCTGCACTAGCTGATGGTGTTTCTGCTGTGCCTAAATCCAGATCAGGCCCGCGCGCATCAGCGCCCCACTCGGTTTCCACATGGCATGGCTCAACAGCAGACGCATCCGTATCGGTTGCTTCTGCGACACGGCGAACCAGCGTGGTAAATTCCATTGCCTTCAGGAAGCTGATGAGCTTTGGCCCGTTTTGCGGCTCCAGCACAAAAGCATCCAGATCAACCTCCACCGGCACATCGGTGCGCAATGTCACCAACTGGCGAGCAATCTTGGTCTGATCGGCATAAGCGATAATATTTTCACGGCGTTTATTCTGTTTAATCTCACCGGCGCGTGCAAGCAAAGTATCCAGATCGCCATATTCCTCCAAAAGAAGGGCTGCCGTTTTCGGCCCGATCCCCGGAATGCCCGGAATATTATCGGTGCTGTCACCGGTCAATGATTGCAGATCAATCATCTTTTCCGGCGGCACGCCCCATTTTTCGATCACTTCCGGAATAGCAATCTGCTTATCCTTCATACCGTCATACATCCACACCTGCGGTGAGACGAGCTGCATCAAATCTTTATCTGATGAAACAATGGTCACATCACCGCCGGCCTCAGTGGCTTGACGGGCATAAGTGGCAATCAGATCATCTGCTTCAAAGCCTTCTTTTTCGATGCAAGGCAGATCGAAAGCGCGTGTTGCCTGACGGATAAGCCCGAATTGCGGGATCAAATCTTCCGGCGGCGCGGTACGGTTCGCTTTATATTCCGGATAAATATCCTTGCGGAAGGTCTGCGACGAATAATCAAAAATCACCGCAAAATGCGTTGGCACCACACCGACATCCGTGTCGCGGGCGTCTTTCAACAGCTTCCACAACATGTTGCAGAAACCCGACACCGCGCCAACCGGCAAACCATCAGATTTGCGCGTCAGCGGTGGTAAAGCATGATAAGCCCGGAAAATATAACCCGAACCGTCGATGAGAAATAAATGATCGCCTTTTTTCATGGTTCAAAGTCTTAAAGCAAACGGACGTGAAAAGAAATAAATCCTTGATGATCTTCACGCCCCATCCACGCATATGATTATATTTTTCGCAAAAGCACCCAAAGCGACAATGAAATTTCGCAATTTCGCCCTTGAAAGGACATGATTCCATGGTGAATTCACTGTCATCAACACACTGTTGATCGTCAGCTTTCCCCCCAACTAAAGCTGACCAAAGCCATTTCCCCCACCCCTTTCGGGAAATAGGCGACTTGAGAGTACGACCGTTGTGGCCCTTCCCCCTCGCCACGACGGTCAGTACACTTTCTCTCCCCTTCACAGCTTAAAGCAAATGCGTAGCGCTTTCATCCTTGCAGCGTAACGACACCTTGCTGTAGTGTCAGGCCTCTTGTTTTTGAACGTCCAAATCAGGTTAGAGCGACCTTTGTGTACCAAGCTTGGCACACGGCGCTCTAATTCCCGAACCGAATTTAACATCAAGTCAGGCTTTGCAATGTCAACAATCGCTCTCGATCCAGTTTTGTCGCATATTGATACCAGTTTTGACGCCAGTGTTGAGCATTTGTTCGATCTGCTGCGCATCAAATCTATTTCCACCGATCCGGCTTTTAAAGCTGATTGCCGTCAGGCCGCCGAATGGCTGGTCAAAGACCTGCAATCAATTGGTTTTGATGCAAGCGTTCGCGACACACCAGGTCATCCGATGGTTGTTGCCCATCATGAAGGCCCGACAGATGATGCACCGCATGTGCTTTTCTATGGCCATTATGACGTGCAGCCTGTTGATCCGCTCAACCTTTGGGAAAATGACCCGTTTGCGCCTGCCGTCAAAGATATGGGCAATGGTCGCAAAATCATGACCGGTCGCGGCACCTCTGACGACAAAGGCCAGCTGATGACCTTCGTGGAAGCTTGCCGCGCTTATAAAGCCGTGCATGGCAAATTGCCGGTTAAAGTTACCATCCTGTTTGAAGGTGAAGAAGAATCCGGCTCACCATCTTTGAAGCCGTTTCTGGAACAAAACAAACAAGAACTGAAAGCCGATTGCGCACTTGTTTGCGACACCGGCATGTGGGACGAAAAAACACCGGCAATTTCTGTCGGCCTTCGCGGTCTTGTTGGCACCGAAGTCACTGTTTTTGCAGCCGACCGCGATTTGCATTCCGGCTCCTTTGGTGGCGCAGCCGCCAATCCTATCCATATTTTGAGCAAGATCGTTGCCGATATTCATGATGAAAACGGTCATATCACCATTCCGGGTTTTTATGACGGCGTTGAAGAAACACCATCGCAAATCCTGCAGTCATGGGACAATCTCGGTCGCACCGCTGAAAACTTCTTAGGCCCTATCGGCCTTTCCGTTCCAAGCGGTGAAAAAGGCCGCAGCGTGCTGGAGCTGACATGGGCGCGCCCGACTGCTGAGGTTAACGGCATCACCGGCGGTTATACCGGCGATGGCTTCAAAACTGTTATTGCGGCACAAGCTTCTGCCAAAATCTCCTTCCGTCTTGTCCATAAGCAAGATCCGGAAAAAATCCGCGCTGCGTTCCATCAGTTTGTTCTCGACAGATTGCCAGCTGATTGCCGCGCAGAATTTGCCAATCACGGCGGCTCACCAGCTATTCAGCTGCCTTACGATTCATCGCTCGTCAACAAAGCCAAAGACGCATTATCTGACGAATGGCCAAATCCGGCAGTTCTCACCGCCATGGGCGGCTCTATTCCGATCGTCGGTGACTTCGACACTTATCTGGGCATGGAATCGCTGCTGGTTGGTTTCGGCCTTGAAGATGACCGCATCCATTCACCAAACGAAAAATACGAAATCACTTCCTTCCATAAGGGGCAACGCTCATGGGCTCGCATTCTAAACGCCCTGGCACAAAAATAACCCTTAAAAAGAAACGGCATGCAATGACTATTCGCTTTCATAAAAACGATCTGCCTGATTTGAGCAATTATCAGGTAGATTCCGTTGCCATCGACACTGAAACTCTGGGGCTCAACCCACTGCGCGACCGCCTATGCGTGGTGCAGATTTCACCAGGTGACGGCACAGCCGATATCATCCAGATTGAAAAGGGGCAAAAACAGGCTCCCAACCTGATGAAGCTTTTGGGCGATGATAACATCACCAAAATTTTTCACTTCGGCCGCTTTGATATTGCTGTGCTTTATCACACTTTCGGCATCATGCCGCTGCCGGTTTTCTGCACCAAAATTGCGTCAAAACTGACCCGCACCTATACAGACCGCCACGGCCTGAAGGAAATTTGCGGCGAACTGCTGGATGTTTCCATTTCCAAACAGCAACAGTCTTCCGACTGGGCAGCAGAAACCCTGTCTCAGGCGCAGCTTGAATATGCCGCTTCTGACGTGCTTTATCTGCACCGCCTCAAAACCATTCTCGAACAGAGACTGGAACGTGACGGCCGCCAAAAACAAGCCGCAGAATGCTTCAAGTTCCTGCCAACACGTGCAGAACTCGACCTGATGGGCTGGGATGAACAGGATATTTTCTCGCACGCCTGATGCGCGTCCTTGAGAACACTCAACAGAATCAGCAAAAGGCGGCAGAGTGCAACTCTGTCGCCTTTTTCATTTATATATAATATTTCTTAAAATCAATATTATTGAAAACGACATTATATTTAATTAAAACTCTAATTAGTCAATTATAAATAAAATAAATAAGATTAATACAATGAACAATTAAATCCATGTTACATTAATACTACATACATAAACGGCAACACATGAGACCATAGCTTCATTACCTAACCAAAAAATATTTTAACAGCTGAGGTTTTCATGAAAAAACTATTGATCACGGCCGCAATTCTTACAGCCACATCCTATACAGCCCACGCCGCTGATGCGATTATGCATCATGAGATTATGCCGGTTGCCTTTGAAAACAACCACTCATGGACGGGCGGATATCTGGGTTTTGAAACCGGCTATCAGAACGCGCGTTTCAAAGAGCGTTTCGATGGCCAATATCATATGCGTCACAAATCCGATGGTCTTTTGGGCGGCATTTATGGCGGCTATAATTTCGAGTTCTGGAACAATATGATCCTCGGTGTTGATGCCAACCTCACTTATAATGGTGCACGCCAGAACAATGCTTACTCAGTTTTTCTTAATCCCAACGCTACCCGCGATATCAACCATGAGAGCAAGCTGGAATGGTCGGCAGCCCTGCGCGCGCGTCTCGGTTTTGCGATGGATCGCTGGATGCCTTACATCGCCGGTGGTGTTGCCACTGCCCGAATTAAAAATTCCATCTATGACGCGAATTACAATTATCAAAGCGACCGCAACAACATGACCGGTTGGACAGCCGGTGCAGGTGTTGATTATGCGCTGGCCAGCAATACGACATTGCGCCTTGAATACCGCCATACGGATTATGGCCGCAAGACATTCGCCATTGATAATTTTAACTATAAAACCAAGGTCAAAACAGACGAATTCCGCATTGGTGTCGCCTATCGTTTTTAAGATGTGATCTTTCACATCTCTCAAAGCCTGCCTTGATCAACACCTCCATGATCAGGGCAGGTTTATTTTATCAACCATAGCGATAAATCAATTTCTTCTGTTTACCCCCCTTTAAACTGCCGCAATTATCATACACAGCAGACAAAAATTATTAGCCGGGCAGAATCTGATCACGCATGTCGTCACGTAAAAATAATAACAATCGCATTGAGCCGAGCTTTGGCGGCTCAAAACCAAAAAATGACCATGATGATTTTCGTGCAGACGAAAGCGATCGCACATCCGGCAGACGCCCGCCTCAATCCCAAAAGCCATCTAAACAATCCGGCAAACGCTCCAGAAAGAAACCCGTAGGCTTCTGGAGTAGATTACGCCGGATAATTTACTGGTTTATGGTGCTCGGACTTTGGGGCGCCATCGCCTTTGCTGGCCTATTAGTTTATTTTGCTGCCAAAATGCCACCGACAACCGATTGGGAAATTCCTGACCGTCCGCCTAATGTCAAAATTCTGGATGTAAATGGCAATCTGATTGCCAATCGCGGCACCACCGGCGGCGAGGCTGTCGGCCTGCATGATATGTCGCCTTACATTCCGCAAGCTGTTGTGGCTATTGAAGACAGACGCTTCTATTCACATTTCGGCATTGATCCGATTGGGCTGGCGCGTGCTGTTGTCACTAACATCACCAAAGGACGCTCGGCACAAGGCGGCTCTACCCTCACTCAACAGCTGGCCAAAAACCTGTTCCTTTCACCTGAACGCACGATTGAGCGCAAGGTGCAGGAAGCTATGCTCGCTTTATGGCTTGAGCATAAATATACCAAAGACCAGATTTTGGAGATGTATCTCAACCGCGTCTATTTGGGCTCCGGTGCCTTTGGTGTTGATGCCGCATCCCGCCGTTATTTTGATAAATCTGCCCGCGATGTCACGCTGATTGAAGCGGCAACCATTGCCGGTCTTTTGAAAGCGCCATCCCGTCTGTCGCCAGCACGCGACCCGCAGGCAGCATCTGACCGCGCCAAGCTGGTACTGGCTGCCATGCGTGATCAGGGCATGATTAATGACACCGATCAGGCAATTGCCGAAAGCGAACCGCCAACCCGCGCGGCCAGCTATTGGCAGGGTTCGGAAAACTACGCCGCTGACCGCATTGTCGGCTCATTGAAAAACCTGATCGGCGATGTGCATGACGACATCACCGTTCAGACCACCATCGATATGAACCTGCAACAAACCGGCGAAGAGATCATTCGTGACCTTATTTCGCAAAACAAAGACAAGATGCAGGTCAGCCAAGGCGCGCTTGTTTCCATCGATGCGACAGGTGCTGTGCGCGCATGGATCGGCGGTTATGATTATGCTGCCAGCCAGTTTGACCGTGCAAGTGATGCACGCCGTCAGCCAGCCTCTTCCTTCAAGCCCTTTGTCTATCTGACAGCGCTTGAACAGGGTCGCACACCGGATTCGGTGCGCAATGATGCGCCAATCCGCATCGGCAAATGGACACCGGGCAATGACAGCGGCAAATATATGGGCGAAGTCACCCTTGCCACAGCCCTCTCCCACTCGCTCAATTCCGTTGCCGCGCAATTGGTGATGGAAGTGGGCCCGCAAGCGGTTATCGACACCGCGCACCGTCTCGGCATCCAGTCAAACCTTGTCAACAATGCTTCATTGGCGCTTGGTACGTCTGAAGTGTCATTGGTAGAACTCACCGATGCCTACGTGCCTTTTGCCAATGGCGGTTATAGTGCACCGCCATATATGATTGAAAAAGTCACCACCAATGACGGCACCGTGCTTTATCAGCGCGACAATAATATGGGGCCACGTGTCATTGACGACCGCAATATCGGCATGATGAACGCGATGCTGAGCCGCACCGTTGAAGATGGCACAGCCAAACGCGCACAATTCGGCTGGCCAGCAGCAGGTAAAACCGGCACGGGGCAAAACTTCCGCGATGCATGGTTTATCGGTTACACCTCAAACCTCACCACCGGCATCTGGTTTGGTAATGATGACGGCAAGCCGATGAAACGCGTCTTCGGCTCCACCTTGCCGGTAACCGCATGGAAAAGCTTCATGACAGCCGCGCATAAAGGCGTGCCGATTGCGCCGCTTCCGGGCTCATACCAGATTGAAAATATCGTACCGGGCGGCAGTGATAATATGCCGGATATTGATGCGCCATTCGGTGGTTATGACGGCCAGAATATGCCGCAGGATGATGACGGCTATTGGCCGCCAGCACCCGAAACCACCCAACCCGGCGCCGCTATTGATGATAATACACCGGCGCAACCAGCCAACAAGCCAACCACTTTGCTTGATATTATCATGGGCAATTAAAGCAAAAACTGCTTATTTAAAAACCAAAGACTGCGCCATATTTAAGCGCAGTCTTTTTCATTTTCAGCGTCATGAATGCGTCAAAGTGCGTGACAGGGCATCTTTCCAGCCAGCCATTTTACGTGAGCGCTCCGCCTCATCCATTTGAGGTGCAAAGCGACGCTCTAATGCCCATGTTTTGGCAAAGTCTTCTGCATCCGGCCAAAGCCCTGCCTTTGAACCGGCAAGCCATGCGGCACCCAATGCTGTGGTTTCCAGAATTTCGGGACGATCCACCTCAACATTGAGAATGTCGGCCAGACGCTGCATTGTCCAATCAGAGGCCACCATACCGCCATCAACACGAAGCACAGTTTGCGAAGCATTGTGCCAGTCTTTTTGCATGGCCTGCAATAAATCAGCCGTTTGATAAGCAACCGATTCCAGTGCTGCACGGCAAAATTCGGCAGCCCCCGTATTGCGCGTTAAGCCATAGATGGCTCCGCGTGCATCTGCATCCCAATGCGGCGCACCAAGTCCGACAAAAGCCGGAACCAGATAAACATCCTGATGCGGATCAGCCTGATCTGCCAGCTTGCCGGACTGATCGGCACTTTCAATCATTTTCAAACCATCGCGCAACCATTGCACCGCCGCACCGGCAATGAAAATCGAGCCTTCCAGCGCATAAGCAACTTTGCCGTTCAGACGATAAGCAACCGTGGTCAATAAGCGGTTTTGCGAGCGCACAATATCGCCGCCGGTATTAATCAGCGCAAAACATCCCGTTCCATAGGTGGATTTTACCATGCCCGGTTTAAAGCAAGCCTGCCCCATTAAGGCTGCATGCTGATCACCAGCCACACCCATAATTGGAATTTCCGCCCCTAAAATTTCTGCGCTTGTGACCCCAAAGTTATCGGCACAATCTTTCACGTCCGGCAGCATCGCACGCGGAATATTAAATAAGCGCAGCAATTCCTCATCCCAGTCTTGTTCAGCAATATTGAAAAGCTGGGTGCGCGAGGCATTGGTGGCATCGGTTGCATGAACCTGTCCGCCCGTGAGCCGCCAGATCAGGAAACAATCAATCGTGCCGAAAAGTAAATCGCCTTTTTCAGCGCGTGCCCGCGCACCCGCCACATGATCTAAAATCCAGCTTATTTTGCTGGCCGAAAAATAAGGATCAAGCAACAGGCCGGTTTTAGCAACCACCATGTCTTCATGGCCGCTATCGCGCAATTGCGTACAAAATGCAGCGGTGCGTCTGTCTTGCCAGACAATCGCATTATAAAGCGGGCGGCCGGTATGTTTATCCCATACCACCACGGTTTCACGCTGATTGGTAATGCCGATGGCGGCAACCTGTCCGGCCTCAATATGCGCATTGCGGATAGCCTGACGGCTTGTTTCCACCACCGTGCGCCAGATATCTTCCGGGTCATGCTCAACCCAACCGGATTGAGGGAAATGCTGCTGGAATTCTTCCTGCCCAACCCCGACCACACGACGCCTTTGATTGAACACAATACTGCGTGTTGATGTGGTGCCCTGATCAATTGCTAATATAAATTGTTGCATATGCCCTCCGTAAATAAAATCAAACTACGGATTAACCGCGATATGATCAATAAGACTACTCGAATTCCTTTAGCCAATAGGCTATTCAAGGTTGAACAGTGAGGCAATTATGAGTGATTCAGAGCGTAAAACTCTTGTATTGACCGGCGCCAGCCGTGGTATCGGCCATGCCACCGTCAAAAGATTTTCCAAAGCCGGATGGCGGGTTATCACCTGCTCCCGTCAGGATTTTTCTGAAAATTGTCCGTGGCCAGCTGGCCCTGAAGACCATATCAAGATTGATCTGGCCGATGCAGAAGATATTGGTCGCGGTATTGCTGAAATCCGCCGCCGCCTTGAGGCTCAGGGAAGCAAGCTGCACGCGCTTGTCAACAATGCCGGCATTTCGCCCAAAGCTGAAGGCGGCCGCCGCCTCAACTCCTTAGAAACACCGATGCAGGTCTGGCGCGATGTGTTTCAGGTTAACTTCATGGCTCCCATCATGCTGGGGCGCGGGCTTTTCAAAGAGTTGGAAGCAGCACAAGGCTCCATCGTTAATGTGACCTCTATTGCCGGTAGTCGCGTGCATCCTTTTGCCGGAACAGCCTACTCCACCTCCAAGGCAGCGCTTGCATCGCTGACCCGCGAGATGGCATCAGATTTTGGCCCGCATGGTATCCGCGTTAATGCGATTGCACCGGGTGAGATTGACACATCCATCCTTTCACCCGGCACTGAAAAACTGGTTGAACAATTGCCGCTGCGCCGCCTCGGCCAGACCTCGGAAGTGGCTGAAACCATCTATTATCTTTGCACCGATGCCTCATCCTATGTCACCGGCTCGGAAATCCACATCAATGGCGGGCAACACGTCTAAAAACTGATAAAACGGGGAGGATAAAATGATCCTGTGCTGCGGCGAAGCTTTGATTGATATGATAGCGGAGATCAATGCCACAGGCGAACCCGTTTTCAAGCCCCATGCAGGCGGCGCAATTTTCAACAGCGCCGTCGCCATTGGCCGCCTTGGCGTGCCTTCCGGTTTGCTCACCGGCCTGTCATCCGATTTCTTCGGTGAAGTGTTGCGCGGCACTATGGCCGCCTCCCATGTCAGTGACAAATACACAATACAATCCGACCGCCCGACAACGCTTGCCTTTGTGCGCCTTGTCAATGGTCAGGCATCCTATGCTTTTTACGATGAAAACACCGCCACACGCTTGCTGCATATCGACGATGTGCCAGAGTTGGACGATGAAGTATCCGCCCTGCTTTTTGGCGGCATCAGCCTGATTTCCGAACCATGTGCCAGCACATTTGAAGCACTGATGATGCGGGAAAAATCCAAACGTGTCATTATGCTTGACCCTAATATCCGTGCCAATTTCATCCAGGACCGTGAAAGCTATCTGGCGCGCCTCAACCGCATGATTAAACACGCCGATATCATCAAATTATCAGATGAGGATTTAGGCTGGTTTGCCAATCAAAATGACGAAGACGACCACGATGCCAAGATTGATGAATGGCTTGCCCAAGGCGTTAAGCTGATTGTCATTACCCGCGGTGCCAATGGAGCTGACGCTTATACATCACACGGCAAACTATCGGTCGCCGCGCAAAAAGTGGATGTGGTTGATACGGTTGGTGCAGGCGACACTGTCAATGCCGGTATTCTGGCAAGCCTCTACAACCAGCAGCTTTTAAACAAAAAAGCCGTTGCTAAACTCTCTGATATGGCAATTTTGCAAGCCCTGCGCCTTGGTATTGATGCGGCATCCGTTACAATTTCCCGTGCCGGAGCCAATCCGCCATGGGCGCATGAGCTTTAATCATCACTCGTTTTAAGGGTGCGGGATAATTAAACCCGCACCAGATGGTCACTGCGCTCTTCATTACCAAAGAATTTGATGTAACGCTCCACCTCTGCCGGATCACCGGTAGCCTTCTGGATATTGTCTGACAGTTTAACTGCCGGACGGCCATTGGCATCAATCACTTTGCAAACCAGTGAAATGGCTTTCAAACCATCAATACTATTCGGTGCGCAACCGGCAAAATCATTGGTCAGGTTTGTGCCCCAACCAAAGCTCATCCGCACCCGATCTTTGAAGTGGTGATAGGTTTCTTCAATTGTATCCACATCCAGCGCATCGGAGAAAATCAGAATTTTCTCACGCGGGTCTTTGCCGTGATCTTTCCACCATTGAATAATGCGCTCGCCACCTTCAATCGGCGGGGCGCTGTCAGGACGGAAACCTGTCCAGTCCGCCACCCAATCCGGCGCATCACGCAAGAATGCCGCTGTCCCGTAAGCATCCGGCAGCACAATCAAAAGATTGCCACCATAATAGCGGTTCCAGTCCTGCAATACGCGGTAAGGGGCGGTGCGTAATTCTTCATCGGTATTGGCCAGCGCTGCCAGCACCATCGGCAATTCATGCGCATTGGTGCCAAGCGCTTCCAGATCAGTGTCCATCGCCAGCAGCACATTGCTGGTGCCGGTGAAAGCGTCACCGATGCCTTCTTTCAAGGCCTCCACGCACCAGCGCTGCCACAAGAAAGAATGACGGCGGCGGGTGCCAAAATCAGACACTTTCAGATCAGGCAATTCACGCAACCGCTCAACCTTGCTCCACATTTTCGCTTTCGCACGCGCATAAAGCACATCGAGCGCAAAAGGCCCCAGATTTTTCATCGCCGAGCGCGAGCGCATTTCATTGATGATAGCAAGAGCTGGAATTTCCCACATTGTCGTGTGTGACCAAGGCCCGTGGAAATTTAACTCATACTGACCATCGCGGCGGATCAGTTCATATTCCGGCAATTGGAAATCCTGCAACCAATGCAAAAATTCCGGCTGAAAAATCTGCTTGCGGCCATAAAATGTATTACCGGCCAGCCAGATCATTTCCTTTTTTGAAATACGCAAAGTGCGGGCATGATCAAGCTGGGCGCGTAATTCGCCCTCATCAATCTCGTCAGCCAGACGCACGGTTTTCGTTCGGTTGATCAGTGAAAATGTTGCATCAACTTTCGGATAGAGCCCCCAGATCATTTGCAGCATCAGCAGTTTATAAAAATCCGTATCCAGCAGGCTGCGGACAATCGGATCCAGCTTCCACGCATGGTTATAAACGCGCCGCGCAATATCAGTTCTGGCCATAACGGCTCCCATTCCACTTATCAGGTTTGGCTAAGCATTACGCTTAGCCAATAAACGAAAACCTGCAATAAAAAAGGCGGGGTATCACCCGCCTTTTTGATCATTTCAGTTTAACTAGACAAGCTCAAGCAAAATTTCATGTGCGCCATCTTCGGCAATCGTGATGCTTGATGCCGTTTTCGGCAGTTTTTTGCCATCCACTGTCACTGTCTGTGCCTTAGCACCACGCTTGACCACCACATGATAGTGGGCTTTGCCAAAATGCAGATCGGCTTCAAAACCGTCCCATTCCGGCGGCAGGCACGGCTCGATAAAGAGCTGATCGCCACGGCGTTTGATGCCCAGAATACCTTCCGTTGCAACACGGAAGAACCAACCGGCAGACCCTGTATACCATGTCCAGCCGCCTTGGCCGCGTCGTGGCTCGACCGAATAAATATCGGCGGCAATCACATAAGGCTCTACCCGATAGGTCTCAGGCTCTGCCCCGTGATTAACCGGATTGATCATCGAGAACAGCTCATACGCTTCGCGTGCTTTGCCCATTTTGGCAAGTGCCAGAATGGCCCATGTAGCGCCATGCGTATATTGACCGCCATTTTCACGCACCCCCGGCGGATAGCCTTTAATATAGCCCGGCTGCTGCTCGGTCTTGTTAAATGGCGGTGTGAAGAGGCGCAACAAGCCACCTTCACGATCCAAAAGATGGCTCTGCAGCGATTGCATTGCCTGTTCTGCATGTTCCTCAGAGGCAGTACCTGACAACACGCCCCATGATTGTGCAATGGCATCGATCGAGCATTCGTCGCTGTCTTTAGAGCCAAGCAAAGCGCCATTGTCATAGAAGCCGCGGCGATACCATGCACCATCCCAGCCATCACGCTCCAAAGCAGCGCTCAAGCTTTCCAAATGCGCGTCCCACGCTTTGACACGTTTTTTGTCATTGCGCCTTACGGCAATCGGCAACATTTGTTTAAGCGTATAGCTTAAGAACCAGCCAAGCCAGACGCTTTCACCGCGTCCTTCAACGCCGACAAGGTTCATGCCGTCATTCCAGTCGCCGCCCAAAATCAGCGGCAAGCCATGCTGGCCGGTACGTTTGATGGCTAAATCAAGCGCCAAAGCACAATGCTCATAAATGCTGACTGTATGCTCGGTAATTTCCGGCTGGAAGAAAGCATCATGCTGTCCTTCTTCCAGAAGAGCGCCTTTTAAGAAAGGAATTTGTTCGTCAAGCACTGCCGTATCGCCGGTGGTTTCCACATAAAGGGAAGCCGCATAACCAAGCCAGACCACATCATCGGAAATCAATGTGCGGACACCAGCGCCTGTTTCCGGCAACCACCAATGCTGCACATCGCCTTCTTCAAACTGGCGCGATGCCACATTGATAAGTTGCTTGCGCGCCAGACTTGGGTCAAGCAACAAGAGCGACAAGCTGTCCTGCAACTGGTCACGGAAGCCATAAGCGCCACTTGCCTGATAAAAGGCAGCACGCGCCCAGATACGGCAGGCAAGACTTTGATAAGGCAGCCAGCCATTGACCATCACATCAAAAGACTGATCCGGTGTTTTAACCTGAACCGGTTTGAAAAACTCCTGCCATTGTTTGCGCGATGCTTCTAAGGCCTTGCCAAAATCAACAGTTCTGATCTCTTCAAGCAATCTGCTTGCCGATTTCTCATCTTTCTCATCACCGAGATAGAAGATGATCTCTTTTGTTTCATTCGGCTGCAATTCAAAATCAAAGGCAAAGGCCGCGCACGGATCACGCCCCGCTTCGACAACATTGGAAAGCGCCTGCGCTTTAATCACCGTATCCGGCATTTCCACCGAGCCGGTCACGCCGATAAATTCAGAGCGGTCAGAGGTGACAGATTGCGGCTTTTCCGACATTGCGAAAAACGCCACCTGCTCTGATCGGTCGGTATGATAAGGATTGCGCGCCAGCAGAGCATGCAGGTTTTCATGGTAGAATGGCACGATAAACGGTGCATTTTGGGCGCGTTTATTGCCAAGCACCCATTCCGCATAAGCATAGTTGCGCAGACGACGTTTGGTTTTACCTTTATTGGAAACCGTCAGACGAGACAGGCGCACCGGTCTTTGTCGATCGACAATATGGGTGAGTTCCAGATCAACATCGCCGTGGCGCGCCGAGAATGTGCTGAAACCATGGCCATGGCGGGCTTCATAGGTCACGCTTTCATCACGCACCACACCAGCCGTTGGCGCAAAGCTTTTGCCGCTATCCAGATCAACCAGATAAATCGCTTCACCGGTTCGGTTTGTCACCGGATCATTGGCCCAAGGGGTCAGCTGATAATCGCGGCTGTTGCCAGCCCAGGTAAAGCCTGCCCCTTCTGCCGAGACATGGAAGCCGAAATCCGGATTGGCAATCACATTGATCCACGGATGCGGCGTGACGCT
This sequence comes from Paenochrobactrum glaciei, assembly GCF_039522165.1. Lineage (NCBI taxonomy): Bacteria > Pseudomonadati > Pseudomonadota > Alphaproteobacteria > Hyphomicrobiales > Brucellaceae > Paenochrobactrum > Paenochrobactrum glaciei. Next base: position 908,512 of record NZ_BAAADE010000001.1, read on the forward strand.
ATACCCGTTAAGGCGCACAACATAAGCACCCTCACTATCGAAACCGCCATAACCGTTCCAGAAAGACAGATCTTTGCCATCAGGCGCCGGATAGGACTGACGCGGTGCCGGAATTGGTAAGACAGGCGCTTTTTTGCTCTCATCCACCTCTTCTTTTTCGCCATAACCAATAGCCGCCAGTCCGGCAGTTTCGGTGATTTTCTGTGGCTTACCATCGCGTAGAGCGGCCAGATCGCCAGACAATTCATCGCTGCGGCGCAACTGTTCTGCCAGCGAACCATTTTGCGCGTGCATCACAATGCGAGCAGATGCCAGCAAGGTGTTGTAGGTATCGGTACTCATCTGATCACGGCGAACCGAGAAAATATGCGTCCGCATATCATGACTGCGTGCGCGGAAACCTTCCAAAATCCAGTCAATCGCACGCTGGGTATCCTGAGCGTAGGAGAACGCACGCTCATTGACCACCACCACATCGACAATCAAACCTTTGCCGAGCCAATATTCATGCGCTTTCAACAGACCGCGCAGCACGTCAAGATCGGCTTCATTGTCAATTCGAAGTGCAAAAATCGGATAGTCACCGGAAATCGATGCCGGCCACAGATCAGATTGCTTGCCAAGCCCTGCCGCAATGGTTTCCGGCGGCTGGCGCAAAGTGCGGTCAGGATAGGTCAGATAAGACGCAATCTTCTGGCACTCGACCGCTTCTGCCGGTTTCATGCCGATATGATAGAGCTGCACCTGCGAACGTGTCCAGGAGAGCGAATATTCACGCACAAAGCTTTCAGAGAAATTGTGCTGTGCGACAGCTTCTTCCAGCGATGCCCGTGTTTCGGCAGCCAATGTCCAGAAGACAAGGCTGACTTTTTTATGCGCCGGCACACGCACGCGGGTGCGCACCGAGGCAATCGGATCAAGCACACAGCCCTGCGAGCCGGTCAGATGTGCCCCATCGTCAAAAGCCGCCGGATTGCGTAAGCTTCGACCACGACCAATGAAGGCGCGACGGTCGGTTTCTGCTTCTACTTCACGCGCTGCACCCGACATATCGGTGACAAAATGCGCCACATGCATATCCGGATCAGATGGTGCACGTTTGCGGCGATTGGCATAAATTGTGGTGCCGTTACCGGCAATTTCCGTCTCGACAAACATTTTCGCAAAGGCCGGATGCGCCGTATCATTATCTGCTGTGTTCAGCACCAGTTCCGCATAGGATGTCACATCCAGCACACGGTCGCGCGAGCTGGTATTGATAATATCAATGCGGCGGCCTTCACCATCACTTTCAGAGGTGACGATCACTTCCACGACAGTTTTGATATCACCGGCGGTTTTATAAAACTCGGCTTTATCTTCGGTGAAAACCGTCTTGGCAAGTTCATGCGTCGAGCGGGTTGGCTCACCGGTGGCAGACCACCAAGCGCCTGTTTCCACATCTTTCAGGAAGATGAAAGTGCCCTGCATATCTTCCGAGGCATCCGGCTGGAAGCGCGTCACCATCAGATCATTCCAACGGCTATAGCCTGAACCATTGGCAGTCAGCATCAATGAATATTGACTATTGGACATCAGATGGGTTGAACGCGGTGCATGCAATGGCTTTTCAATAATCCGCATCGGCGCATCATCAAAACCACCGGCATCCACACGCATTGGATTTTCCGTCTTGGCATAAACCATCGGAATTTCGCGCGGGGCTTTTTCCTGCAACAGCAATTCAGCCGCTTCAATCACCGGATCACTATGGAAACGCTCGCGCATACGGCCTTCAAAGATCACATTATTGACCGCGATAATCGCCATGCCGTGATGGTGGGCATAATAGTTTTGCACCACAGCATATTCCTGACCTTCACGTACACGCGAAGGTGTGAAGTCCACTGAATCATAAAAACCGTAGCGGCCAAGCGCACCGAGCTTATCCAGACGCTTCAAGTTCTGCACCGCAGCCGCTGGCTGATATTGCGAGGCCAACAGGCTGGCATAAGGCGCAATCACCGCATTACGCGAAAGTCCGCGCTGCAAGCCCAATGTCGGCACGCCAAAGTTTGAATATTGGTAATTCATATGCGCATCGCGCGCATTAAAGGCGGCTTCCGAAATACCCCAAGGCAGCCCGCGCGATGTGGCATAATCAATCTGCCGCTGAACAACCAGCTTATTGGTCTGATCAAGCATTGAGCCGAGCGGTTCTGACATCACCAAAGGCGGCATCAGATATTCAAACATCGAGCCTGACCAGGAAAGCAATGCGCCTTTCCAGCCCACCGGCACCAAAAGACGACCTAAGCGGAACCAATGCTCTACCGGCACATCGCCCTTGGCAATCGCAAAGAGGCTGGCAAGACGTGCTTCGGATGCCAGCAAATCGTAGCAGCTTTCATCCAGCTCGTTTTCCTGCACACGGAAACCGATTGACAGCAAGCGGCGCTCTTTGCGCTCAAGGAAGCCAAACTGCATATCAAAAGCAAGCTGACGCGCACGCGTTGCAAGGCCGCTCAATGTCTGGCGCAAGCTTTCAGTATTATGCTCGCCAATCGCATCATCAGTGTGTGCTTTACAGGTATTGATCAGCACCTGCGACCAATATTTGGCCTCAGCGCTTTGCAGTGTTTCAACTTCCGCATCCAGCTCGGCCATCAGACGATGAATGTCATTGGCAAAAAGCGACAGATTAATAGTGCGGAAAGAAGCGGTTTCCGGCTCTTTTTTAATGGTCTGCACAGCGCGGCGGAAATTGGCAATCCGCTCTTCCAGACGACGGCGTAACGGGCGCAAAATGCGCCTGTCATCAGGAATTTTAGCAATTTCCTGTTCCAGCACATCATTGACATCCAGAAGACCGTTTAAGTCAGCCTGCAAATAAACTGATGGTGCTTCCGCCCATTCTTCGAGAGCTGAAGAAAGTGTCACCAAATGACCGGCAAGATTGCCGCTATCCACCGCCGACACATAAAGCGGCTGCAATGGTTTTAGCGTATCAGTCTCATACCAGTTATAAAGATGGCCGCGATATTTCTCCATCTTTTCCAAAGTGGCGATGGTGGCAGACAGTCGTTTGATCGTCTCATCAAAGCCGATCCAACCAAAATCACGTGCCGCCACAACGGAAAGCACATAAACACCGATATTGGTTGGCGAGGTGCGCTGCGCCACCAAAGGTGCCGGATCTTCCTGAAAATTATCCGGTGGCAGATGGTTGTTGTCATCATTGGCAAATTCATCAAAGAAGCGCCATGTGCGACGGGCAAAGCGGCGCAAATCACCTTTGTCGGAAGAGCGTACTTCGAGCGTATCCTGCGGCTTGGCCGAGCGGCTGACCAGCCATGCAATGAGCGGCGAAGCAAACCAAACCAGCACAAATGGCAGCGCGATCAGCACGGATTTTGTGCCAACAGATAAAGGTGCCAGCAGTGCTGCAACAGCAATCGCCATCGCCGGCCACATCAGCCATGTGTAATAAGACAGCGTATCGGGCGAAGATTTAGCCTGTGCCGCAGTGCGCCATTCTAAAAGATCACGCTTTGATACAAACAAACGATAGAAGGTGCGGGCAATTGCATCGCTCATCAAAAATGCCGAATGGGCGATGAAGGATGTGCGCAAAGCCACATCTGCTGTGCCAAGGCCGATATCGGTCAGAATTGATTGTGCATGACCTTTTAAAGAATAATCCATGCTGACAGGAATAAGATTGGTGACGATGGAAAAAGTCGGCGCAATAAACATCGACAGAAGCAGGAAAAACTGCCAAACGGCAGCAGCGCCCACCGGCAGCACAACCCAACCCAATACCGAGGCTAAAAGCCATAAAATCGGATTGAGCGAGCGGCGTAAATTGTCAACCATCTTCCAACGGGTGATAGCACTCACACCGCTTTTCATTGAGAAAAGATAAGGCAGCAACTGCCAGTCACCACGCGCCCAGCGGTGATGACGCGACACATCGACATTATAGCCGGTCGGGTAATCTTCCACCACCTCCACATCGCTGACCAGCGCTGCGCGGGCATACCCGCCTTCAAGAAGGTCATGGCTGAGAATGGTGTTTTCTTTGATACGATCTTGCATCACCGCTTCAAAAGCGTCGATGTCATAAAGACCCTTACCGGTAAATGTACCCTCACCCAGCAAGTCCTGATAGGTGTCTGAAACTGCAAACACATACGGATCAATACCACGATTGACCGAGAATACGCGTTGCAGGAAAGAAGCATCATCACCCGTTGTCAGCGATGGGGTCACACGCGGTTGCATAATGCCATAACCGCGCACCACACGACGTGTTTCGGGGTCAACCACCGGACAGTTGAGCGGATGGCTCATCTTACCGGCAAGCGTTGTTACCGCTTCCGGTGTCAGGCGCGTATCCGCATCCAATGTCATGACAAAGCGGATGCCGGTCGGCAGTTTTTCATCCGGCGGGAAAAAGCTGGTGTCACGATCACCGCGCAAAAGCAGATTAAGCTCATGCAGCTTGCCGCGCTTGCGCTCCCAGCCCATCCAGCAGCTTTGCTTTTCATTATACAAGCGGCGTCGATGCAGAATGAAGAAACGCGGCGCATCGCTTGCGCCATATTGTGCGTTCAAACGTGCAATTTCTTCGCATGCATAATCGTAAATTTCCATATCCGAAGGCGTTACTTCGTCTTTGGAATCCAGCCAGTCACTCACCAGCGCAAAATAAACCTCACCGCGCGGGTTGGTCAGATAATGCACTTCCAAATTGCGGATCTGCTCATCGACACTGTCGCGTGAATTAATCAGCGTCGGCACGGCAACCAATGTGCGTGCTTCTTCCGGCAGACCGTTTTTATATTCATAACCGATCAGGCGGGTTGGCTGTAAAAACCACGGTACAAGCGAATTGACCAGTGAATAGCTGGCATCCATCGCCGGAAAGAGCGCAAGCGCCACAAACAAAAATTGCAGTTCGCTCGAAAGCCCCAGACGGCTCATGCAATATTCAACCAGCCATAGGATCAGACCAGTGAATATTGCCGTCGGCAGGAACAAGCCCCAAAGGCCAAGGCCACGATAAAAGCGCTCGAACTGAACTGTAAACGGCTTGTTATAGCCGCAAATCTCTTCCAGTTTCTTGCGCCCGTCACCGGCCAGATAATAGGCGATTGCACCGGTGCCTTTGGCAGCACCATGACCGGCAGCCTCTGCCGCTTCACCGTCTTCAGCCAGTTTTAAGGCCGCATGGGTGATTTCCACCTCGCTCATTTTCGAGCGGCGCGACAGTTTTTCAATGGTCACACGATAGGCATTGCGGGAGCGGAAATCCAATTGCTCAAAATCGCAATTGTCGCGTAAAATCGCATCAACAACACTGACCGTCTCAAACCATGACGGCCAGTCAATATCATCAATCGCCTTGAGACTGCGGATGATATTACCCATCGTCACACCGCCGGTGGACTGGCGGGCATGTTCTTCAACGATCGCTTCTTCGCCGTCTTTATCAAAGCGCTTTAATTCGGTTTCCAGCCATGTGGTGGCAGGGCCGGTATCGGTTGGCGCACTGCGCAAACGATAAAGCAGATGTGTGGTAAAGGTACTGTCAGCAACAACCGGCTGGATACGCGCTAATACAGCGTTTAACTCATCACCGTTTTTGGCAATGATAATTTCATCTGCTGCGCGATTGGCCAGATTACGCATATTGCGCGCGCGCTCAACACGCAGCGCCAGACGGCGTGCATTTTCAATCAGCACATAGCGGATGGCAGAAGGAAGCGCCCAAAGCTCCCCGATGCGCAACGGCTTAACTTCTTGAAACCCTTGCACCAAAGCAGTGAGGGTTTTCAGCGAAAAATTACTGTCCGAATGGCCGACATAAAGCCAGGCAAGTGCAAATATACGCGGCATATCCGGCTGAGAGGGATAAACCGGCAATTGCCGCATGAAACGCGGCGGCAAATCGCGGCGGACCTGCTGGCTGTTTTTATCAATCAGATAGTGGTTATCAAGCAGCCATTGAGCGGCTGGCGTGATGGTTTCACCCGCTCGTGATGCCGCATCGGACGAGCGATAGGCATGCAAAATAAATTTGGCATTTTCCGATAATCTTTTATCAAAAGCGAATTGCTCATAGCCGGGCAAAGCAACCGAATCGCCCCGCGCCACTGAGGCTGCGATCTGCTGCAATTCTTCCGGTGTTTTATAGTGATACCGCACCGGTGCGGGCTGTGTAGGCGGCAGGATCATCTGACCGTTGGAAGAAAACATAGAAGACAGCGAAGAAGACAATTTGGGCATATGCCTTGGCAGCCTTTCAGGTAGAAAATCATCAGATGCATATTGAGAAAAGCTTGGGAGGATTTTTCAAAATCAATATGCGGTGGGTCTAAAAGTTTGAAGAGTATTACATATCACAAGCGGTACTATTTCAGCTGCATGACCGAAAATCAGAAGCATCCTTAATCAATACCAGACTCAGATTTGAAACCCCTCTTTAGTGTGAGATAACGAAGTAAAAGACGAATAGTTCCGTGTCTGCGAACAAGATTAGGCCAAATTGCGTCAGAGCTTATTGCTGTGACGTAATTCGGCCAATTCTCAATGCACATTTCGTTCCGGCTTTTAATCTTGTGTTATAAAAAGCCCTTAAAATACAAGTAAGTCCGATAAATCTGCCTGTGGTCGGGCTCAGCTCAGAAACAATGACCAATCGCGTGGGCGAAATCGTAGTTTCGCTCCTTCCAGTTCCGGCTGATCGGCAGGCACTTCAATTTCCACCAGCGCCTTACCATCGTCAATCATCAACTCCACACGGCGTCTGCTGCCAGCACGACGACTGCTTACTATCACGCCGTCAATGCCCTCTTCGTCAGCACTAACCAGCAGCACATCATGCGGGCGGAAATAAAGCAACCCTTGGCGCTCAGGGAAGCCTTCCACCTTCAAGCCGCTTGCAGCATTTTGAATGACAATCTGCCCGTCTTCAACATTCACCCAAAGATGGCTGGACTCGCCGACAAAGCCATAAACGAATGGCGAGTTCGGGCGGTCATAAACTTCGTCCGGTGTGCCGACCTGCTCAATTTTGCCTTGGCTCATCACCACGACGCGGTCGGCCAGTTCCAGTGCTTCATCCTGATCATGGGTAACAAAAACGGTCGTATGGCCGGTTTTTTCATGAATTTCACGCAGCCATTTGCGCAGTTCTTTACGCACCTGCGCATCCAATGCACCAAAGGGTTCATCCAGCAGCAAAAGTTTTGGTTCAATCGCCATGGCACGCGCCAAAGCAACGCGCTGGCGCTGTCCGCCCGAAAGCTGCGACGGATAGCGGTCTTCCAAACCTTTGAGCTGGACAAAATCCAATAATTGCAAGGCGCGACGACGAATTTCACCATTCGTTTCACGCGCATGGCGCGTGCGCACTTTAAGGCCAAAACCGATATTATCAGCAACCGTCATATGCCGGAAAAGCGCATAATGCTGGAACACAAAACCAACATTGCGCTCCTGCACCGTTTTGGCCGAGGCATCTTCATCACCAAAAAAATTGTACCTTCAGACGGTGTTTCAAGCCCCGCAATCAAGCGCAGCAAAGTGGTTTTACCGGAGCCGGAAGGCCCCAACAAAGCAATCAGCTCGCCCGAATGAATATCCAGTGAAACCTCATTCAAGGCCGGAAACTGGCCGAATTGCTTTTTCACATCAACAACGCGCACATCCATCAAATACGACCTCTCAATGCCTGCCGCCATTGCTTGCAAGTTCTGCGCTGTAGCGCATTTCCAATAAGGCTTTCAGTGCCAATGTTAAAAGTGCCAGCAATGTCAGCAGCGATGCCACCGCAAAAGCGCCGACAAAATTATATTCATTATAGAGAATTTCCACATGCAGCGGCATGGTGTTGGTCAGCCCGCGAATATGGCCGGAAACAACAGAAACCGCACCAAACTCACCCATCGCACGCGCATTACACAAGAGCACGCCATAAAGCAGACCCCATTTGATATTGGGCAAAGTCACATACCAAAAGGTCTGCCAGGCGCTTGCTCCAAGCGACAAGGCCGCCTCTTCATCGCCCGTGCCCTGCTCCTGCATCAGCGGGATGAGCTCACGCGCCACAAAAGGAAATGTGACAAACAGAGTTGCCAATACAATCCCCGGCACTGCGAAAAGAATGTCGATATCATAAGATTTAAGCCACGGCCCTAACACGCTTTGGCTGGAAAACAGCAACACAAACACCAAACCGGAAATAACCGGCGACACCGAAAACGGCAGATCGATTAAGGTGGTCAGGAAAGCTTTGCCTTTAAACTCGAATTTGGCGATTGCCCATGCACCCGCCACTCCAAACACCAAATTGACCGGCACAGAAATTGCTGCCACCAGCAAGGTCAGGCGGATGGCTGCCCACGCATCCGGCTCGATAAATGCGTCGAAATATTGCGCCACACCTTTACGGAAAGCTTCGATAAAAACCGTCAATACCGGCAAAATCAGTACCAGGCTTAAAAACAACACGGCAATGGCAATCAGGCTATAGCGTACCCAGCCCTGTTCACTCACCGCATGATCATCAGCAGGCAGAGTGTGCTGATCAGTTTTGATAGCCATATTTCCTCCTGCTCCAGCTTTGCAAAAGATTGATGATAAACAACATCAAAAATGACAGAAACAACATGATAGTGCCGATGGCTGCCGCACCACGATAATCAAACTCTTCCAGTTTGATGACGATCAGCAAGGGTGCGATTTCCGACACATAAGGGGTGTTGCCGGCAATAAAAATCACCGATCCGTATTCCCCAACGCCGCGCGCAAATGCCAATGCAAAACCGGTTAAAATTGCCGGTTGCAACCCCGGCAGCAGCACCCGCCAAATGGTTTGGAAACGGCTGGCACCAAGTGTTGCAGCCGCCTCTTCCACCTCGCGACTGATCTCTTCCATGATCGGCTGAACAGTGCGCACAATAAAAGGCAAGCCGATGAACACCAGCGCAATCACAATACCGGCTTTGGTAAAAGCCACCCGCGTATTGAATTGCATCAGGATACTGCCAATCCAGCCATTAGGCGCATAAACAGCAGTCAGCGCGATCCCTGCAACCGCAGTCGGCAGTGCAAAGGGCAGATCGACAATGGCATCAACCAGCCGCCGCCCCGGAAAACGATAGCGCACCAGCACCCACGCTACCAGCACGCCAAAAACAACATTAATGAGTGCGGCCAAAAAGGCCGTACCAAAGCTTGTTTGCAGCGCATAAAGCGTGCGCTGATCCATTGCGATACGCCAGAACCCAGCCCACCCTAAACCACTGGCATAAAGCACCAGCACAGCCAGCGGAATGAGGATCAGCAGGGTGAGATAAGCAACGCTCAGGCCAAATGTGAGCCTGAAACCAGGCAACACACTCGGTTGACGAAAATTGAAACCGCCCGGTCGCGTGAGCCATGATGACATCAATCACACCTTTTGGTTTTGAGAGCAGTTATGTTCACGAAACCAAACAAGATCATCTGCCCGGCTTGTAAATCTGGTCAAATGTACCGCCATCACCAAAATGATAAGGCTGCGCCTTTTTCCAGCCACCGAAAATCGGATCATCGATGATCAGCAATTTTAAATCAGGCAAGGGTTTCAACTGACCTTCAGGCACCAGTTCCGGCAAGGATGGCCGGTAATAATGCTTGGAGGCAATCGCCTGCCCTTCAGCCGAATAAAGATATTGCAGATAGCTTTCTGCTAATTTGCGTGTGCCCTTGGCATCGACATTCTTGTCGACCACGGCAACGGGCGGCTCGGCCAGAATAGATACTTCCGGCACGACAATATCAAAAGCATTGTCGCCAAATTCTGCCACCGACAAATAGGCTTCATTTTCCCATGCTAGCAGCACATCGCCTAATTGGCGCTGCACAAATGATGTGGTCGCCCCCCGTGCGCCGGTATCCAGCACCGGCACATGACGGAAAAGCTCAGAAAGATAGGCTTTTATTTTCTCTTCATCGCCATCAAATTGCTGATGCGCCCAGCCCCAGGCAGCCAGATAATTCCAGCGTGCGCCACCCGACGTTTTCGGATTTGGCGTGATCACCTCAACACCATCTTTGGTTAGGTCTGCCCAGCTTTTGATATTTTTAGGATTTCCCTTGCGGGTTAAAAACACGATTGTTGACGTATAAGGTGCCGAATTTTTCGGCAGTTTCGTGCGCCAGTCTTCAGAAATTTTTCCGGTGCGCTCAACAATCGCATCAATATCGCTTTGCAAAGCCAGCGTCACCACATCGGCATCAATACCATCAATCACGGAGCGCGCCTGCGCACCTGAGCCACCATGCGATGTGCGGAGTGTTATTGTTTCGCCGGTTTCCGCTTTCCAATGTTTGGCAAAAGCGGCGTTATATTCTTTATAAAGCTCGCGCGTCGGATCATAAGATACATTCAGCAAAACCTGCTGCGCCGACGCTATCCCCGTTGTTGCTGCCATACCAGCACTGACCAGAAAGGCAGATACCAGAAAATCTCTGGCCAACACTCTCACAAAAACCTTGTTCATGCATGCCTCCATCTGGTTAATAATGCTCAGCCTAGCAAAATGTGAGGCAAAGAAAACTTATGAACACCACCTAAAACATCATGATCTAAGAAAATAAAACCTCCAGCCACACGTCAAGGAAAATAGATTTCCCGCACGCCTCCTCAACCTGCCCAATGTAGCAGGCCGTGTCCCCCACAGCTATACTAAAAAATCAACCGCAATTTTAAGCCTGCTTAAAATACGCTCTTACGCCGTGTCACCGCAAAGCCGCACGCATAGCGCACTTCATAATAGGGATCGACAATCAGCGTGACATCGCGGCTCTCGCAACGTCGGTTACTCGAGTTCAAATAAGCCTCGGCCGCATCGCGCACCACAACGGGTGAAACCGGATCAATGCCACTGCCAAGCGCCAGCCCTTTGACAAAACTGCGCGAAGCGGAAGGGTCAATCGACGGGCCGATCAGGATTTTCTTCTGCTCGCGATTTTCAACGATACGATAGCTGCGCCCGTCTTCGGTCTTAAAATCGGTTGCAGGTAATCCGGCATAGTTTTTCTGTGTGTAATCAACACCTGCACAACCATAAAGAATGACTAAAACAATGCTTAAACATGCAAACTTTGACATTTTTTCTCTATATTTCAAAAATGACATCAACCGGATTTATGAAAAATGATCTGGGTTGCAACGCAGCCCATCAAGACCCAAGAAGCATATAAGATCACTTTTTCGTGGGTCCTTTTAAAGCAAGTTCGCGGCATAAAAAAGTCAGCCGCAATATTCATAGCTTTGATTTATTATTTATGTTTGCCTCTTTCCTAATTCACGCCATCAATCTATCTTTAACTACCCGAATATGAACGGAGTTTAGATGATGAAATCATTAGCCTTAATGACAGTAAGTGCCGGTCTTCTCTTGCAGGCAGGTGCAGCACTGGCACAGCCAGCCGGTGGCGACACTATTCAAAAGATTGACTATTATTGTGAGCGGAACATCGTCATTCCCGTCACCTATATCAACACAGCCGCAGGCACATCCTTTGCGGTGATCAATGTTGATGGCAAACAGGTTTCTATGACCCAGGCAACAAGCGGCAGTGGCGCACTTTATGTCGCCATTGATGAGCAGGACAGCTATCGCTGGCACGAAAAAGCCGGTGAAGCCGTGCTTTCATTTCTTGAAGCCGACGACAGCGCTAAAGAGCAGACTTTACTCACGCAATGCCGTGCTGATGATTTGAGCGAAGACGAAAGCAATTAAGCGTCACGCATCTTAATAAAAAGCCGCCTGAAATTGAACTTTCAAGCGGCTTTTTTTAAATGTCACGGCACCAGATAATGGGCGTCCCACTGGTCATGGGGAACAATATCACCCAATTTATATTTGAATGACAGGATCGTCATCCGGTCCGTATCGGTTTTGCAACTGTAAGAAAGGCGGTACCATTGATTACGGCTGCGCAACGCTGCCCCTTTGGCAACAATGGATTGCGGTTTGATCGACGGCTCAGAAAAAGCATAGGCCAGTACTTTATCAGGACTAAAACCAGGCTCGGAGCGGTTTATCACTTCCATCGCTTCAACATCACAGCGCTGTTCAAGGCGTGTCGCCGGATCCAGTTTTTTCAACTGGGCAATTTCCAGCGCTGTCATGGCATTTGCCGGCATTGCACAAAATACAGCGCCAACAATTAATAGTTTAAGCAGTTTCATCAGGCTCTTTTCAGTCAAAATCCGTAAAATAAAATAGTCATCCGGCCTGTCAGAAGAACGGAAAAGGAGCGAACCCCTATTAAAATCAATTTAGCCACAGGGTGCAAGGCATTGAAAAATGAAATTTACCCTTGCGAACAGGAAAGCGTCGCAAAACGCTTATTTTCATGCGGAATAGTTAAAAGGAACTTTCGCTTCTTCGGCATGAATACGATTGCGGCCTTCGTTTTTGGCTTTGTATAAATGCTTGTCAGCGCGCTCAATCACCGCCCAGATGTCTTCCTGATGATGCAACTTGGTAATACCGAAACTACAGGTCAGAATATGCGTATCATCAAGACCATCAAAGAATGTCTCTTCGATTTCATTACGCAATCGCTCAATCAGAATATAGGCTTGCTCGACGCTTTTCTGATGTAAAATCAGCACAAATTCTTCGCCGCCAAGCCGCACCGCCAAGTCCCGCTCACCAATAGGACCTGCCAGAATACCGGCAAATTGTTTAAGCACCTTATCGCCTACCGCATGGCCATATGTGTCATTAATGCTTTTAAAATAATCAATGTCACACATGATAATACTGTCGGTACGAATACGTTTTTCTTCCGAAATCATATTCAGGCGGTTCATCAGGCCGCGGCGGTTTAACAAGCCGGTGAGCACATCCGTGTCGCGGTCACGGGTCAGGAGAGCAATCACTTCCATACCGACCGACAGGATGATCATCACACCTAAAATCATCCCTAAAATAGCTGACCAGAACGAGGTTGCATCCCAATAAGAACTATCAAGATAAGCAGCCCCATGCATGACCTTGTTAACGGTATTATCCGTCATCAACACTTTGGGAAAGAAATGCATCCCGACCAGAAACAAACAGCCAAGTAAAATACGGTCAGCATTTGTTTCCCATACCAGTTTGCGTAACCGGAAAACGGCAATCAAAAAGAAAGCAGCCATACCAAAATTAACCAAATAAATTCTCGCATATAAATTGTTGTCAAAATAATAAAAATAAATAATGCCGCTGACGATCAGCAACAGGCTCAGCCCATAAAGATAAATATTGACAGCCTTAGCCGAACGATAAAGCACGCCACCATTAATAAGCTGACTTCCTAGCACATAAAAAAATGCGCTCGAAACAGAGCTGCCGCCATTAAAAGGAATAATTTCAACGGTTTGGATGATCGCAGCAATACAGATTAGAAAAAAACCTGATGCACAGATCAGCAAATATTTCCGTTCACGCGAATAGAACCAGACGCTGCACAAAAACAGTGAGACGAGCAACAGAACTGACGGCAATGCAAATTTCATAGCGCAGTTCGCCCTCCCCCATCTGTGGCTCTGCCTGTATGCAGCTAAAAACCGAATGCACTCCAATAAACAGAGATGAAACAGGCCGTAATCATGAAGCGACGTTTAAAGATTCTCTGCGCTTTCCAACCTCCCCAAAGGTTTAAGAAAGCGCAGGAACTTTATCGCAACATAAACTGTTTGTAACCAGTTTATTTCTTATCTTAAAAGATAATCAGTATCTAAAGATAAAGCCGTAATAATGTGAAAAACACCGGCTGTTATGCTGCTTGTTTTTCTCTTTCACCGACAGGAAAAGCTGTGCAAATCTGCTGTGTGATCATCTCGGCGGTTACCGCCGATAATGTCCAGCCCAGATGCCCATGGCCTGTATTATAAAATACACGCGATTTACTGCCTACCCCGACACGCGGCATCATATCCGGCATCATCGGGCGCAAACCTGCCCAAGGCACCACGTTAGACGTACTCATACCTGGGAAAAAGCCACGGCTCCACTCCACCAGCGGGCGGATACGATCATGACGAATATCGCGATTATCACCATTATATTCTGCTGTTCCTGCAACACGTAAACGGTTAAGCCCTAAACGGCTGGTGACAATTTTAGCATCATCATCAAGCAAGCTCACCCAAGGAGCAGCCTTTTGGCACTGCTCACTGTCAAGATTGATCGTGATGGAATAGCCTTTGACCGGATAAATATTGACCCTGTCGCCCAGCATGGATGCAAAGCGTCTGCTGCCAATACCGGCACAAATCACCACCGCATCAAATTGCGCTTTTTCACCATCGGATTTTTCCGGGCAGGAATTGCTGCGCCAGCTGATTTTAATGCCATTGCCGGTGTGCGACAGGTTCTCGACATCCGCATCGCCAATGAAATTCAACCCCTTGCGCATCGCAGCATCGGCAAGACCGCGGGTAAACTTGTGAATATCGCCGGTGGCATCAGACGGCGTAAAGAAGCCGCCATATAGTGAACCGGTAAGTGCAGGTTCGATCTGCCTTGCCTCTTCCGGTGAAACGGCTCTGCGATCCAGTCCAGCTCTGGTCAGCAGCTCATTGACCTTTTCCGCATGGCGATAACCGGCTTCGTTACGATAAACATGCAGAATACCGCGCTTCTCCAGATCAAAGTTGATGCCCTCTTCTTCTGCAATCCGGTAGAGATGCTCACGGGCTTCAATAGCAAGCTTGGCAGTTGCAACAGTATTGTTCTGATATTTCGGGATATTAAGCATAAATTCCGTCAGCCAGGAATATTTATGCCATGATGGTTTCGGGTTCATCAGCAATGGCGCGTCTTTGCGCAAAATCCATTTGAGCCCCTTGAGAACCGTACCCCAATTATTCCAAACTTCCGCATTGGATGCAGAAAGCTGTCCGCCATTGGCAAAGGATGTTTCCATCGCAGCATAACGGTTGCGGTCAAAGACCGTTACCTCATGCCCCTGTTTCAACAAAGCATAAGCGGTCGTAATGCCGGTAATACCGGCGCCAATAATTGCAATATGTGACATGTAAATCCCACAAACAAAGGTTCCACCCAATCCTCTGCCATAACATGGCCAGAGAACATGAAACCCCATCTGTCATGGAACCTGAGAGCTTGACCTTTCCACGCGGCCGGATGTTGAATCACCCGTGCTCAACGTTTCTGCCTTCAAATAAAAGGCGAAAAGACTTTCTCCTTCGGTGGGCTTACAAGGCTTATCCCTCGTGCCTGTGTGCCTCTCTCCAGATGTTCTCCAACCGTCTGGTCCTTTTGCCTGAGAGTTTCCGGGGTGGTTGCTCCGTCGGCGTCGGTTTTCCCGATCTCTTCCAGATGGTCATATTCGAACAGGCCATGTATAACGTAATCACAGATTGATCACAAGCGTATGTGAAGATGTGCCAAAAGCACATTGTAATCCGATGATTTTACAGTAAAAGATCGCACGCCTATTAACAGTCAACGCAACGGAGCCACATGATGAAACCAGTTTTTTTACAGCTGCAATGCACGCCGGGGAAAACCTATCAGGTTGCAGAAGAACTGTTTCGCCGCGAGATTGCTTCCGAGCTTTATTCCACCAGCGGTGAGTTTGATTTACTGATCAAGATCTACATCAAAGAAGAAGATGATATCGGCAAGTTTATCAATGACAATGTTCTTAACATTCCAGATATTGTCAGATCCCTGACAACACTGACATTTACCGCTTTTTAAACAACTTGCCGATAATAATGTTATAGTGTAGCTTTAACACTATAAATATTACTTGGACTTATATTGCTTTTAACTGCACGAATTGACAGTCGCTTGGTGCAGTTAAAGGCATACGATACGGGATATGACGAATAAGGATTCACCGGTTTTCAATCAGGCAGGCTAAAAATGCCCAATACGCTTCAGGACTTAAGTATACTTATCGTCGAAGATGAAGTGATGACCGCAATAGATGTTGCGGCAACAGTTGAAGACGCAGGTGGAACAGTCCTTGGCCCTTGCAGTTCAGTGCAGGATGCACTGGACCTGATTGAACATAATACCATCCATGCAGCCATATTAGACGTGAATTTAAGAGATGGCGATGTCTGGCCTGTTTTGGAACGGCTTCGAGCGCATGGTATTTTTGTCATTGTTTATAGCAGTGCTGGTCTGCCTAAAGAAATGACCAAACGCCACCCAAGTCTTTCCTTCTTTCAAAAGCCCATTCCCCATGCCGTTTTGACCCGCGCCTTGATGAACGCATTCTGATTTCATCAATCGCCATATCCAGCACCATGCATGGCAAATGACCCGCCATTTGACGCAGACGTGATCATAACAGCCCTTTCAAAGGCAGCGGACGCTATCCACACCGCGATCAATCCTCTTTAAATTTTAAATTTAATATGCTAACAATATTTTGTCGGCGTATATTTTTGGCGCGACATCTTTCTCTTCCGATGACTGAATAAACCGCATCCTTCCTATGCATTGGTTTATCTTTGGTCGCACCACCGGATCAGAAAGTTACATGCACAGCATGACCACTTCTGGAATGACTTAAATTTTAAACTTGAAATTGTGTTAAGTCACACCGGAGGCTTTTAACGGTTTTCCGTCCGAAGGCCGAACGAAGCACCCCATATTAAACTTGCTTCGTTCAGTCATGATTGTGAACATTAACGAACCTCTCGCTGGGGCAATTTGTCCTTTGCCCCGTGCGGGCGGTTCTGTAATAAAAATAACAAAATTATTGCACTCTTTTCGTTCCGGCTCTTGCAGTCGGGGATGAAGAATTGCAATAAGCACCTTATATTATAACCAATGTCGCATTATTTTTGAAATAATATGACAAGTTAACTTGAATTCGTGAAGGACTCAGAATGCCTCCTTATCGTTCGCGCACTACCACCCACGGCCGTAATATGGCTGGTGCACGCGGCCTCTGGCGCGCCACCGGCATGAAAGATGAGGATTTCGGCAAACCAATTATTGCGGTAGTCAACTCGTTCACCCAGTTTGTGCCGGGTCACGTTCACCTGAAAGATATGGGACAGCTGGTTGCGCGCGAGATTGAACGCGCCGGTGGCGTCGCCAAAGAATTCAACACCATTGCGGTTGATGACGGTATCGCTATGGGGCACGATGGTATGCTCTATTCGCTGCCATCACGTGAAATCATCGCAGACTCGGTTGAATATATGGTCAATGCCCATTGCGCCGATGCGATGGTGTGCATTTCCAACTGTGACAAGATCACTCCGGGCATGTTGATGGCTTCATTGCGCCTCAATATCCCTGTTGTGTTCGTTTCCGGCGGCCCGATGGAAGCTGGTAAAGTTATCTGGGATGACGTCGAAAAAAGCCTCGATCTGGTTGATGCCATGGTTGCAGCAGCCGACGACAATTACAGCGACGAACAAGTGGCAGCGATTGAACGCTCGGCTTGCCCGACCTGCGGCTCCTGCTCCGGCATGTTTACCGCCAACTCAATGAACTGCCTGACCGAAGCGCTTGGCCTCTCACTGCCGGGCAATGGTTCCACTCTTGCAACCCACGCCGATCGTGAACGTCTGTTCCTTGAAGCAGGCCGTCTGGTGGTTGATCTGGCACGCCGCTATTATGAACAGGATGATGCATCCGTTCTGCCGCGCGCCATTGCCAATTTTGAGGCTTTCAAAAACGCCATGACCCTTGATGTGGCGATGGGCGGCTCGACCAACACCGTACTGCACTTGCTGGCAGCAGCGCACGAAGCAGAGCTTGACTTCAATATGAGCCATATTGATCAGTTGTCACGCCATGTGCCGGTCTTGTGTAAAGTAGCACCTGCTGTGCCTGATGTTCACATGGAAGACGTGCATCGTGCCGGTGGCATCATGGGCATTTTGGGCGAATTGGATCGCGCCGGTCTTCTCGATACATCGGTTGGTTCCGTTCACGCCAAATCTTTGAAAGATGCGCTTGATAAATGGGACATCAAACGCACCAATGACGAAAGCGTGCACAATTTCTTCCGTGCTGCACCGGGCGGTGTACCGACACAGGTTGCCTTCAGCCAGTCACGCCGCTTCGACAGTGTCGACAGCGACCGTGACAATGGCGTGATCCGCAACAAAGAACATGCCTTCTCGCAAGACGGTGGTCTGGCCGTGCTTTATGGCAATCTGGCCGAAGACGGCTGCATTGTTAAAACAGCCGGTGTTGATGACAGCATCCTGACCTTCTCAGGCCCTGCACGCATTTTTGAAAGTCAGGACAGTGCGGTTCTCGGCATTCTCAACGGCAAGATCAAAGAAGGCGATATCGTCCTCATCCGTTATGAAGGCCCGCGCGGCGGCCCTGGCATGCAGGAAATGCTCTACCCGACCAGCTATCTGAAGTCGAAAGGCCTAGGCAAAGCCTGTGCGCTTGTCACGGATGGTCGCTTCTCTGGTGGCTCTTCGGGTCTTTCCATTGGTCACGTTTCACCGGAAGCGGCAGAAGGCGGCACCATTGGTCTGGTTGAAGAAGGCGATATCATCAATATCGACATTCCAAACCGTATCATCCATCTGGATGTTGCTGATGCCGTTTTGGCAGAACGCCGTATTGCGATGGAAGCTAAAGGCTGGAAGCCGGTTGAAAACCGCAAGCGTAAAGTCAGTGCGGCTCTGCGTGCTTATGCAGCCATGACCACCAGTGCGGCTAAAGGTGCTGTGCGCGTTGTGCCTGAATAAGCGCCAGCAGATATAATCAAAAAAAGCGCAGTGCCACTTGGCACTGCGCTTTTTTTATAGGCTTAAAAATGAAAATTTTAAGAAGCCGTATGCTTTTCAACCAATGGCAGGATTTCTTCCACCACCGCCTTCGGCGTCACAGGCCCCACATGCTTATATAAAATAGCCCCATCAGGGCCGATGAGGAATGTTTCCGGCACACCATAAACGCCCCAGTTAATAGTTGAGCGTCCGGCCTGATCTGTACCGACAGCGGCATAAGGATTGCCCAGATCACCCAAAAAGCGGCGGGCATTTTCCGGCTGGTCTTTATAATTCAGGCCAACAATCTTGATGCGCTTATCTTTCGCCAGCTCCATAAACACCGGATGCTCCTGACGACAAGGCGCACACCATGATGCCCAGACATTAAGCAAGGTCAGCTGGCCTTTAAAATCGGCACTGGTGATGCCCGGTAATTGCACACCATCACGCACCAAACCTTCCAAAGGCGGAAGTTCAGTTGCAGGTGCCTGCTTGCCAATCAAAGCTGACGGAATGGTGGATGCATCTTTGCCCGACAATAATTGATAGGCAAAAACACCGGCCAAGCTGGCAAAGATAATCAATGGCAGCAAAGCCATGATCACGCGTTTGGAGCCCGCAGATTGCGCTTGTGTTTCAGGCCGTTTTTGCTCAGTCATTATTATTTCCTGCGCCATCTTCTTGGGTGCGGCGGGAACGGCGGCGCACACCTTGCGCTTCCAGACGCTGCAATTCACTGCGCTGTGCGCGCTGATCAAGCAAAATCCATGTAATCATGCCGGTCAGAACCAAAGCGGAAATCACATAAGAAGCGACGACATAAGTAATATGGGTCATGATCTATGCTTCCTCTCACACATCTGTTGCTTGCGGCGCGACTTGTGGCGCAGCTTGCGATCTTGCAGGGCGTGCATCGGCATTACGTGCTGCCATTTTTCGCATGGCAGCCACACGGCGGCGCCAGATTTCATTGCGCATCGCCATCAGATGCAGTGTGAAAAACAAGGTGGTAAAACCAGCGGCCATCACCAACAAAGGATAAAGCATCGACGGATCAATCGTCGAGCCGCCCATGCGGATAACGGAAGCTGGCTGATGCAATGTATTCCACCAGTCGACCGAGAATTTGATAATCGGGATATTGATGAAGCCGATCAGAATGAGCACAGCCGCAGCACGCGCCGATTTTGACGGATCATCAATGGCGCGGCTCAAAGCAATCACGCCGAGATACATCAAAAACAATATGAAAACAGAGGTCAGACGTGCGTCCCACACCCACCAGGTGCCCCACATCGGCTTGCCCCATAAGGAGCCGGTCAGAAGCGCAAGCGCGGTGAATGCAGCACCGATTGGCGCCGCCGCACGGGCAGACACATCAGCCAGCGGATGCCGCCAGACAAGCGTGCCGAGCGCCGACATCGCCATGACCGAATAGCACATCATCGACAACCATGCGAAAGGCACATGGATATACATAATCCAGACAGTGATGCCCTGCTGATAATCTTCCGGCGAGCCATAGACCATATAAAGGCCAACCACCAGCAACACGGCCGAAAGCGCAGCCATCCACGGCAGCAACAGGCCGGCCAGCCACAAAAACCGCGTTGGATTAGCCAGATCAATCCAGCGAGAAAGAAAGAATTTATTGCTCATTAAACCTACATAGCCTCGCCGGTCAAATCTTCAACACCTGCCTGCAAATGCGCCACCCTGCTCTGCATATGATGTTTTTTTGCTACATGCTCTGTTGCTCATATACGTGCAGTATACTGCTACCGGCTTCCCGCAAATCATCATTTTCGCCGCAGTCTGCGCTTATTTAGTCAGATCGCTTCAATTCATCCGGTTTAGTTTCTTTAATCTGTTGCATTCTTCAGCGCAGAAGCCGCCGCGATCGGACCGATAACTGCAAAAAACAGCGTGATTGCAATCAGGATCAACAAAGGTGCCAGAAATGGTGAACCTTCAACCGTTGCGCCATAAGAAGCAGAAACCCCGAAAATAAGCACAGGGATGGTTAAAGGCAACACAATCACCGAGACAAGCAGCCCCCCGCGCGGAAGTGCCACTGCTAAGGCAGCACCAACTGCCCCCACAAAGGTGATTGCAGGGGTGCCGACAAGCAGGGTCAAAGCCGTTGCACCAATCGACACTTCATTCATATTCATGAACAGACCCAGCAGCGGACTTGCCACCACCAACGGCAAAACACTGCCCGTCCAATGCGCCAGACTTTTGGTAAAAACCAGCAGCGGCAACATATGGGTGTGCGAGGCCATGATCATCAGATCAATCGAGCCGTCTTCACGATCCACCTGAAACAACCGGTCAAGCCCCAGCAAAACCGCAAGCAATGCACCGATCCACAACATAGCAGGGCCGATACGTGCCAGCAGGTTAAGATCAGGGCCGACACCAAAAGGCATCACCGCGATCACCGCCAGAAAAAACAGGATTCCGATCAAAGCGCCGCCGCCTGCACGCAGGCTCAGGCGAAAATCACGGATAAAAAGTGCCAGCATTAATCCGCGCTTTCCGTTTGATATGCACCAAGATCAATTCTTTGTGCGCCTTCAAGGCCAAGCGGAATGTGGGTAGCGGCAATAATCATGCCGCCTTCAGCCAGATGTGCTTTCATCAGATTGGCAAAGCGCTTCTCAGATGCCTCATCAAGACCGGCTGTTGGCTCATCCACCACCCAGATCGGGCGATAGCTTACCAGCAGTTTGGCAATCGAAACACGGCGCTTTTGCCCAGTCGACAGATACCCAAACGGCAAATGATCGATACCGATCAAGCCAACCTGTTCCAGCGCATCATCAATTTCGATATGCGGATTACCATTGAAGGTACGCCAATATTGCAAATTCTCACGCACGGTCAGACTTGGCTTCATCGCATTTTGATGGCCAAGATAATGCAATGAAGATTGCAAATCCAACAGACCTTCACCGCTTTCCAGCCGGATGAATCCGCGCACCGGCTCAAGCAGCCCACAGATGATTCGCAGCAATGTGGATTTACCGGAACCATTTTCGCCGGTGATCACCAAAGCGTTACCCTGTTCAAGGCTGAAAAAAAGGCCGCTAAAAACATGCTGACCGCCGCGTTCTGCGGCTAAATCCGTCACAACAACCCGCATTTCACCTCCGAAAACCCTGCATCTGCGATTACGAACCGATTAAATATAGTGCATCGCAACATTTCGCCGCAACCAGCCAATAATCATAATATCTATCTAGAATCGTTTTAAAAAACTCTCTATATAGCAGCTACCATGCCAGCGGTCGGTGTGGAAACGAATTTTGGCCGATCTCAAAAGCTTGATGCTAAAACAGCACAGGTCGGGACGGACAGCGGAAATGACTGCACCCGCACCTTGAGCAGCGTCCTTGA
Organism: Paenochrobactrum glaciei; assembly: GCF_039522165.1. Taxonomy (NCBI): domain Bacteria; kingdom Pseudomonadati; phylum Pseudomonadota; class Alphaproteobacteria; order Hyphomicrobiales; family Brucellaceae; genus Paenochrobactrum; species Paenochrobactrum glaciei. The sequence continues at coordinate 930,680 of NZ_BAAADE010000001.1, forward strand.
AACGCAAGCCTTGGCGTTCGTCCTGGTTTTCCGGCCAGTAGCATGAAGGACGAACATCGTGTCGCAAATCGACAGTTTTAAATGCCGCAAAACCTTGCAAGCAGGGGGCAAGGACTATGTCTATTACAGCCTGACCGAAGCTGAGAAAAACGGACTGACTGGTATTTCCAAGCTGCCTTTCTCCATGAAAGTATTGCTTGAAAACCTGCTTCGTTTTGAAGACGGCCGCTCTGTCAAAAAAACAGACATTGAAAATGTTGCCAAATGGCTGACCGACCGCGGTACAGCCGGCGCCGAAATCGCTTATCGTCCGGCACGCGTTTTGATGCAGGATTTCACCGGCGTTCCGGCCGTTGTTGATCTGGCTGCCATGCGCGATGCAATGGTTTCGCTCGGCGGCGACCCTGAAAAGATCAATCCGCTCGTGCCGGTTGACCTCGTGATTGACCACTCTGTCATCGTTGACGAGTTTGGCAATCCAAACGCATTCAAGCGTAACGTTGATCTCGAATATGAACGCAACGGCGAACGCTACCGCTTCCTCAAATGGGGTCAGCAGGCATTCCAGAACTTCCGCGTTGTGCCTCCTGGCACCGGTATCTGCCATCAGGTAAACCTTGAATATCTGGCGCAGACCGTATGGACCAAGGAAGAAGACGGTGTCACCGTTGCTTATCCTGACACATGCGTTGGTACCGACAGTCACACCACCATGGTCAACGGCCTTGGCGTTCTGGGCTGGGGTGTTGGCGGTATTGAAGCTGAAGCTGCCATGCTCGGCCAGCCGGTTTCCATGCTGTTGCCGGAAGTTATCGGCTTCAAGCTGACCGGTAAGGTCAAAGAAGGCATTACTGCAACTGACTTGGTGCTGACCGTTACACAGATGCTGCGTAAAAAAGGCGTTGTCGGTAAGTTCGTTGAATTCTTCGGCCCTGGTCTCGACAATATGACCCTTGCCGATCGCGCCACCATTGCCAATATGGGCCCTGAATATGGTGCGACCTGTGGTTTCTTCCCTGTGGACAAAGAAACCCTCAACTACATGAACACCACCGGCCGTACAGAAGAACGTATGGCTCTGGTTGAAGCTTACTCCCGCGCACAGGGCATGTGGCGTGAAGCAGGTTCGGAAGATCCTGTATTTACCGACATTCTTGAGCTGGACATGGGCGATGTTGTTCCTTCGATGGCTGGTCCTAAGCGTCCTGAAGGCCGTATTCCGCTTGAAAATATTGCATCCGGCTTTGCCACTGCACTGGAAGCCGAATACAAGAAAACCTCAGGTCAGGATGCCCGCTACGCTGTAGAAGGTGAAGATTATGATCTCGGTCATGGTGATGTTGCGATTGCTGCAATTACCTCCTGCACCAACACATCCAACCCAAGTGTTCTTATTGCTGCCGGTCTTCTCGCACGCAACGCAGTTGCCAAGGGCTTAAAAACCAAGCCTTGGGTTAAAACCTCGCTGGCTCCTGGCTCTCAGGTGGTTGCTGCTTACCTCGAAAATGCGGGCTTACAAAAAGACCTCGATGCACTCGGCTTCAACCTTGTCGGCTTTGGTTGCACCACTTGTATCGGTAACTCTGGTCCGCTGCCTGCTGCAATTTCCAAGACCATCAATGAAAAGGGTCTGATTGCGGCTGCCGTACTGTCGGGTAACCGTAACTTTGAAGGCCGCGTATCTCCAGACGTACAGGCAAACTATCTGGCTTCCCCGCCACTGGTTGTTGCACACGCGCTGGCAGGTACAGTCACCAAAGATCTGACCAAAGAGCCTCTGGGCGAAGACCAGAACGGCAATCCGGTTTATCTTCGTGATATCTGGCCTTCATCTGCCGAAATTCAGGAATTCATCGCTAAGAACGTAACCCGCAAAATCTTCTCTGAGAAATATGCGGACGTATTCAAGGGCGACGAAAACTGGCAGGCAGTTCAGGTTCCGGCTGGTCAAACCTATGCCTGGGATGACAAGTCCACCTATGTGCAGAACCCGCCATACTTTGTTGGCATGGGCAAATCTGCCGGTAAGATCAATGATGTTAAAGGCGCACGTGTTCTCGGTCTCTTCGGCGACAAGATCACCACTGACCACATCTCCCCGGCCGGTTCGATCAAGGCTCAGTCACCAGCTGGTAAATATCTGCTCGACAACGGCGTAGCTGTTGCAGACTTCAACCAGTACGGTACACGTCGTGGTAACCACGAAGTAATGATGCGTGGCACATTTGCCAATATCCGTATCCGCAACCATATGCTGGGTGAAAACGGCCGCGAAGGCGGTTACACCATCCATTACCCATCCAAGGAAGAAACCTCCATTTATGATGCAGCAATGCAGTATAAAGATGAAGGCGTTCCATTGGTTGTGTTTGCCGGTGTGGAATATGGTAACGGTTCATCGCGTGACTGGGCTGCCAAGGGCACCAACCTGCTCGGCGTTAAGGCCGTGATTGCGCAGTCTTTCGAGCGTATTCACCGCTCCAACCTCGTTGGTATGGGTATCGTGCCATTCGTGTTTGAAGACGGCACCAGCTGGCAGTCTCTCGGCCTCAAGGGCGACGAAGTCGTCACCATTGAAGGCTTGGAAAATGTACGCCCGCGTCAGGTTATCAACGCCACCATCACTTTTGCTGATGGCAGCGTAAAGCAGGTTCCATTGATCTGCCGTATCGATACACTTGATGAAATCGACTACATGAAGAACGGCGGCATCTTGCAAACCGTTCTGCGTGATCTGGCTTCTTAATCTGCAAGTCAGTTATTAATTAAAGAATGCCGCCTGAGCGATCCGGCGGCATTTTTTATTGGTCTTATCCTTGAAGACGAATCGCACCAGCCACTGTTCCGCACAGATGCCCGTCCGAAATGCTTTACTGAAGTAAGCTGAAACAGGTGAAAAACAATTTATGCTCTTTCTGTCTTTATCTATTTTTCAAGCAAGGAATCGGGATTCCAAACAGAGACAAACAAAGCTATAACTAGAGGCGTAATCTCAAGAGTTTTTCAGTCCGGTTAAACGTAATTTTCAAACATATTTTATTTAAAAGATTTTCAAATGACGGAGCTATATAATGTCAATCTCAAGAGCAGGCATCCTTTTTTATTACATCATAATCGCAAAACTGGCGGGTTAGAGCACCATATCAACACTGCCATTTATGAGCAGAAACATATGTGCGCTTTCTTTCAAAACGCTCTACTGCCGCCTTTGCGCACGCATAAAGCATAAATAACCCTGCCATCAAAGGAGATGATTAGATGATGATAACTGACCAAAGCAGAAAGGAGTCATAGCAGAAGCATTATCGCCCATAGCTTTGTCATCAACGCATCAGGCATGACGTCTGACCATCAGCCTTTAAGCTTAAGCATTCCTCCGGCTCTTTGATACCGGTGGCGCTTCTGACAACAGCTGTATGCGGTTTATATAAACGCGTGGGCATCCGCCCGCTCATCTGGTTGCTTTATAGCTTGCAACCAACCATCACGACGCTGTCGGCTTTTCATCAAAAGCGACAGGTCGCTATTGGTGTTTTTTTAAGAGTGTCTCAAAAAATCAAACAAATGGAGGCTTACCCGCAGGCACTTTATCACCTTCATTCAATTCCAGCTGCATCAGCAAAGTATCGAGCCAGCGCTCATGCTTGAAGCCAGAGCCTTTAATACGGCCACACTCGGCAAAACCTAAGCTTTCATGCAAACCCACCGAGCCCAGATTGCCCTCAGCATCACCAATCACGGAAACCATCTGCCGGAAGCCCAAAGCCGTGCACTGTTTGATCAGCTCGCTCAAAAGCAGTTTACCGACGCCCTTACCGCGCGCTTCCTCAGCAATGTAAATGGAATCTTCAACCATCCAGCGATAGGCAGGCCGCGTGCGGAAATAGCTGCCATAGGCATAGCCCAGCACCTGATCGCCCTCCACCGCAACAATCAATGGAAAACCTTGCGCAATCAGCATGGTCAGGCGGCCGCGCATATCCGTCATGGTCGGCGGCTCGGTTTCATAGCTGCCGGTGCCTTTTTCAACCGCATCTGCATAAATTGCATAGACATCAGCGAAATCGGAAAACTGAAACTTACGAATACTGACCATGATCTATTCCTGCATCCTCACGGCATCATCTGCCGGAAACATAAACATGAGTGCTATTGCATAGTTTAAACAAAAGGCACAAGGCCTAAATCAAAAGGAAAAACTTTTAAAAAAATTGCCAATAAAAAAGGCGGCCTTTGCAGCCGCCTTTCTCAATTCATTCACATTCAGTGACTATTCACGGTTGCCCATGAATTGAAGCAGGAACATGAACATGTTGATGAAGTCGAGGTACAGACGCAGCGCGCCCATAACAACCTTACGACCCTGCGTTTCGGAACCATCACCTTCGTAATACATTTCCTTGATCGACTGGGTGTCATAAGCGGTCAGACCAGCAAAGATCAGAACACCGATGACCGAGATTGCAAACTGCAATGCAGTTGAACCAAGGAAAATGTTCACAATCGATGCGATGATCAGGCCGAAAAGACCCATCATCAGGAACGAGCCCATCGCCGACAGGTCACGCTTTGTGGTGTAACCGTAGAGCGACAGCGCGCCGAATGAAGCAGCTGTTACAAAGAATGTACGAACGATGCTCTGGCCGGTGAAGACCAGGAAGATCGACGACAGTGAAATACCTACCAACGCCGCATAGCCCCAGAACACTGCATTTGCAGTTGCTACTGAAAGACGTTCAATGCGGAAGCTCAGGAAGAATACTGCGGCCAGAGGCGCAAGCATAACAACCCAGCGCAGTGGCGAGGTGTAAAGTGCTGCACCAAAAGATGTGAGCATTTTGCCGTTGCTCATCTGAGCGACAGCCAGTGCTGCATCTGTGGTTGTTGCCAGCGAGGCCATTGCATAAGCCGCAATACCTGTGACAGCCAAACCAATGGCCATCATATTGTAAACGCCGAGCATGTAACTGCGCAGACCCTGATCGATGCCTGCGTCTGCGCGGGCTCCAACCGGACCACGCGCCTGAATGTTGCGATAGTCAGCCATGACTTAAAATCCTTTTGCGTTGTCCCGTCCGGTGTCGGTGCGATCCGTAACCGCGAAACAAGCCGCGACTACAAAAACACTCCAGGCGCCGCTGGCGGGACCCCAGCATGCCTGCTTATATTATGGGGATTATCAGCCTCCGACACAAGACAATGTTTAAAAAAACCGACGATTCAGCCCCGATTCCCATGCATTATTTTGCATATTCGCCAGTAGTTTAACATAAAATCCGATAAAATTGCTATGATTACAGCTCTCGCAATATATTGGCAGGCTTTTGTCCAAGCACACGCCATGTGCCGGCCAGACCAAATCCAATGGTCAAAATCAGCGCAATAAAGATCGTCATCCCTGCCACATCCGGCAAAAACTCAGCCTTCAAACGCATAATCTGCGCAACCACATACCAACCCGCCAAGCCTCCGGCAAAAAGCGCAAAAACAGCGGTTGCCAGCCCCAGCAACATATATTCAAGCACATAGGCTTTAATCAGCGTGCCTCGTGTAGCGCCCAGTGTTTTCAGCACCACCGCATCATAAACCCGCGCCCGATTGCCCGCAGCCAAAGCACCACCCAACACCAAAACGGAAGCCGCCAAGGCGATGGAAGCAGCCGCACGAATGGCGGTAGAAAGCTGCGATATCAACGTGTTGGCTACTTCAACCGCATCCTTGACACCAACAGAAGTGATCGTCGGATAGGTTTGTGTCACCTGACGCAAAATATCAGCCGTCAAAGCCTTATCGCCATTCTCCAGCGTCAAAGTGGAAAGCCATGTCACCGGCGCACCGGCAAATGTATTGGGCGAAAACACCATGACGAAATTCATCGCCAGCGTTTCCCATTGCACCTGCCGGAAATTGGCAATTTTAGCGGTAATATTGCGTCCCAGCACATTGACCGTAATCGTATCGCCGATTTTTAAGCCTAAATCCTGCGCTTCTTGCGCGGCAAAAGACACTAAAGGTTCGCCGCTATAATCAGCAGGCCACCACGTTCCTTCATTAAGCGTCGCATTGTCCGGCATTGTTTCAGAGAAGGTAATGCCGCGATCACCCCGCAATACCCAGCCACCGGCGGCCGGAATTTCCATTTTCCGCACATCAGTGCCGTTGAGCTGCACCACACGTCCGCGCAACATTGGCAAGACAGCCAGTTTGCCGTTTGGTGCAACATCGCCAACCAGTTTTTGGAAACCTGCAATTTCTGCATTTTGAATATCAACGAAGAAAAAGTCGGGTGCCTGTGCCGGAATATTAGAGGCAACCTGCTGACGCAAATTGCCGTCCACCAGCGCTAAAGCCACCATCAAGGTCAGCCCAAGCCCAAGCGATAAAACCACCGAAGAGGTCAGCGCATTGGGGCGATAAATATTGCCAACCGCCAAACGCAATGCCGTTGAGCGGGTGCGCGGTGCTTTTTTGGCAATATATTGAATGAGATGTGCCACCAGCCGCAAAATGATAAAAGCAACAATCGTGGCCGTAATGAACACAATCGCAATGCGCCGGTCATAAGCCACATAAAGTGCCAGCCCGGCCAAGATTGCCATCAAGGCAAACGCGCATGCAAAATAGATCCAAGGGGCGCGTCCGTGATGGGCAATGCCGTTTTCACGCAGCAATTCCGTTGGTGCAACAGCGCGTGCCCGCCCCAGCGGAATGCTGGCAAAAGCCCAAACAGTGATGAGACCAAAAACGGCAGCCAGCGCCAGCGACCACGGATAAATGCCGCTCATACCCGTTACCGGCAGATAGCCATCCAAGGCTGCCAGTGCAGCAATCGGAATGAGCATGGCCAGTGCCAAACCAATCACAATACCGATCAGAGCAATCAATGTGATCTGGATCAGATAAACAAGCACGGCAAAACGCGCAGGCGCCCCAAGCGATTTAAACATCGCAATCACCGCGCGCTTACTATCAAGATAAGCACGCACCGCATTGGCGACGCCAACACCACCCACGATCAAAGCAGTTAATCCCACCAAGGTTAAAAACTGCGAAAAACGCTTAATATTTGCCGTTAAAGAGGGTGCTGCATTGTTGCGGGTGCGGATATTCCACCCTGCATCGGCAAAATCCTTTGCCGCATCGGCACGGATTTGTGTCAACACGCTATCACCAGCCCCATCAGGCAAAGCGAGCTTATAAATATGCGTGACCAGACTGCCCGGCTGAATAAGCCCCGCAGCAGACAAAGCATCCAAAGAAATCATAAAGCGTGGCGCAAAACTAAAGCCGTCTGATAATAAATCCGGCTCTTCATCAATCACACCACGCAATTGAAAACGTGCTGTGCCAAGCAGCACTTCTTCACCAATGGCAAGCCCCATCCGGTCAAGAAAAAGCTGCGAAACCAGCGCACCATAAAGGCCTTGTTCTGAAGCAAAGCGTTTATCTGACGGTAATTGCGGGCTGGTTTTCAAATCACCATAAAGCGGATAATTTTGCTCAACCGCCTTCACTTCGACCAAAGACTGGTCACTGCCATCGGGTTTTCTGGCCATCGAGCGCATGGTGGCGCTTTCCGATATTCGCCCCGACGGTTGAATTTGTTTGTCTAAAAACTGTTTTTCAAGCGAGGTGGCCTGACGCTGCTGAAGCGCAAAACTCATGTCTCCCGCCAAAATACTGCGGCCTTGAGCGGCAATACCGTCGCCCACCGATTGCGCCACTGAATTGACGCCGCCAATCGCCGCAACGCCCAAGGCAATACAGGCGATAAACACATAAAAGCCGCTTAAACCACCGCGCATTTCACGCAAAGCATAGCGCAGCGCCAATATACCAGATTTCATCACGCTCATGCAGATACCGCCTGCCTTGAGGCGTTCATCTTTTCGCTTTCGATCAAACCGGAACGCACCGGAATTTCCAGATCACAGCGTGCGGCCAGCGAAGGATCATGCGTAACCAGCACCATGGTTAAGCCGGTTTCGCGCTGTTTGGCAAAAAGCAAATCAGCAATCTGCTGGCCGGTTACGGTGTCAAGATTGCCGGTCGGCTCATCGGCGATCAGAATTTTAGGCGATGGCGCAAGCGCACGGGCAATCGCCACACGTTGCTGCTCGCCGCCTGATAATTGAGAAGGATAATGATTGAGCCGTTGCCCAAGGCCGACAGCGTGCAATTCTTTTTCAGCCACTTCAAAAGCATCTTTGCGTCCTGCCAATTCCAAAGGCACGGCCACATTTTCCAGCGCTGTCATATTGGGAATCAGATGAAAAGATTGAAATACAATGCCGATATGCTGACCACGAAATGCCGCCGCCTGATCCTCGCTCATCAAATCAAGGCGCTCACCATGAATAGTCACGCTGCCGCTATCAACCTTTTCCAGGCCTGCCAGCACCATCAAAAGCGTCGACTTGCCCGAACCGGAAGGCCCGACAATGCCAAAAGAATGTGCTTTAGGCAGCACAAGACTAATGCCCTTCAACACATGTACGGAAGAAACCCCGTGCCCTAAAGTAAGCTCGATATTGTCGAGGACAATCGCTTGTTCATCCGCTTGATGTGACACGTATTTTTCTTTCCTTATCCATGATCTCGCCTCATATTTCACGCAATCATGTTCTAGTTGTGGGCACTAACAAAATATTTACGATGAAAACGAGTAAATCAGTGGCGATGCAGATTGTTTGACCTACATATGATTTAACTTAAACAAGTAAAGCGGCTCTCACCGCTTTAAAAATTGCAAATACTGGTCTCCTGCGTTTGCATACTCCGGCAATATGGGTTTTTCTGAATGCGTTTCAAACCTCTTGCAGCTTTTCTTCACATTATCCTCATCATAGGCATTATGGGGCTGTTTGCGCTTGCAGCGCGCGCGCAATCTCCTGTGCAAAATCCGGAGCCGGAAATGGAAGAATCATCGGGTATGGAAGAGGTTTTGCCGGAAGATCAGCTTTCATCATTTAAAATCATCGGCTTCGGCGACAGTCTGATGGCTGGCTATCTATTGCCTGCCAATGATGCATTTCCGCAGCAGCTGGAAGAGGCACTGCTTAAAAACGGCCTTGATGTCTTAGTAGAAAATGCCGGTGTTTCAGGCGACACCACCACCGGCGGGCTGGAACGCCTCAACTGGTCGGTGCCTGACGATACCGATCTGGTGATTTTGGAGCTCGGTGCCAATGATGCCTTGCGCGGCATTGCACCGGCAATTACCGAGCAAAATCTGGACGAGATGCTGCAACGCCTGCAAACACGTAAAATCCCTGTTGTACTGGCCGGCATGATGGCGCCGCCTAATATGGGTGCCGATTATGCAGCACAGTTCAATCCGATTTATCAAAAACTGGCTGATAAATATCAGGTGCCGCTTTATCCGTTCTTTCTGGATGGCGTGATGACCAAGCAATCTTTGCAATTGGAAGACGGCATGCATCCGAATGCTGAAGGTGTGGCTGTGATGGTTGCAAATTTTGCACCCTTTGTTCAAAAAACTATCACAGAACTGCAAATTCAGGGGAAAGCACAGTAATTCATCGGCTAAAACGGTTAAATTAGCTTGCCCCAAAGCTGTTTCAATGTTTGGCTGACATATCGCCTTCACAATTAAAGGCGATGAAAAGCAGAACTTAAGCACTCAAATGCCTGAAACTGCTCATAAATAACAGCAGCTTCACGCAAATGACCCGATCCCGGCCATTTCAGGCATGGTGATTTGGGGCACAACAGTTCGGGGAGTTGCCAGATGCCACGTCTTTTCACCGCTCTCGAAATCCCACGCGATGCTACACTTTCCCTCTCGCTCTTACGCGGCGGTTTGCCCGGTGCACGCTGGATTGATGTTGAAAACTACCACCTGACATTACGCTTTATCGGCGATATTGAAGGCCATATTGCTGATGAAATCGTATCCGAATTCGACCGTATCGAACGGCAGCAATTTTCTTTAAGCCTTTCAGGCGTCGGGGCTTTCGGCTCCAAAAAACCACATAGTATTTATGCAGGCGTTGCGCCTTCACCCGAACTTAATGCGCTTCAGGCCGAGATCGAACGCATTTGCCAGCGCTTGGGCGTACCGGCTGATCCACGCAAATTTGTGCCTCATGTTACGCTTGCACGGTTGAAAAACCCGCGTGACGGCGATGTGGCACATTATCTTTCCTCACGCGGCAATTTTTCAACGCCGCCCTTCCCTGTGTCGCGCTTTGTACTGATGTCGTCGCGCGATTCTGTTGGCGGCGGCCCCTACATCATCGAAGAAGCATGGCCGTTAAGCCGCCCGTCTTCATTTCAAATGCGTGCCGCCAATGCTTTGGAAGATGAAAACACCATACGATAAACCTCTTCAAAGCCGGACATATCGCCAAAATAAGGGTCGGGGATTTCCATATCCCCCACACCTGCAATATCGGTAAAAAGCGCGACATGTGCGGTTGCATCCTCTGGTTTTCGCTGCGCAAGCGTTGCCATATTAACCTGATCCATGCCTATAATCAGGTCGAAATTATAAAAATCATCAAGGGTGAGCTGGCGGCAGCGTTGCGCCGAGATATCAATGCCGTGCAATTTTGCCACCTCAACCGAGCGCGGATCCGGAGCTTCGCCGGTGTGGTAGCCATTGGTGCCGGCAGAATCAAAATGAATGGCTTCATCGCGGCCGGAATTTTCCCAGACATGGCGCATCACGCCTTCCGCCAAAGGCGAGCGGCAAATATTGCCAAGACAGATAAATAAAATGGAACGCGGCGTATTTTTCAGCATAATCCTGTCACCCGTCTGCAAATATAAAAAATGACCACCCTATCTAACCCGGAGCAACAGCGAATGTCACGTACACTTCTGACCCCGCAGGAACTGGCTCAAGCCTTAAGCGCCCTGCCGGACTGGGATATTGTCAGCAGCGGCAAAGCCATCCGCAGACTTTTTACCTTCAAAGATTTTAACGAGGCATTTGGTTTCATGACCCGCATTGCCATGCATGCCGAAAAGCTCGACCATCATCCGGAATGGTCGAATGTCTATAATAAAGTGGAAGTAACACTCACCACCCATTCCAGCCAAGGTATCAGCAAGCTGGATATTCAAATGGCCGAGATTATGGACAAGCTTGGCGGCTAAAAACGAGTGAATGTCGGCAAAAGCTTGCGCGCAGGCACAAGCCTTCCCATTTATAGGCAATGATGTGCCCAAGGTGCTTGGCCAATAAAGCACATGAACCAGTCTGCTTTTAAAGTCCCGGAGGGATGTCGATGGATGATGTGAAAATAGGAGAAATTCTGGAACCTGGTGATGAGAGCACCTATCAGGAGCGTAAAGCCAAAGTGAAACATGGTTTCTGGAAAACGGTGCGCCGCGCCGGTCGCCACATTCCTTTTATGGATGAGGTGGTAGCTGCTTATTTTTGTGCGCTTGACCCACAAACCCCTCGTCGTGTCCGCATGACACTGATGGCGGCACTTGCTTATTTTGTTCTGCCGTTTGACTTTGTGCCGGATATATTACTCGGCATTGGTTTTACCGATGATATTGCCGTGCTAATGGCAGCGCTGGCAGCAATCCGCACTCATATTACGCCAGCCCATCGTGCTGCCGCTAAAACAGCTTTGCAAGAAACCGGCGACACCGCGAACAAAAGTGCATAAATTAAAAGCTGATGTTTTTACTCAATTTATGATTTTACATAGGTAAAAAACAAACTTATTATCAGCAGTCGCGAATATGACAAAATCTCGCCACCTTCTTTTGGCTGATGTCTGAGCAATCAGAGACGAGATTTTCGCCATTTTCCACAAGGCGAAAAAACTTAAAGTTTTTTCGCTAAATCTTCACCGTTTAGTAACCTAAATTAAGTCAAATTAAGGGTAATTGAACGGGACGGCGTGTGAACGGCGATTATCCCGATCTACCATTTTGAAGCAAACGAAAGAGAACCGGTAAAAAACAATGCTTGGAAAATCGATCGTCGCGGCTTCGGTGTTTACTATTGCAATGGCGGGTTCGGCACTCGCACAGACACCGACCCAGATTAAACAGTTCGACGTCTGGGGCGCCTATAGCTATAAGTCAGGTAACGGCAAGGTTTGCTATGTGCTGTCGGTTCCGACCCAGATGCAGCCGTCTTCCGTTAATCATGGCGACAATTTCTTTCTGGTAACCCAGAAGCCTGGCCAGAACGTGTCATTCGAGCCGCAATTTATGGCTGGCTATGACCTGAAGGCCAATTCGAAAGTAACCGTCACCATCGGTTCACGTTCGTTCAACATGTTTGTTAATGGCAAATCCGGCTGGATGGAAAATGCAGCAGAAGAGCCACAGCTGATCGCAGCCATGCGTGGCGGTGCGGATATGGTTGTAAAAGCGCAGTCCCAGCGCGGCACCAACACATCCTACACCTATTCGCTGAAAGGCATTTCAGCGGCATTGAACGCAGTTCAAAATTGTAAGTAATCACTGACTTACAAAACCTGCACTTGTGAAAATGTAAGTTTTCAATTGCGGGTTCATTTTTCAAAGCCGGGCTTTAAGTCCGGCTTTTTTGTTCTATATAGAAAAAAGCCGCAATTACATAAGAGAACAAGTGTGATGACGGCTGCGCTTTTTCATGTTATGAGCGCCCAAGATGATGCCTTTGAACAGGCACAGGCTATGAATAGCCCTGATCATACCCATATTTTTAAGTTGAACCAACACAGAAGAACTGTAAAGCGATGTCCATTTCTTTCGACCTGACACAGGATGATACACGTGACCGTCTGGCGCAGCATATTCGCGCCAACAGGCCGCTGAAACCATCTTTAATCGGTCTTTCCCGTGAAGAAATGGCCGACGCTTTGGTCAATGTCGGCGTTCCTGCACGACAGACCAAAATGCGTATCGCACAGCTCTGGCACTGGCTCTATGTGCGCGGCGTATCTGATTTTGATGATATGCTCAACATTTCCAAGGATTTGCGCAGTAGCTTGAAAGAAAATTTCAGCATTCAACGCCCAGAAATGGTTGAAGAACAGATTTCCAATGACGGAACGCGCAAATGGCTGTTCCGCTTTCCGCCACGCGGTGCCGGTCGTCCGGTGGAAATTGAAACCGTTTATATTCCTGAAGAAGGTCGCGGAACCCTGTGCATTTCCTCGCAGGTTGGTTGCACGCTCACTTGCTCTTTCTGCCATACCGGCACCCAGAAAATGGTGCGCAACCTGACCGCCGAAGAAATTCTGGCGCAGTTGCTGGTCGCGCGTGATCGCTTGGGCGATTTCCCTGAAAAAGGCACACCAGACGGTGCAATCGTACCCGCTGAAGGTCGCAAGGTTACCAACATCGTCATGATGGGCATGGGCGAGCCGCTTTATAACTTTGAAGAAGTTAAAAAGGCGCTGCTGATTGCCTCGGATGGCGATGGCTTGGCGCTTTCCAAGCGCCGTATTACGCTTTCAACCTCAGGTGTTGTGCCGGAAATTTACCGCACCGGTGAAGAAATCGGCGTTATGCTGGCGATCTCGCTTCATGCTGTGCGCGATGAATTGCGCGACATGCTGGTGCCGATCAACAAAAAATATCCGCTGGCTGAACTGATGAAAGCCTGCCGCGATTATCCGGGCCTTTCCAATGCCAAGCGCATTACATTTGAATATGTGATGCTCAAGGATGTGAATGACAGCATGGAAGATGCCAAGGCTCTTGTTAAATTGCTGCGCGGTATTCCGGCAAAAATCAATCTCATTCCGTTCAACCCATGGCCGGGCACCAATTACCAGTGTTCCGATTGGGAGCAGATTGAGCGTTTTGCTGATTACGTCAATGCGGCGGGCTATGCTTCGCCGATCCGCACCCCGCGTGGCCGCGATATTTTTGCAGCCTGCGGCCAGCTGAAATCCGAATCTGAAATTATGCGTAAGAGTGAACGTCTTGAACTAGAAGCCATGATGGCAGAGGAAAACGCTATTTGAACCAATCAACTATTTTATTAATTTTGAAAATTCTGGGCGGCTATTTTTTAACCACACTGGTCGCCCTCCTCTCTCTCCTCTTTGTCTCTGATCCGAAAAGTTTTTTATTTCCGGAAGGCATCGAAAACCCGCTAGAGTTTATTAAAAGCACAGGCGGTGTCTTGCTGTTAGGATGGACTTTAACATCCTTCATCATGGCTATTCCTTGTGCAATTTTCATTGTGATTTCGGAATTTTTCGGCCTGAAACGCCGACTGCCCTATCTGATTTTTGGAGCAGGTTTGGGCGTTTGCGTCCTTTATTATAACTGGCTTGAAAACTTAGCTCACGGACGGCTGATGCCCTTTGAGGACAGCTTGTTAAAACTCACCGGACTTTTCATCAGCGGTGCGATTTGCGGGCTGATCTACTGGAAAATTGCCGGTCGCAATGCCGGTATCATCAGACAAAGAATGTGTGATTAAAATCACAAAACGGGGCTTAAAAGCCCCGTTTTGATTTTATTTGGTCTGTGCGGTCAGAATTTTCAGAGCAAAGGCCGAGAACACACCGGCAAACAACCAATCAATAATACGGGTCACTTTCGGATTTTTCTTCAAAAGTCCGGCAAATTTATCGGCGACCAGCACCATCGGAATGGTGAAAGGCAGCGCCATCGGGATGAAAATCAACCCTAAGAACAGCAATTTTCCGGTTACATGCGGGTCATGTGCCGAGACAAATTGCGGCAGGAAGGTCATGTTAAACAAGATCACTTTCGGGTTCAGCAAATTGATGCCCAAACCGGTGAGCCAGTTCTGCCAGAAAGTATGTTTCTTGCTGCCGTTTTTTTCCAGCGAGAAGGCCGATCCCTTGGTGATCGCCTGAAATGCCAGCCAGACAAGATAGACAGCGCCGACCACCTTCAACACCCAGAAAGCGGTTGGTGAGGCAATAATGAGCGCAGACAAGCCCAGCGCCACCATGCTGCTATGAATAACAATACCGGTGCATGCACCTGCCATACAGGCAAAACCTGCCCCCTTGCCTTCCGACAGTGAGCGGCCGACAAATAAGGTCATATCCGGCCCGGGCGTTAGTGACAGTATCGCTGTTGCGACAAAAAACTGCGCAATCACCGACCATTCAGGAATAAATGTAAGCCCCGCCAAAAACGACATCCGAACCTCTTTGAGATGAATTTTCGGCAAGCTAACGCGAATAGAAGCGATTATCTATCATTTTTTTTGACAGAAACAGCGCCTCTTGCGCCATGATACTTGCACAGTCGCCTCCAACTGATAAAAGACCAAGTAACAAATATATTTCACCGACCCTTTCAGGCCGTCATCCGGCTGATTTTGCATCGAACGGAAGTTAATTATGAGCAAGTTGAAAGACGTTAAAAAAGTCGTTCTCGCCTATTCGGGCGGCCTCGATACATCCATCATTCTCAAATGGCTGCAAACCGAACTGAATGCAGAAGTTGTTACTTTTACTGCTGACCTTGGTCAGGGTGAAGAACTCGAACCTGCACGTAAAAAAGCAGAAATGCTTGGCATCAAAGAAATCTATGTTGAAGATGTCCGTGAAGAATTCGTTCGTGACTTCGTATTCCCGATGTTCCGCGCCAATGCTGTTTATGAAGGCGTGTATCTGCTCGGAACTTCCATTGCACGTCCGCTCATTTCCAAGCGTTTGATTGAAATTGCTGAAGAAACCGGCGCTGATGCCATTGCCCACGGTGCAACCGGTAAGGGCAACGATCAGGTGCGTTTCGAGCTTTCCGCTTATGCGCTGAACCCGGATATCAAGATCATCGCTCCTTGGCGCGACTGGGCTTTCAAGAGCCGTACAGACCTGCTCAACTTTGCTGAACAGCACCAGATCCCTGTTGCAAAAGACAAGCTCGGCGAAGCACCATTCTCCGTAGATGCCAACCTGCTGCACTCTTCATCCGAAGGTAAAGTGCTGGAAGATCCGGCAGTTGAAGCGCCTGAATATGTGCATATGCGCACGATTTCGCCAGAAACCGCACCAGACAAGCCAACCGTCATCAAGATCGGCTTTGAAAAAGGTGATGCAGTTTCCATCAACGGCATCCGCATGTCACCGGCAACCATTCTGGCCAAGCTCAACGATTATGGCCGTGACAACGGCATTGGTCGTCTTGACCTCGTAGAAAACCGCTTTGTCGGCATGAAGTCGCGCGGCGTTTACGAAACACCAGGCGGCACCATCCTGTTGGCAGCCCACCGTGCGATGGAATCCATCACCCTTGATCGTGGTGCTGCTCACCTTAAAGATGAGCTGATGCCACGCTATGCAGAGCTGATCTATTACGGCTTCTGGTTCTCACCTGAGCGTGAAATGTTGCAGGCCGCTATCGACCTCAGCCAGCAGCATGTTGAAGGTGAAGTGACCCTCAAGCTCTACAAGGGCAATGTTATTGTTACCGGCCGTGAAAGCGATAAGTCGCTTTACTCCGATGCACTCGTTACCTTTGAAGACGATCACGGCGCTTATGATCAGAAAGATGCAGCAGGCTTCATCAAGCTCAACGCATTGCGTCTGCGCACATTGGCTGCACGCAACCGTCGCTAATCCTGATTGGATAAAAATGAAAAAGCCCTTGTCCCATCGCGGCAAGGGCTTTTTTGTATCTGAAATTGCTTTTATTTCAGCAAATCCAGCATGTTTTCTTCATCAGGGCGCAATGTCAAAACCCTGGCGCCATCAGCCGTCACCGCCACGGTATGTTCAAACTGAGCGGATAATTTTCCATCCTTCGTCACCACCGTCCAGCCGTCTTTTTTGGTTTTCACCCGCGCCGTTCCCTGATTGAGCATCGGCTCAATGGTAAAGGTCATGCCCTCGCGCAACACCACGCCGGTGCCAGCCTTGCCAACATGGATAATGTCCGGCTCCTCATGCATCTCACGACCAATACCGTGGCCGCAATATTCGCTCACCACGCCATAGCCATGGCCCTTGGCAAAGCGTTCAATTGCATGGCCGATATCACCAACCGTTGCGCCAGGACGCACGACAGCAATCCCCTTCCACAAAGCTTCATAAGTGCTTCGCACCAGCTTTTCCGCATAAGGCGGCACGTCACCAATCATATAGGTTTTGCTGGAATCAGCGATAAAGCCATCTTTCTCGAGCGTGATGTCGAAATTGATGATCTGACCATTGGCAATCACATCCCTTTCCGACGGCATACCGTGGCACACAACTTCGTTGCGCGAGCAATTCAGAACATAAGGATATTCATATTGTCCTTTGCTGGCGGGACGTGATTTCAGCTCATGAACAATGTAATCTTCCACCATATTATTGACCTGCATAGTGGTCATGCCCACCAGCGGCAAACGGTCGATGAAGGTGAAAACATCTGCCAGCAAACGGCCGGAAACGGCCATTTTTTCCAGCTCTTCAACGGTTTTAATCATGATAATCTTATCGCAATCTGCCCAAGATCAACCTTGGCGTTGCGCAACTGCATCTGCACAATTTCATTAAATGTCATCTCGGGATGGGCTTGCGCCAACATGCCGATTTTCATCCAATATTCTGCCTGCGCATTGATAGAGCGGCACATCACATCACTGGCTTTACGCAGCTCTTCGTGCAGCTCATCATTAATTTTTACAATACCCATTTTGCTACCAATATATGATTCATATACGAAACATATATTGGTCAGCTTTTAAAAAATCAAACCCAAATTTAATGTAAAGAACTGGCAACAAAAACCGCACAATAATGCAGCGCAGCACCGGTTGCGACAAAACCATGCCAAATAGCGTTTTGAAAACGCAACCGCTCCCAGACATGAAAAATGACACCGAGTGAATAAACCACGCCACCTGCCGCAATCAGCCAGAGGGTTGCCGGCGACAATACCTGAAACAGTGTGTCATAAACCAAGATACCACTCCAGCCCAAAGCCAGATAAAGCACAATCGACAAGCGTTCAAAACGGGCAGGCCATAAAAGTTTAAGCGCGACACCTATGAGTGCCACGGCCCAGACAAAGCTCAATAAATACGGAGCTTTGTCACCTGTCTGGATGAGAAAAGGTGTATATGTACCGGCAATCAGCACATAAATGGCGGCGTGATCAAAACGGCGTAAAAACCATTTCACCCGTGATACCGGCCAGATATTGTAAATGGCCGACATGGTTAAAACCAACACCAGCGACACTGCATAAATGGCAATGGCAAAAGATTTAGAAAACGGCAATACCGGCAGATAAAAAGTCAGCAATGCAACAGCACCAATCACACCGAGCGTCACGCCCAGCACATGGATAACGCCATCCGCCCATAATTCGGCGCGCGTGTAATTCCATGATTGAGTGGGTTTCATCGTCATTGCTATGCTTTCTGCTGGTCCGTTTGATACGCAAACACACAGCAATAGTTAAGCCGTCATCTGCACGACTTAAAGATGTCGCGCAATTATGACATGGTCATGACTTGAAATTTTGAACTTTATTTGCGTGCCGGACGCAGACCAGTTTCTTCCAGCAACCCCTTGCGCTTGGCATCATAATAATAGCCGCGCGCGTAGAACTTAACCGCCTGAGTTTCATCGCCTTCAGCAACTTTATAGGCACCGGAAAGATATTTGACTGCATATTTGAGATTGGTTTCAGCATCTAGCAAACCACTGGCCGCACCACGATAGCCCATACCACGTGCCGTAGGATGGCTGATCTGCATCAGGCCCCAATATGGCCCGTTGCGTGCTGCCGGATTAAACCTGCTTTCGCGGTGCACAACACGGCGCACCAGACGTTCCGGCACCTCATAAGTAGCTGCATATTTCTGGATCAGCTCATCAAGGCCGGCGGGCGCATTGGCCGGTGTTTTAAAGGCCAAATTACTCGCGACTGAAACAGGAGAAGTCTGAACCGGCGAACCAGCCGCATAGGCCATAGCCGGAATGGCCGCTTCGCGTGAAGACGGCAAAGGAGCAGACTGCTGCAAGCTTGCAATCTGTGTAGCGGCGAGTGTTTCTGCGGCCACCTCAGATGCTGTTTTGACAGCCTCACCACTGCTTGCCGAAGTAGCAGAAGCAGACGCCCCTTCCGCAGCAGATGATAATAATGCTGTCTGTGATGAGCCGCTCTCACTGGTCGTGTTGCAACCCGTTAGAACCAGACCAAGTGCCGATACTGTCAGCGCCACATGAAAAGCACGCATCAGCGGCTTGTGCTTTGTCTGATTATAAAGTTGGAGAGCCGTCATCTGGTTTTACGCTTCAAAATCACGGGTGAGGCGCTTTTCAAGCTCCACCAGCTCTTCAGGAAGCGGCAGACCGCTGGCTTTCAAAGCATTGAGTTTTTCATGCAAAGTTTCACGAATTTCGTGTGCATCTTCCGGCTGGTTCACCATCTGCTCAAACAAGAGCGCCAGTTCTGCCTTGATATCCTCAAATGCCATGACCAATCCTTTTGCAATCTAAAACCGCAGCGCCGGAATCTCTTCCCGCTCTTTCAGCCTAGTCTGAACCTACCACGTAAATAAGCAATTACGAAAGAGCAAAGCGTGTAACCTTGATAAAATCAATATTACACGCTGTTAGAATAGGGCTGCAACACGCGCAATCAGGCCACTTTGCAGCGCAGTGTCCCAAGTTTATCAATGCCGCCCTCAATCATATCACCACGCTGGACAGCCCCGACTCCGGCCGGTGTGCCGGTGAAAATGAGGTCGCCTGCTTTCAATTCAAACAGGGAAGAAAGATAAGCAATGCTCTCGCCTACTTTCCAGATCATCTGATTAAGATCACCGCTCTGGCGTGTTTCACCATTGACTTTCAACCAGATAGCACCAGCCGAAGGATGCCCCGCTTCATCCACGCGCACCAGATCACCGCACGGTGCCGAATGATCAAACGACTTGGCTGTTTCCCATGGGCGGCCTGCTTTTTTAGCCACGGCCTGCAAATCACGACGCGTCATATCGATGCCAACCGCATAGGCGTAAACATGGTTGAATGCGTCTTCCACCGCAATGTCAGCGCCGTCTTTACCAATTGCCACCACCAGCTCAATCTCGTGATGCACATCATTTGTCTGCGATGGATAAGGAAAAACAGCCCCGCCTTCCACCAGACAGTCAGGGCTTTTCTGGAAGAAAAACGGGAAAGAACGGTTTGGATCGCCACCCATTTCCACCACATGGTCAGCATAATTTTGACCAACGCAATAGATGCGATGCACCGGAAAGCGTTGATCAATCCCTTTTACAGGCAGGCTTGCCTGCGGCTGAGGCGCGAAAACATAAGTCTGTGACATGGAATATCCTGTCTTTGCCAAGCTGTTTTTTTAAGTGCCATGATTTAGACGTATAAAAGCTGCGCGCACAAGCCCGAAAGATTAAACTTTTGCAAAGGTTTAAGCAGGATAAAATAAAGCAGCTATACAAAATAGAATTTGCTTTCATGCAACCAAAGCGGCAGACACGGATTATTATCAAGTCAGCGCAATATTGATATCATAACGTCAGACGAATGCGCTAAACAGCATTAAAGATCATTCACAAAACCAAAGAAGAACCGGAACGCCATGACAAAGATAAGTGATGATATAGTGATCAAAACTGTAGCAACGAAGCCTTATCTGGATCAGATGCCCGGCACATCGGGATTGCGCAAAAAAGTTCCGGTCTTTCAGCAGGAAAATTATGCCGAGAACTTCATCCAGTCGATCTTTGACGTCAGTGGCGATGTAAAAGGCAAAAAACTGGTGATTGGTGGTGATGGCCGTTTTTATAATGATCAGGTCATTCAAAAAGCCATCCGTCTGGCTGTTGCCAACGGCTTTGGCCATGTGATGATCGGCCAAAACGGTATTTTATCGACGCCCGCCGTTTCTAATCTGATCCGCAAATATAAAGCGCTGGGCGGCATTGTGCTTTCTGCCAGCCATAATCCGGGTGGCCCGAAACAGGATTTCGGCATCAAATATAATATCAGCAATGGCGGCCCCGCACCGGAAAAATTTACCAATGCAGCCTTTGAGCGCTCAAAGCTTATTGATCAATATCTCACCGTTGAAACCAGCGACATTGATTTAAGCCAGATCGGCAAACATCAGATTGGCGCGACCACCATCGAGATTATCGACAGCGTTGCCGATTACGCTGAGATGATGGAAGACATCTTCGATTTTGATGCCATCCGCACCTATATCCAATCCGGTTTCACCCTGCAATTTGATGCGATGCACGCCGTCACCGGCCCTTATGCCAAAGAGATTTTTGAAAAGCGTTTGGGTGCCGCTGAAGGCAGTGTCATCAATGCCGTGCCTCTGCCGGATTTTGGCGGCCAGCATCCCGATCCAAACCTGATTTATGCCAAAGGTCTTTATGACCTGCTGATGTCGGATAATGCGCCAGACTTTGGTGCAGCCTCTGACGGGGACGGCGACCGCAATATGATTATCGGGCGCGGCATGTTTGTCGCCCCTTCTGATTCTTTAGCCGTCTTGGCCGCCAATGCGCATCTGGTACCGGCCTATGCAGCCGGATTGAAAGGCATTGCCCGTTCAATGCCGACAAGCTGTGCCGCTGACCGGGTGGCAGAAAAACTGAAAATCGGCATGTATGAAGTGCCGACCGGCTGGAAATTCTTCGGCAATCTGCTCGACCATCAAATGGCAACCATTTGCGGTGAAGAAAGTGCCGGAACAAGCTCCGATCATGTGCGTGAAAAAGACGGCCTTTGGGCCGTACTGCTCTGGCTCAATATTCTGGCCGTGCGCCGCCAAAGCGTTGCCGATATCGTCAATGAACATTGGCGTGATTTTGGCCGTAACTATTATTCACGCCATGATTTTGAAGGCGTCGATACGGATGTCGCAAACAAGGTGATGCAGCGTCTGCGTGGTGAGCTTGCCTCGCTGGCCGGCACCAGTATCGATGGTCAAACAATCGAGAAAGCCGATGATTTCGCCTATCATGATCCGGTTGATCAATCGGTCAGCGCGCATCAGGGCATCCGCATTTTGTTTGATAATGGTTCGCGCATTGTTGTGCGCCTGTCAGGCACCGGCACCACAGGTGCCACCATCCGCATTTATATTGAACGCTATGAAGCAGATGAAGATAAACTGGCGCTCGACACACAAGAGGCTTTGGCCGAACTGATTGCGATTGCCGAAAAGATTATACAGGTCAAAGCCATCACCGGCTTTGAAGCCCCGACTGCTATCATTTAAAGCATAAAAAAGGCCGGTTAACCGGCCTTTTTTATATCAATCGAAAACAATATTAGGTGCCTGACGACCACTGCCGCCCTCACCTGCATTGATATTGTCCCAAACCTTTTTAGCGATATCGCGGTAGATTTTTGCGTGTTCGCTTTCCGGCTCTTTCGCGGTGATTGGTGTTCCGGCATCCGAATAAGCACGCACATCCATATGCAGCGGCACTTCACCTAAGAACGGGACGCCGATACGCTCAGCTTCCGATTTGGCACCGCCATGACCGAAAATATCATAACGCGCACCCGTATCCGGCGCGATAAAGTAGCTCATATTTTCCACCACGCCCAGCAAAGGAATTTCCACTTTGCGGAACATGTTCAGACCTTTGCGCGCATCAATCAGCGCCAGATCCTGCGGCGTGGACACAATGACAGCACCAGAAAGCGGCACTTTCTGCGCCATGGTCAGCTGCACATCGCCGGTGCCCGGAGGCATATCCACCACCATCACGTCGAGATTGCCCCAGTTCACTTCGCGCAGCATTTGCGTCAGCGCTGAAACCACCATCGGTCCGCGCCAGATCATCGGCGCATCTTCATCCACCATGAAGCCCATCGACATCACTTTGATGCCATAGCGCTCCATTGGCTCAATACGTTTATCGCGGGTTTGTTCCAGCTGGCCGGAGATACCAAGCAGGCGCGGCATCGACGGGCCATAAATATCGGCATCCAGAATACCAACCTTCAAACCATTGGCCTGAAGCCCGAGCGCCAGATTGACGGTAGTCGTAGATTTGCCCACACCGCCCTTGCCCGAAGCAACAGCGATAATATGTTTAACACCCGGCACACCGGCTTTAGGCGGCAATGTTGGCGCCCCTTGCGGACGACCGGCCTGTGGCTGAGCTGCCGGATTGGCGGCGCGCGCCTGCGGGCGTGGCGGCGGCGCATCATCACTGGTACGACCACCGATTTTTTCTGCCGTCAGCGTCACCAGCGTGCTTTTAACGCCCGGAATGTTAGAAACAACCTTCTCAGCCATGCTGCGCAATGGCTCAAGCGCCTCTGCACGATCCGACGGCACAGTGATGGAAAAGAACACTTTACCATCGGCAATAAAAATATCCGAAACCAGCCCCAGCGAAACAATATCGCCTTTAAAATCCGGCCCTGTGACCTGCCGGAGTTGGGTAAGAACTTGTTCGCGCGTTACACCTGACATTGAGCCTTCATCCCGCATCATCATTTTGATACATATAGGGATAAAGCAGTTTGCAGGAAAAGGCCAACCCCTCAAAAACCCTTCTGTGCAGATTTCGGCACAGATTGCACCGCTACAGTTCCTTTATAGTTCATTGTCATTTCACATCTGGGTGGTAAAAGGGGCTAAATTTATCAGGAGCGTTTTATGGCTAAAGCTATTCACAGTATGATCCGTGTGCTTGACGAGCAGAAATCGGTTGATTTTTATGACCGCGTTTTCGGCCTGAAAATTGCCGAACGCATTGATTTTGAAGCATTTACGCTCGTTTATCTGCGCAATAACGAAAATGATTTCGAGCTGGAACTCACCGTCAATAAAAACCGTGAAACCCCTTATGATCTGGGCGACGGCTACGGCCATCTGGCTTTTGTCGTTGATGATCTCGATGCTGAACACAAACGCGTGACAGCTTTGGGCTTTGCACCACGCGACATGGTGGAATTTAAAAACGGCGACACACTCGTTGCCCGTTTCTTCTTCATCAGTGATCCGGACGGCTATAAGATCGAAGTTATCCAGCGCGGTGGCCGCTATATTTAGCCCTTGGCAAAACCAAACATTCCAAGCTAAATACGCCTCAACTTGATGCAGATTTAATCCGGCAGTGGGTGAATGGTGCGAAACACAAAGACAAAAACAGCATTTCTGATACGCTTTTTAAGCGTATTGGCACTGTTTTTTGTCGCTTTTGCCCATAAACCAATTGAATTACGTGCAACAGAAAGCTCCGATTTTCTGCGTGCAGAGTTCAGACTGCCGGACGGCACTTTTCCGGTTATCTGCCTTGACAGCAACCGCGATGTAAACGGCAAGCCCGGTGAAGGCCGCCATCTGCATGTTGCAGATTGTGATGCCTGCCGCCTGTCTGCCAAATTCATCTGCCCTGCACCAAACGCCTCTTCCGGCCCCGTTCTTGCACTTGGTTTGGCGCATGGTGATCTTTTACCTGCCCCTGTGATGCGCCGCGCGGTCTATCCGCCCGCAGCACCACCTCGCGCACCGCCTGCCGCCTGATTTTGATTGAACATTCATGTGATTGCGCCAACCAGACGGTTTTGCGCATCAAACAACCATCAAAAAAATCAGGATTACCAATATGTCATTACGTTTTTTAGCTGCAACATCTGCCGCCGCTCTTCTCATCAGCCTCTCCGCTGCACAAGCACAAGCACATTCACCGGCAAAAGCACCCGCAGCACATGAAACAACCGCTCAAGCCAGCGATCATGGCCACGCAAAAGATGGCCATGGTGAAAAAGAACATGCAGAACACGGTCACGACAAACATGCAATGGCAGCAGAACCAATCAAGCTTGGCGATCTGACCCTTAACAATCCGACAGTGCGCGCCACTGTGCCGGGTGCCAGCGTTGCCGGTGGCTACATCACCATCAACAATGGTGGCAAGGAAGCCGACCGTCTTGTTGCAGCCTCCACACCGACAGCAGACCACATGGAAATCCATGAAATGAGCATGGAAAACAATGTTATGAAAATGCGTCAGCTGAAAGATGGCTTGGAAATTCCGGCCGGTGAAACCGTTGAGCTGAAATCCGGCAGCTATCATCTGATGCTGATGAAACCAGCCAAGCCTTACCTTGAAGGCGAAAAGGTTGCCGTCACTTTAGAATTTGAAAAAGCCGGTAAAATCGACATCGAATTCAATGTGACCTCAGCCAAGGGTAAAGCGGCCTCTGAACACAGCCACCACTAAACAATTTCCACCTCATGTGGAGATAGCCAATCTATTTGCCGGACAAGACAGGTGTTTTGTCCGGCATTTTATTATGCCTGCGCATTTTTCAAAAAAGCTTCATCAACCCGCCATGTTAAGGCCTTGGTTGCCCCTTAACGCATATTCACGCGCAATTTGTCACAGCAGCGGATAAAGCGTTGAAGGCACTTTGCAGCAAAAAAATTATTTGCTATTGAGAATACAAGAAACATGACTATTTTAGTCTAGAATAATTCTAAACTATTGAAATATAAAGAGAATACCTAAATTTCATTTGACAGATCGAAGAATCCATCGTTCTATGTCTGCAAATGAAACTGACAAAGAGGGCTTTAAGCTATCCAAGTCAGCCTCGTTCAACCTTTAATGTTTGGGCCTTGAACCCGTTCGATTGGAGGACCTTATGTTTGGTCTTAAAAAAGACCATTACACTGCGGATAGCGGATTGCAGGCGCAATTTTTATCCGTGAGCAATGGTCAGCGCATTTTTGCCTCTGCCTGTGGTTTTAACCCGATAGCAGCAGCACCTTATTCATATCATTCCGTTGCTGTTAAAGCATGTGAAACGGCACCGCGGAGGTTCTCATGAACCCGCGTATTGCTGAACTGAACGGCAGCAACACCTCCTATTTTGACCGTATGCCTGAACGGCTGGTGCTGGAAGGTTATCGCCGCTGGATTGCCGGCTTTGAGACCGGCTCCGTATTGCCATGGGAAATGACCTGGGCACTTTATAGTGACGCTGTAGGCATTGATGCCAGCAAAGGCCTGATTGCGGAATTATCGCAATTTGTGCGCGTGCTGCGTCATTGCGCTTTATGTCCGCTGCATAGTTTCCCGTTTGATTCCCATCAGGTGTGTCAGGCTGAATGCTTAACCCTCGGGCTCATTTCCGCCATGCAAAATGGTGACCAAACAACGATTGATGCGTGCCTTGGCTCCATCGCTTGCAAAAGCCGTTGTCTGGAAGTGGAAAAAGCAGCGCAGGATTTTGCTGATGCCCTGATGGCAGCAGATCAGATTTTGCTGCCAATACCGACAAATGCATTGATGAGTGCGCTTAGCCGCACATCGGCAGTGACCGTACATTAGAGTTCAATCGAATATGAGGCGGTGCGGTCTTAATCAGTTGCCCCAATCCTCCCGCCAGTACTTAAGACTGACACTTAAGATACGCATCGCCGGACGACCAGTTAACCCAAGCATTTGAGTGCAGTCTCCTCAAATGCCTCACACAACGGAGTGTGTTATGCTTGCCAGTACTGAAAAACGCCTCGGACTTATTGCGGCTTCAGCTTTGACAGCAGCCTCACTGCTGATGATGAGCCAGCAGCATCCGATGACCACTTATCAAGTGGCTACAACCACGCTCACCACAGTTGTCCAGACCGCGGCAGAAACAAACCTGCCTGACAGCTCTAAAGTCGTGATGAATTTCACCGGCAAGCAACAGAATGGCCAACACGTAGCTATGCGCTAATACAGCTGCACTTTATCACCCAAACTCGTTAAAGTGCGCCGGATGGGGCTTTTCCTGACCTCTGGCCTCATCCGGAATTTTATATAAGACCTTATCCGCGCACAACGATCGGCGCTTTGCCGTCTGTGCGATTATAAAGGTCAATAATATCCTGATTCATCAAACGGATGCAGCCGGATGACATTGATTGTCCGATTGACCACCATTCCGGCGAGCCATGAATGCGATAGCCGGTATCTTGCCCGTTTTGATAAATATATAATGCACGAGCACCCAACGGGTTTTGCGGCCCCGGCTCCATACCATTACGATATTTTTCCAGTTCCGGCTGTCGTTTGATCATTTCCGGCGGTGGTGTCCAGCGCGGCCATTGCTTTTTATATTGGACATTGGCGCGGCCTGACCACTCAAAGCCGGCTTTACCGATGCCGACACCATAGCGCAGGGCATCGCCGCCCGGTTGCACCAGATAGAGATAATGATTTGTTGTATCGACAACAATCGTGCCCGGTGCCTCTCCGGTCGGATCAGGCACGATCTGACGGCGAAACTCTTTCGACACTTTTTCATAAGGAATGGCCGGAAGGCTATAAACACCCTCATTCACCGCTGCATACATCACATCAGGCGTGGTAATAGCTTTATCAACACTGATCTGCGGACGCATTGGCGAAATGCCGCCGGTGCTCATCGGATCAACATCCATCTGAAAAGCCGACATATCCATCGACTGACAGCCCGCTACCGCTGACAGAGCGACCGAGCCAGTGCCGAGTAAAAATATACGACGGGTAAAATGCGCGTCAAACTTCGCCATAAACGTATTCCGGTCATGATTAGTACGGAGTATGACCTTGCGCTTTTATGGTTTAGGAAGCGTTAATCCGGCAGCTTCATTCAATCGCTGCCGGATCACAAAATAAAACGCTTATGTCTTAGTAATCACGCTCGTAAAACACACCAGCGCTGGAATTGCCATCGGAACCAACCGAAGCTTTAGCCTTCAGGCTGCGGGTAATATCCATGTTCACAGTACCCTTGGTCGAACCGGCAGAACCAGCCTCAACACCCAGATAAATATTGTCACGGATATAAGTCCCTGCGCGAACAGCGGTGTTGCCCTGCTGGTCAGTGACCACATCCAGATCATCAAGGCCGATACCCTGACGGATACTTCCCATCAACGAAGTGTTCTTGCCGCCAGCCAATTCTGCTGCAGCTGCTGCCAGCTGTGCAATCTGGAAGGCCGACAATTCACTGATCGAACGATTGAAGAGCAAACGCGCCAGAACTTCATCCTGAGGCAATTCAGGCTGCGAACTAAAGGAGATATCGAGATTATCGACAGTACCTTTAACCGTTACCAGCACGATGATGTCATTACCTTCTGTGCGGGCAACAAAGTTTACCTGCGGGTTAAGATCACCAATCAGGGTCACCTGACCTTCATCAAAGGTAATGCGCTGTCCCATAATGCCGATACGACCACGCAGCAGATCAAAACCACCGACAGGCTGGATATTGGTTACAGGGCCAGTCAGACGTAAACGTCCGCCCAGTTCCGTATCCAAACCACGACCACGAACAAAGATCTTGTTCGGAGCGTTGACCAACACATCCAGCTTAGCGACACTCGGACGTGCCGAAGGTGTCGGAATTGGCCCTTTGCGAGTTTCAACTTTCGCACGGGTCAGCGTACGCATCACCGCAAGCGGTGTGTTGATATGGTTGACATTGATGCTGGCGGCACCACCGCCCATGCTTTCCGGCACGGAGATTTCTGCACGTTCAATATCAATGCGGCCACCAATCAGCGGATCACGCAGCAACGGACCGGTGATTGACAGACCACCATTAACAGTTGCCACCACCAGCGTGCCATCAGCATAACGCGCACGGTTGAACTTGATCTCAATATTGGCAGGCATTGCAGCTGCCATATTGGTGGAAATTGTGCCGCTGGCGCTAAGTGAACCACCGCTGCCCAGATCAGCATTAACCTGACGCAGCGAAATGGTTTCGCCGTCGAGACTACCCATCACATTGATATTGTTGAGACGGACATTGGTTTCCGGATCAATGAACTGTGCGCCATTGGTCGAGAACATGCCGCGCAATTGCGGACGATCAAAGCCACCCGAAACCGAAGCGGTCAAAGACAGAGTACCGCTCGCCTGCGAACCACGATCAGCGATAAAGCGATTGGCAAGCGCCAGAGGCACATTACCGGTCACATTAACACCCAAGCCCTGACCGGAAAGCGGCACTTTACCACTGGCACTGACATTCAGGCCTTTTGGGCCGTCAACTGTCAGACTGGAGAAGTTAACTGCCTGACCGGCATAATCACCGGCAGTATTGAGTGTTAAAGGCGCCAGACCGTTTTCACGTAAAAATGACGTCGACAGTTCGGAGCCTTTCAGGGAGAATTTGGCATTCGGATTTTGCAATGTGCCGGTCACACGTGCAGTGCCTGTAACAAGACCACGCAAATCCTGTCCCTTTACCGCACCATTCAAAACAGTGAGCGGCAATTGGGTCAAATTAACATCAAGCGCCAGTTCGCCCTTGCCCAACGGCACACCGCCATTGGCACGCACATCAATGCCGCCGCCGCCAAAGACGCGCGCATCAACATTGAGGCGATTATTGGCTGACGTGCCTTTCGCATCGGCATCCAGTGCTGCAATGCCCTGCTTTTTCAATTCAGCAGCGGTTACACCGCGTGCCTGCAAATCAAAACGGACATCCGGCGCATCAGCAGTACCGGTGATATGGGCTGTACCATTAACGATACCGCCAAGCCCCAGAGCTGGCTGCACCGCATTGGCAAGCGCCAACGGCAAGTCAGAAACAGCGACAGACAAATCAAACTTATCTGCCAGACCGCCTTTCACTTTAACCTGACCACTATTACCGCCATTGCTGGCATTAATCAGAACATCGCCAAAGGAAATACGGCCGTCTTTCACAGCAATATCAGCAGGTGCGGCAAGGCTTGCATTCAACTGCGCCTGTTTCACATCTGCTTTTGCCAGGCTTAACAAGAAGCCGCCATCTTTTGGCTCCAGCGAACCGGCCGCATTGGCAACAGTACCAATGGAAAGCTTGGTTGTGGCATTAAACTGTGTTTTCGAGCCTTGGGCATTGGCCTGCGCATCAAGCGTATCAATACCGAAATCACCGATCTTGATATTGCGTGCAGTTGCCTGACCATCAACAACCGGAACGCCCAGCAAATCCTGCGCTTTCATCGCGATATCGGCAGCATCAATGCGGTTGCCATTCGCCTTCAGGCTTTTAACTGTCGCATTGACCACAGCATTCTGGGTTTCACCATTATGATCAAGGCCGATTTCAGCTTTGACACTACCAGCCGCTTCAACCAGAAACAGTGCAGCAGCAGTGGACACATCCGGTGCATCAACCTGCAACTGGCCTTCAAACAAACCTTTGGCTGTTTGCGTGACATTACCACGAACTTCGGCACCACCTGCTTTAAACAGCAGGTTGCTCAAACGTTTTTCATCATCAACCAGACCCACCAAAGTGGACAGATCAACGCGCTCGCCATTGAGGAAAGCATGACCAGCCAACTGACCATTCAGCACAGTACCGGTTTTTGAATTGCCATCCATCACAGCGTTAAAGTCAAACGCACCATTGCTCAGCTTTTGACCGGCCAATGTTCCTTCAGGCGCAGCCGCACGCATAGCGACAGCAAACACGCCGTCATTGCCGCGTGCACTGCCTTTGACAGTCAGTTTACCTGATGTCTGATCGGAGAGATAAGCCATATCGCCAAGCGAGGCAGCGAAGTTGAAATCCGCATCTTTACTGGCGAATACGCCATTGGCTGTCAGCTCTGTCTGCTCATTACCGAGACGGAAATTACGGGCTGCAAAACCTTGCGGCCCACGCGCAATACCACCTGTCAGACGTGTCTGTCCGGCCAGCACTTTATCAGCCGCCTCAATGCCGGTGCGCATGCCATCGGCACTACCATCAAGATCAAGGTCAAAAGCGCCGGTTAACGGTGCGATTTTACCTTTAGCTGTCAGATGCAGTGCACCGCCAAGATCACGTCCGGCCAGCGCACCAAATGGAGACAGGCTCTCAATTGCTGCATTGATATCACCCTTAAAGTGATTATCCTCGATGATACCTTTCAGGCTCAGCTTGGTATCCTGCGCAATAATATCGGCACGGTTCAGATCAACCGGCTGACCGGCTGTCCATTGTCCATTGATCAAAAGCTCGATTTTTTCGCCAAGCGCTTGTGCCAAATCATCATGCGGAGAACCAAGGCCACCAACATTACCCTTCACATCAAAAGTAATATGACGGGCATCAGGCTGATCGAGGTTTTCGGCCACACCACCCATATCAAAGCTGATATGATCACTGGTGAGATCAGCAGTTTTAAGCTTAGCAACATCAAGACGGCCAACCCAGTCATTGGTCGGGCGATCACCAAATGCAAGCTGGAAACGGGCATTAGCAACAGAGGTTTCACCACCAGAAACAGGCAGCAAAACACGTCCCTTTTCAGCGTCAGCCAATGTCAGATCCACACGCAGACGATTTAAGAAACCGTCTTTGCCGCTTTCAGCAGAAGCTGCAAGTTTCAAGGCCGCACTATCCAGAGCCAGATCATCAAGGCGCATGCCGCCTTCATCTTTAATCAGGCCAAGTGCGGACAATTTTGTATCTGCACCAAAGAAATCACGAAATTCCTGCGGCACCAAAGCTGCAATCGGACCATTGAGGCGGGCGGTAAAAGCTCGGCCCTTATCTTGACCTGAATCTTTACGATCCACGGTCAGAGCACCGGTCAGAATACGTTTGCCATCAGCATCAAGGTTCAGATCGATGTTAAGATCATCGAGAACGCCGGCGCCCTGAACATCGAGTTTGACCGGAGGACGGCCATCGATTTTCAGCAAATTCGCAATAATACCATTGGCAGGTTCTTCCGCCTGCAAATTCAGATCAAGCTTTTGCGTGCTGTTGGTAAAATCAGCTTTAAGATCAAATTTACCACCCGGCCCGTCAAGACGGCTGATCGCAAATTCAGACTGCAACGAACCATCAGCCAGCGCCAGTTTACCCTTGGCAGAAACTTCAGATTCAAGACCGAAAATATCATTGCCAAAATGAATTTTGGCAATGTCGAGCTGATCCAGATGCACCGACAATGGCAGTTCCGGCACGCTGAAACTTGACGATTCAGGTGACGGCACATTGCTGTCCGGCACTGGTGTGCGCAGCAAATCCACACGTTCAGCAGAAAGGTTCTGAATGCTCAAATTACCGCGCAACAGCGCCAAACGGCTCCAGTTCAGGGTTGCGTTTTCAATACGCAGCCACACACCTTCACGGTCGGCAACAGTGATCGCACCAACTTTAGCTTCGGAAGACAAAACACCGTTAAGACCAGAGAACGAAATTCTGCGGTTTGGTGCGGATAATTGATTTTCGATGAAGGATAGAAAATACGACTTTTCTTCCTCCGCCTGATCCTGTGCAAAGGATGGCAGAGCAAACAAAAGAACAAGAATAAGTGTCAGTAATCGTGTCAAAACGACTGTCCTATACCCACATAGAAAGAAAATTTAGGATCGCCGGAGCCGCGGTCAAGCGGCACGGCTGCATCAAGGCGGATGGGGCCAAGCCCTGTGTGATAGCGCAAACCGCCACCAACACCGACGCGCAGTTTTTCAGAGAAGTCCGGATAGGATTTCTCCCCCACATAACCCGCATCGGCAAAAGCCACCACGCCAATGGATTCGGTCACCTTAGCGCGCACCTCACCGGATGCCTCAACCAGGGAGCGACCACCAATGATTTCACCGGTTGATGTTTCCACACCCACATTGCGATAAGCATAACCACGGATGGAACCGCCACCACCGGCAAAGAACAATTTATCCGGTGGCAATTCGCTGATACTTGCACCAACGATAGAGCCAACCTTAGCACGACCTGCAAGCGTTACGCGGTCGCCTTTGCCAAAGCTGTAATAGGCGCGGCCTTCAGCAGTGAACTTATTGATAAAGTTGCCATAAGTGGCCTCATAAAACGGCTCAAGATAGAGCTCGCCATAAAGGCCGTGCTTGGCATCATTCTTATCATCACGACCATCATAAAGCAGATTGCTTTGCAGACCAATCGTCGTGAACTGACGCTTGCCGTAATAATCGTCATTAAAGTGCGAGCGACCGACATTAGCATAAATACTTCCTGATAATTCTTCAGAGAAGATATGCGTGAAGCCGCCTTTCAGGTTCACCGATGTTTCCGTATAAGCATCGATCACTTCACGACGCGCATTCAGAGCGGCAACAAAATCCGTATCTGGTGTAAAAACACCCGGCTTAGCAAAGCTTGTGCCCAGCAAATAAGTATAGTTCTTCGGATTGAAGGAATCTTTCTGTGACCCACCAATACCGCTGACCTTGCCTTCAACGCGCAAACGCTCGCCTTTACCCAGCAGGTTACGGTGCATCCAATAGGATTCAGCCCCAAAACCGTCCAGCGTAGAATAGCTGCCACCAATGCCGAAACGGCGCGGTTTGCGCTCCTGCACATTGAGTGTCATCGGCAAAGTGCCGTCCGGATTGATGGCTTCAGCTTCCTGAAAGCTCATCGCGCGGAAAACTTCCATACGTGCCAGACGTTTTTTGGCGCGTTCCAGATCGGCAGGATCGAAATCCTCGCCCTCTTTGAGGCCGGTCATCCATGCCACAAATTCCGGATCCATCCGCTGCGCACCTTCAACGGTGACAGGGCCATATTGCGCATGCATGCCCGGATCAATGGTAATTTCGGCGGCAATCGTATTGCCCTGATGGTCGGCGGTTACCTGCTCATCCGTCATGCGGGCTTTGGCATAACCTTGCTGGCGCCATGCTTCAACAGCCAGACGCTCGGCACGCAAAATCGTGCCGGACTTGGCAATTTCACCATCAGCAAATCCGGATTCTGCCGGCGTCTTCACCTGATCACGGCGAGGCGTTGCCGGTGGCGGTGCCATATTGACAATGCTTGCACGCGAAAACAGAAATTGCGGGCCCGGATCGACATTCATAACTATACTAACGTGATCAGGCATTTCCGCATCAGGCGGAATATCACTGGCCTCGCGGCCATTCACTAAAATGGAAATCGTACCGCCATAGCGCCCTTCATTATAAAGGGCTGCCAGAATACGACGATAATCACCACGGGCTTTAGCCAGCAAGCCTGCTGAACCGGATGCAGGTTTA
Organism: Paenochrobactrum glaciei; assembly: GCF_039522165.1. Lineage (NCBI taxonomy): Bacteria > Pseudomonadati > Pseudomonadota > Alphaproteobacteria > Hyphomicrobiales > Brucellaceae > Paenochrobactrum > Paenochrobactrum glaciei. Next base: position 964,581 of record NZ_BAAADE010000001.1, read on the forward strand.
TCCTGATCCGCGACCAAACCGGATGCACCCTCGATGACTTCCTTGCTATTATCTGCTTTACCGTCCGGCTTGATCTGAACACCGCCGACAACCACTTCAACATCGTAGTTTTTAGGTTCAGCGATCACGGCATCAGGATCATTTACTTGCTTTTTCTCGCCCCATAAATGAATGCCGAAAAGTTCAAATGCTTGTGCCGGAGAAGCAAGGAAAGGTGAAAGCTGGGCAGCCATCAGCAATGCCAGTACGCTTGCTTTATAAATTGGCCTTGCCTTCAGTCTCATATGCTTGTGCATTCCTATACTAAATCCATACGAACAGACTGAACCGGATACATTTCTTTGACAGAAATCTTATCTGTTCCACCTGTATTTGTCGATTGCTACAGTATATTTTTTACTGCGCAATGCGCCTACCCAACATAAGAACAAGATCAAAAATCGCGCTCATGTGAGATATACAGTGAATAGCACGGGCATGGTTAACGGGCACACAAGAGAAGATGCAATTCAACTTTTAGGTGAATGAAAGGTTAACCTGAATTAGGAGCTAATCCGATCCGGCTTTATGACCTTACAAGTCCTTATAAAATATAAGCAATTTCTGAATTAATGATTTTTGAGCGCAAATTTCGTGCCAAATATTTTTTACAAAAAATGCGCTCAAATTGATGAAAATCATAATATCAAAATGCCGGAAAGCATCAGGTTCTTAATTATCATCCTGCTCAATGGAATCAGTTTCAGGCTCTTATCCTCCAACCGGCCTTACACCCTCACCAATGGGAACATTGCGCATAGGCGGATAAACCGGTCCGCTTCCTGCATCCTTATAAGGGTCATAGAAAGGCGCTGAAGGTGCCGGCTGCGGTGGCAAAGGTCGCGGCCGATATGGCGGACGGTACTGATGGCGTGATGGCCGGTAGTGTCCATTATCATTGCCCCAGCCACCCCACCCCCAAAAAGGCTGACGTCTGATGACAGGGCCGCTTTCAATAATGACTGTCGGCTGGCGCGTATAGTAAGGTGCTGGCTGAACGACACGGTTGAAATTTAAATAACGCGCCGATACCCAGCCATAAATACGCCCGACACGCACATGACACCATCCGGCCTGACACGGGCCTGCATCCACCTGCCAGCCAGGTCTTAAGGTGCCAATTTTCTTATAGCGTGCTGCTGCCCCTTCACGTACATTCACATTGCCGGTCACAATTGCAGGCGCAGCATAACTAACAGCAGGCGCACCTAACAGCACACTCAATAAAGCCAGTTTGAAAATATATTTTGGTTTACCAATCAATTTGCGCAGTAACATATAAAAAAACTCCGTTCTCACCGGAGCAAGGCATCAAGCACACCTTAAGCCCTTCCGGTCAAAGATGTATTTTTACCACTTTAGTAAACACAAATACAACCAATGAGTGCTTTAGTGTATTTACACACGCAAAATAAAAAAGCGCTCCGGATCAAAAAATCCGGAGCGCCCGATGCGGCTTTTGCGGGGGGAGAGGAGAGAAAAGCCGCTGAAAACAGGATGTTAATTATATCAAGGCAGGTTGCGGGCTGCCTCTGGGGTCATCTGCATCGGCATCATATTGGTATCCAAATGATGCATGATCCAAACCGAACCAATCAGAACAATCGCCAGAATGATAACGGTGAACAACAGCGCCATCATGTTCCAGCCACCTTCTGATTTCGGGCTCATATGCAGGAAGTAAATCAGATGAACGACCATCTGCACTGCTGCAATACCCAAAACGATGGCAGCGGTAACCGCTGGTGTAAATGTTCCCACCATTACCAGACCGAAAGGTACGGCGGTGAGAATAACCGCCAATACAAAGCCGATCAGATAGGTTTTCAGATCACCGTGATCAGCACCATGATCAGTTGTTCCGTGTGTATCTTTCACAGCACTCATCACAATACTCCCATCAAATAGACCAGCGTGAAGACACCAATCCAGACGATATCCAGAAAGTGCCAGAACAGGCTGAGGCACATAATACGCGTCTGATTGCTCTTGGTGAGACCGGTACGCATAACCTGCGCAACCAGCACAACAATCCAGATCAGACCGGTGAGAATGTGGAAACCGTGCGTACCAACAAGTGTAAAGAATGCCGACAGGAACGCACTGCGATCAGGGCCTGCACCGATCGAAATCATATGATGGAATTCATAGATTTCCATCGCAAGGAAGGTAGCACCAAGCAGGAAAGTAACGCCGAGCCAGCGGATAAGTCCGGCACGATTACCTTTGAACATTGCCAATGTCGCCAGACCATAGGTCAAGCTCGATACCAGCAGCAAACCTGTTTCAACCGCAACAAATTGCAGGTCGAACAATTCACGCCCCGTTGGCCCACCAGCGAACTGGTGGGATAAAACGGCATAAGTTGCAAAGAGCCCTGAGAACAACACGCAGTCGCTCATCAGATAGATCCAGAAACCTACCAGCGAGGTGGAGCCTGCATCGTGATGATCTTCATGCGCTGCTTCCACATCAATAGAAGCGCTGTGATTATCTAAAACAGCTGAGGAACTCATGATCAGGCCTCCTGTGCTTTGAGTTGAGCGGTGCGGATATCTTCAACCGCCTGCACTTCATCGGCAGATACATAATAATCTCTGTCCAGCGAGAAGGAGTGACCGATACCAACAGCCAGCATGCCCACCACACCGACGATCGCCAGCCACCAGATATGCCATACCATAGCAAAACCAAAGACGATGCTGATCATGGCAAGGATGAAACCTGCGCCGGTATTTTTCGGCATATGGATGCGGGCGAATTTCTGTGTGCGGCGTGGTACGCCACTCTTTTTGATCTCCCACCAGGCATCCACATCTTTGATCGGCGGAGTTTCGGCAAAGTTGTAGAATGGCGGCGGTGAGGAAACTGACCACTCAAGTGTGCGGCCTGTGCCCCATGTATCGCCATTGAGATCACGCAGTTTTTCACGGTCACGGATTGAGACAAGCACCTGAAGAACCTGGAAGACAATGCCGACCAGAATGATCGCCACACCAACGGCTGCGATAATCAGATAGATCTGCCATGCAGGGTTTTCGGTGTGGTTCAGACGACGGGTCATACCCATCAGACCCAGCACGTAAAGCGGTGCGAAGGCAAGAATGAAACCGGTGAGCCAGCACCAGAAAGCATAACGGCCAAGACGTTCATTAAGCTTGAAGCCGAAAGCTTTCGGGAACCAGTAGATCATACCGGCAAAGCAACCGAACAACACGCCTGAAATAATAACATTATGGAAGTGTGCAATCAGGAATACAGAGTTGTGCAACACGAAGTCTGCCGGCGGAACAGCCAGAAGAACACCGGTCATACCACCGATAACGAAGGTGCACATAAAGCCGATGGTCCACAGAACCGGCGTTTCAAAACGCACACGGCCTTTATACATGGTGAACAGCCAGTTGAACACTTTCGCACCCGTCGGGATGGAAATGATCATGGTTGCCACACCAAAGAACGCGTTCACACTTGCGCCGCCACCCATGGTGAAGAAGTGGTGCGCCCAGACGAGGAACGATAGAACGGTAATGGCAACGGTTGCATAAACCATTGATGTATAACCGAAAAGACGTTTGCCGCTATAGGTCGCAATAACTTCAGAAAACACACCGAAGCAAGGCAGAACCAGAATGTAAACCTCAGGATGACCCCAAATCCAGATGAGGTTGATATACATCATCGCATTGCCACCAAGATCATTGGTGAAGAAATGGAAGTCGAGGTAACGATCAAGCGTCAGCATAGCCAGCGTAACGGTCAGGATCGGGAATGCAGCAACAATCAGGATGTTGGAGCAAAGCGCTGTCCATGTGAATACCGGCACCTTCATCATATCCATGCCAGGGGCACGCATTTTGATGATTGTGGTTATCAGGTTCACACCGGAAAGCAGCGTCCCCATACCGGAAATCTGCAATGCCCAGATATAATAATCGACGCCGACATCAGGACTAAACTGCATACCGGAAAGCGGCGGATAAGCCAGCCAGCCGGTTTTTGCAAATTCACCGACACCCAAAGATACGTTAAGCAAAATGGCACCGGCTGCAGTCAGCCAGAAGCTTAAATTGTTCAGATAAGGGAAAGCAACGTCGCGCGCACCGATCTGCAACGGCACAGCAAAGTTCATCAAACCAACGATGAACGGCATCGCCACGAAGAAGATCATGATCACGCCATGGGCGGTGAAGATCTGGTCATAGTGATGCGGTGGCAAGAAGCCCTCTTCCGCACCGCTGGCCATTGCCTGCTGTGCGCGCATCATCACAGCATCGGAGAAGCCGCGGAACAGCATCACCAATGCAAGAATGATATACATGATACCGACGCGTTTATGATCAACCGACGTCAGCCAGTCATGCCACAACACGCCCCATTTGCGAAAATAGGTAATCGCAGCAAAAAGTGCTAAACCACCACCAAACACGGCCGCCAGGGTAACCATGACGATCGGCTCATGAAATGGAATCGCATCAAGCGTTAATTTTCCGAACATTTTAAAGCTTCACTTGAATTTTTGTCAGCCGCGCGGGGGACGTGGCGACGAAGTTTTCATTGAATCGGCCTCAGTCAGATTGACCGGAGCAGTCAGGCAAATCACATCATCTGCCCAGAGGCTCATGTCGATCGGCGAAGACTTACGTAAGTTGGCGCGTGCGGCACGAGCCATCTGCACACGGTGCATTTCATCGTCCATGCAAACGGTTTTGCCATCAACGCAACGATTGATAATGTCGTGATACAGCGTCGGATCATTATAAGTGAAATACTGAACCGGATGTTTTTCACTTGGCTGTTCAAGCGACATATAACGGGTGCGATCCAGCACATCGCCTTTGGTTTTCACCTCGGCAACCCATTTGTCGAAACCAGCCTGATCGAAGCTGTGTGCCTTAAAGCGCATCTGGGCAAAACCGGCACCACTATAGTTGGCCGACATACCATCAAAAACGCCTTCATGATTGGCAATCAGGTGCAGTTTTGTCTGCATACCAGCCATGGTGTAAACCTGACTGCCCAAAGCCGGAATGAAGAATGAATTCATCACAGTGCCGGAGGTCAGTTTGAAATTGACCGGCACATCCACAGGCATGGCCATCTCATTGACGGTCGCAATGCCATATTGCGGATAGAAGAATACCCACTTCCAGTCGAGAGCAGTGACTTCAACTTCCAATGGCGGAACGTCGGAATCCAGCGGTCGGTAAGGATCGAGCTTATGGGTGGCAAACCATGTCACCGTGCCGAGTACGACAATAATGGCACATGGAATGAGCCAGACAGCCAATTCGATTTTTGTGGAGTGATGCCAATCAGGCTGATAATCAGCCTCTTCATTTGAAGCGCGGTATTTCCAGGCGAAATACAGGGTCATAAAAATGACCGGAATAACAACCAGCAACATAAGGCCTGTTGCAAAATAGATAAGGTTGCGTTCCTGCATCCCGACTGCGCCCTTAGGGTCCAGCAGAACCTGCTGGCAGCCACTCATAAAAAGGGTCAGGACTGCAAGGCTCAACAGAGCCAGCACGCGCGATGATCCAAATTTCATTTACGCTTCCGTTTCGTGCATTGCCCGAAATGGGGGAAGACAACACACGCCTCAATTTCTCAATTTACGGTAATTACTGAAAGTTTGAAAGGTACAGTTATACCTATTACCTCAGATTGTCACGCGTCTTCTAAAATAATTATCGATCAATTAGAAGATACTAAAAATGGCTCACGCAAAAAAAAGCAACGCGGGAAATCGCTAAAAACTTATAAAATTTCAATATTACTAATGTAAAATATAATATTTGGCACTATTGTCACACCCATACGAATTATTGTTTAATTTCAACACTATACATCAAGACCACATAAAAAAGGCCGCCTCTTTATCAGGAGCAGCCCTTGTTTTATCAATTATTTTGACCCCAATCAGACCTTATTAGGCAGCACACGATCCGGCGGACGGTGTCCGTCAACAAAGGCGCGGATATTGATGATGACCTTGTCACCCATATCAATACGCCCTTCCAAGGTGGCCGACCCCATATGCGGGAGAATCACGACTTTGCCTTTTTTGGCCAACTCCAACAGCCGCGGATTAACCGCCGGCTCATGTTCAAACACATCCAGACCTGCACCTGCGAGCTTGCCCTGCTCGATCTGCTCGATCAGCGCCATTTCATCAATAATCTGCCCACGTGCTGTATTCACCACATAAGCATGCGGCTGCATCAAGGCGATGCGGCGTGCTGATAATAAATGGAATGTTGCCGGTGTCGACGGGCAGTTGACAGAAATAATATCCATCCGCGCCAGCATCTGATCAAGGCTGTCCCAATAGGTCGCTTCCAGCTCTTCCTCGACCTTCGGACTGACATTTTTGCGGTTGTGATAATGGATCGACATGCCAAAAGCTTTGGCACGCCGTGCAACAGCCGTACCGATACGCCCCATACCGATAATACCGATGCGCTTGCCCCAGATACGGCGTCCCAGCATCCATGTAGGCGACCAGCCCGGCCACTGACCATCATTTTCATGCAAAGAGTTTGCGCCCTCGACCAGACGACGCGGCACGGACAGCAATAAAGCCAGCGTCATATCGGCCGTATCTTCAGTCAGCACATTGGGCGTATTGGTGACAGTGATGCCGCGCTTTGCAGCGGCAGCCACATCAATATTATCGACCCCGTTACCAAAATTGGCAATCAGTTTCAGATCAGGCCCCGCCTGTTCAATCATTGATGCATCAATAATGTCATTAATCGTCGGCACGAACACGTCCGCATCTTTCAATGCCGCAACGATTTCCGCCTGCGTCATGCGGTGGTCATCAATATTCAGCCGCGCGTCAAACAGTTCCCGCATCCGCGTTTCAACCGAATCGGGCAATTTGCGAGCAAGAACAACCAGCGGCTTCTTCCTGACGGACATATTCACCTCTTTTTTGGTCGAATCCACAGCGAATTTATCTGTGTTGAGACCTCCTTAACCAAGAAGGTGCAAAATCACAAAAAGCTTCATGCGCTTCTTATCTATCAAGGCGCATTCACAAAGACAAAGGAAAACGGGTTCATGATGCAGCAATTTCACATCATCATGCAAATCCGTGCCTGAAATAACCGGCTGCAAGCAGCTTAAAGCTGCTTGCAGCCGGTGGAAATGACGCGAATAAAAGGGTCAAAGCGAGGATAAGTGTACCGGGTTTTTCTTGCGCAACTATTGAAATTCATCACTGTCGCAGTCGCAGCCACCGTTTTAGGTCTCAGCCTGAACATGCCTGCACACGCGCAATCTGAAGAAAAAATCGACACACCGGTGGGCAAAAGCGGCCTGCCCCTGCCTCGTTTTGTCAGTTTGAAACCGGCACGCGCCAATATTCGCGTGGGGCCCGGCCGCGATTATGCCGTATCCTGGCTTTTCATGAAAGCCGGACTGCCGGTCGAGATCATTCAGGAATATGACAATTGGCGCCGTATCCGTGATGCTGACGGCACTGAGGGCTGGATCTACCAGTCACTCTTATCAGGCAAGCGCACTGCGATGACCGCCCCTTGGGAAAAGTCTGATCGATTGCTGGAATTGCGCTCTTCCCCTGAACCAACAGCATCAATCATTGCCCATGTTGAAGGTGGCGTTATTGCCAATATCCGTGAATGCAATGGCGAATGGTGCCGTCTGGAAGTCAATAAAGTGCGCGGCTGGCTGCCGCAGCGCGAAATTTGGGGCGCTTATCCGGGCGAGGTTTTTGATTAAGCCTCATCTTTGACAACAAACCTAATCCAGACAATAAAAAAGCTCATGATATCCATCATGAGCTTTTTTTAAATTCCGTGTTGAAAAGCCGGATTTAAAAAGTTTTGTCAGCTTTTACGGCGCAGACGCACAATAATATCCACATTGACAATTTCCATGCCCTCAGGCGCATCAGGCATATTAGCCACGACCGGCTGGCCTTTCGCACTGTGCGGAATGTCAAACACTACATTTTCTCCTTCAAGGAAGAAATGCTGGTGATCAGAAATATTGGTATCAAAATAGGTTTTGGCACCTTCAATGGCGATGATGCGCAACATGCCCGCTTCAGTAAACTGATGCAGCGTATTATAAACGGTGGCCAGAGAAACCGGCACGTCAGCAACCACAGCCTCTTCATGCAGCTCTTCGGCTGATAAGTGGCGGTCACCGCGTGCGAAAATCAAACTGGCAAGTGCAACTCGTTGTCGTGTAGGCCGCAAACCTGCGTCACGTAAACGGTGTTCCATCAACATCGAATCTGCATGCAAAACAGGTATATTCACGTTTTATCCGTTACAGCTCGTACCAAATTTGCCAAAAATGCAACGAAGTGTTGCTCATTGGCCTGCTCCATTGATATATGCAGTCACAATAATACTATCAATAGCCTTCCTCATAGCATTGATTGCGGGAAAAAGCTATCAGGATGGTTTTACTGTTGGAAACAGTCTGTGCTAAGACTATTTACAACATAAACGTATCATTCATGACCGGCATGGACGGTCACAGACAGAATTTGATTTGGAGGCGTAATGGCAGAACAAAAATCGAGCTACGGGTACGAGGAGCTCCTTTCTTGCGCTCGCGGCGAATTGTTTGGTCCAGGCAATGCCCAGCTCCCGCTACCACCAATGTTGATGGTACACCGCATCACCGAGATTTCAGAAACCGGTGGCGAACACGGCAAAGGCTATATTCGCGCTGAATATGATGTATCGGCCGATGATTGGTACTTCCCGTGCCATTTTCAGGGCAACCCGATCATGCCTGGCTGCCTTGGCCTTGACGGCATGTGGCAGCTGACCGGATTTTTCCTCGGCTGGCTCGGTGAGCCTGGTCGCGGCATGGCGCTTTCAACCGGCGAAGTAAAGTTCAAAGGCATGGTGCGTCCGCACACCAAGCTACTTCAGTACGGCATTGATTTTAAACGTGTTATGCGTGGTCGTCTGGTACTGGGTACAGCTGATGGCTGGCTTAAAGCGGATGGTGAAACAATTTATACGGCTTCAGATCTGCGCGTCGGACTTTCCAAAGACAGTTCAGCCGAATAAGTCAGTTTTATAAAATATTGATTGCTCCAGAATAAAAATTTGGGCAAATTTTCATGAGCGTGGCGTTCAGAAAAGTAATTTTCTTTAACGCCGCGCTCAAAACATGTGAAGAACACACCTATCTGTTCTGATAGCAACTTAAGAACGGCACAGGTGTCAAAGGAGAGCGCTATGCGGCGTGTAGTCGTCACCGGAATGGGGATCGTATCCTCAATTGGAAACAATACCGACGAGGTGACAGCCTCGCTTCGTGAAGCGAAATCCGGCATCAGCCGGGCGCAGGAATATGCCGATCTGGGCTTCAGATGTCAGGTTCATGGCGAACCAAAAATTGATATTGAAGCACTGGTTGACCGTCGCAATATGCGTTTTCATGGCCGTGGTACGGCATGGAATCACATTGCCATGGATCAGGCAATTGCTGATGCAGGTTTGAGCGAAGAACAGGTTTCTAACGAGCGAACCGGCATTATTATGGGTTCCGGCGGCCCTTCGACACGCACGATTGTCGAATCAGCTGACATCACCCGTGAAAAAGGCCCGAAACGCGTTGGTCCTTTTGCTGTGCCAAAAGCCATGAGTTCGACAGCGTCTGCTACTTTGGCAACCTTCTTCAAAATCAAAGGCATCAATTATTCGATTTCTTCTGCCTGCGCGACATCCAACCATTGCATCGGCAATGCGGTTGAGATGATCCAGTACGGCAAGCAGGATCGTATGTTTGCCGGTGGCTGTGAAGACCTCGACTGGACATTGTCCGTGTTGTTTGACGCCATGGGCGCCATGTCTTCAAAATATAACGACACCCCGTCCACAGCATCGCGTGCCTATGACAAAAACCGCGACGGTTTTGTGATTGCCGGTGGTGCCGGTGTACTGGTGCTGGAAGACCTCGAAACCGCCCTTGCACGCGGCGCCAAAATTTACGGCGAAGTGGTTGGCTATGGTGCGACATCTGACGGTTACGACATGGTTGCCCCATCCGGCGAAGGCGCATTGCGCTGCATGCAGATGGCGCTTTCCACTGTTAAAGGCAAAATCGACTATATCAACCCGCATGCGACCTCGACCCCTGCCGGCGACGCACCGGAAATTGAATCGATCCGCAAGATTTTCGGCTCCGGCGACAATTGCCCGCCGATTGCTGCAACCAAATCCCTGACCGGTCACTCGCTGGGCGCAACCGGCGTTCAGGAAGCCATTTACTCGCTGTTGATGATGCACAACAACTTCATCTGCGAGAGCGCACATATTGAAGAAATCGATCCGGCTTTTGCCGATATGCCGATTGTGCGTAAACGTATTGATAATGCTGAAATAAATACGGTCCTGTCCAACTCGTTCGGGTTTGGGGGCACGAACGCGACGCTGGTTTTCCAGCGCTATCAGGACTGACGGAGAAAATATATGGAAGGTCTTATGAAAGGCAAACGCGGCCTGATTATGGGGGTCGCGAATAACCACTCAATCGCTTGGGGCATTGCAAAAAACCTCGCCGATCAGGGCGCAGAACTTGCATTTACCTATCAGGGCGAAGCATTGGGCAAGCGCGTTATGCCACTGGCTGAACAGGCCGGTTCTAAATTCGTACTGCCTTGCGATGTGGAAGATATTGCCTCGGTCGACAAAGTGTTCGAAACCATTGAAAAAGAATGGGGTGGTTTGGACTTTGTTGTGCACGCCATTGGTTTCTCCGACAAGAACGAGCTGAAAGGCCGTTATGCGGATGTAACAACACGCGAAAACTTCAGCCGCACCATGGTGATCTCTGCCTATTCATTCACCGAAGTGGCGCAGCGCGCTGCCAAGCTGATGAAAGACGGCGGCTCGATGCTGACGCTCACCTATGGCGGCTCCACCCGCGTAATCCCGAACTATAACGTAATGGGCGTGGCTAAAGCTGCTCTTGAAGCGATGGTTCGCTATCTGGCCTCCGATTACGGCCCTCAGGGCATCCGCGTTAATGCAATTTCCGCAGGCCCTGTGCGCACGCTGGCAGGTGCCGGTATTGGTGATGCACGCGAAATTTTCACCTATCAGCGCCGCAATGCGCCGCTGCGCCGTACCGTTGATATTGATGATGTGGGTAAAGCAGCGCTTTACATGCTGTCTGATCTCTCCAGCGGTGTGACCGGTGAAATTCACTTTGTGGATTCAGGCTATAATATCGTTTCGATGCCATCCATTGATGAGCTGAAAAAAGTGCCTGACACCAGCAACGACTAAAAATACCAAAACAAAAAACGCCGCCTTAAAACTAAGGCGGCGTTTTTGTATCAAAACAGCAATGAGAAACGCGCTATTTACGCGCTTCGATCACCTTAAAGCCGCCCTCGTCTTTCAACAAATTGACGACACGGAAAGAGCCTTTCAGTACCGCTTCATATGGCAGCTGACGATTGGCCACCATCAGCAAACGCCCGCCGGTTTTCAAACGTCTGGCCGCAGCACTAATAAAGCTTTGTCCCAAAGAAACATCTGTCGCGCGCCCTTCATGGAAAGGCGGGTTCATAATCACCGTATCATAAATACCGGTAACCGCTTCTTTGGTCAGATCAAACCAATGAAAATTGACCGGCTTTTCAGCCTGCTTCAAATTTTCACGCGCCGCCTGAAGCGATTCATAGTCAGCCTCATAAAGATCAAGGCGTTCAAGTTTCGGCGCCTGCGCCAAGGCCTGTGCGCTTAAATAGCCCCATCCGGCACCGTAATCAGCGACATTACCAAAGAGAATATCCTTCATAAAAGGCACAAGCAGCGCCGAGCCGCGATCAACCGCATTTGATGAGAACATGCCCGCTTGCGTGTAATAAAGCCCGTCCACGAGGTTGTGTGCCGGTTTTAAGCCCGCCAATTGCTCATCCGTAATATTGGCTGGGCGTCTGAACCAAAAAGCCACCGCATGGTTTTTCGACATCCGGTCTTCAATGTCGGCAATGCCGCTTGTCAGCTTACGAAAACTATCAATGCCGAGCTTTTTATCGCCTGAAACAATGATCGTTCCGCCTGGCTTAACCCGCGCCAAAATCTCGGCAAGCCATGCTTCGTTACGGCCTCGATGTTTGCCAAGCAGCAACAGGCCGCCATCAAAGCTCTCATCACCTTCCAGACGCGGCACGGCTTGGAAGCCTTCGCGTTCCAGCGCCAGAAAATCCGGCCGCTGTGGTTGCAGGCAGGTCAGCACTGCTTTCCATGATGCGTCCAATGTCCGGTCAGCAGCAATACCGCAGGCAAGAAAGCGCGCGCCTTCTTCCGGCATGTCAAAAATCTCATGGTCAAAAGGTAGAAATAATGTCTGTTGCGCGCCTGAAATCATTTTCGCATCACCTGCATCAAATTAAGATGAATAAAAAAGCGCACCTTTTGGGTGCGCTTTCTTGAAATACAAAGCCAGTCACTGATTACTCAGCGTCTGCTTCTGCTTTCTTTTCAGCAACGACTTCTTTGCCGGTTTCCTGATCAACGACTTTCATCGACAAGCGAACTTTACCGCGCTCATCGAAGCCCATCAGTTTAACCCAAACCTTCTGGCCTTCCTTGACCACATCAGTGGTTTTGGCAACGCGGTCAGAAGCGAGCTGTGAAATGTGTACCAAGCCATCACGTGGACCGAAGAAGTTTACGAATGCACCGAAGTCAGCAGTTTTAACAACTGTACCTTCGTAGATTTCGCCAACTTCCGGTTCAGCAACAATGGAATGAATCCACTTTTTAGCAGCTTCGATTTCTTTGGCCGAAGAAGAAGCAATTTTAACGGTGCCGTCATCTTCGATGTTGATTTTCGCGCCGGTCTTTTCAACGATTTCACGAATAACCTTACCACCGGAACCGATCACATCACGGATCTTGTCGGTCGGGATATTCATAACTTCGATGCGTGGTGCAAATTCGCCCAGCTCTTCACGTGAACCGCTCAGTGCATTTGCCATTTCGCCGAGGATATGGACGCGACCGCCCTTAGCCTGTTCCAGCGCAATCTGCATAATTTCCTGTGTGATGCCATCAATTTTGATGTCCATCTGCAGAGCGGTAATACCGTTTTCTGTACCGGCTACCTTAAAGTCCATATCGCCCAGATGATCTTCATCACCCAGAATATCGGACAGAACTGCGTAACGGTCGCCTTCCTTGATCAGACCCATTGCAATACCTGCAACCGGACGCTGAAGAGGAACACCGGCATCCATCAGAGCAAGCGATGCACCGCAAACAGTTGCCATCGAAGAAGAACCGTTTGATTCAGTAATTTCCGAAACAACGCGAAGGGTGTACGGGAACTGCTCTTTGGCAGGCAGCATCGGATGAATTGCGCGCCATGCCAGCTTGCCGTGACCGATTTCACGACGGCCAGGCGAACCCATACGGCCGGTTTCACCAACGGAATATGGCGGGAAGTTGTAATGCAGAAGGAATGATTCCTTGTACATGCCGGTCAGAGAATCGATGAACTGTTCATCTTCACCGGTGCCGAGTGTGGCAACAACGAAAGCCTGTGTTTCACCGCGGGTAAACAGCGACGAACCGTGGGTACGTGGCAGCAAACGAACCTGTGAATCAATCGCACGAACAGTGCTCAGATCACGGCCATCAATACGGCTGCCGGTATCCAGAATGTTCCAACGAACGATCTTAGCCTGCAAGCTCTTGAATACAGTATCAACCTGTTCTTTGGAGAATTCGGTTGTTTCTGCATCTTCCGGCAGGAAGTGGGCTTTAACTTTTGCCTTGGCAGCATCAACAGCGGCATAACGTGCCTGCTTGTCGATGATCTTGTAAGCAGCGCGCAGATCATCTTCTGCAATCGCCAGCATTTTGCCTTCGAGGTCGGACAGATCTTCTGCCTGAAATTCGCGTGGTTCTTTAGCAGCAACTTCAGCAAGCTTGATGATTGCATCAATAACAGGCTGGAATGCTTTGTGACCGAACATCACAGCGCCGAGCATCAGCTCTTCGGAAAGTTCCTGCGCTTCGGATTCAACCATCAGAACAGCTTCTGATGTACCGGCAACAACCAGATCGAGGCTGGATTCCGGCAGAACATCAATGCTTGGGTTGAGCACATATTCGCCGTTGATCAGACCAACGCGCGATGCACCGATCGGGCCCATGAAAGGAACGCCGGAAAGGGTCAAAGCAGCAGAAGCAGCAACCATCGACAGAATGTCAGGGTTGTTTTCCAGATCATGCTGGATAACGGTCAGAACAACCTGTGTGTCGTTCTTATAGCCATCAGCAAAAAGCGGACGGATCGGACGGTCAATCAGGCGGGAAACGAGGGTTTCGTTTTCGCTTGGACGGCCTTCACGCTTGAAATAACCGCCCGGAATTTTACCGGCAGCATAGGTCTTTTCCTGATAGTTTACGGTCAGCGGAAAGAAATCCTGACCCGGCTTTGCTTCCTTGGCAGAAACGACAGTTGCGAGAACCATTGTTTCACCGTAAGTGGCAATCACTGCACCATCAGCCTGACGGGCAACTTTACCTGTTTCGAGAATGAGCGGACGACCGCCCCATTCGATTTCCACTTTGTGGGTATTGAACATCATATGTCCTTCAATTGGAGATGCTGCGCAATCTTATGCAGCAAGCACCCCACTGGTTGGCTTAATGGCCATGGGCAAGACAACAAGTGGTTTTAAGCAAACAGCATCTTTGACTAAAACCACCGGCAATCCTGCCCCATGACGATCATTTCAGGGCTTTTTCATCAAGCCCATAGAGTAACGGGCGACGTTTAAAAAACATCGCCCGTAATTTATTTTAGCGACGCAGGCCAAGACGGCTGATGAGCGCCTGGTAACGAGCCTGATCAACGCCCTTTACGTAGTCGAGAAGACGACGACGCTGGGAAACCAGCTTCAAGAGACCGCGACGTGAATGGTTATCATTCTTGTGGCCTTTGAAGTGCTCGGTCAGGTTTGAAATGCGCTCGGAAAGAACTGCAACCTGAACTTCAGGCGAACCAGTGTCACCTTCCTTCGTTGCGTATTCTTTGATCAAAGCTGCTTTACGTTCTGCTGTAATCGACATCGTAATACCTTTCTAAAGAGAGGGAAATGGGATGCCCGAGCCGGGATGTCGTCCAGCTAAGGCCGTTTAAATGAGTCTGTATTTTTAAAAAATACAAAACCAATGCAGTGCATATAATCGAAATAAGGCAATATTACTAGAGCGTGTCGCGTTTAATTGGCTTTCAGCCTTTGCCATCAGCCATTTCAACAGGGCTGTTTCATGCGAACGTCTTATTTCATGGCAGGCAAAACAAACTCCGGCGGCATGAATGTCATGCCGCCGGAATATGTTATTAAAGAGATGTGAAAACGCGTTTCGGCTTGAACTGACCTTGTTCAATCAGGCCAATAGCCAAAAGCTTACCTTTGGTGGTGACGCACGCTTCATCAGCTTCCAACGGCGCATCACGGCCACGCAAAATCACCGGATTACCAAGGCGTACACGATGCGCCTGATCATCAGACAGAGGCACTTGCGGCAGACATTCAAGTGCCGCCAAAGTGTCAATCACCAAAGCATCAAGGGCTGAAAAATCACGCACGATAAACGGACGATCTTCAACTTCCTCGCCCTCTTCCGGTTTTGGCGGCATCGGCGGCCAGACCTGCTCCAGCTCGCTTAATGTCACCAAATCTTCACCCGTAAACGGCGAAACCTCGATACGGCGCAATTCGGCAATATAGCCATAGCAGCCAAGATCGAGCCCCATATCGCGGGCAAGCGAGCGAACATAAGTGCC
This sequence comes from Paenochrobactrum glaciei, assembly GCF_039522165.1. Classification (NCBI taxonomy): domain Bacteria; kingdom Pseudomonadati; phylum Pseudomonadota; class Alphaproteobacteria; order Hyphomicrobiales; family Brucellaceae; genus Paenochrobactrum; species Paenochrobactrum glaciei. The sequence goes on from NZ_BAAADE010000001.1 coordinate 980,436, forward strand.
TTTAGAACAGACAACTTCAAATTCGGCGAAATGCTCATCCGGCATTTCCACCAAATCAAGACTGTCGATTTCCACTTCACGGGATGGAATTTCAACCGCCTCACCACTGCGTGCCAGATCATAAGCGCGTTCGCCATCAATTTTAATGGCTGAAAACTGTGGCGGCACCTGACTGATAACACCAACATATTGAGCGGCAGCAGCTAATATCTCTTCACGCGAAGGACGCTGTTGCGAAGAATGTGTCACAACACCTTCCATATCATCAGTCGAGCGCTGCTCGCCCCAGCCAACGCGGAAACGATAAACCTTGGTGCCGTCCATAACATAAGGAACGGTCTTGGTGGCTTCGCCCAATGCAATCGGCAACATGCCGGAGGCCAGTGGATCAAGCGTGCCGGCATGGCCTGCTTTTTCCGCATTAAAAAGCCATTTTATCTTTGAGACGGCCTCAGTCGAACCCATGCCTTTCGGCTTATCAAAGATAACCCAGCCGGAAACCGGACGGCCTTTTTTCTTACCGCGTCTTGCCATGCTTATTCTGCTCCGCCTTCAGGCTTGGTATCAAACGCGTCAGCGTCATCTGCTGCCTGATCAAGATCGCGGGCGACTTCAGGAGAGCGCAACAGGGCATCAATTTTCGAGAAATTGTCAAAGCTTGTATCAATGCGGAAGCGGAATTCCGGCATATATTTCATCTGGCTCAAATATGGCGCCATTTTACCACGCAAGAATTTAGCGTGTTTGGCCAGCGCCTTAACCACTGCCTGACCATCAACATCACCCAAAGGCGTGATAAAGCAGGTGGCAATTTTCAAATCCGGCGACATACGCACTTCGGATACGGAAACGACTGTTTGTTCCAGCAAATCGTCGTGAATTTGTTCGCGTTGCAGCACTTGCGCAATTGCATGGCGCACTTGTTCGCCCACACGAAGCTGGCGCTGCGAAGGGCCATTCCCTTGATGACGTGACATGGTTTTAAATCCCGATTTTTATTATTCGAGAACATTCCGGCTTTGTTACAACAAAAGGAAATGCTCTGTTTATTTGTTTAGCGTGCATCCGTCTGAAAATTCATTCGCATCTTCAGGATGCTTTTTGCACCATACTTTGCGGGGATCAGACCCGCCAGCATATCAAATCCGGCTCGTTCAATCATGGAACACAGGCGGATTATAGCAGTCGCATGCAATCTTATTTAAAATCTCATTCTGCTTGCAGAAGAAGAAACGGCGTGCGCAGCTTTAATGCCGCGCACGCCCGCAATTAGCTTCTCAAAAGCCGTCCAATCAGAGCGTACGGGTAATATGCTCAACGCGGAAGGCTTCAATGATGTCGCCTGCGCGAATATCATCGTAATTTTCAAAGGCCATACCGCATTCCTGACCCATCGGCACTTCGGATACTTCATCCTTGAAGCGCTTGAGTGTCTTGAGCTTACCTTCGTGGATAACAACGTTATCACGGATAAGACGGACACCAGCACCACGCTCAACCTTGCCATCAACAACACGGCAACCAGCCACTTTACCAACTTTGGTAATGTTGAAGACTTCAAGAATTTCCGCGTTACCGATGAAGGTTTCACGACGTTCTGGCGACAACAGACCCGACATCGCTGCTTTCACGTCATCCAACAGATCGTAGATGATGTTGTAGTAGCGGATTTCGATGCCCTGCTGTTCAGAAGCAGCGCGCGCCTGTGGGTTAGCACGTACGTTAAAGCCGATAATGGCAGCGTTTGAAGCTTCAGCCAAAGCAATATCACTCTCGGTAATACCACCGGCACCCGCATGAACGATACGTGCGCGAACTTCGTCAGTACCCAGCTTATCGAGCGAAGCAATAATCGCTTCAACAGAACCCTGCACGTCACCCTTGATGACAAGCGGGAATTCTTTGAGGCCGGTATCCTGCAAGTTCGACATCATCTGTTCGAGCGAACCGCGCATACCGGTCTGACGGGCAACAGCCTTGTCACGAGCCAGACGCTGACGATATTCAGAGATTTCACGTGCTTTCGCTTCGTTAGCAACAACCGCGAAACGGTCACCAGCCTGAGGTGTGCCAGACAGACCGAGGATCTCGACCGGCATTGCAGGACCAGCTTCTTTGACGTGATCGCCATGGTCGTTGACCAGAGCGCGTACACGGCCCCATTCGCTGCCGGCCACGATGATTTCGCCCGGACGCAAAGTACCCTTCTGAACCAGAACGGTAGCAACAGCACCGCGACCGCGATCCAGCTGCGCTTCGATGACAACACCTTCAGCAGTACGCTCAGGATCCGCTTTCAGATCCAGAATTTCTGCCTGCAACAGAACTGCTTCAAGCAGTTTGTCGAGGTTCAAGCGCTGCTTGGCGGATACTTCCACATCAAGCACTTCACCGCCCATGCTTTCTACAAACACATCGTGCTGCAACAGGGCTGTGCGAACTTTCTGCGGATCAGCAGTCGGCTTATCGATCTTGTTGATAGCAACAATGATCGGAACGCCAGCGGCTTTAGCATGATTGATCGATTCAATCGTCTGCGGCATCACGCTGTCATCAGCTGCTACCACCAGAATGGCGATATCGGTTGCCTGTGCACCACGCGCACGCATCTGTGTAAATGCAGCGTGACCAGGTGTATCGATGAAAGTGATCTTCTGACCGTTCTGTTCAACCTGATAAGCACCGATGTGCTGGGTAATGCCACCAGCTTCACCCGATACAACATTGGCTTTACGGATCGAATCGAGAAGCGAGGTTTTACCGTGGTCAACGTGACCCATAATGGTCACAACCGGCGCACGTGGCAACAATGCACCTTCGTTGTCCTCTACGTTAAAGATACCATCTTCAACGTCAGATTCAGCAACGCGCTTAACGGTATGGCCAAACTCTTCTGCAATCAGCTGTGCCAGATCTGAATCGATCACATCGCCCGGCTTCATCATCTGACCCTGTTTCATCAAATATTTGATGATATCAACAGAGCGCTCGGTCATACGCTGTGCCAGTTCCTGAATGGTAATGGTTTCAGGAATAGTCACTTCGCGGGAAATCTTTTCACGCACTTCCTGCATCTGGGAGCGCTTGAATTTTTCCTGACGGCGACGCATCGCAGACAATGAACGTGAACGTGCACCGTCTTCTTCCAAATTACTGTTGAGTGTCAGCTTACCGCGACGGCGATCTTCTTCACCCTTCACAACCTTTGGTGCGCGCACTTCAGGTTTTGCAGGTGTGGCAGCGCCGCCACGACGGGCACCTGGACCACGACGATCATCATCGTCATTATTGTTGTTTTTGCTGCGTGACAGCGCACCCGATGTATTTGGCTTCTGCGGAACCTGATCCATCGGTGTTGCTGCAACAGGAGCAGGACGTGAAGAGCCACCACGCTGATTGTCAGAGCGTGGCTGTGTATTGCGCACTGGTGCAGCGGCAGCAGGTGCGTTTTTCGCGGCTTCTTTTTCCTGAGCCTGACGGGCTTCCGCTTCAGCTTTCAGACGTGCGTCTTCAATAGCCTGCAAGCGGGCAGCTTCTTCGCGCTCTTTCGCAAGACGTGCATCTTCTGCAGCCTGACGAACAGCTTCTTCAGCGGCACGTTTTTTCTCTTCCGCATCGCGCACCATTGCATCTTCCAATGCGCGGCGACGAGCGTCCATTTCGTTGCGTGATAAGGTGTTGAGTACTGCGCCACCCTGATTATTCGAACGCGAACGGTTCTGCTGACCATCACGCTGCGGGCGACCACCGCCCTGATTACGCTGACCTTGGCCCTGTCCTTGACGCTGGCCGCCACGTTGTGGCTGCGCCTGTACCGGAGCAGATGCCTGTGGCTGCGCAGGTTTAGGTGCAGCAGGCTTGGCTGCTTCAACTGGTTTTGCAGGAGCCGGCGCTTCCGCAGGCTTTACAACAACAGGCTTCACTTCAGCAGCTGGTGCCGAAACCGGAGCCGGAGCAGCAGGCGCTGCCGGAGCAGCTGGTGCCGGAGCTGGCGCCACAGGTGCAGCCGCTTGCGGCGCAACAGGGGTTTCAGCTGGCTTAGCCGCTACAGCTTCAGTTGCTGCCGGTTTGTCGTCTGGTCGCGAAAACTTGCGTTTTTTCGTTTCCACGACGACAGCTTTCGTGCGTCCGTGGCTGAAGTTTTGGCGCACGGTGCTCTGTTCAACGTTTGACCGTTTAAGGGTCAACGTTTTTTTGTTATCGACGCCCAGCGTCTTGTCGTCGTTAGATTTGCTGTCGCTCATTCCGTTTCCGTTTCCCTGACGGCCTACGCCGTTTCACTTTCCGAATTCGCTGCGCTCAACCCGCGATAATTTCGCAACATTTGCGCCCGCTTTACGAACCCGTTCGCCGCCATTCCTTGGAGCACGGCAGCATGTATCACATTTCCACCCCCGAATGCCAAATCCATTTCCTCTCCTGTGAAAAGAGAGAAAGCGGGGATGTCACGCCCCAGCGTATGGATCACAGCACGGCGGGCCTGATCAAGTTTTCTCACGCCATCCGGCGAAGCTTCCAAAGCATGCAACACCATAATTGCATTGCCTGAACGTATATCCGCATCAACCTTAGCGGAGCCTGTTACGACCACACCAGATTTACGGGCAAGGGCTAAACTACCAATCGCAGACTTTGTCAGCAGCTGATCGACCAGCGCGCCAAGATCTGGATGAACCGTTACACCCTTTTTAAAGCTGCGCGCAAACAAATTACGCTTAACAGCCTCATCCACTTTCCCGCGCTCGGCTGTAACCCAACAACCGCGCCCAGGCAAATTCGCTTTCAGATCCGGCACAACCGAACCATCGGGCCCTTCGACAAACCTTATCATGTTTTCGACAGAGCCGCTCTCACGCGTTACGATACAACTTCTGTCATTCATGGCAATTTCTGTCATTCATATGGGCCTCACTGAAGAACCCCTGCTTCTGGCAGGCAAGAACTCCCGCCTTATGGCAGGTTGGCGCGCAAACGCCAACCCCTTAACGTCAAGAAACCTTAAACGGCTTCTTCTGCTGTTTCCGTGCCATCGTCAGTTTCGGTGGCAACAGCTTCTTCTTCGGTAATCCAGCCACACTTCAAGCGTGCCTGCAGGATCATCTGTTCTGCTTCAACGCGTGACAGTTCGAAGTTGGACAAAATACCGGCATGGTTGATTGTCTCACCTTCTTTGCGTTCACGCCAGCCAACCAGATCATCAACGGCATAACCGGCGAAATCTTCGACAGTTTTGACACCATCTTCACCGACTGCAACCATGATGCCTGTCGTCATGCTCGGCAGTTCACGCAGTTCGTCTTCAACACCCAGCTCAAGACGACGTGCATTCTGTTCACCTTCAAGGCGATCCAGATATTCACGGGCGCGATCCTGAATTTCGCTGGCGGTTTCATCTCCGAAACCGTCGATCGACGAAATTTCTTCTGCTTCGACATAGGCCAGCTCTTCAACAGAAGCAAAACCTTCAGAAGCCAGAACCTGACCAACCATTTCGTCAACATTGAGTGCGTCCATGAACAATGCTGAACGTTCGGCAAATTCTTTCTGACGACGCTCGGATTCTTCATTTTCGGTCATGATGTCGATATCCCAGCCGGTCAGCTGCGACGCCAGACGTACGTTTTGACCGCGACGACCGATTGCCAATGATAATTGGTCATCCGGAACCACAACTTCAATACGCTCTGCATCTTCATCCAGAACAACCTTGGCAACTTCAGCAGGCTGCAAGGCATTGACGATGAAAGAAGCAGCATCAGGTGACCATGGAATAATATCCACTTTTTCACCCTGCAATTCTGCCACAACCGCCTGAACACGGGAACCGCGCATACCAACGCAGGCACCGACAGGATCGATAGAGCTATCGCGCGACACAACTGCAATCTTAGCGCGCGAACCCGGATCACGGGCAACCGACTTAATCTCAATAATGCCGTCGTAAATTTCCGGCACTTCCATGGTGAACAGTTTCGCCATGAACTGCGGATGGGTACGCGACAGGAAAACCTGCGGACCGCGCTGTTCACGACGTACATCGTAAACATAAGCACGGATACGATCACCATAGCGGAATGCTTCACGCGGGATCAGTTCGTCACGGCGCACAATGGCTTCACCGCGACCAAGATCAACAATCACATTGCCATATTCAACGCGCTTGACGGTGCCGTTGATGATTTCGCCAACGCGATCATGGAATTCATCATATTGGCGATCACGCTCAGCTTCGCGCACTTTCTGCACGATAACCTGCTTAGCAGACTGGGCAGCAATACGGCCGAAATCCATTGGCGGCAGCTGATCAGCCAGAAAATCGCCGATCTGCGCATCCGGATTACGCTCGCGAGCTGTTTCCAGCGCGATCTGCGTATTGTAATCTTCAACCAGTTCAACCACTTCCAGCAAACGCTGCAATTTAATCTCGCCTGATTTCGCATTGATATCAGCGCGGATATTGGTTTCCTGACCATAGCGCGAACGCGCAGCTTTCTGGATGGCATCGGCCATCGCCGCGATTACGATTTCGCGGTCGATAGACTTCTCACGGGCGACCGCATCGGCGATCTGCAGAAGTTCCAGCCTGTTTGCACTGACTGCCATAAGTCTCTCCTTGGTGCCGCGCCCGCCTTTTCCTCTTCGACGGGTGCTTAAATCTTAATTTTCTTCGCCGACGTCGCCTGCTTCAGCGTCATCTGCATCAGTACCAGACACTTCGCCCAGCTCATCACTTAAATCATCGCCGGGAATACGTCCCTCACGCAGGTCTTTATCTTTGCGCAGGGCATCGCGAATCAAATCATCCGTCAAAACCAGACGTGCATCAGAAATGACATCATACGGAATGGTTACGACCTGTTCATGACCATAACCAACCTGATCATTTTCAATTGTCACCCCCTCATCATCATGAGCAGTGATTTTACCGCGGAACTTTTTGCGGCCATTGATGATCATCGATGTTTCGATACGCGCCAGATGGCCTGACCAGTCAGCAAAATCTGACACGCGAACCAATGGGCGATCAATACCAGGGGAAGAAACTTCCAAATGATATTTGCCGCTGATCGGATCATCCACATCAAGGGCCGGTGATACGTTACGGCTGATCAGCTCGCAATCTTCAACGGTCATGGTACCGTCAAAGCGTTCAGCCATTATCTGCAAGGTGGCGCCGTTCAAGCCGGACAGGCGAACGCGCACCAGCCGAAAACCAAGCACCTGCAAAACAGGCTGGACAATAGCTGCAACCTTCGCATCAACACCGGTTTCACGAATGATGCGAGTGTCGGCCACGGCTTCAGCAGCGTTTGTTTGTGCAGTGTCTAATTGTTCGGACAACCCAGATTTTTCCTTAATAGCTATATCATCAAACAAAAAAGAGCGGGACCGACCGGACCCACCCTTGTTCAATCGACCAAGAATTTGAAATGAATATACTGACTTTTCACGTTCTTTTCAAGTACGCAGTTCAGATGCAGCAATATTCATCCCATTCAACAATCATTTGCCCGCCTATCGGCGGATAAATGTCAGATAGGCACCGACACGCCCCTCGCGGAAAGCCTTGGCTTCATAGCGTGTGCCCGGCCAACCTTCATAAGGCGTTTTCCAATCGGCAGAAGAAGATGCCTGCCACGCAAATGCTTCATGCGCATCGCAATGCTGCAATGTCCAGTTCACATAAGATTCAATGTCGGATGCGAATCGGAAGCGACCACCGGATTTCAGCACCCGCGCGAAACGATCGAGATTCTTCTGACTTACAAAGCGACGTTTCCAATGGCGCTTTTTGTGCCATGGATCAGGATAGAACAGATCAATTCCTGATAAAGAATTGTCAGGAAGCCAATCCAGCACTTCCGTTGCGTCATCATCATAGAGACGAATATTCTGCAATGGCTTTTCATGCAAAGTGCCAAGCATTTTCGCCATACCATTGACGAAAGGCTCAACGCCGATAAAGCCGCTTTGTGGGGTGCGGCCTGCTTCATGCATCAAATGCTCGCCGCCGCCAAAGCCGATTTCCATACGGACATTTTCAACAGGCGCTGCAAAAAGAGTGCGCAAATCCTGCGGCGCAGGTTCGTTCAAATCAATCAGCAGTTCAGGCAGCAAGCCTTCACGCAGCATCTTTTGATGCGGGCGTAACGGCTTACCGTGACGGCGACCGAAGAAAGCCTCGGTCGCACGTGATTTTTTCATCTCATCCGACATAAATATTTCCGTCAGGCAACAAGTGCGTTTTTAAGCGCCTTGCCCAGATCTGTTTTTTCCCATGAGAACGAGCCGTCACGACCCGGCTTGCGGCCAAAATGACCATAAGCAGCAGTCTTGGCATAGATCGGCTTATTCAGATCCAAATGTTTGCGGATACCGGTTGGCGAAAGATCGACAACTTTACGCAATGCATCTTCAAGTGCAGCTTCGTCCACCTTGCCGGTACCATGCAGATCTACATAGACAGACAAAGGCTGTGCAACGCCGATGGCATATGACAGCTGAATGGTGCAACGATCCGCATATCCGGCAGCAACGACGTTTTTCGCCAGATAACGGGCAGCATAAGCCGCCGAACGATCCACTTTCGTGGTGTCCTTGCCGGAGAATGCACCGCCGCCATGCGGAGCCGCACCGCCATAAGTGTCAACGATGATTTTACGGCCTGTCAGACCAGCATCGCCGTCCGGGCCACCGATGACAAATTTGCCGGTCGGATTGATATACCATACGCAATCATGCGCAATTGGCAGACCTTCAAGCGCTTGCAAAATATAAGGCTCAACAACGGTGCGAACCTTGGCAGAATCCCAGCTTGCATCCAGATGCTGTGTTGACAACACAATCTGAGTGACTTCCGCAGGCTTGCCGTTCACATAGCGCACGGTAACCTGACTTTTAGCGTCCGGTCCAAGCTTGCCGGCTTCGCCTTCATTGCTATGACGCGCTGCGGCCAGAAGCTCGAGAATTTTATGAGAATAATAAATCGGCGCCGGCATCAGATCAGGTGTTTCACGGCAGGCATAGCCAAACATGATACCCTGATCGCCTGCACCTTCTTCGCCCTGACGGTCAGCAGCATTATCAACGCCTTGCGCAATATCCGCAGATTGCGAATGCAGCAGCACGTCGATTTTAACGGTCTTCCAATGGAAGCCATCCTGCTCATAACCAATCTCACGAATGGCTTTACGGGCGGCGGAGCGGAAACGAGCCGGATTGATAACCGGATTTCCCTTGTCATCCTTGATGACGTTGCCTTGCTTATCCTTTTTCAGGAATGTTTCAGGCACGCGCACTTCACCGGCAATGACCAAACGATTGGTCGTCGCCAAAGTTTCACAAGCGATACGAACTGTCCAAGGATCAACACCCGAACGGCGCGCCTCCTTGTAAATCATATCAACAATTTCGTCGGAAATACGATCGCATACCTTATCCGGGTGGCCCTCAGATACGGATTCGCTGGTAAAAAGATAAGAACTGCGCGACACGGGAAACCCCTCTAGAAAATCTTGCGGAGCCAGATCTCCGCTTCAGACAAGCACAGTAAAGGCGATTTTTCGGATGTAAACACAAGAAATGTGCATACCCGAAACTATCGCCTTAACTTTTTATGTCTTTGCCAACATAGTTCTTTAGCGTCAACAGCAATTGTGCCGATAACACTCTTCTCATCACGAATTGTTGAGGGAAACGATTATTCCGCGTCCGGATCCAGCGTCTTGACCAGATCAATAATCTTGCGGCGGATTTTAGGGTCGGTAATTTTGGTGAAAGCGCGTGTCAGCTGAACGCCTTCATTAGAATTCATGAAATCGACGATATAGGTTGAATCATTATCTTCGGCAAAACCGGCAGCCTGGGTTTCAGAACCGGGTGCATCTTCAAAGAAAAAAGAAACAGGAACATTCAGAATGGAGGAAATGGCTTGCAAACGGCTGGCACCAACGCGGTTTGTGCCTTTTTCATATTTTTGAATCTGCTGGAAGGTAATACCTAAACTTTCGCCCAGCTTTTCCTGACTAAAGCCCAGCATATTCCGGCGCAGGCGGATACGGCTGCCTACGTGGATATCAATCGGGTTGGGCTTCTTTTTATTCTGTACCATTCAATGCTCCTCGCGATTTGCGAGCTTCCCTGTACGTGCTTCCCTCAACGGTACAACACCATACGATTTCAAATTACGTGATATTTCAGAGACTGCGCTGCTATGTGATTTCAAGATGTCAGCATGATGAAACTATAACAACCGATGAAAATTGCGATGTCAATCGCGCTGTGGTTTTCTTTTATACACATTTGCTAATAAACCACAAAGTAGTAATGTGAAAAAATTCCACGTCTTACGCGAAGCCTTACGCGAATTCATTCATTCCCCCCACTCGAATTTCGCATTTGCGGTAAAACCGCATCGACAACACCAACCTCATTCAGGTTCAGCGAGGCGATGATTCGGCCGTAACTATCGGTTACTGCCGATATGCCGTTATTGGCAGCACGCAACAGCGGCATTTTCTGCTCCACGGCACGCAATTGCGCCTGCCTGAAATGCTGGTAAGGCCCCGGTGTGTTGCCATACCACGCATCATTGGTGACATTGACAATGGCACTGGCACGCTCTCCCTCGTAGCCCAGTTCATTGGCAAAAATCGCCTCGTAGCAAATCAATGGCAGGATAGCCAGATGCTCACCGATTTTCAGTGAATGGCGGCTTTTTCCGGCTTTGAAACCGCCAGGCATTTCCACAACTTCTTGCAACCCCAGTGCCCGCAAAACACCTTCCAGTGGTAAATATTCACCAAAAGGCACTAGATGCACCTTGTCAAAAGAGCTGACAATAAAGCCCTGATCATTAATCACGGTGATTGAATTATAATAATTGAGCCCCTGCGGCGTTTCTTCCTCACGCACCGCGCCAACCATTAGCAGTTGTCCGTCCTGCAACACTTCAGCAATACGTGCCAAAGCATCCGGCGTCTGGCTCAAAATATAAGGAACGGACGTTTCCGGCCAGATAATAATATCGGGACGCGGCGCACCATTTTGCGGTGCTTGCGCCGTCAGGCTTAAATGTCGCTCAAAAATATTGCGTCGCTCGGCATTGTCCCATTTGAGATCCTGCGCAATCGATGGTTGCACAATACGAATATGCGGGTTGTTTGCCGCCACCTCAACCGGTTGTTGAAGTTGCCATGCGCCATAGCTCAAATGACAAGCAACAAGCGCCCCCCAAACAGCCATGCCGCTTAACCTGTGACGCTTGGCAGCCAGCAAGGCTGGCATGGCAAAAACCATAACCGCCAGCACATTCATGCCGCTCAAACCGATCAACTTGGCAGATTGCATGAGTAAAGGTGTCGGCATTGCCGTATAGCCAACAGCATTCCACGGAAATCCGGTCAGAATAAAGCTGCGGATATATTCAACCAGACCAAAAGCCAGACTCAGCGCCAGAATACGCCCCAAACCCGGCGACCAGCAGAGCTTTGCCAGCGCAGTAGCACAGCCATAAAAAAGCGCTAAAAAGGCAGGCAAACCAAGCACAGCAAGAGGCAATGCCCAAGCAAACTGCTCGGCATCGACCAGAAGTGCCGCACCGATCCACCACAAGCCACCGACAAAATAGCCAAAGCCAAACCACCAGCCGGTGGCAAAGGCCGACAAATGCCTGTGCAACCAGCCTTTGCCGGCCTGTGGAAGAGGTCGGTCAAGCAGCCAGACCAGTATCGGCAAAGCGATAAACCCAACCGGCAAAAAATCATACGGAGGAAGCGCCAGCGTCAAAAGCAAACCAGCCAACAGACTTAGAAAGCGGTGCGGCCATTTCCCTGACAGGGTTATTTTTTGAGCCAATTGCGCAAACATGAAAATCCCTATCAGGTGCAGATCAATTTAATAACAGGCGAAAAGCGTTGCTGGCACAACCGCTATCGCCTGTTTGTTTTTAATGTTCGGTCAGATGTTCTTCGCCGGATTTTGTTGCTACACCAGTACGCGCCTGACGACGGCGATCGGCTGCAGACAGCGGAATAATCCGCACCCGACGAATGCGTCGTGGATCAACTTCCAGCACATGAAACTCATAACCCGGAATGGCCTGCACCACCTCGCCGCGCGACGGAATACGCCCCAGCACCGAGAAGATCAGGCCGCCAACCGTGTCCACATCCTCGCCATGCTCGCCAACGACAAAAGACGGGCCGATTTGCTCGGTCAGTTCATCCGGATCAGCACGCGCATCAACGACAAAAATGCCGTCTGCTTCCTGCAAGATCATGATTTCTTCGTCATCATGCTCGTCTTCAATATCGCCGACGACCATTTCAACAATATCTTCCAGCGACACCAGACCATCGGTGCCGCCATATTCGTCAATAACCAGCGCCATCTGAATATGGCTGGCCTGCATACGCGCCATCAGGCCGCTGGCCAACATGGATGGCGGCACAAACAGCACTTTACGCATCAAGTTGAGTTCGCCGATGGTCTTGGTCAGATCAATGCGGCCAATATCAAATTTGGTTGGTGTGCTGCCGGCAGTTTTTGTTGTTGCGCCATTGCGGCGTCCAGCCTTCTGGCGTGACTGACGAGTGATGAAATTCAACACGTCGCGAATATGGATCATACCGCGCGGATCATCGAGCGTTTCAGCATAGACAGGCATGCGTGAATGGCCGGATTTTTCAAATTGCTCCAGCACTTCACCAAGCGGGGTTGAGATTTCCACTGCTTCCACATCGGCGCGCGGGATCATCACATCTTCAACGCGGATTTCTCGCAAGCGCAAAATATTATTGAGCATCGCCCGTTCTTCAGGCGAGAAAACCGTGTCGGTACTGTCCTGTTCGGACAGAGCATCTGCCAGATCTTCACGCAATGAAGATGTTTGGCGACTGCGTAAAAACGGCAAGAAATTGCCTAAGAAAGAGCGCTTCTCTGTTGGAGAGGCTCTGTGCGTACTCTGCCCCTCCGGATCAGAATTTTGCGGGGCATCGCCCGACGAGGGAACACTAGTTTGATCAGACATGGTCAACCGGCTTTGTTAGGTGAAAGGGTTTGTGAATAAGGATCGGGAATAGCAAGAGCGGCCAAAATATCGCGCTCCCATTGTTCCATAAGTTCCGCCTCGGCATCATCTTCATGGTCATAGCCAAGCAGATGTAAAAATCCGTGCACGATCATATGGTTCAAATGATGGTCGAAGGGTTTTCCTTCCTCCTGCGCTTCGCGCATTACTGTTTCGCGCGCGATAACAATGTCGCCGAGCATAGGGCCTGGCTTTGCGCCTGCTTTGACAGGAAAGGCCGGAAAAGACAAAACATTGGTTGCCTTATCCTTGTTGCGCCACTGCGCATTCAGCTCCTGAATAGAAGCATCATCGGTAAAAACGAGACTTAGCTCTGTTTCCCCTTCATCGGTAAAAAGGCTTTTCCATGCGGCATCAACCGCTTTTTGTGCCACTTGGAGTAAGACGTCCTCTTCAGGCCAGCCTTCCGCCTCTATCAATATATCGATGTCGATCACTTTTAAAACGGCAGTTGCGGCTAACAAGAAACCGGCTGACGCATAGTCCTTTCTCTTACAAACTCTAAAGTCGTATTAAATACCATATAAACATGAATAGATCATAGCACACATCACAAAATACAAGGTTTAACGCCTCACTATTTTGTCACGTCAGCTCTGTGATCTGCCGTCATTGTCATAGGCTTCAACAATTGCTGCCACCAGCGCATGGCGCACCACGTCTTTCTGGGTGAAGCGAACGGTCACAACACCATCCACATTGTCCAGAATACGCAAGGCTTCAACAAGGCCGGATTTCTGCCCCGGGGGTAAGTCAATCTGGCTCGGATCACCAGTGACAATCATGCGTGAGCCCTCACCCAAACGGGTGAGAAACATCTTCATCTGCATGGAGGTGGTATTTTGCGCCTCATCCAGAATAACCGCTGCATGTGCAAGGGTACGGCCGCGCATGAAAGCAAGCGGCGCAATTTCAATCACACCAGCAGCCAAAGCACGCTCCACCTTATCGGCAGGCATCATATCATAAAGCGCATCATAAAGCGGACGCAGATAAGGATCGACCTTCTCTTTCATGTCGCCCGGCAAAAAGCCCAGACGCTCGCCCGCTTCCACCGCCGGACGCGACAGAATAATGCGCTCGACCAACCCACGTTCCAGCAGCATCGCTGCATGGGCAACCGCCAGATAAGTTTTACCTGTACCCGCAGGCCCAACACCAAAAACCAGCTCCGAGCGATCAAGCGCGCGCATATAGGCATCTTGTGTCGGTGTGCGGGCAAAAATGGTTTTCTTACGGGTGGAAATCTGAGCGGAGGCCAGCTTGCCTTTATTTTCCATTGTAGGAAGCGGTAATTGGCCTTCCGCAGTCGTGGTTATATTTCCCGCCATTCGCAAAGCGCCATCCACATCAGAAAGCGTAATTTCACGTCCTTTTTGTAAAAAGCCGTAAAGCTCATCCAATGCGCGTCGCGCCTGCTCGGTCGCTGAAGGTGTACCGCGAATCGTCAGCTCATTGCCTTTGGAGCGCACATCCACACCGAGCTTCTGCTCGATGCGTGCCAGATTTTCATCAAACTGCCCGTAAAGCGCAATGGCATGACGATTATTGTCAAAAGTCAGCACAATATGCGCCATATCCGAAGCGCCATTAGATAATTTGGTCTGTGTTTCAGTCTTACTCTTATCGGTCTTCAGCTGTTCTGTAGCGCTCAACCGGCTCTCCTCATGACACGAAAAACACCCGCGAAACTGTATGATGGTCTTATCATGCCTTTAAGACAGTTTTTTCGCAACCAAACTATTGGTTCCTGTGGAAATGATTTCAACATTGATAATATCACCAATGTTGTCGTGATTATTATCAATAATAACTGGCAGGAGCCACGGTGAACGCCCAACCATCTGATGTTCTTCACGACCCGGCTTTTCAATCAACACGCTGGTTTTCTTGCCCACCAGACTATCCTGAAACGCATATTGCTGCTCATTGAGCAAAGCCTGCAAGCGCTGCAAACGCTCGTCTTTAACGGCTTCATCCACATGATCCGGCAAATCTGCACCCGGTGTGCCCGGACGGCTCGAATATTTAAACGAATAGGCTTGCGCATATTTTACATCACGCACCAGCTGCATCGTATCTTCAAAATCCTGATCTGTTTCGCCCGGAAAACCGACAATAAAATCACCTGACAGCGCCATATCAGGGCGTGCTTCACGGATACGTTCGATCAGACGGCGATAATCATCACCCTTATGTTTGCGGTTCATCGCCTTCAAAATACGGTCAGAACCAGCCTGCACCGGCAAATGCAGATAAGGCATCAAAATATCAAGATCACGATGCGCATTGATCAGTGCATCATCCATGTCACGCGGATGGCTGGTGGTATAACGAAGACGTGTCAACTCCGGCACTTCGGCCAGACGGTAAAGCAATTCGCCAAAGCCCCATTCACGGCCATCATCGCCAAGCCCGTGCCATGCATTCACATTCTGGCCAAGCAGGGTAATTTCACGCACACCACCGGCCACAAGCTTTTCAGCTTCGGCAACAATTTGCGCAACCGAACGCGATACTTCTGAGCCGCGTGTATAAGGCACAACGCAGAATGTGCAGAATTTATCGCAACCTTCCTGCACTGTCAGGAAGGCGGACACACCACGCTTGCGCACCACTTCACGCTGGGGTGCCGGCAGATGTTCAAATTTATCTTCCAGCGCATATTCGGTTTCAACAACCTTTTCACCATCGCGCACTTTAGCCAGTGCCTGCGGCAAGCGGTGATAGGTCTGCGGGCCGATCACGAGATCAACGGAAGGCGCACGGCGCAGGATTTCTTGTCCTTCGGCCTGTGCCACACAACCAGCCACACCAATGGTCAGCTCTTTGCCTTTGGCAGCATTTTTATCTTTAAGTTTGCGCAAACGGCCAAGAGCTGAATAAAGCTTTTCAGAAGCGCGCTCACGAATATGACATGTATTGAGCAGAACCAGATCCGCATCTTCAGGCGTATCGGTCGTTACATAACCTTCTGCGGCCAAACTATCGGCCATGCGCTGACTGTCATAGACATTCATCTGGCAGCCATAAGTTTTCACAAAAACCTTGCGCGGATTTGCACCTGTAATTGCCGATGTGCTTGCATCAGCGTCAAGGGATGAAGAAGGGGTCAGTGTCGTTTCAAGAGTGCTCATAGGCTGGCTTCTAAACCTTTTATCGCCGTTTGAGAATAGTTAGTCTGATGATATTTCCATCAGTCCGGTTTAATTTCGCGCCCGAGAAGCGAGGACTGCAATTGCGAGCGTACCCGCTCTTCCATCACTCTGGCCAAAAGCTTACGGTCGGTATTGGCATCAATCACCATTGGCTCGCCGAAAGTAATTTCCACATCAATTGCACCTTCTTTCAGGATGCCTTTCAGATGTGGCATTAATTCGACATCACCCGGCCAGGACGCAATCGGGCGATGATAGCGCCCCATCGGCATACCATGCACGCCCGTATAGGCAATGGAAACTGGCTGAACTGTCACATGTTCAGCGCCACCCTCACGGATGGCAGCATGGGCGGCACCAAAAAGTGCGGTCTTAAATGGCAATAAACGATTGCCATCTGATGTTGTCCCCTCAGGAAACAACACCATTGCATCGCCTGCCGCCAGTCGTGTGGCAATTTCAGAAGCCTGCTCGCCGGTTTTGCCACGCTTTGCCCGCTCGACAAAAACCGAGCGTTGCAAATACGCCAAAACACCAAAAACCGGCCATGACCGCACCTCGGATTTAGCGATAAACGACACTTCGCCGACGGTTGAAAGCACAATAATATCGCTCCATGAAACATGGTTCGACACCAGCAATAGCGGACGGTCTTCGCTCATTGTGCCAATCGTTTTAACGCGAAAACCAAAAAGCCTTGCCACTAAGCGATGGAAAAAGCGCGGCAAACGGCGCTGGAAAACATGGTTCAGCTTCATGAAAACATACTGAAACGGCACCAGCGAAACCACCAGCAGAATGAAAGCCACCAGCACAAAAATGATTCTGACTGCACCAATCATTTGGCAGCCACCAGATCACGGCGCAAAATCAGCGCCGAGGCAAAAGTGCCATCCGCGTGCTGATAATAGCTTGGACGATCACCGACTTTGATAAAGCCAAGGCGATTATAAAGCGCCTGTGCCGCTACATTGCTTTTATCCACTTCCAAAAACAGGCTTGCCGCCCGCTCATGATGCAAATGGCGCAAAACAGCATCCATCAGCCCGTGTCCGGCACCTAATTTACGCGAAGCGGTAGCCACAGCAATGGTCAGAATTTCAGCCTCATCCACAACAAGACGCGCCAGCACAAAACCGGCCAGCCTCTTAGGTGCTCCTTCGGGACGCGCCAAAAAGCCAAACACTGTCGGCTCGCTCAACAGCCCGCGAAAGTCTTCCGTGCTCCAGCCCTGATGGAAAGAGGCCATATGCACATCTTCCAGTTCAGCACTGTCATCAAGCGTCAATGGCGCAATTGAAAAGCCTTTTTTACTAAAGTGCTCCATCAAACGTCCCATTATTTTCTTCGCTGATAACTTGCCCCTCAGGCCGCACATTTTGTACTTTTCGCCTCACCCCTATGACGCCTGCTCATCTTGCTCAGCTTCTGCTTTTCTGGGTAGAGCAAAACCAACCTGCGGCTTAGCGTCAGGCCCGCGCAAATAAAGCGGCTTTGGTGCTTCACCTGCCTGTTTTGAAGCTGCAATGCGCGCATAAACAGCAATATCTGCGGTTGGCTCGGTTTGCGCAATCATGCGGCTTTCATCCAGCGCCTGACTAACAGCCGGCGCAGCCGACCCTGTCAGCGCATGATCAGGTTTTCCGGCACATAATGCGACCGCCTCTTCCAAGGTCAGCGCCAAAGGTTCCGTTTCCGGCACACCATTGCCATCAAAGCTTTGGGCAAAGATTTCGCCGCGATGCGCATCAAGCAGCACCAAAACCGGATGCCCGCTCTTATTTTCCTGTGCTTGCACACAAAGCGCTTCAAAAGCGCTGACGCCGATTGCTGTTGTTTTCAGCGCTAAAGCAAAACCACGCGCTGAAGAAACAGCAATGCGAACACCGGTGAAAGAACCCGGCCCCACATTCACCGCCACGCGATCGATCTGGTGAAAATCAAATTTTGCCTCTGCCAGTACTTCATCGACATAGGCCATCAACACTTCAGCATGGCCTTTGCCGATATTTTCACGGCGCTGTGCCAGCACTAAAGCTTTATCGCTGTCATAAAGGGCGGCGGCACAAAAAGAAGCCGCAGTATCAAGGGCAAGTATTTTCATAATCTATCAGGTAAAACAGATATTGCGTTGCGGCAAGCTTTAGAGCCTTTTTTCCGCAATCAGAAACACTATATTTTATATAAACTTGTTATTGAGAGGGAACCAACTGTCATTAACAGCGTTTAATTTAAGAGATGTGGCTCTGGCGAGCTCCCATTCGCACGAGACACAGACAGTGAAATTTGCAAAACGAGCGAGGATATAATGGCTAAAACCCATAACACACGTAACGATCTGCCATCCAATGCTAAGGCAACGGTTATTTCTCTGCTTAATCAAAATCTGGCGGCAACACTTGATTTGTCATTGGCCACCAAGCAGGCTCATTGGAATCTCAAAGGTCTCCAATTTATTGCCGTGCATGAAATGCTTGATGGTTTCCGCGACAGTCTGGACGAACATACCGACACCATTGCCGAACGCGTCGTGCAATTAGGCGGCACCGCTTTTGGCACAGTGCAAACTGTCGGCAACGACACCAAACTCAAACCATATCCGACCGATATTTATAATATTCACGATCACCTTAATGCGCTGATCGAACGCTATGCGGATGTGGCCAATCTGGTGCGTCAGTCCATCAAGGATGCCGATGAAGCCGGTGATGAAACTTCGGCTGACGTCTTGACGGCTGCCTCGCGTGACCTCGACAAATCCTTGTGGTTCCTCGAAGCGCATCTGCAAGAAAAGAACTAAAGCTCTTAGCCCTTTTTAGCGGCAACCGGTGTGATACAAACTTTTGTATGGCCGGCATTGATAAAGCCCAAACGGCTTGCCGCACCTTTCGATAAATCAAGCACGCGGCCTTTAATGAAAGGGCCGCGGTCGTTTATCCGCACCACCAGCGACTTACCATTTGCCTGATTGGTGACTTTAATTTTTGTGCCCAGTGGTAATGTGCGATGTGCAGCGGTCATACCCGACGGGTTCATGCGCTCACCTGACGCGGTTTTCGATGTCAGCGCATACCATGAAGCACCGCCGCATTGTCCGGCAGCGGCCAGCGCCGTATTGGCGGAAAAGGCAACAGCCATACCAACGGTCAATAAAGCCACATATTTTGTCATCGTCTCAAGCGTCCACAGTTGCACATCAGGATTTGCAAAGCCGCTCTTTTACTGTTTCTTTTTGAAAACAATAAAAGGCAGGTTTTAAAAACGCTGCCCGACTGACCTGTAAATGTGGCGCTCAAGTGGACGAAATAAAGATGATTTAAGGCATTTTGAACCTACAGTTAAAAGGAAAATTATCCCATAATTCTAAATTTTACTGTTTATATTTGAGTATATATTTTCTACATCTTGATTATATTCACATGAATCAGTTTTTAAATATGATTACCACCAATTTATCATCGGGAAAAATCGTTAACTTTCACCTTTTCAAAGTGACGCCCGCTATTTTCACTGTTGTAAAATGAAAGCGGTATGCAGGCTGAGGAGCTTTTTATTCTGCGCTTAAGTGTTAACGCCCATCGGGGCAATTAACTTTTATGGCTTTTTCATGGCAAGAAACATGCCTGAACCGCATAAAATAACACGGCGCAACAGTTTGTGATCGCGTAAAGTTTACTTTTTTACACTGGTTTTCGCTGATCTGGCACTTTGAACACTGGCGATTCCATGCACAAAGCAGTATCAAAATAGCCGTCCGTCATTTATCGATATCGACACCTTGAAAGACATGCAGTGAGCAACCCGCAACCTGACGACATTAATGCACAACCAAACGGGGCAGAAACAGCCAGCCGTGGAAGCGTTTTGTCAAAAGCGCAACGCATCATTTATATGGTACTGGGTTTCTTAATGCTTGCGCTGGGCATTATCGGTGCATTTCTGCCTGTTATGCCAACGACCATTTTCATCATTTTGGCTGCATGGTTTTTCGGCCGCTCCTCACCCAAATTTGAAGCAAGGCTGCTGGCGCATCCGCAATTCGGCCCCTTACTGATTAAATGGCGCGACAAAGGTGCAGTACCGGTTAAAGCCAAGTTCTTTGCCTGTGGCGGCATGACATTAGGCTATGCAATTTTTTGGTGGGGCGCACAGCCCGGCCTCTGGCTTGCATTAGCAGTTGGTATCTTCATGCTCGCCAGCGCAATTTATGTTGTCAGCCGTCCAAACGGCTAAGCATAATAAACGCCGTCCAAGCGGCTAAAGCCACACTTAAAAATTGCCCGATATTTTTTGATAAAGTTCATATGACACAAAGCTGTAATATTACTGTCATATGACTGTAATAAACAGCGCCTAGACGGTTAGTGACATTAAACGTCATTGTCTTTACCCAACTGGAGCTACTCCTATGAACACGTTGATTTCCACAACCGCTGCACTTGCTATCGCGGCTGTCATGTCCGTTTCCGCAGCTTCCGCTCGCGATCAGATCCAAGTCGCTGGTTCTTCAACCGTTCTGCCATATGCAAAAATCGTTGCCGAAACTTTCGGCGAAACCTACCCAGACTTTAAAACTCCGGTGATTGAATCCGGCGGTTCGGGCGCAGGTATTAAAGAATTCTGTAAAGGTGTTGGTGAAAACACAATCGACATCGCCAATGCATCCCGTGCACTGAAAGATTCCGAACTGAAATCCTGCATCGAAGCAGGCGTTAAAGATGTTCAGGAAGTCCGTTTCGGTTATGACGGCATCGTCTTTGCAACCGATGCAAAGGGCCCTGAATGGAAGCTGAAGCCTGCTGATCTTTATCAGGCTCTGGCTGCTAAAGTGATCGTAGACGGCAAGCTCGTCGACAATCCGAACACCAAATGGAATCAGGTTAACGCCGCTCTGCCGAATTGGGACATTGCTGCCTATATCCCTGGCGAAAAGCACGGTACCCGTGAAGTTTTCGAAGAAAAAGTTCTCACCGAAGGCTGTAAAGTTTCCGGTGCTCTGGAAGCCATCAAAGCAACCGGCCTTGATGACAAGGCAGCAGCTTCTGCTTGTATCGCAGTGCGTAAAGACGGCAAAGCCGTTGATATCGACGGCGATTACAGCGAAACCCTTGCCCGCATCGACTCAAACAAAACCGGCGTTGGCGTTTTCGGCCTCTATTTCTACGAAAACAATGCTGACAAGCTGCGTGTAGCAACCGTCAACGACGTTGTTCCTTCAGCTGAAACAGTTGCTTCCGGCGAATATCCGGTATCGCGTCCGCTGTTCTTCTACGTGAAAAAAGCGCATCTCGGCGTTATTCCTGGCCTGAAAGAATATGTAGACTTCTTCTTGTCAGAACAGATGGTTGGCCCGGACAGCCCGCTGGCTGAATATGGTCTGGTGCCTGCACCAGAAGCTGAGCGTGAAGCACAGCGCACCGATTTTGCAGCAGGTAAAGTACTGGCGGCCAAATAATAAAAAAGATCCATGCGGCCGGATATCCGGCCGCATGGATCATTTCATTCTTCGCAGGCATTTGCCTGCAACAAGCTCTTATTCCAGCACTTTCACTAAAGTTTACATAGCGCGCTTTAAGGAAAATGAATGTCCGCCTTGATGGTTTTTCTCACAGTCATACTGATAGGTTTGGCTGGATTTTTTATGGGGCGTCAGAAAGCGCTTTCACAATATAAATCCGTGCCCCAAAACGAAAAAATGCACTCACGGCCTCATTATCACGGCTGGTGGGTGTTTTTAGTTTCTGCATTGCCAGCCGCTATCTTCATGATTGTCTGGTTGATCGGCTCTTCGATCTATATCAATCACAACACAACCGCCCAGCTGGCAGCGGCCTCGACCACCAATCAAAACCTGAATTTGAGCATGGTGAACGGCCTTGTCAAAGCCATCAACATTCTCACACCTGCTGAAAGAGAGGCTCTGCCGACTGATTATCAGGCTGTGCGTGACATGATGGGCAATAAAGGTGTTGTGATTGCCTCTGAAGGCCAGAATTTCATGGTGCCGATTGCCCAATATTGGATAAAAGCATCATCTCTTGCACAAAACACCGGCGCCATCATCAGCATTGCATTGGCTCTTGCCGGTCTGGTCTTTGGTATCTCCACGATCAAGGTACGTGCGCGCGCCCGTAACAATGTTGAAAAGATCGTGTTGTGGGGTTTGATTGCAGCTTCCGCCATCGCCATTGCCACCACGGTCGGCATCATTTTCTCGATGCTGTTTCAGACAATCACTTTCTTCCAGTCCGTTTCTCTTTCTGATTTCTTCTTCGGCACAGTTTGGGACCCGCGCTTTGCAGCTGCCGGTTCTGATGGTGCTGTTGGTCAGTTCGGCCTTATTCCGCTGCTGGCCGGTACACTTTATATCGCCTTTGTTGCTATGTTGTTTGCCGTTCCGGTCGGCCTTTTCTCAGCCGTTTACATGGCAGAATATGCCTCGCCAAAGGTGCGCAGCATTGTCAAACCGGTGCTGGAGCTGCTGGCCGGTATCCCGACCATCGTTTACGGCTTCTTTGCCATGGTCACCGTCGGCCCGTTTTTACGTGATTTGAGCATGGCAATCGCCGGTGGTCAGGGCTTTATCATGGCACAAAGCGTGCTCACCGCAGGTTTGGTGATGGGCGTGATGCTGATCCCGTTTGTGTCTTCGCTTTCCGACGACATCATTACAGCCGTGCCCAATTCCATGCGTGACGGCTCGCTCGGTCTTGGTGCGACACAATCGGAAACCATCAAAAAAGTCGTGCTGCCTGCTGCTCTTCCGGGCATAGTCGGCGCACTGCTTCTCACCGCATCACGCGCGATCGGTGAAACCATGATTGTGGTGCTGGCTGCCGGTGTTGCCGCCAATCTGACGCTCAACCCGTTTGAAGCTATGACCACCATTACCGTTAAAATCGTCAATCAGCTGACCGGTGACCTTGAGTTTAACTCACCGCAGACATTGGTTGCCTTTGCGCTTGGCATCACCTTGTTCTTCCTGACGCTGATCATGAACATTTTTGCGCTCTATATTGTTCGCAAATATCGGGAGCAGTACGACTGATGAGTGACACAAGCCTTACTACAAATTCAACAGGTGCCCCGATGAGTGCAAAACCAGCGCGCCGTGATATCGGCATCAAACGCCGCTATGCTGCTGAACGCCGCTTCCGCCTTTATGGTGTGCTGGCAATTGCCATCGGTGTGTTCTTCCTCTGTTCATTGCTGTTTACCGTCTTTTCCAATGGCTACACCGCTTTCTGGCAAACCACTGTCAGCATTCCGGTTATGTTGGATGAAAAAACCATTGATCCGGGCAATAAGCGTGCTGAGGATCCGAATGTCCTCATTACCGCCAATTACCCGATTTTGGTACGCAATGCCTTGGCAGAACATTTGAAAGTTCCGGCCAGCGACAAGCCTGCTATGCGTGAACTGGGCAAATTCTATTCTGATGGTGTGCGCGTGCAGCTGCGCCAGATGGTGATGGATAATCCGTCGCTCATTGGCACAACACAGAATATCAAATTCCTTGCCAGCGCCGATATTGATTCAGCCTTTAAAGGCCAGATCGATTTGAGTGTAGCGGAAACAAACCGCAAAGTGTCCGACCGTCAGGTTACATGGATGAACACGCTTTCAGAACAAAGCGTGATGGGGCAGTCCTTCAACACGGGGCTTTTTCTCAACGGCGCATCCAGCCGCCCTGAAACCTCCGGTCTGGCTGTTGCCTTTGTCGGCTCGCTTTACATGATGCTGATCGTGCTTTGTGTAGCGCTGCCGGTAGGTGTTGCGGCCTCCATTTATCTGGAAGAATTTGCCAAGAAAAACCGCTTCACCGACTTGGTCGAAGTCAACATCAACAATCTGGCAGCTGTTCCTTCCATCGTTTTTGGTCTGTTGGGACTGGCAGTTTTCATCAACCTCTTCGGCTGGCCGCGTTCAGCCTCTCTGGTCGGTGGTCTGGTGCTTTCGCTGATGACCCTGCCAACCATCATCATTGCCACCCGTGCAGCACTGCGTGCTGTGCCACCATCCATCCGCGATGCCGCTTTAGGCCTTGGCGCTTCCAAAACACAAGTTGTGTTTCACCACGTGCTGCCGCTTGCAGCACCAGGCATTCTGACCGGCACCATTATTGGTCTGGCACAGGCTTTGGGTGAAACTGCACCGCTTCTTCTCATCGGTATGGTTGCTTTCGTGGCCAACGTACCGGTTTCACCGCTTGATCCTGCAACGGCGCTGCCGGTTCAGATCTTCATGTGGGCGAACGAAGCCGAGCGTGCCTTTGGGGAACGCACATCCGGTGCCATCATTGTACTTCTGGCATTCTTGGCCATTATGAACATTGCTGCCATCATCCTGCGCCGCCGCTTCGAGCGTCGTTGGTAAGCGGAGCCATAACGATGAATTATGTATCAGAACATCCTCAGGACAACACACCGGGAGTTAATATGAACCTCAGCGCCCAACCAATCAAAATGCGCGGTGAAAAAGTCAGCGTGTTTTATGGCGCAAAACAAGCGCTGTTCGGAGTTGATCTCGACATTCCTGAAAAGATGGTCACGGCTCTGATCGGCCCTTCGGGTTGCGGCAAGTCCACCTTCCTGCGCTCGCTTAACCGTATGAATGATACGATTGAGGGCTGTCGCGTCGAAGGCAAGATCACGCTCGATAATGAGGATATTTACGATCCGAAAATCGACGTGGTGGAACTGCGCGCCCGCGTTGGCATGGTATTCCAGAAGCCTAATCCGTTTCCAAAATCCATCTTCGACAATGTGGCTTACGGCCCGCGTATTCACGGCCTTGTCAAAGACCGTACCGATCTGGAAGAAACGGTTATTACCAGCCTGAAAAAGGCCAGCCTTTATGAAGAGGTCAAAGACCGCCTTCATGATGCCGGCACCGGCCTTTCCGGTGGTCAGCAGCAGCGCCTGTGCATTGCCCGCGCTATTGCAGTCAGCCCTGAAGTTATCCTCATGGATGAGCCTTGCTCGGCGCTTGACCCGATTGCCACAGCTAAGATCGAAGAGCTGATCGACGAACTGCGCCAGAATTATACGATTGCAATCGTAACCCACTCCATGCAGCAAGCCGCGCGTGTTTCGCAAAAAACCGCCTTCTTCCATCTTGGCAATATTGTCGAGGAAGGCGAAACTGAAGCGATCTTCACCGCACCAAAAGAAAAACGGACACAGGACTACATCACCGGCCGCTTCGGCTGATTGTTGTTGCCGATACTTTTTTAAGAGGTTTTTTCATGCCTATAAAACACACTGTCCGCTCTTATGATGAAGAACTGAAATTTCTGGCCCATAAGATTGCCGAAATGGGCGGCCATGCCGAGCGTATGGTCGAGCAATCCATTGCCGCAATCGTCAATGCCGACCAAGAACTGGCACAGCGCGTCATTGCTGATGATCTGTTTCTCGATGCTGCCGAGCGCGAGATCGACGACAAAGCCATCACCATCATTGCCAAGCGTCAGCCAATGGCGATTGACCTGCGCGAAATTATCGGTGCCATCCGCATTTCCGCTGATCTGGAACGCGTTGGTGATTTGGGCAAAAACATTGCCAAACGCGTGGCGGCTGTTTCCGACACCCGCCAATCCGTCAAGCTCTATCGCGGCCTTGAAACCTTGGCTGAACTGGCACTCACCCAGCTAAAAGAAGTGCTTGATGCCTATGCCACCCGTTCGGTGGCACAGATCAATATTGTGCGTGACCGCGATGATGAAATCGACGCTATGTACACCTCGATCTTCCGTGAGCTTCTCACTTATATGATGGAAGATCCGCGCAACATCTCTTCCTGCACCCATTTGCTGTTCAGCGCCAAAAACATTGAGCGCATCGGCGACCACGCCACCAATATTGCCGAGACGGTTTATTATATCGTCACCGGCCAGCAAATGCCGGCCGAACGGCCAAAGGAAGACCTCAGCCACGACATCATCGTGGATGAGGCCCGCAAGCCTTAAATGACCGGAAAGGCGGACAAGATTTTGATGAAAATAATTGTCCGCCAACGGTTTTATGTAGTTTTCAAGAGCGGCGCTCCCGCTCTGCACCCTAGCTTTGTCGCAATTTCAGCCTGCCAGACTTACCCAGACTTACATTGCAACTGCATGGTCTGACTTTTGCGCCAATTGACTGAAGGAATCTCGTGATGTCACATGCTCCCAAAATTGCCGTCGTGGAAGATGAAGAAGCGCTTAGTGTATTGCTGCGCTATAATCTGGAAGCGGAAGGCTATCAGGTCACAACCATCATGCGCGGCGATGAAGCAGAAATTGCTTTACGCGAAGATGTGCCCGACCTGTTGATTTTGGATTGGATGCTGCCCGGTGTCTCCGGCATTGAACTATGCCGTCGCCTGCGCCAGCGCGCAGAGACCGAACGCCTGCCGATTATCATGCTGACAGCCCGCGGCGAAGAAAGCGAGCGCGTGCGCGGTCTGGCCGTGGGCGCGGATGACTATGTGGTCAAACCTTTCTCGACACCTGAGCTGATTGCCCGTGTCAAAGCCATGCTGCGCCGTGCTAATCCGAGCTTGCTCTCCCATGTGCTGAAAGTCGGCGATCTCATCCTCGATCGCCAGCAGCACCGTGTCTATCGTAAAGACAAGGAAGTGCATCTGGGCCCGACAGAATATCGCCTGCTTGAATATTTCATGATGGCACCAGGGCGCGTGTTTTCGCGAAGCCAATTGCTGGATGGTGTTTGGGGCGCTGATATTTACGTTGATGACCGCACCGTGGACGTTCATATCGGGCGCCTGCGCAAAGCCATTAACCCGAATGGTTCCACCGACCCGATCCGTACTGTGCGTGGCGCAGGATACTCATTCGGTTAAGATTAAAAAAGCGGCAGTTCGATTAAATCGGCTGCCGCTTTTTCGAATCGATATCTGTCCTGTAAATCATAGTTTTGAATGAAATTCGTACAAACGGGTCAATTCTCACGCAAAGTTACAATTCACGCATAAAGTTGAGAATGGTGTCCGGAACCATAATTGCAAAAGCCCGTTAGCGGTTTTGAAATTGCGTCCGGTCTAAGTCTGCGTTAAAGCAAACGAAACTGCCCTGCCTCTCTTTGTTTGCCTGAAAAGGCTGTAACTCAGGGGCTTTTAAAGCAAGCTGCATGAAAATGCGCCGCAGCATCAGTCAAAGCTTTTTAAGAAAATATTAATATAAATAAAGTTTCATCAGGTCTGTATCCCGATAAACTTCGCGTCTTTTAGGCGTTCATTCACGAATTTATTGTAACTGTGACATTTGACCCACAGGTTCGAATGCGGTTAAAAAATCACACGGATCCACGAAAGACAAAGTTAAAAGCTTTGGGCAAGCACCATAGCACCCCCAAACTTTAGTGCCTGATATAGGATTAAACTGATGAAACACATGTTCTCTGGTCATTCGGCAAAGTTTGCCCTGACAATGGCAATGCTGGCGGCATCAGTAATTGTATCGGGCTGCACCACCACCGATCAGACAGCAGCGCTTAAAAGCGCCAAGCAATCAAAAATTGCCAGTGCCGATAAAGGCAATGTCATGAATATCAATGGTGTGAAAACTTATACCTACACTGCCAAAGACCGTGAGTGCCTTGAACGCGCCATGTTCTTTGAAGCCAACCGCTCCAGTCAGGATGGCCTCGTGGCCGTCGGCACCGTGGTGATTAACCGTCTGCTGTCAAAACAATATCCTGATACGATTTGTGGCGTTGTCGGACAGAAAAACCAGTTTGCGCCGGGTGTCCTTACCCGCAAGATGAACTCCAAGGCACTGCCGGATGTTCAAAAAGCCGCCGATGATGTGTTGAAGGGTAAGCGCCATCCGGCTGCTAAAAATTCAATGTTCTTCCACACCGCCGGTTTGAAATTCCCTTACAAGAATATGCATTATGTGCTAGTCGCCGGTGGCAATGCTTTCTATGAAAAGCGCAACAAAGACGGCTCCCTGCAAGCGCCTGTTCCGACTGAGCCATATAATCTTGCGATGATCTACACACCGCAAAATCAGGCTGTGCCAAGTGGCAAAGCATATAATGTAACCACACCACAGACAGCTGAAGAACCAGCAGCAATAGTTGCACCAGCAACCATGATTGCCAGCGCCGAGCCAAAGGTTCAGGCACCAGCTCAGACGCAGACAAATGCGGCTTCGCAAGTCGCTGAACTGCAAGTGCCGCTGCCAGCAACAACACCCAACACAGCAACACCGGCCGCATCATCGCTGGCCTATGCCCCAGCAGCAGAAAATGTCGATGCGATCGGCGCATTTTTGCTGACCCAGCAGCGCCCGACCCTCAACTGATTTTTTTATTTTCTCTATAAAAAAGCCCCGTCAACAGAACTGACGGGGCTTTTTCATTGTCATATTGTTTCTTTATCGCATTATCCTACGCAAAACCGCTTCACACTTTTGCTGGAAATGCTCTTAGTGCTTAGCAGGCTGAACCAGATTGGCCAGCAAGCGGAATGCACCCGGCACCAGTTTGTCCAGCTGATGATGCAGCACAAGGCTTGTATGAGTATGACGGCCTTCACCGATTTCAGCCGAAACCAAAGAGCCTTTCAGCTTGTCTTCACCGGCATCACTCATGGCGAGCAACGGCTTATAAGCCTCGTCCCATTCGGATGCGAAATAAAGACCGCGTTCCTTATCCCAATTCGCCCAGTCTTCCGGCCCGATCTTGTTCGGGTAGTTGAGCAATGGATGATCCGGCTCAAGAATATCCACCTCCGAATTCGCGTCTGTCACGCGGAAGCGGATGGAAGGCGAACCGATTTTCAGGAATGCCGGCGGCACAGTTTCAGGGTTCCAGCCATCGCTTGGACGGTGATAAAGGGTTACCAGATGGCCGCCCTTCTTAACCCACTCATGCAGAGCCGGTACGGCAGCTGCCAGATCTTTACGACGACCGAAGGCAAAGATGCCGACAACAATCGTTTTCAGATCACGGTAAGCACCGCGTTCGACATCCTTTGGTGAAAGCTCAACAACATCAATGCCCAGACGCTTCATCCAGAGGCCGACATTATCATTGCCGCCGCTGATATAGCCAACTTTGTGGTTTGCAGGCAGTTCAGCACCAACGGTCTGAACAGGCACCGAAACCTTGGTCGGCACAACGGAACGGCCGATATGCGGATAGGAGAAAGTGTTAATTGCATAGGCTTCTTTGCCCAGCAATTCAGGCTCGATTGCAAAGCGAACTTCACCCGGCTTTGCCGGTGGTTGCAGATCAAAACTTGCAGCTTCTTCCGAAGTGCTGCCGGTTTTGTTCATCGCCCAGCCTTCTGGCAGATCAATCTTCAGATCATCTGTCTTGGCATTGGTCACCGTTGCAGTCATTGCCACCGGCGCCAGTTCCTGCGCCGTGTTAAATACAACCGCATCAGGCTTCAGTTCCAGCGATGCAGATGGCAGAACGCGCAAGGCATCTTCCAGATCCACATCAATGACAGCCGAACGATCACCGATTTTAGCAGTCAGACGCACGAAGGCATCGCCGTTACCGCCAAGCGGATCAAACTGCTCGGTCAGCGGATTGGTAAGAGCTGCATCAGCAGATGCAGTCACCTGATCGCCAGCCGCATTCAAACCTTCGCGGGCAATGATTTCTGCCGACTGGATTTCCACGCTTTCAGGCGCATCAACAAGGGTTTTAATGGTGATTGTATCACCGGCCTTGATGTCTGCACCTTCAGTGAAGGCACGGATATGCATGCCGGACGCTGTTGCCAGTGCCAGATCAATCTCGCGTGTTTTACGTTCCAGACGATGCGCGATATTGTCATGCAGTTCCTGTGGCAATTGCTTGCGGGCTTCATCAACGGCTTTGCCGATTTCCAGAAGCTTGGCAGTCACAACAACAGGATCGCCGTAATCAGCCATTGCCTCATCGATCAAGCCTTGCGCATTACGCATGGCATCCGCCGCAGAAGCAGGCATGCCGTCAACATTGGCAATATCACCAACAGTGGCAATCAGACCTTCACGAATGTCTTTTTCCGTTTTTGCAGGCTCGCCCTTGGCAACCTTAGCCAAATGCAGTGCCCATTCGGTCTGCGGTTCAGGACGCCAGCGCCCCATGGCCTGTGTCAGATGGCAAGAACGTGACCACTCACCCATCTGCGGGAAAGTCGCACCGGAAATCTTGTCGCGCTCAGGCGCTGTAACCGTCAATGTGGTTGGTGGTGGTGGTGTTTCATCATCATAAACACCGCCGCCGCCGCCATAGGCTGGCGAATAGATTTTCGGCACACTCCAAGGCGCAAGACCAGCCTTGATCTGCTCTGGATACTCATCCGGATTACCGGAAATATCTGCCGTGATAAAGGTTGCAACCACAGCTGCACGATGCTGACCATGCTGTCCCGGTACATCGAGGAAGCAGTTCATCACGATATCCGGCTTATACTGACGGAAAGCCCAAGTCATGCGCTCGACAACACGGTCACGGCCCCAACGGTCAATCGTTGCATTCGGATCTTTGGAGAAGCCAAAATCATGCACACTGTCATTATGACCGCGACCACCAAAGGCCAGCGAGGCATCCAGCGAGCGGGAGGCTTCTTCCATTTCACGGGTACGCAAAACGCCAAGCACAGAGCCACGCTCCGCACCAATGCTGTTCTGGCCACCCTCACCGCGTGTGATGCAATAAAGCACCGGACGGATACCATAGACATGACGTAGTGACGCCAGCAGACCACTTGGTTCGTCATCCGGATGCGCGCCGGTTGTCATGAATGTGAGCGTCGAGGTCAGTCGTTCCAGCCGGCGGTGCATAGTGACAATCGCCGGTTCTAATTTTTGCTTGGCGATCAGCTGAAGATCGCTCGCAGGCGCTGCAAAAGCAGGCATACGCGTTGCTAAAAGGGCTGGGGGAAGGGAGGCGATAAATAGTCGCCTTGTCATTTTAGTCACGGTTTACTCCTCTCATCCAAGGCGCTCCCAAGAAAATGGATCATCGGCATCAACCGCATGATATCCTCTAACACCTTGTATTTTCATAACTATGTTTGTTGCACGCTGGCGAAACAAACAAGACGCTACCGTTTAACTCTTATTCTTCTGTCCACGTATCAGCGCGCTTGTGCTGATTTTATCGAGTATGATGAAGTAAATATAATAACTCAAGTGTGTTGATGTAATTTATTGTAATATTACTGCCACGAAATGAAACACGTCCGTTTATATCAACAAAAACTTCAAAAGCGGAACTCGTCCGCACGCGTCTTACTTCTTAAAACAAGCTGATTGACAGCTATAGGCTGTTTCACGCATCGCTCTACTGCAGCTTTGAAAAGATACTGGTCACAGCTTAGCCAAGGGGTTATGTTCCACTCAGAAATTCATAAAAGCAGAGGCCATTATGTCCTATACATTACCGGAAAATATTGTTGATCCTGTGAAGCTCGACCGTCTGGCCGAGGTCGCCGTTAAAGTTGGCCTGCGTTTGCAAGAGGGACAAGACCTCGTCATCACCGCACCTGTTTGTGCCCTGCCATTGGTGCGCCTGATTGCCAAACATGCTTATCAGGCTGGTGCCGGACTGGTGACACCGTTTTTCTCCGATGACCAGATTGCACTGGCACGCTACCAGCATGCCAATGATGCAAGCTTTGATCAGGCCGCAGACTGGCTCTATGAAGGCATGGCGAAAGCTTACAGCAAAAATGCAGCGCGTCTTGCTATTGCCGCCGACAATCCTTTGCTGTTGTCGAGCCAAGATGCAGGTAAGGTTTCGCGCGCTAACCGCGCCAATTCCAAAGCCTATCAGCCAGCATTGGAAAAAATCGCTAATTTCGACATCAACTGGAACATCATCTCTTATCCAAATGCTGAATGGGCGGCTTTGATGTTCCCTGATGCATCGCCTGAAGATGCAACACGCCAGCTCGCTGATGCAATTTTTGCGGCCTCCCGCGTTGATGTGGAAGATCCGGTTGCTGCATGGGAAGCCCATAATGCAGCCCTGAAAGAACGCACCACTTATTTGAATGCCAAGAACTACCATTCTTTGCATTTCAAAGGTCCGGGCACTGACCTGACCGTTGGTCTTGCCGATGGTCATGAATGGATGGGCGGCGCGTCGGTTGCCAAAAACGGCATTATCTGCAATCCGAATATTCCGACCGAAGAAGTGTTTACCACTCCGCACGCCCTGCGCGTGAACGGCCATGTTTCCAGCACCAAACCATTGTCGCATCAGGGAACCCTGATCGATAATATCTCGGTACGTTTTGAAAATGGCCGCATTGTTGAAGCGAAAGCCAGCCGCGGCGAAGAAGTGCTCAACAAAGTACTGGATACCGATGAAGGCGCACGTCACTTAGGCGAAGTGGCATTGGTGCCCCATTCCTCACCGATCTCAAAAAGCGGTTTGCTGTTCTACAATACATTGTTTGATGAAAATGCCGCCAGCCATATTGCGTTGGGCCAGTGCTATTCAAAATGCTTTGTTGATGGTGCAAACCTGACACCGGAACAAGTGAAAGCCAAAGGCGGCAATTCCAGCCTGATCCATATTGACTGGATGATCGGCTCTGACCAGATTGATGTTGATGGTGTGAATGCCGATGGCAGCCATGAGCCGCTGATGCGCAAAGGCGAATGGGCTTATTGATTAAGCGACACAGCACAAAAAAAAGCCGGAAACCAAAGTTTCCGGCTTTTTTATTATCTTAAACCTTCCCGCAAACAGTGATGTGTTTGCAGGAAGCCTCAGAAGAACTTAACCGCGCAGAACGCCGCCGGTCTGCTTGGTCACTGCCTCGATAATTTTCTTGGCAACGCCTTCCAGATCTTCTTCTGTCAAAGTGCGTTCAAGCGGCTGCAACAGAACTTCGATCGCAACCGACTTCTTGTTTTCACCCAAAGATGCACCGGCAAAAATATCAAATACCTGCGCATTGCTGATCAGCTTCTTATCAGCAGACATCACCGCACGGATCAGGCTGCCAGCTTCAACATCGCTGTCCACCACAAAGGCAAAGTCGCGCTTAACGCTCTGGAACTGCGACAGAACCAGTGACGGCTTGGTGCAGGTCGCTTTTTTCTTCGGCTCAGGAATAGCATCGATGAAAACTTCAAAGCCGCAAAGTGCGCCGCTCACATCGAGCAGTTCCAGCGTATCCGGATGGAATTCACCGAAATAGCCAAGCACAACTTTAGGCCCCAGTTTCATGGTACCGGAACGACCCGGATGGAACCATTCAGGTGCGCCTGCTTCGATCTGGATACGGTCAACCGGAGCACCGGCTGCTTCCAATGCCGCCAGCGCATCAGCCTTGGCATCATAAACACCAACAGCCGTTGCATTGCCTGACCACAGACGACCTGAACCTTCAACACCGGCAGTGCCGCGACGGATACCACCAGCAACACGGCGCTGATCTTCAGGCTTATCGCCTTCATAAGTACCGGACACCTCGAACAACGCCAGATCGGCAAAGCCACGGTCTGCGTTGCGCTGAGCTGCAACCAGCAAGCCCGGCAGAAGTGAGGGACGCATATCCGACATATCGGAGGCAATCGGGTTCGCAAGCTTCAGTTCAGGCTTACCGCCGCCAAAAGCTTTGGCATGGGCTTCAGGAATGAAGGAATAGGTCACCGCTTCCATCATGCCGCGGGACGCCAGCATACGGCGTGCCATGCGGGTGCGGATTTGCAAGGTGGTAAGAATCTTACCGTTGACATTGCCCAGATTGGCCAATGGCTGTGGTTCAATTTCATTGAGACCATGAATACGCATCACCTCTTCAACGAGGTCTGCCTTGCCTTCCACATCACCGCGCCATGACGGCACTTTAACAACCAAAACAGCTTTGCCATCGCCCGACACACCAAAGCCCAGGCCCGACAATATCTGGGCGGCTTCATCATAAGCCACATCCAGATTGGTCAAACGCTTGACCTCGGACACAGGGAAGGTGATTTCACGCGGTGTATAAGGCTGATAACCAACCACGTCCGTTTCGGTTGGTGTGCCGCCGCACAAATCCATCACCAGCTTGGTTGCATATTCAAGGCCGGAAACCATGAATTCAGGATCAACGCCACGTTCAAAACGATAGCGGGCATCGGTGACAATACCAAGCTGACGACCGGTGCGGGCAATCATGGTCGCATCCCAAAGCGCTGATTCAATCAGCACATCGGTGGTGTTTTCATCACAGCCTGAATGTTCGCCACCCATAATACCGGCAATAGATTCAGCACCGTTATCATCAGCAATGACATACATGTCCGATGATAATTTATATTCACGCTGATCAAGCGCCAGAATGGTTTCGCCATCCTTGGCTGCACGAACAGTCAGACTGCCTTTAACCTTGGCAGCATCAAACACATGTAATGGGCGGCCATAATCAAAGGTCACATAATTGGTGATATCCACCAGCGCGTTGATCGGGCGCAGACCAATGGCTTTTAAGCGCTGCTGCAACCATTGCGGGCTGGCTGTGTTTTTAACGCCCTTGACCAGACGCAATGCAAAACCATTACAAAATGGCTTGTCAGCAGGCTGATCAAGCACAACCTTCACCGGTGTTTCACCAGTGCCCTTAACGGCTTCAATCTTGTCACCTTTAAGCGTGCCAAGACCGGCTGCTGCCAGATCACGGGCAATACCATGAACGCCGGCGCAATCTGCACGGTTCGGGGTCAGACCGATTTCAATAATCGGATCATCAATGCCGATATAGCTCGCATAGCTGGTGCCGACAGGCGCATCAGCAGGCAAATCAATGATGCCGTCATGTTCTTCAGACAGTTCCAGCTCGCGCTCGGAACACATCATGCCGAAGCTTTCAACGCCGCGGATTTTGCCGACCGACAATGTCACATCAAGGCCCGGCACATAATCACCCGGACGCCCGAGCACGCCAACCATACCGGCGCGCGCATTGGGTGCACCGCACACAACCTGCAACGGCTTGCCATCACCTGTATCAACACTCAGCACGCGCAACTTGTCAGCATCAGGATGCTGAACAGCGGTGAGCACTTTGGCAATGGTAAAAGCTTTAAAGCTAGCGCGGTCATCAACGCCATCAACTTCCAGACCAATATCTGTCAGTTTCTCAACGATCTGTTCCAGCGTGGCATCAGTTTCAAGATGTTCTTTCAACCAGGAAAGTGTGAATTTCATTTTATTTGTCCTTTCCGCCTCTTATGCACTCAGACCGCCGAACAAGGTCGGCAGATCAAGCGGACGGAAGCCATAATGATTGAGCCAGCGCACATCAGCATCAAAGAAAGCGCGCAAATCAGGCATGCCATATTTCAGCATGGCGATACGGTCGATACCCATGCCCCATGCAAAGCCCTGATAAACATCAGGATCAAAGCCCGCATTGCGCAGCACATTCGGATGCACCATGCCGCAACCCAAAATTTCCAGCCAGTCATTGCCTTCGCCGAACTTCACTTCCTTGCCTGACCGGTCGCACTGAATGTCAACCTCAACAGAAGGCTCGGTGAACGGAAAGAAGCTCGGACGCATACGCATCTTAACTGACGGCACTTCAAAGAAGGCTTTGCAGAACTCTTCCAGCACCCATTTCATCTGGGCAACGCTTGAAGATTTA
This sequence comes from Paenochrobactrum glaciei, assembly GCF_039522165.1. Taxonomy (NCBI): domain Bacteria; kingdom Pseudomonadati; phylum Pseudomonadota; class Alphaproteobacteria; order Hyphomicrobiales; family Brucellaceae; genus Paenochrobactrum; species Paenochrobactrum glaciei. Next base: position 1,016,280 of record NZ_BAAADE010000001.1, read on the forward strand.
TCGACAACCAGACCTTCCACCTGATGGAACATCGGTGAGTGGGTTGCATCCGAATCCATGCGGTAGGTTTTGCCCGGAATAACGATGCGGATAGGCTCGTCACGGCCTTCTTTGTCGCGCATCTGCGCAAAGCGCTCCATGGTGTGAACCTGTACCGGAGACGTATGGGTGCGCAGTAATTTGCGCTCACCATTTTCATTCGGATTGAAGAAGAATGTATCGTGCATTTCACGCGCAGGATGTCCTTCAGGAAAGTTCAGCGCAGTGAAGTTATAATAGTCCGTTTCAACATCCGAACCTTCGGCAATGGAAAAACCCATATCGGCAAAGATCGCGGTAATTTCGTCAATCACCTGACTGATCGGATGAATGCGGCCACGTGAAGCGGCGGAGCTGCGAACCGGCAAAGTCACATCCAGCTTTTCACGTTCCAGACGTGCAGCAACGGCCAGCTTATGCAATTCAGATTTACGCGCCGCCAAAGCTTCCGTTACACGGTTTTTCAAGCCGTTAATGGCAGGGCCTTGCTGCTGGCGTTCTTCCGGTGACATCGAGCCCAATGATTTCAGCTTCTCAGAAACCGAACCTTTTTTACCCAAAGCCGAAACACGCACCGCCTCAATGGTGCTTTCGTCACCAGCGGCAGCGATTTCGCCCATAATTGTCTGTTCTAATTGTTCTAGATCACTCATGATTATGCCTTTATACCTTCGGGATACGAGGGCTTCGGGTGTGTTGGAACCGAAAAAACACTTTGTCGAAAAGCAGTTTTTCCGGCCTGATCGGGTCTTCTTTCAAATGGTCGCAACTGCCAAAACCAGACACCACCATTTGTGCATTTAACTCTTTAAAGCCTTATCGAAAAATTCCATCGCTTTTAACAGTCTTTTCCCATCCCCGCCCAGATAAAAACGCTTCAAAAAGCGCAAAGGGCGAATGGTAAAGCGAAAGAAATCAACAATTTTACCAAGCTCGCGAATAACATCGTCCGGTGCTACCGCACGATAAGCGGCAAATGCCTGCGCACTTGTATCCGGCAACTGTGCCTGAGACGAAATCTGGAAGAACATCAGCCATAAATCGCGTGCTTGCGCCGTTGCCAGCGACATAACGGCTTCCGGCTCTTCTTCAAAATCCAAAAAACCAGACTGCATTGCGTCATTTGTTTGAATGGCAAAGAAATCACGCGGATGCGGGCGGCCATGGCAAAGCCCTTTGGCATGCGCCTTAGCTAAAGCCGTAGCACATTCAATCAGCACACGGTCATGTAACCGGCGATCTTGATGCTTCAATTCATCAAGGCGCGCCTGCTGTGTAGGCGTTGCATCCCCCAGCACCACGACATGTGGCTGCGTCCAGACCATATCCGGCACGTGCAAACCCGCTTCAACAAAGGCTTGCATCTTGCGCAATTCACGCTCGCGCTGCCCCTCGCCGTCTCTGATACGAGGTGAGCGCATAAACGCATAAGGCACAAAGCGTGACAGCCTGCTATGCAGACGTTTTGGCAGCGGCACTGCTTCAACATCATAACGCTTGATCCAAACAATACGTCCGGCAATCTCGGCCTTCATGATACGTTGTCCCGCACTACGCAAAACAGCCTGAGCGAGAGCATCCTGATGCTCCTCAGCCCATCTATGTCCTGCATTTTGCGTATCAATATACATATCAAATCCGAAAAATAAGAAAACCCGCGCCAGCCGAGCCAGCGCGGGTCCCAAAAGTTATTCAATCGTGCTTTGGGAAGGCGGCTGGCTTAACGTACAGCGCCTTCAAAAGCGTTAGGCGTGGTATCTTTCAGATATTCCAGTGCCTTCTTCGCAGAATCAACCAAAGCAACAAATGCTTCAGGTTCATGGATAGCAATATCCGACAGAACTTTACGGTCGATTTCAATGTTTGACTTCATCAGACCGTCGATGAAACGGCCATAGGTCAAGCCATGCTCGCGAACAGCAGCGTTGATACGCTGAATCCAGAGAGCGCGGAAGTTACGCTTACGATTCTTACGATCGCGGTAAGCATACTGCTTCGAACGATCAACAGCTGCCATTGCAGTGCGGATGGTGTTCTTGCGACGACCGCGGAAACCTTCTGCCTGCTTGAGAACTTTTTTATGTTTAGCGTGGCCAGTTACGCCGCGTTTTACACGTGCCATAGTATGATCTCCTTAAGGATATAGCGGCTTAGAGGCCGTTTGGCAGGAACTTCTTCACGATCTTTGCATCTGGTTCGCTAAGAACCATGGTGCCGCGTGCATCGCGAAGGAACTTGTTCGAGCGCTTGATCATGCCATGACGCTTACCAGCAGCAGCAGCTTTGATTTTGCCGGTTGCGGTAATTTTGAACCGCTTTTTAGCGGAGGATTTGGTCTTCATCTTGGGCATTTTGCTCTCCTAATCTAGAGGCCCTTAACATTCGCAATGAATATCAGAGCTCTGGTTTTCTACTTCCAGACCGACCAAAGTCTGGAAAGCATGCGAAACCGCCACGGCATGCCCTGCCGGTCGGTTCGAACGAGGCCTTATAGGCATAATATGATAAAAACGCAACTACTGAATCAGAGCGCGACATTTTATAACCCATAAAATAAAAAACCGCCCGAAGGCGGTTTTCTGCTGAACTAATTTAGCTTCACAAGCCAAGATAAAGCCTCAGCCCTATCTTGATAAAAACTATATTATGAACGTGGCGCAAGAACCATCATCATCTGACGACCTTCAAGGCGCGGCTCAGCCTCAACCTTGGCGATGTCTAATGTTTCTTCTTTAACGCGCTGCAACAGCTTCATACCCAGTTCCTGGTGCGCCATTTCGCGACCACGGAAACGCAGTGTGAACTTAACCTTATCACCTTCATCAAAGAATCGGTGCGCAGCCTTCATCTTCACTTCATAGTCATGAGTGTCGATGTTCGGTCGCATCTTAATTTCTTTGATTTCGACCGTTTTCTGTTTTTTGCGCGCTTCAGCGGCTTTTTTCTGACTCTGATACTTGAGCTTACCCAGATCAACAATCTTACAAACAGGTGGTTCGGCGTTAGGCACGATCTCTACAAGATCAAGGCCTGCCTCTTCAGCCATCGCAATGGCGTCCTGAATGGTCATGTCACCGTGGTTATGGCCCTCGGCATCGATTAGCTGAACCCGGGGAACCCGGATATCGCGGTTGGCACGCGGTCCGTCTTTCTGGACCGGCGTCGCTCTGAACGGTCGGCGAATGGTCGTTAACTCCTCAATTATTAAACTTTTCGGCGGCACTTTTATCAGCTTAACAGCGAAATAACAGTGTCTTGCCAGCGCAGTCGCACTTAGTGCGGGACATGGCGCCAAGCAAGCGTGGATGTCAATAGCATCTTTGTTAAGAAAAATCACCCCCAACCGAATAAATCGGTCAAAAGCGTGCCTCCACGTTAATATTTAAGCATATGAGGCAGATTTTCAAGGCTTTTGCGCTATTGAACATGGTCGCGCATAAGTATAGCCCTATCATAATTGAAATAAACGGAGACTGGCAGCAATGACAGATAAACCAGAGTTCATCACTGTGGACGGCGCCCCTATCGCCCTGCGTTACCGTGCAGGCAGCAAGGCACCGGGAATCACATGGCTGGGCGGTTATCGGTCGGATATGCTGGGCACAAAGGCCGAAACACTCGATCAATGGGCAGCAACCAACGATCACGAGTTTTTACGATTCGATTATTCCGGTCACGGCGAATCGGGTGGCGACTTCAATGAAGGCTGCATTTCACGCTGGCTGAATGAATCTCTGGCCGTGCATCATCAATATAACAAAAATCCGCAAATTCTGGTCGGCTCTTCCATGGGCGCATGGATCACTTTGCGCATGACGCAGGAACTGATCAAACAAGGCAAAGGCCCTGCCGGCATTATTCTGATAGCACCGGCTCCGGACTTCACGGCCCGTTTGATCGAGCCGAATTTAAGCGAAGAATATAAAAAATCGCTGATCGAAAAAGGCTATTTTGAAGAACCTTCAGAATATTCGCCTAATCCCTTCATCTATACGCGCAAGCTGATTGAGGACGGACGGCAAAATCTGGTTTTAACAGACATTATCGAAACCGGTTGTCCGGTACATATTCTGCAAGGGTGTCAGGATGAAGATGTGCCTTATTCACATGCCCTTCTCCTCACCGAACATCTGCCGGTTGATAATGTAACCCTCACCCTTGTGCGTGATGGCGACCACCGCCTTTCCCGCCCGCAGGATCTCGATCTTTTGACACGTTCCCTCGACATGATGATTGCCCAAATCAACAATTAAGGTTCAACCTTCCGATAAAGGTTTAATTCCATGCGGTTTTCGGTTCTTGCCTCATCCAGTGTTGCAGCCATTGTCGGCTTTGGGGGCACGCTTGCTCTCATCATTGCCGCAGCCACCGTGCTGGGAGCCAGTCAAACCCAAACCGCAAGCTGGGTGACCGCTGTTTGTCTGGCTATTGCCGCCGCATCCGCCTATCTCAGCATCCGCTATAAAATGCCGATCATTGCCGCATGGTCAACACCGGGTCTGGCTTTAATCGGTGCCAGCAGCGGCTTTACCATCAATGAAGCGGTCGGTGCATTTATCGTCACCGCCATTGCGATCGTTCTGACAGGCCTCATCAAACCTTTATCGCGCCTTGTTTCCAGTATCCCGACATCCGTGGCCTCCGGCATGCTGGCCGGTGTTTTGGTCGGCTTTGTCTTAAATGCGGCCAAGGCCGCACAAATTGATCCGGTGATGGTGCTGCCGCTGGCGGCTCTCTTCTTCATCATCCGGCTTTTCAATCCGTCGCTTGCAGTCATTGCCGTACTCATCGGCGGCGTTATTTTTGCGCTTGTGACAGGGCGCTCGCCGAGCCTTCCGGCACCGGAAATTTCAACACTGGAATTCATCACGCCAACCTTCCATTTCAGCGCCATGGTCGGTCTGGCTCTGCCGCTTTATCTCGTCACCATGGCATCGCAGAATTTGCCGGGCTTTGCCGTATTGCGCGCCTTTGGCTATGAGCCGCCGACAGGTCCAGCACTTCAGGTCACCGGCCTTGTCTCATTGGTTTCAGCCTTTTTTGGCGCAGCCACCAGCAATCTGGCCGCGATTTCCGCCGCCCTTTGCACCAGCCCTGACGCGCACCCCGACCAGACAAAGCGCTGGCTGACAGGCCCTGTTTACGCTGTAATTTATGTCATTTTTGCACTGTTCGGCGCGTCACTGGTGGCGATATTTGCCGTACTGCCACCGGTGCTGATCGCACTGATTGCCGGACTGGCACTCTCCGGCCCCTTCATCAATGCCATGACACTGGCGCTCTCGAAAGAAAAAGAACGCTTAAGTGCGGTTGTCACTTTTGCTGTTACCGCTTCCGGCATTAGCTTTTTGAGCATCGGCTCTGCATTCTGGGCGCTTGTTGCAGGGCTTTTAGTGGTTGCACTGGACTACGCCCAAGGCAAATTGTCGCGCAAAACCGGCTGAAAGCCAACAGAAAGCGAGTGACTTAAGAGCCAGTTTCGGCTAAGTCATAACGCGTCGAGGGTAAGGAGCAACAAGGCTACTGCCCTGTCTGTCTGCGGGAGAGAGTTGGGAGCAGATTACCTGCATCTCAGCCACCGAAGGGGAAATCGCCCGAAATCTCTCAGGTATCAAGAACCGCTGACAGGAAAGGCAACTCTGGAAAGTCGGGGCTTTGCTCCCGCGCCGAAGGTGTAAGTGTAGTTTATCTCAAACTATGCGAGTCTCTCAGGCTTCAGACAGAGGGGCACTGAAGCAACCGCATTTTGCGGAGGCATTCGTGCGACTTTTGGAGTTGATATGGGCGATACGGCACAAACCACGTTAAAAACCCTGCCATTGCAGGATCTTCATGAAGCAGCGAAAGCACGTTTTGGCGGCTTTGCCGGCTGGAACATGCCAATCACCTACCCGCTGGGCGTGATGAAAGAACATTTGCATGTGCGTGAACAGGCTGGCCTGTTCGACATTTCTCACATGCGTGTCATCGAAATTTCCGGTGATGATGCAGCCAAGCTGCTGGCAGAAGCCTGCCCGCTTGATCCGCTTTCCATCCCGATGAACCAGTCAAAATACACATTTTTGCTGAACGAAAATGCAGGCGTCGAAGACGACCTGATCGTGACCCGTTTGGGCGAAAACCGCTTCATGATCGTTGCCAATGCCGGCAATGCGGATGCTGATATTGCACATCTCAACAAAGTGGCAGCCGGTAAATCCGTAACCGTCAACCCGCTTGACCGTGTTTTGCTGGCGCTTCAGGGCCCTGCCGCTGCCGATGTTGCAGCCAAAGCAGGTGTGCCCGGTGGTGAGCTGACCTTCATGACCGGTATCGAGCCTAAGGCTGACTGGTTTGTCACCCGTTCCGGTTATACCGGTGAAGACGGTTTTGAAATTGCCCTGCCGGAAAAAGATGCCCGCGACCTGCTCGCCAAACTCTTTGCCGATGAGCGCGTTCAGTGGATCGGCCTTGCAGCGCGTGACAGCCTGCGTCTGGAAGCCGGCCTTTGCCTGCATGGTCAGGACATCACCCCTGAAATCAATCCGGTGGATGCAGGTCTTCTCTGGGCTGTGCCAAAACCTGTGCGCGAAACTGCCGGTTTTATCGGCGCCAAAGCCTTTTTGGAAAAGCTTGCAGCCGGTGCCAAAGCCAAACGCGTTGGCCTGAAGCCAGAAGGCCGTCAGCCGGTTCGTGCAGATGTTGAACTCTTTGATGCAGACGGTAACAAAATCGGTCGCGTCACCTCCGGCGGCTTCGGCCCGTCAGCGGGGCATCCGGTAGCGATGGGTTATGTCACCCCTGAATTTGCCGCTGTCGGCTCCCGTGTTTTTGCAGATATCCGCGGTAATCTTGTACCGCTTGATGTTCATTCACTTCCATTTACACCGCATCACTACCACAAAGGATAACAATCATGGCCTCTATCCTGTTCACCGAAGATCACGAATGGATCAACAACGATAATGGCACCGCCACTGTCGGCATTACCGTACATGCGCAAGAACAGCTCGGCGACCTCGTATTCGTCGAACTGCCGGAAGTTGGCCGCAAGGTTACTAAAGGCGATGCCATCGTTGTGGTCGAATCCGTTAAAGCTGCTTCCGATGTTTACGCACCGGTTGACGGTGAAATCGTTGAAATCAACGATGCAGTTGTTAACGATCCATCCCTCATCAATCAGGCCGCAGAAGGCGAAGGCTGGTTGTTCAAGCTGAAGCTTTCCGATGAAGGCCAGCTGAATGGTCTGCTCGATGCAGCCGGTTATAAGGCACTGGTAGACTAATGACACAGGGTTCACTTCCATTTGTGGACCGTCATATCGGTCCCCGCGATGCGGATGAGCGCACCATGCTTGGTGCTCTCGGCGTCTCCTCGCTGGAAACACTCATCACACAGGCAGTGCCGGAATCCATTCGCTTTAACCGCGAACTGGATCTGCCACAGCCTTTGAGCGAAGCAGCAGCTTTGGCTGAACTTCAGCAGGTGATGAACCGCAATATCGTCAAAAAAAGCTTTATCGGTGCAGGTTACAGCGGTTGCTACACCCCACCGGTGATCCAGCGTAACCTGTTTGAAAATCCGGCATGGTACACGGCCTATACGCCTTACCAGTCAGAAATCAGTCAGGGTCGTCTGGAATTGCTGTTCCACTTCCAGACACTGGTAACCGAGTTGACCGGTCTGCCTGTTGCTTGCGCATCCTTGCTTGATGAAGCAACGGCTGTTGCAGAAGCAATGGCTATCGCTTACCGCCATCACCGCGAAAACCGTCACCGTGTGCTGATTGCCGGTGAACTGCATGCCCAGACTTTGGACGTTCTGCGCACCCGCGCTGAGCCTTTGGGCATCACCATTGAAACATCAGGCGATGTCGATGCAGACACCACCGCTCTGATCGTTCCTTGGCCTGATACAAAGGGCGTTTACGGCGATTATAAAGCTGTGATTGCTGCTGCAAAAGCACTTGGCACACAGGTGATTGCTGTTGCCGATCCGCTGGCTCTGACTGTCACAGAAGCGCCTGCTGAATGGGGTGCTGATATGGCTGTTGGTTCCATGCAGCGCTTTGGCGTGCCGATGGGCTTTGGTGGCCCGCACGCAGCCTATCTCGGCGTTTCACAGGCTTTGACCCGTATCATTCCGGGTCGTATCGTTGGCCAGTCCACCGATGCACACGGCCGTGTTGGTTACCGTCTGGCATTGCAAACCCGTGAGCAGCATATCCGTCGTGATAAAGCGACATCCAACATCTGTACCGCTCAGGCATTGCTGGCCAATATGGCTGCATCTTATGCTATTTATCATGGCCCATCCGGCTTGCAGTCGATTGCAACTGAAATTGCAAAACGCTCAAGCAATTTTGCCGATGCCGTGAAAAAAGCAGGCTTTGAACTGGCTGGCGACAAGCTGTTTGACACTGTCACCGTCAAAGTTCCGGGCAAAGCTGCATCGATTGCTGCCGAAGCTGACAAAGCTGACCGACTGCTGCGCGTCATTGATGCTGACACTGTGGCTGTGGCTTTTGACGAAACTTCAAGCGACGAAGATGTGGCAGCAATTGCCGCTCTCTTTGGTGCCACTGTTGCAAGCACTGATGCGACCCGTCTGCCATCGAAGCGCACGCTGGCCTTCCTGACACAGGAAGTGTTCCATCAGCACCGCTCCGAAACCGAAATGATGCGATTCTTGCGTCGTTTGGCAGATAAAGATCTGGCGCTTGACCGTGCGATGATTCCGCTCGGCTCTTGCACCATGAAGCTCAATGCGGCCGCAGAAATGATGCCTGTCAGCTGGAATACAGTTGCCAATATGCATCCGTTTGCACCGGCAGAACAGAGCACGGGCTATGCCCAGATGACCTCCGACGTTGAAAACTGGCTTTGCGAAATCACCGGCTTTGCCGCTGTTTCCTTGCAGCCAAACGCCGGTAGTCAGGGTGAATATGCCGGTCTTCTGGCAATCCGCCGTTACCATCAGTCCCGTGGCGACCATCAGCGCGATATCTGCCTGATCCCGTCATCGGCCCATGGTACCAACCCTGCCAGCGCCAGCATGGCCGGTATGAAAGTGGTTGTGGTCAACTGTCTGCCGGAAGGCGACATCGACATTGAAGACCTCAAGGCAAAAGCTGAAAAACACAGCGCCAACCTTGCAGCCTTCATGATCACCTACCCGTCCACTTACGGTGTGTTTGAAGAAGGCATCCGCGAATTCTGCGAGATCGTTCATTCCCATGGCGGTCAGGTCTATTTCGACGGTGCAAACCTGAACGCTCTGGTTGGCCTCGGCCGTCCTTGCGATATTGGTGCCGATGTTTGCCACATGAACCTGCATAAGACATTCTGCATCCCGCATGGCGGCGGCGGACCGGGCGTTGGCCCGATCGGTGTTGCCAAGCATCTGGTGCCGTTTATCCCGGGTCACGTGGAACAGGGTACCAGTCAGGCTGTTTCTGCTGCACCATTCGGCAGTGCGTCCATTCTGGTCATCACATGGATGTATATCCGAATGATGGGCGGTGCCGGTCTCAAACGCGCCACCAAAATGGCCATTCTCAACGCCAACTATATTGCGCATCGTCTGGAAGGCCACTTCCCGATCCTTTATAAAGGCAAGAACGGCCGCGTGGCACATGAGTGCATCGTGGACACCCGCGTGTTGAAAGATCAGGCAGGCATCAGCGTTGAAGATGTTGCCAAACGTCTGATCGACTACGGCTTCCATGCGCCAACCATGTCATGGCCGGTTTCCGGCACATTGATGATTGAGCCGACCGAATCCGAACCATTGGCTGAGATTGACCGTCTGTGTGACGCCATGATCGCCATTGCCGGTGAAGCGGACAAGGTTGCCTCCGGCCATTGGCCACTGGAAGACAACCCGCTGGTCAATGCGCCGCATACTGCCATTGATACAATCGGCGGTGAGTGGACGCATCCTTACTCACGTCAGGAAGCTGTATTCCCGAATGCAGATGCTGATCCGACCGCCAAATACTGGCCGCCGGTATCCCGCATCGACAACGTGGCCGGCGATCGTAACCTGATCTGCTCATGCCCTCCGATGCAGGCTTATGCCTAATTCAGATAGCTAAATTTGCAAAAAAGGCGCCATGGGAAACCATGGCGCCTTTTTCTTTTATCACGCAAAGCATTTTCGCCAGCAGTGGCTGGCTGCTCAGTCATGGCTGCCAAGTACTGGTTAACTGCAATATGTCTGTTCAAATTTCGGGCAAAAAAAGAGCCGGACTAAAAAGCCCGGCTTAAAATTTATGAAGGTGCCTTAAAGGCAAAACCTTCAGAGGGGAACACTTACCGCGCGCAATGGGAGGAGGCACAGCGGTAAGTAACCCTGATATGGATCAGCGGTCGTTAATATTCAACCCCTTTTGTCAAATTTTGTGAACATTTCGGTAAAAAATGAAAATTCATTTGAAAAAACGCTGATAAAACAGTGAATGCGCAACCAAAGAGCTTAAATAGCCTCGCATTTCAACTCAAATTCACCTGCTTAAACATTTTTAAAGAATCAGCATTTCCTTTTTGCAGGGGTGCGCGATACTGTCCGCCAAAAATCAGCCACTCAAATAAAAGGGGGAAATCATGTTCAGGTGGGGCATCCTGTCAACGGCGAATATCGGCATCAATCAGGTTATTCCGGCAATCTGCGCCAGTGAAAACGGTGTTGCGCACGCCATTGCCAGCCGCGATTTGGCCAAAGCGCGTCACGTTGCTGATCGTTTTGGTATGAAACACGCCTTCGGCTCCTATGACGAGCTGCTTGCCTGCGATGAGATCGACGGAATTTACATTCCGCTGCCGACATCGCAACATGTGGAATGGACACTCAAAGCGGCCAAAGCCGGTAAACATGTCTTATGCGAAAAGCCGATTGCGCTTAAAACAGCAGAAATTGATGCGCTGATTGCAGCACGCGATCAATATGGCGTGGTGATTTCTGAAGCTTTCATGGTTTATTACCATCCACAGTGGATCAAACTGCGTGAACTTCTGCAAGAAGGTGTGATCGGGCATTTACGCCGCGTGGAAGGCGTTTTCACTTACTTCAACAATGATCCCGCCAATATGCGCAATCAATTATCGCTTGGCGGTGGCGGCTTGCCTGATATCGGCGTTTATCCAGTGGTTACCACCCGTATGAGCACCGGCCTTGAGCCGAAGCGCATCCGCGCACAGATAGAATTTGACCCCACTTTCAAAACCGACCGCTACGCCAGCGTAGAAGCACAATTTGATGGGTTTGATTTGCATTTTTATGTGGCGACCCAGATGGCCTACCGCCAATCAATGATTTTTCATGGTGATAATGGCTATATTGAAGTGCATGCGCCCTTCAATCCGCTCAAATATGATCATGCCCAGATTACCGTGCATAATGTCACCCGCGACACCACGACCACCTACAGCTTCCAGAATATTAATCAGTATCAGTTGCAAGCTGAAACATTTGTGCGTAAAGCACGCGGCGCACCTGTCAGTGTTTTCAGTCTTGAAAACTCAAAAGGTAATCAGCATTTCATTGATATGGTCTATGAAGCCGGAAAAAAAGGAAACTGGACAGAGGTTTAAGACGTTTTTTCATGGTTTCAGGCAAAATAATGTCACTTGTGGCAGGAATCTTGCAGAACTGGCCTAAACCGACTTGCAGTGAAAATAACCCTTTCTTATATACCCCTCAACGGGATGCCTTAATTCGTCATGATGGGGCAGACTAGAACCGATAGGGGCCGCTTAACAGAACGCTCGTCAGAGGTCTAAGCGGTTTGCTGAATGGAGATAAAAATGGCTAAAGTAATTGGTATTGATCTGGGTACGACCAACTCCTGCGTAGCTGTCATGGACGGTAAAAACGCGAAGGTCATCGAAAATGCGGAAGGTGCACGCACCACCCCGTCGATTATCGCTTTCTCCGAAGGTGACGAACGCCTCGCTGGCCAGCCTGCAAAACGTCAGGCCGTTACCAATCCGGAAGGCACCTTGTTTGCTGTTAAACGTCTTGTCGGCCGTCGCTTCGACGATCCGATGGTCACCAAAGATAAAGATCTGGTGCCATACAAGATTGTTAAGGGCGACAATGGTGATGCGTGGGTAGAAGTCCACGGCACAAAATATTCACCTTCGCAGGTATCCGCGATGATCCTTCAGAAAATGAAGGAAACCGCAGAAGATTACCTCGGTGAAAAAGTTGAACAGGCTGTTATTACAGTTCCTGCATATTTTAACGATGCTCAGCGTCAGGCAACCAAAGATGCAGGCCGCATCGCTGGTTTGGAAGTTCTGCGTATCATTAACGAACCAACTGCTGCGGCTCTGGCTTACGGCCTCGATAAGAGCGAAGGCAAGACCATTGCGGTTTATGACCTTGGCGGCGGTACATTTGACGTTTCGATCCTCGAAATCGGCGACGGCGTATTTGAAGTAAAATCCACCAATGGTGATACATTCCTCGGTGGTGAAGACTTCGACATGCGTCTGGTTGAATATCTCGTCAATGAGTTCAAAAAAGAACAGGGCATTGACCTGAAGAACGACAAGCTTGCTCTGCAACGCCTCAAAGAAGCTGCTGAAAAAGCCAAGATCGAACTTTCATCTGCACAGCAGACCGAGATTAACCTGCCGTTCATCACCGCAGATCAGACCGGACCGAAGCATCTGGCCATCAAACTGTCACGTGCCAAGCTCGAAACCCTCGTGGACGATCTGGTACAGCGCACAGTCAACCCATGTAAGGCTGCATTGAAAGATGCTGGTCTGAAAGCCGGCGACATTGATGAAGTTGTTTTGGTTGGCGGTATGACCCGTATGCCAAAAATTCAGGAAGTCGTTAAAGAGTTCTTTGGTAAAGAGCCGCACAAGGGTGTGAACCCTGACGAAGTTGTTGCCATGGGTGCAGCAATTCAGGGCGGTGTCTTGCAGGGCGACGTGAAAGACGTGTTGCTCCTCGACGTTACCCCGCTTTCACTGGGTATCGAAACATTGGGCGGCGTTTTCACCCGTTTGATCGAGCGTAACACCACGATCCCTACCAAGAAGTCCCAGACTTTCTCGACCGCTGAAGACAGCCAGTCTGCTGTGACCATTCGTGTGGCTCAGGGCGAGCGCGAAATGGCTGCCGACAACAAGATGCTCGGCCAGTTTGATCTGGTTGGTATCCCACCGGCACCACGCGGCGTTCCGCAGATTGAAGTGACCTTCGACATCGATGCCAACGGTATTGTTAACGTGTCTGCAAAAGACAAAGGCACCGGCAAAGAACACCAGATCCGTATTCAGGCTTCTGGCGGTCTCTCCGATGCTGATATCGAGCAGATGGTTAAAGATGCCGAAGCCAACGCTGAAGCTGACAAGAAGCGCCGTGAAGCTGTTGAAGCCAAGAACCAGGCAGAAGGCCTCATCCATTCAACCGACAAGTCGCTGAAAGAATACGGCGAAAAGGTTTCGGCTGAAGACAAGCAGGCTATCGAAACTGCACTGGCAGCATTGAAAACTGCTGTTGAAGGTGATGATGCAGAAGACATCAAAACCAAGACACAGACCCTTGCTGAAGCTTCCATGAAGCTTGGTCAGGCCATGTATGAAGCCAATCAGGGCGAAGATGGTCAGGGCGGCGAAGAAGGTGCCCAGGCTTCTGATGACGACGTCGTTGACGCTGATTTCGAAGAAATCGACGACAACGAAAAGAAGTCATAATCTAACCGATATGTGGGGAGCCCGACTTTCAAGTCGGGCTTTCCGATATTCGAGCTTACATTTATGAAGCAAAACATTGGCGGCTGTTCCGGTTGTTTTGTTCTTAATTAACCGGTCAGAGGTCTCATCTTTAGGCACTCTGCTATTCACAGCCAGTCGCGATAACATCTTGTTTTAGATCTGGTATCGCAGCCAGTTTCCATATGTTTTGCGCGCTGTGAGGTCATTAAAGTTTTTGGCCGTCATTATGAGAGCCGCCTGAAAGACGAATTCATGAAGATCGACTATTACGAAATCCTTGGTGTTACCAAAACAGCTGACGATAAAGTTCTGAAATCGGCATATCGTAAACTTGCCATGCAGTTCCACCCCGACAAAAACCCGGGCGATGCGGAAGCAGAGCGCAAGTTTATTGAGCTTGGTGAAGCCTATGATGTGCTGAAAGACCCGCAGAAACGCGCAGCCTATGATCGCTTTGGCCATGCTGCCTTTGAAAATGGCGGCGGCGGTGCCGGTGGTTTTGGCGGCGGCTTCGGTGGTGGTTTCGGCGGTGCCGGTGGCTTCTCCGATATTTTTGAAGATATTTTTGGCGAGATGATGGGTGGCGGTCGCCAGCGCCGCTCCGGCGGACGCGAACGCGGTGCTGATCTGCGCTACAATATGGAAGTTTCACTCGAAGAAGCTTTCAGCGGTAAAACGGCACAAATCCGTGTGCCAAGCTCCATCACCTGCGATGAATGCAGTGGCTCAGGCGCAAAGCCTGGCACGCAGCCTGTCACCTGTGCCACCTGTGGTGGTGCCGGACGTGTGCGCGCCTCGCAGGGCTTCTTCTCAGTTGAACGCGCCTGCCCGACCTGTAACGGCCGCGGCCAGACCATTCCTGATCCTTGCACCAAATGCTCCGGCACAGGTCATGTTTCGCAAGAGCGCTCGCTCTCGGTTAATATTCCGGCCGGCATTGAAGATGGCACCCGCATCCGTTTGTCGGGTGAAGGTGAAGCCGGTACACGCGGCGGCCCTTCGGGTGATCTCTACATCTTTATCTCCATCAAGCCGCATGAGTTCTTCCAGCGCGACGGAGCCGACCTTTATTGCAAAGTGCCGATTTCCATGACCACGGCAGCCCTTGGAGGCCAGTTTGAAGTGACCACACTGGATGGCACGCAAACACGGGTGAAAATTCCGGAAGGCACGCAAAACGGCAAACAGTTCCGCCTTAAGGCAAAGGGCATGCCGGTGCTGCGTCAAACCAATATCGGCGACCTTTACATTCAGGTGGCAATTGAAACGCCGCAGAATCTCAATAAGCGCCAGCGCGAGCTGTTGCAGGAATTTGAAGAAATTTCTTCCAAAGAAAATAGTCCGCAATCAACCGGATTTTTCGCACGGATGAAAGATTTCTTTGAAGGAATTAAAGATTAAGGGGCTTTTAGCCCCTTTTTCTTTGTCTTTTTGCATTTATCATCAAACGTAAAACTGTTTCATAAAAAAATGAACTGTGAATTCAAACACGCGAAAAAGCAATTTCTTGCCATAAATTTCGTGCTATGAACGAAAACCTTGAAGCAGTTTGATGTTTGATGAGTGCACCAAATTGTTTTTTGCCAAGTGACGTTAATGGGAGATCGCATAATGGCAGGACCGCTGGCACGTAAATTCGCCGAGAAATTCAACGAAGAAATTCGCTTCTTTAAAGGCTGGATTGACGGGCCGAAAGCCGTCGGAGCCATTTTACCGACAAGTTCCATTACTGCTCGCCGCATGGCAAGTGTTATCGACACAACATCCAAAATGCCGGTGCTTGAACTCGGGCCCGGCACAGGTGTGATCACCAAAGCGATTTTGCAGCACGGTGTAAAACCGCAGGATCTTTACTGCGTCGAATATTCAGAAGATTTTGCGAAACATCTGCGCATTAATTTTCCGGACGTAAACATTATTCAGGGCGATGCTTTTGATCTCGATACCACTTTGGGCGACAACAAAGACATGTTGTTCGACAGTGTTATATCAGCTGTGCCACTGTTGAACTTCCCTGTTCCGGCTCGCGTCCAGATCATTGAAGATCTGCTGCGCCGCGTGCCAGCCGGTCGTCCGGTTATTCAGATCACTTATGGCCCGCTTGCCCCTGTTCCGGCAGGCAAAGGCAATTATGTGGTCAAGCATTATGACTTTGTCATGCGCAATGTGCCGCCTGCACAATTATGGGTCTATCGCAGCCCGCTTTCTTAACCGAAACCTGCTTTGAAGGAGCACTCATCCATGACCTCTAAAATTCTGGTGTTTGCCGGTTCGGTTCGCAACGGCGCTTTCAGCCAGCATATGGCTGATGCAGCAGCGCGTGAACTGAAAAAACAGGGTGCAGAAGTCACGCAAATTTCACTGCGTGATTATCCGCTGCCGATCATGGATGAAGACCTTCAAAGCGAGCATGGCATACCTGAGCCAGCCATGCAGCTCGCCCGCATTATCGCCAAACAAGATGGCTTGATGATCTGCTCGCCCGAATATAATGCGTCCATTCCGCCATTGTTGAAAAACACACTGGACTGGGTCAGCCGTATTTCCAAAGACGGCGATGCTCCGCTTAAACCCTATGCAGGTCTGACTACCGCTTTGTGCTCCACCTCCAACGGAGCCTTTGCGGGTATGCGCGGCCTTTATCATCTGCGTGCGGTTTTAATGGCGGTCGGCGCACAGGTTCTGACCGAGCAATGTTCGGTTTCAGGTGCTGCCAATGCTTTTGAAACAGACAACACGCTCAAAGATGAACGCAGTCAACGCGCCCTCACTAATGCCTGCCGTATTCTGATTGAAAATTGTCAACGCTGCCCGCGCACTTAGCAGGCAAGTTCTCAAACGTAAATCTGTTGAAGAATTGCCCTCTCATTTTGAGCTGTGCGAGAGACCATTACTTGCCAAAACCGGCACGCGGCGCTGTCATTTTAAGCTGTGAGAGCGTCCTTTGCGTGCCAAAACCGGCACGCGGCGCTCTCATGCGTTTATAGACTTTCACAACACCGATGTTTGTGCCAATAACAGTCTGTTTGTGAAAAGATAAAAGGGTAAAATGACATGACTGTGGAAGATGTACGCAGCCGTCTCATTGTCGGGCTTGATGTGCCGACGGTTAAAGACGCAGAGCAAGTCGTTCATGAATTAGGCGACACGGTTTCCTTCTACAAAGTCGGTCACCAATTGGTATTTGCCGGTGGGTTGGATTTTGTCCGCACCTTGATTGCAGCCAAGAAACAAGTATTTCTGGATATGAAACTGCTGGACATCGATAATACGGTGGCCAAAGGCGTGGAAAATATCGCTAAAATGGGCGTATCCATGCTGACATTGCATGCTTATCCTAAAGCGATGCGCGCAGGCGTTGAGGCGGCTAAAGGCTCCGGTCTTTGCTTGCTTGGTGTCACGGTTCTCACCTCCATGGATAATGCCGACCTCGTCGAAGCCGGCTATAAAGATGATGCACAGACACTGGTGCTGCGTCGTGCAGCCCAAGCGCGTGAAGCCGGTATGGGCGGCGTAGTGGCCTCAGCCGCAGAAGCCGCCGCCATTCGCCAGATTGTTGGCAATGATCTGGCAATCGTCACCCCCGGCATCCGCCCGCAAGGCGCAGAGCTTGGTGACCAGAAGCGTGTCATGACCCCGTCCGATGCTCTTAAAGCCGGTGCCAGCCATCTGGTTGTCGCACGCCCGATTATTGCAGCACCGGACAGACGGGAAGCGGCGGAGAAAATCCTCGCCGAAATGGCCGCAAGCTAATCACCCCTAAAGTATAAAGCCAAAGTCTGAATGCCGCATTGCGGGCAGGTTTTTGAAAAGCTTAAAGTTTCATCTTAATCATCAGGAGGAGATTGATCATATGACCAAAGCTTATTGGATTGCACGAGTCGATGTTAAGGATCCGGAGCGTTACAAGGATTACGTTTCGACCGCCAAGCCAGCCTTTGAACGCTACGGCGCCAAGTTTCTTGCCCGCGGCGGCAGAGCCGAATTGGTTGAAGGCAAATGCCGTGCCCGCAACGTGATTATCGAATTTGAATCAATGCAGCACGCGCTCGATTGCTTCAACTCGCCGGAATATCAGGCAGCACAGGCCATCCGCCAAACCGTTGCCGACGGCGAGATTGTACTGGTGGAAGCAGCCGTTTAAAATAAACTCTATATCCGCTCTCGCCTTCACTTGAACTTGAGGGCGGATATCCTATTTGCCATAAACACTTAAATGACAAACGCGAACGCCCTTAGGAGACCATGGCCTTGAAGATTGCAGTTCAGATGGACCATATCAGCACGATCAATATTACAGGGGACACTACTTTCGCGCTTTGTCTGGAAGCACAGGCGCGCGGCCACGAGCTTTATCACTACACCCCTGACCGCCTTTCAATGCGCGACGGTGTGGTGACAGCCCGCCTTGAAAAACTCGAAGTCCGCGATGTCAAAGGCGACCATTACACCTTAGGCGAGCCGGAACGTCGTGACTTGTCGGAAATGGATGTGGTGCTACTGCGCCAAGATCCGCCATTCGATATGAATTACATTACCACCACGCATTTGCTTGAGCGTATCCACCCGAAAACACTGGTGGTCAACGATCCGGCATGGGTGCGCAACAGCCCTGAAAAAATCTTCGTCACAGAATTTCCGGACTTGATGCCGGAAACGCTGATTACCAAAGATATTCAGGAAGTGCTGGAATTTCGCAAACAATATGGCGACATCATTATCAAGCCGCTTTACGGCAATGGTGGCGCCGGCGTTTTCCACCTCACCACCGACGACCGCAATCTGACATCGCTGCTGGAAATGTTCGAGCAGATGTATCGCGAGCCATTTATTGCACAGCGTTATCTGAAAGATGTTCGTGCCGGTGACAAGCGCATTATCCTGATTGACGGTGAACCCGTTGGCGCGATCAACCGCGTACCGGCTGAAAGTGATGCCCGCTCCAACATGCATGTGGGCGGCCGTGCAGAAGCCACCGAACTGACTGCGCGCGAACAGGAAATTTGCGCCCGCATTGGCCCGTCACTGAAAGAGCGCGGCTTTATTCTCGTCGGTATTGATGTGATCGGCGATTACATGACCGAAATCAATGTGACCTCGCCGACAGGTTTGCGTGAAATTAAACGCTTTGGCGGTGCTGATGTAGCAGCCCTTTTCTGGGATGCGGTGGAAGCCAAGCGTAACTAAATTCCTATTGAAGCACTCTCTTTGACATGATCTATTCGTAAGGGCTGCGATGATAATCGCGGCCCTTATTATATTAGTCGGGAGGGCTTTTATGATTTCACGTGTAGGTACGGTCGCATTTCAAGGCATTGATGCCGTTCCTGTTGATGTGCAAATCATGGTCGCTCCGGGCAAGATGGGCATTTCCATTGTCGGCCTGCCCGATAAAGCGGTTGCTGAAAGCCGCGAGCGTGTGCAGGCAGCGCTTCATGCCTGCGGCTTGTCCCTGCCTGCCAAACGCGTCACCATCAATCTGGCACCTGCCGATTTGCCCAAAGAAGGCTCGCATTACGATCTGCCGATTGCCATGGGACTGATGGCAGCCATTGGCGCTATTCCGCAAGATGTGCTTCAGGAATATGTGGTACTTGGCGAATTATCCCTTGATGGCTCCATCACCGCGGTTGCAGGTGTGCTTCCCGCTGCGATGGGAGCCAACCGGCAAAATAAAGGGCTGATCTGCCCTAATGCGTGCGGAGCAGAAGCTGCATGGGCAGGAGCAGACATTGATATTCTGGCACCACGCAGCCTGATTGCACTCGCCAATCATTTCAAAGGAACGCAGGTTCTCTCCCGTCCAGAACCCGCCAAACATTTAAGCCTTTCCTCCTCGCTTGATCTGGCGGACATCAAGGGACAGGAAACCGCTAAACGCGCGCTTGAAGTTGCAGCTGCCGGTAGCCATAATTTGCTGATGGTTGGCCCTCCGGGTTCAGGCAAATCAATGCTCGCGCAAAGATTGCCGACAATACTGCCGCCGCTTTCACCGCGTGAACTGCTTGATGTTTCGATGATTGCCTCTATTGCCGGAGAGCTTACCGGTGGCCGCCTCTCCGACCAGCGCCCGTTTCGTGCGCCCCATCATTCCGCCTCCATGGCGGCAATGGTTGGTGGCGGCCATCGCGCCAAACCGGGGGAAGTATCGCTTGCCCATAATGGCGTGTTGTTTCTGGATGAATTGCCGGAATATAGCCCGCAAGTGCTCGATTCTCTGCGCCAGCCATTAGAATCGGGTGAAGTCATTATCGCGCGTGTGCAGCATCGCACCCAATATCCGGCACGCTTTCAGCTGATCGCCGCCATGAACCCCTGTCGTTGCGGCATGGCAGGCGAACCGGGACACACCTGCGCCAGAGGTCCGCGCTGCCAGACCGATTATCAGGCGCGGATTTCCGGCCCCTTGATTGACCGTATTGACCTGCGGGTGGATGTGGCAGCGGTTTCAGCGCTTGATCTGATACAACCCGCCACTGGCGAAAGCAGTGCAGTGATTGCGGCGCGCGTAGCCGGTGCGCGTCAAATTCAACAACAGCGCTATCTGAGTTTAGGTCTTGATAGTTTTATGACCAATGCCAGTTGCCCGACCGCCTTGGTGGAAAAGATTGCCGTGCCGGATCAGGCAGGCTTGCAGCTTTTGCATAGTGCCAGCAAGGCCATGCAATTTTCTGCCCGCGCCTATCATCGTATTTTAAAAGTGGCGCGCACACTTGCCGATCTGGAGGCGCAAGAAAATATCAGCGCCAAACATCTGGCCGAAGCCATTTCCTACCGCATGGGTGCGGAACGATTATTATCTGCTTAAAGATAGTTTTTTAACGGCGAACCGAACCGACAACCAGATTGCTTGGTGTTTCAATCGAAACCCACTGGCCGGTGTTTTGGTCGGACTGGCGCTTCAGATAAGTGTAGTCGGTTGCCTGCCAGTTCAAAATTTCATCGGTCAGATTATCAAGGATGAAATCGCCGCGATCTGTGCGCAATGTTAAAACCGCATGGCCTTCGCCATCAGGCTTACGCACAACGGTAATCAGCATATGAGACAGTGAAATGCCTGCCTGTGCCAGCTCGCGCTGCTTGAGCAAAACATAATCCTCACAATCACCAACGGTGGTTGGATAGGCCCAATATTCTTCCTGACCATAAATTTCCATATCGGTCATCGGCTGGATGCGGTCATTAACGGAAAGATTGACCTGCACAATCTTGTTCCAGATCTGCTGATCAAGCTTCAGCGGTGCCATGCTTTTGTTGCGGATACCGCATTCAGCACTTTCACGTTTGCAGAATTCATAATGGCCGATTGGCTGTGATGTCAGACCACCGGTGATCATAAATTCGCCCGATGCAGCGGCAGTTGAGGCAAAGATGCCGAAGGCGGCAACTGCACTTAAAACACCAACTGAAACTTTTTTAAACACGGGAAACATACTCAACGCCTTTGCCGCGGGTCAAAACATTAACAAAACGTTAATGATAGACAGGCGTAAGAGTCAATTCGTAGAAAGCTTTCCGCCCCGAACTTCTTAAAAATTGGTTAACAACCACAAGCCCTCAATTTTCTGCAATCAGAGCGGTTCTCGGCATAAAATACGCAAAAACCGCCTAGGCCGGACAACGCGCAATAATAATTTTATTGCGCAGCACCCCCTACAAACAGACTATTGCAATCAAATTAGAGAAGTGCTTTGTAATTAGATTAAGGGAACAGGCCGTTCCTGCCATTAAACTCAGGCTTTTATAAAAGCTGCTATGACAGCATTTGGTAATTGCGGGGGAAACAACTGATCGTCGCTCAGAAAGCTCGGCAGTTGCAAGAAAAGACATAAGGGATTGATCCCGATTAAGGAGAGTAGAATGAAATTCAAGCTTCTGTCAGGCGTAGTATTTGCCGCCAGCCTGGGTTTTGCCAGCGCAGCCTATGCAGACATCACCATCGGCTTGATTGCACCACTGACAGGCCCTGTGGCCGCTTTTGGTGAGCAAGTTAAAAACGGTGCTGAAACTGCTGTTGAAGAAATCAACAAAAATGGCGGTGTGCTTGGTGAAAAACTCGTCCTAAAAGTCATCGATGATGCCGGTGAGCCAAAGCAGGGTGTTTCGGCTGCCAACCAGATCATCGCCGACGGTGTTAAATTTGTTGTTGGCCCTGTCACCACCGGCGTAACCATGCCTGTATCGGACGCTTTATCTGAAAACGGCGTTGTAATGGTTACCCCGACCGCAACCGGCCCGGACCTGACCAATCGTGGTCTTGATTATATTCTGCGTACCTGCGGCCGTGATGACCAGCAGGCCGACGTGATGGCTGATTATGTTGTCGCCAACATGAAAGACAAAAAAGTTGCCATCGTTCACGATAAGGCAGCTTACGGTAAAGGTCTTGCTGATGCGTTCAAAAGCGCCATCAACAAAGGCGGCATGACCGAAGTGCATTATGATGCCGTAACACCTGGCGAAAAAGACTATAGCGCTCTCGTCACCAAGCTGAAAGCAGCTGGCGCAGAGGTTGTTTATATTGGTGGTTACCATACTGAAAGCGGCCTGCTTTCCCGCCAGCTCAAAGATGCCGGCGTGAATGTTACCATTCTGGGCGGTGAAGGTCTTTCCAACACTGAATATTGGGCTATCGGTGGCAGCTATGCCGATAATACCATCTTCACCAATGCCGCAGACGCAATGAAGAATGAAGATTCCAAAGCCGCTGCTGCAGCGCTGGCTGCAAAAAACATTCCGGCAGAAGCCTTCACCATGAATGCTTATGCAGCCGTGGAAGTTCTGGCCGCTGGTATTGCTAAAGCCGGTAAGGCAGACGACGCTGATGCCGTTAATAAAGCCATTAAAAGCGGTGACCAGATTGCAACCTCAATCGGCAAGCTCAGCTATGGCGAAACAGGCGATCTGACTTCACCAAGCTTCTCACTTTACAAGTGGGTTGATGGCAAGATTGCCGACCTCGACTAAAACCTGCCTTTAATTCTTGTAATCTGCTGAAAACCAAGAATTAATTTGCACAGTTAAACAAAATAAAAGGCGCTTTCTAAAAGAAGCGCCTTTTATTTTTAATTAATACTTAAAACAGTTTGACAACACGAGCGAACACCCCAAAACTCAGACTATAAAAGCTTTTATACCTGCTAATACTCTGGCCGCGTGAATGCGGTATTTATTCACCGGGATTAACTCCGCTTTAACCATCCTGCCATAATTTTAATGTCAGGGATTTGAGCGGATATATGAGGGCGAGCATCATGCAGCGCTATAGATTTGATGATAAAACGGTTTTGATTGAAGCTCTGGTTGAGCTCCTTAATCAAGGCGTCGAGCCGGACGAGCTGGACACAGTATTAAGCCGTATTGGTCCGGTTGATCTTGATCTGATGCATGAATGCTTGTGCGATATTTACGCCTATAACAATATCAGCATGGAAGAAGTTCACATGGCTGCCTGATCTGGCGCCGGACATTCACTTTGCAATATTGGGACTTTGCAGCATTGAAAGTTCTGACAGTTTAAGACCTGTCATTAATCTGTAATGATGACGCTCTATAGATAATGACAGATCAGAGATTATTTCGCTCATGACCACGGAAGTACTGGCATTCGAGTGAAATAAGCAGCGGAAGGTCGGGGAAACCCCGACCTTTTTCGCATTTTAAGGCCTGTGAAATTATGGCCTCCACGCACCCGTTTTAAAGCGGGCGCGGATAATCACGATAAACGCGCGCAATATCACTCAAAACGTCATCGCTTAAACGAAGCTCACTGGCCGCAATATTGCTCTTGAGCTGATCCATTGATGTTGCACCGATAATAACCGCTGTCATAAACGGGCGGCTCAAAGCAAAGGCCAGTGCCATCTGGGCAATATCAAGCCCATGCTTATCAGCAACAGCACAATATTCCCGCACGGCTTTTGAAGCATGTTCATTGTTACGCCAGAAGCCATCAATAGCGACAGTGCCACGCGCACCTGCCGGCATAGCGCCATCCAGATATTTACCGGTCAGCACACCGGCAGCAAGCGGCGAATAAGCCAGCAAGCCCACCTTCTCGTGACGGGCAACTTCTGCCAGATCATAATCGAAATGACGCTGCAACAGGCCATATTCATTTTGAATGCTGACCAACGGCGCAAAGCCCGCTTCACGCGCCAAACGCTGCCACTGCATCACGCCCCATGCGGTTTCGTTGGAAAGACCCGTGTGACGGATTTTTCCCTCTTTCACCATATCATTGAGCCCTTCAAGCGCATCAGCCATGCGCTCCAGCACGCTTTCGGTCGAATGCGCCGGATCATCCGAATAAGCATCATAATTCCATGCTGCGCCAAAATGAAAATTCGGACGGCTCGGCCAGTGAATTTGATAAAGATCGATATAATCCGTCTGCAAGCGGCGCAGGCTTGCCTCTACCGCTTCGCGAATATTCTGGCGGGTTGGTGCTGCACCATCGCGGATCCACTTTTGCCGGCCACCGCCGGAAATTTTAGAGGCTAAAATAATCTTGTCACGCGCACCGGACTTTTTAAACCAGCTACCGATATGATTTTCGGTCTTACCAAAGCTTTCCGCCGACATCGGCACGGCATAACCTTCGGCTGTATCAATAAAATTAATACCTTGCTCAAGCGCATAATCTAACTGGGCATGCGCATCTGCTTCACTGTTTTGAGCACCCCATGTCATCGTACCCAAACAAATTTCGGTCACTTGCAGGTCTGTACGACCCAGTTGCTTCATTTTCAAAGTTACATTCCCTGGAAGTTCAAATCTCGCCCCAAGATGTAACGTGCAAAACAATCAGGCGCTACACTCAATATCATTTTTTACAACAGGCAGCGCTTGAAGCTAAACGCTGCCTGCTATTTTCACTCAGCAACCGTGATGATGGTCGGTCTGCGCATAGGCTTTGCCAAAGCGGTTTTCTAAAAACTTGCTCAAGGCAATTTCTTCTTGTTTCACAAAACCTTTTTGCGGCAGATGACCATCGGCCAGCATGTCGAGGACAGCGCAAATAGCCGAAGCCGTGGTGATTTGAATACCGCTGCGCACCACATCACCAATCGCACGGGCATAAACCTTATTGGCATAGGTTTCCTGCACCAGACGGCCATTTTTACGACCGCTCACGGTCACAAAAATCACCACTACGTCCTGTAAAGTAGAAGGCAGCGCATTTTCAAAAATATCTTTAAGCACGTCACGACGATCGCGCAGCCCCAAATCATTGAGCAGCGCTTTCATAATCGCCGCATGGCCGGGATAGCGAATCGTGCGGTAATTGAGCGTGCGCACTTTACCTTTCAGGGTTTCGCATAAAGTGCCAAGCCCGCCGGACGTATTGAAAGCTTCATAGGTCACCCCATCCAGCGAAAACTCCTCACGCTCTTCCAGCGCCGGAACCTCTGTCAGCTCGCCGTCGACAATCGCCTCACATGGCTCACAATATTCGTTGATAACGCCATCTGTGCTCCATGTCAGATTATAGTTGAGCGCATTGGATGGATATTGCGGCAAGGCACCAACCCGCATACGCACAGTGTCCAGCGTGTCAAAATGGCTGGCCAGATCATAAGCCACAATAGAGATGAAGCCAGGCGCCAGACCACATTGCGGGATGAAACAGGTCTTGGCGGTTTTAGCCAGATCTTTCACAAAACGGGTGCTGGCCACATCTTCCGTCAGATCAAGATAATGCACCTCTGCATCGGCAGCCGCTTGCGCTATGCGGGTGGTAAGATGAAAAGGTGCCGCACTTAAAACGGCAAATTTACCGGTCAGCACTGTTTTCAGCTCATCCGCATTTTCAATATCAATCATGCTGGTCTTGATGCCTTTAGAGGCCTCCAATGCATCCAGCTGCGCCTGCGAGCGGTCAATAACTGTGACAGTATAATCACCCGTCGCATTCAGAAGATCAGCAATGGTTGCCCCAATTTTACCCGCACCGACAACAACAACTTCTTTCATGACAATCTCCCTCGAATTCCTGATATGGGTTCAGGATCGCAGAGATTTTAAGCAAATAGTAGCTGCATATACGACGATATGACGTTGCCAATTTGAACAATTTGACGTAAACTTTTATCATTATGCTGACAAAAGCCGATCACACCCTGATTGCATTACTGCGTGAAAATGCACGCTCCTCCACCACCGATCTGGCAAGACGGTTAGGTGTATCGCGCACAACTGTGCAAAGCCGCCTTGAAAGACTGGAAAAATCCGGTGCAATTGAAGGCTATACGGTGCGCCTTTCGCCAGCTTACGAAAAAGATCTGGTGCGCGCCCATGTACTGCTCACATGCCTGCCAAAATTATCGCCGCAAGTGGAAGCACGCTTGCGCACAATTCTGGCCGTGCGCTCTCTCCATTCGGTCAGCGGCCATTATGACATGGCTGCGGTCGTTGAAGCCCCGTCTATCGGCGAACTGGATCAGGTGCTGGATCAGATCGGCGCATTGGAAGGGGTCGAGCGCACCATGTCGTCGATTATTTTATCAACGCGAATCGAACGCTAAAATTTAATCACCGCTCAACCGGTAATCTCATATGCACTTGCAAGCATTGCAAATGACCTGCACGCATATGCTGATTATAATAGTCAAATCCAAGATAAAATAAGGAGGAAAATTTGGTGGAGCCAAGCGGGGGCTGCACAACATCCTAACAACCCATTGATCTTATTGATTTTCAATGATAATTCCGGCTAAAGTTGGTCTGAAACGTTGGTCTGAAATGGCAAAATCTCCAAAGAAATACCTTAATCAGCGCGGCTATAAATACTGGTTCAAGCGGGAAATTCCCAAAGCCATACGTAGCAGTTTCAACAATCAGACTGCTTATCTTGTTAATCTCGAAACAAGCGACTTGCGCGAAGCAGCCAAGCGCCGTGATGAACTTGTGCGTGAAACTGATCTTCTGTTTACACAAGCCCGGGACGGCCAGCTGCAAAACACGAAAATAGATAAGATTGCAAAACTAGCAGAGATATGGCGCGGAGAGATTGAGGAAGCCAGCAAGAACCCACGTGCATGGTCAGCCAGAATTAGCCACCGTAACGAAGCTGATATTCTTGATGAAGAAGTTTCATCGCCTATGGACTTCATTGAAGAGGATGTTGAAACGATCACTCGTGAACATGGCGCGAAGGAAGCACAACGCTTCCAAGACCTCATTCACGGTCATGTCGACATCGATCATCATATCGAGGCATACCTGAAAGAAGCCGATCTGGCACCGAAGACGACCAACGAAAGGCGCAACCTGATCAAGACTTTTACGAGATGGGCTAATAAGGAAGGCTTGAAGTTGCCTGAAATCGACCGCCTTACAGCAGGTCGCTATTATACAAACAATATCTCCCCGCTTCACCCTGCGACAGCCAAGAAGCATTTGGGGAGCGTCAAGCTGTATTGGGACTATCTGATCATTCGCGGCCACGTTACAGGGCAAAACCCTTGGGAAAACCAAACCCTTCAATCCCGTAAGCGCCGAGTTGAACGCGGCAGCTACATCACAGAGCGGCCTTTCACAGAACACGAAATCAGCACACTTCTTTATTCTGCGTTTCCCAAAGGGATGCGCAAAGACTTCCAGCAACAAATTGAAGATGCGATGCGTATATCTGCGCTTTCAGGCATGAGGCTTGCTGAGATTATCACTTTGTGGGTTGAAGAGTGCCCGTTGGATCAAGACGGCATAGGTTTCTTCAATATTCAGCAAGGCAAGACCAGCGCAGCCGCTAGAAAGGTGCCTATTCACCCAGACCTAATTGAGATTGTGCGTCGCAGGTCAGAAGGAAAGAAGCCACAAGATTGGCTGTTCCATGAATTAGCGCATGAGCGCGATCCCGGTGACATCTTCGGTAAGCGCTTCGCCAACTATCGCGAGAAGCTTGGCGTAGACGATAAGCGAGAAGATAGACGCAGAAGCCTTGTTAACTTCCATTCATTCCGCCGCTGGTTCGTCACAGAGGCAGAACGCGCTGGTCAGCCGGAGAGCACCATCTCGCAAGTCGTTGGCCATGAGGAAGGTCGCAGATCGATTACGTTCAAGGTCTATTCAGGAGGTACGTCGGATGAACAACGGCGACGCTGTGTTGAAGCTGTGAAGCTGCCGAATGCGAGAGAGGACTGAACTCGAAAAAAACGATGAAAATCCTACATTTTTTTTGGGGGGGCGAGTTTGTCAATGTCAGCGTACCACCGGTGTGTTTTATCGCTGTTGAAATCAGCGCAGACTTTATACGAAGGGGATGTAAGGTGCAGCAAGCTATTGACGTTAGGATGCTCATGTGACGCTATAGCAAGTGTCAGTAGTGTTTGATACGGCCGGGGGTGCGACATTTTTCAGAACAATCCAATAAGCGGCATCGACTTGTGGACAGGAATCCCAAACTGTCAGACAGCGCATGATGCTTTGCTGGCAATTCTGCTGCAGGTCACCGCTCCTCTTGCTCCACACATAACGTTGGGGACTAGAAGGCAGGGAAATTTGGGTGAGTTTGTAGCTTTCTTCGTAGCTCGCAATAACGCATTTCCATACACACACGTCTTCGCTTTGAACGTTTTTTCTCCACTGCAGAACATTTCAAGTCCTGGGCTTGACCTGACCTACGCCTATTTCGACGGCAACGATCCGCGAAACGATCTCGTCTATTTGCAGGAAGTCAAAACAACTGGCGGCATCGACCTAGGTTATGCTGATAGCTTGATAGGCGACTATCGTAAGTTATTTGACGAGGACCCCGCATTAACCCTAAGCACTCGACTACAGGGAGTAGCGGGGAAATTGGAGTATGCAGATAATAGGCCGGATCTCGCGGACCGGCTTCGCCAGCTGTCTGAAACCACTGCATCACGGTGTACTCGCGTTAATTTGGTTCCAACATTGGTTCATGAGAGAGCGGGAACCGCGCCAGTTCCCAAGATGATCGCTGTTAAGGCGGCTATTACGGCGCTCGGCTGGGCGCCCGGCCAAATCGCGCCTTGGTCAATAGCAATGAAAGACCTGATAGATCGGCTCACTAGACTTTCACGGGGACTAAATTGAAACTCCCTGACAATTATATCGCTGCCGAAAATAGCTCCGCCGCAATGTTGCGGGGGCAAAATCTCGCGCCGTTTTCTGTGGGTGAGATGCTCGCCATTGCTCAGAACGTCATGGGTGCTTATCAGCGAGCTCCAATTATTGAGCAATCTGGAGCTCTTCACAACGAAGATAGTGCAAAGCCATTAATTGCGGCAGCACGTATTTTAGAGGTGATTGGGCACAATCAGACAAGGCGCGAGGTAGAGAGTGACATCATCCGTCGCACACAATTGCTCGCTGCATTAGCATTCGGAATGGCTGGCAATCTGCCATCGGCAGCAGCAATCATCAGGCGAATGAAACTTGAAGAGATGGGTTCGGATGCGGAGTTTGTGTCGGTTGCCGTTACCTCTCCAGCCACTATTCCTGAACTTCTGGCCATAGATAACGTTCGAGGTTCGCTGCGATCATTTCTAGAGCACTTGGCGTATGTTCTGTATTCTGGAGATCCGGTATATGAGGGGCAGTTGATGCCCCTGTTATCCGGGCTGATTGGTAATGCAACAGGTCCATTCAACACGGCATTGCTAGTTAACGCACGGCTAGTATTGAAACACGTCATCGATTTATCGGTTGCCAGAGCGCTTACCCGATCATCAGCCTTCATGCGCTCATTCGGTGAGGCGCTTTATAATCACGGTAGGCCATGCTTTCTTCCGCCTCAGAAGCAAATTCTCGAACACAGCAATTTTGGGAATACTGGCGCTAATGCTGTTGTAACGGTTCCAACAAGTGGCGGAAAAACACTGCTTGCAGAGTTTGCTATCGCTCGCGCCTTAGAGGCGGGACCTGGTCTAGCGGTTTATGTCGTTCCATACATTGCACTGGGCAATCAAGTCCGTGACACTCTCAGTCGGCATTTTGGGACGTTGGCAAGGGTTCACGCACTATTCGGTGGGTTTAAAGCGGATAGCTATATAGATCCAACCGCTCATCGCGAAATCGTTGTTGCGACGCCTGAGCGCCTCGACGCTCTTCTAAGAACTGGGTCATTATACAGCAGCTTGCGAGTGGCAATATTTGATGAAGCGCATATCATTGAAAATGGAGTGAGAGGCACACGAATAGAGGCGCTTATTACCCGGTTACGCCTACAACAGCAGTTTGGAGCCAAGTTCAGATTGATTTTGCTATCTGCCGTACTGAGCAATGTCGATGCGATGTGTAAGTGGCTGGGACCAGACACGGTTAACGTAAATAATAATTGGCGTCCTACTGCGCGTCGTGTTGCGATATGGCGCAATACTGGCCGTTTAGAATGGATTTACGCCAACGACACACTTCGACCGGACGGCCGTCAACCGAATGAAACGCTTGTTGAGCAGGTGTTGCCGTGGCCCAAAACGATGTACGCGACAGACACCTACCAAGGAATCCGCTCTCAACTTCCCGCAGCCTTCACAAATGTGGCCTATCTAGCGAGGTTCATGTGGCAACTGCTGGGTGGTCCGATACTGATTGTATGCGGAACGAAGGCGAATACTCGTGGCTTAGCTAAAACGCTTGCCTCATCGATTGTGCCTCGTTCGGTGCAGCCGCAGTGTATCATCGATATAATTGAATTAATTAATCGAGAGCACAAGCATCTTTCAGGACTATCGTACTTGTTAAATCGAGGAGTCACCTATCATAACGCATCCCTGCCGATGGGTGTTCGAAAACTTATTGAAGAGGCAATTCGGCAAAGAGAAATCATGTTTGTCTCGGCAACGACGACTTTGGCAGAAGGGGTGGATCTTCCTTTTCGGACCACCATCCTGTTCGATTGGCTCTCTGGTTTCAAAGAAAAGCAAAGTCCGATGCCCTCGCTTCTCTTCCGAAACATCGCAGGGCGTTGCGGGCGAGCGGGTGAATTTGTAGAGGGCGATACGATTATATTTGATAATCTGCTAGGTGCATTGCGGTACACGCATGAAGCTGTACGCGGTGAAGCGCAAACCCAGTTGCTAGCTGCACCGCAGCCCCTTATGAGCACCATTGGGAACGACAATCTCCCGCCGCACGAGCGTGAGGCAATAAAGGCAACGATCTCTTCCCAGCTAATGGCAGTGATCCCAGAACATCCAATGGTGGATAATATCGACCAGCATTTTGCGCGATCAACCTACGCTCACTTTATAGGGAAAGATGCGTCTTCGGCTTTGCTGGACGCCCGGCGCGAGCTTTTGGATAGTAGCCAAAGCGAGCCGTTTGCCCGTGCCGCAAGCCCGATGTGGCTAACACCGAAAGGCATAGCTGCGAACGCGACAGGCTTGTCGGCCGCAACGGTAAATGAGTTGGTCACCTTTCTGGCAAGCCTTCCCGCTCAAATGGATATTGATTTATTATCTTTGGAGTTGATCAAAACTGTTGGGTTCCTACCGGAACAGGGAAACCTAACTCTGGCGGAATTGGCAGCTGGAACGCTAAAAAAATCCTATCTCGACATCAACGAGTGGTCAGAACTGAGCCTTAAGTGGCGCACTCGGGTCAAGTACGAAGAAATGTTCGTGGAAATGCAAAAGGCGCAGAAAAGCAAATCTGCGGTACATCCACGTGTCTGGATCGAAGGCCAAAGTGAAAACGATTATGTCGAAGGGCAGTACGATAAATTTGTCGAGGTGATAGAGTACGGCTTCGGTGTCTTTCTACCTTGGATGTTAAGAGCGTGCTCCTATCTGGCCCCGATCTCGGGCAATGCACACGCCATCACACGGGATTGGACAGGTGAGGCTGCGCTATACGAGAATTCGCGGGTAACAGACTTGGAGGCGGCTGATGAGAACGTCGAAATGTAACCCTATAGTGCGGCGAGAAAACTCAAATTTCCGCGTTTAGGCGCCAAGATTGTCACTTGAACCGAAGACCTGATCGGGCAACTGGTTTCCAGTCACGCACTGATTTGATTAAAGCCTTCGGCGAATATATTGATGACTTTTATAGTACTGTGCGCAGACATTTCGCGCCCATCTATGAATCGACAATACAGATCGAGTCTATGAACCGAGAATTTTTGCCAGAAGTTCTCCACTCATGCCGGTAGGTCCAACTAAAAATTAACAAAAAATGTGGAGCCCAAACTCAACAATTGCTGTCTAGCGTTACCCCCCCGGCTGGGTCCTCATGCTTACCACGCAGGACCTGCCGTCGTTCCATCTCAATGCCCACACGGTTGCCAGCAAATGCACCTATGACCGTCACCACAGCGACCACGATCCACCAACCCGCTATTGCCCCACCAAAAGCTGCAATACCGATTGGCGGCACAAAGATAATAGAAGCCACAAAGGCAATCCCAATACCCGTCGCCGTCCACTTACGCTCAGGTGTCTTACTGACATAAGCCCATACTGTCCTTCCGAGTCGGCGTGAAGTTTCTCGTAACAACGTGGTGTCCATCTCTTATTATACCCCCTTCTCGCGCAGACCTGTTAGTAAGACGCGTTTACAGGCCAAACCTCTGGTGCCATGGGCAGTTTATTTCTTCAATACGATAGGCGCACTTAATCGGCACTTAGGCAAATAATATCCGCAAGGGTATACCCTATCGTACAGACAGTTAGGTAACGATATGGGTGTACGATAGGGTTGACTTTCCTATTCGTACAGACAAATCATCGGACACAAGCTATTCGTACACCCTTCTGAGGCCGCTATGTCCACCATTCTCTACGCCCGAGTATCAACTACCGATCAAAATTTAGACCACCAGCGCACCCAAGCGGAAGCCGCAGGGTTTATAATTGATGAAGTCATCGCAGATCATGGAGTGTCAGGCATAAGCACCAAGCTTGCTGACCGCGCTGAAGGTAAGCGACTGTATGACAAACTGCGCTCAGGCGATGTCCTTGTCGTCAGATGGGTTGATCGTCTTGGTCGTAATTATCAAGACGTAACAGACACTATCCGTCACTTCATGCGCCAAGGCGTAATCATCCGTACAGTCATAAACAACATGACCTTTGACGGCGCGACTTCTGACCCTATCCAGCAAGCCATTAGAGACGCACTGATAGCCTTCATGGCAGCCACAGCCCAATCCCAAGCAGAAGCCACCAAAGAGGCTCAGCGAGCCGGTATTGAGGCCGCAAAGGATAATCCAGTTAAATACAAGGGAAAGAAGCCCAGCTACGATCGTAAGACTTACCAAGCAGTTGTAGATATGCTTAGCAAAGGCGATGGAGCCACAACGATCTCTAAGATCACAGGCCTAACAAGGCAGACCATCTTGAGAATCAAATCAGATCCAACCAGTGCAGAAGCAGCACTTTCTAAGTGGGATACCCGCTAATCTACAGATGAACGAAAAATATTTAACATTTTTTTTGGTCACCAATGACGGGCACAATCCTACACGCTCTAAGTGACAACCTGCTGAAATCATTAAATCTCCCAGAGAACAATAATATAAATGCGGCAACAGCAAGACCTATCACACTGAATACATTGATCTTTTCTTGGTTGACGCATCAAATTTCACCATCTATATCACCATTACAAGCAAAAAAACAAAAACCCATAAATACAAATAAATAAAAAGGAAAGATCACGATGATCTATGCCGAATACATAATATCAAAACACTCAAGAAAATAAAAATACAAAAAATAATTCAAGCTTAAATACAAAGAATATTAATAATAAAAACAATTCGGACATTTTATATTTCCGTCAATAAACCCTCTCGTCCATACATCAGATATATAACTTATTAATCACAATATTAACCACCCAAATAACCAACTCCGTACACACTCCTAGCGACTTAAAAGGTGAACAATGAACGTAATGACTATGATTAACTGCGACCATGCAATTGCAGACCTAGAACTCATTAACGAAGAAATTGACGAAGGAATTGAAGAGGCCATTGCATCATACGGACAACCATTTGATGACTTTAGAAGAAAGAAACTGAACCACTTAAGGGCAGCTGCCTATTACTTTCAACAAGCTGCAATTGAAATCGCAAATGGAGAGCCATTTGACAGCCCAGAAATTGAGCTCCTGTTAGCGAAAGGGACTCTAGAAGGTCTTGGCACTCAACTAACGTCACTACCCGCGAAGAACTAACCTCCCTCATTTTACGGCGCTTACTAGGCGGCCTCCTGCATATTTATGTGAGCGCCGCCGCCTTCCGTAGAGAGGCAAAAACGTACTCAATCATACTGAAGACAGATCAAGTACACATATTTCAATCCATAACTGTCCACCTCAATCTGTTTTAACAACCTCGCACTTCAACTAATCGACCGATTAAACAAGCAGCCAACAAGAGCATAAGCGCTCAGTTAGGGCAGCCCCTTCCTCCCACTTACATGTTTACCCTAGGCTCGTCCGAGTTTGACGATGGCCTTGTCGCACCCAACAGACACAATGTGACAACACTCAAGACTACATCTCAATGACACAGTGCTTGAGCGCCATCACGGCCAACCAACGCCCCCCCAAGAAACTCAGCAGGTTACCCTACAGATAATGTGTTTTTATTTCGGAAACGCTGATGATCACTAATATTTAATGCCAATGAAAGACCAAGCATGACTTCCAAACAAAACCAGCAAACTACCCACCTTACCATTCACACCGACGGCGCATGTACCGGCAACCCCGGTCCTGGGGGCGTAGGTGTAGTCATTCAATTCTGGAATGAAGGAACCAAAGGAGAGCGTTTACGCCTATCTTACGGACAGCGTGAGGTAACGACAAACAACCGCATGGAATTGTCTGCTGCGATCTACGCCCTAGAAGTTGTAAGCAGCCGTAGCGATATTGACGCGAACACACCAATGACGCTGCATAGTGACAGCCAGCTGGTTATCAATGGGATTACCAAGTGGATTAAGAACTGGAAAAGGAACGGCTGGCGCAAGGCAGACACCAAGCCGGTCATGAATGCCGATCTTTGGAACATCCTTGACGACTTAACTGCACATTTCCCAAAACTATCATTTAGCTGGGTTCGCGGCCACAATGGCGATCCCGACAATGAAGAAGCTGATGCGCTAGCAACTTCAGCTATTCCACAAGTCTGACATGAAAATAGCCTCCTGATTTCAACTCAGGGGGCTTCACTTTGATGTAGGGAACCCTACAGATAGATACGCATCTAGCTCACCTAACGGTTGACTAGGCAGCATCGAGTCGCGGTAAGCGATGGTGATCTAACGGTTTCTAGTGGTGTCCTAAGACCTACAGAGGACTTCGAAGAAGACCAAGAAAAACAAAGACAACCAAAAGGTGACACTAAACAACAACCTATAGGTAACCTAAGGGGGGATAGGGGGGGGAGGTTTTAGGAGGGGGGAGACCTTCAAATGGCTTTCATGCCAATAAGGCCAACCATCTTCAAGAATACTCTTTTCAGAGTAATCTGTATGTCTCAAAAACCTTGAACGTTAACCAATAGGTGCCACTTAAAAAACGACAAACAACATTCTCAACCAGATTAATTTTGTCATGACACACTCAGTCAGTGAGACGGTAGGCGAATCATAAAATCATGCCATCTATTTTTTTAACGAAACTTGGTCTGAAACATTGGTCTGGATTGGTCTGAGCCACCAAGGCAAAACCACACTAAGTTATTGAAATATAACGATATTATAGGTGGCAAATAAATTTGGTGGAGCCAAGCGGGATCGAACCGCTGACCTCTTGCATGCCATGCAAGCGCTCTCCCAGCTGAGCTATGGCCCCATCAATCTTTGCTGCTTTTGAAGCAGGATAAACCGGGTGTTCATCTTAAAGATTCGCAAGTTTTAAACTTGCTATGGCGGCTACTTAAAGCGAGCCGCGAAGAAGATCAAGAGGTATTTTTCAACTCTTGTAAAAGCTTTGCACTTTTGTGCATAACTTTTTGAATTCCGGCGGATATTTGTTCATCAACATCCGCCGGAAACTTAACTCAAAGGACGAAATCAGCCTTCGTCGTCTTCGTCGCTGACACCACCGCCGATCAGGCCGGTCATGTCATCTTCGTCATCTTCTTCTTCGAGGAATGTGTCGTCGCCGTCATCGTCGAGTTCGACATCATCATCCAGATCAGGAATGTCGTCATCCTTCACATCACCATCGGCATCTTCAAGCGAGATGAACTCAGGTGCGTCAGCTGCAACGTCAACGCCTTCTGCTTCTTCTTCCTCTTCACGAGGATCGACAGATGTCTCGAAATATGAACGCGGATAAGATTGTCCTGTGTAAGGAGAAACAATCGGATCGCGATTGAGATCATAAAATTTACGACCCGTTTCCGGATCAATACGTTTAGTACCAAGTTCAGGTTTTGCCACGTCAAGCCTCGTCATTTTACTGGCTACAGCAGTCCGCGCAGGCACCTCACGAAGCCAAGCATCAGGACACGCCTTTTACGGTGTTTTTCCGGTGCATAAACGTAATTGTACACCTTTGTCAAAGACAAAGACGATATTGCCTCATCTTCATCGTATGTTCTACATGTTTTTATCGTATTTTGCCTCCTTATTTCAGGCAAAGGCCTTTTAAAATGCGGTTTTTGTTTTGCAGGATGACCCCGTGGCCAAGCTGTGCTAGGAAAGCGACGCTTTTATCAATCCTGGTCGTTAAGACAGCGACCCCTTAATGCGACAAGCGAACAAACGAACATGTCCCATTCTGCTTCCCCGAAACCTGCAACCGCCCGCCGCTCGAGCGAGCTCAAAGGCGAAATCCGCATTCCGGGTGATAAATCGATCTCGCACAGATCCTTCATGTTTGGCGGCCTCGCCTCCGGCGAAACCCGTATCACCGGCCTTCTGGAAGGTGAAGATATCATCAATACCGGCCGCGCCATGCAGGCCATGGGTGCCCAAATCCGCAAAGAAGGCAATGAGTGGATTATCAATGGCACCGGTAATGGCTGCCTGCTTGAGCCGGAAGCACCATTTGATTTCGGCAATGCCGGCACCGGCGCCCGCCTCACCATGGGGCTGGTTGGTGTTTATGATATGAAAACCACATTTACCGGTGACGCATCCCTCACCTCACGCCCGATGGCGCGCGTTCTCGACCCTTTGCGCCTGATGGGCGTGCAAGTCGAAGCCGCAAGCGGCGACCGTATGCCTTTGACCCTTCGCGGCCCTAAAGTTGCAGCACCGATTCGCTACCGCGTACCGATGGCGTCGGCTCAGGTAAAATCTGCCGTATTGCTGGCCGGCCTCAACACACCGGGCATCACAACTGTGATTGAACCGGTGATGACCCGCGATCACACCGAAAAAATGCTGCAAGGTTTTGGCGCTGATTTAACCGTTGAAACCGACAATGACGGCGTGCGTCATATTCATATTGTTGGTCAGGGCAAACTCACCGGCCAGACCATTGATGTACCGGGTGACCCGTCCTCAACCGCATTCCCGCTGGTTGCAGCTTTGCTTGTTGAAGGTTCTGACGTCACCATCCGCAATGTTTTGATGAACCCGACCCGTACAGGTCTCATCACCACCTTGCAGGAAATGGGCGCGAATATTGAAATTCTCAATGCACGCCTTGCCGGTGGCGAAGATGTGGCTGATTTGCGCGTTCGTGCATCAAACCTCAAAGGTGTCACCGTTCCGCCGGAACGCGCGCCTTCCATGATCGATGAATATCCGGTGCTGGCCATTGCTGCCAGTTTTGCCGAAGGCGAAACCATCATGGATGGTCTGGATGAATTGCGTGTCAAAGAATCAGATCGTCTGGCGGCCGTCGCCCGTGGGCTTGAAGCCAATGGCGTTGATTGCACCGAAGGTGAAATGTCTCTGACCGTGCGTGGTACGCCCGGTGGCAAAGGCATTGGCGGCGGTACTGTCGCCACCCATCTTGATCACCGTATTGCCATGAGCTTCCTTGTGATGGGCATGACTGCCGAAAAACCGGTAACCGTTGATGATGGCAATATGATTGCCACATCTTTCCCTGAGTTTTTCGAAATGATGCGTGGTTTAGGAGCTCAGTTTGATGACTAAGGCTTTTACCATTGCCATTGATGGCCCTGCTGCTTCAGGCAAAGGAACCCTTGCCCGCAGACTAGCCGAGCATTACGGCTTCCATCATCTGGATACAGGCCTGACTTATCGCGCAGTTGCCAAAACCATGCTGGATCAGGCTTTGCCGTTAAACGATGAGGCGGTCGCGGAAGCGATCGCCCTTTCTGTTAGCCTTCAGCATCTTGATCGCAATGTGCTGGCTGCTCACGATGTGGGCGAAGCCGCTTCCAAAATTGCGGTAATGCCGGCTGTGCGTCGTGCCCTTGTCAAAGCACAGCAAAATTTTGCGAAAAACCTGCCCGGCACGGTGCTGGATGGCCGCGATATCGGCACGGTTGTCTGCCCTGATGCACCGGTCAAACTCTATGTTACGGCTTCGCCTGAAACCCGCGCAGAACGTCGTTATCAGGAAATATTGTCCAAAGGCGGCCAAGTCGTTTATGATGAAGTCTTAAGCGATCTGAAGCTTCGTGACGAGCGCGACATGGGCCGCAGTGATTCTCCATTACGTCCGGCAAGCGATGCGCACTTGCTTGATACGACAAAAATGGATATAGAAGCGGCGTTTCTGGCTGCTCAAAAGCTTATAGATGCGGCATTAGCCCGTCATTAGTTTTATCTGTTTGCCCAGATCATAAATACGCCAGTCTTATTGTTTAAGATTGGAAGACTTGTACTAAACCTGCTTTGCTCCGCGTTCACCGCGCCGGATAGTCTCTTGATTTTATTCAGGAAACAGAACCGGAGCCAGGCAATTTGAAACACGAACCACCGGCGCTCGGTATCCGACATATATGACGGATACTTCAGGAGTTTATATGTCACAAATGAATCCTACACGCGAAGACTTCGAAGCTCTTCTGGCCGAATCTTTTGCATCTAATGACCTTGCAGAAGGTTATGTTGTCAAAGGCCGTATCGTTGCCATCGAAAAAGACATGGCAATCATCGATGCTGGTCTGAAGGTCGAAGGCCGGGTACCGCTGAAGGAATTTGGTGCCAAGGGTAAAGACGGCTCAATGAAGCCGGGCGATGAAGTCGAAGTTTACGTCGAACGCATCGAAAACGCCCTCGGCGAAGCTGTATTGTCACGTGAAAAAGCACGTCGCGAAGAAAGCTGGGTCAAGCTTGAACAGAAGTTCAACGCTGGCGAACGCGTTGACGGTGTTATCTTCAATCAGGTTAAGGGTGGCTTCACCGTTGATCTGGACGGCGCAGTTGCATTCTTGCCGCGCTCACAGGTTGATATCCGTCCTATCCGCGATGTAACCCCGCTGATGCACAACCCGCAGCCGTTTGAAATTCTCAAAATGGACAAGCGTCGTGGCAACATCGTTGTATCACGTCGTACAGTTCTTGAAGAAAGCCGTGCGGAACAGCGCTCTGAAATCGTTCAGAACCTTGAAGAAGGTCAGGTTGTTGAAGGCGTTGTCAAGAACATCACCGATTACGGTGCGTTCGTTGACCTCGGCGGCATCGACGGTCTGTTGCACGTTACCGACATGGCATGGCGCCGTGTTAACCATCCATCGGAAATCCTCACCATCGGCCAGACCGTTAAGGTGCAGATCATCCGTATCAACCAGGATACGCATCGTATCTCTCTCGGCATGAAGCAGCTTGAGAACGATCCTTGGGATGGCATTGGTGCGAAATACCCAATCGGCAAGAAGATCACCGGTACTGTAACCAACATCACCGACTACGGTGCATTTGTTGAAATCGAAGCCGGCATCGAAGGCCTGATCCACGTTTCAGAAATGTCGTGGACCAAGAAGAACGTACACCCAGGCAAAATCCTGTCCACAACACAGGAAGTTGAAGTTGTCGTTCTCGAAGTTGATCCGGTCAAGCGCCGCATCTCCCTCGGCCTCAAGCAGACCCTCGACAACCCATGGACAACCTTCGCTCAGAAATATCCGAAGGACACCATCGTTGAAGGTGAAGTTAAGAACAAAACCGAATTCGGTCTGTTCATCGGTCTCGATGGCGATGTAGACGGTATGGTTCACTTGTCCGACCTCGACTGGAACCGTCCGGGCGAACAGGTTATCGAAGAATACAACAAGGGCGATGTCGTTAAGGCAGTTGTTCTTGATGTAGACGTCGAAAAAGAACGTATCTCGCTCGGCATCAAGCAGCTGACCGGCGACAGCGTTGGCGAAGCAGCAACTTCCGGTGAACTGCGTAAAAACGCAGTTGTTTCCTGTGAAGTAACCGCTGTAACCGACAACGGTCTGGAAGTACGTCTGGTTGACCACGAACTGGATAGCTTCATCAAGCGTTCAGATCTGTCCCGTGACCGTGACGAACAGCGTACAGAGCGTTTCTCCGTTGGCCAGAAGCTCGACGCACGCGTCATCGCTTTCGACAAGAAAACCCGCAAATTGCAGGTTTCCATCAAGGCTCTCGAAATCGCTGAAGAAAAAGAAGCAGTTGCACAGTACGGTTCGTCTGATTCAGGCGCATCGCTCGGCGACATTCTTGCTGCAGCAATGAAGAAATCAGAAACCAACTAATCTTCTGATTAAGCTTTAAAAAATGCCCGCCGATATCACTATCGGCGGGCATTTTTGTTTGTACTTATTAGCTTTGCGATCAGGCGATCTGCAAGAGTTTGATCAGACCGAGACTGATGGCGCCCAAGAACAGCAGCGATAAAACAGCTGTCAGTGTGACCCGACCACCGGCCTGTGCCACCGAGCGCACATCAACGCCCAAACCCAATGCCGCCATAGAAATGATTGTCAGAACCGTTGCGGTGTGCTGGATCACCGGCAGCAGCGCTTCAGGAATGGCTCCCAATGAGCGCAAAGCCAGCATGCCTAAAAAGCCGATAATGAACCAAGGCACCAGTTTGCTTAAACCCGGACGCGATCCTGCCTGACTATTACCATAGATGAGCGCCAGTACGAGAATAACCGGCCCCAGCATCAAAACACGCACCAACTTGACCAATGTGCCCAATTGCAGGCTCAACGCGCTCACAGGGGCTGTGGCGGCCAAAACCTGTGGCACTGCATAAACAGTCAAACCAGCCATCACGCCATATTGGGTGAAAGACATATCAAAAAGCGGCACCAGCAATGGCAATAACAGCACAACCACCACGCCCAGAATAGCTGTAAATGCAATAGATGCTGCCACATCATCGCTTTTAGCCTCAATCACAGGCGCCGCAGCGGCAATAGCTGAGTTGCCGCAAATCGAATTACCGCAAGCAACCAGCATTGCCATTTTCGAGGGCAAACGTAACAAGCGCCCGATGCCGTAGCTCACCGCAATCGTCAGCATAACAACCGCTGCAATACCGGTAATCAAGCCGGCACCAGCAGCAACAATGGCCGATGTGCTGATTGATGCACCAAGCAAAACCACGGCAATTTCCAGCAGCATTTTTGCGGAAAAATTAATGCCGCCCGTAAATTTCGCCGATGGCCGTATGGTGGAGCGGATGACAGTACCGAGCAAAATTGCCAGCACCAGCGCCTCAAGCCAAGCACGGCCAAAAATTTCAGCTTCGATCATTTCCAGACCAACTGCTACCAGCGCCACAGCGCTGCTCAGCAGCACACCCCGCCAGTTTTTTTCAACAAATGCGTTTAATTTTTCTGTCATTGCCATACACTTCGAGAATTATTTTCCTCACTTTATGCAACAAATGATCTGTTCAATCCATTTCATTATATGGCATGATTTATTCGGTTAAATCGAATGATGGTAATGTAATGACACTGGAACAGCTCCGCATTTTTATTGCAGTTGCAGAGAAAGAACATCTGACCCAAGCGGCCGGTGAACTCCATCTGACGCCTTCGGCTGTCAGTTCCGCCATCCGCACATTAGAGGATCGCTATAGCGCCACCCTCTTCAACCGGATTGGCCGCCGTATTGAACTAACCGATGACGGGCGGATTTTTCTGGATGAAGCGCGCGCCACCTTGGCGCGTGCCCGTGCAGCCGAATTGACCCTGTCGGAACTCGGCGGATTAAAACGCGGCAGTCTCTCTATTTTTGCCAGCCAAACCATTGCCAGCTATTGGATGCCGCCTTTACTTGCCCGCTTCAAAGCTGCTTTTCCGGCCATCAATGTGGCACTGCATATCGGCAATACCCATAGTGTCGCCGAGGCCACGCGCGAAGGCATTGCCGATTTAGGCTTTGTTGAAGGCACGATCCATGAACCGAGCTTAAATATAAAACGTGTGGGTGAAGACCAGCTTGTTCTGGTGGTTGGCAAAGACCATCCATGGATTACCCATCCGCCAGCTGGTTTTGCCGATCTTGTGCAAGACGGACAATGGATTTTGCGTGAGGAAGGATCCGGCACCAGAGCCGTTTATGAAGATGCTTTGCGTGCGCAAGGTTTTGCACCTGAACAACTGAAAATCGCGCTGGAACTTCCTTCCAATGAGGCTGTTTGTTCTGCGGTGCAATCGGGTGTTTATGCAACGGTGATTTCTGAACTGGCCGCAGCACCGCATCTCTTATCCGGACGACTGATCAGGATTGCCATAGCACTGCCACAGCGTCAGTTTTTACTGGTTTCGCATAAAGAGCGCTATCGCACCAAAGCCGCGCAAGCCTTGATTGATTTATTGCCCTAACACTTTAGCGTATTTGCTTCAGCAGAGCCTGATCGGGGAAGCACGTTGGCTGCAAGCCTGCTTTGCTCTGCCAAAGACCAATGGAACGGCGTGTTTTAAAACCGGCCAAGCCATCAGGATTGCCGACATCATAACCATGCCCTTGCAGTCTCTTCTGCATAGAGGCCACATCGGAGCGATACATATGCCCGACCGGCCCCCAAGAGGTTTTAAAATTATCAGCACCATAAGCGATACGATCACCGACATGCCCGATAAACAAGGCATAGAGATCGCTCATATTATAGGCTTTCAGCACATAAAAATTCGGTGTCACGATAAAGGCGGGGCCATGCCGGCCAGCAGGCATCAGCAAGAAACCTTCACCTTTTAACTCATTGGCCGGAAAGGCTTTGCCGTTCACACGTTTAATGCCAAGACGCGCCCATTCAGCAATGCTCTTGCCCTGATCGGGGCCTTCCAGCGAGCAGGAAAGGCTTGCCGGCACATCCACTTCAAAGCCCCAGTCCCTTCCGCGCTGCCAGCCTGAATGGTGCAGATAATTGGCGATTGAGCCAAGCGTATCCGGCACAGAATTCCAGATGTCGCGTTTGCCGTCGCCATCAAAATCCACCGCATGTTGCAGGTAAGAACTCGGCATGAATTGCGGCTGACCTAATGCGCCAGCCCATGAGCTTTTCATGGCATTTGTATCAATAAGCCTACGCTCAACAATTTGCAGCGCTGCAATCAGCTCTTTGCGGAACATGTCCTTACGCGTTGCCATAAAGGCTTTGGTGCCCAGCACTTCAAAAGCATTATAAGGGATTTTCACCCCGCCAAAGCCGGATTCACGCCCCCAAACCGCCAGCAAGGTTTGTTTTGGAACGCCATATTGCTTCTCAATAGCCCCAAGCACAGAGGCATATTGTTTCAGCCGCGCCTGCCCGCCTTGGGTCAATTGCTGCATGGTTTTGGCGTTAAAATAATTGGCTGGTGCGCCGAACTCTGCCTGTGTCTGTTGTTTAGGCGTTGTCGGCTTTGTACCCGGAATAACCAGATCCGGCAGCTTCCAATTGATGCTCACATCAGCAAAGGCTTTATTGAAAGTGCCGCTCGAAACACCTGCGGCTTGCGCTTCCGGCCACAGGTCTTTGACGAGCCAATTCTGAAAAGCTTTTTCAGTGGCGGCTTGATTATTTTGCGCCTGAGCAGCACCAAAATGTGCAAAAAACATCAAAAAAACACTCAAAAACACGGTAAATCGCAGCAAAACTTTGAAAAAATAGCAGCGATTTTGCATAAATTTGAACCTTTTTTGCTGAATTTCACTAAAAACTGGTACGTGCCCGCAGTGCCGCCGACAGCGTGCCTTCATCCAGATAGTCAAGCTCACCACCCACCGGCACACCATGTGCCAGACGTGTGACCTTCACTTCAAAACCGGAAAGCTGATCGGTGATATAATGCGCGGTGGTCTGTCCTTCGACGGTGGCATTCACCGCCAGAATAACTTCCTTAATCACACCTTCGGATACGCGCTCCACCAATGTGCGAATATTGAGATCATCAGGGCCGATACCATCAAGCGGTGACAAACGCCCGCCCAGCACATGATAGCCGACATTCATCGTGCCAGCACGCTCCAATGCCCACAGATCAGACACATCTTCCACCACGATCAATACGGACGGATCACGGCGCGGATCGGTGCAAATGGTGCAAGGCTGCGCCGTATCGACATTACCGCATGTGTGGCAGA
This sequence comes from Paenochrobactrum glaciei, assembly GCF_039522165.1. NCBI lineage: Bacteria > Pseudomonadati > Pseudomonadota > Alphaproteobacteria > Hyphomicrobiales > Brucellaceae > Paenochrobactrum > Paenochrobactrum glaciei. The sequence continues at coordinate 1,060,441 of NZ_BAAADE010000001.1, forward strand.
CACGAACTTTTTCGGCAGCCTCCTGCATGGCGCCACCAAGCGGCACCAGCAAAGCTTCTTTTTTCTTAATCAGATGCAAAGCAGCGCGACGTGCCGAACGTGGCCCCAGCCCCGGCACCCGTGCCAATAACTGAATCAAGCGTTCGATTTCGGGGCCGGCAATACGTTTGGACATGGTTTATGCAATCAATGAGGAGACATGAAAACGGCAGCACATTTTTTGCACTGCCGCATATTTTAGCTAATCAGAACGGCAGTTTGAAGCCTGGAGGAATTGGCAGACCAGCAGTGAGAGCCTGGGTCTTTTCAGCCATTTGCGCTTCCAGCTTTGCCTTGGCATCATTGTGTGCGGCAATGATCAGGTCTTCCAGAATTTCGCCTTCGCCTTCCTTCATCAATGAAGGATCGATGTTAAGCGCCGATAAAGTGCCTTTGCCGGAAAGGGTCACAGAAACCAGACCGCCGCCGGAGCTTGCAGTGGTTTCCAGATTGGCGATTTCTTCCTGCATGACTTTCATCTTAGCCTGCATTTCTTTCGCCTGTTTCATCATGCCAAGCATGTCACGCATAAGAATTACTCCTGTTCACAACGCATAAGAACATAGCCTTATACGCCAAATCAAACTGATCGATTATTCATCGTCTTCCGAAGATATATCGATGAGGTCTGCGTCTATATCAATATCCAGATCGGAATTTTCCGGTGCTGAAATGCGCACATCGGTGATTTTTGCCCCCGGAAAGGCTGCAAGAATGGCCGCAACATCCGGATCAGCGCGCGCATCGGTTACCAGATTTTCACGGCGCTCTGTTTCTGCCTGTGCAACGGTTTTACCTTCCACATCACGCGCAACCGTGACAACCCAGCGCACACCTGTCCAGCTCAGCAGCTTTTGCGAAATATCGCTGGCCAAGCTTTTAGGTGCATCATCGGTTAGGCCAATTTCCAAGCGCCCCGGTGCAATGCTGGAAAGCTTCACATAGGTTTTGACAAGGATTTTGAACTGCACATCACGATGCTGATCGGCGAGTGCAACAATATCTTCCAAACTTTTCAGCGAAACAGCCGGTGCGGTTTCGATTTCAGGCTGTTGAATTCTTTGCTGTGCCGGTTCGGGTGTGCTTTCCACCAGACGCATGACTGGCGCGGCAGCGCCATGATTGCTAAGTGCGGCAGCACCATGGCTGGTAAGTGCCGCACCACCGCCATTGCTTTGCGCCATGACCATGCCAGACACAGCCTGTGCCTGATGACCGCCGCCGCCACTTCCGCCACCTGATGATGGCGCTGATGAACTTATCCCCCGCGGATTATGATCACCGCTTTGCAAGTCCTTCAAAGCTTCATCCAATGTTGGCAGATCAGCGGCATGTGCCAAACGGATCAGCAACATTTCGGCAGCCTGTACCGGACGCGGTGCGGTTTCTACTTCCGCAATGCCCTTCAACAGCATCTGCCATGTGCGTGACAAAACACGAATGGAAAGACGGCTAGAGAAATCACGGCCACGGCTGCGCTCATCTTCCGAGATCGACGCATCATCGGCAATATCCGGCGTAAAGCGCAGACGTGTCACCAGATGATTGAAATCCGCCAGATCCGTCAGCACGACAGAAGGGTCGGCACCCACATCATATTGGGCGCGGAACTCTTTCAAGACACCGGCCACATCACCGCGCATCAACATTTCAAACAGGTCGATAATACGCGCACGGTCGGCAAGCCCCAGCATGGCGCGAACCGCATCCGGCTCCACCTTGCCGCTGCCATGGGCAATAGCCTGATCGAAGATCGACAGCGAATCACGCACCGAACCTTCACCAGCGCGCGCAATCATCGCAAGCGACGTATCATCCACATCGATCTGCTCAAGACCGGCGATTTTACGCAAATGTTTGGCCAAAGTGCCCGATTCGATACGGCGCAGGTCAAAGCGCTGACAGCGCGACAGAACCGTGATCGGCACTTTGCGGATTTCTGTGGTCGCAAAGATAAATTTCACATGCGGCGGCGGCTCTTCCAATGTTTTCAGCAGGCCGTTGAAAGCCTGCGTGGAGAGCATATGCACCTCATCGATGATATAGACTTTGTAACGCGCAGAGACAGGACGGTAACGCACCTGCTCGATAATTTCGCGAATATCATCAATACCCGTATGCGAGGCGGCATCCATCTCGATCACATCGACATGACGGCCTTCCATAATCGCCTGACAATGTTCGCCCAGAACACTCAGATCAATGGTCGGCTGATTAACACTGTCAGACTGATAATTAAGCGCACGCGCCAAAATACGGGCAGTTGTGGTCTTACCGACACCGCGAACCCCTGTCAGCATCCATGCCTGCGCAATGCGTGATGTTTCAAACGCATTGGAAAGGGTGCGCACCATTGGCTCCTGGCCAATGAGATCATCAAAGTTTTGCGGGCGGTATTTTCGAGCCAGAACGCGATAAGCGCCGTCTGCGGATGTCGTGTCCATTCAAGACCCTTCCGTTATCTGTTCGCTCGTATCTTCATCAATTGTTCGGGCGAGTATTGAAAGCTTAACACAGTTTGAAGCTGCGATGCCAATACACAAGATGTGTCCCGCACAAGAAAAAGAGAAAGGAAAAGGTGGGAGGCTGGCACGGCGACCCGTGCCTTGCTCGTTAGGGCTGCTTCCTTCCGGACCTGACCCGGTTGGCGAGTGGCTCGTCCACCACCAACCTCCCAAGGTTCATATCGTCAATTCGGCTACAAAAAGCAAGCCATGTTCAAAAAAAACTGTTATTGATTGCATTATGAAACAGTTCGCTCTCGATGACAGGCTTAATGCCGACACTTTTCCCGTCATGTCGCTTGGTCTTTGTGACCTGCGGTTGATGAATGATCAACGCTGGCCGTGGCTGATTCTGATCCCGCGTCGCCCTGATTTGACCGAGCTTTTCAATTTAACGCCGCTCGATCAGACCATGCTGACATTCGAATCAGACATGGTGGCCAAAGCGCTGAAAAACGTCACCGGCTGCGACAAGATCAATACCGGCGCGCTTGGCAATATTGTTCGCCAGCTCCATTGCCATGTCATCGCGCGCAATGAAGGTGATGCCGGCTGGCCGGGCCCCGTCTGGGGGCATGGTGTTCGTATTGCCTATAGCGACAGCGAAGCGAAAAACCTCATCGAGAAAATCCGCAACACTTTATAATTTTTCCAATCAACCATTAAAAGCCAAGCGCATGTCCCTTCCCTTGTTTCAATTGCCGGATAATGAACCGAGCAAACTGGTCGGCTTTGCCGGCAATCGCATTGATCGCCAATCAGAAAAGCGCAGCGATACGGCAAGCCATGATGCTTTGGCACAAAGCGACACGCGTCTGATGGTGCTGGAAGGCGGCAAGCTGGTGCTGGATTATTCAGACCTCGCCAATCCAAATGCTCTTTTCAGCCTTGAAAAGGCACAGGACTTTCAGCCTGATCTGGACAATGCCATTTTATTAGGCTTGCAGGATGGTTATTCCGTGCTGGCTGTCACGGCACAGATCAACACTGAAACCTTGAGCGAACCGCTCAAAGCCATTCCCTATCGCAGCATCTATGTCGACAATATTCTGCCCGACGACATGACCGGCGCGATGGCAGAAGCGATTGCCCTTGATGCATGGCATAAAAACCACCAGTTCTGCGGGCGTTGCGGACAAAAAACCTCTATGCGTGCTGGTGGTTTTAAGCGAACTTGCGATGCCTGTGACACGGAAATGTTCCCGCGCACCGATCCGGTGGCGATCATGCTGCCGGTGCGTGGTGACAAATGTATTTTGGCACGCAGCCCGCATTTTGCACCACTCACCTATTCATCGCTTGCCGGTTTCATTGAGCCGGGCGAAACGATTGAAGCAGCGGTGCGCCGTGAAAGCGCAGAGGAAATGGGGCTTAATATCGGGCGGGTCGGCTATTATGCCAGCCAGCCCTGGCCGTTTCCTTATTCCCTGATGATCGGTTGCCACGCGGAAGTCTTATCCGATGATTTCACCGTCGATTTGAGCGAATTAGAAGACGGGCGCTGGTTTTCACGCGATGAAGTTCGCCTGATGCTTGCAGGCACCCATCCTGACGGGCTGATCACACCGCAGAAAAATGCAATTGCCAGCCATCTGATTGCCGCTTGGGCCAGTCTGGACACATAAATAAAAAAGAGCCGGATAAACCGGCTCTCTTTGATTATTATTCTGCCGGAAGGGCAACTGTATCGCGGAAATCAGAGCCGCGATAAACGCCTAAAATCCGTATTTCCGTTGTGAAGAAGCCCAGTTCTTCCAGTGCCAAGCGCACGGAACGATCTTCAGGATGGCCTTCAATATCCGCATAAAACTGTGTCGCCGTAAAAGCGCCGCCGATCTGGTAGCTTTCCAGCTTGGTCATGTTCACGCCATTGGTCGCAAAACCACCGAGCGCCTTATAAAGAGCAGCCGGCACGTTGCGCACACGGAACACAAAAGTGGTCATGATGCGGGTGTCGTCTGTCGGGCGCGGTTCCCATTTTTTGGTTTTCGACAAAACGACAAAACGGGTGACGTTATTATCAGAATCTTCGACATTCTCTTCCAGAATATCCAATCCATAAAGATCAGCCGCCAAGCGCGGTGCAAGCGCTGCCATTGACTTATCCCCTGCTTCCGACACGATGCGGGCAGCACCGGCTGTGTCACCGGCAATCACCGGTTTCCAGCCATTATCGCGGATAACCTTACGGCATTGTCCCAGTGCATGCACATGGCTGTGCACGCTTTTAATGTCTTCGCGCTTAGTGCCCGGCAAGACCATCAGCTGAAAATGGATTGGCAGAAAATATTCGCCGACAATATGCATGTCGGCCAATGGCAGCAGATAATGAATATCAGCCACGCGGCCAGCCAGCGTGTTTTCGATCGGGATCATCGCCAGATCAGCCGCACCGCTTTCCACCGCATTAAAAGCATCCTCAAATGTCGGGCACGGCAGTGGCTCCATAAACTCAAACATATTACGGCAGGCGGTATCAGAATTGGCGCCTGCTTCCCCCTGAAATGAAATACGATTCGTTTTCACAGCCGTCTGTGTCATTTGGAATGCTTTCTATAATTAAAATTAAAGCGCTTTAGCGATCATCTCGCGGGCGCGGTCGAGGTCTGCCGGAGTATCAACGCCTAAAGGTTGGCCGCTGACCAGTTCGACATCAATGCGCATACCATTTTCCAGTGCGCGCAATTGTTCAAGGCTTTCCCGCTGTTCTAAATAGGAACGCCCCAAAGAGACAAAGCGCTCCAAAGCGGCGCGCTTATAAGCATAAAGTCCGATATGGTGATAAAGCGGGCCCTCGCCCCACGGTGCTGTCGCACGGGTGAAATAGAGGGCGCGCAAGCGATTCTCTTGTGCCAGCGGAGAGCCGACAATCTTCACGACATTCGGATTGGTTTTTTCTGATTCTTCTGTAATTTCGACACCCAGAGTTGCAATATCGACAGCCCCGTCATGCAATGGCGCCAAAGCCTTGATAATCAGCTCGGCTTCAATCGTTGGCAGGTCGCCCTGCACATTGATAACCGCTTCCACCAGACCATCAGGATCAAGCGTTTGCAGCGCTTCATAAATACGATCAGAACCCGATTCGTGGTCACTGCGTGTCATGACAGCTTCCAGCCCATGCGCCTGCACCGCCTGTAAAACCTCAGGACTATCGGTTGCAACAACAGTGCGCCCGAGATTAGCCGCATGGGCGCGCTCTGCCACATGCACGATCATCGGCTTGCCGCAGATATCGGCCAAAGGCTTACCAGGCAAACGGGTGGAACCCATTCTTGCAGGAATTATCGTCAAGGTTTTCATGGTCTTCAACTTACGTTAGAAATTGAACAGAACAGACAGGATTGCCGGACATTGTTGATAAAGTGTCAAAACGTCACGGGTGTTGCACCCCTTATAAGTGTTGCAAGAAAGAAGTAAAAGCCCTAGTTTCCCGCCCAATGCGGGGATTTTATAACGATGTTTGCCTTCCAAATGAGGTCTTTAAAGCCGGCTTTGGAAAGCGTTATGATAGAGGAGCGCTGACCACAGATGAATTCAAGCCGAGCTAACAAATTTTTCATGGCCCTTCTGGCCACTGTTTTTGTTGTCATGACAACAAGCCTTCTTTCTGATTCGCTGTTTCATTCGCCAGCACCGGAACAAGCCGGTTTTGCGATTGAAGTTGCTGATGGAGGAGCACCGGCTGCCGGTGGCGGCGCGCCAGAGAAGGAAGAAGTTTCTATCGCAACCTTGTTGCAAACAGCTGATGCAGAGCGCGGCCAGAACGTTTTCAAGCGTTGCGCTGCTTGCCATACCAATGAAAAAGGCGGCGCCAACAAGGTTGGTCCAAACCTTTACAACATTGTAAACCGTCCGGCTGCTTCAGTTGACGGTTTCGGCTATTCGGCTGCGATGAAAGAATTTGCCGCTGGCGGCAATAAGTGGGATTTTGACCACCTCAACAAGTTCCTCACCTCACCTAAAGGCTTCATCAAAGGCACAAGCATGGGCTTTGCCGGTGATAAGAAAGACAATGAACGCGCTGATCTGATCGCTTTCCTTGCAACTCTTGCCGACACACCAGTGCCGATGCCAAGTGCGGATGCTGCACCTGCTGAAGAAGCTCCGGCTGAGGCTGCACCAGCAACCGAAGAAAAGCCAGCAGAAGCACCTGATGCAACTCCGGCTGAAACTCCGGCGGCTGAAGAACCAGCTAAAGAAGAGCCAGCACCAGCTGCACCGGCAGAAGAAAAACCTGCCGAAGAAAAGCCAGCTGAGGAAGCGCCTGCGCCAGCTCCGGCCAACTAAAATAAACACGTTTGACTTAAAAAGCCGGATCATTTGATCCGGCTTTTTTTATTTGCGCATAGTTTGTGCATAGAAGACCTTTATTCCTCCACAAAATTCAATAAGTTGTTCTCAATGCTGAGTTCAATAATCATGGAGGCGTTTTGATGCGGCTATTGGGGATCGGTGCTACCGTCATTGCGGTTTGGGCAGGAACAATCGCACTCTCATATGCAGATGAGCCGCAATGGCGCACGGCAACCAGCCTGACCGGAGAACCTGCGCACGCCAACAATTTTACCCGCTATGATTATGTGAACCCTGATGCGCCTAAAGGCGGCACGCTCAACCAAGTGGGCGTCGGCAGCTATGACAGCCTCAACCCTTATGTGGTGCAAGGTGTGCCAGCTGCCGGTCTGGTCGAATTTGGCGGCGGTTTATTATACGATACATTAATGACCGATGCCCTTGATCAGGGCTCGACCATGTATCCGCTGATTGCCGAAGCCACTCAATATCCGGATGATTTTTCATGGGTGAAGTTCAGGCTCAACGAAAAAGCCCGCTGGCACGATGGCCAGCCGATCACCGTTGAGGATGTGATCTGGTCTTTTGATCTTTTGAAGAAACAATCACCTATGTATAATAAATATTACGGTGATGTGGTTTCAGCTGAAAAGACCGGCGAGCGCGAGGTGAAATTTACCTTCTCGCAGAAAAACAATCGCGAATTGCCACAGATTTTAGGCCAGCTCGTTGTCCTGCCAAAACATTGGTGGGAGGGTAAAGATGCTAATGGCAAGCCGCGTGACATTACCCGACCGACATTAGAAAAACCATTAGGATCAAGCGCTTATAAAATCGAAAGCACCGTTCCGGGCAAAACGATTATCTGGTCGCGCGTTGATGATTACTGGGGCAAAGACCTGCCTGTAAATGTCGGCCGCAATAATTTTGATCGTATCAAATACGAATATTTCCTCAGTGAAGACGCAACATGGGAAGCCTTTAAAAAGGGCGGCATCTATGATTACCGTCTGGAAAACAGAGCGCAGCGTTGGGCGGAACAGTATAATTTTCCGGCCGCTGAACGGGGCGATGTCGTCAAAAAAAGCTTCGAAATTCACTCTTTCGGCCGTATGCAGGGCTATTTCCTCAATAGTCGCAAAGAGAAGTTCAATAATATCAAAGTGCGTCAGGCGCTTACATTATTGTTCGATTTTGAATCCGCCAACCGCATGATGTTTTTTAACCAGTATAAGCGCATCAATAGCTATTTTGCCGGTATTGATTTAGCGTCTTCCGGCCTGCCGGAAGGGCGTGAGAAAGAAATCCTCGAAACCGTACGTGCAGAAATTCCGGCTGAAGTTTTCACGCAAGAGTTCAAGCTTCCGGTTTTTGATACACCGCAAAAAACACGCGAATATCTGCGCGAAGCGATCAATCTCTTTGCCGAAGCGGGCTGGACACCGAAAGACGGGAAGTTGAAAAATGCCGCCGGTCAGACCTTCACAATCGAGTTTTTAGGCAAAGACCAGACCGATGAGCGCATCTTCAATCCGTATATCAGCAATCTGCGCCGTGTCGGTATTGATGCCTCTATCCGCATTGTTGATGCCACCCAATATCAGGCGCGCATCAATGATTTTGACTATGATGTGATGTCCACGATCATTGCGCAGTCATATTCGCCGGGCAACGAACAACGTGATTTTTGGGGTACAAAATCAGCCGATTTCAAAGGCAGCCGCAATTATTCCGGCATCAAAAATCCGGCAATCGACAAGCTTATTGATTTTGTCATTTATGCCAAAGACCGCGACGAGCTGGTGGCCGCAACCCATGCGCTCGACCGTGTGCTTCTGTGGAACTACTATGTTGTGCCGCAATGGTATTCAGAAACTATCAATATCGCTCATTGGAACAAATTCGGTATTCCGGAAAAACAACCGGATTATGCCGGTATTGATCCTTTCTCATGGTGGATTTTGCCACAAAAAAACAATTAACGGCCTTAACAACCAAAAGGAAACGAATAAGGCTTACACTGAGCCGATGAGTTGCTTTTCTTTTTGCCATGAGCGCATAAAAGAAAATTGAAGACGAGATAGGATGCGCGGTGCATATTTTCATGTACCGCGACATCAACCAACAGTTAAGGCGAATAAATGGGTGCCTATATTTTACGCCGCTTATTGCTGATGATCCCGACCATGCTGGGGATTATGGCAATTTCTTTCGCCGTTGTGCAATTTGCACCAGGCGGGCCGGTAGAGCGGGTGATTGCGCAATTATCCGGACAAGGTGGCGACGCATTAGACCGTCTTTCAGGCGGTGGCGGCGACATGAATCAGGGTAATAGTTTTGAAAGCCCCTCCAGTTCCAAATATCGCGGTGCCCAAGGACTTGATCCGGAATTTATCGCCAGTCTGGAAAAGCAGTTCGGCTTTGACAAACCGCCATTGGAACGCTTTGGCCAGATGCTGTGGAACTATATGCGCTTTGATTTCGGCACCAGCTATTTCCGCGATATCAGCGTGCTTGATTATATTAAGGAAAAAATGCCGGTTTCCATCTCATTGGGGCTGTGGCTGACCTTCCTTTCTTATGCAATTTCCATACCGCTCGGTATCCGCAAAGCGCTCAAAGACGGCTCGCGTTTCGACACATGGACAAGTGCTGTCGTGATTGTTGCCTATGCTGTGCCAAGCTTTCTGTTTGCAACTTTGCTGGTTGTGCTGTTTGCGGGCGGCTCATTCTTCGACCTCTTTCCGCTGCGTGGCATCACCTCCGAGAATTTTGACCAGTTAAGCCTTTTTGGCAAAATCGCCGATTATCTCTGGCATATGGCATTGCCGGTCACAGCGCTTGTACTCTCGGCTTTTGCCACCACAACTTTGCTGACCAAAAACTCTTTTCTGGAAGAAATCCGCAAGCAATATGTCACCACAGCCCGCGCCAAAGGCCTTAATGAGCGTCAGGTGCTTTACGGCCATGTTTTCCGTAATGCGATGCTGATTGTGATTGCCGGTTTTCCTGGTGCCTTTATCTCGGCCTTTTTCACCGGTTCCTTGCTGATCGAAACCATTTTCTCCCTCGACGGACTTGGCCTGCTTGGCTACCAGTCCATTCTTAACCGTGATTATCCTGTGGTTTTTGCAACACTTTTCATCTTTTCACTCATTGGCCTGTTTGTCAGCCTGCTGTCCGATCTGACCTATACGTGGATTGATCCGCGTATTGATTTTGAGCGGAGGGATGTGTGATGACAGATGTTGTTTCCACTGAGCCGAAGCCCGTAAAACGTGCCTTTTTATCCCCGCTCAACCAGCGGCGCTGGCGCAATTTTAAGGCGCATCGTCGGGGCTGGTATTCTTTATGGATTTTTTCGTTCCTGCTGATTGCTGCCCTTTGCTCCGAACTGATCGCTAATGACCGCCCTATTCTCGTCTCCTATAAGGGGGAATTATTAGCACCTGTGCTCATCGATTATCCGGAAGAAAAATTCGGCGGTTTTTATGCGGTCACCGATTATCGTGATCCGGTCATTCAGGATGAAATAAGCAGCAATGGCTGGGCTTTATGGCCGCCAATCCGCTATTCCTACCGCACCGTCAATGATGCCATCCCGCAAGCCGCCCCTTCAAAACCCTTCTGGCTTTACAGCAAAGAAGAGCGCTGCCAGCGCTATCCGCTGGGCGTTGATGATCCCAATTGCACCTTTGGCAATATGAACCTGTTTGGCACTGACGATCAGGCGCGTGATGTGTTTGCGCGTGCCCTTTACGGCTTCCGCATTTCAGTGCTTTTCGGCCTTGTCCTCACGGCTGCCTCCGCTGTTATCGGTGTTGCCGCTGGTGCGGTGCAGGGTTATTTTGGCGGCTGGGTTGATCTATTATTCCAGCGTTTCATCGAAATCTGGTCGTCCATTCCGGTGCTTTATCTGCTGCTGATTATTGCGGCTATCCTGCCGCCCGGTTTCTGGGTGCTGCTGGGCATTATGCTGCTTTTTTCATGGGTGGCTTTTGTCGGCGTGGTGCGTGCCGAGTTTTTACGCGCCCGCAACTTTGAATATGTCAATGCTGCGCGCGCCTTGGGCGTTTCCAACCTGACCATCATGTGGCGGCATTTGCTGCCCAATGCAATGGTGGCAACACTGACCTTCCTGCCCTTTATCATGAACAGCTCGATCACCACCCTCACTTCACTGGATTTCTTAGGCTTTGGGTTGCCGCCCGGCTCTGCCTCTTTAGGTGAGTTGCTGGCACAAGGCAAAAATAACCAGCAAGCCCCTTGGCTTGGTATCACCGGCTTTGCCGTCATCTCTGTCATGCTGTCGCTGCTGATCTTTATTGGTGAAGCCACACGCGATGCTTTTGACCCGCGAAAGTCGTTTCAATGAGCCATAAGCAACCATTATTATCCGTTGAAGACCTCTCGGTTGCCTTTCATCAGGAAGGCCGCTCGCATACTGCCGTCGATCATGTTTCCTTTGAAATCGGCAAAGGCGAAACCGTGGCATTGGTGGGCGAATCCGGTTCGGGTAAATCTGTTTCCGCTTTATCCGTGCTTAAATTATTGCCTTATCCGCCGGCAAGCCATCCAAGCGGCAAGGTTTTCTTTGAAGGCAAAGACCTGTTAAACATGCCGGAAGCGGAATTGCGAAAAGTGCGTGGTAACGACATTACCATGATTTTTCAGGAGCCGATGACCTCGCTCAACCCGCTGCATGTGATTGAAAAACAGATCAGCGAAATCCTGAAAATGCATCAGGGCATGAGCGATAAGGCAGCGCGTGAACGCACATTGGAACTGTTGCGTGAAGTGGGTATCCGCGAGCCTGAAAAGCGCCTGCAATCCTATCCGCATCAGCTTTCCGGTGGTCAGCGTCAGCGTGTTATGATCGCCATGGCGCTCGCCAATAAACCCAAATTGCTGATTGCCGACGAACCAACCACGGCACTTGATGTCACTGTTCAGGCACAAATTCTTGAATTGCTGGCTGACTTGAAAAAGTCGCAAGGCATGTCACTGCTATTCATCACCCATGATTTAGGCATTGTGCGTAAAATCGCTGACCGTGTTTGCGTGATGACCAAGGGCAAAATCGTTGAAAGCGGCCCGACAGCTGAAATTTTTGCCAATCCGCAGCATGAATATACCAAACATCTGCTCGCTGCGGAGCCGAAGGGCATGCCACCGCGCTCCGATACATCGGCACCAGTTGTGATGCAGGGGCGCGATATCAAAGTCTGGTTCCCGATTAAAAAAGGCTTCATGCGCAAGACCGTCGGCCATGTCAAAGCCGTCAATGGCATCAATGTGGAATTGCGCGCCGGTCAGACGCTAGGTGTAGTGGGAGAATCAGGTTCCGGAAAAACCACTTTGGGGCTGGCACTTTCACGTATGATTTCCAGCCAAGGCGATATTCGTTTTGATGGCCGCGATATCAATCAATATAGCTTTGCCGATATGCGCCCGCTGCGCCGTGAAATGCAGATTGTGTTTCAAGATCCGTTTGGCTCGCTCAGCCCGCGTATGCCGGTGCGTGAAATTATCTCTGAAGGCCTGCTGGTACACGAGCCAAAAATTAACCATGACGAACGCGACCAACGCGTGGTGGACGCTTTGCGCGAAGTGAAACTCGACCCGGAAGTCCGCTTCCGTTATCCGCATGAATTTTCCGGCGGCCAGCGCCAGCGTATCGCCATAGCCCGCGCGATGGTGCTTAATCCTAAATTCGTTATGCTGGATGAGCCAACCTCTGCACTCGATATGAGTGTACAGGCGCAGGTGGTGGATTTGCTGCGCGATTTGCAAGCCAAGCATAATCTGGCTTATCTTTTCATCAGCCACGATCTGAAAGTCGTGCGCGCCTTGGCCAATGATGTGCTGGTGATGCGCAATGGCGAGGCGGTGGAATATGGCCCGTCAGAGAAAGTCTTCTCTGAACCGGAAACGGATTATACTAAAGCACTGATGGCAGCAGCTTTTCATATGGAAACTGCTGATAAGGGGGGAGTTAATCAATGAGCGAGCAAGACGTAAAATCAGGCAAAATTCTGCTTTCAATCACCAGCTGGGATCCGGCAATCTGGAAGGAAAGCTTTGCGGGTAAAGCCAAAGACAGAAGCATTGTTTTGCCGGATGATGATTTCAACCGTAAGGATGTGCATTATGCAGCCGTTTGGAAACAACAGCCCGGCTCACTGAAAGATCTGCCAAATCTGAAACTGATCATCTCGCTGGGTGCCGGTGTTGATCATGTTTTTCATGATCCGTTTATTCCGGATGTGCCGATTGTGCGCATTATCTCGCCTGATCTGACCATGCGCATGACTGAATATGTCGTTTGGCAGGTGCTTGACCATCATCGTTTAGGTGGGCGCTATCGCCAGCAGCAGAGCGACAAAATCTGGCACGAAGACCGCCGCCAGCCAGCTGCCAACGAAGTGACCGTCGGTATTTTGGGGCTTGGCGTGCTTGGCAGCGATGCCGCAGAAAAACTGATGAATATCGGTTTCAATGTTACAGGCTGGAGCCGTCGTGAGCGCCAGCTTGATGGTGTCACCACCTATCACGGGGCTGAAGGCTTCAAAGAATTTTTAAAAACCGCTGATATTTTTGTGTCTCTTTTGCCGTTCACACCAGACACTAAAGGTCTGCTGTCGATGTCAATGTTTGCGCAAATGAAAGAAGAAGGCCCGCTGGGCGCGCCTATTTTAATCAATGCCGGACGCGGTGGCTCGCAAAATGAAGCCGATATTCTGGCAGCGCTTGATCGTGGCATGTTGTCCGCTGTCACGCTTGACGTTTTCCAGCAAGAGCCATTGCCGGCTGACAATCCGCTCTGGTCACATCCGAAAGTGACCATCACCCCGCATGCGGCGGCAGCCTCTTCGGCCAATGCTTTGGTGCCGGCAATCATTGAGCAAATTGAAGCTTTCGAGCGCGGCGAAGCTTTGCAAAATATCGTCGATCGCAATAATCAGTATTAAAGCTTGCGCTTATAGCGAATGGTTTCAAAACGGCAGGCTAAAGCATCATAAAGCAGCAGCCTGCCGACAAGCGGTTCACCAATGCCGGCAATGAGTTTAATCACTTCCATCGCCTGTAATGAGCCGATAATGCCGGGCAAAACACCCAATACACCCGCCTCTGCGCAAGCAGGCACTGAGCCTGCAGGCGGCGGCACCGGAAACAAATCCCGGTAACGCGGATTGAGCCTGCCTGTCTCATCTTTTACATAGGGCATCAACACCGTAACCGTGCCGTCAAAACGGCCGATGGCACCTGAAACAAGCGGGCGCTCAAGCACTTCACAAACTTCGGCCAGCATATAGCGCGTTTCAGCATTATCGCAGCCATCAACGACAATATCGTAATTTTCGATCAATGCGCTGGCATTGTCATGGCTCAAGCGCAGGCAATGGGCTTCAACCGATATATGCGGATTTTGCCGCGCAATAGAACGCAGCGCACTTTCCACCTTCGGCTGACCGATAGCAGCCGTGTCATGGATAATCTGCCGCTGCAAATTGGAAAGTGACACATGGTCATCATCGACAAGCCCAAGCGTGCCGACCCCTGCGGCTGCCAGATATTGCAGGATTGGCGAACCAAGCCCGCCTGCGCCGACCACCAGAACACGCGCTTTTTTTAATTTCTGCTGACCCGCACCGCCAATTTCCCGCATGATAATGTGGCGCGCATAGCGCTCCAGTTCCAATTCGGAAAAAGGGGAATTGCTCAAGTTTTTGCCTCAGCTATAGGGGGTCAATGCTCCGCAGGATACCTGAAAGAACTGTGCGTCGCCATGCAGAGTTTCAAATAAAGCCCTGTCAGTGCCAGTCATAAATGCCTGACAGCCAAGATCATCCAGAATACCAAACAGCGCTGCACGGCGCCCTGTATCAAGATGAGCAGCTATTTCATCCAAGAGCAGGATCGGCGCCATGCGTGACAGCTCACCTGTCAAACGTGCATGAGCCAGCACCAAGCCGATCAGCAAGGCTTTTTGCTCGCCTGTCGAACACAAAGCCGCAGGCATTTGCTTTGGTCGGTGATGCACAATCATCTCGGTGCGGTGCGGGCCATCAAGTGTGCGGCCGCTGGCTCTGTCGCGCATCCGCCCGTCGCGCAAACTGCGACGGAAATCTTCTTCCAGATCAAGGGCTGCCTCAAGCCCGATTCGCTGCTCCAGCGTGCCTTCCAGAAAACAATCCGCTTTCGGAAACGGGCTATCGTCCGGCATATGCTCAATCATGGTTTTGATAAGACGCATCATTTCGGCACGTGCTGCCGCAATAGCAATGGCAAGTTCTGCCATCTGATTCTCAATCGCATCAAGCCATTGCGGATCACTCACACCATCGCTCAGCAAACGGTTGCGACTGCGCATGGATTTTTCATAATCCACCACCCGTTTGCCGTGACCGGTATCAATGGCCAGCACCATCCGATCAAGAAAACGGCGGCGATCACCGGAGCCACCGGTAAAAAGCCCGTCTTGTGACGGCGTCAACCATAAGATACGGGCATAATTTAACAATTCATCGGCAGCAGTGGTGGAACCGTTGATACGCACCCGCCGCCCTGCTTCACCGGCATTGTTGCCAGCCGTGCCGGTGCCGATTTCGGCCTCGCCATAAAGATCATTTTCCAAGGTCGCATGAATGGCAAAGCCATCGGCCGCATCATGACGCGACACATCACCATAGGCCGCACGGCGCAAACCGCGACCAGGCGACAGAAAAGAAACAGCTTCTAAAAGATTGGTTTTGCCCGAGCCATTATCGCCCGTCAGCACCACATGACCTGCCCCTAAAGACAGGTTCAGCACATCATAATTGCGAAAATTATTAAGCTTAAGCCGCCGGACCGAAACCCGGTCCAGACGGCCTTTATGATCACCCGACGTGCTCAAATCATCAACTATACGCGCATCGGCATCAAGACATACAGAACATCTTCGTCACCGGTGTCGCGCACCACTGTCGGAGAGCCTGCATCGGCCAGCATGAACACGGCATCCGTGCCGGAAAGCTGGCTGGTAATGTCGAGCAGATATTTCGAGTTGAAACCGATTTCAATCGGATCGGCATCATAATCAGCGGCCAGCTCATCGGTCGCAGAACCCGAATCCGGATTGTTCACTGTCAGGGTCAGCTGACCATCGCTGATCGACAGTTTAACCGCACGGCCACGCTCGCTCGAAATCGTCGAAACACGATCCACCGATGAAGCAAAATTCTGGCGGTCAATCACCAGTTTCTTGTCATTGCCGGATGGAATCACCCGCTGATAATCAGGGAAAGTACCGTCAATCAGTTTTGAGGTGAGAACAATCGAACCAATGGTGAAGCGGATTTTTGCATCCGACAATTCAATGGTGACATCTGTATCGGGCGCATCCACCAGTTTCTGCAATTCAGCAACGGTTTTACGCGGGATGATAATGCCCGGCATACCTTCCGCACCGCTTGGCGCTTCCAGTTCGGCGCGTGCCAGACGGTGACCGTCGGTGGCAACAGCGCGCAATTTCAGCTGACCATCGCTTTCAATTGCATGCAGATAAATACCATTGAGGTAATAGCGCGTTTCTTCCGTTGAAATCGCAAACTGGGTGCGATCAATCAGACGTTTGAAATCCAGCGCCTTCATGACAAAGCTATGGGTGAAGCTTCCCGCTGTCAGTTCCGGAAAATCGGACTGCGGCAGGCACTGCAAACGGAAAGACGAACGGCCGGAAATGACCGAAACCGAATTACCGTCAGGATTGGTTGCAAGCTGCACCTCGGCACCATCAGGCAATTTACGCACAATGTCATAAAGCAGATGGGCAGGGACAGTGGTAGCGCCGGCTTCTTCAGCCATTGCTGCGGTTGCTTCATTAATCTCCAAATCCAGATCGGTTGCCTTCATCGCAAGGCTTCCGCCTTCGGCATGCAGCAACACGTTGGACAAAATAGGAATCGTGTTACGGCGCTCCACAACACGATGAACATGGTTGAGAGATTTCAGAAGATTGGAACGTTCCAGAGTAACACGCATGATAAACGAACTCGCTGACTTCTGGTCACACAAGACGCCGCACCATCGTTTCATACGAAGCGCAAGCCTTGCGCGACTGGCTGGGCGAATGACCGCCCCAAGGGATAGTAAAGTGGCAGAAAACTAGCCAAGAAAGCAAGCCCGCACAACCACATCAACCGTGGATATGCGGGCTTTATGTTGATAACTTGTGCTTTTAAAGCCGCTTTATGCTGCCTGATCGTTGATCAGACGCTTCAACAGCTCCAATTCCTGCGCCAATTTGGTGTCGGCACCGGCCAGATCTTCGATCTTACGCACAGCATGCAAAACCGTTGTATGATCACGTCCGCCAAAGCGACGGCCGATTTCCGGCAGGGAACGCGGGGTGAGCATTTTCGCCAGATACATCGCCACCTGACGCGGCTTTACGATGATGCGGGTACGGCGGCTCGAGAGCAAATCCTGCTTCGACACATTATAGTGGCGGGCAACGATGCGCTGAATTTCTTCAATGCGGATGCGTTTTGGCTCACCGGCGCGGGTCAAATGACCCAGCAATTCGTCAACGCGGTCGATGGAAAGATCAGGTTCGAAAGACTGACGGAACAAGAGCTGGTTGAAAGCACCTTCAAGTTCACGACCAGAGCCGGTTACGGTACGGGCAACATGGCTCAGAATTTCTTCCGAAATATTGAGGGTGTAATCTTCAACCTGCGCTGCAACCAGACGGCGCTTGAGCATTTCAAGGCGCATTTCATAATCAGGCGCTGCTACTTCCAGCGCTACACCGCCCTGCAAGCGGGAGCGAACGCGAACATCAAGCGATTCCAGCTCTGAAGGCGGACGGTCAGCAGCAACAACCACCTGTTTAGCGCTATCAAGCAAAGTGTTGAGCAGATGGCAGAACTCGTGCTGGATCGACTTACCCTGCAAGAACTGCATGTCGTCGATAACAAGAAGATCAATATCACGCAGCTGTTCTTTGAAAGAAAGCGCGTTGTTGTCACGGATTGCGGTTGCAAAACGCCACATGAAATATTCAGCCGTCAGGTAAACGACGCGTGGCTTTTCAGGGCGCTGGATAGCAGCCGCGGCAATTGCCTGCAAAAGATGCGTTTTACCAAGACCAACGGAAGCATGGATAAACAAAGGATTGAAACGAACAGCGCTGGAACCGGCTTCAGCGATGGTGCGGGCAGCAGCCAGAGCAACGCGGTTGGAAGCGCCATCAACAAAGCTGTCGAATGTATAGCGCGGATCAAGCGGAGAACCGAGAACCGCACCCTGCGAACCGGATGACGGGGTTTCCATCGCAAGTGCTGCACCGCGCTTTTCATTGGTTGGCTGACCAACAGGAAAAGCGATCTTTTCACGCATTGGGGCGCGGGTTTCAACCGGCTGAGGCTCAACAGCCACTTCAACCACCGGTGCCGGACGGGCAACACGGCTCATACCACGCACAACGATCTCAACTTTGAGGATCTGCGGGTTTTCTTCCTGCCAAAGCTGGGTCAGAAGCTCGGTGTAATGGTTATTGATCCAAGAACGCAAAAAAGCGGTAGGTACAGACAAACGCACAATGCTCTTGGACAGATCGTCCAATTGCAGGCGGCCAAACCAGCTGGAATAAATTTCGCTACCGACGCGGGCTTTGAGCTTGGAGGTCAGACGCTCAAACGCGGCTTCGCTATCATGAATTGTTGCAATCATCTGTTGATTATTATTCTGAGAAGCTGAGATTTCAGTGCCACAATCCGCATGCGTGTTATTATTATTCGTCGCTGCCGTCACTTTGTCGCCTGTCACCATCATCACTTCATCTACCTTCACATTACGGCGCGCCGTTTCCGGCGCTTGTCATTATTTTTTAAAAGAAACAACCTGTTGCCAGGTCAGAGCTGAAATCCGCAACTGTTACATCACCGACTCACATTTCCTTCTTCAACCATGCTGATTGCCCGAATTAAGATTTTCAACAACCGCTCTTTGCCGGTGGAGACCAGCGAAGATTATTCAAGGTTAATGAACGGTAAACCGTATAATCCCAACTCAAATGAAGGTCACAAAAAGCCACCGACAGATTGTGAACCTGAAGCATTCATTTCATATTTATTTGCTTAAACTTGGGTCAGAAGCCCGCCCCGTTGATGCCTAAACATTAGCTAAGGTTTTGCTAAAAGGGCAAGCCCAGATTTTGCATTTTTAAGAGAGCTGAGGATGACCAAAAAGAGCATCTTGACAGGGAGAATCGGGTAAAAACCGCGTAAGACCATTGGATTCATAGCATTTTATTTTTTCGAAATTTGCGACTCTGCACCCCAAAATTGCTGCAAAAAAAATATTAATTATTCGCTTGACTCTAAAGCCCTTCCGAGTCCGTCCGAAGCCTGTGGATAAGCGTGGATTAAACTTGTAACTATATGATACTATTGACGAATATTTGTGCTTTAAACGCAATAATCTTACGCAGAATTTTTAGCTCTCAAGACCGATTCCAAGGGAAATTAAAGCTATATCAGCAGGATAGGATGCACAGTTTCAGCCACCTCTGATTTTATGAAGAATCGTCGGAGGCATCCAAGCACAGGCAACAAGCAGCCAAACTCATAGATGCGGGCAAAAAATAGGGTGATGAGAGGGTCCTATTTCACGCTGGCCAGCCCAGCACAAATGCGGGCAACAAGAGCCCAGCTTCTTAGCACCAGCATCGCATCATTTTCACCACCCCGCAGTGTCTGAGACGCGAATGGCGCGAGCTGTCAGCACTTTAAAGCGCCCCCATAGGCAGATAACAAAAAACCCGGCTGTTTCAGCCGGGTTTTTCAAAACTGGTATCAAAATCTGGCAGCGATTAAGCTGAGAGACCCTGAACGCGCTTGGTCAAACGTGACACTTTACGCGATGCGGTGTTCTTATGCAGAACGCCTTTGGTTGCAGCGCGCATCAGCTCTGGCTGAGCGGCCAGCAGAGCAGCCTGTGCTGCAGTCTGGTCACCAGCGAGGATCGCATCTTCAACCTTACGGATGAAAGTGCGCACGCGTGAACGACGTGACTTGTTAACTTCAGTGCGGGCAGCAATCTTGCGCACCGCTTTCTTGGCCGAAGGAGTGTTGGCCATAAATGCCTCTCTTTTTACTGTCAGCTATCCAGCGGGTCTATAATATTAACCGCCGTGCACAAAACTATAAGGGCGGCACATGTGCCACCGAACCGTGGGGCGCTTATAGATCAGCTTTCCATCAACGTCAACGCAGATTCTGACCATATGCGCACAGAAACACCCGTTTTATAGCGTTTCAAGCCTTTCAGCCCCTTGTTTTCATTCAAAATATTTGAATTTCAGCGCCTGATAAAAGGAGCAGAACTTGTCCCGTATAAAGCTCTGCCTGTCTGATTCCATCCTGTTTAGCGATTCTTGAAGTCCGGTTTACGCTTTTCAATGAAGGCACTCATGCCTTCTTTCTGATCTTCCAAGGCAAAGAGCGAATGGAAAAGACGGCGTTCAAACCGCAAGCCCTCATGAAGAGAGACCTCATAAGCACGATTGACCGCCTCTTTATTCATCAAAACGGAAGGGCGCGAAAAACCGGCAATCTTCTGAGCGGTCTTCATCGCATCATCAAGCAAAGATGCCACAGGTACGATACGAGAGACCAGACCGGAGCGCTCCGCCTCCTCAGCATCCATCAAACGGCCAGTCAGACACATTTCCATTGCCTTGGACTTGCCGACATAATGGGTCAGGCGCTGCGAGCCTCCCATGCCAGGCATAATACCAAGAGTGATTTCCGGCTGGCCGAATTTGGCATTATCGGCGGCAATGATAAAATCGCACATCATTGCCAATTCGCAACCACCACCCAGCGCATAGCCGGCCACGGCTGCAATCACTGGTTTGCGCACATAATCCAGATGCTGATTGCCGGCAAACATGTCATTTATATAAGCATCAACAAAACTGACCGGCTGCATCTCTTTAATATCAGCACCAGCGGCAAAAGCTTTGTCAGAACCGGTCAGCACAATAACACCAATCGCATCATCTGCTTCCAAGGCCGCCAGCGCATCGCGCAGCTCTTCCAGCAATTGTTTGTTGAGAGCATTGAGCGCTTCAGGGCGGTTCAGCTTTACCAGCCCGACCTTGTCATGCGCTTCGACGATGATGGTCTGATATGTCATCGGGTCAATCTCCTCCTCTTGAACCTTAATCTTATTTGCATTCAATGCTGGCAGCTTTCGCACCAAAAGGTCGAGCGCCCGCTTTGGACGACACGGGCGATCGTGCCATGACAGCCTTCACGGCGGCAAGGCTCACCTTCACGACCATAGACCGAGAAAGAATGCTGGAAATAGCCAAGCTCGCCATCGGCCTGCCGGTAATCGCGCAGGCTTGAACCACCAGCGGCAATCGCATCGGCAATCACTTCACGAATATCGGTTGCCAGTTGATTGGTAAGGCGTGCCTCTGCACCGCCTTTGGTGGTGATTGAACCGGCACTGCGCAGTGGTGAAAGCCCTGCGCGCCACAAAGCCTCGCAAACATATATATTGCCAAGCCCCGCAATCAGGCTCTGATCAAGAAGTGTAGCTTTCAGCGGTGCTTTTTTGCCCGTAAAAGCCTGATCCATCCATTCGCCCGACAATAAATTGCCGGTCGGCTCCAGCCCGAGCTTTTCCAGAAAAGGATGCTCATCCAGACGGCTGGTTTGCGCCAGCACCAAAAAACCGAAACGGCGCGGATCATTATAAATAATATTGGTCTTATGCCCCTCATCATTCATTAATGAGAAGATCAAATGGTCATGCGCGCTTTTCTTGGAGCGCTCATGGGTAAACTGTCCGGGCAGATTTTCAGCACTTTCGCTTTCAATACGATATGAACCGGACATCCCCAGATGCGAAATCAGCGTCTGATCATCTTCCAGATGAATAGTCAGATATTTTGCCCGTCGTCCCAGCGCTTCAATGCGCCGTCCGGTGATTTTGTCGGCCAGTTTTTCAGGAAAAGGAAAACGCAAATCGGCGCGGTTCTGCTGCACTTTTTCAATTTTTGCCCCTTCCATGAAGGGTTGCAAACCACGGCGAACCGTTTCCACCTCAGGTAATTCAGGCATTTATCACCTTCATCATTAAAAAGCTTTATTTTAAGCCATAACGCAGAAGATGCGTATGGTCACCCTCTATCTCAACAGCCAAGGCTCAACAAAAAACGCGCAAGTCAATTTGTTAACCTTGTTTTTTAAGATCATTAAAATTTTGAGGCAGTAGATTGGATACCAGGTTCGCATAAAGGCGGGATTTAAGAAAATGCCTGGATTATTAAACAGATTTGCAAAAAACCGCTCAAGCGCTTCGGTTCTGGAGTTCTGCTTGATTGGCGTGCTTACATTTGTTGCTATTATCAGCGCGGTTCTGGTGGTTTCGGCCAGCAGTGAATCCTTTGCCTTCATTCCTCAGGCAATCGCAACCCTGTTCAACTTTTAAAAGTGCAATTTATAAAGGCAACTCTTTTGCCGTCTTAATGACCAGATCGCCTAAGCTTTCTACATAAAGTGCGCCTGTCACCGTCCGCTTAATCAGCACATTACGACGGTCTTTTTCATCGCGATGACGCGAAACCAGCTCCAAAGCCCCCATACTATCCAAAGCCCGTGTTATCACCGGCTTAGTAACCCCCAAATGCTGCGCGAGAGCACGCACCGTATGCGGTGGCGGGTCGAGATAAATTGTCAGTAAAATCGCCATCTGCCGTGTGGTCAGATCATGCATGTCATCACGAACCTGCGTCAGTGCAAGGTTTTTCAGCAAGGTCAGCGATTGCAGTGGTTTTAGCTCAACCGGCATCAAGATAGCTCTTTGTTACGAATAGCCCCTATAAAAGCGTGTCTTTACCGGTTGCGCAAGCAAATCGGCGGGCTAAAGTTAATGAGCCCGCCGGGCTAGTTTCAAATATAGATTAGATTCAAGCTTTGCCGAAACGATCCGACAACACCTGATAGATGGTGCGGATGACTTGCGCTGCACCACCAAAGGGTGCTTCCGGCTTTTCAACCGGCGTCCAGCCGTAAATGTCGAAATGCGCCCACTGAGCACTGTTTTCAACAAAACGCGACAGGAACAAAGCAGCGGTCACAGAACCGGCAAAGCCATCAGTGGTGACATTGTTCATATCGGCAATGCGTGATGAAAGCTTCTTCTCATATGGCTCCCAAAGCGGCATACGCCAGACAGGATCAGCCACCTGATAAGCCGATTTTGCTACCGAAGCCGCAAGCTCTTCATTATGCGTATAGAAAGGCGGCAGATCAGGCCCGAGCGCCACACGCGCTGCACCGGTCAAAGTTGCCATATCAATCAGCAATTCCGGCTTTTCTTCATCAGCCAGCGCCAAAGCATCAGCCAGAACCAGACGGCCTTCGGCATCGGTATTGCCGATTTCAACAGTCAGACCTTTGCGGCTGGTCAGCACATCACCCGGACGGAAAGCATCACCGGCAATGGCATTTTCTACCGCCGGAATAAGCACGCGCAA
The DNA here is from genome assembly GCF_039522165.1 of Paenochrobactrum glaciei. Taxonomy (NCBI): domain Bacteria; kingdom Pseudomonadati; phylum Pseudomonadota; class Alphaproteobacteria; order Hyphomicrobiales; family Brucellaceae; genus Paenochrobactrum; species Paenochrobactrum glaciei. The sequence goes on from NZ_BAAADE010000001.1 coordinate 1,083,820, forward strand.
ACGAACAGGCAGCTTTGCCGCCATAATCATCGCTGCCAGACCAATCACATTGGCCGCACCGCCCATGTCTTTTTTCATCAACAGCATACCGGCAGGGGTTTTGATATCCAGACCACCGGTATCAAAACAAACGCCCTTACCAACCAAAGTAACCTTCGGATCTGTTTCCTTGCCCCATGTCAGATCAAGAAGGCGTGGCGCCTGCGCACCAGCGCGCCCGACCGCATGGATCATCGGGAAGTTATTTTTCAGCAATGCATCGCCGACAGTCGCATTGACCTTGGCGCCGTGGGCTTCGCCTAAATCGCGCAAAGCCTGTTCCAATGCTTCCGGCCCCATATCATTGGTCGGCGTATTGATCAGATCACGGGTTAAAGTCACTGCGGATGCAATGTGGTTGATCTCGGCCAGATCAGCACCTTCCGGCAAAGCCAGACGCACGAGCCCCTTGGTGGAACCTTTGCGGTAACGGTTAAACTGATAGCCGCCGATCAAGAAGCTGAGCGCTGCCAGCGTGGCATCGCTTTCAAGATTTTCAATGTGCCAGTCACCTGCCGGCAAAAGCGATGACAATTTACCGGCAAGCATGCGGTTTTGGCCTTCACGATCAGGCTGGCCAATGCCAAACAAAGCGCCTGCAATGGCACCTTTTTCGTTTGGAACCACCAGAAATGCGCCAGCCGCGCCATCAAAATCATGCGCCTTTGCCCAAGCCGCAGCACTCGCGCTTAAGCCCGCCTCTTCCACTTTGTTTTTTGCAACAAACCAAACCGGCAGGCTGGTATCTGATTTTTTAGCCAGAAGTTCGAGGCGCGTAGCCGACATTATCATATTCCTTTTCAATGACCTGCATTTGTTGCCGGACTCATGACCAGCAACAATATGCAACATGGATAAAGCGACAATTAGCCAAGTTTAAGGGCAATGGGAATGATCAATCAAAAGTGACAGCCAAATGAGAGATATTTTTTAGGACAAACTTACCAATAAGGATAAAAACACCAACATATACGCATAAAGATTTCTTTATATCCCATTGTGGATTTTGTCATGATCTGTTAGTGAAAGGACATGAAAAATATTTTGCCTTAGCCACTCTTTCATCAATCCCGATGAGAAATCTTAAGAGCGGCAGGCAATAGATCAAACACATCAACAGCCATCGGAGCTATCAGATGACCGCCAAACAAGATTATGTCGTCAAGGATCTCAGCCTTGCCGATTGGGGCCGCAAGGAACTGGATATTGCAGAAACTGAAATGCCGGGCCTGATGGCCGCGCGCGAAGAATTCGGCCCGACCCAGCCTCTTAAAGGTGCGCGCATCTCCGGTTCGCTGCACATGACCATTCAGACAGCTGTTCTGATTGAAACATTGACAGCTCTTGGGGCTGAAGTGCGCTGGGCATCATGCAATATTTTCTCGACACAGGATCACGCTGCCGCTGCCATCGCTGCAACCGGTGTGCCTGTTTTTGCCATCAAAGGCGAAACACTGGAAGAATACTGGACCTATACCGACCAGATTTTCCAATGGGCTGACGGTGAACCATCCAACATGATTTTGGATGATGGCGGCGACGCTACCATGTATATTCTGCTTGGCGCACGCGCTGAAGCGGGCGAAGATGTGCTGAGCAACCCACAGAGCGAAGAAGAAATCTACTTCTTTGCCCAGATCAAAAAGCGCATGGCAGAAACCCCAGGTTTCTTCACCAAACAGCGCGCTGCCATCAAAGGCGTGACGGAAGAAACCACCACCGGTGTCAACCGTCTTTACCAGCTGCACAAAAAAGGCTTGCTGCCTTTCCCTGCCATCAACGTCAATGACAGCGTCACCAAGTCGAAATTCGACAACAAATACGGCTGTAAAGAATCGCTCGTTGACGGTATCCGCCGCGGCACCGACGTGATGATGGCCGGTAAAGTGGCTGTTGTTTGCGGCTACGGCGATGTGGGTAAAGGTTCCGCACAGTCACTTCTTGGCGCTGGCGCACGCGTGAAAGTCACCGAAGTTGACCCGATCTGCGCCTTGCAGGCGGCGATGGACGGCTTTGAAGTGGTAACCCTTGATGATGCAGCTTCAACTGCTGATATCGTCATCACCACCACCGGCAACAAAGATGTGATCACCCTTGATCACATGCGCCAGATGAAAGACATGTGCATTGTCGGCAATATCGGCCATTTCGACAATGAAATTCAGGTTGCTGCACTCAAAAACCTGAAATGGACCAATGTGAAGCCACAGGTTGATCTGGTTGAATTCCCGGATGGCAAGCGCATCATCCTTCTCTCGGAAGGCCGTCTGCTCAATCTTGGTAACGCCACCGGTCACCCAAGCTTTGTGATGTCTGCTTCTTTCACCAATCAAGTGCTGGGTCAGATCGAACTTTATACCCGTCCTGAGCTTTACGAAAATCAGGTCTATGTGCTGCCGAAACACCTTGATGAAAAGGTTGCACGCTTGCACCTCGACAAGCTTGGCGCGAAACTGACTGTGCTTTCTGAGGAACAGGCTGAATATATCGGCGTCACTCCACAAGGCCCTTACAAGTCAGAACACTACAGATATTAATAATCTGTTAACCATAACGCTACATATTGAGGTCGGGCAATTTATCTTTTGCCCGACCTTTCTTTTTGTCATTGAGACGCTTCACGGGGATTCCACATAAGGGTATTGTGGACTGATTCGACTGTAGCTTTATTTTCAAATGCCCCCGGATTCCGGCAGGAATACCGAGCCATTTGAATTTAACCTTTTGTACCAGTTTATAAGCTGTGTGTTGAATGTTAGACTACGCATCGTGCTTGTCCCAAAGACACATGACGCTCTATGTAATTCCAGACAATGAAATCCGGCTTCTCACGCTGAATTTTGTTGTTTTCTCGCGGCGGAGAACAGAAACAATGCAAGGCCTTGGCTCATTTCAGAGCTTACGAAGCGATTCCGGTCAGTTACCGGCCAAATCCTGCATCGACACAGGGCCTAAAGCTATAAGCGTTAAAGGTATCAGCGCACGCGCCTATCAATGGCTAGGCGCTCTCAAAAATAAAACCTTTTCTCTGGCACTCTCCACCACCGCTTTTTTTTCCTTCACCACCCTGAGCCACGCTCAAGACAGCCAGTTTTCCGGCCATATCGAGCTTCCCTTCGGCACTGTCAGCGCTTTGGATGTAGTGCAATTTGCGACTTTTGCCGGTGCAATGGGCGCAGCCCTGCTGACCGCTGGCTGGCTGATCCGCGACCGCAGCAAAATGGTCAATGAAACAGCCGCTTTGCGCGCAAAATGCGCAGAACTCAGCATGACCGCACAGCGCAATGAAGCGCTGCTTAATCTCAAAGACCAGCGCATCATTATCTGGGACGGCTATAATGCCAATTCCGAAGTCGTTGGCCTGTTGCCAGATGATACCGGCGCGCCGCTCGACCGCTCATTATTTTTAGCCTTTGGCCGCTGGCTGCGTGCCGATTCCGTGATGGCACTCGAACATGCCATTCGTGATTTACGCGAAAAGGCGATCACCTTTGACATGGTGGTCGAAACCGTCAACGGCACTTTGCTGGATGTTAACGGCCGCACCTCCGGCGGCCTGGCCATTGCCCGTTTCATCCATTTGCAGGGTGTGCAGGCCGAATGTGCGGTTTTGAAAACCGAAAACCACCATCTTTATGAAACACTCAATCTGTTGCGCAGCCTGATGAACAGGCTCGATCAGGCTGTGTGGATCAGAGATGACCAAGGCCGTCTTGAATGGGTCAATGATGCCTATATCAAAGCGGTTGAGGCCGCAGACGGTATTCAGGCTGTGCAGGAAGGCCGCGAATTGTTTGGCACCCAAGCCCGCGAGCGCATGGAGCGTGAACGGATGGGGCCATCCGGTTTCCGCAGCCAATTGCCGACCGTCATTGCCGGCGACCGCCATATATTTGACGTAACCGAAGTGCCGGGTGAAGCAGGCTCTGCCGGTTTTGCTTCCAATATCAGCGAAATTGAACAAGTACGCGAAGAGCTGCAACGCACGCTGCGCAGCCATGCCGAAACGCTCGATCAGCTTTCCACAGCAGTGGCGATCTTCGATCCGGAAATGAAGCTGCAATTCTTCAATCAGGCATTTAGCAGCCTGTGGTCGCTTGATACCGCTTTTTTGGAATCGCGCCCGAGCAATGCACTGCTGTTTGACCGTTTGCGCAGTGACGGCAAATTGCCGGAACAGCCGGAATGGCGCCGCTGGAAAGATTCCATGCTTTCGGCCTATCGCTCGGTTGAGCCGCAAGAGCATATGTGGCACCTGCCCGACACCCGCATCATGCGCGTTGTTGCCAATCCGCATCCTAAAGGCGGCGTGACCTGGTTCTTTGAAAATATGACCGAGAAGTTTGAACTGGAAGGCCGCTATAATACGCTGATCCGTGTTCAGGGTGAAACGCTTGACCATCTGGCCGAAGGTGTTGCCGTGTTTGGTGCCGATGGCCGCATCCGTCTTTCCAATCCGGCCTTTGCCAATTTGTGGTCATTGCCGTCCGGCATGGTGGTGGAAGGGGTGCATATCACCGACATCACCCGCATGACTGAAAAGCGTGCCGGAAGCCCGATCTGGCAGGATTTCATTTCCGCTGTCACCGGCTTCTCCGATGTGCGCGATGGTCAGGCCGGACAAATCGAACTATCAGACGGCAATGTATTGTCTTATGCACTGGTGCCGCTGCCTAAAGGCCAGACCATGCTGACCTTCATCGATGTGACCGATACGGTTCACGTCGAGCGCGCCTTGAAAGACAAAAACGAAGCGCTGGAATTTGCCGACCAGATTAAGAACGATTTCGTTCAGCATGTTTCTTATGAGCTGCGTTCGCCGCTTACCAATATTATCGGCTTTACCGAACTATTGCAGACCCCGTCATTCGGCACGCTCAACGAGCGTCAGCATGAATATCTCGACCATATCAGTTCGTCTTCCTCCGTGCTTCTCACCATTGTGAACGACATTCTGGATCTGGCGACAGTGGATGCCGGTATCATGGAACTGGAAATCGACGATGTAGATGTGAGTGCTGCTATCAATGAAGCAGCCGAGCGGGTGGCTGAGCGTCTGCGCGACCATAATATCGGCCTTGCTGTGCATATTGGCGAAGATGCCGAGCGTTTCCGCGCTGATGCCAACCGTCTGCGTCAGGTTCTTTTCAACCTGCTCAGCAATGCTGCCAATTATGCGCCGGAAGACAGCGACATCCGCCTGATGGTTGAGCGTGAAGACGACGAGATTGTTTTCAGCGTGCAGGATGAAGGTCCGGGCATGCCGCGCGAAGTGCTTGATAGTGTTTTCCAACGCTTCCAGTCCCACAATAATGGAGGCCGCAAACGCGGTGCTGGCCTTGGCCTGTCCATTGTCAAAAGCTTTGTTGAGCTCCATGGCGGTGCAGTTCACATTCAAACCGCCAGCAATAGCGGCACCACAGTCACCTGCCGTTTTCCAATCGAAGCGCGCAGTTTCCGCGCCGCAGCTGAATAAATCATGTCCGCATCAGAAGTTTTTGAAATCCGTCTGCCCGATGAAGCAGCTACCATCGCTTTGGGCGAAGATCTGGCACTGGCGCTTAACCGCGGCGACTTGGTTACATTATCCGGCGATTTAGGTGCCGGAAAATCATCACTCGCACGCGCACTCATTCGCACCATCGCCAATGATGAATTTTACGAGGTTCCAAGCCCGACATTTACTCTCGTGCAGGCCTATGATGAATTGCGCCTGCCCATCGCACATGCTGATCTTTATCGCTTGTCTGGTGGCGATGAACTTGATGAACTGGGCTTTGACGAATTTTTGCAAGATGGCGCTGTGTTGGTTGAATGGCCGGAACAGGCTGACGGCATGTTGGGCACACCTGACTTTGCCATTGAATTGCGCCATCCGGCAAACGGAGAACAAGGCCGCCTTGTTACTATTACCGCGCAAACAAGTGCTGCCAAACGCTTTACCCGCTCCCGTGCTATCCGCGCATTTTTAGAAGAGCATAAGCGCCAGTTCAATGCGCAGCCAGCCAAGCGCCGCTATTTGCTCGGCGATGCGTCACCCCGCGCCTATGAAACAGTGTCTTCAGATTTTGGCACCGAAATCCTGATGAACGCGCCCGAGCTTAACAACGAACCTTTATTGCCGAATGGCAAAACCTATCGCAAAACCGCACATATTGCTGAGAGCTGCATTCCGTTTTCCGCCATCGACAAATTGATCAAGGCTCAAGGTTTTCGTGTACCAGAAATCTATGCCGAAGATTTAGCCAATGGCTTCATTTTGATGGAGCATTTGGGCATTGATGGTGTGCTGGACGAGAACCGTCAGCCCATCGTGACACGTTACTTAGAAGCCGCTCGTTTCTTAGCGCATTTCCATCAGGTTGAATGGCCGTTGAGCGTTAAAGTTGCCGGTTGCGATGATTATCAATTCGCACCATTTGACCGCGATGCGATGATGATTGAAGTGGATTTACTGTGTTCGTGGTATTTGCCGCGCATCACCGGCAAACAACCCGATGAAGCACAAAAACAATCCTATCACGCTGCATGGAACGAGGTTTTTCTAAAACTCGCAACAGCTGAAAATAGCTTGTTGCTGCGCGATTATCATTCGCCAAATCTCTTTTGGTTTGAAGAAAAATCCGGCATTGACCGCATCGGCATGATTGATTTTCAAGATGCTATGAATGGCCCTGCCGCTTATGATCTGGCCTCGCTTGCATTGGATGCGCGTGTAACCATTGCAGCAGAGCTTGAGCAACAGATCATTGCCGCCTATTGCGAAACCCGCAAGAGCTTGGAGAAAGCCTTTGATGAGGCCGCCTTCATGAGCGCTTATGCGATTATGGGTGCGCAGCGTAATTCCAAAATTCTTGGCATTTTTGTGCGTCTGGATGAGCGCGACGGCAAACCCCATTATTTGGCACATCTGCCGCGTATTCAGGATTATTTGCGCCGTGTCCTTACCCACCCCGATTTGAAACCGGTGGCGGACTGGTACGAAAAATATGGTTTGCTTACGGAGAAAAAACCATGAACCATCTGAAAAAAGCAATGGTTCTGGCTGCGGGTTTAGGCAAGAGAATGCGCCCGATCACCGACACGATCCCCAAGCCAATGGTCAAGGTTTCGGGTAAAAAACTGATTGATTATAGCTTGGATTCACTTGTTGAAGCAGGTGTCGGGCAAGCCGTGGTTAATGTGCATTATCTGGCTGACATCTTAGAAAAGCACCTAGAAACCCGCCAAGATATAGCAATCAGCATTTCAGATGAACGCGCTGAACTGCTTGATTCCGCAGGCGGCATTATCAATGCCTTGCCGCTCCTTGGAGATCAGCCGTTTTACATCCTCAATGCGGATACATTCTGGGTTGATCTGCAAGGCGAGCCTGCCAATTTGCTAAAAATGGCAGCAGCTTTTGATGAAACCCGCATGGATATTTTGCTGATGGTTGCCCGCCTTGATCAGGCAACCGGCTATGACGGCAAAGGCGACTTTACCCTGACACCGGAAGCCCAGCTTTTGCGTCGTCAGGACAATGATCCGCAACCGGTTATTTATGCGGGTGCCGCCATTATTCACCCGCGCATTTTCAAAGATGCCGAGGCCGGTGTTTCCTCGCTCAATCGCTATTTCGACCATGCCATTGCCAATAAACGCCTATATGCTATGCCGATGCATGGCCATTGGATAACGGTCGGTACACCCGATGCAATTGCCGATGCTGAAAAGGCGCTTGCAGCCCTGAACTAAAGCCGGTCTGATAAAGAAGGAGAAGAGAAAAGAATGAGCACCCAAACCCCGCACATCTTTTCCATTCCGCCCGGCACGCCCTTTCTGTCAAGCTTTGTCGATGCCTTGTTACAAGGTAAAATCATCAAAGGCTTTCCGGCTGATCCAAGCGATCCTTTAGCACTGGCCAAAGCCACCATCTATGTGCCGACACGCCGTGCGGCACGTAGCCTGCGCTCACTTCTCGTTGAAAAAAGCCATGCCCGTTCGGCGATCCTGCCTTCTATCCGTGCACTCGGTGATGTGGATGAGGATGCAGTCTTCTTTGATGCCGATGCGCGGGAATTTCTGCAACTCGACCCGCCGATCAACAAGGCTGAACGCTTACTTTTGCTCACCCGCCTGATCAAACCGTGGCGCGAGAGCCTGCCTGAACATGTGCGCGCCCTTTTTGGCGTTGAAGATGTCTCAGTGCCGACCACCACCGCCGATGCCATCTGGCTGGCACGTGATCTGGCCAATCTGATGGATCAGGTCGAAACTGAAAGTGCCGATTGGGCAGAGCTGAAACTCATCGCGCCTGATGAACTTGCCGATTGGTGGCGGGTAACATTGAGCTTTCTGGAAATCGTCACCACTCTTTGGCCGGAAGTTTTGAAAGAGCGCAGCGTTACCAATCCCGCTGCCTATCGTAATCGCCTGATTGAAATCGAAACCGATCGGCTCAAGCGCTTTCCCCCTGATGGCCCTGTGATTGCTGCCGGTACGACCGGCTCTATTCCGGCCACTGCCGAACTGATTGCAACCATTGCCAAACTGCCGCAAGGCGCACTTGTGCTACCCGGCCTTGACCGCGACCTTGATGATGCCGCCTGGCACATTTTAGGCAGGCCTGAACAAAATCCATCCACTTTCGGCCATCCGCAATATGGTTTTTATCAGCTGCTCACCCGCATGAGCACCAATCGCGATGCAGTTGAACATCTGCCCGACCACTCGCCTGAAAAGCGGACATTAGAGCGCATTGCGGCTGAAGCTTTGCGGCCGGCAGAAAGCACCGAACATTGGCGCGATCTCTTGCAGCAGCCGGATATGACAATTGAGCATCGCTTGGCAGCCACACGTCAGATTGATCTGATTGAAACGGCCAATGAGCGCGAAGAAGCTTTAAGCGTTGCCTGTGCTTTACGTGAAGCCATCAGCGATCAAAACAAAACCGCAGCCCTTGTCACCGCCGACCGTAATCTGGCGCGCCGTGTGGCCGCAGAGCTTGCCCGCTTCGGCATTGAAGCCGATGATTCCGGCGGGCGTTTTTTACGCGATGCCGAACCTGTCACCCTCATGCGGCTGGTGATTGAAACCGTCTTTAATCCGGGCGATCCGGTGGCACTGCTGGCATTGCTGAAACACCCGCTGACAAAGCTTGGCAAACCTCGCATCGAACGCCGCTTAGCCGCAGAAGCGCTGGAACTGATTGCCTTTCGCGGCGGTACAGGCCGTGCGTCGATTGCTGAATTGCCGGAGTTTTTTGAAGGTAAACTCACCGAAGGGCTGAATGCCAACCGCAAGCCTTTATGGATTGATCTGACGGTTGAAGAACAGATCACAAATGCACGGACTTTGTGTGAAGAACTCTCGCAAGCGGTTAAACCGCTGGCTGATTTCACCAAAAGTGCCGGTCAGCACACGGATATGGCAGCGATTGTGCGTGCAAGCGTGGAGGTGCTTGAAACACTCGCGCGTGATGAACAGGGAAATGTCGGCGCACTTTATTCCGGCGAGGCTGGCGAACAATTTGCCTCCCTTTTGCGCAATCTGATTGCCACTGAAGCCGAGCTGGAATTTGAAACCATTGAATGGCCAGCTGTTTTTGAAGCATTGATTTCCGGCGAAACTGTCAAACCGCGTCCGGGTGGTAATCCGCGCCTGTTTATTTGGGGCGCGCTGGAAGCCCGTCTGCAAACCATTGATACGGTGATTATCGGTGGCCTCAATGAAGGCAGCTGGCCGTCCAAAACACGCAATGACCCTTTCATGTCGCGCCCGATGAAAGCGCAGATCGCATTGGAACCACCGGAACGACGCACCGGCCTTGCCGCTCATGATTTCCAGATGGCTTTGGGCATGGATCATGTCGTGCTTTCGCGTGCTGATCGCACCGACAATGCACCCACCGTGCCATCACGCTGGCTGCAACGTCTGCAAACGGTGCTTGGTAATGAAGTGACCGAGCACATGCGCCAGCGTGGGGCACGCTTTTTGCATTGGGCGCGTGAAATCGACCGCTCTGCGGATGTGCCTTTCGTTAAACGTCCTGAGCCGAAGCCGCCGGTTGAAGCGCGGCCAACGCATTTCTCGGTCACTGATATTGAAACATTGCGGCGCGACCCATATGCGATTTATGCCCGTAAAATCCTGAAATTGAACCCGCTTGATCCGCTGATCCGTGATCCCGGACCTGCCGAGCGCGGCACGCTGTTTCATGATATTATTGGTCATTTCACCCAATCAGGGTTTGATGTCATGGCAGCCGAAGCCCATCAAAATCTGATCGAAATCGGCCGTCAGTTTTTTGCTGATGCCGATTTGCCGGTTGAGATCGAAGCCGTCTGGTGGCCTCGCTTTGAAGCTTTGGTGCCGGAGTTTTTAAACTGGGAGCGTGATCGCAACTATAACGTCAAAACGCGTCACGCCGAAATCGCCTCGAAAAAACGTGAAGTCGGCTCGCTCGGCATCACGCTTTCAGGCCGTGCCGACCGTGTTGATATGATGCAGGATGGCACTACCGAAATTATTGACTTTAAAACCGGTTCCACGCCCTCACCTAAACAGGCACATATTTTGCTGTCCCCGCAGCTAGCACTGGAAGCAGCGCTGCAAGCACGCGGTGCCTTTGAAGAAGTGGGGGAAATACCAGCCTCTGATCTTCTATATGTGCGCCTTAAAGCCAATGGCGCGGTCGTGCCGGAATCCATTTTGAAAATCAGCCGACCGGAACCAAGCCAGAAAACCGCACCCGAAATTGGCGAGGAAGCATGGCGCAGGTTAGAAGAATTGCTGAGCGAATATAAGAGCCAGACCAAGGGCTATTTATCCCGCGCCCTGCCGTTTCGTGAAACCGATCTCACCGGCGATTATGACCACCTCGCCCGCGTGCTGGAATGGTCGGCCGGTGGCGCTGATGGCGGTGAAGGATCAAGCGAATGAAAAAGCCTTTGAACATTCCGCCGGAAACAATTTTAGCGCAGAGCAAAGCTGCCAATCCGTTTGACAGTGTCTGGGTTTCGGCCAATGCCGGTTCCGGCAAAACGCATGTTTTGACCGAGCGCGTTATTCGCCTCTTGCTGGAAGGCACAGACCCTTCAAAAATCCTCTGCCTGACTTACACCAAAGCCGCAGCTGCGGTGATGCAAAACCGCGTTTTCTCACGGCTTTCCGATTGGGCGATGCTGGATGATGCGCAACTGGCAAAAGTGCTGGAAAAACTGGAAGGGCAAAGCCCATCCAATGCCCGCCTGAATGTGGCACGTCGTCTGTTTGCCCGTGCGTTGGAAACGCCGGGTGGTTTGAAAATTCAGACCATTCACGCATTTTGCGAAGCGATCCTGCATCAGTTTCCACTGGAAGCCAATATTGCCGGCCATTTTGAAATGCTCGACGATTTGATGCAGGCAGCGCTCATCGCTGAAGCGCGTCGTCAATTGCTGGAAACAGCGCATAATGGCGGCAACTTGATTTTGGCTGAAGCCTTCACGCAGGTGCTTGATGCAGCAGGGGAATTTGGCCTGCAGAACCTGCTTGATGAAGCCATCTGGCAACGCCACGGTTTGCAAGAGTTTTTGACGGCTCTTGGCGTGGCATCAGAGCGCGAAGCTGCGTTACGCAGCATCTTCCGTTTTGAGCCTCATGAGACAGAAGCAACCATTCTTAATGACCAATTACCGGTATTGGAATTTGAGGAAGATGTGCTTGACCTCATCCTTTCCATCCCGAAAGGAGCGGCACGCGCACAGGATTTTGCCCTGCAACTAAAACAGCTGAGCAAAGTGGAAACTTTGCGCGACAAGCAGGAAGTGCTCGCGGAAGCATTTTTGAAAAAGACCGACGGCATGCCGAAAGCTGCCTCTTATGTCGGCTCGGCAGCAGTGCGGAAACTGCTGCCAGATTTTGATGATCGTTTCACCGAAGTGTCCACCCGCATTTATGAGGCGATGGAGCGGATAAAACTGTTGCGTCTGGTACGGCTTAATCTTGCTGCCTATCAGATTATCGACGAGCTTTTGTCCCGCTATCAATTGCTGAAACGCCGCCGCGGTTTGCTGGATTTTGATGATCTCATTACCCGCACCGTGGCGCTTCTTGCCCGTGATGGTGCGGGACAATGGGTGCAATATAAGCTTGATCGCGGCATTGATCATGTGCTTGTCGATGAAGCACAAGATACCAGCCCCGACCAATGGCGCGTTATCCGTATGCTGTCGGATGAGTTTTTCTCCGGCCTTGGCCAGCGTGATGTCCGGCGCACACTATTTGCTGTGGGCGATGAAAAACAATCGATCTACTCTTTCCAAGGGGCTGTGCCTGAAGATTTTGCCGCCTCCGGCCAAGATGTTAAAAAACAAGCCGAACGTGCCGAGCTTACTTTTGAAAAAGTGAGCCTCAATTTTTCCTTCCGTTCCACGCCGGATGTTTTAAGTGCGGTGGATGAAGTGTTTTCGCGCCCTGAAGCGTTTCGCGGACTTGGGCTTGAACCTGCCCCGACGCTTCATGCCGCCATCCGCAGCGATGCACCGGGTGACGTTGAAATCTGGGATATGCTGACACCGCATGTGGTGGAAGAGCCGGATGACTGGCGCACCCCTGTCGATCATCTGGCAGCGCCCGCCATTCGGCTTGCTGACCAGATTGCCTTAACCATCCGCCATTGGCTTGATAGTGGTGCGATTATTCCCGGCAAGGGACGCAAGATCGCCCCGCGAGATATTATGGTGCTGGTGCGCAAACGCGACCAGTTCATGCCTGCACTCTCGCGCGCACTGAAAAACAATCTGGTGCCTGTTGCGGGTGCTGACCGTTTGCGCCTGACCTCTCATATTGCCATTCAGGACTTGATGGCAATCGGGCGCTTTGTGTTGCAGCCTGCTGATAATCTCTCGCTTGCTGCTTTGTTGAAAAGCCCGCTTTTCGGCTGGGATGATGATAAATTATTTGCGCTTGCCCATGATCGCGCCAAAGGTCAGATATTGTTTGAAAAACTCTATCAGGCTTCCCGCGATGATGCCAAACTTGCCAAAGTGCACAAAAAGCTCAGCCACTGGCGTTCAATGGCCGATACTATGCCGGTTTATGAATTCTATACCCATATTTTAAGTGCAGATGGTGCGCGCCGTTTGCTGCTGGCGCGTCTTGGGCCGGAAGCCGGAGATATTATTGATGAGTTTCAAAATTATGCACTGGCAACAGAGCGTGCCGGACTGCCGGGCTTACAATCCTTTTTAGAGACGCTGGAAGCCGCCACACCGGAGATTAAACGCGAGCTGGACCAAAGCCGCGATGAAGTGCGCATCATGACTGTGCATGCCTCTAAGGGGCTGGAAGCGGCTATTGTTTTTCTGGTTGATCCGGGCAATAGCGCATGGACAAGTAGTCTGGCACCCAAACTCATCGCCATTCCCATGCACGAGCCGGACGGTTTTCAGGGCAAGGGCTATTTATGGCAACCGAACAAGTCTCTTGAAACAAGTGCCACGATTGAGCAGCGCGAGGAATTGAAAACCCGCTCTGAGGAAGAATATCGCCGCCTTCTTTATGTGGGTATGACGCGCGCCGAAGACCGTTTGATTGTCTGCGGCTATCGTGGCGTGCGCGAAAGCGGTGAGACATGGCACAAGCTTGTTGATGATGCTTTAAACCCGCTTTCGGATGTTTTTGAGCATCCGGTGGAAGGGGTAAGCGCGCGGCGCTATCAAAAAACACCGCTTGGCGACATTACGCTTCATGAAACGGAAGAAACTACGCCACATAGCTATCCGCCATTACCGGAGGCTTTCCGCACCCGTATGGCACCGGAAAAGGGCATGCCCCGTCCGCTGACACCATCGGGGGCTTCCGCACTGATTGAACTGGAAGATGCGCCGCCAATCGGCAATCAATCGCCAGTGCTGGAACCATTAAACAACAGCCCCGCTTTTGCGCTCCAGCGCGGCACTATCATGCATGCTTTGTTGCAGCATTTGCCTAATGTGCCCGTTGATGAGCGAGCGTCTTCGGCTCAACAATATTTGCAACATGCCGGAAAAGACTGGAGCGCGGAAAACCGCGAAAAAGCGTGGAAATCGATTGAGACAATTCTCAATGATCCAGCCTTTGCCGAGGTTTTTGAGGTCAATTCCAAAACGGAAGTTTCCGTAATGGGTATGCTCGATTTAAACGGCAAAGAACAAGCCGTTTCCGGCATTATCGACCGCCTGAGCGTGAGCGATACAACCGTTCGCATCATTGATTATAAAACCAATCGCCCGCCTGCTTTGACGCTTGAAGAGGTGCCTTCTGCCTATATCACGCAGCTTGCCCTTTACCGCGAGCTGATGAAACCGCTTTATCCGCAGCATAAAATTGAAGCGGCACTGCTTTTCACCGAAGCGCCAATCCTGATTGAACTGCCGGAAGAGGCAATGGAGCAAGCCATCACAAAACTTGCAAAACACAAATCTGAGAAAATTGCGGATGAATGAGGTTTACGCATCTGAGATTGGTTCACAGATGTGAGAATTAAACTATATATGCTTGACGCAAGGCGCATCAAACACCACATAATGTGGCACATAGAATCGAAAAGGAACGCCCCATGGCAACCGTAAAAATTGACAACAGCAACTTCCAGTCCGACGTTTTGCAGGCCGATGTGCCTGTTGTCGTAGATTTCTGGGCTGAATGGTGCGGCCCTTGCAAAATGATTGCACCGTCATTGGACGAAATCGCTGCTGAAATGGCAGGTCAGGTTAAAATCGCCAAGCTCAACATTGACGAAAATCCGGAACTCGCAGCTCAGTTCGGCGTACGTTCAATCCCGACCCTGTTGATGTTCAAGAACGGTGAAGTTGCAGCCAATATGGTTGGTGCAGCACCTAAAAGCCGTTTGGCTGACTGGATCAAAAATTCAGCTGCTTAATCGGCTGATGTTTAAGATTAAAAAAAGCGGCTTCTCACGAAGCCGCTTTTTTTATGATCTCATTTTAAAGCTGCTCAAACAGCCCTGATCACACAGGCGGCGTGCCATTTTCATGCAGCACATCACCTGCCAGATAGAGCGAACCGCCGATCAGAATGCGCGGTGGCACTTCATCATTGGTGCTTGCATCACGCAGCAGTTTCAAAGCATTGGCAACAGAGTGAACCGGCTCTGCCGGAATGCCTGCGGCTTCTGCCGCCAGTGCCAGATCGGCATTATTGATGCTCGCGTCACTGGAGCCAATCGGCACTGTGAAGACACGGCGCGCCATACCGGCAAAAGCTTCAAAAAAGCCTTTCGGATCTTTGGTATTGATCATACCTGTGATCAAATAAAGCGGGCGCGGGACACGGTCTTCCAATTCAGCAAAAGCTTCGGCAATGACAAGCCCTGCGGCCGGATTATGCCCGCCATCAAGCCAGATTTCAGAACCGTTAGGGGCAAGATCAACCAATGCACCATGGGTTAAACGCTGCATACGTGCAGGCCATTCCACCACCAGCATGGCTTTTTCAATGGCTTTATCGGTTAGATCAAAACCGGCCATGCGCACAGCCTCAATGGCTGCTGCTGCGTTAGAAAGCTGATGACGCCCAGGCAAACGCGGCAAAGGCAAATCAACAAGCCCTTCCTCGTCCTGAAAAACCATCCGGCCATGTTCTTCAAAAGCGATGAAATCCTGTCCGTAAACTGTGACCGGACATCTTAAGCGTTCTGCCTTATCCACCAGTACATCAAGCGCTGCCACACTTGGCTGGAAACCGATAACCACCGGACAGCCACGCTTCATAATTCCGGCTTTTTCACCGGCAATTGCTTCGATTGTGTCGCCTAAAAATGCCGTATGATCGATACCGATCGGCAAGATGACGGAAACAGCCGGATCAACCACCACATTGGTGGCATCAAAGCGTCCGCCAAGGCCGACTTCCAGCACGACAGCATCGGCCGGATGCTCGGAAAAAAGCACAAACGCAACAGCGGCCATGATCTCGAAAACGGTGATATATTCACCATTATTAGCCACAGCGACACGTTCAATCGCCTCGGCCAGCACATCATCAGATACATATTGCCCGCCGCCCTGCGCGCCCAAGCGATAGCGCTCATGCCAATTGACCAGATGCGGCGAAGTATGCACATGCACGCTCAAGCCGGAGGCTTCCAGCAATGCGCGTGTAAAAGCTGACGTCGACCCCTTACCATTGGTGCCGGCAATATGAATAACAGGCGGTAAGTTGAGATGAGGATTACCCAGCCGCTCTAAAAGCCGCAGGATCCGATCCAGTGAAAGATCGAATCCCTTTGGGTGCAATTCCATCAACCGCTCAATGGCGGCGGCAGCTTTGCTCATGATAATGACTTCTTAAACGGCAGGAGCGGTTTTGGTTGCCACTTCTTTTGTCTCGGCTGATTTTGTCGCTGGCTGCTTCATCATCATTTTCAAAAGACGGGCAATGGTTTCTTTCAGCTCGGTGCGTGGCACAACCATGTCCACCATACCGTGCTCCATCAGATATTCTGCGCTCTGGAAGCCTTCCGGCAGTTTTTCACGGATGGTTTGTTCGATCACGCGCGGACCAGCAAAGCCGATCAAAGCGCCCGGTTCTGCAATGTGGATATCGCCCAGCATTGCATAAGAAGCGGTCACACCACCGGTGGTCGGGTTGGTCAGAACAACAATATAAGGCAGGCCAGCTTCTTTGAGCATTTCAACCAGCACAGTGGTGCGTGGCAGCTGCATCAGCGAGAGAATGCCTTCCTGCATACGTGCACCACCTGAAGAGGCAAACAGCACCAGCGGACGCTTCAGTTCAATAGCTTTTTCAAAGCTTCTGATGATGGTTTCACCGGCAGCCATACCAAGCGAACCGCCCATAAAGGCAAATTCCTGCACCGCAGCAACAATCGGCAAACCTTCAATGGTGCCGACAGCACTGATCACTGCATCTTCAAGACCTGTGCGGTTGCGATAGTCTTTCAGGCGATCAATATAACGCTTTTCATCGCGGAACTTCAGCGGATCAACCGGTACTTTTGGTGTTTCCAGCGTAGTATATTCGCCTTTATCGAAGAAGAAACGCAGGCGGTCTTTGCCCGGAATACGCATATGATGGCCGGAAGCAGGGATAACCCACTGGTTGCTTTCCAGATCCTTATGAAACACCATTTCACCGGTTGACGGATCCTTGATCCAGAGGTTTTCCGGCATTTCACGACGGCCAAGCATCGAGTTGATTTTTGGACGAACGTAATTTGTAATCCAGTTCATGGTGACTTTTCCGTAGTTTTTCTTGTTCTTATTATGGGTAACTTATTGGGCAGCTTCAAGGCGGACGGCACGAACACTTGCAGAAAGTTCGCCGACCAGTTTTGAAACATCAGCAACAGGATCACCTGTTACTTTGCCGTTTTCATCAAGGTTTGCGGCAACCGCATTGACAATCGCCGAGCCAACGACGACGCCGTCGGCAGTGGCGCTGATCGCGCGTGCCTGTTCAGGTGTTTTAACACCAAAGCCAACGCAAACAGGCAAATCTGTATGCGCTTTGATATTTTTCACAGAAGCGGCAACCTTGGCTGTATCAGGAACAGCCGAACCGGTAATACCGTTCATCGAAACATAATAAACGAAGCCGGAAGAGTTTTTCAAAACCGCAGGCAAACGTTTTTCATCCGTGGTTGGCGTTGCAAGGCGAATAAAATTCAAGCCTGCTTCCAATGCCGGAATGCACAATTCCGCATCCATTTCAGACGGCAGGTCAACAACGATCAAACCATCAATACCGGCAGCTTTAGCATCACGCACAAAAGCATCCACACCGTAAATATAGATCGGGTTATAATAGCCCATCAACACAATCGGTGTGGTGTCATCGCTTTTGCGGAATTCTTCTGCCATTTTCAGGGTCTTTTTCAATGTCTGGCCAGCGGCCAGCGAACGAAGACCGGCTGCCTGAATGGCAGGGCCATCAGCCATCGGATCAGAAAACGGCATGCCGAGCTCAACCACATCAGCACCGGCTTTCGGCAGCGCTTTCATCACAGCCAGTGAAGTTTCAAAATCCGGATCACCACCCATAAAATAAGTGATGAGTGCTGGACGACCTTCAGCTTTCAAAGCCGCAAATTTACTATCCATACGTGCGGTCATGCTTAGATCTCCATGCCCAGAAGAGCGCCAACAGTGTGGACGTCTTTATCACCGCGTCCGGAAATGTTGACGATGATGATTTCATCCTTGCTCATTGTCGGAGCCATTTTAATGGCCTGTGCCAGCGCATGAGCCGATTCAAGTGCCGGAATAATACCTTCCGTGCGGGTGGTTACCTGAAACGCATCCAGCGCCTCATCATCCAAAATCGGCACATAATCCACACGGCCTGTATCACGAAGCCATGCATGTTCAGGGCCGACACCCGGATAATCAAGACCGGCAGAAACCGAATGACCTTCTAAAATCTGGCCATCTTCGTTTTGCAACAAATAAGTGCGGTTGCCGTGCAGAACACCCGGACGGCCTTTATTCATGGATGCACAATGTTCATCGCCATCCACACCGCGGCCGCCAGCTTCAACGCCGACAATCTTAACGCTTGAATCATCAAGGAATGAATGGAACAGACCGATAGCATTGGAACCACCACCAACGGCTGCGATAATCACATCCGGCAGACGGCCTTCTTTTTCCAAAATCTGTTCGCGTGCTTCAATACCAATCACCGACTGGAAATCACGCACCAGTTCCGGATAAGGATGCGGGCCGGCAGCTGTGCCGATCAGATAATAAGTGTCTTCCACATTGGTGACCCAGTCACGCAACGCTTCGTTCATCGCATCTTTCAAAGTGCCGTTACCAGCCGCGACAGGCTTGACCTCAGCCCCCAGCAAATGCATGCGGAACACATTCGGCTTCTGACGTTCAACGTCGGTGGCGCCCATATAAACAGTGCAAGGGAAACCAAAACGCGCCGCCAGAGTGGCCGATGCCACACCATGCTGACCAGCGCCGGTTTCTGCGATGATGCGGGTTTTGCCCATACGCTTGGCAAGCAAAATCTGGCCAAGGCAGTTATTGATTTTGTGGCTGCCGGTATGGTTGAGGTCTTCGCGCTTAAAGTAAATTTTAGCGCCGCCCAAATGCTTGGTCAGGCCTTCAGCATAATAAAGCTTGGACGGGCGACCGGCATAATTTTCCGACAGGTTTTTCAACTCTGCCTGAAACTCAGGATCTTCCTTGGCGGCAGCGTAAGCATCCTGCAATTCGAGAATGAGCGGCATCAATGTTTCGGCGACAAAACGGCCACCGAAAATGCCAAACATGCCCTCTTCATCAGGACCGGTCTTATAAGAATTAGGTTCCATTGCCTTGCTCAACGTATCCGCTCCACTTGTGTTCAGGCTTTGGTTTGTGAGGCAGCCATTGCTTTGGCCTCACCTACCGCCTGTAAAAACTCTTCAATCAGCCGCACATCTTTTTCACCGGCGCGCGCCTCAACACCGGACGAAACATCTATTGCCTGCGCACCTGTCTGAACCAGCGCCTGCGCAATATTGCCCGCATTAAGCCCACCCGAAAGCATGTAATCTACATCGCCGTCAAGCTTTGTCAGCAGTTCCCAGTCAAAGGAAACACCATTACCACCGGGTAATTCAGAACCCTTCGGCGGTTTGGCATCAAACAAAAACCGGTCTGCGATCCCTTTATACGGCTTAATCGCTTCAAGATCATCAAAATTACGTATCGCGAAAGCTTTAATCACCGGCAGGCCAAAACGCTCTTTAAGAAGCTTGACCCGCTCCGGTGTTTCCTGCCCGTGCAATTGCAAAATATCAGGGCGCACATGGTTCACAATCTCAGCCAGATAATCATCATCGGCGTCTACCGTGACTGCCACAACCTGCGCCCGCCCTTGTGCCGCCACACGCAAACAGCCAGCCTCTTCCACACCGATATGGCGGGGACTTTTAGGGAAAAAGATAAAACCGATATGCGTTGCGCCACCCTCAAGCACAGCCGATACCGCTTCAGGGGTCTTGAGCCCGCAGATTTTAAGATCAAAATTCATGCACGTCACGTTGCATAAATTCGTTCAACTGTCGAGCATTTCGTAGGCTGATCCTCAACAACGGGCTGCTTAAAAGCATGTTTCAATGCTTGTCGAAGCCTTGCGCGATCAAAAACTCATAAGCCTCAAGGACATCGAGCGGCACGGCCTGTGCCACCTGAAAACCTTTAGCCGGATAATCGAGAATACGGGCCAGATCGCCTGTCAGCTCATTAATCAGCAATTCCATCGGAACCTGATCGGTCGGCTGCTCTTCAAAGGAGATCAAAGGTGCAGTCATCATAATGGAGGCTTCCGGCCAGCGACGGGCTGCCGTTGCCCTTACGCGGCGCTGCGTTTGCGGCTTGGTCACCATAATGGCGCTTAAAGCACCTGGTGCCATCAGTTCTTTTGTAAAGAGAATATTCTCACCAATATTGGTGGCAGCCTTTTCAAGCATTACCGCCTCTTCAGGCACACCGGCTGCGGCCAAAACTTCCGCAAAAGCTTCGGCTTCACTGGCCCGATAAAGCCCTTCTGTCCAATTGCCGGAGTGACCGGTCAAAACGATCAGCGGCGCCAAACCTTCATTGAAAAGTTCGGCTACTCTTTCCGCCACGCGCAAATCATAGCTACCAAAGCCGACAATCAGGTCAGCAGTTTTAAGCGGATCGTAAATGCTATGGAAATCCCAGAGCACTTTTGCAGAAGCGAGAATTTGGTCGTTCATGAAAACTCGATGGCTTGCAATGCTGCACCGTTACGTGTGAGCCAATGACGGCAATCCACGGTATCGGGGCATAATTCATGACACAATTTCCAGAAAGCCGGACCGTGGTTCATCTCAATGAGATGCGCCACTTCATGTGCCACGAGATAATTAATCACCGGCGGGGGCGCCATGCCTATCCGCCACGAAAAAGATAACACACCCTTGGAGGTGCAAGATCCCCAACGGCTTTTTGTATCTTTAAAACGAACTGCCGTGGCTTTGCGTCCCACAGCAGCCGTATGTTGGGCAACCAGCATCTCAATTTCGCGTTTGATCTCTTTTTTAAGAAAATCTGCAATACGACGCGATAGATGCTCGGCATTTCCAAAAACGATTAATTGCGGCTGACCGTCATCACCTGTCCGCACATGGGTAATCCCGCGCTTGTCCGGCTCATGCACGATCTGATGATCAACGCCACGAAAGGGAAAAACGCCACCGGCACGGACAGTTTGCACCGCCGGAATTTGGCAAATCCGGCTTTCCAGCCAGCCCTGATGGCGTGAAATAAAACGGTCAATCTCACTGCTTGGCACCTTTGGCGGCACCGTCACACGCAAGCCTTTACCACCGGCATCAATGCGCAAGGTAAATCTGCGGGCACGCGGGTTTTCGACAATTTTTAATGGCAAAACCCGTCCCGCAACTTCATGAGTGCGAGGGCCTGTATCAACAGAATGTTTCGCAGGTGCAGCGCGAAAAAAGGAGAAAGCCATAAAATAACCGTAAATGATTCGCGGCAAAACTTCAGCAGCTAAAGCGGCTTTATGATTTTCTCCGTTAAAAACGATGAGAAACAACAAAAAACACAGCGCACCATCAGATGCACTGTGTTTCATTTTTCATATCAATTTCAGTATGTTATTATAAATTATCTTACTGAATTACGCCTGATCGGCAGAAATATCACCCTTCGGTGAACGTCCTTCCATAAAGCGTTCAAACTCCTGCCGGTCTCTGGCACGGCGCAATTCTTTCATATGAAGCTCGAACTCCGCCTTCGCTTCATCAAGCTTACGACGCTCTGCTTCCAGACGTGCAAGCTCCTGATCGCGCCACTCGTCAAAAGCAGCATTGCCGCTTGAACGATAGACAGAACCGCCATCAAAATTCCCAAAACCCTTACGGGCAGCATTCATGACATTATCGGTCGTCGCATTGACGTCTTTTTTTAAACCATCCAGACGGTCACCCCAGATGATATAAGCCAGCATAGCCAGCCCCAACGGCCAGAAGACAACAAAACCGATGACCATCAAGGCTATCGTGACAGGTGTCCATGCCGGGCGAATTAATGCAGCATTTTTCATGACATACCTCTTAAATTTTACAGCCTGTCTTTTGGGTGCCCTCATGCTAGTTTTACACATCGCCCAAAGACATTACTCAAAGCCAATGCGATGCATATCCACACATAAAAAGCCGATCCCTGAATGGCCGCTTCATTTCGCAGGTGGGCAATGAAATATGGCAATTCAAGAACCGGCATTTATTATCTTACAAGTCACTCATATAATTGATTTTTATACAGTCGTTGTCCGGTTGCGAAAACGCATACGTCGCAATTCACCCGGTGTTGTGCTGCGGTTTTTCTTCAAAGCTGTGGTCATATGGCTTTGCGAAGAGAAGCCAATCTTATCGGCAATATCCGCCAGACTTTCATCTGTCTCCTGCAAGCGGCGTTCGGCTTCATTCAGGCGTAGCATCAGTAAATATTGATGCGGGGTCTGGCCAAAACTTTCCCTGAAGGAAGTCAGAAAATGACCGGGCGAAACACCTAAGAAGTTAGCCATCGACGTGACAGAAATCTTCTTGCAAAAATTATCCCGCAGGTAATTTTCGATCTGCCGCATCGAATGATAACTCAAACCACCCATTTCCTGCCGGTCATAATTACGGCGCAGCACCGAATGATTTTGTAAAAGCAGTGTCACGAAAACCGTTTTCAAAGCATCCAGATAATGCTCAATAACCGGGCCGTTCTTCTGCATTTCTGCACGCAATAAATGTGCGACCTGCAAGCATTTGGCATCAACAAAACGGGCAGGTGCCGGAAAATACTCCTCAGCCGTCAGAGCCTTTTCACCCTCACAAGCCGCTTCCAGTGTTTGTACATCCAGCTTGACCACCAGATGTTCTTTTTGCACCGACCATGACATTTCAAGCATTGTATCGGCAGGCACGACTAAAATTGTGCCAGCCGGTGCATTGAAGGTTTCGTTGCGTCCAGTCGCCGTTTTCCAATGCAGATCGCGTGTTGCGGACATGATAATAATCGCCGTCAGATCATCAAAACTAGCAGAACCCGATCCCGCCGGTGTCACGGCATAGGTTAATTTACCATTGGTTGTCGTCAAACAGCGCTCACCGGCTGCGCGCAAAAAATTGCGCTCCGGCTGACGCTCTTGGCTAAACCGCTTATCAAGAGAACCCGCACTATGAGCTGGATGAATAGAATACATACTCATTAAAATCCCCAATGATTATTAACTTTATTAGATTTTTAAAAATATATTCGCAGCTTCTTGAGTAAGAAGTTTAAAATGAACTTAGATTTATATTGAAATCATTTTGTGCCGCACAAGCCGGTTAAAACTTGCTCTCCATAAAACGATTCCACTTACACGCTAGCATGATTATTTCCTCAAATGCAATTTATACGTGTAAATAATCTGCGTTTTACTATAGGCCACAACCCAATTTTGGTTAATAAAAACCTATATAAAATAAGATAAATAAACAAAAACAATGCTATAATCTATATCTTTGTCTACTGAAAAATTTAACAGTCCTCACAGACAACTTTTGATTGAATTTATTCAAATTTGCTAATGTACAAAATCTCACGCACTGGAACAAAGAGAATTCTTCTTTTTCAGCAAGGCTTCCAACTATGCTTATTCATATAATAAATTTCATACGTCATCATTTTTTAGACTTAACATCCTGCTTTCTTCTACTTCTTTCACTCTTTTACGCCGCCCGTTTCTTTTAGAAAAGAGGAAATACCTATTTGCTCGGGAACCCATTGATTGCAGGTAAAGCGCATCATCGATGTTTGCAGTGATAACAGCTGCGCAAACAGAGCGTAGTCATCTTCCATGCAATTGAAACGAGAAGACTAATTGCAAAAGCTACTTGCTATTGATTTGCATTTGCCTTAAATATAATCGCAGTTGCAAATCAATAGCAAGAAAGAATGCCAGCCGTATGACTGTTTCAGTGAAAACCAAGATCATCTCTGCGCTCTCTGCTCTTATGGTATCCACACTCGTCAGTGGCTCCGCATGGGCGCAAGAGAAGTTTAAAGCTGTCACAACATTTACCGTGATTGCCGATATCGCCAAAAACGTAGCCGGTGATGCTGCGATTGTAGAATCCATTACCAAACCAAATGCCGAAATTCATGACTATCAGCCGACACCCGGTGATATCATCAAGGCACAGGATGCCGATCTGATTTTCTGGAATGGTCTTGGTCTTGAATTGTGGTTTGAACAATTCTTTCAGAACCTGAAAAATGTTCCAAGTGCTGTTGTCTCAGAAGGCGTCGAGCCAATGGGGATTACAGAAGGCCCTTATAATGGCAAGCCAAATCCGCATGCATGGATGTCACCAAATGCAGCGCTGATTTACGTCGACAATATCCGTGATGCTTTCATGGAGCATGATCCGGCAAACAAAGATATTTATGCGAAAAACGCCGAAACCTATAAAGACCAGATCAAAGCGACCATTGATCCGATCAGAGCAGAACTCGCTGCTATTCCGGCTGACAAGCGCTGGCTCGTTTCCAGTGAAGGTGCCTTCTCTTATCTGGCACGCGATTTTGATCTTAAAGAACTTTACCTCTGGCCAATCAACGCCGATCAGCAGGGCACGCCACAGCAGGTGCGAAAAGTGATCGACGAGGTTAAGAAAAACCAAATTACCGTCGTCTTCTCCGAAAGCACCATTTCCGACAAGCCTGCCAAACAGGTAGCGCGTGAAACCGGTGCCAAATATGGCGGCGTACTGTACGTGGATTCACTCAGCGATCCGTCAGGTCCGGTTCCCACCTATATTGACCTCCTGAAAGTGACCTCAGGTACAGTCGCCAAAGGGCTTGCAGAATGAAGCCGCAAACTCTCCCAACTGCAAGCCTGAACACCGCCGCCGGATTATTAAATCCGGTGGCGGCACTTTCAGTCGATAATGCCACTGTTACCTATCGTAACGGCCACACCGCACTTAAAGATGCAACATTCAGCCTGCCTTCCGGCACCATCACCGCACTTGTTGGTGTTAATGGTTCAGGTAAGTCTACGCTGTTCAAGGCCATTATGGGCTTTGTTAATCTGGCGCGCGGTGAAATCTCTGTCTTTGGCGAACCTGTCGCCAAAGCATTGAAGAAAAACATGGTCGCCTATGTACCGCAGAGCGAAGATGTCGACTGGAACTTCCCGGTTCTGGTTGAAGATGTCGTGATGATGGGGCGTTATGGCCATATGGGCATGATGCGCATTCCCAAACGTGCCGACCATGAAGCTGTGACCGCAGCCCTTGCACGCGTTAATATGACAGAATTTCGCAAGCGCCAGATCGGTGAATTGTCAGGTGGTCAGAAAAAACGTGTCTTTCTGGCGCGTGCCTTGGCGCAAGACAGCAAGCTGATTTTGCTCGATGAACCATTCACCGGTGTTGATATCAAGACCGAAGATCAGATCATCGAATTGCTGCGCTCACTGCGTGAAGAAGGCCGCATCATGCTGGTCTCAACCCATAATCTGGGAAGTGTACCGGAGTTTTGTGACCGCACAGTACTGCTGAAACGTACGGTTCTGGCTTATGGCTTTACCGAAGATACATTTACGCAGGAAAATCTGGAAAAAACCTTTGGCGGTGTCTTGCGCCATCTGGTTCTGAACCAAGATGATCATGGCGGCGAAAAATCGCTCGGCATTATTACCGATGATGAAAGACCGCTGATCCTGCATGAGGACAGACCCGTGCAACAGCCAGCTTCCGCAAATAAATCATCGTCTCAATCAACTGGTAAGCCGGTAAAAGGAAAAGCATAATGAGTGTGCTGCTTGAGCCATTCAGCTACCAATATATGGTCAATGCCATGTGGGTATCAGCCTTGGTTGGTGGTGTTTGTGCTTTTCTCTCTGCCTATCTGATGCTGAAAGGCTGGTCGCTGATCGGTGACGCGCTTTCGCATTCTATCGTGCCGGGCGTTGCCGGCGCTTATATGCTGGGTCTGCCTTTTTCCATCGGTGCATTTTTCTCCGGTGGTCTGGCAGCCGCAGCCATGCTGTTTTTGAACCAGCGCACCAAACTTAAAGAAGATGCGATTATCGGGCTGATTTTCTCGTCCTTCTTCGGGCTTGGCCTGTTTATGGTTTCGCTTAAACCAACAGCAGTCAGCATCAACACGATTGTGCTCGGCAATATTCTGGCCATCACACCGGAAGATACATTGCAGCTTGCGATTATCGGCTTTATTTCGCTCGCTGTTTTGCTGGTGAAATGGAAAGACCTGATGGTGGTTTTCTTCGATGAAAGCCATGCCCGTTCTATCGGCCTCAATCCTTCCCTGTTGAAGATCATTTTCTTCACATTGCTGGCAGCTTGTACTGTGGCTGCAATGCAGACAGTGGGTGCATTTCTGGTGATCTGCCTTGTGGTGACACCGGGTGCGACCGCTTATCTTCTCACAGACCGCTTTCCGCGTTTGCTGACAATTGCCGTCCTGATCGGCATGATCACCAGCTTTGTCGGTGCCTATATCAGCTATTTTCTGGACGGCGCTACCGGCGGCATCATCGTTGTCATGCAGACAGCCATCTTCCTGATCGCATTTTTCTTTGCGCCTAAGCACGGCATGCTGGCCGCGCGCAAACGGGCTACAGAAACGCTGCGCTTGTCAGGGGAGCTTGACCAATGATTGATACTCTCTTGATGCCGTTTCAGTTCGAGTTTATGCGCTATGCATTTATCATCTCGCTGCTGATTGCTATTCCTGCCAGTATCCTGTCTTGCTTCATGGTGCTGAAGGGCTGGTCACTGATGGGGGATGCCATCAGCCATGCCGTTTTCCCGGGCGTGGTGATTGCCTATATTATCGGCATTCCTTACGCCATAGGTGCCTTTATCGCTGGTATGTTCTGTGCGATTTCGACCGGCTTTCTGAAAGAAAACAGCCGCATCAAACAAGATACGGTTATGGGTGTAGTGTTTTCTGGTATGTTTGGCTTAGGCCTTGTGCTCTATGTCAAAATCGAAACCAGCGTTCACCTTAACCACATCTTGTTTGGCGATATGCTGGGCGTAAGCTTTCAGGACATCATCGAAACCGGCCTGATTGCATTGGGTGTCACCGGCATTTTAGCGGTCAAGTGGCGCGATTTCCTGCTGCATGCTTTTGATGCCGCCCATGCGCGGGCTGTTGGCCTGCCGGTGCGCTTGCTTCATTACGGCTTGCTCTGCATGATCTCGCTCACCATTGTCGGCGCTTTGTCGGCAGTCGGGATCATTCTGGCCATTGCTTTGCTGATTGCACCGGGTGCCATTGCCTTCCTGATCACACGCAAGTTCAGCTCCATGCTAATCGTCGCCATTGTCGTCGGGCTCAGCACATCCTTCCTTGGTGTTTATCTGGCTTTTTTCCTCGACAGTGCTCCGGCGCCAACAATCGTTCTGCTGATGGCAATCTGCTTTATCGCAGCCTTTACATCAGCCACCCGCAAGGCAGCACGTATCGAGGCACAACACACCTCGTCTTGAAAGCGTGTATAAAACATTGCAAAGTGAAGGCATCGACATCAAAGATTAACGGAGATGACCATGCCTTCACAAAGCGCCCCGGCACAAAACACCTCAGCACAAGATGTTCTGGATTTCTGGTTCTCGGAAAATGTCGAGAAACATTGGTTTGTGCGCAGTGATGACCTCGATGAAGACATCAAACAACGCTTCGCAGCTCTTTATGAGCAAGCCCATAACGGCGCGCTGGATGCTTGGGGCAGTGAGCTGCACTCCGCCCTCGCCCTCACCATTATTCTCGATCAGTTTCCGCGCAATATGTTCCGCGGTTCCGGCCGTGCGTTTGAAAGCGATGCCAAAGCCCGCCAAATTGCCAAAGCAGCGATTGAAAAAGGCTTTGACCAGCAATTAACCGCGAAAGAACGTGCCTTTTTCTATCTGCCATTGATGCATAGCGAAGACCTGAATGATCAGAAAAAAAGCGTTGCGCTTTATGAAGTGCTGGGCAATGCCAATTCACTGGATTACGCGCATCAGCACCTCGATATCATCGCGCAGTTTGGCCGTTTCCCGCATCGCAATGCGGCATTGAAACGTGAAAACACGAGCGAAGAAACCGAGTTTCTTAAAACCCATTCGGGCTTTTAAAACTTCACTTTTCCCTTTTAAAAAATCGCAATTCCGCCTCAGATCAGGAACAGAAATTCTTGATCTGAGAGCGTGATGTGCTATCGGTTTTTTGACTGATTAAAAGCCACCCAAAGCTTAACTATAAGGATATATCATTATGGCTGAACTCATCCGGATCGCCATTGCCGGCCACGGAAACCTAGGACGCGGCGTTGAAGCAGCCATCAAGAAAAATCCTGATATGCAGCTGACAGGCATTTACACCCGCCGCCCACCGGCACAGGTATCGCCACTGACCGAAAATGTGCAGGTTTTCAGCATGGATGAGCTGAAAACCCATCAGGATAAAATTGACGTTTTGATTTTGTGCGGCGGTTCCAAGCAGGATTTGCCGGAACAAGGGCCAGAACTGGCAGCCCTTTTCAACACAGTGGATAGTTTCGACACGCATGCACGTATTCCGGAATATTTTGCAGCTGTTGATGCTGCTGCACTGCCGAACAAAAGAACCGCGCTGATTTCTGCCGGCTGGGATCCGGGCATGTTCTCAATCAACCGCGTGATGAGCGAAGCCCTGCTGCCGGACGGCGAAACCTACACCTTCTGGGGTGATGGTCTCAGCCAAGGCCATTCGGATGCAATCCGCCGTGTGTCAGGTGTTGCTGGTGGCGTGCAATATACCCGCCCTGTGCCGGAAGCTATCGAAAAGGTGCG
Source organism: Paenochrobactrum glaciei (assembly GCF_039522165.1). Lineage (NCBI taxonomy): Bacteria > Pseudomonadati > Pseudomonadota > Alphaproteobacteria > Hyphomicrobiales > Brucellaceae > Paenochrobactrum > Paenochrobactrum glaciei. The sequence goes on from NZ_BAAADE010000001.1 coordinate 1,112,717, forward strand.
CAGCGCCTCGCGCCCTGTGCTGACCACCCGTGAAAAGCACAAGCGTGAATGCTTCGTTGTTTTGCAGGAAGGTGCAGATGCCGATACTGTGCGTGAAAAAATCGTCACCATGCCGGATTATTTTGCCGATTACGACACCACCGTCAATTTCATCTCGGCTGAAGAACTGGCACGCGACCATCAGGCGATGGTGCATGGCGGCTTCGTTATTCGCAGCGGCAATACTTCCGACCAGAATGCACAAGTGGTGGAATATAGCCTGAAGCTCGACAGCAATCCGGAATTTACCGCCAGCGTTCTGGTGACCTATGCACGCGCTGTGCATCGCATGGCACAATCCGGCCAGCATGGTGCCAAAACCGTGTTTGATGTCGCTCCTGGCCTTCTCTCGGTCAAATCAGCTGCACAATTGCGCGCTGAACTGCTCTGATTCTTTTTTGCAGTGAATAAAAAAAGCTCTGGTTCCACCGAACCGGAGCTTTTTTGTTTTTAAGCGCATCAAAAATGCCCGGCAAATAGCAGGCAACGACCAGCGCAGAATCATAATAAAAGATGATTGCAAAATCTTTGCCCGCGAAAATGCTCAAATGATTGAGAGCCGCGCGGCGCACCAGTGAATTTAAATTTTAAAAGGGGGAAACTGGTGCTGCGAGGGAGGTTCGAACTCCCGACCTCTCCATTACCAATGGAGTGCTCTACCACTGAGCTACCGCAGCAAACACTTGATTGCGGCGGACTTCTGCCACATAAGAACCAAAACCGCAAGACAGCAATTGTAATTCTTTTTTCAGATTGTGGAAATCCGCGTTTGCTGGCACGGCAGATAGCCTTTTCCCACTGATCAGTCCAGAGCAAAAATGAACATGAGTGAAGATAAACCATTAACAGAACAGGAAAAACAGCGTTTAGCACAGGAAAAACGCCGCTCCGAGCAATTAAGAGCGAATCTTCAGCGCCGGAAAGCGCAGGTTCGTGCCCGCAGAGCCGGTGCAGAAGACAGCCGCCAAGAGGGAATCAAAGCTGCATCCACACCGGAAAATACGGAAAAAGATGAAAAAGCTTGAAGAGAATCAGTTGCTTCGCGAATCACAGCTCACTTTTGATCCTGAGAAACGCGAAAAACGGCTCTGCCCTTGATGCGGACAAAAAGCTGACCTAGAATCACTTTCAAGTGATAAGTCTACTTGGCATCCGCTTCACATTTCTGTACCCAGCACTTTCAGTTTCGTCCGCAAGCACAGTTATTGTTTAAGCCTCACAACCGGCATTCTTTTTCATTAACCGGCGCGTTACCGGTTTAGTGTAGAGAAGATAATGACTTCCCAGCGGCTCATAAGGTTAAACAGCATGGATCGTATTAAAATCATCGGCGGCAATCAGCTTAATGGGGTTATTCCTATTTCCGGCGCCAAAAACGCAGCTCTTCCGTTGATGATTGCGTCACTCATGACCGACGATACGCTGACACTGGAAAATGTGCCGCATCTGGCAGACGTGGAGCAGCTAATCCGCATTCTTGGTAATCATGGCGTTGATTATTCCGTCAATGGTCGCCGTGAGCATCAGGATAACGGCTATTCACGCACCATCCATTTCACTGCCCGCAATATTGTTGACACCACCGCTCCTTATGAGCTGGTTTCCAAAATGCGTGCAAGCTTCTGGGTCATTGGGCCGTTGCTGGCACGTATGGGTGAAGCGAATGTATCGCTGCCGGGCGGCTGCGCCATTGGTACACGTCCGGTTGATTTGCTGCTTGAGTGCCTGATTGCACTGGGTGCTGAGATTGATATCGACAATGGCTATGCCAAGGCACGCGCACCAAACGGTCTGATCGGTGCAGAATATACCTTCCCGAAAGTATCTGTCGGTGCCACCCACGTCATGCTGATGGCAGCAGCCTTGGCAAAAGGTGAAACCATCATCCACAATGCAGCGCGTGAGCCGGAAGTGGTCAATCTTGCCGACTGCCTCAATGCCATGGGTGCGAAAATTTCCGGTGCCGGTAACAGCACAATTACCATTCAAGGCGTTACCAACCTGACCGGTGCCCGCGTCCGCGTCATTCCTGACCGCATCGAAACCGGCACTTATGCCATGGCGGTTGCCATGACAGGCGGTGATGTTCTGTTGAAGGGCGCGCAAGAAGAGCTGTTAAGCTCGGCCCTTGATACATTGCGTCAGACAGGTGCCGAAATCACCTCCACGCCGGAAGGCATTCGTGTAGTGCGTAATGGCAACGGCATCAAGCCGGTTGATATTACCACCGAGCCATTCCCTGGCTTCCCGACCGATTTGCAGGCGCAGTTTATGGGTCTTATGACCAAAGCGCAGGGCACATCAAAAATCACCGAAACCATTTTCGAAAACCGCTTCATGCATGTGCAGGAACTGGCGCGTCTGGGTGCGAAAATTTCGCTCTCCGGCCAGACAGCCACGGTTGAAGGCGTTGAACGTCTGAAAGGTGCACCGGTCATGGCAACCGATCTACGCGCATCCGCTTCGCTGGTTATTGCCGGTCTTGCCGCGGAGGGTGAAACCATCATCAACCGTGTCTATCATCTAGATCGCGGCTTTGAACATCTGGAAGAAAAGCTCTCCCGTTGTGGTGCGCAAATTGAACGCATCAGCGGTTAAGCACGCTTTTTAAAGCTCTGTTTAAAAAGAACGGGCGGTTTTGAGGCAGATTATACCTCAGACCGCCCTTCTTTTTGGCTTTTTAAATGCCGGCAGCACTTTCGCGCCATAAGGATGATTGCAGAACCAAAGGGTTATGTGGCATGACAAGAGCAAGCAGGACAAAAAGCATTAAGCTCAAGGGTAGAAAATCATGCTGAAATTGATGGCACTCGATCAAGAAGATCTGCAAATCATTTCCGCGCATCTGCAAGATGCCGTGCTCAAACCTGCCGATATTCAATATCTCCACCAGGAAAAGCGCTTTATCATCACCATGAACCGCTTTGTCTGGGAAGGGGCGCAATCCGGTTTTAAACTGAAACTCTTTGGCAAGCGCAGCTATGAACGCCGCCGCTCAAGCCTGCATTTCAACCGTGTTTTAAGTGTCAAAACCGTCGGCATCAATCGCGACAGCGATCAGGATGTGCTTTCCCTGCTTTCCATCAGTTTCACTGAAACAGAAGCGCCGCATGGCACGGTGGAGCTGATTTTTGCCGGACGTAACGGCACAAAACCGGCTATTCGCCTTGACGTGGAATGTATTGAGGCGCAAATCACTGATCTGGGGCCTGCCTGGGAAACAAATGCCAAGCCGAAACATGGTGTTTAAGGCCTGTTGCTGATACTGCTATGCCTGAACAAAAAATGTTCAGACACAGCCGGATGCCAATAAGAATTTAAGAAGGAATACCAGCGTGGTTCAAACGCTTCGTCAAAGCAGTCCTGATTTCGAAGAAAAGTTTGCTGAATTTCTAAACAGCAAGCGTGAAGTTTCCGCCGATGTGGATCGGGTGGTACGCGAAATTGTGGATCATGTGCGTCGTGACGGCGATAAAGCGCTGATTTCCTATTCCAAAACTTTCGACCGTATCGATCTGGATAAAACCGGCATTGCCGTTACCAGCGAAGAAATCGACGAAGCTTTCAAACTTGCTCCGGCCTCGACCGTTGAAGCATTGAAACTGGCGCGTGACCGCATCGAAGCCCACCATGCCCGCCAGATGCCGCAAGATGACCGCTACACGGACGCTTTGGGCGTAGAGCTCGGCTCGCGCTGGACAGCGATTGAAGCTGTCGGCCTTTATGTACCGGGCGGCACTGCAAGCTATCCAAGTTCGGTTTTGATGAATGCCGTGCCTGCACGCGTTGCAGGTGTTGAGCGTATCGTCATGGTTGTGCCTTCGCCGGACGGGATTTTAAACCCGCTGGTGCTGGTCGCGGCACGCCTTGCCGGTGTATCTGAAATTTACCGCGTCGGCGGCGCACAGGCGATTGCCGCTCTTGCCTATGGCACCGAAACCATCAAACCGGTTGCCAAGATTGTCGGCCCCGGCAATGCGTATGTGGCTGCCGCCAAGCGCATTGTGTTCGGAACCGTCGGCATTGATATGATCGCGGGGCCTTCCGAAGTGCTGGTTATTGCCGACAGCGATAATAATCCGGACTGGATTGCCGCCGACCTCTTGGCACAAGCCGAGCATGACACTGCCGCACAATCCATCCTGATGACCAATGATGAAGCATTGGCCAAAGCAGTTGATGAAGCGGTTGAGCGTCAGCTTAAAACTTTATCACGCAGCGAAACGGCAGCCGCAAGCTGGCGTGATTATGGCGCGGTTATTCTGGTGGATGACTTTGAACAAGCCATTCCGCTCGCCAACCGTATTGCAGCCGAACATCTGGAAATTGCCACCGAAAATGCTGAAGAGCTGGTGGATAAAATCCGCAATGCCGGTTCTATTTTCATTGGTAAATATACACCGGAAGTCATTGGCGATTATGTCGGTGGCTGTAACCATGTGTTGCCGACAGCCCGCTCTGCCCGCTTCTCATCAGGCCTTTCTGTGCTTGATTATGTCAAACGCAGTTCTATTCTAAAGCTCGGGCCTGAACAGCTACGCGCATTAGGCCCTGCTGCTATTGATATCGCCCGTGCCGAAGGCCTTGATGCCCACGCACAATCGGTTGCAATCAGATTGAATCTTTGAGGACATATGACCAGCGGCGGTGAAGCCCGATTGATTGATGTTGAGCTGGATGAGTCCATTGGACGCTCCACGCCTGACATTGAGCATGAGCGTGCCGTCGCTATTTTTGATCTGATTGAAGAAAACAGCTTCCGTCCCGTGGGTGACGAGATCGGCGGCCCTTACAAATTGCGGCTTTCGCTGCTTGAAAAACGGCTGATTTTTACCATCTCAAGGGAATGCGGAGAACTTGTTGCCACGCATATTTTGTCGCTCACCCCTTTGCGGCGCGTTGTGCGCGATTATTTTATGATCTGCGAAAGCTATTATGAAGCCATCCGCTCTGCCACGCCCAGCAAGATTGAAGCCATTGATATGGGGCGCAGAGGTCTGCACAATGAAGGCTCGCAAACATTACAATCCCGTCTCGAAGGCAAGATTGAGGTTGATTTCATCACCGCGCGCCGGCTGTTCACGCTGGTTTGCGTGCTGCATTGGCGGGGGTAAACTTGCATGATCGCCAGTGAAGATGTATCAAGCCCCGCAGAAGACGTAGACCCCCCCCTTAAACTGGGTCTGCCCTCTTCCATTCTTTTCGTTTGCGGCAAAAACTCTATCCGTTCGCCAATGGCCGAGCTTTTAACACGCCGTATGTTGAGCAAAAGCGCTTATATTGCTTCTGCCGGCGTGAAAAAAGGAGAGCGCGACCCGTTTGTGGATGCGGTTCTGGCTGAAGAAGGTATATCGCTTGATAACCGCCAGCCCCGCAACTTGGATGAACTGGAAGACGGCTATTTTGACCTTATCATAACACTGACACCTCTGGCGCATCACACGGTTTTGGAAAAAATGCGCGGATTTTCAGTTGATGTTGAATATTGGCCAACGCCTGATCCGACATTACTGACCGGCTCCAGAGAGCAAATACTGGTCGCTTATCGTGATGTTCGTGATCGTTTAAAAAAACAAATCGAACAGCGTTTCGCATAATCCAGAGCATTTATATTGATGAAGATGAACCACTGCAAAAAAATGCTCTGTTTATTTTCCCACACGCATCTTATCTGAAAACCGTTACACACTTTTCAGGATGCGCTTATAGCGCATTTCAGTTGTTCACAAACGCGTCCTAATCATATAGGTTCCGCGCAAATCCCGATGAACCGCCTTTGACGGTTTATTTTAACGACTATCAAACATAAGTTTTAAGAAAAGAAACAGGTATCGCATGGCGAAAGAAGAAGTCCTCGAGTTTCCGGGCGTAGTTACTGAACTGCTGCCAAACGCAATGTTCCGCGTTAAACTCGAAAATGATCACGAAATCATCGCTCACACCGCTGGCCGTATGCGCAAAAACCGCATCCGCGTTCTGGCCGGTGATAAAGTGCTGGTTGAAATGACCCCTTATGACCTGACCAAAGGTCGTATTACCTACCGCTTTAAGTAAGCAAGGCTTACAAAGCTTTAGAGCTGGTATCAGTTTAACCGGTATAAGGCTGACTGGTCTATGTCTGGCCATTATCTCACGAGCCGATCCTCACAAGAAAGTTTCTCCTTATGAGCGCTCAGCATAAGTTGGTACTCGCATCAGGTTCCCCGCGCCGGATTGAGCTTTTGGCGCAGGCTGGCATTACGCCGGACCATATCCATCCGGCCGATATTGATGAGGCACCATTGCGCGCCGAGCATCCGCGCTCGCTCGCACGGCGCTTGTCACGCGAAAAGGCTGAAAAAGCAGCCGAACAATTGCGTGGCGATGAAGCCTATGGTGCCAGTTTCATACTGGCCGCCGATACGGTGGTTGCCGTTGGTCGGCGCATGCTGCCCAAAGCTGAACTGGAAGATGAAGCGCGCGAATGTCTGCGGCTTCTCTCCGGCCGTTCGCACAAGGTTTTCACCGGCGTCTGCCTTATTCAGCCAAACGGCAAATTGCGTCAGACAATCGTTGAAACCCGTGTCCGCTTTGAACGTCTTACCCGCACGCATCTGGATGCCTATCTGGCTTCGGGCGAATGGCGTGGTAAAGCAGGCGGTTATGCCATTCAGGGGCTTGCCGGAAGCTTTGTTGTCAAACTGGTTGGTTCTTATACCAATGTGGTTGGCCTGCCGTTGAATGAAACGGTAAGCCTGCTGGCAAGTGGTGATTATCCGGTCTATAATCACTGGAATACAGGCAAGGTTTAACAGCCGCTATGAGTGAAAACAGCAAAAACGGCAGCGAATCGAATGTGACGCCTTTGCGCCCGACGCGTCCCTGCCCTGAATGTAAAAAACCATCCTCGCGCGAACATTATCCGTTTTGTTCGTCCCGTTGCCGCGATGTGGATCTCAATCGCTGGCTTTCCGGCACTTATGTGATTCCCGGACCACGCATCGAAGAGGATGATGAAGAGGCGGAATAATCCGCCTTTTTCTTTTTCCAGCATTTTTAGCCGTGAATCAGCCATACATTTTAATGATTCACGTGAAATATTTTGCAATAAAAAGCCATCAGCCCCATCTTGTTGATGGTAAAAACAACCAAATAAGCGCTGAAGCCTCTGTTTTTTATACGATTTTCAAGGCTTAGGCTGTTAATTCGTGAAATCCACCGCATAAAAGCCGAAAAATTATAAAGTCCCACTGGACAGACAAAAATTTGCTGCTATAAACCACCCATTCCAGCGAATAACTCATTCGCTTCTCCGGCAACTCAGCTTGCAGGAACGGGATGCCCGGATAGCTCAGTTGGTAGAGCAACGGATTGAAAATCCGTGTGTCGGCGGTTCAAGTCCGTCTCCGGGCACCATTCATCTTCCCCCTTCAAAATTAAACTTTCAAGATATTGCGCTTATTGCATCTGCTTTGTTATGCGCTCTGCATTTATTTTGAAGTCCGATTGCGCTCGATAGCAGTGTAGGGCTGAAACATATTTTGATGCTGACAAGCGCCACTTCAATGCTACACTTATCCGGATAAAGCCGGAGGTCATAATGCGCACTTTTCTCATTTCATTGTTTTTGCTTCTTCCCGCCACAAGCTTGATGGCCGCCGAACCAGAAGGCAAAAAGCTGTCGCAAATCATTGCCGAAATCGAACAGAACAGTGATTTTGCTTATGTTGATGAAGTCGATTGGGACAGAAAAGGCTATTATGAAATCGAATATTATTTGAAAACTGGTGCTAAAGTCGAAGTCCGTATTGACCCTAAAACCGGCGCAATCGTGCCGAGATAAAAGCTGCGGTAAAATACAGGGTTTTTAATCCAAAAAAATCCACAGCTCACCCTAATATTATTCTAAAAAAACTGGATTCTTCATAATAATCCGTCAAAATGAAAAATATTTTTTATATCTTTTAGCCGGAAATAGTTGTTTCCGGCTAAAACCAACTGAAAATGTGGCCTTTCCGGATGGTTAACACTCGCAATCGGATATGCAACTAAAGTTTTAAGGTAAAAATCAGCCATTTCTGTACGCTCAAATTTAATATGAGCACGCTCGTCAAAATTGGCTTTAAAAATCAAAGCTTTATTTTGAATTTTTAAAAAAGTTTAAATTAGCCCCTGTTTCAGCGCGTCAGTTTTCAATGCAGCATTTTGCAAACAGAACTATTTTTCAACCCACGTAAAGCAACCTATGGTTGCAAACTTCCCATTAAACAAACTGACAATAGTCCCCCTCTTGTCAGGGTTTCAGAACATAATATCATGGACGTCTAAAGCTTTTTTCCGAGGGGAGGTTTAATGTTTAAGAAGATTTTACTGGCGAGCGTTTGCGCTTTTGCGTTTAGTGGCATCGCCAATGCCGAAGTGGTTTTCAACCGCGGTAATGATACCGATCCGGCAACGCTTGACCATCATCGCACATCAACGGTCTCTGAAGGCCGCATCATGAAAGACCTCTATGACGGTCTTGTCATTCAGGATGCAAAAGGTATTCCGGTTGCCGGAACGGCAAAATCCTGGGATATTTCCGAAGACGGTCTGGTTTACACCTTCCATCTGCGTGATGATGCCAAATGGTCCAATGGCGATCCGGTCACTGCCGGTGATTTCCTCTTTGCTTATCGCCGCATTATGAATCCGGCTACCGCTGCGGGCTATGCCAGCATGCTGTTCCCGATCAAAAATGCTGAAGAGATTGCAGGTGGCAAGAAGCCTCTCGAAGAGTTAGGCGTTGAAGCTGTTGATGATCACACGCTGAAAATCACCCTCAATGCACCGACCCCTTACTTTCTGGAACTGCTGACCCACCAAACCGGTCTGCCAATGCACCAGAAGAGCGTTGAAGCAAACGGCGACAAGTTTACAGCCGCTGGCAAAATGGTCACCAATGGTGCCTTTATGCTGGAAAGCTTCCAGCCGAACGACAAAATCGTCATGAAAAAGAACCCGCATTATTATGATGCGGATCAGGTCAAGATTGATACGGTCAATTGGATTCCATTTGAAGACCGCGCATCCTGTATGCGTCGCTTCGAAGCCAAAGAAGTGCAGGCTTGCTCGGACGTTCCGGCTGAACAGATTGACTATGTAAAGAAAAATCTGGCCAAGGAATTCCGTATTGCCCCTTATCTCGGCTCTTATTATCTGCCGATCAAAGGCAAAACCGCTGACAGCAAGCTGAAAGACCCGCGTGTGCGTGAAGCCATTTCTATGGCAATCGACCGTGAATTCTTGTCCGAACAGGTCTGGCAAAACACTATGCTGCCGGGTTATTCGGTCGTACCTCCTGGCATCAACAACTATGTTGAAGGCGGCGTTCAGCTCGAATTTGCCAAAGACGACATGCTTGAGCGTGAAGACAAGGCAAAAGAACTCCTGAAAGAAGCAGGCGTTGCACCGGGTTCGCTGTCTATCGAACTCCTCTACAACACCTCTGAAAACAACAAAAACACCATGGCTGCCATTGCTGATATGCTCAGCAATATCGGTATCAAGGCTTCGCTCAACGAAACCGAAGGTGCGACCTATTTCAACTTCCTTCGTGAAGATGGTCCGTTCGATATCGCACGTGCTGGCTGGATTGGTGACTATAACGACCCTCAGAACTTCCTGTTCCTGACCGGCACCGGCATCAGCTTCAACTATTCGAAATGGTCAAACAAAGACTATGATGCGCTGATTGCTAAAGCAGCAGTCACCACGGATATGAAAGCCCGTGCAGAAGTGTTGGCTGATGCAGAGCGTCTGATGCTCAAAGAAACTGCGGTTATTCCGATCCTTTACTACTCATCCCGCGCGCTCGTTGCAGACAATGTTGAAGGTTATGAAGATAATCTGATGGATGCGCATGCAACACGCTGGCTGTCCTTGAAGGATTAATCACATTTCACGGCTGCGAAGAGACAATCTTCGCAGCCGTGAGTTCTTATTTTCAATTAGAAATTATTAGCCAGCGACCAAATGCTTTAAAATAAGCGCAGTGATATCGCCGTTGATCACAGGTGCAAAGGCAATAACCGCCTTTATCATCATCACCTGACCGGCTCTTCGCATTCCATCTTCGGTTTTTGTAATCCTGATCAAAAAGGCGTTGATGGCTGGCATGATAATTTCAACGAGCACAAGACGAACAACGGTCGCCTTCGGGCTGACGTTTAAAAAATTGAAGGGTGCGTTCATGCAAGGAATAAACCGATGTTAAATTACACACTCCGACGACTTGCTGGCGCAATACCCACTGTCTTAATTATCGTCACCATCACATTTTTTATGATCCGGCTAGCACCGGGCGGGCCTTTTGATCTGGAGCGGCCAATTGATCCGCTGATCATGGCAAACTTACGCAAAGCCTATAATATGGATGCGCCATTATGGCAGCAATATCTGATTTATCTGGGCAATCTCTTACAAGGTGATCTAGGACCAAGTTTTGCCCGTCGCGACTTTAGCGTCAATGATCTGTTTGCAGCCGGTCTGCCTGTTTCCATTATGCTTGGCGCGCTCGGCCTTTCACTGGCCGCTGTTATCGGCACCATTCTTGGCTGTGTCGCAGCACTCAAACAAAATTCGAAATTCGATTATGCCATCGTTGCCATCGCAACCTTTGGTATCACCACACCAAACTTTGTCGTTGCCCCAATCCTCAGCCTGTTTTTCGGCGTGATTTTGGGCTGGGTTCCGGCTGGTGGCTGGTCATCGGCAGATGTTACCTACTGGATCTTACCGGTTATCACCCTTGCATTGCCGCAAGTGGGCGTCATTGCCCGTCTGGTGCGCGGCGCGACCATTGAGGCATTACGTGCCAACCATGTGCGCACAGCACGCGCCTACGGCCTGCCTGCACGCATTGTGGTAGGTGTTCATGCCTTGCGTGCCGCCATGCTGCCAGCGGTTTCTTATCTGGGACCAACAGCTGCTTCACTGCTCACCGGTTCTGTAGTGATTGAAACGATTTACGGCATTCCGGGTATCGGCCGTTATTTTGTGCAGGGCGCACTCGGACGCGATTATACACTGGTCATGGGAACCGTTGTTGTGATTGCCGTTTTCGTTGTGCTCTTCAATCTCATTGTCGATCTCATTTATGCATGGCTTGATCCACGGGTGCGTTATGACTGATTTATCTGTAAACTCCGCTCATGCCCCTGCGATTGCCGGACGCTCTCTCTGGCAGGATGCATGGATTCGCCTGCGCAAAAACAAAGCCGCTGTTGCCAGCGCGATTGTGCTTGCTGTTCTCTCATTGGCCAGCATTTTCGGACCGATGCTGAGCCCCCATCCTTATGACAAAATCTACCCGCAATTCGTGCGTGTTGCGCCAAGCCTTGAAGCTTATCCGCGTGCAGACACCGTCTTGCCCGGCCTTGAAAAAGAAATGGCGCGCGCCCGTCTGAAAGCATCGGCAGAGCCGGAGCTATCGGGCAGCAATATTACCGTGCCTTTCACCGCACAGCGTGAAACAGATGAACGTGTGTTGCGCTACTTTGAGCGTTCTGACCTCTTCAGCAAGCCGACAATCGAACTGGCTCCTGATGGGTTAAGCGGCACACTGACACTCAATGTAGCACGCAATTACTTTCTGCTCGGCACCGACAATCTGGGACGTGATATGTTATCGCGCACCATGATCGGTGTACGTATCTCGCTGGCGATCGGCCTTCTTGCCTCCATCATGTCTTTGGTGCTGGGCGTTGGTTATGGTGCGATTTCGGGTTATTTGGGCGGACGCGTCGATAATGTGATGATGCGCGTTGTGGATATTCTTTATTCGCTTCCCTTCATTTTCTTCGTCATCCTCATGCTGGTGTTTTTCGGAAGGTCGATTTTCATCATCTTCATTGCCATTGGTGCCACTGAGTGGCTGGACATGGCGCGTATTGTGCGCGGACAAACGCTGAGCCTCAAACGACAGGAGTTTGTGCAAGCCGCAGAAGCTCTGGGAGCCACACGGCGCGGCATCATCACCCGTCACATCATCCCCAACGCTCTGGGCCCTGTGATCGTGTTTGTGACCCTGCTGGTACCAAAAGCCATTTTGCTAGAAAGCCTGTTATCCTTCCTTGGCCTCGGCGTGCAGGATCCGATGACCTCGCTTGGTTTGCTGATCTCAGAAGGCGCGCAAAATATGCGTGGTGCTTCTTGGCAGCTGATCTGGCCGGCTCTGACCCTCACCCTCATTCTGTTTGCCTTAAACTTCCTTGGCGACGGATTGCGCGACAGCTTAGACCCGAAGGATCGTTGATATGACACAAGATAGCATTCTGACTGTCCGCGACCTTCGCGTTACATTTTCAACCAATGACGGGCCGGTAGAAGCCGTGCGCGGCATTGATCTGGATGTGAAGGCCGGAGAAACCATTGCCATTGTCGGTGAATCCGGCTCCGGTAAAAGCCAGACCACCATGGCCATCATGGGCTTGCTTGCCAAAAATGGTGAAACCAGTGGTCAGGCACTTTATCGCGGTCAGGACATGATCGGCATGAGCGATCAGAGCTTAAATAAAATCCGTGGTGCGAAAATCACCATGATTTTTCAGGAGCCGATGACTTCGCTTGACCCGCTCTACCGCATTGGCGAGCAATTGGCCGAGCCTTTGCGTTTCCATGGCGGTTATACCAAGAAAACTGCCCGCCCGCGCATTATCGAATTGTTGAAACTCGTCGGTATTCCCGAACCGGAACGCCGCATTGACAGCTATCCTTATGAGCTTTCCGGCGGCCAGCGTCAGCGCGTGATGATTGCAATGGCGCTTGCCAACAATCCGGATATCCTCATTGCCGACGAACCGACCACGGCGCTGGATGTGACCATTCAGGCGCAGATCATGGAGCTGTTGGCGGATTTGCAAAAACGCCTCGGCATGGCAATTGTCTTCATCACCCATGATCTGGGCATCGTCAAACGCTTTGCCGACAAGGTCTATGTGATGCGCAACGGCGAAGTGGTGGAATCTGCGGAAACGCAGAAAATCTTCCGCGCGCCTGAGCATGACTACACCAAAATGCTGCTTGATGCCGAGCCGGAAGGCACCAAAAACCCGCCACCAGCGGATGCACCGGTTTTGATGCAAGCCGACAATGTCACGGTGAGCTTTGACCTCAAAAAAGGTTGGTTCTCAGAAAACACAGTGCTTAAAGCCGTCAACGATATTTCGCTGACCTTGAAAGAGGGGCAGACCATCGGCGTGGTGGGCGAATCCGGTTCCGGCAAATCGACACTCGGCCGCGCCATTTTGCGCCTTCTTAAAGCAGACGGCAAAATTGCCTATTTAGGCAAAGAGCTGCCGCTTGATCCGCAGGACATGCGGCCGATGCGCCGTGAACTGCAATTGGTGTTTCAAGACCCCTTCGGCTCGCTTTCGCCACGTATGACCATCGGCCGTATCATCACCGAAGGTCTGCTGATCCACGAGCCGTCACTGAACGCCAAACAGCGGGATGAACGTGCCTGTGCAGCCCTTTTGGAAGTGGGGATGGATCCGTCGATGCGTAACCGCTATCCGCACGAATTTTCCGGCGGTCAGCGACAGCGTATTGCGATTGCCCGCACGATGATTTTGAAGCCACGCGTCATTGTGCTGGACGAGCCGACCAGTGCGCTTGACCGCTCGGTGCAAAAGCAAGTGGTGACATTGCTGCGTGATTTACAAACACAATATGGCCTGTCTTATCTCTTCATCAGCCATGATATGGCGGTGGTGCGTGCCGTGTCTGACTATGTGATTGTCATGCAAAACGGCAAAATCGTTGAGCAGGGCGACACGGTGCAAGTGTTTGATCATCCGCGTGAGGCTTACACCAAAACGCTGATGCAGGCAGCTTTAAGCGAAAAGCGCTTCGGCACTTAAAACCTCAGTTGCAGAACAAAAAAATAAAAGGCGGCCTCATCAGAGACCGCCTTTTTTTAATTACGGCAGCACCTCAAAAACCTTCTCCAGCGGGCGGCAAAGAACTGCGCCTTTATCACTGACCACAATAGGGCGGTTAATTAGCACCGGATGCGCGATCATTGCATCCAGCAATGCGTCATCGGACAGGCTTTCATCGCCAAGACCAAGCTCCCCATAGGGCGTGCCGCGCTCACGCAGAAAATGGCGTACCGGCTCACCCGATTTTGCAATCACGGCTTTCAATTCATCGCGGCTTGGCGGTGTTTTCAAATATTCGATAATCTGCGGTTCAATGCCTTTTTCACGAATTGCCGCCAGTGCATTACGGGATGTGCTGCAAGCCGGATTATGATAAATGATAACTGACATTTCTTCTCCGTTTCACATAAGCTCTTTATGATTGCGGTTGACGTGAACCGCTATAGCCCCCATGTCTATAGCTAACATATTTGATCTTTGCTTATCACAAACAAATCATAACCGGTACAGGAGCTCACCCCATGCAAAACGCAAAAAAATTCTACATTGACGGCGCATGGGTTGATCCGGTCGTGCCTGCCACGATTGATGTGATTGATCCTTCCACCGAGCAGGTCTTTGCGACTATTTCCGCTGGCAGCAAAGCTGATGCTGACAAGGCCGTTGCGGCTGCAAAAGCCGCCTTCACAAGCTTTTCACAAACCACCAAACAAGAGCGCCTTGATATTTTGAAGCGCCTTTTGGCTGCCTATAATAACCGTATTGAAGAATTCGGCAAAATTATCTCGCAAGAAATGGGCGCACCACTGGATATGGCAATCAGCGATCAGGCTGGCACCGGCACCGGCCATTTGGCGCAGATGATCAAAACACTCGAAGAGTTTGATTTCGATTATATGCAGGGACAGACCAAAATCACCCATGAGCCGGTGGGCGTTGTGGCGATGATTACCCCTTGGAACTGGCCGATCAACCAGATTGCCTCCAAAGTTGCACCTGCTATTGCAGCCGGTTGCACCATGGTGCTGAAACCTTCGGAAATTGCTCCGTTAAACGCCATTCTGTTTGCTGAAATCATGCATGAAGCAGGCGTGCCTAAGGGCGTGTTCAATCTGGTCAATGGTGACGGCCCAAGTGTCGGGCAGGTGCTGGCAGAGCACAAGCACGTCGACATGGTTTCCTTCACCGGTTCCACGCGCGCTGGTGTGATTGTCGCGCAAAGTGCGGCACCAACCGTCAAGCGTGTGCATCAGGAACTGGGCGGAAAATCACCGAATATCGTGCTGCGCAGTGCTGATTTGAAAAAGGCCATTCCGGCTGGTGTTTTCCATTGCTTTAACAATAGCGGCCAGTCTTGTAATGCGCCGACACGCATGTATGTGCCTTCAGAAAAAATGGATGAAGTGATTGCACTTGCCAAAGTGGCTGCGGAAAAAGTGCGCGTGGGTGCGCCGTCTGATCCAAACACCACCATGGGGCCAGTGGTCAGCGAAGTGCAATATAACAAGATCCAAGACCTCATCCAGTCCGGCATTGATGAAGGCGCGGAACTGGTAACTGGTGGCACCGGCAGACCGGCAGAACTTAATAGCGGCTATTATGTGCGTCCGACCGTCTTTGCCCGCGTTAAACAAGATATGCGCATCGCGCGTGAAGAAATCTTTGGCCCTGTGCTTTCCATTCTCGAATATGACACGGTTGAAAACGCTATCGAATTGGCCAATGACACCGAATACGGACTTGCGTCTTATATTCAGGGTGATCTGGAAGAAGCACGCGCCATTGCGCCAAAGCTTCGCACCGGCACCGTGCGGATCAATCGTCCGGCATGGGATAGTGCGGCACCTTTCGGCGGCTATAAACAATCCGGCAATGGCCGCGAATACGGCTTATTCGGCCTGATGGAGTTTTTGGAAATCAAAGGCATTCTCGGTTACGAGGAAGCTTGAAGATCAACCAGCGCCCTTAACATTCATGACATTTGATTTATTCGCAAATCAGGCACCAGCCCTTCCGCCAGTAGAACATATGGCGGAGGGTGCTGTTTTATTGCGCCAATTTGCAAGCCCCTATGAAGCAGATATTTTAACCGCATTGCGGCAGGTGGTGGATATCTCGCCATTTCGTCATTTGGTGACACCGGGCGGCTATCAAATGTCAGTTGCCATGACCAATTGCGGCAAAGCCGGATGGGTTTCTGATCGCACGGGATATCGCTATGATCCGATCGATCCGATGACACAACAACCATGGCCTGCCATGCCGCAGAGTTTTTTAACACTGGCTCAGCAAGCAGCCAAAGAAGCGGGTTACGCTGATTTTACGCCTGATGTTTGCCTGATGAACCGTTATCTGCCTGCGAGTAAATTATCACTGCATCAGGACAAAGACGAACAAGACCTGCGTCATCCGATTGTGTCGGTTTCGCTAGGATTGCCCGCTATTTTTCAATTTGGTGGATTAAGCCGCCAGGATAAAATTACCAAATACCCGCTCCACCACAGTGATGTGGTTGTATGGGGTGGTGCTTCACGGCTTTATTATCACGGTATTTTACCGCTTAAAGAAGGCGAGCACCCGATTTTCAGGCGCTCGCGCATCAATTTAACCTTCAGAAAAGCACTCTGACTGATTTTTTAAGTCAGCGCCTGCTGTTTGGTTTCCACATCAATAAAGAAGGCGATAATTGCCGCGACCAGCAACAGCGCAGCAAACATGCCCACCGCCATGATAAAGCTCTGGCTGATCACCCATGCCAGCACGGATGGTGCGAGCAAACCGCCAAGACGCGCCATGGCTCCGGCAGCCCCCATTCCACTGCCGCGCAATGCAGTCGGGTAGAGTTCCGGCGTAAAGGCGTAGAGTGCGCCCCATGTGCCAAGCAACGCAAAGCTCATGACCAGAATGGACATGCCAACGAGGAACGAACTACCGGCAACGGTAAAGAGGAAACAGGCCGCAGCACTGATAAACAGAAAAGCGATCAGCGTATTGCGACGCCCCCATGTTTCAACGCCGTAAGCTGCCAGTGCATAGCCCGGCAATTGCGCCAATGCGACAATAACCAAGAAACCATAACCGCGCACAAAACCGAAACCATCGCTGGAAAGCTTGGCCGGAATCCATGTGAAAATGCCATAATAAGAAACAGACACCAAAAACCAGATCGCAAGCGTGGTGAGCGTGCGCTGGCGTAAAGCAGGTGAAAACAGGCTTTCATTGCTGACCAGTTGCGGTGCAGTCAGCTGTATATTGGCATCAAGTTCCGGCTTGCCATTGGTGCGCAAAACACGGTTCATCACATGTTTTGCTTGTTCTGTATCGCCGTTTTTCATCAAGTGCATCGGAGATTCCGGCACCCAGATGCGCAACCAGATGCCAATAATGGCAGGTGCAGCCGTGACGATGAAAATATAGCGCCATGCGTCTTCAACACCTGCAAGGCTGGCACCCCATGCGGCAAGAGCAATCACTACTGTGCCAACGGCCCAGAAACCTTCCAGCATCACCAGCCAGCGACCACGGGTTTTACTCGGCAGAAACTCAGCCATCATCGCATAATCAACCGGCAAAGTGCCGCCAACGGCCATGCCGGTGAGAAAACGAAGCCCTAAAAGAATGCCGAAACTTGGCGAAAAGGCAGATAACAAACCAAACACCGCATCACATGCAACGGTGATGAGCAGTACACGGCGGCGGCCATATTTATCCGCCAGACGGCCAAAGACGGCCGCCCCAATCAGCATACCTAAGAAAAACAAAGTGCCGGTTTGCAAAGCTTGCGGCAAAGTAAGGCCAAAGGTCAGCGCGATGGAGGCACTGGTAAAACCAACCGCCAGCACCTGCATGGCATCTGCTGCCCAGACAAGGCCGAATACACCAAGCAAATGGCGCTGGAAACGCCCTGTGCCCGCCTGATCCAATGTTTGTTCGATTGTTTGCTTAACTGGGGTCACGATTGATGGCTCCTCGCCTGCCTTGTGCACCGATAATGATGTTCCGATAAGTTATTTAATAATGTTTTGCCAGAGGGTTTCAGCCCGTGGCGACAATGTTTTTAAATGGCGATAAATGCGGATTTCCGAGGTGATCTGCCATTGTTCATCATTGCTTGCCAGCACCAGTTGACCATTGGCAAGCTCTGCCGCAATCAGACTTTCCGGCAACCATGCAACACCCCAGCCGGCCAAGGCCATCGCTTTCAAGCCGACTGACATGGTGTTTTCATGCACAACGCGGCGCTTGAAATCCGGCACTTGCGTGAATTGTTTTTCCAAGGCCGTGCCAAAAAACGACGTATCGCCATAGCTTAAAAATGGCAGTTCGGTGCCATCCGCCATCGCTTTATCGAGCAACAAACCATCAGGATGAGGGGCTGAAACCGGCAGCAAACGCTCTTCACCTAAGCCATGATAAGCATAATGGCTGGTGTCGAGCTGAAACGGCACATTTTCATGCGCATAGGTCAGCAAAAATTCGGCTTCACCATCAGAAAGCGTTTCGACATTTTCTTCAATGCCACCGCGATCCGGGCAAAGGCGCGACTGGATCGGCCCCATCTGCTCTTGCAACTTTTGCAGCCATATCGGAAAGAAGGTAACGGTCAGAGTTTGCAGACCGGAAAAACTGATAATCTTCAGCTCATCGCCATTGGGCTGCAATGCCGCACGGGTGCGATAAAAATTGCGCAATGTTTCCTGTGCCACAGGCAAAAAGGCTTTGCCCTCTTTGGTCAGTTCAGCTGGAAAGGTTGCGCGGTTCACCAAGGTGACACCAAGCCAGATTTCCAGCTGTTTGATGCGCCGGCTAAATGCAGATTGCGTCACATGGCGCAATTCTGAGGCGCGAGTAAAACTGGAAGTCGAAGCGAGAACTGTAAAGTCCTCCAGCCATTTCAGTTCCATTTAACAACCTGCCCTTCATCGAAGAGAATTTGAACACCATCATCCTTATGCATTTCTTGCATAAGAATTGCAAAACAAAGCAATAGCCGTCACAGCATTAATTGCTTAAATTACCTTATTGCTTTTTTTCATGCCCCCCACCGGAGTGTTCCTTGTGACCAGAACAATTTATATCAACGACCAGTTCGTGAGCGAACAGGACGCGAAAATTTCTATCTTTGACCGCGGTTTTCTTTTTGCCGACGCTATTTATGAAGTCAGCGCCGTTGTTGAAGGCCGCTTGGTTGATAATGATCTGCATTTGACCCGTCTGGAACGCTCTCTGGGCGAAATCGACATTCCGATGCCGATGCCAAAAGAAGACATCATCAAGTTACAGGCTGAATTGATCCGCCGCAATAATCTGCGCGAAGGCGTGGTTTACATCCAGATCACCCGCGGCACCGCCGAGCGTGATTTCGGCTATGCCGCAGACATGAAGCCTAACTTTGTCATGCTGACTCAGGTGAAAAACATCACCAACAGCGCTGGCGCAAAAAACGGCATCGCCATTGATCTGGCACCTGACAACCGCTGGACACGCCGCGACATCAAAACCACCATGCTGCTGGCACAGGTTCTGGCCAAGAAAACCGCACATGATGCCGGTTATCAGGATGTGTGGCTGGTTGAAGACAACCACATTACCGAAGGCGGCTCTTCCAGCGCGTTCATCATCACCAAAGACAATGTGCTGATCACCCGCCCGAACTCCAACAAAATTCTGCCGGGCTGCACCCGTAAGGCCGTGTTGAAGATTGCCGAAGAACAGAACCTGACTGTTGAAGAACGCCTTTTCACACCTGAAGAAGCTTTCAATGCGAAAGAAGCTTTTCTCACCAGCGCCTCAAGCTTTGTCA
This sequence comes from Paenochrobactrum glaciei, assembly GCF_039522165.1. NCBI lineage: Bacteria > Pseudomonadati > Pseudomonadota > Alphaproteobacteria > Hyphomicrobiales > Brucellaceae > Paenochrobactrum > Paenochrobactrum glaciei. The sequence goes on from NZ_BAAADE010000001.1 coordinate 1,132,460, forward strand.
CACCGGTTATCCGTATTCAGGAACATGTGATTGCTGACGGCAGGCCGGGCCCGCTGACCCTGCGCTTACAGGAAATCTACATGGAACTGGCCCGCACCGGCTCAGAACCAATTATCTGATAAAAGGATTGAAGACGATGAATGCACGTATCCGTGATTTTAATATTCTCTGTGGCACCATGCCGACAGGGGCAATGAATGCAATCACGGATGTGCCGGGCGTTCTCGTTGGACATCACACAATAAAAGACGGTGACATCAACACCGGTGTCACCGCCATTTTGCCCCATAGCGACAATCTTTATCGCCGCAAAGTGCTGGCTGCCAGCGAAGTCATCAATGGCTTTGGCAAAAGCACCGGCCTTGTTCAGATCAATGAACTGGGCTCACTGGAAACCCCTATCCTGCTCACCAATACATTCGGGGTTGGCACTTGTGCCAATGCGCTGATCCGTGATGCGATTGCCAAAAACCCTGATATCGGCCGCACGACCGCAACCGTTAATCCGGTTGTTTGTGAATGCAATGACGGCCCGCTCAATGATATTCAGGCGCTCGCAGTGACCGAAGACCATGCACGTCTGGCACTGAAAAATGCAGGCACGCATGTTGCCGAAGGCAATGTCGGTGCAGGCACAGGCATGACCTGCTTTGGTTTTAAAGGCGGTATCGGCACTGCGTCCCGCATCATTAAACTAGACGGCAATGAGTATCATGTCGGCGTGCTGGCACTGACCAATTTTGGCCGCGCCGGTGATCTGACCTTGCCGGATGGTCGTCGTCCTGATCCGCGCGTTAAGGCTGAGGCTGAAAAAGGCTCAGTCATTCTCATTCTTGCCACCGACATTCCGCTCGAACACCGCCAGTTACAGCGCGTCACCAAACGCTGCGGTGCCGGTCTTGCGCGTCTTGGTGCTTTCTGGGGACATGGCAGCGGCGACATTGCTGTTGGTTTCAGCACTGCCGTGACATTTGACCATGATGAGAAAAGCGATCTGATTTCTATTCAGGCTTTGAATGAGAATCGCATCGATCAGCTTTTCCGTGCAGCCACCGAAGCGACACAAGAATCAGTGCTAAATTCGATGTGCGCCGCTGATGCAATGACAGGGCGCGCCGGAAACAGCCGTCTTTCTTTGCGTAACTGGCTGGAAGCTTAACACTTCATTTATCTTCACCGCCAAGCAGAATCGTAAAGACAGTTCTTTTCTTCTCTTTATATGTCTGTTTCGCGCCGTTAAAATAATTTTTCACCACGTTAAAGCCCGCATTTGCGGGCTTTATGCTTGATTGAGGGTTAAATAGTTACTGCTGTGGAAGGAGGTTGTTAACCTTCATTTTCTATTACTAAGGCACGTTCTAAGGCTTACATACGAGTTGGTTCAGGTGTCATGCGTAATCTCAGCAGTAATTTTTCCCCAATGACAACAGACAGCGCCGAAAGCGCATCTGCGTCACATCAGACCCGCGAAAACGCGCAGCAGGATATCCGCGGCACCAGCGGTCCGGCGACGGCTGCTGCCCAGATTGATCCGGCGTGGAAAGCGCATTTTGCCCTTGGCCAGAATGTGCGTTTTACCCGCACACCGGAAGCTGAACTTGCACGTCGTCGCGGTGAAACACTGCCCGACATTAATTCGCGCAACTCTGCTCTATCGGTACAGGCGGTGGATACAAGTGTCAGCTCAGCCACACCTGTTGAGCAGCCAATGGCCGTTGCAAGCTTGCAGGAAAGTGTTTCACAAGGTTTGGCCGCGACACCGGCAAGCCCTGTCACCACACCAACCGCAACCACGACATCTTCGCATGTGCAGACACCACATCTGGATGCGGCCGTGAAAAGCCATGAAGTTGCACCTGCTGCGCCAGTGCAGGCTGCCGAGCCGGTACAGGCAACCACCATTGCAGCAACACCTGTTGCAGAAGAAGAGCCGGTTGTTGCACCAGTGACCGCCACTGTAGTTTCAGCCCCTGCCTCCATCATCAGCGAGCCAGCAGAAACACCGGTTCGTAAAGATGTAACGCAGCTCCTTTCGGACTTTGCTTTCTTTGAAGGTTTTGATTTTTCAAGCCTGAGTGATGCACCTCTTGCACCGGCTGCGGTTGAAACCGCACCTGTTGCTGAAGCTGTCGTTGCAGAACCTGTCGAAGACGTCAAAGTTGAAGAAGTAGCTGAAGCACCAGTTGTTGATATTCTGGCACAGTTCCGTGTTGTTGAATGGAACAAGCCACGCAATACACAAGCAGAAGTAACAACCACCCCAGAAGCTGTGATTGCTGAAGAAGCAACCATTGCCGAAACAGCTGCCGTGGAAACCGTTGCCGAGGCAACTGTTGAAGCTCCGGTTGCAGAAGCGCCAGCTATGGAAGCAGCAGGGGTTGTTGCCGAAGTTGCGCCTGTGGTTGAAGAAGCAGACGCAATTGAACAGCCTGTTATGCTCGAAGTCAGCGCCGAGTTAGAAGAAGCAGACGACATCGAGATTGAGGAAGAAATGGAAGCGGAAGAAATATCCGCCCCCTCCCCTGCTGCACCGAGCTTTGCACGCATTGCAACTCCGGCTGCGCCTTATCAGCCAGCCCCATTGCCGCAAACTGCTGTCGATTATGTTGCCGGTGAATATGAATTCCCGCCGCGCTCACTCTTGCAGGAACCGCCTGCAATGGACGGCACGGTTATCACACAGGAAATGCTGGAGCGCAGCGCCGGTTTGCTGGAAAGCGTGCTCGAAGATTTCGGTGTACGCGGTGAAATCATCCATGTTCGCCCGGGTCCTGTTGTTACCCTTTATGAGTTTGAACCAGCACCAGGGGTTAAATCCTCCCGCGTGATTGGTCTGTCAGATGATATTGCCCGTTCAATGTCTGCGCTTTCAGCCCGCGTTGCTGTGGTACCAGGCCGCAATGTCATCGGCATTGAACTGCCAAATGCCAATCGCGAAACGGTTTATTTCCGTGAAATGATTGAATCAGCAGCATTTCAAAAATCTGATTTCCACTTACCGCTCGGTTTAGGTAAGGCCATTGGCGGCGAGCCGATCATTGCTGAACTAGCAAAAATGCCTCACCTGCTGGTTGCCGGTACCACCGGTTCCGGTAAGTCGGTTGCCATCAATACCATGATCCTGTCGCTGCTCTACCGCTTTAAGCCGGAAGAATGCCGCCTGATCATGGTGGATCCGAAAATGCTGGAACTGTCTATCTATGACGGTATTCCGCATCTGCTCACCCCTGTTGTGACCGACCCGAAAAAGGCTGTTGTAGCGCTGAAATGGGCTGTGCGCGAAATGGAAGAGCGCTATCGCAAGATGGCTCGTCTCGGCGTGCGCAACATAGAAGGCTTCAATGCCCGTGCAGCAAGCGCCAAGGGCAAGGGCGAAACTGTCATGTGCACAGTTCAGTCCGGCTTTGACAAAGAAACCGGCGAGCCGGTCTATGTTCAGGAAGAGCTTGATCTGACCCCGATGCCTTATATCGTCGTTATCATCGACGAAATGGCCGATCTGATGATGGTTGCGGGCAAGGAAATCGAAGGTGCTGTACAGCGTCTGGCACAGATGGCTCGTGCGGCCGGTATCCATCTCATCATGGCGACACAACGCCCGTCTGTTGATGTGATCACCGGTACGATCAAAGCCAACTTCCCGACCCGTATTTCCTTCCAGGTTACATCAAAAATCGACAGCCGTACGATTTTGGGTGAAATGGGTGCCGAACAACTACTCGGTCAGGGTGACATGCTGCATATGGCAGGCGGCGGACGCATTGTTCGTGTACATGGCCCATTTGTTTCCGACGAAGAAGTCGAAAAGGTTGTGTCCCACTTAAAAGAACAGGGTCGTCCGGATTATCTGGCCACTGTAACCGCAGAAGAAGATGAGGAAGAAGCTGTAGAAGAAGACAGCGCCGTATTTGACCAGTCCAGTGCTGGGGCAGAAGATGGCGATGAATATTACCAGCAGGCTGTCAAAGTGGTGATGCGTGATAAAAAATGCTCCACTTCTTATATCCAGCGTCGTCTCGGCATCGGTTATAACCGCGCCGCCTCCCTTGTGGAACGCATGGAAAAAGAAGGCCTTGTTGGTGCCGCCAACCATGTCGGCAAACGCGAAATCCTCGTTGGCAATCGCGACAATGCGTAAAAACGGACTTTTAAAGCAGGCTTAAAACACTGTCTTTATCAAGTGGCATGAAGCGGCTCTGAAATTCAGAGCCGCTTTTTTGCATTTTAAAACCCACTAAAATACTCTATCACACCAGCTTGATTGTTCATTTTCCCTATCAATGTCTAATCTATAGGCCAAGGATATTTCCATGCCCGCGAAAATGCTGAATACTTCACAATCCACACCGAAAAAGCGCAGCCTTGCACTGGTTTTCATCACCATCATTGCCTGTTGTTTATTTCTGCTCTTTTTGAGCCTCGGTATTTGGCAGGTGGAGCGGTTAAGCTGGAAAAAAGACCTGATTGCCCGTGTGGATGCACGTATCGCCGCTCAGGCTGTGCCAGCACCTACCCCGCAAGACTGGCCTGCAATAACCGCAGAAAAAGATGAATATCGCCATATCCTCGCTGAAGGCAGCTATCTGGAAGACAAGCCGATTGCTGTCAAAGCGCTCACTGTTTTAGGCTCCGGCTATTGGCAATTGGTGCCGCTGAAAACAAAAGATAAGGGCGTGATTTACATCAATCGCGGCTTTGTCAGCGATGAAGATTATAAAGCAGGCCTGCTCAATAAAAACATTCCGGCAGGTGAAACCAGTCTTTCCGGATTATTGCGCATCAGCGAACCCGACGGTTTTTTTCTGCGCCCGAATGAACCGGAAAAGAACCTCTGGAATTCACGCGATGTTGCAGCCTTTGCAACCAAACAAGGCCTTAATCACGTAGCACCCTATTTTATCGACGCGGATAAAGCCGATACCTCTGCTCAAACCTCCATCAAACAGCCGGTTGGCGGCCTCACTGTAGTGAAATTTCCTAACAGCCATTTATCCTATGCAATCACATGGTTTGCGCTGGCTTTAATGGTGCTTGGCGGCACGCTATTCACATGGTTTTACAAAGATAGAGAAAAATAGTCACATTTTAGGTTTGCTCATTCGTCAAACATGACTATACAATACAACATTCCTGAATTTTCAGATTGACCCGGATTGACAGTGAGAAAGCTTATGACCATCGGTACCCGCCTCTCCACCCTCTTTGGTGCAGCAATTGTTGCCATGTCTCTTGGCGTATCAGCTCAGGCTGAAGAGATCACCATCAAACATGCTCAAGGCGAAACCGCCGTTCCTGTAAAGCCTGCCAAGACCATTACTTTTGATTTGGCAACACTCGACAATCTTGATCGCCTGGGCGTTGACATTATTGGTCTGCCAACAGCCAATCTGCCAAAATATCTCTCCAAATATGCTGCTGACACCTATGCAAAAGTCGGCACATTGTTTGAGCCGGACTATGAAGCCGTCAATGCGGCTGAACCAAGCCTGATCATTGTTTCCGGCCGTTCTGCACCGAAACAGCCTGAATTGGCCAAGATCGCACCGACCATTGACCTGACCGTCAATGCCACCAGCTTCATCACCGATGTTAAAAACAATGTTGAAACATTGGGTCGCATCTACGGCAAAGAAGATGTTGCGAAAGACGAAATCGCCAAGCTTGACGCTTCGATTGCCGCTCTTAAAGAAAAAACTGCCGGTAAAGGCAAGGGCCTGCTGATCATGACCAATGGCGGCAAAATGAGCGCCTATGGCCCGGGCTCCCGCTTTGGTATGCTGCATAGCGAATTTGGCGTTGAAGCAGCTGACCCTGAATTGAGCGTGGGCAGCCACGGCCAGCCAGTAACCGCAGAATATGTTCTGGAAAAGAACCCGGATTGGCTGCTCGTTATCGACCGTGATGCGGCAGTTGGTGCCAAAGAAGGCAATGCAGCGAGCAAAGTGCTTGACAATGACCTCGTAAATCAGACAACCGCGTGGAAGAAAAATCAGGTTATCTATCTGGATCCGCTGAACTGGTATCTGGTAGGTGGCGGTCTTTCCGGTTTGCATGAAACCATTGACCAGCTTACTGCGGCTTTCGACAAAGCATCGTAAGCGCCTGCAACTGATATAACTCAACAAGTTGGGCCTTCCGTTTACCCGCGGTAGGCCCACACTTTTAAAAACTTAAAGGTTGCCCGCGTGAAAGGTCTTTTTGCAGCAGTTCTCATTGTCGCCGTTCTGGCTGTCATCAGCTTGTTTATCGGCGTAAGCGATGTTTCGTTGCAAACTTTGTTCGGCGATAGCCAGACTGACCGCGCAACCCAGGTGCTGCTGATCAGCCGTATTCCACGTACCCTCGCCATTATTCTTTCCGGCATGTCGATGGCAGTTGCCGGCCTCATCATGCAGATGATGGCGCGCAATCGCTTTGTCGAACCATCCACTGCCGGAACCGTTGAATCTGCCAGTCTCGGCATTTTAATGGTGACACTTTTTGCACCAGCCACCCCTGTTTTTGGTAAAATGCTGGTTGCAGCCGTTTTTGCCATGGCCGGAACCACGCTATTCTTGCGCATCCTGCGCGCTATTCCGCTGCGCTCAGTGCTTGTTGTGCCTTTGGTCGGTATCATGCTTGGCGGCGTTATCAGTGCCGTGACCACCTTCATCGCTTATCGTTTCGAACTGCTGCAATCGCTTTCCGCCTGGACAACCGGCGACTTCTCCAGCGTTTTGCGCGGACGTTACGAATTGCTGTGGCTGTCTTTCTTCCTCACCATCATTGCCTATATTGCTGCTGACCGTTTCACGGTTGCCGGTATGGGGGAAGATTTCACCACCAATCTGGGGCTAAAATATCGCCGCGTCATGACGCTTGGCCTTTCCATCGTCTCGATGATTTCCGCTGTCGTTGTTGTGACTGTCGGCATGATCCCGTTTTTAGGCCTGATCGTACCGAATGTGGTGAGCATGACCATTGGCGACAATATGCGCCGCTCAGTGCCTTGGGTGGCCGTGCTTGGTGCCGGACTGGTGCTTGCCTGCGATATTGTTGGCCGCCTGATCCGCTATCCTTATGAAATTCCGATCGGTACCATGATGGGCGTGGTAGGCAGTGTTGCCTTCCTCTATCTTCTGTTGCGCAGAGGGTCCCGCTTTGCTTAAGAAAAATCCTAAATTCGTTCTTCTCAGCTTAAGCTTACTCGCCGTTTTGTCGGTCATTGCCTTCATGACGCTCGGCGTTAAAGGCAGCTGGTCTTTCGCCTTACCGTTTCGCGGCATCAAACTCGCAGCCATCGTGTTGGTCGGCTATTCAATTGCCGTTTCCACCGTACTGTTTCAAACTGTCACCAATAACCGCATCCTCACCCCGTCTATTATGGGCTTTGATGCGCTTTATATTCTGATCCAGACAGTCGTTGTCTTCTTCTTCGGCACCACACATTTAAGCTGGCTCGGCCCCAATGTGATGTTTGGCGTTGAAGTGGGCGTGATGGTTATTTTTGCCGGTGTGCTTTATCACTGGTTGTTTTCCGGCGGTATGCGCAGCCTGCATCTGGTGATGCTGGTTGGTATTGTTTTCGGTGTTTTATTTCGCAGTCTTTCCAATCTGATGCAACGCATGATCGACCCGAACGATTTTGCCGTTTTGCAGGATCGGTTCTTTGCCAGCTTCAACACCATCAACAGTGAAATTCTGGCAATTTCAGCCATCGCAGTGGCATTGGTTTCACTCTACGGCCTGCGCATGCTGCATATTTTCGACGTCCTTTCATTGGGGCGCGAAGCTTCCATCAATCTGGGCGTTGATTATCGTAAAGTGGTCAACAAAATCCTGCTGATGATAACCATTCTAGTGTCTGTTTCTACAGCTCTGGTTGGCCCTGTGACCTTCTTCGGCCTGCTGGTTGCTAATCTGGCCTACCAGATTGCAGGTTCTGCCCGCCATGTGGTTGTGCTGCCTGTCGCAATTTTGATCGCGATCTTATGCCTTGTCGGTGGACAGGTTGTCCTTGAGCGCGTATTTGCATTCAACACGGCTTTAAGTGTCATCATCGAGTTTCTGGGCGGTCTCGTTTTCATCGTCCTTTTGATCAGAGGAAATAAACGATGATCGAAATCAGTAATGTCAGCAAGAAATACAATGACTCAGTTGTTGTTGACGATGTGACACTGACCCTGCCTTCCTGCGGCATCACCTCGATCATCGGCCCCAATGGTGCCGGTAAATCCACCCTGCTTTCCATGGTCAGCCGCTTGCTGCCAATGGATAAGGGGCAGGTAACCGTTGATAGTCTCGATGTGAATAAAACCGCCGGTGATGTGCTGGCCAAGCGCTTGTCGATTTTACGGCAGGACAACAGCATTTCATCACGTCTGACGGTGCGTGATCTGGTCACCTTTGGCCGTTATCCACACACCAAAGGCCGCCCGAACAGTGACGACCGCCGCCATGTCGAGCAGTCGATCAATTATCTGGGGCTTGAAAAACTAAGCGAACGCTTTCTTGATGAACTCTCCGGCGGTCAGCGCCAGCGTGCTTTTGTGGCGATGGTTTTGTGTCAGGATACCGATTATGTACTGCTTGATGAGCCGCTGAATAATCTCGACATGAAACATTCAGCCGCCATGATGAAGCTTTTGCGCAAAGCAGCCGATGAGCTGGGCAAAACCATTGTGCTGGTTCTGCATGATATCAACTTTGCCTCCTGGTATTCCGATCATATCGTCGCCATGCGTGATGGTAAGGTCGTGCATCAGGGCTCGCCTGATGATCTGATCCAGTCCGATATTCTGCGCGACATTTATGATATGGATATTGATGTGGCGATGATTGGCGGCAAGCGGATTGGCGTCTATTATCTTTAATGCAAGATAATCAAACCACTATTCAAAGGGTTCTGGCGTCATGTCACAATTTTTCATCGGCATTGACGGCGGTGGCACCGGATCACGCGCCGTTGTGGCGGATCAGAACGGCATTGTTTTAGGCCGCGGCACCAGCGGTGCAGCCAATATTGTCACCGACCCTGAACAATCAACACGCCATATTCTTGAAGCAGTGGAAGCTGCTTTTAAGGCTGCCCAATTAGACATCAGCCTCTATGCACAAAGCACAGCCATTCTCGGTCTTGCAGGTGCCAATATTGCCAGTGCCCGCGATGCTATTTTGGCAAATATGCCTTTTGCACATTCAGATATCGTCTCAGACGGCCTGATTGCCCTTCAGGGCGCGCTTGGTGATCAGGATGGCACTGTGGTCATTCTTGGCACGGGAAGCGCCTATATAACGCGTACAGGCGATCATATCAGCTGGCGCGGCGGCTGGGGCTTTCAGCTTTCAGATCTAGGCAGCGGTGCCAGACTTGGCCGCAGCCTGTTGCAAGAAGTTTTGCTGAGCTATGACCGGATTGCACCATCAAGCCCACTGACAGAACATGTCATGGCGCAATTTGGCAATGAACCGGCACAATTGGTGGAGTTTTCCAAAACGGCACGACCAAGCGCCTATGCTGCTTTTGCGCCGGACATTTTTAACTATGCCGATCAGGGCGATCCGGTGGCGCTCAGTGTCATTCAACAGGCCACCGGTGATATTGCACAAACCTTGCGTGTTCTAATCGCAGAAGGCACAAATAAAATCAGTATGCTGGGTGGTTTGGCACCGCTTTATCAAAAATATCTGCCTGCAGAGCAACAGGCATTGATTGTGCCGCCGCAAGCTGAAGCCCTTGATGGCGCACTGCAATTAGCGCTTAAAAAATTCAGATAACAAAAAAGGTGACAGAATAATCTGCCACCTTTTTCTTTTTTCAAACCACTTTCATGTGCCAAAGCTGACACAGGCACTTTAATGCTGCGGCTTGTTACCTTGGCGCGCCAGCTCAAGGGTTGGATCTTCCTTGATGCGTTTGCGCTCTTTATCATCCATCAATTCATACCACATTGCATTCAGCACAGCGAAAGCTGCGGCAAGCGGTAATCCTAAGAACCATGAAAAATACCACATTTTCATTTCTCCTGAGCGGCAGAACAGAGCTGCTGTTCTGCCTGTAATTTTAATATGCGTGGCTGTTGTCGTCTTCGATCATCTTCTTATCGACCTTACCCCACAGCACCTTGTAGACCCAAGATGTGTAGAACAGGATCAATGGCAGGAAGATCGCCGTCACAACCAGCATGTTAAACAAGGTCATCTGGCTTGATGATGAATCCCAAACCGTCAGACTTGCACTCGGATCGAGTGAAGATGGCAAAATGAACGGGAACATTGCCACACCCACGGATGAGATAATGCCGAAGATCGACAATTTACCCATCAAGAGCGGCATCAGTTCACGACCAGCGCGCATCGCAACCAAAACAGACAATGCACCCAGAATGCCCAATACCGGTGCGATCAGCAAAATCGGATAATTGCTGAAATTGGTAAACCATGCACCATGCTCCAACACGGCGGTTTTAAACAGCGGATTGGACGGGCCATCTGTGACAATTTCACTGGTGATGCGATAACCGGCAATGCCGTACCACATCCAGATGCCAGCCAGCACATAGAAGACAATCGTCAGCAAGGCTGCAACACTGCCAAAGCTTCTGGCACGATTTGCAATATCACCGGTGGTTTTTAACACCAGCCATGCAGCACCATGCATGGTGAGCATTACGACCGACAGCAATCCGCAAAGCAGAGCAAACGGATTGAGCAGACCAAACAGATTGCCTTCATAGAAAATCTGCAAATGATCGCTGAAGCGGAACGGCACGCCCTGAAGCACATTGCCGACAGCCACACCGAAAATCAGTGCCGGTACAAAACCGCCGATAAACAATGCCCAGTCCCAGCCATTGCGCCACTGCGGGCTTTGCTTCTTGCTGCGATATTTAAAGCCGACAGGGCGTAAAATAAGCGCAAACAGGATGATGAACATCGCCAGATAAAAGCCGGAGAAGGACACAGCATAAAGCGGTGGCCAAGCGGCAAAAATAGCACCACCGCCAAGGATGAGCCAAACCTGATTGCCTTCCCAGACAGGGCCGATCGTGTTGATAACAACACGGCGTTCCACATCGGTTTTGGCAACGAATGGCAACAAAGTGCCAACGCCTAAGTCAAAACCATCCATAGCGGCAAAGCCGATCAGCAATACACCCAGCAGAACCCACCAGATCAGCCGCAATATTTCATAATCAATCAACTGACTTAAGATCATATCGTAACACAGCCTCCTTATTCGGCTGGCACAATACTGGCAGGTGCCAGCATGGCTTCAGGATTACTGTCAGGAGCAGGACCATCTTTGATCGCACGCAGCATCAGTCCCATTTCGATCACGATCAGAACTGTATAAATGGCCACGAAACCGGCAATGGTCAGCAGCACACTCGCTGCACCCAAATTGGAAACCGCCATCGCCGTCGGCAGCACGCCTTCAATGATCCACGGTTGGCGACCAAATTCTGCAACGATCCAGCCCATTTCCGCAGCAATCCACGGCAGAGGAATGGAGTAAACCGCAACTTTCAACAACCAGCGGTGCTGATCGAGCCTGCGGCGGCCGGAGAGATAGAAGAAAGTACCGGTCAGCAGGATGAAGAAGAAGCCCAAGCCCACCATGATACGGAATGACCAGAAGAGAGGCAGAACGCCCGGTACTGTGTCATTGGCCGCTTTCACAATCTGCTCTTCGGTTGCCAGACGCGGATCATCCACATAACGCTTCAACAGCAGTGCATAACCAAGCCATTGGCCGTTATCTTCAAACTGCGCCTGAATTTCTTCCGATACCTGACCTTTAGGCCCTGCAATACGGATTTGTTCCAGCGCATCATAGGCTTTGATACCGCTGCGGATATAGTTTTTGCTGTTTTCCACCAGCTCGCTGATGCCCGGAATAGCCGTATCCAGCGAACGGGTACCAATCAGACCCATAACCCAAGGAATATGCACGGCATAATGGGTTTCACGGGCTTCCTGATCAGGAAAACCAAAAGCGGTAAAAGATGCCGGCGGTGGTTCTGTGTCCCATGCAGCTTCAATGGCAGCAAGTTTCATCTTCTGATGTTCGGAGGAGAGATAACCACTCTCATCACCCAGCACCACAACGGAAAGCGATGCAGCTAGACCAAAAGAAGCAGCAATGGTCATTGAACGCTTAGCAAGCTCTGTGGAGCGGCCTTTAAGCAAATACCATGCCGAAACACCCAGCACGAAAATGGAGGCTGTGACATAGCCGGCCGAAACCGTGTGGACAAACTTTGCCTGCGCCACCGGATTAAGCAGCACGGCGAAAAAGTCGGTGACTTCCATACGCATGGTCTGCGGATTAAGTGCCGAACCAACCGGATTTTGCATCCAGCCATTGGCGATCAAAATCCACAGTGCTGACATGTTAGAACCAAGTGCAACCAGATAGGTGACCATCAAATGGCCAAGTTTGGAAAGCTTGTCCCAGCCAAAGAAGAACAGTCCGACAAAAGTGGCTTCCAGAAAGAAAGCCATCAGCCCTTCAATGGCAAGCGGAGCCCCGAAAATATCACCAACATAATGGCTGTAATAGCTCCAGTTCATCCCGAACTGAAATTCCATCACAATTCCCGTTGCCACCCCCATGACAAAGTTGATGCCGAATAATGTACCCCAAAACTTCGTCATTTGACGCCAGACAAGGCGGCCGGTCATCACATAAACGGTCTCCATAATTGCCAGAATGACAGAAAGACCCAAAGTGAGGGGGACAAATAAGAAATGATATAAAGCCGTGATTGCAAACTGCAATCTGGACAGGGAGACGATATCAAATTCCATCTATTTACACCGGAAAACCGGCCCTCTTTGAAGCGGGGCAACAACGCACCCCGTGGAACAGTTTATAGTCTTTAGAACCCAATATTCTTATACACGCTGTCCATCCATCAGCGTTGCAAAACGCGGATGCTCTCGTGACACGTTTTCAATGATGCGCCCATGTTGCATAACAAGCAGTCTGTCAGCGAGCATGGCCTCCCGCTTCACGTGTGTCACAATGATAAAACTACGTGCTGCCCCCATAGTCGCCAGACTTTGCAAGACATCCTGACTGGTTTGTTCATCCAGCCCTTCTGTCGGTTCGTCCAGCAACCAAACAGGTGTATCATGCAGGAAAAGCCGCGCTAAAGCCAGCCGTCTCTGCTGCCCACCTGAAAGCCCCGTTCCTCCCTCGCCTAAAGCCGAGGAAAGACCTTGCGGCAATTGTGCTAAAACCTCGCCCAAACCTGCATCTTGCAAGGCTTGAACCAAGGCTTCATCACTCGCCTGGCGATTTGCCAACAGCAAATTATCGCGCAAGCTATCTTGAAAAAGCTCTGTTTTTTGCGTCAGCAATGTTGAAGCACACGCCAACACCTGCCCGCTTTGTGCCTGTAATTCACCGGCAATCAATGCTAGCAGGCTGGATTTACCGGCACCACTGGCACCAATAACTGCGATTTTCTCGTGGTTAGCCAATGAGAAACTCACATCATGCAGCACATCAACGGCAGCGCCGTCATGACGCGCAGTCACATGCCTGAACTCCACTGCCAACCCATCCTGAGGGGGCTGCGGCTTATAAAAATCCGCTGTTTCCGTTTCAAGATTTGGGCCCACGCGTTGTGCTGCCAAAATCGTACGCGTCAGTTCCATTGCGCCGCGGCGCAATGCTGCAAATGGTTCAAAAGCTGAAAGTACCACCAACAGCACAAAGACCGCCAAAGGTGCACTGACATTGCCGTTTTGCGCAATCACTGAAACCGCAACCAAAGCCCCTGCCAGCAGGGCGGCAGACGCAATGCCAAATCCTGCTCCGGCCATCACATCAAGACGGTTGATCTTATCATCCGCTTTGGCCAGATGTTCATCGGCATATTGCACGGCATGGGTTTGCGCATCCATACGCCCCGCCATAATCAGCTCGACCTGCCCTGCCACCATATCAATGGTGCGTGCCCGCAAGGCTTCCGTGGCCTTGGCACGTTTGCGCATAGGTTTGCGTGCCTGCAAGGCAATAATTAGCGGCAAACCAAGCCCGATAACAGCTAACGCAATGCCAACCACCAATCCAAGCCAGAGATTAACCAGCCCGAGCGCCACCGCACACACAAGTGCTGTGGCGACTGCTGCACCGGCAGGCACCAGCACGCGCAGATAAAGTGAATCCAGCGCATCAATATCAGCTGTCAGCCGAAACAGGAGTTTGGCCGGACGACGCAGCAAATCATGTGCGGCCTGTGGTTTTGCCCATGAACGGAATAATTTTTCACGTAACGAGGCAAGCACGGCCAGCATGGCATCATGTGTTACCAACCGTTCCAGATAACGCGAACCGGTGCGCAAAATGGCCAGCAACCGAATACCGGCAGCAGGTGCAAACACATCGAACACAACGGCAGTGGCAACCGTTAAACCAGCAATTGCTGTGGCGGTAATAAACCAGCCCGACAGGCCGAGCAGCAAGATACCTGCCAGCACGGTCACGCCAGCTAAAACCATGCCCGCATAAAGCAGCCACTTCTTCTCACGGAAATAAAGCGCCAAAATCGGACGTAATGCGCGAAGGCCACTCATTCTGCTGCCCCCCTGACATCTGCATAATTTTGCCGCTCACTATCCAACCGGATGACGTAATCCATATGACGCGCCAATGTCTCGTCATGGGTTGCGACCAACATGGTTTTGCCCTTGGCCAAAGCAAGCAAACTTTTTGTAATCTGATCAGCCGTTTCGCGATCAAGATGAGCGGTCGGTTCATCTGCAAGAATGATCGTTGCATCCGGATCAACGGCTGCGCGCGCCAATGCCAAACGCACCGCTTCGCCACCAGACAAGCCGATACCACCCTCGCCAAGCATGTGATTATCCATCACATTGCTCACATCGCTCAGCGCCATCACTTGCAAAGCGGCATCCATATGGCTTTGATCGACATGCTCACGCTGCAAACTGATATTGGAGCGCACGGAACCGGCAAAAATATGCGGCTTTTGCCCGACCCACACCATTTTCCCGCGCAACTGGCCAGCATTTTCATCTGTTAAAACCTGCCCGCCGATTTCCACCGTGCCGGATTGCGGCTTGATCAAACCGGCAATCAGAGCAAGGATCGTCGATTTTCCCATGCCGCTTGGTGCAAGAATGGCCACTTTTTCGCCCTGCTGCACAGCCAAGTGAAAATCTTGCAAAACCTTACGTTCTGCCTGATAGCTATAATCAATAGCATTCAGCGTGATGGACTGGGACTGCGACTGCGGTTTAAACTGAAGATCAGCCTTCAGCCCTGCTCCGACAATCGGTGCCTGATGAATGTGTAAATTTTCCAAGGCATCAATCGCTGCCTCACCACTGGCACGGTCATGCCAGGCATTGGATAATTCACGTAACGGTTCGAAAAAAGCAGGTGCCAGCAACAGCACAAACAAAGCTTCACTTAAAACAAGCTTATCGCCCCATGCACCAAAATTGAGCGGCCCCAATAAATGGAAGCCTATATAAACCGCAACCATCGCCACGCCCAGCGCCGAAAAAAGCTCCAGCACGGCAGAAGATAAAAAAGCGATACGCAAAACCACCATGGTTTTTTTGCGCAAAGTTTCGGCATTTTCACGCAAACGCAGAGCCGTTTGATCCACAGCACCAAAACTGCGGATTGTTGCCAGACCGCGCAAACGATCAAGCAGAAAGCCGTTCATGCTGCCCATTTCCACCAGTTGTTCTTCACTGGCTTTTTGCGCACGCATGCCGATCAGCGCCATAAATAAAGGAATAAGCGGTGCTGCAATCAACAGGATCAGCGCCGATGTCCAAGAATACCATAAGACAAAAGCGAGAATGACAAATGGCACAGTCATCACTTTTTGCCGGATAGGCACAAAGCGCGAGAGATAAGGCACCATCATTTCCGCCTGCTCGGCCAAAATGCTTGCAGTTTCACCCGATGAAGGGCGGCTGATATCCAATGGTGAGCGGGAACTTAAAGCCTGAAGGGCTTTGGCGCGCATCTGCGTTAAAGCCTGACGCGCCGCACGATAGGCCATGCGGCCACCCGCAGCATCCAGCAGCGAACGTAATACACCAAGCAGTAAGATGCCCCCAGCCAACCCATAAATGCGGCTGTCAAATTGCGCATTAGCAATAAGGCCGACCGCATAGGCCAACATCGCAGCCTGCGGTATCCAGATCAAAGCGGCCAAAACCTGAAGCCAACCGCCTCGCTTCAATAAGGGCGGTTGCGCACGGCGCGGACGGCGTGCTTTACGCGTTTTTTTTGCCGCGTTTTGCGTCTCATCCGCTACAAGTTCAAGCTTGTTATCTGTGTCCTTACGGCTCACGCTGCTTTCCATCTTTCTTGAGCACGGAGCGACCACGACCAAGCGAAACAATCTTATCGGTTGTTTCCAGAAAACGGGTTACTTTTGCACCAAGAGCCAGCAGGGTCATCAAGCGTTCTGTTTCGAGCTTTTTGACATCGTCATACCAATTGGTCAGTTGCTCGATCAGGCCGTACATATCCTGCATACGGTTTTGCGCAAAACGGTCGTTTTCTTCGGTCGGCTGCTCCATCAAAATTTCACGCAACACACTCAGTGTCGGATCAATTTCACGTTTCTTACGCTCTTCGGCGAGGGTGCGTAAAATCTGCCAGACATCATCCGGCGTGGTGAAGAAATCTCTGCGGTCACCCGGGATGTGGCGCAGCAGCACCAAATTCCATCCCTGCAACTCACGAATTCCCATAGAAACATTGGAGCGCGAGACACCCAATGCCTCCACAATCTCGTCAGCACATAAGGGTTTGGCGGATACATATAATAATGCATAAATCTGCCCGACGGTGCGGTTGATACCCCACCGGCTACCCATCTCGCCAAAATGCAGCACGAAGGATTGTATAATAGGCGTTAATTCCAAAATATTTCTCCCGTAAATTCTGAATTTTCAGAAATTACTGAAATTCAGATAACGCAATCTGAACGGTTCAACAACCGTTACAGACAGCAACATTGAATATCCGGACAATCGGTCGCAGGCACAATCAGCCCCCCTCAGGCTCCTGTGCTGCCCCTTTCCCTCCGGTTATTCAGTTTTACTTCACTTATTCTTTGTCGGAAGGCTCAGGTAATTGCCGGCTATCGTCGGTTCGGTCACGATGAATGACCGCCCGCGATAATAATAACAATGTCACAGGTGTGGTAACAATTACAAACGCTGTTATCAAAATTTCATGAATTATCAGCCGGCTTTCCAAAATGGAAAAGAACAGTACAGAAGCAATTAAAATGCCCCCTGCTCCGCAAGTTGTGCCCAATGTGGGCGCATGAATACGCTCATAAAAACTTTTAAAGCGCACCATGCCGATGGTGCCAATCAGGGTCAGTGCGGAACCAAGCAACAAAAAGAGCGAAATGAGAATGGCTGCCCATAGCGGCAGATCGGCTGCATTTGTCATTCGATGACCTCGCCGCGCATTAAGAATTTTGCCATCGCCACAGTGGAAACAAATCCGAGCAGTGCAACGGTCAAAGCTGCCTCAAAATAGATATTGGTGCCGGTGCGGATACCAAATGTCAGCAACAACAGCATAGCGCACACATAAAGCGCATCCATGGCCAGCACGCGGTCCTGCGCTCTGGGGCCGGAAACCAAACGATAAAGAGCGCACATCATGGCGCATACAAGCATGAACTGAGAGGCCAACAATGACCAGAACAAGAGGACTGCACTCATGCAAAAATCTCCAGTAACAGTTCTTCATAACGCTGCTTGATGGAATCTCTCCATTCCTGCGCGTCTTTGAGATCCAGCACATGGATCAGTAATTCACCGCTTGCCGCATGGTAATCCACCCAAGCGGTGCCGGGCGTTGCTGTGATGATGCAAGCCAGAATAGCTAAGCCCATCCGGTCAGTTAATTGCAAGGGAATTGCCACGAAACCAGCCCGACGACCGCGATCATGACGCGACAGGATGATTTTCGTCACCGCAATATTGGACTGCAAAATATCCAGCGCAACGCGCCAGACCAACACCAAAATGAGACGATAAGAGCGGATTTTCGGCTTTTGCGGCACCAAGGCTGTCATTGCCTGACAGGCAATAAATGCAACGATAGAACCAAAAATCAGTGCACCTATGGTAAAATCATTCAGCAATAACCAAAAGAGCAAAAGTGCAGCAAATAAAACCGGATAGGGGAAAAGCCACCTCATTGTGCACTTCCCTCCTGTGTGGTGGACAAGAAAGGCTTATCCCCCTCTTTAATGACCCGCGGCGCCTGCAAAACGCTGTTAATATATTGCGACGGATCATGCAGGCCGGCAGCGGTTTTATTCATATAATTCATCGCAGGGCCTGCCCAAATGGTCAGTGACAGACAAATGAGCAGCAGTCCGGCAATCGGCACCACTTCAATGACCAGCACGCGCGGCACACGCCCTTCCATGGATGCCCAGAAGGTGCGGATACCGCTACGGGTCATGGCAATCAAAGCGGAAAGACCTGAAAGCACGATCAGTGTAATCAGCAACCAGCTATGCCAAGGCAAACCATCCGAAACAGCCGGATTGGACGTTGAAGGATTTAAAATCCCTGTCAGCAGCACAAATTTGGCAATAAAGCCCGAAAATGGTGGCAGACCGATCAGCAAAATAGCGATCACTGCAAAACAACCACCCAGAATGGCCAATGTGCCGGGTAAGACGATGCCGACCTCGTCTTCCTCTTCTTCTTCCTCTTCATCGCCATAGGCTTCAATAGTCACCGCCAACACGTTGGCCGCTGCATCCTGCCCGCGTTCGATCAGTTCGATCAGCAGGAAGAAAGCTGCAATGGTTAAAGTGGACGAAACCATATAGAAGAGCGCGCCACCGGTCATCGCGGCATTACCGCTACCGATTGCTGCCAGCAATGTGCCGGAGGAGACCAAGATGCTGTAGCCAGCCAAACGCCCCAAAGCCTGCGATGCCACAACACCGATAAGCCCGAAAGCAATGGTCAGCATGCCGCCATAATAAATACCATCATCACCAAAACCAGACGACATGCCTGCACTGACACCAAAGAACAATGGTGACAGACGCAACAGCACATAAATGCCGACTTTACTCAAAATGGCAAAGATCGCGCCGACCGGTGCAGCAGCAGCCGTGTAGGTTGCAGGCAACCAAAAATTAAGCGGCCACATACCGGCTTTAATCAGGAAAGCAATGCCGAGCACGGCACCACCTGCCTCCAAAAGCATCCGGTCTTCTGCCGGAACATCCGGAATAAGCACTGCCAGATCAGCCATATTAAGCGATCCGGTGACGCTATAAATCAGACTGACACCAATAAGAAACAAGGAAGAGGCAACCAGATTAACCGCAATATAATGCAAGCCAGCTTTAACGCGCATCACACCGGAGCCGTGCAGCACCAAGCCATAAGATGCAGCCAGCATCACTTCAAAGAACACAAAGAGATTAAAGAGGTCGCCTGTTAAAAACGCCCCATTAATGCCCATCAGCAAAAGCTGGAACAAAGTGTGGAAATGCGGGCCTGCTTTGTGCCAACGCGCCACCGCATAAATAAGAGCTGCAAGCCCGAGCACGGAACCAAGCAACATCATCAGCGCTGCGAGCTGATCAAGCACCAGCACAATACCAAACGGTGCTGCCCAGTTACCCAGCAGATAAACCTCTGCGGCAGGGGCAAGCTTTTCAGCCTTGAGCAGCAGGCAAAGCGCCAGCGCCAGCAATGCCACGGTTGCAACCAGATTAATGCCGGATTTAAGCTTGCGGCGACGTTCATCAAACATCAGCAACAAGGCTGCTGTCGTTAATGGCAGCAAAATTGGCAGAATGATCAGGTGATGGCTCCAATCCATCATCAATTCTCCCGCCCATCGACATGGTCAGTGCCGGTCAGGCCGCGTGAGGCCAGAAGCACAACCAGAAATAAAGCCGTCATCGCAAAACCGATAACAATAGCGGTCAGCACAAGCGCCTGTGGCACCGGATCAGCGTAAAGACCTGATACAACATTATGACCGTCTTCCAGCACTGGTGCTGCGTTGGTGCGCAGCCGTCCCATGCTGAAGATAAACAGATTAACCGCATAAGAAATCAGCGACAGTCCGATGATGACCTGAAATGTACGCGGACGTAAAATCAGCCAGATGCCGGAAGCTGTCAAAATGCCAATGGCTAATGAGAGTACAATCTCCATCAGTTTGCCTCCTTAGCCGCAGGGTTTGCACCCGTATTTTTTTCCACACGATGGCGGCGGATTGATTGGTGCGCCAATGCAATCAGCACCAGCACCGTTGCCCCGACAACCAGCGTAAACACGCCAAGGTCAAAGCCGAGCGCACTGGCAAGCGGCATTTTGCCGATATAAGGCAAATCCACATATTGGAAATAAGAGGTGAGGAACGGATAACCGAACACCCATGCCCCTGCCCCTGTGGCAACGGCTGTCAGCAAACCAAGGCCGATCCATTTAAGCGGCAAGATGCGCAAATGGTCTTCCACCCAGCGCGTACCTGCTGCCAGATATTGCAGAATAAAGGCAATCGCCAATGCAATACCGGCTGCAAAACCACCGCCTGGCGCATCATGTCCGCGCATGAACAAATGCACTGCAAAGACAATAATAACCGGAAACAGCCACTGCATAATAACCGAGGGAACCGCCAGATAATCATGCAATGTATCGCCGCTATTGCGATCCGGTGATGCCTCGTCATAGGCATCCTGAATTTTCTGCTGTGGCGTGGAACCTGCACTGTCGGCTGCAGGACGGAAACGACGCAGCAGCGCAAAAACAGCAAGACCGACAATGCCCAGCACGGCAATTTCACCCAGCGTATCAAAGCCGCGGAAATCCACCAGAATGACGTTAACGACGTTTTTGCCGCCGCCGCCCGTATAGGCATTTTCAAGGAAGTAATCGCCAATGCCTCTTTGTGCCGGACGTGTCATCACCGCATAAGCGATAATGGTCATGCCGACACCGCCGATGGCGGCAATAATCACGTCACGGTAACGGCGCATACGCGCGCCAAACGGCACCGGAAACGGATCAGGATCTTCAAAGCGTTTTGGCAGCCAGCGTAAGCCCAACAGAATTAGCACAGTGGTGACAATTTCCACAACCAGCTGCGTGACCGCCAGATCAGGTGCCGAGAACCAGACAAAGGTGACACAAGTGACAAGCCCTGCCCCGCCCAGCAAAATAAGTGCCGCCAAACGATGGAACTTCGCCAGATAAGCCGAACCAATGGCACAGATGCCGCCGATAACCCACAATAATGCAAAGATCAGATCAACCGGCTGCGAGCCCATCTGCCCTGCGCCAATGCCGGCCTGATAAATCGGCCATGCAGCTGCCAGCATGGCAACCAGCACCACAATGCGCAATTGTGTTTGCAAATGACGTGAAATGAAACGGCTTTCAACGCTACGCGCCCATTTCCATGAAACAGTGACCAGCACCCGCTCAAAAATACGCTGCGCCTTTAAATTACGCAGCAATGGCGGGCCGCCCTCACTGGTTTCAAAGTAGTTTTTCAACAGCGCATAAAGCACGAAACCACCGATCATCGCCACAAAGCTCATCATCAGCGGCACATTGAAACCGTGCCAGACAGACAGGCTATAGCTCGGCGTTGCATCACCCAAAACCGACATTACGGCTGAATGTAAGAAAGGCCCAATGGAAAGGCTTGGAATAATACCGATCAGCAAGCAGAGCACCACCAGAAACTCAATCGGAAAGCGCATCCAATGCGGCGGCTCATGCGGCTCGTGCGGCAGATCATGCGGCGGAGGCCCGAAGAAAACCGAATGGATAAAGCGCACCGAATAGGCCACAGTGAAAACACCGGCAATGGTTGCCAGATATGGCGTTGCACGGTCAAACCATGAATCCATATGGGTTTCGACCGCTTCAGCAAAGAACATTTCTTTGGAGATAAAGCCGTTGAGCAATGGCACACCTGCCATCGCGGCACTCGCCACCATCGCAAGCGTCGCCGTATAAGGCATCGCCCTAAACAAGCCGCTCAGCTTGCGCATATCGCGTGTGCCGGTTTCATGATCGATAATACCAGCCGCCATGAAAAGCGAAGCCTTGAAAATCGCATGATTGACCATGTGGAAAATCGCCGCCACCGCAGCCAAAGGACTACCAAGGCTCAAAAGCGCTGTAATAAGCCCAAGATTGCTGATGGTCGAATAAGCCAGCAGGCCTTTGAGATCTTGCTGGAACATTGCAAAGAAACTGCCGACCACCAAAGTGGTCATACCGGCAAGGCCGACAATCCAAAACCATTCTTCCGTGCCAGCCAGCACCGGCCAGAAACGCGCCAGCAAGAACACACCTGCCTTCACCATCGTGGCGGAGTGCAGATAAGCAGAAACCGGCGTTGGCGCGGCCATCGCATTCGGCAGCCAGAAATGGAACGGGAACTGCGCACTTTTGGTGAAAGCGCCAAGCAGGATCAGCACAAGAGCCGGAACATAAAGCGGATGCGTGCGCACCACATTACCAGCCGCCAACACGATATCCATATCGTAACTGCCAGCCATATGGCCAAGCAGTAAAACACCTACAAGCAGCGCAAACCCGCCAATACCGGTCACCGTCAAAGCCATACGCGCACCATCACGGGCGCTGACATTATGGTACCAATAACCGATTAGCAGGAATGAGAAAATACTGGTCAGTTCCCAAAACACCGCCAGCAAAATGATGTTGCCGGATAATACCACACCCAGCATCGCGCCCATAAAGGCCAAGAAGAACGAGAAAAAGCGCGGAACCGGGTCTTCCTGCGCCATGTAATAGCGCGCATAGACCACAACCAGAAAACCGATACCGGTGATGAGAACCGCAAACAGCCAGGCAAAGCCATCCATGCGCAAAGAAAGGTTCAAGCCGTAATCCGGCAACCATTCAATGCTGGCACGTAAAACTTGTCCATTAAAAACAAAAGGATAAAGGCCGAGCGTCAGCAGAAATGCAGAAAGCGCAACGCCACCCGTAATCCATGTTGCCGAAGTGCGATCAACGAAACGGAAAAGTCCAATGATTAAACTACCGGTAAATGGAAGCAGGACAAGCAGGAATAACAGGCTGCCGTCCATCATCATGCGCTCTACGCCTCCATATTTTCCGATCAGTTTACGCGTTAGGCAAAATCGGGGAATCAAAAAAACCGGTTGCGTATATTATGAAGTGCGGAAGTGCTTTATGGCAAGCGCTTTCAATAGTTTAACGAAAATTCTTTATACGAAATGCATATCCGGCGCGCAATATTGCGCTGATTTTTTCAAATTTAGTATGCAGGGCAATTGCCTGATCCAAAAAATTCAGCCACGCTTGGCAGCAATTGTTATAATAACATCAAAGCACTGCGCTTAATCCCAGCTTGATCGAGGAATTATCATGGGTCCTGTCATTGATCAAATCGCCACCTCGCAGACCTTGCCACAAAAAACCGACGTGGCCATTATCGGCGGCGGCATTATCGGGGTTAGCACGGCACTTTTTCTGGCAGAGCGCGGGATTCACGTAACACTTTTCGAAAAAGGCATGCTCGCAGGTGAGCAATCAAGCCGCAACTGGGGTTGGTGCAGACAAAACGGGCGCGACAGCCGCGAACTCCCGCTCATTCGCGAGAGCATGAAAATCTGGAACGGTCTGAATGCGAAAACCGGCCGTGAAACCGGTTTTCGCACCTCCGGAATTGTTTACACAACGCAAAGCCAAGCGCAGATTGAAACCTATGAGAAATGGGTCAAAATTGCCAGTGAACATGGATTGGATTCCAAAATCCTGTCCGCCAGCGAAGCGATGGATGCAGCTCCCGGCCTGACACAAAAACTAGTCGGCGGTCTGCAAACTTTGGGCGATGGCCGCGCCGAGCCGCAAAAGGCCGTACCTGCTATGGCAGCAAAAGCCATGGAAGACGGTGCATATATTTTGGAAAACTGTGCCGTCAGAGGCATTGAAACCACCAATGGCAAGGTCAGCGCCGTGGTGACAGAGCGTGGGCAAGTCGCCTGTCAGGCGGTTGTTATTGCTGGTGGCGTCTGGTCACGTTTGATTTGCAAAGGCTTAGGCCTGCGTTTGCCGCAGCTTAAATTGCGCGGCTCCGTTTTTCGTACCCAACCGCTTGATGCAGGCATTGATCATGCCATTTATTACAATGATTTCGGCATTCGTAAACGGTTGGATGGCGGCTATACAGTCGCCTCGGAAGGTGGCGGTGTTGCCGATATTATTCCGGACAGTTTTGCGTTTTTCCGTGAATATCTGCCTTCGCTGATGATGGAATGGCGCACGCTGCATCTGCGCTTTGGTGAGCGCTTTTTTGAAGAACTTATCCACTGGCGTAACAAACCGCTCGATCAGGTGTCGGTTTTTGAAAAAATCCGCACCATTGATCCGAGCCCGCACCACAGCGCCAATATGCAGGCGCTTGAAAAAGTCAAACAAGCCTTTCCACAATTGAAAGACGCACGCATTGAGCAGGAATGGGCAGGGCTGATTGATACCATGCCGGATGTTATTCCGGTGATCTCAGATGCAGCCAATGTGGAAGGTGTGACGATTGCCACCGGTTTTTCCGGTCATGGTTTCGGCATCGGGCCGGGAGCAGGGCATTTGATTGCTGATATGGTGATGGGCGCAACACCGATTGTTGATCCGACACCTTTCCGTTTTTCCAGATTTATTGACGGCAGCAAGCTGACTATTGAAAAATGGGGCTAAATATCTGCCAGCGCTGAATGACTGCATACATAGTTTTAAAGCCCCGTATGAAGCTTTCATACGGGGCTTTTTATGTGTCTCAATCAGCAGCACTCTGCTCAATAAAAAATACGCAAAAAATAACACCCGTCGCAGGGGAGGACTGCAACGGGTGTCTGATAGAAAGACCGGCTAATTGGGAGGAGGGAGACCGGTCTTAAACCACAGAAGACTTTAAGGGGAGGAGGAGGGGTCTTCTGTGATATTAATTTGAGCTGGTTTCGTATATTCTGCCGTATTGCTTAACTATACTACTTCACTGCCCGAATTCTTAGTCCACATGAACAGAACAACATGAAGATACTAATGACCTTCAGCAGTAATTCTGTTGTTAGCGGGTTGCAGCCTTGCGTGCTACATAAGGAATGTCTGAAGGCAGGATGCCGAGATCATTCAATTCGCGGGATGAAAGGCGGCTCAGTTCGTTTACAGTGTTACGGTAACGGCGCCAGTTGTTGTATGAGCGGATAAGGTTCATTTCTTTTCACCTAAGTAATAAGTTGTTGTTCTCTCTTGCCCCCTACATATAGGGGAAAGCGCACGATATGTGCAGACACAAATTTGCATAGCTACCCTGCGCTAAAGAACATCAAAAGCACCGCAAAGGCGTAGTTCTGCCTTCATAAGTTCACAATCATGTGTAGAATGAATCGAATGTTCGCGAGAGATTTCCAAAGATTAACGAAGCCTTAATCCAGAAAATCGCTTAAAAGTAATAAAATTGATTTATACTTCAGTTACGCGCAACAAAATCACCTAAAAATCGATTTTTATTTAAAAAATGAACCGCATCCGTTTTTGATGGATTCGCAACGCTTCTATGCGTTGTTTTTCGTTAAGCTATGCGTCGCGTCACAATTCGCTCTAAATATAAAAGCGATGCATTTTAACATGCATCGCTTTTATCATTTTTAAGGCTTCTCAGGCTTGCAAAGCATAAAATAATGTCTTGCAAGCGTGAAAATTAATCAAAAGCCGGTTAACCGACCCTCATTTAACCAAGAGGGCGATCATCCGATCGCCATCAGGCTCGCATTTCCGCCTGCCGCAGTGGTGTTGATGGATGTGGATACTTCTTCCATCAGCCAGTTGAGGCAATAGCTGTCTGCATTCGCGCTCAGGTCTTCACTGCTTGCAGCTTGCGTCAGCACCAGCGGGCCGGAAAGGGCCGCAATAGCCTGATTGGCAGCTCTGACCTCACTCGCATCCCCTTCCACCAGCGCACCCGCATAGGGACCGCTTTGTTTCCAGTCAGAGACAAAGCGAATGCGCGCATGCAATGAGGCAGGCAGATCTTTTAAAGTGCCGCGCAATGGTGAAGCACCATCAAGCACCGCATCATTGCCTGTTGCAAGCACAGCCGTCAACTGACGATAAAGACCCGTTTCCGTCTGCGGCAGCAATAAAATAGTACCGCGCGGATGCAGAGCATAAATATTGCGTTCGCCTACAGGGCCTGGCAATTCAATGCTTAAACCCAATGCGGCAGCACCTGCCGTTTCACGAGCAGCAGCCGCAAGGCTGTTCATACCCTTCGAGCCAAGCCAACGCGCAAACTCGGTTGCACCTGCATCCCGATGCACCGAAGCATATTGCGGCGGCACCGGCGCCTTTTGCAGCAAGCGGCCAAGATAAAGCGGCCCGCCTGCCTTTGGCCCCGTGCCGGACAATCCACGGCCGCCAAAAGGCTGCACGCCTACAACCGCACCAATCACATTGCGATTGATATAGATATTGCCAACCCGAATACGCTCGGCCACATGCGCAATGGTTTCATCCAAGCGCGTATGCAAACCAAATGTCAGGCCATAGCCGGTGGCATTAATATCATCGATCAACCGATCCAGATCATCGCGCTTATAACGAATAACATGCAGCACTGGCCCGAAGACCTCACGCTTCAATTCGCTTAAACTACGCAGTTCAATAATAGTTGGGGCAACAAAAGTGCCTTTTGCCGTTTCTTCCGGCAGCGGCAATTGTTCCACAGCACGGCCTTGATCACGCATGGCTTCAATATGTGCGTTGATGATTGCCTTGGCTTCATCGCTGATAACCGGCCCGATATCGGTTGACAGACGATCTGTGCGCCCGATCTGTAATTCCTGCAAAGCACCTTTCAGCATATTGAGGATGCGATCTGCCACATCTTCCTGCAAGCAAAGAACACGCAAAGCCGAGCAACGCTGACCGGCACTGTCAAAAGCCGAGGCAATCACATCGGCCACCACCTGTTCAGCCAGCGCAGAAGAATCTACGATCATGGCGTTCTGGCCGCCGGTTTCAGCAATCAGCGGAATAGGCTGGCCGTTTGGCAACAAACGCTTGGCCAGTTGTGCCTGAATAAGACGGGCAACTTCCGTGGAACCGGTGAACATCACGCCGGAGACATCATCAGCACCAACAAGGCTTGCACCAATGCGGCCATCACCCGGCACAAAGTGCAGAACATCCGCAGGGACACCAGCTTCATGCAGCAACCGGATAGCTTCTGCTGCAATCAAAGGGGTTTCTTCAGCAGGTTTTGCTAAGACGGCATTGCCTGCAACAAGGGCTGCAACAACCTGTCCGGTGAAAATTGCCAATGGGAAGTTCCACGGGCTGATGCAAACAACGGCGCCCAGAGATTGATGCGCGGCACCAATGGTGCGGCGTGCCTGATCGGCATAGTAACGCAAGAAATCAATCGCCTCGCGCACTTCAGCAATCGCATTTGGCAAAGACTTGCCCGCTTCCCGCACGATAAGGCCGAGAAGCACAGGCATTTCTTCCTGCATTTTATCGGCGGCACGATCCAGACAGGCCGCGCGTTCAGCTGCCGGTTTTGCAGCCCAGTCTTTCACCGACTTAGCCGCCAATTGCACAGCCTTGGCTGCGTCTTCTTCACTAACTTCAAAAACAGTGCCGATTTTATCGCTGTGATCACCCGGATTAAGCACATCACGCGGTGTTCCTTGCACAGGCAATGAACCAAGTAATGGTTTAGCCTGCCAATCCTGAGCGGCCGATTTCAACAAATCTGCATGAAGCGCCACAAGCGTGTTCTCGTTAGAAAGATCAAGACCGGCAGAGTTTTTACGAGCGCCCAGAATATCTTTCGGCAGTGAAATCTGATCGTGCAGGGCACCGATTTCACGCATCGAACGCACAATAGCTGCCGGATCTTCAGTCAGTTCATCAATCGACACAGCTTTATCGGCAATGCGGTTGACGAAAGAAGAGTTGGCACCATTTTCCAGCAAACGACGCACCAGATAAGCAAGCAAGGTTTCATGCGTACCGACAGGCGCATAAATACGGGCAGGGCGGTTTAGTTTTGATGCGCCCACCACTTCATCATAAAGCGGCTCACCCATGCCATGCAGGCATTGGAATTCATAATCACCGATTTTAAAATCCTGACCGGCTAGATGATAAATCGTCGCCAGGGTCTGCGCATTATGGGTGGCAAATTGCGGGAAAATCACATCGCGTGCATTGAGCAGTTTTTGCGCACAGGCAATATAAGAGACGTCGGTGTGGATTTTACGGGTATAAACCGGAAAATCTTCCAGACCATCCACCTGCGCACGTTTGATCTCGGCATCCCAATAAGCACCCTTAACCAGACGCACCATAATGCGGTGATCGGAGCGGCGCGCCAGATCAATGATGAAATCCAGCACATAAGGGCAGCGCTTGCCATAAGCCTGCACAACAAAGCCGATACCTTCCCAGCCCTTCAGCTCTTCATCAAGGCAAAGGCTTTCGAGCAGATCGAGCGAGATTTCCAGACGGTCTGCTTCTTCGGCATCAATGTTGAGGCCGATATTGTAGGATTTCGCAATTGCGGCCAGAGCTTTCACTTTCGGCAGCAATTCGCCCATCACGCGTGTTGTTTGCGCGCGGGAATAGCGCGGATGCAAGGCAGACAGCTTGATGGAAATGCCAGGGCCTGCATAAATACCACGTCCGGCAGAGGCTTTACCGATCGCATGAATGGCATTTTCATAGTCTTTATAATAGCGCTCGGCATCTTGTGCGGTGGTCGCAGCCTCGCCCAGCATATCATAAGAATAGCCAAAGCCTTTTTGCTCCAGCACACGGGCGCGTTTTACCGCTTCATCAATAGTTTCACCGGTGACGAATTGTTCGCCCATCATCCGCATTGCCATATCAACGCCGCGGCGCACAACAGGCTCGCCGCAACGCGCAATCACGCGGGTAAGTGCGGCCGACAAACCGCGATCATTGACCGTGCCGGTCAGTTTACCGGTAACCACCAGTCCCCATGTGGCCGCATTGACGAATAAAGAGCGACCGCCACCAATGTGGGATTTCCAGTCACCGGTCGCGATCTTGTCACGAATAAGCGCATCACGTGTTGCAGTGTCGGGAATACGCAGCAATGCTTCCGCCAGACACATCAGCGCGACACCTTCCTGACTGGAAAGCGAATATTCATGCACCAGACCTTCAACGCCGGTGCCTTTATGTTTGGCGCGCAACGCGGTGATAAGCTGTGTGGCGGTTGCGCGGATGGCTTTACGCTCAGCTTCCGGCAAAGTTGCCTTTTCAAGCAAATGGCTGACACATCCAGCTTCGGGGCGGCGCGTCGCATCAGTAATGGCCTGGCGCAGCGGCGATTGTGTTTTCAGAGCCGGATCAAAGCGAGAGAAAATATCATTAGACATAAGAGAAGAACCCTTGAGACTGGTAAGATATCAGACGCTGTCCGTTTTCAAAACGTGAACCCGCTTGTCTGTTGGTTGCAGAATATCATTCCCGTAAGTTCCTTTCTCACCTATTATTTGCTATATTGAGGCAAAATGAACTTATTATAACGCGGAATTCCATCCATAATGACTGAAAAACATTCAAATACAGGCAATCTGGATTTGTTCGATATGCGGATTTTGGAAATTTTAAGCCAAGACGGCCGCATCGCCATGACAGAACTGGCTAAACAAGTCGGGCTTTCCAAAACACCATGCCAGACAAGGCTGAAAAGATTGGTTGAGGAAGGTTATATTCAAGGCTTCCGCGCTGCGATTGATCCGGAAAAGCTCGGCCTTGACCATATTGCTTTTACAACCGTGAAATTGTCGGATACCCGCGAAAAAGCCTTGCAGGAGTTTAACGTAGCTGTGCGCAAAATCCGCGAAGTGGAAGAATGCCACATGATCGCCAGCTCGTTTGATTATCTGTTGAAAATCAGAACACCGGATATCCGCCGTTACCGGCTGGTGCTAGGCGAGAAAATCTCCAGCCTGCCCAATGTCGCCAGTACATCCACTTTTGTCGTGATGGAATCGGTCAAGGATAATCGTCCGGTCAGGGTCTATCCGGACAGCCTGTAATAGCCGGTTAAAATCCGGCTATATATAATGTATAGAGCAGGGATGAAATCAGGCGTCCTCGCCAAATTTATTGGCAATCAGCGCACTCAAAGCTTCCAGCACTTGTTGTGCCTCTTCACCGCAAGCGCTGACCTGAATGCTGCACCCAGGTGAGGCGGCGAGCATCATCAAACCCATGATCGATGTTCCGCCCACTGACATACCATCTTTTTCAACGCGCACATGGGCATTGAAACTATCCACAGTCTGGACAAACTTGGCCGAAGCGCGCGCATGAAGCCCGCGCATATTAATAATCTCAAGAGAGCGTGTCAGAGCTTCATCAGGATTATAGTCACCAGTTACCGGCACGCTCACATGCATAAAGTTATTTTCCTGTCAGAACCTGACTGGCCACATTGATATATTTGCGTCCGGCATCCTGTGCCTCGCTCAATGCCAGTTTCATATCACCCGAAACACGCATGCTGCTCAGCTTGATCAGCATCGGTAAATTCACACCGGCAATCACTTCCACTTTGCCTGCTTCCATCACGGAAATAGCCAGATTGGAAGGGGTGCCGCCAAACATGTCGGTCAGAATAATAACGCCCTGACCAGTATCAGCGTGCGCTACAGCATCAACAATGTCCTTGCGGCGCTGTTCCATATCATCATCAGGGCCGATGCAAACAGTTTCAAAATTATCCTGCTGGCCGACAACATGCACAACCGCATGCAAAAACTCTTCGGCCAATCTGCCGTGCGTAACAAGCACGAGTCCGATCATTGTTTAACTGCTCCCGTTCTGGCCTGCCATTTACTGCCTGAACAGTAAAATTACCCGCTAATAAGGCTTTAGCAATCCTGATACATCATCATTTAGCAAATAGGACACATATCTTGGCAGGGCAATTATTGATATCAAGTGAAAATTATTCGCAAAAAGCCAATAAAAACAAAATGCCGCAGTCTTAAGCTTGAAAAGCATTGGTAAAAATTACGGAAATTACGAACTATCTAATTAAACTGTTGTTTTTAAATAGATTTATAAAGTTTGCATTTACAGTCAATATTTAATGCATCACGCATATATAATATAGGCTTATACACCATATATTCAAGCGAGGCCTTTCACGGCCACGGCTCATAAAACAAAGTCGCTTCAACAGCGCGGGCAATTGTCAGCGAATCAGCACCCGCACTCAAAGCGCGCAAGTGCAAACAAGGGATATCCACCCCTTCAAAATGCCACTGATGACCTTCAGGAAAACGTTCGCCCAGCTCTGCTGAAACCAGTTTAACGACAAGTGCCAATTGGGTATCAGTTTTAAAGGGACGTTTGAACAGGCCCGCCCCGCGGATCTCAATGCCACCGGCCAGTTGCTCCGGCACGCTGGCGATGATTGCCTCGCCTTCGCGTCTGATCAATGTGCGATCATCCGCCACCAGCACCGCTTCTTCGCCTCGCGCAATGGCGCGTTCAATCAGCGTCAGCACCAGCTCGGTTTTACCCATTCCCGATGCGCCCAAGAACATGACACCGCGGCCATTCACTTCAACTGTTGAGGCGTGGATACCACTTTTTTCCATCAGCTTGCCAAAGGTAAATCAACGATAAAACGGGCACCGATAATTTCCGGCTCGGCCTGTACTTTCGCCTTGGCAGCTTTACCGGTTTTTTTCGGCTCTTTCTCATTGCTGTAAATATTTTCAGCAATCAGCGTACCGCCATGCGCTTCGATGATCTGACGGCTGATCGAAAGCCCTAAGCCGGAATTTTGGCCAAAAGCCTCATTAGACGGGCGATCTGTATAGAAACGCTCGAAAATGCGCTCAATATTTTCAATCGGAATGCCGGGACCATTATCCTCAACGATAATTTGCAAACGCTGAGCACGGCTTGTCAGATGCACGGTGATCTTGCCTGTATCTTCCGGCACAAAAGAACGTGCATTTTCAATCAGATTTGACACAACCTGTCCAAGACGCAGATCATGGCCGGCAACGGTGAAACCTTTTTTACCAGCTGGTTTCTTACCAATATGAAATTCGATTTCCGTACCGATTTTATTACGGCGCACGCCTTGCGCAGCCTGCACAATATTTTCCAGCAGAACTTTTACATCCACCAGATCACTATGTTCGCGTGCCAGCTCCGCATCAAGACGCGACGCATCGGAGATATCGGTAATCAGACGGTCAAGACGGCGTACATCATGTTCAATCACATCCAGCAGGCGCTTGCGGGATTCATCTGTTTTGGCAAGCGGTAATGTTTCCACAGCACTGCGCAAAGAGGTCAGCGGGTTTTTCAACTCATGACTGACATCAGCCGCAAAACTTTCAATCGCTTCAATACGCGTATAAAGCGCATCCATCATATCGCGGATGGATGTGGATAGATGGCCGATCTCATCCTGACGTTCAGAGTAATCGGGAATTTCCACACGGGTTTTAACGCCATGACGCACACGATCCGCGGCCGCCGCCAATTTGCGCAACGGATTGGCAATCGCATGCGCCAGAAACAGCGACAGAATAACCATCACCGCAGAAACCACACCGAAAACGCGGAAAATTGCGTTTCGCTCGCCCTGCACAATCTTGTCGATATCCCCACCTTCTGTGGATAACAACAAAACGCCAAGCACAGCACGGAAACGCTGGACAGGAATTGCCACCGAAACAACCAGCTCGCCTTTTTCATTCCGGCGTTGTGCAGATTGCGGCACGCCATCAAGGGCTGCTTTAATTTCCGGATAAACAGAACCATTACCGCCCGGCTGTTCGTGATCAAGCGGCAGACCGCCACCATAGAACAAACGCCAGATCCAGCCGCGTGCACGCTCTGTCCATGTCTTTTCTTCTTCATCCAGCGGCGGCAGGTCATAACGGAAAACCTGTCCGCGGAAATAAAGATGGCGTGAATCAAGCAACAGATTGGAGCCGCGATCATAGATACGGGCGCGGGTATTGACCGGTGAGATCAGACGGCGCAGCAAAGGAGCCACACGTTCCGGATTAATCGGAAATTCCCAGTTCTCAATAGAATCGGAAGCCGGATTGGTGCTTTGCCCCGCTTGCAATTCCAACAGTACTTCAGGATCAATCATAATGGAATTGGTTTCCACCGTAGCGGAAGCAGCAATCGCACCGGCGATAATCTCACCTTGCGTTTTTAAGCTTTCCACCTTGGCATCCACCAGCCCGTCCCGAAACTGGTTCATATAAAGAATGCCGGAAACCAGCACAGCCAAAGCTGCCAGATTGAGAAACAGGATACGGCGTGTCAGGCTGGAAAAGAGATAATTGCCGAGCAGCTTACGAACAGGCGCAACCAAGCGGCGCAGAAAAAGCGAGCGTTGGCGGCGTGCCATACGCTCTCTGCGCGTGCCTGATTTATTGTCCGCCCCATTATGCGCTTCTGGCGCCTGCACGACCATGACCTGCTTTATTGCCTTTCGGATTTTAAACGCACAAATGAAAATTCATTTATGATTTAAGCCTCACTAAAGCGATAGCCAACCCCATAAAGCGTTTCAATCATCTCGAAACTATCATCAACCTGCTTAAATTTCTTACGCAGACGCTTGATATGGCTGTCGATGGTGCGATCATCCACATAGACCTGCTCGTCATAAGCGGCATCCATCAGCGCATCACGGCTTTTGACCACACCGGGACGCTGCGCCAAAGAATGCAGGATAAGGAATTCAGTCACGGTTAAAATAACCGGCTCGCCCTTCCATGTGCAGGTATGGCGTTCCTGATCCATCACCAACTGGCCGCGCTCAAGCGAGCGGGCTTGCTGGCCGCTTGGCTTGGCGGAACCATCCCGCGCTGCAACACGGCGAAGAACCGCTTTAACACGCTCGACCAGCAAACGCTGTGAAAACGGCTTGGTGATAAAATCATCCGCGCCCATTTTAAGGCCGAACAATTCGTCAATCTCATCATCTTTGGAGGTGAGGAAGATCACTGGCAGGTCAGACTTCTGACGCAAACGGCGCAGCAATTCCATCCCGTCCATACGCGGCATTTTAATATCGAAGATAGCAAGGTTTGGCGGACGCGCCGTCAATCCATCAAGTGCCGAGGCACCATCCGTATAAGTCTCAACACGATAGCCCTCTGACTCCAAAGCAATTGAAACGGAGGTCAGAATATTACGATCATCATCGACCAGAGCAATCGTCTGTGTTGCGGATACTTCCTTCATACGGTCGCCTTTCCTTGATTTAAGCAAATCAGTAGATATCAAAATTACTATAGTTCTTTGCGCTTGTGCAGTACAAATTAGGTACAAAATGTGGCAAAGACCTTTTCTGCCTTTAAATAAGTCTTCCACAGCCAAAAACAATCTCTGGTTGTGAATTATTATCAAAAACAACCCTGACAGTTCGTTCTAACCGATTTAAAAATTTTTAAATTTTTTTAAATCGATTAAACATTTGAATTATTTTATTTAAAATGTTTTGGACTCGCCATCGTGCTGGTGGCAACAAATGAAACACCGGCAGTGTTCAATTTTTCTTTTACAACAGATCGCGGAGATAACATGAGCGAGATCGGCATCCACAATACCGCCGCTTCCATTGCCACTTCAGGACTGAAGGAGCTCTCTGCAGTCTATTATAACTTTGGACCAGCGAAGCTTTATGAAGAATCAATCCGTCGTGGTGAAGCAGAACTGACAGCGCAGGGCGCAATCGTTGCCCGCACCGGTCAGCACACCGGCCGTTCACCTAAGGATAAATTTGTTGTCCGTGATGCCAATACCGAAGATCAGGTATGGTGGGACAACAACAAGCCAATGACACCTGAAGCATTTGAGCTGCTTTATGCCGATTTCATCGAGCATGCCAAAGGCAAAGAACTGTTTGTGCAGGATCTGATCGGCGGCGCAGACAAAGACAATTCCATCAATGCACGCGTGATTACAGAATTTGCATGGCATTCCCTGTTCATCCGCAATCTGCTGATCCGTCCTGAGGCAAGTGATCTCGCTTCTTACGTTCCGCAGATGACCATTATTGATCTGCCATCCTTCAAGGCTGACCCTGCGCGCTACGGCTGCCGCACAGAAACCGTGATTGCTGTTGATCTGACCCGCAAAATCGTTCTCATCGGCGGCACATCCTATGCCGGTGAAATGAAGAAGTCTGTTTTCACCGCTCTCAACTATCTATTGCCTGCCAAGGGCGTTATGCCAATGCATTGCTCGGCCAATGAAGGCAAAGACGGTGACACAGCTATTTTCTTTGGTCTTTCCGGCACGGGTAAAACCACTTTGTCGGCTGATCCAAGCCGCACATTGATTGGTGATGATGAGCACGGCTGGGGCAAAGACGGCATCTTCAACTTTGAAGGCGGCTGCTATGCAAAAACCATCCGTTTGTCGGCAGAAGCAGAACCAGAAATCTACGCAACCACACAGCGTTTCGGCACAGTGCTTGAAAATGTCGTGCTGGATGACAACCGTCAGCCTGATTTCGATGATGGTTCGCTCACCGAAAACACCCGTTGCGCTTATCCGCTGAACTTCATTCCAAATGCAAGCAAGACAGGTAAGGGCGGTCAGCCTAAGAACATCATCATGCTCACCGCTGATGCTTTCGGCGTTATGCCTCCGATTGCCAAGCTGACACCGGCACAGGCCATGTATCACTTCTTGTCCGGCTACACCGCTAAAGTTGCTGGTACCGAAAAAGGTGTAACCGAGCCTGAAGCAACGTTCTCCACCTGCTTTGGTGCGCCTTTCATGCCGCGCCATCCGTCAGAATACGGCAATCTGCTGCGTGCATTGATTGCTGAACATGATGTGGATTGCTGGCTGGTTAACACTGGCTGGACAGGCGGCGCTTACGGCACCGGCAACCGTATGCCGATTAAAGCCACACGCGCTTTGCTCAGCTCTGCACTTGACGGTTCGCTAAACTCGGTCGAATTCCGCACCGACGAAAACTTCGGCTTCCAGGTTCCTGTTTCTGTACCGGGTGTGGATAGTGCAATTCTCAACCCACGTTCAACATGGGCAGATAAAGCAGCCTATGACAAACAGGCAGCCAAGCTTGTTGATATGTTCATCAAGGCTTTTGAAAAGTTTGAAGCCCATGTGGACAGTGATGTGCGCTCCGCTGCACCTGCCACCCAGATGGCCGCAGAATAAGCGCTTTCAAAATCTTAATTTAAAAACCCGGCTTGCAAAAGCCGGGTTTTTTCATGGTGTTTTCCGTGTAATGTCACGCGCATGGAAGAGAATAAAAACCGCATCCGCATCAATCACCGCATCCATATTCATGAAAATGATTTGGAGGAGAGTTTTATCCGGTCGTCGGGGCCGGGCGGACAGAACGTCAATAAAGTTTCCACCGCAGTGCAATTGCGGTTTCTGGCCGGACAAGCAGGGCTGCCGGAAGATGTGCTGGAACGCCTCATCAAGCTTGCCGGACAACGCGCCACCAAAGATGGCGATATTCTGATTGAAGCAAGCCGCTTTCGTTTACAAGAACGCAACCGCCTTGATGCGCGGGAAAGAATGATTGCGCTGATTGCCGAGGCTGCCGTTCCGCCGCCACCGCCAAGACGTAAAACAAAGCCCACCAAAGGCTCTGTTGAACGCCGCCTGAAACAAAAAGCAGGGCGCGCTGATGTCAAGAAAATGCGTGGCAAAGTGAATTTTGATTAAGCAGATATTTCTGTCAAAGAAATATGCCAGAATGCATCGTCACGATCTTTTAAAATGAGTTATGGCGCTTTCTGATTTATTTTATTGGACAGCTGCAATTTCCGCATTAAACTTGCCATACAACTGTAACGAGGAGCTATTTTGATGGGTATTTTCGATTTTGTTAAATCTGTAGGCACCAAGCTCGGCTTTGGTGAAGATGAACCAAAAGCAGATGATCTGAAAAAAGAATTAGACTCTCACAAGCTCGGCACTGACGATGTGCAGGTTGTGGTTGAAGGCGACAAGGCTGTGCTCAAAGGCACCGTTAAGGACCAGTCTGCTTTTGAAAAAGCCATTATTGCTGTGGGCAACTCACTGGGCGTTTCCAAAGTGGAAGCCTCGGAGCTCACCATTGATGGTGCCTCGGATAGCAAAGAGCCGGTTTTCTATACCGTGAAAAAAGGCGACAACCTGTGGAAAATCGCCGAAGCCCAGTATGGTAAAGGCAAAGGCGACAAGAACAACATTATCTTTGAAGCCAATAAGCCGATGCTGACCTCACCGGACAAAATCTATCCGGGTCAGGTTCTGCGTATTCCTGAGCTCGACTAAAATTTCATATATTTTCATCTGAAAGGCTCCGCCGAAAGACTAGCAAGTCAGTCATTTCGGCGGGGCTTTTTTTATGCCATCTTTAAGCCTTCAATAAAGCCGGAGACATATGATGATCATCACCTTTGGGTCGATTAATGTGGACTTCATGTTTCAGCTAAACGAAATGCCGCGTGCCGGCCAAACATTGCTGGCCAATGATTTTCATACCGGCGCAGGCGGCAAGGGCGGCAATCAGGCACTGGCCGCTGCCCGTGATGGCGCTGAGGTGCTGATGTATGGGGCAGTGGGCACAGATGCACTGGCGCAAATCGGCCTCAGCAATCTGGAACAGGTTGCCAATATCACGCGCATTGAGCGCCTTACAGAGCCAACTGGTTGCGCTTCTGTTTATACCGACAGCCACGGCAATAATATGATTGCAGTGGCTTCTGGTGCCAATCTGCACGCCTCCTCGGATGTGATCGAAGACACAGATCTTCAAAGCGCCAATATCGTGTTGATGCAGATGGAAAACAAACCGGAAGAGGTCGAGAAGCTCATCCGCCGTACCCATGCAAGCAAAGCGCTGGCGATACTCAATCTGGCACCAGCCTATCGCTTGCCAGAAGATGTGTTGTCTTTATGTGATCTGATTGTTGTCAATGAGGATGAAGCTGAAGCACTTGCAACATGGGTTAACTGCCCACCTGATGCTGAAAGCCTTAGCAAGTGTCTCAACACCGGCATTTTACGCACTCTTGGCGGTGAGGGGGCTGAGGCCTTTATGGACGGACAATTCATTCAAATGAAAGCCGTGGCCGTGGATGTCAAAGACACGACCGGCGCCGGTGATTGTTTTGTTGGTGTGCTGGCTTCTGCTCTCGACAAAGGCATGACACTTGGCCAAGCGATGGAGCGTGCATCCGTTGCCGCAGCCATTGCCTGCACAAAAACAGGTAGTCAGCAGACAATCCCGATGGCCAAAGAAACAGACCAGTTTATCGCCAGTCACAGAGTTTAAAACGAAAAAGTCCGGCTCATCAAGCCGGACTTTTTACTGTTTAAAGTTTGCGAAGTGCCACTTCTTCAATCAGATGATCAGCACCTTTGCGCAAGATCAAATCCGCACGCGGCCGTGTCGGCAGAATGTTTTCGCGCAAATTGATCAGGTTGATATTTTCCCACAAACCTTCGCCGATTGAGCGTGCAGCGGTTTCTGACAGCTGTGAATAACGGTGGAAGAACGAATTCGGATTTTGGAAAGCCGTCTCACGCAAATGCATGAAGCGGTCAATATACCATTTGTGGATCTGATCGGTTTCCGCATCAATATAGATGGAGAAATCAAAGAAGTCGGATACGAACGGCACCATCTTGCCATCTTCCGGCAGATCACGCACCTGCAACACATTGATACCTTCAAAAATCAGAATATCAGGCTTGTGGATGGTGATATATTCATCCGGCTGCACATCATAGAAAAGATGCGAATAAAGTGGGGCGCGCACCTGTCCCATGCCAGCTTTAATGGCAGACAAAAAGCGCAGCAACGCACCCACATCATAACTTTCCGGAAAGCCTTTGCGATCCATCATATTGTGGTTTCGCAGCACTTCATTGGGATAGAGAAAGCCGTCTGTTGTGACAAGATCAACTTTCGGGCTTGACGGCCAGCGTGCCAGCAATTCCTTCAGAATACGCGCTGTGGTGGATTTACCCACTGCCACCGAACCGGCAATGCCGATAATGAACGGTGTTTTGAACGTATCATCCATATTGAGGAATTGCTTGCGCTGCTGAAACAGCAACTGGCTTGCTTCCACATGCGCCGACAGCAAACGTGACAGCGACAGATAAATATGGCGCACTTCATCCAGATCAATCGGATCGCCTAAAGAGCGTAACCGTTTAACCTCATCTGCGGTCAGGGTGAGGGGCGTATCGGCACGAAATTCCGACCACTCATTTGCGGAAAACAAGCGATAAGGCGAATATTGTCCGGGTGCAAGCTGGTCCACTTTTTCCCACATGAGAGCGCGTCCTTATGCGTTGCCGCGAGCAGCTTTTTCCTCAAGACCCGTTTGAGATGTGCGACGCTGTAATTCAGCCAAAACATCATCCAAAGAGACACCGGCCAATTTCCACACCACCAACAAGTGATAGAGAAGATCAGCACTTTCAGACACGACTTCCGACTTATCACCGGCAAGTGCTGCGATGATCGTTTCCACCGCTTCTTCGCCAAGCTTTTGGCTGGCTTTCGGCTGACCTTTACGCATCAAAGAAGCCGTATAAGACGAACCATCCGTGCTGGCCGCGCGCTCAGCAATAATGCTTTCCAGCGCTTCAAGGGTAAATCTGCTCATCGTTTTTCTCCGGAGCTGTTCCCGCTCATCAGTTTTTTATGGCAATGGATCAAGGCGCACAGGAATGCCGGCATCAGCCAGATAGCGCTTTGCTTCTTCAATCGTGTAGGTGCCAAAATGGAAAATGGACGCAGCCAGCACAGCCGCCGCATGGCCGTCACGAATACCTGCCACCATATGATCAAGCGTACCAACGCCACCCGATGCAATCACCGGCACGCGTACACTGTCAGCCACAGCACGGGTCAGTGCAATGTCATAACCAGCCTTGGTGCCGTCACGATCCATAGAGGTGAGCAAAATTTCACCTGCACCGAGATCTGCCATTTTCTGCGCAAACTCAATCGCATCAATGCCGGTGCGTTCACGACCGCCATGGGTGAAAATTTCCCAACGATCTTCTTCATTGGCAGCGGACACTTTTTTCGCATCAATCGCCACAACAATACATTGATTGCCAAACTTATCGGCAGCTTCTGCGACAAATTCAGGATTTTTCACCGCAGCCGTATTGATCGAAACTTTGTCAGCACCCGCCAGCAACAATTTGCGAATATCGCCAACAGCACGCACGCCACCACCCACAGTGAGCGGCATGAAGCATTGTTCAGCGGTGCGTGACACCACATCAAAAATCGTATCGCGATTGTCGGAGGTCGCCGTAATATCAAGAAAGCACAATTCGTCGGCACCGGCCGCATCATAAGCTTTAGCCGCTTCCACCGGATCACCGGCATCAATCAGATCAACAAAATTGACGCCTTTAACGACGCGTCCATCTTTTACATCCAGACAAGGAATAACACGTGCTTTGAGCATTATGCGCCTCTGTTGTTTTTGAGTAATGCCAGTGCCGCAACCGGATCAATCCGGCCATCATAAAGCGCACGTCCAGAAATTGCGCCTTCAAGCTTGCGGGCATCGGGCTGGGTCATGCGTTCAATGTCCTGCATCGACGCCAAGCCGCCGGATGCAATCACCGGAATGGAAACCGCTTCCGCCAATGCAAGGGTTGAATCCCAATTGATGCCAGCCAGAATGCCGTCACGGTCAATATCGGTGTAAATGATAGCGGCCACACCGGCACCTTCAAACTTCTGCGCCAGTTCAATCACGCCAAGCTCGGATGCTTCTGCCCAGCCTTCAACCGCCACTTTGCCGCCCTTGGCATCAATGCCAACGGCCACTTTGCCCGGAAACTCTTTACAAGCTTCGATAACAAGTGCCGGATCACGCACCGCAACCGTGCCTAAAATCACGCGCGACAGCCCTCGCGACAGCCAGCTTTCAATATGCTGCAATGTACGGATGCCGCCGCCGAGCTGTACCGGATTTTTGGTAGCTTTCAAAATTGCATCAACAGCTGCACCATTGACACTTTCACCGGCGAAAGCGCCGTTGAGATCAACCACATGCAGCCACTCGAAGCCCTGATCTTCAAATGCTTTTGCCTGAGCGGCAGGGTCTTTATTATAGACCGTTGCCTGATCCATATCGCCCAGTTTCAGGCGAACACATTCGCCTTCTTTAAGATCAATCGCAGGAAATAAAATCATGGCTTCCACTTCAAGAAATTAGCAATCAAGGCCAGCCCGAGTGCCTGGCTTTTTTCTGGATGGAACTGGGTTCCAGCCATATTATCGCGCGCAACCGCAGCAGTGACTGTCTCTCCATACTCACTTGTGGCCAAAACATCCTGAGGATTTTTAGCGTCCAGCATGTAAGAATGAACGTAATAGGCGTGTAATCCATCCTCACCGGTTGCAATATTGGCAAATAGTGGATGGGAATGTTTCACGTGAATCTTATTCCAGCCGATCTGCGGAATTTTCAAACCCGGGTCTGAAATTTTGATTTCACGCACATCACCGGCAATCCAGCCAAGGCCTTCAGTCACTTGTTTTTCAAGGCCGCGCTCAGCCATCAACTGCATGCCGACACAAATGCCGAGGAAAGGGCGCGCCTGTTCAACAACGGTTTTCTGCAATGTTTCGATCATATCCGGCACAAGGGACAAACCACGTTTGCAATCGGCATAAGCGCCGACACCCGGCAGCACAATATAATCCGCATACGCCACGCGATGCGCGTCCGAAGTCACATCAATTTCAATTGAAGGATGCACATCGTTGCCTGCACGTTCAAATGCTTTGGCAACGGAGCGCAGATTGCCTGATCCGTAATCAATAATGGCAACACGCATTAAGAATTGTCTCCGCGGTGGCTCACAAGACCAATCTGCGAGCCGATATGTGGGAATTGGAGAGGGGACTTCAGCTGTCTTTGCTGAGAGGTTGTTTCTGTCACTGAAGCGGCGCTCTGTGGCTGTGGACGCAAATCTGCATGATCAACGAAATAGCGGATTTCCGCTTCGCCTAAATCATTGGCATCAATCACAGCCTTTTCCACAAAGCCGCGACGACGTAATTTAGCGATCTGCCAATTATTGCCTTCCAGCGCCACCAGCACAGAAACAAGAAAAATCAGAAATGGCACAGCGGGCGCAAATTGTGATGTATTGGCAGCGCTGCCAATGGCAATGGTTGCCGCCAACACAACAAATGCTTCCAGCCACAGCCGTTTGGACAGAAGCCAGAAAAAAGGCACGATCAGCGCGAAGAACGCAAAACCGTCACGTACTATGACAGTCCGATCTGCCTGTACCTTTTCGTTTAAGCCTTCTGGTTCCAGAACGACAAAGCTTGCCATGACTAACCTTTTAAAGTGCCCTTTGTTGAAGGTATCGCATTTTTTTGGCGCGGATCACTTTCAATAGCAACCCGTAAAGCGCGCGCCACTGCTTTAAAAACAGTTTCGGCAATATGATGGTTATTGCTGCCATAATGGGTTTTGACATGCAATGTAATGCCGGCATTCATGGCAAAGGCCTGAAAAAACTCCTGCACCAGCTCGGTGTCAAATGTACCGATTTTCGGCGCATTGAAAGGCACATCCCAAACGAGGAAAGGGCGCCCCGACACATCCAATGCCGCGCGGGTTAAAGTTTCATCCATCGCCAGATCAAGTGAGGCATAACGCACAATACCGCGGCGCTCGCCCAAGGCTTCCGCCACAGCCTTGCCCAGTGCAATGCCGGTATCTTCAACGGTATGATGGTCATCAATATGCGTATCGCCTTTGGTGCGGATATGCATATCAATCAGGGAATGTCGTGACAGCTGATCAAGCATATGGTCGAAGAAACCAACACCTGTTTTAATATCAAATTGGCCGGTTCCGTCCAAATTCACCGAAACGGAAATTCCGGTTTCGTTGGTGGAGCGTTCAATGCTGGCTTTGCGTGTGCTGTCAGAAACCATATCTTTTCCCATATGTATATATTGGCCCCATAGGCATTTATTGGCAGCGTTCTAGAACAGGTTGCGGCTTTTTCCAAATGCTTTGATGGGTTGCAGCCATCAATTGGCTTAATTTGTTGCGCCGCACCGCCTTATTATTTGCATTTCTTTGTCAATTTCATACATAAACAGACAAGGAAACAGAGCTTATTTCTTGTAAATCGCATCTTCGCGTCACATATTCAGGATCAGCTAAGATCAGTCGGGATCGCCATGATTGCCTAAGTGAACAGGAATCTGAGCGATCGCCTAAGGAGTATCTATGATCAATCACAATCCGACAACCATTTACGGCACCACCATCGTGACAGTCCGCAAAGGCGACAAAGTCGTTATTGCCGGTGACGGTCAGGTATCGCTTGGTAATACAGTGATGAAGGGCAATGCCCGCAAAGTGCGCCGCCTCAGCAAAGGCAATGTGATTGCCGGTTTTGCCGGTGCGACGGCTGATGCTTTCACACTACTGGAGCGCCTTGAAGCCAAGCTTGAACAATATCCCGACCAGTTGATGCGCGCTTGTGTGGAACTTGCCAAAGACTGGCGCACCGACCGCTATTTGCGCAAACTGGAAGCCATGATGCTGGTGGCTGATGCCAATGTAACTTTGGCACTGACCGGCACCGGCGACGTGCTGGAACCGGAACATGGCGTGATGGCCATCGGTTCGGGCGGCAATTATGCGCTGGCTGCGGCCAGAGCGCTGGTTGATACCGATCTTGGCGCAGAAGAAATTGCTCTCAAAGCAATGAATATTGCAGCCGATATCTGCATTTACACCAATCATAGCATTCTGGTGGAAACACTCGACGCGAAATAAGCGCCCAATTGAAGAGCAAAGCCGAGAGGCGAAAATCGCCTCTCATCATCCAATCAGCTCAAATGAAAAGCCGTTCATCCTTTCAAACTTATGCGGGTAACGGCCGATGGATTATAAATCATGTCAAATTTTTCACCGCGTGAAATTGTTTCTGAACTGGATCGCTACATTATTGGCCAGAACGACGCCAAGCGCGCCGTTGCCATTGCTTTGCGCAACCGCTGGAGACGTCAGCAGCTTGACGGCCAGATGCGCGAAGAAGTGATGCCAAAAAACATTCTGATGATCGGACCGACCGGCGTTGGTAAAACCGAAATCTCCCGCCGTCTTGCCAAATTAGCCGGTGCGCCTTTCATCAAGGTTGAAGCCACCAAATTTACCGAAGTTGGCTATGTCGGACGTGATGTTGAACAGATCATCCGCGATCTGGTGGAAGCGGCCATTGGCCTTGTGCGCGAGAAAAAGCGTGAAGAGGTGAAAGCCAAAGCCCATATCAATGCCGAAGAACGTGTATTGGATGCGCTGGTGGGTAAAACGGCCAGCCCTGCAACCCGCGACAGCTTCCGCAAGAAATTGCGCGAAGGTGAGCTGGATGACAAGGAAATCGAAATTGAAGTCGCCGACAATGGCGGCGGCAACAATTTTGAAATTCCGGGGATGCCGGGTGCCAATATCGGTGTGCTGAACTTGAGCGACATGCTTGGCAAAGCCATGGGTGGCCGTACCAAACAACGCAAAACCAGTGTCAAAAATTCCTATGCGCTGTTGATCACCGATGAATCCGACAAGCTGCTGGATCAGGATCAGGTCATTCAGGAAGCACTCAAGGCAACAGAGAATGACGGTATCGTCTTCCTGGACGAGATCGACAAGATCGCCCGTGAAGGTGGTTCCGGTGCCGGTGTTTCACGTGAAGGTGTGCAGCGCGATCTGTTGCCACTGGTGGAAGGCACCACCGTTGCAACCAAATATGGTCCGGTGAAAACCGATCATATTCTCTTTATCGCATCCGGTGCTTTCCATGTTTCCAAACCATCCGACCTGCTGCCTGAATTGCAGGGTCGTTTGCCGATCCGTGTG
Source organism: Paenochrobactrum glaciei (assembly GCF_039522165.1). Taxonomy (NCBI): domain Bacteria; kingdom Pseudomonadati; phylum Pseudomonadota; class Alphaproteobacteria; order Hyphomicrobiales; family Brucellaceae; genus Paenochrobactrum; species Paenochrobactrum glaciei. The sequence goes on from NZ_BAAADE010000001.1 coordinate 1,177,459, forward strand.
GAACTGAGCGCACTGACCCGTCAGGATCTGCGTCGCATTCTGACCGAAACCGAAGTGAGCCTCATCAAGCAATATATCGCTTTGATGGCAACGGAAGAGGTCAAACTCGATATTACCGATGATGCGATTGATGCCTTGGCGGATATTGCCGTTGATCTCAACGCAACGGTTGAAAATATCGGTGCACGCCGTTTGCAGACCGTGATGGAGCGTGTGCTGGATGAAATTTCATTTTCCGCACCGGATAAATCGGGCTCGGCTTTTGTCGTTGACGCCGATTATGTGCGTAAAATGGTGGGCGATCTGGCCAAGAACACCGATCTGTCACGCTTTATTCTGTGATAATTGTGAATATAAGTGACCAGAAAGTCACTATTGAAATAGTTAATTAAGAATTTAAAAAATCCCCTCGACTTGTGCGGGGGGATTTTTTATTTTCCGGCTCAACTTATATTCGCATTTCTTCACTTACCGAGGCACGTTACAGCAATATGACTAGCCGACTGAACCTTATCGCCGGCCTTTGCCTGTCCGTAGTGCTTGCAAGCCCAGTTTTCAGCCAGCCCGCTTATAGCGCGACGCTTGTTCCCCCGGGCAATCGCAATGCTGAGCAGCCTGCAATTCCTGGTGCCTCTGCCAAGCGCACCAAAGAACTCAGCACCACTTACGAAAAGAAATATCAAAAAATCTACACATTGCTGAAATCGGATGCATCGCTGCGCTCAAAAATCCGCGCCAATGCTTCTGCCTATGGCATTGACCCGATCCATATTGTGGGCGCGGTTGTCGGTGAACATACCTATAATGTGGATGTCTATGACCGTTTGCAGACCTATTATGTGAAGGCCATGTCCTATGTTAATCAGGGTGTGGATTTTTCTTATAATGGCGAAAGCATCGCCGCTTTTATCAAGCGTCCTGAATTTTCCGGTTGCGAACGCTTTAAAGACAGCTACACGCTCTGGGGCTGCCGTGAAGATGTATGGAATGCCAAATTTCGCGGTAAAAAAGTTGGCGGCAAATCTTACCCGAACAACCGTTTCAGCGCTGTCTTCTTCCAGCCATTCTATGCAGGCCAAACCTTTGGTCTTGGCCAGATCAACCCACTGACCGCATTGCAAATGTCCGATATGGTCAATCGCGTTTCAGGTTTGCCGAAACTGCGCGCTGAAGATGGCACCACCATCTATAAAACCATTATGGATCCGGATTTAACCCTGCCATATATTGCAGCCACGATTAAACAGTCGATCACGTCCTATCGTCAGATTGCCGGTTTTGATATTTCTAAAAATCCGGGTCTGACCGCCACCCTTTATAATACCGGTGGTGCGGACGACCGTGCACGCGCTTTGGCACAGACCAACAACAAGCGAAAAGCAGCTGGTCAGCCGCCTTTGATGCCACAGGAAAACTACTATGGCTGGTTGGTCAATACCAAGATGGATGAGTTGAAAGCCCTGTTTTAATTAACAGGCAAACCGTGACGGATTGATTTATTGCGGCGGCGCTTACGCGCCGCTTCAATCTGTTCAGTCATGGTTTTAATCGTCTCGCGATCCAGAATACGAATATTCTTTGATAATAAATTGGCAAGTTCGGTGGCTTGCGGGCTCAGGCCAGCCGTATCGATCACCACACGCGGATGCGAAATTTTCGCCAGCTGTTGCAGCTCTTCCGCTTCGTCCCAGATAATATTAAAATAAGTGATGATGCGTTGCAGCATGTCCCATGTCGGCGCACCGCGCCGCCCATGCTCAAGCGCTGACAAATAGGCAGCAGAAACCCGTAAAGCTTCCGCCATTTCCTTTTGTGATACACCGCGCTTTTCACGCAGTTCTCGCAATCGCTGGCCAAAAGGGGTCATAGGGATAATCCTACGGAACCGGCACGGCGCAAACGTACATAAAGCGCACCATGCCCGCCATGATGATGGGCTGCATCTTCATAAGCACTGACAAGCAAACGGAAAATCGGCGTCGAAAACCAATGCGGCACCACTTGTTTCAGTACCCCCTCACTGCCGAAAGAGCGTCCTTTACCGGTGATAATCAGCACATGGCGCAAACCTCTGCCATGAGCATCGGCCAGAAAGCCGTATAATAAATTATACGCCTCACGCTGCGTCAGTCCGTGCAGGTCAATCCTTGCATCAATATTGAGACGCCCTTTGGCGATTTTTCGATGCGTTGGTTTATCAAGCTGATAAATTTCCGCCTGTTTCGGTTTGCCGACCACAGGCTTTGTTTCTTCGTTTGATACAACAAGCTTTTTAAATTGGGGCGCAGCCGATGGTTTTGGTTTGGGGGCGACTTCCTGTTCCCACAAATCAAAATCATCCATTGCCGATTTTAAATGATGTTTGCCGGAAATCGGCAATGCGGTTTTGGCAACCGTTTCCCATAAAATCCTGTCTTCTGAGCGTAGGTAATTTTTAGGAGCCATGTGCAATGCTCCTCACAACGCAAAAAAACGGCCAAAGCCGTTAGTCATTTTTCGAAAAATAAACATCCGGGCAGTCAATGCTGCCCGGAACAGAGCTAATTTTATTATATACAACACTTGTCCGAATCCGGATCACAAAAGATTAAGGTTGCTAAAAGCAGAAAGACCCTTAGTCCTCTGCCTCAGTTGCCACCAAACGCCAGTTTGGATCACGCGATTTTACATCACGCGCAAATGTCCAGAGATCCTTGACCTCAATCACAGCTTCCGGATCACCATCGATAAGATTATCTTGGTTGTCCAAAGTGGATGAAATCATCTGGCTTAACAGTGAAACTGTAATATGGGCTTCCGAACCTTTGATTTCCACTGCAGTGATATCAGCTTTTTCCACACCGATATAAGTGGAACGCTGTTTTTCACCGCGCTTTTCACGCTCATCAATAGCGGCGACAAAGCCTTCATACACTTCTTTGGACAGAAGGTTTTTCAGCAATTTACGATCACCGTCGGCAAAACCCATCACGATCATTTCATGCGCAAGCTTCACGCCTTTAACGAAAGTCTTTGGATCAAATGAAGCATCCATTGCACGGATGGCACGCAATTTATCATTGATGAGCGAACCGACGGGTGCCACGGCATCAATGGAGCGGAAATCTTTGACCGGCTGTTCTGCACCAGCTTTGCGCGGCAGCGAAATCACATTATCCGCATCATCACCATTTTGCGGCTGCGCTGCATCCGCTGGCTTTTGCGATGTATAAGGATCAAAGGGCGGTTTCTCATTACCTGTGCGGGTGCCAAGAACATTTCTCAGCTGGAAGAAAATCACAACCGCTGCGATGAAGAAGAAAATTGTGCCAAAATCAAAAAATTCCATACCCTGCGCCATTTTAGGACCCGTGCTTCACTCTAGCATAACCGGATCTGAATTTCACCTGAAGCATTCTTAATTTATAAAAATGCTCAATCCGCTCATTGATGCACCTTATTCCAAAAACCGTTAAACACTTTTTGGGATGCTATTTATTCTCAACGCGCATCTTAATCTAAAAACCATTACATAGTTTTTAGGATGCGCTTGTATTCAAAAAACATATAGAGTGTGCTGATCAAACATTCAAATACGGATAGCGCATACCTATCTGTAATAGCGTAAAGCTTAAGTGATGCCGTGTATCCTATATGTATTTCATTGCAAATGCATATATTTCATGCGGATTAAACCACGAATATAGCATTATAACCGCAATACTGCCGCATCAATGTGAATGATGGACATTCATAAATGCTGAATGAACTGAAACCGACAGGCAAGTGAAAGGCCTTTTTTATATGCCATCCTCCTATGCACCGCTTTTCTTATTGGCATTACCTTTTATCGAGATTGCTGGTTTTATTATCGTCGGCAGTCATGTGGGCGTGCTGGCAACCATCGGATTGCTGATCCTAAGCGCCATACTGGGCTTTTTTCTGCTGCGTATTCAAGGCTTCAGCCTGTTACAGCGCATCCGCTCAGAAACCGCTGCCGGCCGTGTGCCAGACCGTGAAGTTGTTCATGGTGCTATGCTAGTAATGGCGGCAATTTTGCTGATCGTGCCAGGCTTTTTTACCAGTGCAATCGGCTTGCTGCTTTTCATGCCACCAATTCGTGATTTTGTCTGGAACCGCTTTTTGCGCGGCAAAATGGTGGTCGCTGGCGCTTATACAAACAGCGGCAATTACAGCAATAATAATTCTTATAACAGTAATTCTTCTTATAGTGATGACAATATCATTGATCTCGATCCGGAAGATTTTTCCAGTAAACCTGACCCGAATTCACCATGGCGGCCAAATAATCAGGATAAATGAAGCCTGAAGCTTTAAGATTTAAAGCAGTTTCTTGCCTCATAGAGAAACACATGCTAGCCAACTTAACTGAATTCGGGACATTCAGGATCCCGCTCAAACAAAAAAAGGTTTTTTTGAAAATGGCAAATGAAGCGACGAATGGAAACGGTTCGGCTAATCCAGCTGTTGAGCCATCACTGAATATTCTGGCTCAGTATATCAAGGATCTTTCCTTCGAAAGCCCAGGCGCACCAATGTCACTGCGTCCGCGTGAAAAAGCCCCTGCAATCAACATCAATGTAAACGTCAATGCAAACCCGATTGCACAGGACGATTTTGATGTTGTTCTGACCCTGACCGCGAAAGCAACAGACGACAAAGATGTTCTGTTCAACGCAGAGCTGGTTTACGGTGGTGTATTCCGCATTCAGGGCATCCCGCAGGAACATGTATTGCCGCTTCTCTTCATCGAATGCCCGCGTCTTCTGTTCCCGTTTGCCCGTCAGATCATTGCTGATGCAACACGCAATGGCGGCTTCCCGCCACTGATGATCGACCCGATCGATTTTGCTCAGATGTTCCAGCAGCGCATGGCTGAAGAACAGGCTAAAAACGCTGTTAAGAGCTAATCAGTTTAAAAACTGAAATATAAAAAAGCCCGGATGTTTATCCGGGCTTTTTTATTAAACACTATTAAAGCCTCAACCGGCCATATATTTTTTCCAGATCGCTTTATCGCCCATTTTAGCAACCATTGCATCATGGGCTGCTTTTTCGGCTTCGCTGATACGGGAAGCCAAAGGGGCAGGGCGCTTGGCCAGCTCAATTTTTTGCGCTCCGCCTGATTGGGCAGAACTATCCTGATTACTATCACTGTTTAAACCAAGGGCTGTCTGTTTACCGCCGATCAGCTCGATATAAACTTCGGCCAGAATTTCAGAGTCAAGCAAAGCGCCGTGCAATGTACGGTGGCTGTTATCAATGCCATAACGACGGCAGAGCGCATCAAGCGTGTTCGGCCCCATCGGATTGCGCCGACGCGCCAAGGCCAATGTATCCACAATCCGGTCAGTCCCGATCGGCTCGCGCCCCAAACGATCAAGTTCCGCATTGATAAAGCCCAGATCGAACATCGCATTATGCGCGACCAGCTTGGCACCATCAAAAAACGCGAGAAAATCATCCACGATATCGGCAAAAACCGGCTTATCAACCAGCTGCTCATTGCTGATCCCGTGCACTGCCAACGCATCAGGATGCACTTCTTTGCCTTGCGGATTGATGTAAACATGAAATGTGCGACCGGTGAGGAAACGATTGACCATTTCCACGCCGCCGATTTCAATAACCCGATCTTCCAGACGGGCAAGACCCGTGGTTTCAGTATCGAAAACGATTTCACGCATTGTTATTCATGCCTTTATGCTTAATTCTATCTTCAGATTTAATGCTTGCTCAATTGCTCAATGATTAAATCAATCTGCTCTTGCATAGCCTCAAAACTAACATTGCTATCAATGATAAAATCAGCTTTTGCACGCTTTTCGTGATCGCTCATCTGACGACTTAAAATACTCTCAAATTTTTCAATCGTCATGCCTTCTCTGGCCAGCACCCGCTGGCGCTGCACATCAGCAGCGGCACTTACCACCACAATACGGTCAACCCGGTCTTTGCCGCCTGCCTCAAAAAGCAGCGGAATATCAAGTACCACCATCGGCTCACGATCAAACTTTGCCTGTTCCAGAAAGAGGCTTTCTTCTTCATGCACCAACGGATGCACGATTGCTTCAAGCTTTTTCATGGCCTGACTATCATTAAGTACAGCCTGCGCCAGTTTTTTACGGTCGACAATGCCGTCAACCACAGTGCCTGGAAAAGCTTGCTCAATCAGAGGGCTGGCACGTCCGGCATAGAGCCGGTGCACCGTCTCATCAGCATCATAAACCGGCACACCAGCCTGCTCAAACATTTTGGCAGCGGTGGATTTACCCATTCCGATAGAACCGGTGAGACCGACAATGATCATTTTATTTTGCCATATCCTCTAAAATATGCGCGCGCAAAGCATCTGTCACTTCAGGACGCACACCAAACCAACGCTCAAAACCCGGCACCGCCTGATGCAGCAGCATGCCCAAACCATCCGCAGTTTTTAATCCGGCACTTTTTGCCTTTTTCAAAAACCCTGTTTCCAGTGGAACATAAACAATATCTGTTGCCAAGGCCTGGCTAGATGCCTTGGTCAGATCAAGCGGAAATTCCTGACTTTCGCCATGTCCGCTCATTCCAAGCGATGTTGTATTAACGATCAAACCAGCCGATGGCACAAGCGTGTCAGCTTCTGCCCATTCATGCGCGGTGATCACAACATCATCGCTTTTAAAATGTCTGACCAGCTCTTCAGCGCGCGCCAAAGTTCTGTTCACTATAGATATGGTTTTAAAGCCGCGCTCTTTCAATGCGTGGATGATTGCGCGCGAAGCGCCGCCCGCACCTAAAATCAACGCTGTATCTGCTTTATCCCAATCCGGCGCCAATGCATCCAGATTGGCTGCAAAACCATAAGCATCGGTATTGCTGCCGCACAGCTCGCCATTTTCCAGCCAAAGCGTATTAACCGCGCCAATGGCTTTGGCTGCATCATCAAGTTTGGCACAAAGCTTAAAAGCTTCTTCCTTATGGGGCAGGGTGACATTTCCCCCAACCAGATTTTGCGCAGCTAACGTGGTAGCAAAGCTGGCAAAGTCTTCAGGTGCCACTTCCATTGCCTGATACGACCCCTGCAAACCATATTCCCGCAGCCAAAAGCCATGAATAAGCGGCGAGCGTGAATGTTTAATCGGATAGCCGGTTACAAAGGCTTGGTTTTTATCAGCCATCAATCAAACTTTCTTCGCGCAGTTTTTGTAAGAGCGGTAATAAAGGCAGGCCGATAATAGTAAAATAATCGCCTTCGATTTTTTCAAACAACTGAATGCCTTCGCCTTCCACCTGATAAGCGCCGACACTGGATAAAGCATTATCACCAATACGCTCCAGATAGCGGCCGATAAATTCCGGCTGCAAGGGACGCATAGTCATATAAGCAATGGCCACATGGCGCCAAATTGTCTCGCCGTTTTTGACCAGCACAATGCCACTGTTTAACTGATGTGTTTTACCGGAAAGCTTGAGAAGGTTTTTACCTGCTTCTTCCAGATCAGCCGGTTTATGAAAAATCTCATCGCCCAGAGATAAGGTCTGGTCACAACCGATAATGATCGCATCGGGATGTTTTTCACTAACGGCTAAAGCTTTTGCTTCTGCCAACACCATCGCCACATCTTCAGGCGTTGCACCCGAACGATAAAGCGGCGCTTCAACAGCGCGCTCGTCAATATCGGCATTTTCCGTGCCAAAGGTCAAACCGGCATTGTTAAGAAGCTGTGCCCTGAACGGACTTTTGGACGCTAAGATAAGGGAGGGGGTCACGGTTGATCTCATTTTCTGGTCTGTCTTATCAGCGATTGCGCGGGCGCAGCGCTAAAATGGCCGCCGCTGTTTCTTCGATCGAGCGACGCGATACATCAATCACCGGCCAGCCATGCCGCGCACAAAGATTGCGCGCATAGGTTAGCTCTTCTGCAATCGCAGCTCTGTCAGTGTAAAATTCATTATGAAAATCAGCAACCGTGCCTAGCAAACGATGCTGGCGCACCTGCGAAATACGCTCAGCCGTGGCAATCAAACCAACGATCAATGGTTTCTTGGCATTGATCACTTCATCAGGAATTGGCACGCCATTCACAATCGGCACATTGGCGGTTTTGATACCGCGATTGGCCAGATAGATACTGGTTGGTGTTTTAGAGGTGCGGGAAATGCCAACCAAAACAATATCTGCTTCTTCAATATCAGGTGGCAGCAAGCCGTCATCATGCTCCATAGTAAAATTGAGCGCATCGATACGGCGGAAATAATCCGTGTTTAAAACATGCTGCGCGCTGGCGCGTCGGTGTGCGGCGAGCCCCAAATAAGACTGGAAAGTTGCCAGCACCGGCTCCAGCACAGAAACACAAGGAACCCCCATCGCCGAACAGGACTGATCGATCATCGCAGCCAGTTTTTGATCCACCACTGTGTAAAGAACAATGCCCGGTTCGGCATCAATTCCTTCCAGAACTTTGCTCAATTGTTTCTCGGTTCTGATCAGCGGATACATGTGCTCAATCGCACGCGCATTGGTGTATTGCGCGGCCGCTGCACGGCCTGCTGCAATGAGAGTCTCTCCGGTCGCATCAGAAATCAAATGTAAATGAAAGTAAGAAAGCGGTTTTGTCACAGTTATCTCATCACCCTGTTGACGGTTGTGCGTAATTTTAAGTGCCTTTTATTCATCCCAGTCAGGCTGGTGAAAACTTCGCGATTTATCCACAATTCGCCGATCTGTATAAAAACTTATGACAGGGATGTGCATAAACTCTGATTGGTTTAGTTCTATCACACTTATCCAATAGTTTTCCACAATTTGCAGTGGATAGATTTTTTTGCCAAGTCCTTAGGATTCAAAGTAAATTTGACCACCCATTGCTTTTTCCCGAATGATCGGTGATTTATGCACACACCAAAGGATCAGAGTGAATGTGCTGTGGGTAAATTAAAGGCAAACATTAATCCCCAATACTAACAGACTCTAAGAATCAAAAGATTCCAAAATCCTTCCTTTCTTTACTAATAGCGCCTGAGGATAACTCCGCTCGCGCCAAAAGGAAAAACGATGACACGCAAAGTTTTGAGAGTTATTGACGGTGAAACAGTATTTCCACCACCAGCTTGGATGATGCGTCAGGCAGGCCGTTATCTGCCTGAATACAGAGCCAGCAGAAAGGAAGCAGGAAGCTTTCTCGACCTGTGCTACTCACCCGATTTTGCTGTTGAAGTAACCCTTCAGCCAATTCGTCGTTTTGGCTTTGATGCAGCAATTCTCTTTTCTGACATTCTGGTTGTCCCTCATGTCCTTGGACGTGACCTTCGCTTTGAAGAAGGACGTGGTCCTTTAATGACACCGATTACGCCAGATGAAATTGCTGCTTTGAATATTGAAGGGGCTGAGGAAAAACTCGCACCTGTTTATGAAACAGTCAATCGTCTGCGTAATGAATTGCCGGATGAAACCACCTTGCTCGGCTTTTGTGGCGCACCATGGACTGTTGCGACCTATATGATCGCCGGTCATGGCACACCGGATCAGGCGCCTGCACGCCTTTTTGCCTATCAGCACCCGGAACTGTTTGAAAAGCTTTTGAATGATCTGGCGGATATCTCTGCTGCCTATTTAATCAAACAGCTCGATTCCGGCGCTGATGCTTTGCAAATCTTTGATTCATGGTCTGGCGTTTTAGATGAAGATTGCTTTGATCGCTTCTGTGTCAAACCAGTGGCGCGCATTGTTGCAAAAGTCAGATCCGTTTATCCGGATGCCCGCATCATCGGCTTCCCGAAAGGTGCAGGTCTGCTTTATCAAGATTACCGTGAAAAAACCGGCGTGAACATGCTGGGGATGGATTGGACAGTGCCGTTCTCTTTTGCCAAGCAGTTACAGGCACAGGGCGCCGTACAGGGTAATCTCGACCCATTGCGGGTGGTTGCTGGCGGAAAAGCGCTTGATGAAGGCGTAGACGCCATTTTGAAGCATTTGGGACAAGGTCCGCTCGTCTTCAACCTGGGCCATGGCATAACACCACAGGCACCGATTGAACATGTACAGCAAATGCTCGATCGGATAAGAAATCAGGCATAAGGAGAATCTTTATGAGCACTGATGTTAATAGTTCCGGTTCCAAAGTCGCCATTCGGGCAATGGTTTCACTTGCCATTGTTTTAATCGGTTTCGGCATATTGTTTCACGTGAATCCAGAAGGTGCTTATAATTGGATTAAAGCGCTCCATGTGATTGCGATCATTTCTTGGATGGCAGCGATGCTCTATCTGCCGCGTTTGTTTGTTTATCATTCAACAATCGCGGTGGGTTCTGAAACATCTGAATTGTTCAAAGTGATGGAACGCAGACTTTTGCGCGTCATCATGAACCCAGCGATGATCATTGCATGGATCACCGGTCTTTGGATGGCTTGGGATATGTTTGCATTCAAAGGTGGTTGGTTACACGGAAAACTACTTTTAGTTGTCCTGATGTCCGCAGCACACGGAATCCTATCGAAATCCATGCGCCGCTTTGCAGCCGATCAGAATACTAAATCATCGAAATATTGGCGGATTTTCAATGAAGTGCCGACAATTCTGATGATCTTGATTGTCATTTTAGTGATCGTGAAACCATTCTGATCAGGATTTTTTAAGTTCAAAAAGAAGCGCCGTTTGCAAAAGCGGCGCTTTTTTTATGATTGTAGTATTTTGTGCTCTGCTATAATTTTTAAAAATACGTCGTTCGTTTTGTCTCGATTATAAAATTCGTACTAAAATAATTTGTCCGATTTAATTGCCTCTTGCTCTGAAGCGTAAAAATCATTATGTATGTGGCACTTCCCACCTGATAAGCAGACTTTCGATGTCGATCATAGCTTAATGATCACTTTTCCGAAAATTGCATTTTTTCCCTTACATTTTAATGAGTTCCTCACCCATGCAGGAAATGAAACTACAAGAACTAAAGAACAAAACGCCGGTTGAATTGCTGGCCTTTGCTGAAACACTCGAAGTCGAAAACGCCAGCGCCATGCGTAAGCAGGAGCTGATGTTTGCTATTTTGAAAAAACTGGCCGCTCAGGAAGTCGAAATTATCGGCGAAGGTGTAGTGGAAGTTTTGCAGGATGGTTTTGGCTTTTTGCGTTCAGCAAACGCAAACTATCTGCCAGGCCCTGATGATATTTATATTTCACCGTCACAGCTGCGTCGTTTCTCTTTGAAAACCGGTGATACGGTTGAAGGCCCGATCCGTGGCCCTAAAGAAGGCGAACGTTATTTCGCGCTGTTGAAGGTCAACACTATCAACTTTGAAGATCCGGAAAAAATCCGTCACAAAGTTCACTTTGACAATCTGACACCGCTTTATCCGAATGAACGCTTTAAGATGGAACTTGAAGTTCCAACCAATAAAGATCTCTCATCCCGTGTGATTGATTTGGTGGCGCCTTTGGGTAAAGGTCAGCGCGCTTTGATCGTTGCACCGCCACGTACCGGTAAAACGGTACTGTTGCAGAATATTGCCCATTCGATCACTGCTAATCATCCTGAGTGCTATCTGATTGTTCTTCTTATTGATGAACGTCCGGAAGAAGTGACCGATATGCAGCGCTCGGTTAAGGGGGAAGTGATTTCTTCTACCTTTGATGAACCGGCAGCACGCCACGTTCAGGTTGCTGAAATGGTGATTGAAAAAGCCAAGCGCCTGGTTGAGCACGGCCGTGACGTTGTCATTCTGCTCGATTCCATTACCCGTCTTGGACGCGCTTACAACACCGTTGTGCCGTCATCAGGTAAGGTTTTGACCGGTGGTGTGGATGCGAATGCTTTGCAGCGTCCTAAACGCTTCTTTGGTGCTGCACGTAACATTGAAGAGGGCGGTTCGCTTACCATTATTGCAACAGCCCTGATCGATACGGGTAGCCGTATGGATGAAGTGATCTTTGAAGAATTTAAGGGTACTGGTAACTCTGAAATTGTTCTGGATCGTAAGGTTGCTGATAAGCGTATCTTCCCGGCAATGGATATTCTTAAATCCGGTACACGTAAAGAAGACCTTCTTGTGCCGCGTCAGGATCTTCAGAAGATCTTTGTTCTGCGTCGTATTCTGGCACCAATGGGCACCACAGATGCGATTGAGTTCCTTAATGACAAACTCAAGCAGACCAAGAGCAATGGTGAATTCTTCGATTCCATGAATACCTAATTCATAGAATAACGGGAATTAGCCTGTGACTTTAAAATGCCTCGCTTCAGGTTTGAAGCGAGGCATTTTCTTTTAAGAGCTTTTCAAGATCATCACCGGAGTAAACCGGCGCTAAACATCGATTGCTGATACATAAATAAGCTGATGATTGAGTGATATTCTGCGCACCAAGATGTGGTATCTCTGTTTCACGCATTTCATCATTCGCAATGACTTTGATGACATCTGTGCGTCTCATATCAATCATCTGATTGGCAATTTTGATGAGCGGATGTTCCATTGAATCAGCAAAAATATGTAAAATCATCGCTGATTGTGAAATGAGCGCAGCATTCAAAATGCCTGCTTGGCCATAGCTAAGCGCTTGAATACGGGTGAGGGCGCGTTGTGATAGCGCTTCTATCTGTTGCTGTAGTTTTATATCCTGATCAACCAGTGCCAGTCTTGCTAAGGCTTCAATCAGCTGTGCTGTAGCGCTTGGTGTAGCGTCATCCTGATCCGCATGGATATGGATAATCACATCATCTTGATTAAGCGCTGTAAGGCGATAATCGCCGTTCTCATCCTTGTGCTGTTTATTGAGCTCACTGAGCCATAAGCGGGCATCTGCTAAATAGCTTTGATCACTTGTATAGCCATATAATGAAACTGCGGCATGGATCATCGCCGCATAGTCTGATGATAATGCGCGAACACTCGGAACATAATCTGAAAGACAATGACATAAGCCGTGATGATCAAGGCTCATGTTAATTTTTGCGTAAGTCTGTTTGGCTAGCTTAATCCAGTCCGCGCGATCAAATACGCGGCCGGCATTTAGAAGCGCTACAATTAATTGTCCGTTCCAATCGACCAGCAACTTATCATCACGGGCTGGTGCAATACGTTTTTGGCGCACTGCCAGAAGTTTGCTTTTGCATGTTTCGATTAGTTTCTGGTCAGGATCAGCTAAAGAAGAATGGAGGCGATTGAGAATATTGCTGCCTTCCCAATTACCTTGCATGGTTATATTATAGGCTTCACAAAATATCTGACTATCATCACCTAGAATGGCATCAATTTCGGAGCGATCCCAAACGTAATATTTGCCCTCAACACCTTCGCTATCAGCATCTAAACTCGACGCAAAACCACCTTGCGGCAATTGTAATTCTCTTTGCAGCCAGTCAATGACTTCTTCGATTCGTGTACGTAACAATTGATCCTGGGATTTAGCATAGGCAAAGCTGCCATGTTTAATCAGCTGGCTATTATCATAAAGCATCTTTTCAAAATGCGGCACCAGCCAATGATCATCTACACTATAGCGACACAGACCACCGCCAACATGATCATATATTCCACCTTGAACCATGTTCTTGAGGCTTAACAGAAAAGCATCATAGGCTGCTGGATCATTATTATTTAAATGCTGGAGCCAAAAGATTTCCATTAAAGGGCTGCTTGGAAATTTAGGAGCACCTTTTATGCCGCCATAATGCGGATCAAGCATTGAACTCAAACGCTGCGCATATGTCTTGTGTAAAAGAAACGGGTCTTGTGGCGCACTATCGTGATTTAAATGTTGTGCTAAACGTTGCTGGATATGTTCAGTGATCACGCGGGAATTATGGTTAACCTTATCTTTGTCCTGATGGAAAAGCTGATGAATGCCGCGTAGCACATCATCAAAACCGGGACGATTAAAGCGTGTATGTGGTGGAAAATATGTGCCCCCCCAGAATGGTTCGGCATCTGGCGTTAAAAAAATCGTGAGAGGCCAGCCACCTTGCTCACCCATTGCAGTTAAAGCGGCCATATAAATCTGATCGAGATCAGGCCGCTCTTCACGGTCGATTTTAATATTGATGAAATGCTCATTCATATAATCAGCAATTTTATCATTATCAAAACTCTCATGCGCCATAACATGACACCAGTGGCAGGCTGCATAACCGATCGACAATAAGATCGGACGGTTTAATTGTTTGGCAAGTTCCAGTGTTTCTTTAGACCATGTCTGCCAATGAACCGGTTGATCTGCATGCTGGCGTAAGTAAGCACTGGATGACAGTTTTAACTGATTGGAAAGTTGAACTGTCATGGTGTTGATCCTTGAAGTTTGCATAGCAGGAAATGAAAGGTTGAGACTGGATATATTTATGCTGCGACTATCAACCAAATGCGCTAGATAAAACCTATGATGAATTATCATACAGACAACTGATCTTTTTAAATACGGTAAAATGCTATGAATGAGAGTAGTTTCCACGATACGATTTTCGCTTTATCCAGCGGACGCTTGCCTGCCGGTGTGGCAGTCATTCGCGTATCAGGGCCGCAAACTCGATTCGTTATCGAAACGATCTTTTCAAAATTGCCGGAACCGCGCCGAGCGATGTTTGGTTCATTTCATAGTGTCAATGGTGAATTACTAGATCAGGGACTTTTGATTTATTTTAAAGGACCAGCCAGTTTCACTGGTGAAGATTGTGCCGAGTTTCATTTACATGGCGGTGTTGCCGTTGTTGAACGGTTTTTAAGTGAACTATCGCAGATGCAAGGATTACGCTTTGCAGAAGCAGGGGAGTTCACCCGTCGCGCTTTCACTCACGGCAAGATGGACTTAACGATTGCTGAAGGTTTGGCTGATTTAATCAGTGCTGAAACGGAAGGTCAAAGACGTTTAGCACAACATGTGGCTTCGGGTGCGCAACGCGATCTCTATAATGATTGGCGCACCAAACTTATTCAAGCGCGCGCTTTGATTGAAGCAGAACTAGATTTTGCTGATGAAAGCGATGTACCAGGTTCTGTATCAGATCAGGTATGGCAAGCGATGGCTGAGCTTAATAGCTCTATTCAGGATCATATTGCTGGTGGTAAACGTGCGGATTTACTCCGTGATGGCTTTCAGATCGTTATTGCTGGTGAACCCAATGCCGGAAAATCCAGCTTATTAAATCTCTTGGCTGGGCGCGATGTAGCGATTATTTCAGATGAAGCGGGAACAACGCGTGACCTTCTCGAAGTTAAACTCGATCTGGCAGGTGTTCCTGTTTATCTCACAGATACTGCTGGCATAAGAGAAACAGAAAATAAGGTTGAGAAGATTGGTATTGAACGTGCACTCGAAAAAGCACGTAAGGCCGACCTTGTTTTACTGCTCGAAGATTTAACCGCTCATCAGCGCACTGATTTATCAGATGATCTGGCAGGAGTTGAAGCTTGGCGTATCGGCACTAAAATTGATCTGACACATGATTATAAGGGTGAGGATTTTAAAATCTGTATCTCTGTAACAAGCGGCGAAAACATTAATCAGCTTATTGATAGTTTAACAGAAACTATATCAGCTCAAGCTGGCAATCTGTCAGAAGTTGTTCCCACACGGCTGCGCCACATTAGCTTGTTGAAACAGACTGCAAATGAAATTGAAAATGCAATAACCAACACGAATTACCCATTGGAACTACGTGCTGAAAACCTTCGTTTAGCTTCTCAATCATTAGGGCGCATTACAGGCGATGTTGATGTGGAAGATATTTTAGACGTTATCTTTTCAGAATTCTGCATTGGCAAATGATTCACGTGAAACAATTTTCGTACTCAATCATGTTTAAATGATTTTTGAGTGATGGAATGTTTCACGTGAAACATTTCAGTGGAATCCATAATTGATGCTTGACTCATAATAGACCTTATGAGTCTCCATTCTCCATTTATCATGCCATAATTTTGAGCTTAAAAATCTACTATCATTCAAAAAAGTGATTATGAAGCAGGGTAGACCTGCATTGAATTGCTCTATCTTTTTTCAAACGAACATGGCAAAGAGTCCGTAATCAACTCTTCTAGTCAGGAAATTTACCATGACTGTATCTTACGACGTCATTATCATTGGCGGCGGACATGCTGGATGTGAAGCTGCCGCTGCGTCTGCGCGGGCTGGCGCACGTACTGCATTGGTCACGCATAAAACGGATACGATTGGTGTTATGTCCTGTAATCCTGCAATCGGCGGATTAGGGAAGGGGCAGCTTGTGCGCGAGATTGATGCACTTGATGGCTTAATGGGGCGTGTAACCGATCAGGCTGGCATTCAGTTCCGCTTGCTTAACCGCAAAAAAGGACCAGCAGTTCGTGGTCCACGTACACAAGCGGATAGAAAACTATATCGCTTAGCAATGCAGCAAGCGATTGCTGAACAGGATAATTTAGATGTTATTGAAGGCGGTGCTGACGATATCATCACGCAAGATGGCAAAATCACCGGCGTCAAATTGATGGACGGTCGCGAGATTTCATGTCGCTCTGTTGTCTTGACTTCCGGCACATTCTTAAATGGTTTGATCCATATTGGTGAACTTAATTTCCCTGCTGGCCGGATGGGTGAAAAACCAGCCCTTGGATTAAGTGATACATTAAAGAAACTAGGCTTTACCTTAGGCCGTTTGAAAACAGGCACGCCACCACGTTTGTCCAGCCAAACGATAGATTGGGGTAGCTTAGAAAAGCAGTCAGCGGATGAACATCCATTACCGTTTTCTATGCTGACTGATCGTATTACAGTGCCACAAATTGATTGTGGTATTACGCGTACGACAGAAGAAACGCACAAAATTATCCGCGCGAACCTGCATCGCTCAGCAATGTATTCCGGTAATATTGAAGGTATTGGTCCACGTTATTGCCCATCAATCGAAGATAAGATTGTTAAGTTTGGTGATAGAGACGGACACCAGATTTTTCTGGAACCTGAAGGTTTGGATGATGATACTGTTTATCCAAATGGCATTTCATCATCATTACCGGAAGAGGCGCAGCTCGCTCTTTTGAAGACCATTCCTGGTCTTGAAAAGGCATTAATGCTGCAACCTGGTTATGCCATTGAATATGATTATGTCGATCCGCGCGAATTAAACCGCACGCTTGAAACCCGTAAGGTTGAGGGGTTATTTTTTGCAGGACAAATTAACGGTACGACCGGTTATGAAGAAGCAGCAGCACAAGGCTTACTTGCCGGTGTGAATGCAGCAAGACGTGCTTCGGGTGATGAACTTGTTATCATTCAACGCACCGAAGCTTATATTGGTGTGATGATTGATGATTTGACATCGCGTGGTGTGAGTGAACCATATCGTATGTTTACATCACGTGCAGAATTCCGCCTTTCATTAAGAGCTGATAATGCTGATGAACGTTTGACACCTATGGCAGAAAAGTTAGGTATCTTATCAAGTGTCCGTCGCGATAAATTTTCGGCACGTCAGCAAGACTTAACCACTGCGCGGGAACTGGCACAGACAATTAATATCAGCCCCAATTTAGCTGCTACACACGGTCTGCATTTAAATCATGATGGTGTGCGCCGCAGTGTTTATGATCTGCTTTCTTATCCGACGATCGATATGGATCGCATTATTTCTATCTGGCCTGAGTTTTCTCAGTTCGCAGAAGTGACGCGCGAAGCTCTGCAAACAGAAGCGCAATATGCTGTTTATCTGGATCGCCAGAAAAATGACATTGTTGCAATGGAGCGGGACGAAAAATTGCATATTCCGGAAAGTCTGAATTATGCTGGTATTTCAGGTCTCTCCAACGAATTGAAGCAGAAGCTTGAAACCCGCAAACCAGCTACAATTGCTGAGGCGCAGCGTGTAGAAGGTATGACACCTGCCGCTGTTGCTTTATTGATCGCGCAAATACGTAAACACTTGCGTCGCAATGATGCCTTTGATCAGGCTGTGTAAGTGTTTTTGTGTGTTGACTATATTTGAATGGGCAGGTGTAAAATGGATCATTATTCACAGTTGAAAACTGTTAGTCCGACTGTTTCACGTGAAACAGCAGAGCGCTTGATCGCCTTTGAACAGCTGTTTATCAAGTGGAATGCAAGCATTAATCTGGCTTCTCCATCGACTATCGCAGAGCTTTGGCAGCGCCATATTATGGATAGTGCACAACTCTATGAGTTGGTTTTAAGCCGTAAAGCTGATGCTAAAAATTGGCTTGATCTTGGCTCTGGTGGTGGTTTTCCTGGCATTGTACTTGGTTGCATGATGAAGGAAAATTCAGGCAGCCGGATAATATTGGTGGAAAGTGTAGTGAAGAAGGCCGCTTTCTTGCGTACAGCCACTGGTAATCTGGATATTCCTGTAGAAGTATATGCAGAGCGTATTGAATCTCTTTGGGAAAGGGTTTCAACGCCCGATATTATTACGGCACGGGCTTTGGCATCATTGAAAAAACTCTTTTCTTTGACTGAGCCGTGGATGAAAAATGGGGCAGTTGCGTTCTTTCAGAAGGGACGGGACTATCAGAGAGAAATCGACGAGACCTTGGATGAGTGGGATTATGATCTGGTAAAGCATGTTAGTGCTGTCGATGATAATTCCGTTATTCTTGAAATTAGTAATCTGCGTAAGAAAGCAATTAATCCGGTTCTATCTACGGATAGTGAACAGAAAGCAGCAGGGCGGCAGTGATGATGAAACGTTCTCGTATCATAACTATTGCAAATCAGAAGGGTGGCGTTGGTAAAACAACAACAGCCATTAATCTGGCGACAGCTCTTGCCGCTATTGGTGAAACTGTCCTGATTGTCGATCTTGATCCGCAGGGCAATGCCAGTACTGGGCTTGGGATTGACCGCTTAAACCGTCCATTGTCATCCTATGATGTGCTGACACAGGCGGCTTCGGTACCGGAGGCCGCGGTTTCAACTGATGTGCCGAATTTACATATTGTACCATCAACGCTCGATTTGCTTGGTTTAGAAATGGAAATTTCACAAGCTGCTGATCGTACAAGACGGTTGCGAGATGCGCTGAAATTCGATTCCAGCGTTGCTGAGCATTATAGTTATGTGCTGGTTGATTGCCCGCCATCGCTTAATTTGCTGACTTTGAATGCAATGGCTGCTGCTGACTCTGTTCTCGTACCATTGCAATGTGAGTTTTTCGCACTGGAAGGTCTTAGCCAGTTGCTACAGACCGTTGAGCAGGTCCGTTCATCTTTGAACCCTGATCTCTCCATTCAGGGCATTGTGCTGACTATGTTTGATAGCCGCAACAATCTTGCATCGCAGGTTGTGGATGATGTTCGAACCTTTATGGGTGAGAAGGTTTATCGCACTGTTATTCCGCGCAATGTGCGTGTCTCTGAAGCGCCATCGCATGGCAAGCCGGCACTCCTATATGATTTGAAATGTGCCGGAAGTCAGGCCTATTTGCAGCTTGCTTCAGAAGTAATTCAACGTGAGCGGCATTTACAAGCTGCTTGAACTATCGATTCGACTACGTAACAATTTTTAGAAAGTAGCCGTGACTATGAACGACGATCCTTCCAAAAAACGCCTTGGTCGTGGTTTAGCCGCTTTGATCGGGGATATTGATCGTCCTGTTGAAGAGCGAAAAACGCCCGTTTCAGCAGAGCGCAATGTTCCAATTGAATTCATTACGCGCAACCCGCGTAACCCAAGACGTATGTTTGCCGAGGAAGATCTTGCGGATCTGGCGCAGTCTATTCGTGAGCATGGTGTTGTGCAGCCGATTGTGGTGCGTCCGGCACCCGGCAATCCTGAACATTATGAGCTGATTGCAGGTGAACGTCGCTGGCGCGCTTCGCAACGTGCAGGACTGACATCTATCCCAGTTATTCTGCGCGATGTGGATGATCGTATTGCATTGGAAATTGCGATTATCGAAAACGTCCAGCGTGCGGATTTAAACTCGATTGAAGAAGCGCTTGGCTATCAACAGCTGATCGACAATCATGAATATACACAGGCTGATTTGGCACAGGTGATCGGTAAAAGCCGTAGCCATGTGGCCAATACATTGCGTTTGTTGAAGCTGCCTTCAGGTGTTCAGTCTTTAATCACGGATGGTGCATTGTCGGCTGGGCATGCGCGTAGCCTGATTACAATGGAAAATCCTGTGGCGATGGCTGAGAAGATCGTCAAGGATGGTTTGTCTGTTCGTCAGGTCGAAGCATTGGCACAGGCAGAAGCGCAGGGTGAAAACCCGCGCAAAGCTGAAAAAGCTGCACCTGTGGAAAAAGATGCCGATACCAAAGCATTGGAGAAACTGCTTTCTGATGTCACCGGCATGAAAGTGGATATCAATCACCGTGAACGTGGTGGTGAAGTGCGTATTCGTTATAGCTCGCTTGAGCAGTTGGACGAAATCTGCCGTCGCTTGCAAAGCTAAATGCAACATTGTGACAAGGAAGACTGATATTTAAAACGGCCTCCGGTTATGATTAACTGGAGGCCGTTTTAATTTAAATAATAATTATATTTCAATAAGTTATATAATTATCGTGCGCGACTGTTACGCGCACCTTCAACGACAAGTGCCATCAGGCATTGACGAATAATGGGTACGGAAAGATCACTGTTCTGACGGCTTTCCAGAACGGCTTTTTGCAGACGCTCGCCCGCGCGTGAAATGGAAGCTGCCGGCCAGCGCGATAATGCTGTTTCCATCAGCTTACGTCTGGTGAAGAAGATAGGAGGGCGGGCAGCAGCAATAATGGCAGCTGGTGCCTTGCGCTCCACTTCAACACTATGGCGCATGAGTTGCAGTTGCTGAAACTGGCGCATAGCAGCATTGAGAATGAGGAAAGGCGCAGTTCCTGAGGTAACGAGGCGATCAAAAGAACTGTTGAAGCCTTTCATATCACCGAGCAAAAGCGCATCAACGATTTCATCGGTTGAGGCAACACTGACATCACCAACGGAAGCACGGACATCTTCCAGCTCAATACGGCTTTTACCCTTGGCATAAAGGCAGAGCTTTTCCAGTTCGCCACGCGTGGCCAAACGGTCACCACCAAGGCTCATGCGGAGCAGCTGACGGGCATCGCCACTGATCTGTAAATTTGCGGCGGAAAGAACATCATCAATCACACCGTCAATACCGCGCGCATCATCGCTGTAGCATGGCAGAGCCATTGCGGCAGAGCCGTTTTCCACAGCTGTGCGTAAGGCAGCACCTTTTTTAAGATCGCCAGCCTCAATGAGGATAATGGCATCTTGTGGCGGCTCGGCAGCCAGATGTTTGATAATGTCCGCCATGGTTTTTTGGCCGGAGACATTACGAATCCAGATCAGGCGTTTGCCGCCAAACATCGAAATGGTCATGGCTTCGTCGTGAAGTGCGCCTGGATTTTGATCGACCTCGTCGCCTTCCATACGAATGACGGTAAAAGGATCATCTAAAGGCAGTCCGGTGGCTTTGGCAAAAATCTTTGCACGCTCGCTCACCAAGCCTTTATCAGGGCCGTAGAGCAGGATAATCGGAAAGCTGCTGCTGGGACGGTTGATAAAAGCATCAACCTCATGTGATTTTTTCTGAGCCATGAAGCCTGTTTAACCCATTCGGGTTTAAACTTAAACGGCAATTTGCGGTAGCGTAAGCAAGTTTCACGAATAGAATTTGAGCAAAGAAAAAGGCCTGATTTTGAATCAGGCCTTTAAGTTTAGTTTAGCCGATGAGCAGGGCATCATCATCAATGTTTTGACCGCGTACATCGCGGAACATTTTGATGAGGTCTTCAACGCCTAAGTTTTTGCGTTGATCACCTTCCACGTCGAGCAGCACATCACCGGCATGCAGCATGATGGTGCGGTCGCCATAATCAAGCGCCTGACGCATCGAGTGCGTCACCATCAATGTGGTAAGCTTGTTTTCGGCTACCAGCTTGCGGGTCAGTTCCATGATGAATTCTGCCATGCCCGGATCAAGCGCGGCTGTGTGTTCATCAAGCAGCAGCACTTCTGATTCTGCAAGCGTTGCCATAACAAGTGATAAAGCCTGACGCTGACCGCCGGAGAGAAGCTCCATGCGATCCTGCATACGGTTTTCAAGGCCAAGCTTTAAACCGGCCACACGCTCACGAAATTCTGCGCGGCGGCTTGAAGAAAGGGCAGGTGAGAGACCACGCTTTTTGCCACGCGCCGCAGCAAGGGCGAGGTTTTCTTCAATGGTCAGTGTTCCACAGCTACCAGCCAGCGGATCCTGAAAGACGCGGGCAACCAGTTTGGCTCGTTCCGCCGTTGCCTGTCTGGTGACATCCTTATTGTTGATAACAACCTTGCCGCTTGTCGGGATAACATCACCCGCAAGGGTGCCGAGGAAAGTGGATTTACCCGCACCATTGGAACCGATAACAGTGACAAATGAGCCTTGTTGCATGGTGAGACTGATACCGTTGAGCGCTTGTTTTTCAAGCGGTGTTCCACGGCCAAAAATCACATCAAGATTAGAAACTTCAATCATTTTCATGCACCTCCGCGGCGAAGACGCGGCAAGATCAGCGCCAAAGTCACAAGCACTGCGGTGACCAGATTAAGATCTGAGGCTTTGAGGCCTAAGAAATCACTGGTGAGTGCCAGCTGGATCGCAATACGGTAGATAATGGAACCGACGACACAGCCGATAAGTGTGACAAGGATGAGGCGTGAGCGCAGCACTGTTTCACCGATGATAACAGCGGCAAGACCAACAACGATAGTACCAACACCGGACGTTACATCCGCAAAGCCGTTTGTCTGTGCAAACAAAGAGCCACCAAGCGCCACCAGTGCGTTTGAAAGCGCCATGCCGAGATATATCTGCCGCTCAGGGCGAACGCCCTGTGCGCGTGCCATACGCGGATTTGCACCGGTTGCACGCATGGCCAGACCGGTGTCACTTTCAAGAAAGCGCCAAACCAGGATCACTGCAATAACGACAAGTACGAAAATAAACAATGGACGCACATAATATTCAGGCAGACCATGACCGAAGAACGGCGACAGCATGGTGTCCTGATTAATCAGTGCAATATTCGGACGTCCCATCACCCGCAAATTGACCGAGAAAAGGGCAATCATGGTGAGAATAGAGGCAAGCAGGTTGAGAATTTTAAAGCGCACATTGAGTGTCGCTGTCACAAGCCCTGCAAGGGAACCGGCAATCATCGAAATGGCAGCAGCCAGCCACGGATTAAATCCGGCTAAAATTAGCACGGCAGTGACAGCAGCACCTAATGGAAAAGAACCGTCTACGGTAAGGTCGGGGAAATCGAGAACCCGGAACGCCAGATATACACCTAGCGCAACAAATGAAAATATCAGGCCTAATTCGACCGCACCCCAAAAGGCGATCTGACTCACAATGCCATTCCTTTAAATCTGGCGTACACACATGCCTAATTGCTTGCGAGTTGGCCGTTCGTTGTCCGGCAATTTTACGCACAGAATGGGTGCAGTAAAAATGCTTTTATGATTTTACTTTTCAACTTTGCAATAAAATACAATGCTGAAAATTTAAGAGAATGAGACGCACGGCAGAAATATCTGCTGTGCGTCTCAAATTAATTAGTCGATCTTTTTGGTTGCGCGATCAACGACTGCCTGTGGCAGTTCGATGCCCATTTTCTTGGCAGCACCCAAATTGACAACGAGATCGGTGCCTTTGGCAACGTCCACATCGATGTCGCCTGGCTTTTCACCTTTCAGAATGCGGGCAACAACCACACCGGTCTGTTTGCCAACATCGTAATAGTTGAAGCCGAGGGCAGCAACAGCACCGCGGGTAACAGAATCTGTATCAGCAGTGAAAAGCGGCAGCTTGCCTTCTTCAGCAACGGTTACAGCGCTTTCGAGAGCTGAAACGATGGTGTTATCGGTTGGCACATACATGGCATCAGCGCGGCCGATAAGAGCCTGTGCAGCACCTTTGACTTCCGATGATTTGGTGGCAGCAGATTCAACAATCTCGATACCTTCTTTAGCGGCAGCTTCTTTCAAAACAGCCAGAAGAGAAACAGAGTTTGTTTCACCGGAATTGTAGAGGTAGCCGATTTTTTTCACATTCGGCATGATTTCTTTAATCAAAGCCACATGTTCGGCAACAGGTGAAAGGTCGGAAAGACCGGTGACATTACCGCCCGGCTTTTCCATGGTTTTTACGAGCTGCGCACCAACAGGATCGGAAGCTGCGGTGAAAACCACCGGAATATCACGGGTAGCAGCAACAACAGCCTGTGCGGAAGGTGTCGAAATCGGAACAATAACGTCTGGCGCATCGCCAACAAACTGGCGCGCAATCTGTGCAGCGGTTGCAGGATTGCCCTGAGCTGACTGATAGGTGAATTTAAGGTTTTCACCGTCTTTATAGCCGGCTTCCGTCAGCGCATCTTTAACGCCGTCACGAACAGCATCAAGTGCCGGATGTTCAACAATAGCGGTAACAGCTACAGAAACATCTTTAGCCATGGTTGGGGTGGTGGCGATAGCAGTGGCAGCCAGCAGTGCCAGAAACATTGAACGCATAAAGATCTCCCTCTTAATCTTTTCATGTTTTGTAAAGAGAATTAATGCAGTTTTCAATCGAAAGCAACGCAGCCAAAGTGCTAAGGCGCATCTGGATTTAAATCTGTTGCTAAATACTAAGCTTCAATGTTTCATGACTGTACGAGAGAATAAATTGCTATTGATTATTAAAGGGATTGCAGCATAGTAGACTTATGATTTTAGCATCAGAAACCCGACAAGCTTATAATAGTGTGGAACTGGGGCGCGATCACAGCCTCGACGCATTGTGCGAATTGGTAATGTCATTATTTGATGTGCCGATGGCGGCTGTCTCATTGATAGATGAGCATGTAACCCACCATTTGGGCTTTGCCGGTATTGAATTTGGCGATGTCGCCAATGAGCATACATTCTGTTCACATGCGGTTCTGGATAATGCACCGTTTTTGATTGAGGATGCGACAAAGGATGTGCGCTTTGCCAATAATCCTTTCGTTCTCAATGATCCGCATATTCGGATGTATTTAGGTTCTCCATTGATTGCGCCTAATGGTACGGCTTTGGGTGCTATCTGTGCCTTGGATGTGAAACCACGCAGCTATACGACAGAAGAACAGCGCAAATTGCAAAGCCTTGCCAATACGGCTGTGCAATTGCTTGAAATGCGGCGTATGATGAAACAGGCGCATAATATGGCGCTGGTGGATGGTTTGACAAAACTGGCTAACCGCAGTTCGCTGGAAGCCGAAATTGAAAAAGCGATTACCATTTCAAACGAGCAGTCGGTGCCGTTTTCATTGCTTTATTTCGATATTGATTATTTCAAAATGATCAACGACCAAAATGGCCATGCTGCGGGCGACAAGCTTTTAAAGCTGATCGGACAGACCTTATCCGCCAGAGGCACCCGTGATGAAGTTCACGGACGTTTGGGTGGTGATGAGTTTGTGGTTTTGATGCTCAATACAACACTTGAAGAAGCGGTGAGCAAAGCCAATGAAATTAAAAGCCAGCTGGATATTGTGGTGAAAGCGGCTGAAGCGCCGGTTTCATTTTCCATGGGGCTGGCAAATTTTGTCAATGCGCGGGATGGAGCAGAAGCAGCATTAAACTGTGCAGACGAGCGGCTTTATAAAGCCAAACGCGCTGGTAAAAATCAGATTATTTTCAGCTAAACGATTTTATAAAAGTGGTGATCCCGACTGGATTCGAACCAGTGGCCTCAAGATTAGGAATCTTGCGCTCTATCCTACTGAGCTACGGGACCATCGAGGCAACACATACTGTGTTTTGTTAATTTCGCCAACCCGAAAACCTGTGCGACCAATGAGAAATTGGCCGCACAGGTTTTGGGAAAGCTTAATTTATCAAGCTGCCAATGCAGTTTCAACAACTTGCACAAAATAGCTGATGCCATAAGGAATGGCATCATCATTAAAATCATAGGCCGGATGATGCAGACCGGCACTGTCACCATTACCGAGGAAAATATAACTGCCCGGGCATTTTTCCAACATATAGGAAAAATCTTCCCCAGCCATCATTGGCGGGGTTTGGGTGTCCACTTTGGTTTCACCCACAATCTGCTTGGCAATACGTGCAGAAAAATCGGTTTCGGCATCATGGTTGAAAGTAACCGGATAATTCTTCTGATATTTTACTTCAATCGACGTGCCGGTGAGGGTGGCAATACCCGCTGCGGCTGCTTTGATTGCGTCTTCGGCTTCTTTACGGGTGTTTTTGCTTAAGCTGCGCACAGTTCCGGCAAGGCGTGCTTCCTGCGGGATAACATTATGTGCGTCACCGGCATGAAATTTTGTAACCGAAACAACGAGTGAATCCAGTGGATCTGTGCGGCGTGAAACAATGGATTGCAATGTGGTGATCAATTGTGCGCCTGCAACAACCGGATCAATGGTTGTGTGTGGCATAGCCGCATGGCCGCCTTTACCGGAGATGATAATATCAAATTCATCGGTTGCAGCCATGATCGGGCCTTTGCAAATGGCAAATTCACCCAATGCAATACCCGGCCGGTTATGCAAGCCATAGACTTCGCGGATTTGGAATTTTTCCAGCAAACCATCTTCGATCATGGCAAGACCGCCAGCGCCACCTTCTTCGGCTGGCTGGAAAATCAAAGCGACAGCGCCACAGAAATTACGGGTTTCGCTTAAATATTGTGCTGTGCCAAGCAGCATGGCTGTGTGGCCGTCATGGCCGCATGAATGTGCTTTGCCATCGGTTTTGGAAGACCATTCCACGCCGCTGCTTTCCTGAATAGGCAACGCATCCATATCAGCGCGCAAGCCGATGACAGGTCCGTCACCGTGGCGGCCTTTAATAATGGCGACAACACCAGTGCGGCCGATACCGGTCACCACTTCATCACAACCGAAGCTTTTCAGCTTGTCTTCAACAAATTTTGCCGTATTGAAAACATCATAGAGCAATTCAGGGTTTTGGTGCAGATAACGGCGCCATTCAGAGACTTTCGATTGCATTTCAACGGCACGATTCAGCACTGGCATAGATTAGCTCCGAAATTGATCTGTAAACCGGCGTGGTCGCCGATGATTATGGGGTGGTTTCCCTGCCACAGACTATTACTTTTGCATGAAAGAGAGCAATGCCTGTTTGCCTTTTCTATGCCACATGCCTTAGATAAGTCATGCTGAATATTTTAAGCGGCACCAGAACGGAATTAAATTAATGTTATTGAAACTGATCAAAGGTTGCCTGCCTGTATCCGTCTTAACCGCAACTGCGTTGAGTTGTGCGGCTTTAAGCGGCGCGGCAGCAGCGCCATCTATTGTGGTGGATGTAGCTACTGGCAAAGTTTACGCCCATGAAGAGGCATTCCAGCGCTGGTATCCGGCCTCTCTCACCAAAATGATGAGCGCTTATGTGGCATTTCGTATGCTGGAGTCAGGGCAGATAACACCCGATACGCCGGTGCGCATCAGTGTCATCGCTGCCAAAGAGCCGCCGAGCAAAATGGGTTATAAGCCGGGCTCCGTTATGACGCTGGATACAGCGCTCAAAATCATGATGGTTAAATCGGCCAATGACGTATCGGTGGCTGTGGCTGAAACCTTGGGTGGTAGCGTCAATGGTTTTGCTAAAATGATGAATGCGGAAGCAGCACGTTTAGGCATGAGCGGCTCGCATTTTACCAATCCGCACGGCCTTCCTGATCCGCAAAATTATACAACAGCACGCGACTTGGCCGTCTTGGGCATGGCGCTGCGTCAGCAATTTCCGCAATATGCGCATTATTTCAGCGTCGAAGCGCTCGACTTTACCGATGGTCACCGTCAGGAACTGAACGGAAATATTCTGCTTGGCCGTTATAATGGTGCAGACGGTATGAAAACCGGCTTCATTTGCGCTTCAGGCTTCAATCTGGTGGCTTCGGCAACCCGTCAAGGCAGAACTGTGATGTCGGTTGTGCTTGGCGCGACACGTCAGGAAACCCGTGCAGCCAAATCGGCTGAATTGATGGAAACAGCTTTCCGCGGCAATGCAGCCAATGCGCCGGATTTGAGAGCTCTGGCACCTTATGGCCAGAACATCAATTCGGCACCGGATCTGCGCGCGCAGATTTGTAATCAGGAAGCGATCGCAGCACGATGGGATGGTCGTGAGGTGGAAGGATATATGAAAATAGATTCTCCATATATCCATGATATCAAACATGAACCCCGCGCAATTACAGTGGGTTTGAGCCAAAAGGCACCGGAAAACAAGCCGGGACAGCTGCATATTTCACAAGTGCCGATCCCGCTTCAGCGTCCGGCCAAGCGCGGTTCTTAAAATTAAAATCTGCATTTTGTGCATGTGAGAAAGTAACATAAATCCATGAGTACGTTCAGCCATCCTATTCCCGTTTCTGTGCTGACAGGGTTTCTCGGTTCTGGAAAAACAACCCTGTTGAACCGGTTGTTGAAAGATCCTGCACTCACCGATACGGCTGTAATCATCAATGAATTTGGTGAAATCAGCATTGATCATTTGTTGGTTGAGCAATCAAGTGATGGCGTTATTGAGCTGGCCGATGGCTGCATTTGCTGCACTGTACGTGGCGAGTTGGTGGATACGCTTGCGGATTTGATTGACCGTTTGCAAACGGGTCAGTTGAAAGCGTTAAAACGGGTGGTGATTGAAACCACCGGTCTGGCTGATCCGGGGCCTGTTCTTAATGCCATTATGGGGCATCCGGTTTTGTTGCAGGCGTTTCGTTTGGACGGTGTGCTGACAACGGTTGATGCTGTTAATGCAATGGCCACCATGGATGCACATGAAGAAGCTGTGAAGCAGATTGCTATGGCTGACCGTATTATCCTTACCAAAACGGATTTGATGGAGGATAAGGTTGCTTATGAACATTTGTTGCAGCGCATTCGTTTGCTTAACCCTTCAGCAGAATTGTTGAATGTTTCGGATCAGCAAACCGGCTATGCCAGTCTTTTTGAATGCGGCCTTTATAATCCGGAAAAGAAAACAGCCGATGTGCAGCGCTGGCTGAATGCGGATGTTTTTGATGATGAGCACCATCATGATCATGGTCACGATCATCACCACGACCATGTCTGTGGTGAGCATTGCACGCATGAGCACCATCATCATCACCATGATACGGCCATTCGTACTTTTGCTTTAAAACATGATCTGCCGGTGCCGTTTTCAGCTTTTGAGATGTTTGTTGATCTGTTGCGCTCAAGCCATGGCGACAAACTCTTGCGGGTGAAGGGTATTATTCAGATCGCAGAAGATCCGGAACGCCCGCTGGTGATCCATGGTGTGCAAAAGATTTTCCATCCGCCTGCACGTCTGCCGCATTGGCCGGAAGGCAAGCCACAAACCGTACTGGTGATGATCGTCAAAGATCTCGATGAAAACTATATCCGGGATTTGTTCAATGCGTTTTTAGGCCGTCCTGGTATTGATCAGGCGGATGGCGCGGCGATGACGGATAATCCGCTGGCTATCCCGGGCTTTACGCTGAAATAAGTTTCACGCTTTTTGAATGCGGAAGGTAAAGATAACGCCATCATTTTCTTGATGAATGATGGTGTGACCTTCATTTGCGCAAAAATGCGGAATGTCGAGACGTGACATCGGATCGGTTGTGCGAACTTCAAGCACGTCTCTGCTGGCCATATCTTGCAATTTACGTCGTGTTTTAAGCACGGGAAGCGGGCAGTTAAGCCCGCGTAAATCGTAAATGAGTGCCTGTTTTTCTTCAGACATAGTCATTATTTTTTGAACATGCCCCAGAGGCTCTTTTTCTCAGGAACAGCACCGGTCACGGTTGTATCCGCCTGTTCAATTGCATCCTGCGCCATGATGTTGTTTTCAGCTGGTACAGGTGCCGCTGCGGGATTGTTTGATGGCACCGGAACGGAAGTGGCGGCAGGCGCTGCTTCAGGTGTAACAGGTGCTTGAGCAGGTACAGGAGCCGCAACTGGTGCACTCGCGGGCACTGAAGCCGGAACTGAGGCTGGCACAACTGCTGGAGCAGATGTTGGTGCGGTTGCCGGAGTAGCCGCTGGTGCCGAATAATTCAATGATGGCGGTTCGCGGCTGACTTTTTCACCGCGTGCGCGCGCAGCACTCCAAGCCGAAACCAGCTTGGCTTCAGCAAGACCGGCAATTGATGGCGACAAGGCTTTGCCGCTTTTGGTGGTTGCTGCGCTAAAGGCTGCTTCATAGGTCTTGTGATAGCTGGTGAAGGCCGTGCTGATGGCTTCCGACTGCATGGTCGGCGGGCAGGCAGCGGTTGCCGGACTACCGCTAGGAATTGCATTATTATTGAAGACATAACGCTTTTCGCACACATCCACTTTTGGCGGCACTTTGGTGACTTCAAAAGCGTCATAGCCTTGCTTGAGCATTTTCCAGAATTCATAGTTTGAATCGTTGCGGTAGCGCGCCATATTGGCTGCGGTCATCCGGAACGGAAATGCCTGAATCTGGAATGCACGCTGGCCGCCGACAAAGGCATCACGACCGAAGGCGTAAATTTCTGAAACCTGTTCGTCGGTCATGGAATAACAGCCTGCTGACGAGCAGGCGCCATGCACCATCAAATGCTGACCGGTGCGGCCATGCGCACGGTCATAAGCATTCGGGAAGCCCATATTAAAGGCCAGATAATATTGTGAGTTCGGGTTCATCTGGGCCGGATAAACGGTGTAGAAACCTTCCGGTGCCTGACGGTCACCTTCCACAAATTTAGGGCCGAGCTTGCCCGACCATTTGCAGATTTCATAGGAAGAAATCATGTCATAGCGGCCGTTATTTTTCTGTTTCCAGACCTCTAAGACACCTTCTTCTTTGAAAATACGAACCATGACAGGCGAGGTGCGGGTCATGCCCTTCGCCTTCATCTGAGCAACGATTTTCTGTGGCAGAGGCTTTTCAGCCTTCATGCCCAGATCATCAAACGCAGATCCCTGACAACCGGCTAAAAGCACGGAAGCCATTAAACTTGCAAAAATTGCGGTTCTGATTTTCATACCCGTTATGCCTACTTAACTCGTGCGACACATCATCAATATTGCCGATTAACCGACATTTGGAAAGGGAAGGCTAGCAGTAAAACCTTTCAGTAAGGTTGACAAATTCTTGCTCTGAGTTAGCCAAACTATGCTTTTTTTGCAATTCCCGTCATTTTTTATCTATCCGGCACTGAATTACCGGATGCGATCTTAAGTCTAAGTAATAATTCAATATTGTGCAAATTTGACAAATCTATGAGCAGAATAAGTGCCGGTAACAGTTTGTAACAAGCTGACATATTTGCATGAAAAAGCCCGATATTGCGACAATATCGGGCTTTTTCATTTTAAGCTCAAAGGCAGAGATTAGATGTTTCTGCCGATTTCGAGGAACTTCTTACGGCGTTCCTGCTTCAAAGTTTCGCCATCAACACCTTGCATAGAGCGCAAGGCTGAAGCGATGACTTCGCCGGTTGCATTCATTGCAGCCACACGGTCACGATGCGCACCACCCATTGCTTCAGGGATAATGCCGTCAATGACTTTCAATTCCAACAGATCCTGCGCGGTGATGCGCATATTGGCTGCTGCATCTTTAGCGCGGGTTGAATCGTGCCACAGAATGGAGGCCGCACCTTCCGGTGAGATAACCGAGTAGATGGAGTTTTCCAGCATGTAAACGCGGTTGGCAACAGCGATAGCAATCGCGCCGCCTGAACCACCTTCACCAAGGATGATGGAAACCATCGGCACTTTCAGATTAAGACTAGCAGCTGTTGAACGGGCAATGGCCTCTGCCTGACCGCGCTCTTCCGCACTTATGCCCGGATAAGCACCTGCTGTATCAACGAGGGAAATAATCGGCAGACCAAAACGGTCAGCCATTTCCATCACGCGTACAGCTTTACGATAGCCTTCAGGACGAGCCGAACCAAAATTGTGCTTCAGGCGGGTTTTGGTATCATGGCCTTTTTCCTGACCAAGAACCGCAACCGCTTCACCGTTGAAACGTGCAAAGCCGGCTTGCAAAGCGTCGTCATTGGCGAATTTACGATCACCGGCCAGCGGCGTGAATTCGGTGAACAGATGATTGATGTAATCCAGGCAATGCGGACGATCCGGATGGCGGGCAACTTGTGTCTTCTGCCATGGGGTCAGCTTGCGATAAAGATCGCGCAAAGCATCTGAAGAACGCTTTTCAAGGCGTTTGATTTCGTCGCTCATATCGACGCTGCCATCTTCTTCGCTGAGTTTTTTCAGCTGGAGAATTTGACCTTCAAGATCGGCGACTGGTTTTTCAAAATCGAGGTAATTGTACATATGGCCTGACTGTGTATGCGTTTTTCAAAGCAAACGTGTTGGGTCTCATGAGGACTGAGCCTCGACAAGTTATAGATATTCACTCTTACCCCAAAGTGCAAATCCGAGGCAAAAGTTTTTTCTTCTCATACCTTCCGCGGGCTCAATCGGCAAGCGGATGATGATCATTTACAAGTTTGTGCAGTCTTTCTTCGAGCACATGGGTATAAATTTGTGTCGTAGAGATGTCCGAATGCCCTAATAATTGCTGTACAGCACGTAAATCTGCGCCATTTTGCAATAAATGACTGGCAAAAGCATGGCGAAGAACGTGCGGTGAGACACTATTGGCTGAAATTCCGGTGCGTGCTGCCAGTGCTTTTAAATCGCGGGCAAAGACCTGACGCGCCAGATGGCCGCTTTCAGACGGTGCTGGAAAGAGCCATGGATTTTCTTCATAATCGGCACGCGCATCGCGCAAATCCAGATAAAACTGTAAAGCTTCACGCGCTTTTGATGATAAAGGCACGATCCGTTCTTTGGAGCCTTTACCGCGTACCAGCAAAAAACGCTGATCGGAACGCGCGACACTCACTGGCAGACTGACAAGCTCGGAAACACGCAAGCCCGTTGCATATAAAGTTTCAAGCAGCGCATAAAGGCGCACGCATTGAAATTTTGTCAGCGGTTCGGGTGGGGTTTCTGCTTCCGCCTGAGCGCGATCCAACAGTTTTGAAACCGTATCTTCGCTCATGATTTTTGGCAGTGCCATTTGTTTTTTAGGTGCATCAAGCGTGCCGGTCGGATCATCACCCCGCAGGTTTTCAGTATAAAGAAAACGGAAAAACTGTTTAAGCGCGGAGAGGCGGCGCGCCTGCGAACTGGCGGCAAAACCAAGCACTGCCATCTGATTGAGACAATCACGCAAATCTTGCGGTTGTGCTTCCACCAGATTGACAGAGTTTGTCTGTAAAAGTTCTGTGCAAGCTTCCAGATCACGCCGATAGGATTCAAGCGTGTTTTGTGCGGCACCGCGTTCCGCACTCATCATTTCCAGAAAGCTTTCAATCGCAACAGCTGCACGCATGTTTTAGTTCATTTCCTCAAGACCATCATTGGGCTGTTCTTGTGCATCCTGTGGAGAAACAGGTGCTGGCAGCGGAACAGGCTTCAGGTCTTTGGCTGGAATTTTAATAGTAATATCGGTTTGTACTGGCTCCACATAAGTGACCAATGCCAGCATAATACCATAAATGGCAGCAGCGATCAGGGCGAGAACCAGAACCAGACGTGTAAGTGTGGGCATGCAGTTTTTATGCTCGCAAGCTCTTTAGAAAGCAAGGTCTGTCTTGATGAAGCCGATTATAATGCGTTTTTGGCGCTTAAGCACCGATAAAGCAATTGACGTAGGCTGTGTTTTCATGTGGAACCAAATCAGAAGACCGGATGAGGGCAATGACAAGCAGTAGTAAAAATACAAACCTCCATGAACATGCTGAACGGGTAAAAGAATTGCTTGGTTCGCGGGTGTTGGTGCTCGTGGGGCTTATGGGAGCGGGCAAGTCCACCATCGGTAAAAAGATCGCGATGTTGCTGGGGCTGGCCTTTAAAGACGGCGACAACGAAATCGAAGGCGTTTCACGCATGAGCGTGCCCGAACTTTTTGAAAGTTACGGTGAAGTAGAGTTTCGTGATCTGGAACGCCGCGTGATTCTGCGTTTGCTGGAAGCCGGACCAATGGTTTTGGCGACCGGTGGCGGCGCTTATATGAATGCAGAAACCCGTCAAAGCATTGCAGATCATGGCATTTCATTGTGGCTTGATGCTGAGCTTGATGTGTTGATGGAGCGCGTTTCAAGACGTCAGAACCGGCCGCTTTTGAAAAACAGTGATCCGCGTGGTGTGATGAGCCGTCTGATTGATGAACGCTATCCGGTTTATGCACAGGCTGATTTGCGTTTTATGTCCCGTGAAGACCGTAAAGATGTGATCGCCAGTGAAGTGATTGATCTGCTTCTTGAATATCTTGAAGCTGAAAAGAACTGATAGAAATTCTAATTGCCAAAGAGGAGACAAAAGAATGAATGCCCCGCAGCAAAACACAACACATAACAATGTTGAGGCCGTGACTGTTCCGGTTGTGCTGGGGGATCGTTCTTATGATATCATCATTGGTGACAAGCTGATTGAGCGCGCTGGTGCGGAAATCGCTTCACGGCTTGGCAAAATCCGAGTGGCTGTGGTTACGGATGAAAATGTCGCGAAACACCATCTGGAACGCCTGACAACAAGCCTTGCGGAAGCAGGCATTGATGCAACGCCGATTATCGTATCAGCGGGTGAAAAATCTAAAGCTTTCGCCACATTGGAGATGGTCACCAATGCTGTATTGGCAGCGCGTCTGGAGCGCGGCGATGCTGTTGTTGCTCTTGGCGGTGGCGTTATCGGCGATTTGAGCGGTTTTGTTGCGGGCATTGTGCGCCGTGGCATGAAGTTTATTCAAATTCCGACATCTTTGCTGGCACAGGTTGATTCCTCCGTTGGTGGTAAAACCGGTATCAACACATCGCACGGCAAAAATCTGGTTGGTGTTTTTTATCAACCGCAATTGGTGCTGGCTGATACCGGTGTTTTGAACACTTTATCGCCGCGTGAATTTCGTGCCGGTTATGCGGAAGTGGCTAAATATGGCCTGATCGACCGTCCTGATTTTTTTGAATGGCTGGAGAAAAACTGGAGCGATGTTTTTGCCGGCGGGGCAGCACGTACCCATGCGATTGCAGAATCATGCCGCTCGAAGGCTGCTGTTGTGGCGCGTGACGAGCGCGAACATGGCGACCGCGCTTTACTCAATCTTGGTCACACATTTGGTCATGCGCTGGAAACAGCGACGAATTATGATTCATCACGTCTTGTTCATGGAGAGGGTGTGGCAATTGGTATGGCGCTCGCCTATCGTTTTTCTGCCCGCATGAACCTATCTTCCGTAGAAGCAGCAGAACGTGTGGAAGCTCACTTACAGGCTGTCGGTCTGCCGACAAAGCTTTCACAGGTGCCAGGTGGTTTGCCGGATGCGACAAGCCTGATGGCATCAATTGCGCAGGATAAAAAAGTGTCGCGCGGTGCGCTGACATTTATTTTAACCCGCGGCATCGGCCAGAGCTTTATCGCCAAAGATGTGCCACACTCTGCCGTATTAGAGTTTTTGAAAGACAGTCTGAACCACTAGTGCATTGCACTGGCTTTTGGTTTTATTATTATTTTGTATTTGCGGGTTCTGGATAAAGAAAATCTGGGCCCGCAATGCCCATGAAAACGGAGAACTCCGATGACAACCGCATTGTGGATCATGTGTGGCATCATCCTTTTATGTGTGATTTTATCGGCTTTTTTCTCAGGCTCTGAAACGGCGCTGACCGCTGCATCACGTGCCAGAATGCTGAGTTTTGAACAGCAGGGCGAGGAACGCGCAACTGTTGTGCAGCGTTTGATCGCACAGCGTGACCGCTTAATCGGGGCATTGTTGATCGGTAATAATCTGGTCAATATTTTAGCATCGTCGATTGCAACGACAATCTTTTTGAATATTTTCGGTGATGCTGGTGTGGCCTATGCCACCATTGCGATGACGATCATTTTGGTGATTTTCGCGGAAGTTTTGCCAAAATCATGGGCAATTTCTACACCTGATCGTTTTGCTTTGACAGTTGCGCGCCCTGTTTCGGTGATTGTTTCAGTGATTGGTCCGCTTTCAAGCTTGGTCAATTGGATTGTGCGCACGATCATGCGCATCTGCGGTGTTAATTTGGGGGCTGCCGGCTCTATGCTGTCACCACAAGAAGAATTGCGCGGCGCGGTGGAGGTGTTACATCGTGACGGCTCAGTGATCAAAGCCGATCGTGATCAGCTTGGCGGTTTGCTGGATTTGCGTGAATTGGAAGTCAGCGATGTGATGGTGCATCGTACTGCGATGGGCACAATCAACGCCGATGACTCTGCTGAGGTGCTTGTTAAGGAAATTCTGGCAAGCCCGCATACACGTATGCCTTTATGGCGTGATGATATTGATAATATCGTCGGCATTGTTCACACCAAGGATCTGGTGCGTGCGCTTTATGAAGTCGATAATGATTTTTCCCGTGTCGATATTTTAAAAGTGGCAACCAAACCGTGGTTTGTGCCAGACACAACAACATTGCAGGATCAGCTCAACGCCTTTTTGCGCCGTAAAGCACATATTGCCATTGTGGTGGACGAATATGGCGATGTGCAGGGGCTTGTCACACTGGAAGATATTCTGGAAGAGATTGTCGGCGATATTGCCGATGAGCATGACATTGATATGCAGGGTGTACGCCCGCAGCCGGACGGATCTTATATCGTTGATGGTTCATTGCCGATCCGCGACTTGAACCGTGCGCTTGACTGGTCATTGCCGGATGAAGAAGCAACGACGATTGCCGGACTTGTCATTCATGAAACGCAGTCCATTCCGGAGGTAAAGCAAGCTTTTACCTTCCATGATAAGCGTTTTACTGTTTTGAAGCGTGAGAAAAATCGCATTGCCCGCCTGCGAATCGTTGCATTGGACGCGGAAGGCAAACCGACCAATGCCAATCAGCCGGTTGAATATGAAATCTAAGGGAGCTTGATTATTAGCTCCCTCAAGATCAAAACACTTTTAACGGCGGCCTGGTTCGCCCGGTGCACTTGGCTCAAGCGCCAAAGCATGAACACCGTTGTTAAGCTCGTCCGTTAGCAATTCGTTGATTGCACGATGACGGGCAATGCGGGAAAGGCCGGTAAACTTGTCTGAAACGATGATGACACGGAAATGTGTCTCACCGGTTCCGTCATAGACCTCATGATGGCCGTTTTCTTCATGATGATGGCCGGCATGAAGGTGGCTTTCATTGCGAACTTCGAGATGTTCAGGAGAGAAGGCCTGATTAAGTTTCTGTTCAATAGTGGTTTGTATGCTGTTATTCATGGACATTTGGTCAAGTTCTCCCCATATAGGTACTAACCCCCATATAAGTGACGTAGGCACGTCTTGATGTGGGGCAAATCCGCACAGGAAGCAGATGTTTCGTCCTCGCTTTATCATGAATCTGCATCATGATAAAAAGTCAATTCTTGTTTGAAAACTCTTTATCCGCATAATCTGACATCATGACAATCAATTCAAAATATTTCGACAGCATTCGTATTGGTGGCAAGAAGAAGGCCGAGGCTAAGTCGTCGGTGCCTGATTGCCGATGGGATGGGTGCCTCAAGCCTGGTACGCATAAAGCGCCGGTCGGACGTGATCGTGAAGGTGAATATTTTCATTTTTGTATCGATCATGTCAGGGAATATAATAAGAGCTTTAACTACTTCTCCGGCGTTTCAGACGGCGAAGCTGCACGTCTGCAAAAAGAAGCCCTGACCGGTAACCGGCCTACTTGGACAACCTCGTCTAACGCTTCATCCGGTGCTTCCCGCACTTCGCCTGATATGGCACGAATGCGTTCGGGGTCGGCCGCTTATCACAACCGTATGCGCGATCCTTTTAATTTGTTTAAGGATGAGAAGGATAATGCGCGCGCTGCCGCACAATTGCGCAAACCGCGTGCGTTGGAAGCAAAAGCGCTTGGTACATTAGGGCTTGATGCCAGCGCCACAAGCGATGACATCAAAACCAAGTATAAGGAACTGGTCAAACAGCACCATCCGGACGCCAATGGCGGTGATCGTGCTTCCGAAGATCGCTTCCGCGACGTTATCCAGGCTTATCAATTGTTGAAGTCATCGGGCTTTTGCTCGTAAAAAGCTTCAATATTGATCGCATGACCGCTTAACAGAAGAGCAATATTACTCTTTTGGAGTGAGCGGTGAAATAAATGTTTGATGCGCTTGCGAGTTCAGCTTGAACCGTGGCAGTTCAGACGTTACAAAAATGTGAACTATAGACGGACATTTTTTGTCGCATAGCGTTTAGTCAAGCTCATGCCAAGATGCCCGGTATGATTAAGTGTAATTAACAGGGCATTCCGTTCTCACTAAAAACGGATCGCTTGCGAGCAAAGCAAAAGGAATGAGCGGCTGGTTTCCTTATCCGCCGCTTTGGAGGCATGATGAATAAGGTTGAGCGGGATATCACCAATTTGCCGGATACAACGGTTTCGGTGCGTGAAGTATTCGGAATTGATAGCGATTTGCAGGTCCCTGCATTTTCTATGCGTGATCCGAATGTTCCGGACATTGATCCTGATTATCTGTTTGATAAACAGACCACTTTGGCGATTTTGGCAGGCTTTGCCTATAACCGCCGCGTTATGGTGTCGGGTTATCACGGTACTGGTAAATCTACCCATATCGAACAGGTTGCAGCCCGTCTTAACTGGCCTTGTATCCGTGTGAACCTCGACAGTCATGTCAGCCGTATCGATCTCGTCGGTAAAGATGCAATCGTTG
The DNA here is from genome assembly GCF_039522165.1 of Paenochrobactrum glaciei. Taxonomy (NCBI): domain Bacteria; kingdom Pseudomonadati; phylum Pseudomonadota; class Alphaproteobacteria; order Hyphomicrobiales; family Brucellaceae; genus Paenochrobactrum; species Paenochrobactrum glaciei. The sequence goes on from NZ_BAAADE010000001.1 coordinate 1,216,175, forward strand.
TTAAAGACGGTATGCAGGTTACCGAGTTTAAAGATGGTATTCTGCCTTGGGCTTATCAGCGCAATGTCGCGCTGGTGTTTGACGAATATGATGCCGGTCGCCCTGATGTGATGTTCGTGATCCAGCGCGTGCTGGAAGCCGCTGGCCGTTTGACCCTGCTCGATCAGAGCCGCGTGATCAATCCGCATCCGTCTTTCCGTTTGTTTGCAACCGCCAACACTGTAGGTCTTGGCGATACGACCGGCCTTTATCACGGTACACAGCAGATCAACCAGGCACAGATGGATCGCTGGTCAATCGTGACCACGCTGAACTATCTGCCGCATGACAACGAAGTTGCGATCATTCTGGCTAAAGCCAAGCATTACCAGAATGAAGAAGGCCGCGATATCGTGGGCAAGATGGTGCGCGTTGCTGATATGACCCGTCAGGCCTTCATCAATGGCGATCTGTCCACTGTGATGAGCCCGCGTACAGTGATCACATGGGCTGAAAACGCTGCAATCTTCAACGATGTTGGTTTTGCTTTCCGCGTAACATTCCTCAACAAATGTGATGAGCTGGAACGTGCGATTGTTGCTGAATTCTATCAGCGTGCATTTGGTGCTGAATTGCCTGAGTCGGCAGTCAACGTCGCTCTTGCTTAAAGGCGGTGAAAAATCATGGCTGGGGCAGGCGATAATTCGCGGCAAAAGCGGCAGACGCCAATCGATTCGGAACCGTTCAAACGGGCAGTAACCGCATGTATGCGGGCTATTGCCGGTTCCAACGAGTTCGAGGTCGGTTTTAGTAATGATCGTCCGGCTTTGACCGGTAATCGCGCCAGATTGCCGGATCTGCCGAAGCGACCAACCGCGAATGATATTGCTATCACGCGTGGCTTGGGCGATTCCATGGCGCTGCGTCAGGCACGCCATAATCCGCGCATTCATGCGGTTCTGGCACCTGAAGGCAAACAAGCGCGCGCTATTTTTGACGCGGTTGAACAAGCGCGTGTCGAGGCTATCGGCGCGCGTGCCATGGTGGGTGTCGGCGATAATCTGAGCTCGATGCTGGCCGATAAATATTCTCGCGCTAACTATACAGCCGTTACGGAAAGAGAAGAGGCGCCGCTTGAAGAAGCTGTCTCTTTGTTGATCCGTGAAAAGCTGACCGGTCGTCAGGCGCCGCAAGAAGCCGGCAATGTACTGGATTTGTGGCGCGACTGGATTGAAGAAAAAGCCGGCACAGATATCGACCATCTGGCTGAAAGCCTTGAAGATCAGGATGCTTTTGCGCGTGTTGTGCGCAACATGCTGGCTTCGATGGAGATGGCGGAAGAGCTGTCGCAAAATCCTCAGGACGACAATAATGAGGAACAGAGCGACGATACGCCGGATCCTGAAGAGAATGAAGACGGCGGTGCTGAAGAGCAGGAAGGCTCTGACCAGACTGAGAACGAAGAATCGGAAGATTCCAGCGACGATGGTGAACAGGGCGAAATGGAAGCCGCTGATGCCAATTCGGATGATCTGGATGACGGCGAGGAAATCGATGCCGAAACGCCGGGTGAAGCCCGTCGTCCCGGCCAGCCGTTTGATAATCTGGCACAGCAGCTTGATTATAAAGTTTTCACCCGTGAGTTTGACGAAACGGTGGAAGCAACGGATCTGTGCGATGAGGCAGAGCTTGAGCGTTTGCGCGGCTTCCTTGATAAGCAGCTTGCGAATTTGCAAGGTGTCGTCGGGCGGCTTGCCAACCGTTTGCAGCGCCGTTTGATGGCTCAGCAAAACCGTTCATGGGATTTCGATCTGGAAGAAGGCTATCTTGATACCGCACGTTTGATGCGTGTGGTGATCGACCCGACCCAGCCGCTCTCTTATAAATGGGAACGCGATACGGATTTCCGCGACACGGTGGTGACACTGGTGATCGATAATTCCGGTTCGATGCGTGGTCGCCCGATTACGGTGGCAGCAACCTGCGCTGATATTCTGGCACGCACATTGGAGCGTTGCGGTGTTAAGGTCGAGATTTTGGGCTTTACCACCAAAGCATGGAAGGGCGGTCAATCGCGTGAAGCATGGCTTGCGCGTGGTAAGCCTGCTGCTCCTGGTCGCCTCAACGACCTTCGTCATATCATTTATAAAGCCGCAGACGCCCCGTGGAGACGCGCACGTCGCAATCTTGGTCTTATGATGAGGGAAGGGCTGCTGAAAGAGAATATCGACGGTGAAGCGCTTATTTGGGCACATCAGCGTTTGCTGGCACGCTCCGAACAGCGTAAAATTCTGATGGTGATTTCTGACGGTGCTCCGGTCGATGATTCCACACTATCGGTTAATCCGGGCAACTATCTTGAGCGCCATTTGCGTGGTGTGATTGAAGAGATTGAAACCCGCTCACCGGTAGAGCTGATTGCGATTGGTATCGGCCACGATGTGACGCGTTACTATCAGCGGGCTGTGACGATTGTGGATGCCGAAGAGCTGGCAGGCGCAATGACTGAACAGCTGGCCTCTTTGTTTGATGAACAAACACGCGGCCGCGGCTCTAAACGCTAAACCGTTTATTGAAGACAAAAAAGCCCCCGGAAACTGAACTGTTTCCGGGGGCTTTTTCTTTTTGATGAACTATGCCTGTTGGCGGGTTGCTGCCAGTACAATTTCCCGAATGCAAACACCTTGCGGTTGTTCATAGGCATAAAGAATGGCACGTGCGACATCTTCAGGGCTTAAGACGGAAGCACCCATATTGTTCTTCCAGTCTTGATAACCGGCCTTGATGTTTTCATCGCTGGTGTGACTTAGCAACTCCGTTTCAACGGCACCCGGTGCGATGGTCACTACCCGCACATCATGAGGTGCCATTTCTTCACGCAGATTTTCAGAAAGGCCGTGGACGGCAAACTTTGTCGCTGTGTAAGCCACGTGATTAGCGAAGCTTTTTCGCCCTGCGACGGAGCTGATATTAATGATGGTGCCGCGTTGGCGTTTGACCATTGCGGCAGCTACCGTGTGAATGCCATTCAGCAGGCCTTTGACATTGACCTCAAGCATACGATCCCATTCGTCAGGATTTTGTTTGGTGATGTCGCCTAACAACATAATGCCAGCATTATTGATGATTGCATCAGCTGCACCATATAGGCCTTCTGCTTCTTGCACTGCTTCCAACAGTTTTACACGATCGGTGACATCTACGGCCTTGCATAAACTATGCGGTAAATGAAGCGCGTTCATGATTTCAAGACGGCGCGCAAGCAATAATAATGGATGACCACGCTCGGAAAAGAGCTTGGCAGTTGCAAGGCCAATACCGGAACTGGCACCGGTGATAATGACAAGCGGGAGCTTTGGTTTATGCACTGACATGTAAAAATTCCTTATCTGAAAATAATAAAAACGGCGCAGAAATATTGGATTGAAAGCTATAGTAAAGCTTAAAAACAGCGTTTCAGCAAACCGGTTTGAAGATTTCATCAGATAAAGAAAAAGAGCCGCTCTTTTGAAATGAGCGGCTCTAAAGGCAGATATTATTGCTTTTTGTTTGGTGCATAGACGGTTGGCATGAAGATTGCCAGAATCGCGCCATAAGGCACCAGCATCAGTGTTCCCATGATAACCTTGATAAGGAAGTCACCGATTGCCAATGATATCCACAGCACCACTGGCTGCCCCAGAAAGGGTACAATCTCCGTCAGCGAAGAATCAGTGTGCCCTGTCATCTGATCAATCCATGCAAATTGCGCCGCAAAGGCAATGGCAAAGAACAGGATCGTATCCAGCACAGAGCCGACCATGGCCGCGGCAAATGGCGCTTTCCACCATGACAGACGGCGCAGGCGGTCAAACACACTAATATCCAGCAATTGCGCGAATAAAAATGCACTGCCGGATGCGATGGCGATTCGCGGCGTTGCCAGCCAGATCGACATAATTACGCCAAGGACAAAACCAGCCAACACGACTTTGCGTGCAGCCTGCGGGCCAAAGCGGCGGTTTGTGAGGTCATTGACAAGGAAGGCCAGCGGATAAGTGAATGCGCCCCATGTCAGAATATCGCCAAGTCCGAAATAGTTGAACTGATATTGGACGAGGATATTGGAGGCGGCAACAGAGACGCACATCGCCAGAACGGCGGGAATCAAAGCGGAAGTATAAAAAGTTCGTAAATTGAACATTTTTTTATCCTGGGTAATGGAACCAGTTGCAGATCAGAGATCTTAGGACAGCAAAAAGGGTCGACCAAGGTCGACCCCACGATTATTTAGCCATAAAAGGCTTAAATATTAAGCGCTTACAGCTTCAGCTTGCTTTTTAGCAATCTGGCGCTTCAGAAGACGTGCGCGCTGTGACAGCTCTTTGTCGTCTGATTTAGCAAGGAATGAATCCAGGCCACCGCGATGTTCTACTGAACGCAGAGCATGAGCGGAAACACGCAAACGGTAGCTCATGCCCAAAGCATCGGACATCAGAGTTACATTGCAAAGGTTTGGCAAAAAGCGGCGACGCGTCTTGTTGTTCGCGTGGCTGACGTTGTTGCCGTATTGGACCGCTTTACCGGTCAATTCACAAGCGCGGGACATTTTGGTCTCACCTTCAAAATTCTGTTTCTCAAGGCCCCGACCTGAATGCCCGAACTAATGCACATAACAGCTTAAAACTGCTGCTGGCGCGCGATATCGGACAGGCGGCCTAAAGGGAAAGTTGCGTTTCTATAGTGTCCGGAGCGCAAACAGTCAAGTCGCTTTGCAACGTCAAGGCTATTTTGCTTGGTCTACCTTACCACAAAAGATCGGCCTAACGCTCTTTATGCGGCATAAGTTAACGAAACATAACTTTGCCTGTTTTACCTGTTTCAGCTCTTGATACAAGTTTTAAAGGATAAATTTGCGGAAAATATGGTCTGAATCAGTGCTTGGAGGCCTATTGATGATGAAAATGAAGTTTTTATTGGCAGGATGTGTTGCTGGCATTGGCCTGATTTCACAAAGTGCTGGTGCACTTGCTGATGATATTTATGCCACCCAATATAAAATCTCTGTGATCGGTTTAACGATTGCACGTGCCAATACACAAACGCATATCGGGCAAAACTCTTATCGCTTGAAAGGTGATTTTGCCAGTTCGGGAATCGCTCGTATATTTGACCAGACAGATGGAACTTTATCGATTGCCGGCAAAGTCAATAAAAGCGGCTTTCTGCCTGATTCTTATCATTTGCAATATCAGCATAAGAAAAAGGCCAAATCCACCAGCATAAGTTTCAGCAACGGGCAGGTGACGGGCACCAAAAATTCACCGCCGGTGAAAAAGCGCGATCCTTGGGTGGAGCTAACGCCTGCGCAGCTTAAAAACATCACCGATCCGATTTCAGCTATGATGATCAAAGCGAAATCGCCACAGGATGTGTGTGCGCAAACGCTGAAAACCTTCGACGGGCAGACGCGTGCAGATTTACGTTTGAGCTATTCAGGCACGGGCAAATATTCCACTAAAGGTTTTAAAGGTGCGACGGTTGAATGTACTGCACGTTTTGTGCCGGTTGCTGGTTATCAAAAGGACAAAGAATCAATTAATTATCTGGCCAACAAGAGTAAGATCAGTATAAGTTTTGCATCACTGGGTAATTCAGGCATTTATGCTCCGGTCGAAGCGCGGATTGGCACAAAAATAGGAACAGTTAAAGTTTCAGCCATGCGTTTTGAGAAAGTAAACTGATCGCACTCAAAGCAGGATAAGTGTGAAGAGCGGGGATAGCGGTCAGTGTGAATTGAACGGGAGGGGACGTGGCAACACTGGTTGGCTTTGCAGCCATTATTATGTGGGCTTTGCTCGCTTTATTCACGGCTGGGTCAGGTCAGGTGCCGCCATTTCAGCTTTCTGCAATGACTTTTGCGATTGGTGCTTGTCTGGGCATTCTATCCTGGATCTGGCGGCCACAAGCGATTAAAAATCTTCGCCAGCCTGCAATTGTCTGGCTGGTGGGTGTGGTCGGACTGTTTGGCTATCACTTTTTATATTTTACTGCTTTGCGTAATGCACCGCCGGTGGATGCCAGCTTGATTGCTTATCTCTGGCCGCTGCTGATTGTGGTCGGCTCGGCATTGATGCCGGGTGAAAAGCTTAAATATTATCACATTGCCGGAACGCTGCTTGGGCTTGGTGGCATGGTGCTGGTTGTCACTAAAGGCGGCGGCGTTGGTTTTGAGGCGCGCTACGGTTTTGGCTATCTGATGGCAGCCCTATGTGCGGTGACATGGGCAACATATTCGTTGCTGTCACGCCGTTTCAAACAAGTGCCGACCGATGCGGTTACAGGCTTTTGTGTAGCAACTGCGCTATTGTCGTTTTTATGTCATTTGTTGCTGGAGCAAACTGTCTGGCCGGAAACGACCAACCAGTGGATTGCTATTGTGGGCTTGGGGCTTTTGCCTGTTGGTGCTGCCTTTTACGCATGGGACTACGGCGTTAAGCGCGGCAATATTCAGGTTTTGGGCGCGGCCAGCTATGCAGCCCCTTTATTATCCACGCTTGTGTTGATTGTGGCAGGGGCGGCAGAGCCAAGCTGGCGTATTCTGGCTGCTTGTTTGCTCATTACGGCTGGTGCGGTTCTGGCGGCAAAGGATATGATTTTTAAACGTAAGTCATAAAGCCTGATGGTGAATGCACTCGTCGTGATTGCTCAAAACTTCAATGACGCGGCATTCATCCACACGGCCATGGGCGCAGCCTTCCAGCATTTTTTGCAGTTCTGCCTGTAGGGCGTTAAGTTTTGCAATGCGCTGCTGCACATCAATCAGCCTTTCACGCGCCAGCTGATCCGCGACCGTGCAAGGCTGATCAGGATTATCCTGCAATTGTAGAAGTGCACGGATGGCATCCACTTCAAAGCCAAGCTCGCGCGAATGTCTGATAAAAATCAGGCGGCGGATGTCAGCCTGCTCATAAAGGCGACGATTGCCTTCGGTACGATCAGGAACAGGAATGAGACCGGACTGCTCATAATAGCGGATTGTCGGTATTTTGACGCCGCTTGCCGAAGAAACTTCCCCGATGGTGAAATTTTTCATTTTTGCTCTTGCTCCTCTAGTCACTAGAGGAAGTAAGCTCTCTTTAATTGAGATTCAAGGAGCAGTCATTATGGCAGGGGATTCGAGCGGAAACAGCCAACAAATCCGCTATCAGATTGAAGGTATGGATTGCGCGTCCTGCGCAACCAAAATTGACACAGCCGTGCGCCGTGTTGAAGGCGTTGAAGATGTTTCGGTGTCGGTGACCAGTGGGTCGATGAAGGTCAGCTATCAGGGTGACCGCGATGCAGAAATCATCAAGAAAGTGCAGAGTCTTGGCTATAAAGTCAGCCGCGATGCACCACAGACAAATAATGTGACTGAAAAACGCTTTCAGATCGAAGGCATGGATTGCGGTTCTTGTGCCGGTAAAGTTGAAACCGCAATGCGCCGCATTAAAGGCGTTGAGGCGGTTTCTGTGTCTGTCACCAATGGTTCGATGACTATCAGCACTGCGGGTAACCTTGATGCTGAGATCATGAAAAAGGTGCAAAGTCTGGGCTATAAAATTGCTCTGGCTGATACATCGCTTGCCAAGGTAAAGACGCAGGCACATTGTCACGACCACGACCACGACCACGACCACGACCACGACCACGCTCATGGCGATGGGCATAGTCACTCTCATGCCGCAGCACCCGTTGCAGCCGTGGTTAAAAAAACGCCGCCAAAATGGTGGCAGACAGCTAAAGCCAGGCTGATGTTTATCAGTGGTGGCGGTTTGGTTGCCGCTTATATTATTGGTCTTATTTATCCACCTGTCGCACTTTATGCGTTTCTGGCTGCCATGCTTTTGGGGCTGGTGCCAATTGCCCGCCGTGCAGTGATGGGTGCATTAAACGGCACGGTATTTTCTATCGAGATGCTGATGACGATTGCTGCTATTGGCGCGATCTTTATCGGTGCTGCAGAAGAAGCCGCAGCTGTCGTGTTTCTCTTTCTGGTGGGGGAGCTGCTGGAAGGTGTTGCAGCCGGTAAGGCGCGTGCCAGCATTCAGTCTTTGAGCGATCTGGTACCTAAAATTGCCTATCTGGAGCAGGGTTCCGGTATGGTTGAAGTGCCTGCCGATCAATTGCAGCCAGGTCAGATGATTGTTGTGCGTCCGGGGGATCGTATTCCGGCGGATGGTGAAATTATCGCTGGTGAGAGTGCCATTGATGAAGCACCTGTCACCGGTGAAAGTACGCCAGTTAATAAAGGTGAAGGTGAAAATATCTTTGCCGGTACGATCAACGGCGATGGCGTTTTGCGCGTGCGTGTCACCGCCGCTGCGGCTGACAACACCATTGCCCGTGTGGTCAAACTGGTGGAAGAGGCGCAGGATGCCAAAGCCCCGACCGAGCGCTTCATCAACCGCTTTTCTACCTATTATACGCCGGGTGTTGTTGTTGTGGCAGCTTTGGTTGCAATCATTCCGCCGCTGTTTTTTGGCGGAAACTGGAATGAGTGGGTCTATAAAGGTCTGGCAATTTTGCTGATCGGTTGCCCTTGTGCATTGGTGATTTCAACACCGGCGGCAATTGCCGCTTCGCTTTCATCGGGCGCCAAGCGCGGGTTGTTGATGAAGGGTGGCTCGGTGCTGGAAACCATCGGTAAAATTACCGCTGCTGCTTTTGACAAGACCGGAACACTGACCGAAGGCAAGCCTAAGGTAACCGATGTGGTTGCCGGTGAGCTGGCGGAAGATGATGTGCTTCGCTTGGCGGCTGCCCTTGATGCAGGCTCAAGCCATCCGCTGGCAATTGCCATTGTCAGCGCCGCAGAAGCGCGCAACCTGACATGGCCGGATGTAATGCAAGGCAAGGCGATTGGCGGTAAGGGCGTGGCAGGTCAAGCGCAGGGCATGGAATTGTTCCTAGGCTCGGCCAAGGCTGCACGGGCTCAGGCTACGATGAGCGATGCATTTGCAGCAAAGCTTGCAGCACTCAACGATGATGGTAAAACTGTCTCTGTGCTGGTTGCTGATGGCAAGATCGCTGGTGCGATTGCCATGCGTGATGAGCCGCGTGCCGATGCGATTGCCGGTCTGAAGCGTTTGAATGCTTCAGGGATCCGCACCATCATGCTGACCGGCGACAATCGCCGGACGGCGGAAGCTGTCGGACGCGATATCGGCATTGAAGTGCGGGCTGAATTGCTGCCGGAAGACAAGCAGAAGATCATTGCCGACTTGCAAAAAGAAGGTCTGATCATTGCCAAAGTGGGTGACGGTATCAATGATGCGCCAGCACTTGCGACGGCTGATGTCGGCATTGCGATGGGTGGTGGCACAGATGTGGCGCTGGAAACCGCCGATGCGGCTGTCTTACATGGCCGTGTGTCGGATGTGGCAGAAATGGTGGAGCTTTCCAAGCGTACCATGCGCAACATCTTCCAGAACATCACGATTGCTCTTGGGCTGAAGCTTGTGTTTTTGGTAACAACCGTGTTGGGGATTACCGGTCTCTGGCCTGCTATTCTGGCCGATACGGGTGCAACCGTTCTGGTAACCATGAATGCGCTGCGGCTTTTGCGAGCCCGCTGATAATTAAAATATGAAAATGAAAAAGCCGTCCTGAAACATTTTCAGGACGGCTTTTTTTGTTGAAGTTTATTCGCCGAGTAATTGCAGGATACGTTCCTGATAGGTCTTGGCAAATTCCACATGTTGCGGATTGATGCCTTTGAGTTCATCAACCATTTGTTCCTCATCTTCAGCCTCGGCACCAGCCAGACCGCTCATCAGAGCAAAATAACCGGTGATATAATCACTGGCTGAAAGCTCATGCTGATTGAGAATGGCCATAATTTCCGGCTTATCTTCAACGCCTTTAATTAGCATGGCAATGGTTGGCTCTTCTTCGTTGTCCGGCTCCGGCATGGCGGATAGATCAAGCCCGTTGAGCGATGTTTGTACCGCTTCCATTTTGCTCAAAAATTCAGGTGTCAGTTTGAACGCATTAACCTCCGCTGGAACAGGCGGCGGCGCCACTTCAGAAAAGCTTTGTGCCTGTGCCGCCAAAGGCAGCGCGGACAGGCTGGTTGTAGTCAGAGCAAGGGCTGTAAAAACATGAAGCAGGAATGATTTGTTCAACATGGGGTTTCTCTTAAAAATTATCTTTTAAAGCGCGGATACGGGTAAAGACCTGTTCATCACTCGCATCGGTCATCGAAAGATGGGCGCGAATTTGAGCGTCGGATGCGCGCAGAAAAGGATTGGTCGCCAGCTCCTGCGCCATGCTTGTCGGCAATGTCAGCTGATCATTGGCGCGCAGGCGCGTGATTTCCGCCGCGCGTTGTTGCAAGGCTTCATTGTCGGGATCAATCGTCAATGCGAAGCGGGCATTGCTGGCGCTATATTCATGGCCGCAATAAATGGCCGTATCGGCGGGAAGCGCAGTTAAAACGCGCAAAGATTTAAACATTTGCTGAGGTGTGCCTTCCAGCAAACGCCCGCAACCAAGCGAGAATAATGTGTCGCCGGTAAAGGCCACTTTGGATTGCGGAATATAGTAAGAAATTTCGCCTTTGGTGTGGCCGGGAGTGCTGAGCACTTGCACTTCAAACTGGCCCAACTGGAAACTGTCACCATCATTTAAGGTCACATCAATTTCAGGGATTTTATCGGCCTCAGAGTGCGGGCCATAAATGGTAAGGCCGAATTTTTGCTTGAGAGCAAAATTGGCCTCAACATGATCGTGATGGTGATGGGTGGTAAAGATATAATCCAGCTTCCAGCCGTGCCGTTGCAGTGCTGCCAATATCGGCGCTTCTTCCGGTGCATCAATGGCAGCGGTTAGATTATTGACCGGATCATGGATCAGCACGCCGATATTATCGCTGCGGCAGATGAATTGTTCGATTTCGAGTACGCCCATTTCCATCTCCCTTAAATGTTTTTCAGCGGCTCACCTGAACCGCTGAAATCTGACAAGCCGAAATGGCTAATCTAAGGCGAAAGCTTAGTTTTTCGCTTCTTCAGGCAGTGTATGTTTTTGAATGAGCGGCATCTGGAACAAGGTGAACAAAACGGTGATCGGCATAATGCCCCACACCTTGAACCACACCCATGTGTCCGTGGAAAAACCGCGCCAGACAACTTCATTGACGATAGCTAAAAAGATAAAAAACACGCCCCAGCGTAGGGTAAGTTTGCGCCAGCCTTCGGCATCCAGTTTGAAAGCGGAGGCAAAAACATAGCCAAGCAGAGATTTACCAAAAGCAAGGCCGACAAGCAGAATGACACCAAACAGGGTGTTAACAATGGTCGGCTTCATTTTAATGAAAGTGTCATTGTGGAGGTAAAGGGTAAGTGCACCAAAAACCAGCACCACAATGCCCGATACCAAAGGCATCACCGGCAGGCTGCGGGTGAGCGCCCATGAAATGGCCAGCGCGATAAAGGTTGCGCCCATAAACAAGGCTGTTGCCATAAAGATCGGTTCGCCGATGGAGGCCAGAACCGGAAACTTTTCCTGCAACATTTCACCGCGCGCATTGGTAAAGAAAAACACCATCAAGGGCCCGATTTCCAATGCCAGTTTCAGCAATGGATTAACGTCGTTTTTGGCCTTGCCGGCTGTTTGCGAAGGATCGCGTTCAAAAATCGGCTGGTTCATGACGCTACTCCTGCAATCGCTTTGGCAAAATCTTTGGCGGCAAAGGGTTCAAGGTCATCAATACCTTCACCCACACCAATAAAATAAACCGGTAATTTATGTTTGGCGGAAATCGAAACCAGAATACCGCCGCGTGCCGAGCCATCCAGCTTGGTCATCACAAGGCCGTTGACCCCTGCGATATTCTTGAAAATCTCTACCTGATTAAGGGCATTTTGGCCGGTGGTGGCATCCAGTGTTTGCAGCACAGTATGCGGTGCTTCCGGATCATGTTTGCCAAGCACACGCACTACTTTAGCGAGTTCGTCCATCAGTTCGGCTTTGTTTTGCAAACGACCGGCTGTGTCGATAATCAGCACATCGCTGCCAGCTTCTTTGGCTTTTTCCCATGCGTCATAGGCAAGCCCTGCTGCATCGGCGCCAAGCTTGGAGGAAACCACCGGCGAACCGGTGCGCTCGCCCCAGATATGGAGCTGTTCAATCGCTGCGGCACGGAATGTATCACCGGCAGCCAGCATGACTTTCAAGCCGCCAGCGGTGAGTTTTGCGGCCAGTTTGCCAATCGTGGTGGTTTTGCCGGTGCCGTTGACACCGACTACCAAAATCACATGCGGCTTGTGCGACAGATCCAGTTCCAATGGCTTGGCAACAGGTGTCAGCACTTTTTCAATTTCCGCGCTCATGATCGCGCGCACTTCATCCGTGGAAACATCTTTGCCATAGCGGCTGGCAGAAAGTGCATCGGTCACGCGCATGGCAGTTTCAAGGCCGAGATCGGCCTGTATCAGCACATCTTCCAGCTCCTGCAATGTATCATCATCAAGCTTGCGCTTGGTGAAAATGCCGCCGATGGAATCGCTTAAATTACTGGAAGAACGTGCCAAACCTTGGCGCAGACGCTCATACCATGAAAGTTTTATTTCAGGTTCCGCGACTGGCTCCGGTTCGTCTTGCTTGACGGCAACTGCTTTGCTGACCTGCACTTTAAGCGGTTTTGGTGCTTCTGGTGTCGCTGCCGCTGGGGCAACCGGCGTAGGCGCTGGTGTCGGTTCAGGCTGGGGCTCTGGATTTTCTTCAGCAACAGGTTCTTCGGCCTGTGGGGCTATCGCTTCAATAATAGCTTCCGGTGCGCCAGCTTGTGGCTCTTCTTCTAATGTTTGCTCAGGCTCGCTGACATGAGGGGCAGGGGCAACCTCTTCTTCTGTCGGGCTTGGCGCAGGAGCTGCAGGCTGTTCTTCAACAGCTGCGGCATCTTCAGCAACAACACGATCATCGACTTGTTCTTCAACAAGTTCAGCCTCCTTCTTGCCGAAGGAAAACATTTTTTTGATAAAGCCGATTGCCATGGTCTGTCTTTTTCTTGTTCTATTGAAGCTGCTGTTTCACCCTGATTAAAGAGTGCTGGTCAGCAGCTTATCTTTATCATGCCCTGTAATGCGACGCTCGATGATTTTACCCGGTACATTCTCGGCATCATCTGCCGTAAATGCTGCCATGGTAAAGCCTTCAGTGCGGCCGATACCAGGTTGTCCGTTGACGCTTTCCCGTTCAATCAGCAATTTTTGCACACTGCCGTCCAAAGCCTTCAAATGTGCAGCATAAGCACGATCTGCTTCACCACGCAAACGCGCAGCACGTTCTTTGACGATATCGCGGCGCACTTGCGGCATTCTTGCTGCCGGTGTGCCCTCACGCGGGCTATAGGGAAACACATGCAAATGGGTGAGGCCGCAATCTTCAACGATCTTCATTGAATTTTGGAACATTGCTTCGGTTTCGGTCGGAAAACCGGCAATAATATCGGCACCAAAGACAATATCAGGGCGGATTTGGCGCACAGTTTCGCAAAACTGAATGGAATCATCGCGCAAATGGCGACGTTTCATACGTTTTAAAATCATGTCATCGCCCGATTGCAACGAAAGATGCAGATGCGGCATCAGGCGGCTTTCATTGGCAAGCGCATCCATCAGATCATCATCAGCTTCAATCGAGTCAATGGAAGAAAGGCGAAGGCGCTGCAAATCCGGCACCTGACCCAGTACGGTTTTAACAAGCTTGCCGAGGCGCAGATTACCCGGCAAGTCAGGGCCGTAAGAGGTCATGTCAACGCCGGTGAGCACCACTTCCGCATAGCCATTATCGACCAGTCGCTTGACCTGATCGACCACGCCACCCATCGGCACCGAGCGGGAATTACCGCGGCCATAAGGAATGATGCAGAAAGTGCAGCGATGGTCACAACCGTTTTGCACCTGCACAAAGGCGCGCGCCCGACCTTCAATAGCATCAACCATATGGGAAGCGGTTTCACGCACTTCCATAATGTCGTTGACGCGCACTTTTTCAAACTGGTTGACGCCAAAATCCGGCAACATGCGATAGGAATTGGATTTCAGCTTTTCTTCATTGCCGAGCACCATGTCCACTTCGCCCATTGCGGCAAAGTTTTCGGCTTCTGTTTGTGCAGCACATCCGGTGACGATAATACGTGCTTCCGGATTTTCGCGCCGAGCTTTGCGGATGGCCTGACGTGCCTGACGCACAGCCTCGGAGGTCACGGCGCAGGTGTTAAAAATAATCGCGCCGTCTTTCAGCTCGCCTAAGCCCGCAGCATCGGCCTCGCGTTTCATCACTTCGGATTCATAGGTATTGAGACGGCAGCCAAAAGTTACGATTTCTACAGCCATTACAAAGTACCTTTATTCGTCAATTTGCCAAAACGGCCAGAGGGTGAAGAAGCATTTGAAGATTGCTTGTCTTTCTTGCCCTGATCACTTTTCCAGTGGCCGGTTTGCGGATCAAAAAGGCCGGAGAATTCCCATTCTGCGGGCCCTGTCATGATAATATGATCATCATCGCGCCATTTTACGGTTAAATCACCGCCCGGCAGATGCATGGTCACATGTTGTTTTGTTTTATTTGTTCGGACAGCCGAGACAGCTGCTGCACAGGCCGCTGAACCGCAGGCGCGTGTCAAACCGGCACCGCGCTCCCATGTGCGTAAATGAATGTCGTGCTCTGAGGTTACTTGTGCAATCGAAACATTGATGCGCTGCGGAAACAACGGGTCATTTTCAATGATCGCGCCAAAGTGTTCGAGTGGATAAGACCAGACATCCTGATCAACCCAGAAAATCACATGCGGGTTGCCGATAGAGGCAAGAGACGGCATTTGCAGGCCGTATTTTTCACGCAAGGTTTTAAAAATATCGGCTTGCTTGGTATCACCGATATCGTGGCTGAGCGGCAGATCCTGCCAGCCAAAGCGCGGAGTGCCCATATCAACGCTGATATGAGTGTTGTCCTGCATATCGGCGGTTAATATGCCTGCAAGTGTTTCAAAGGTGAAATGTGTCTGGCGATTTTCTGCATAGAGCGCTTGCACCACGCAGCGCGTGCCATTGCCGCAAGCTTGTGCCTGTGTGCCGTCACAATTGATAATCTCGATATAATGATCGGTGTTTTCTGTGCGTGCATCATGGATGGCCATGATCTGATCAAAGCGGGTGGCAGCATCCTGCGCCAGATAAACGGCAGCAGCCGGCGTGATGCGATCAGCACGTCCGCGCATATCGGCAACAATAATTTGATTGCCTAATCCGTTCATTTTGGCAAAAGGCGCCATCTCGCTCATTTAGATTTCCGGTTTGATGATGAAAACAGGCCTCTATATGGGGGAAAAGACACGAAATTGCCAGTGTCTTGAACAGGCTTTGGGTGAATTGCCGCGACTGATTCTGTGATAAAACTGCTTCTTTAGTATAAAATGAGCGTTTCGGGCTTTTTAACTGTGGCTGTTAAGCCCCAGTCCGTTTTAAAAATACTAATATGGCGGTTCCGCATCGCTGGTGCCTTAAAAAATCCATCAACAATGTTGCATTTTTATCTTATGCCTATTTTATTAGTAACTTGTAGATTATGGCAGGCGGAATAATATTCCTCTGACGCAATGGAGATCCGTATGGGAATTTCAAAAGCTAGTTTGCTCACTGTTGCTGTAGCGGGCATTCTGATGGCCGGTTGTCAAAGTTCCCGGTTCGACACACCGAAAGCAGCTCCGGCAGCGCCATTGCGTCCGGCGCCAACTGCAAAAGTTCAAAAGCAGCCTTTGACACCCGCTAATCCGAATCAGTTTCCGACTGCGCCAACAACAGGCACGGACGGCAATATGAATGCAGGTCTGCCGGAAGGTGGTCAGCAGGTAGCAAGTCTGCCGCCTGAATCCGCTCCAGCGCTTACTGCTGGTAGTGTTGCAGGCGTTTGGAATGCGAATCTCGGCGGTCAGAGCTGTAAGATTGCAACGCCGCAGACCAAGTTTGGTCAGGGCTACCGTGCAGGTCCGCTGCGTTGTCCGGGCGAATTGGCAAGCCTTGCTTCATGGGCAGTGAGTGGCAAGCAGCTCACCCTTTATAATGCAAATGGCGATACAGTTGCTTCGCTTTATTCAAGCGGTGCAAGCCGTTTTGATGGGCAGACCTCAAGTGGTCAGCCAGTAAGCCTTTCCCGTTAATCATTGATTAGCAGTAAAAGCTTGATAGAAAAGTTGCAGTTATAAGAATGGGGCACTGATAAAGTGCCCTTTTTCATGAGCCAAATTAACGTGCAGACAGGATATGATTTAGATATGTCTTTTGATGGCAGTTTGAAGGCGTTCCCTTCTGTGCGTGAGCATTATGAAGCTATGGTTCAGGCCGGAGATGTGGATAAGGATCCGGCGCAGCTGGAACTGACCGATCTTTATGATCAGCTGATTACCGCTATTTGCAACAAACGACTATCGCGCAAGTCCAGTGCGCTTGGATGGTTGTTCGGGCGTAATAAGCAGACGCAGACCATCATTCAGGGGCTTTATGTCCATGGTGAAGTTGGGCGCGGCAAAACCATGCTGATGGATATGTTCTTTCAGCTCTTGCCGATTGAGCGCAAGCGCCGTGCGCATTTCAATGATTTTATGGCCGATGTGCATGATCGTATTCATGCCCATCGTCAGGCATTTAAAAACGGCACCACCAAAATCGAAGACCCGATCCTGCCGGTTGCTGACGCTTTAAGCGAGCAGGCTTGGGTTTTGTGCTTTGACGAGTTTACCGTCACCGATATTACTGATGCTATGATCTTATCGCGCTTGTTTGCGGCTCTTTTTGAGCGCGGCGTGGTACTGATTGCCACCTCCAATGTCGCGCCTGATAATCTTTATCGTAATGGTTTGAACCGGCAGCTCTTTTTGCCATTCATCACTTTGCTCAAGCAATATGTACGCGTGATCAATCTGGATTCACGCACTGATTATCGTCTGGAAAAGCTTGATCTTCAGCCGGTCTATCTCACGCCTTTAAGTGATGATGCCGACAGGCAAATGGATGAGGCCTGGGAGGCCCAGAAAGCAGGCGCAAAGGAAGAACAGGCGATCATTCGTATTAAGGGGCGTGAAATTATTGTTTCACGCAGTGTTGCAGGTGCCGCGCGGTTTTCCTTTGATGAATTATGCGCCAAACCGCTGGCTGCAGCGGATTATATTGCCATTGTCAGCCAGTTTCCGACAATTTTTCTCGATCATGTGCCGGTGCTTGATCTGGCAAAACGCAATGAAGCCAAGCGCTTCATTTTGTTGATTGATACTTTGTACGATCATCATGCAAAATTGTTTGTTTCGGCAGAGGCTGCACCTGAGAAACTTTATATTGCGCGTTCGGGAACGGAAGCTTTCGAGTTTGACCGCACTGCCTCACGTTTATTTGAAATGCAGAGTGCGGAATATCTGGCGGCGGTGGAGCCTGTTTGAGCTGGAATTTTGAGCTGAATTGCCCGTAACAATAGGGTGAATGGGCTGGGTCTGTCGCTGGTTGTGATTTTGTGATAACTGCTCTATTCTAATAAATGAAAGCTGCAAAAGAGCAGGTAAGAACGGCTTTTGTGGCTCATTGTTGAGGTCGTGAATGGCCGGGCAGAGCGATTATATTGGTGCTGAACTGATCAGTCGCTTCATTGCCGGTAATACCGCAGTTTTTAAAGACAAAAACCGGTTTCATATTTGTCTTATAAAACTGCTCTAATGCTTTCGTAGAACTGGAATTCTTTCCGGTTTTATCGGATGCAGGCAATTGTCTTGGTAGGTGCGCTGCTTAAATGAGGATTGAAGGCAGGGCTTACCGGTTTAAATGTATAAAGTCACAAGGTGATGCCACGGGATTTTATACGGGAGTTGAGGTTAATCAGGCTAGAGCATAATTCCTTAAACTTGGATCAGTTTAAGGTAAAATTATGCTCTAATTTTAAAGTGTTAGAGCGACCTTTATGTGCCAGGTCCGGCGCACGGGCTCTAATGTCTGAACGGGAATATGGCATGATTTTTTATGCGTATTGCCGGATTGAACTTGGGAGGTTTGAGCAATTCGAAGATCTGTTAACAGCATGAAACAGCTGCCTGTTTCAGATTTTAAAGACGTCCGGAAACCTGTCCGGAGGTCACAATTTTGCTGAAATCATCCCGCACCATTTCATTCGATTTTTTGGTTTTCGAAGTACAAAAAAGCTCTTCAGAGAATCAAAATTTTGACGCTTACGTAAGAACTTATAAATCTAACCGATTGAAATCATTGAGGTGAAATTTATTAGTTGAGTTATTCCCGGAAAGAGCTTAGTGAGCATCAGCGCTAAAGCTATTTCCGGGCTGTCGCCGGAGCTTGTTTCGGCGTTTCTGTGAATCACAGCTTGAGGAAAGAAACTAACATGGCACGCAGCAAGATTGCCCTAATTGGTTCTGGTATGATCGGCGGTACGCTGGCTCACTTGGCCGGCCTGAAAGAACTCGGTGATGTCGTATTGTTCGATATTGCTGAAGGTATCCCGCAGGGTAAGGGGCTTGATATTGCAGAATCGTCACCTGTTGATGGTTTTGATGCGAATTATTCCGGTACCAACGATTATAAGGACATCGCAGGCGCTGATGTTGTAATAGTGACCGCAGGTGTACCACGTAAGCCGGGCATGAGCCGCGATGACCTTTTGGGTATCAACCTGAAGGTTATGGAGCAGGTCGGTGCCGGCATTAAGCAGTACGCACCTGACGCTTTTGTTATCTGCATCACCAACCCGCTTGATGCGATGGTTTGGGCATTGCAGAAATTCTCCGGTCTGCCAGCCAATAAGGTTGTCGGTATGGCCGGTGTTCTGGATAGCGCACGTTTCCGCTACTTCCTCTCCGAAGAATTTAAAGTTTCCGTTGAAGACGTTACAGCATTCGTGCTGGGCGGCCACGGTGACACCATGGTTCCGCTGACCCGTTACTCCACCGTTGCCGGTATTCCTTTGCCGGATCTGGTGAAGATGGGCTGGACAAGCCAGGAAAAGCTGGACCAGATCGTTCAGCGTACCCGTGACGGCGGCGCAGAAATCGTTGGTCTGCTGAAGACCGGTTCTGCATTCTATGCACCTGCTTCTTCTGCCATCCAGATGGCTGAATCCTACCTGAAGGACAAGAAGCGTGTTCTGCCGGTTGCTGCACAGCTCACCGGCCAGTATGGCGTTAACGACATGTATGTCGGTGTTCCGACCATCATTGGCGCCAACGGTGTTGAACGCGTCATCGAGATCGAAATGAACGAAGCTGAAAAAGCCGAGTTCGAGAAGTCGGTCGCTTCCGTTGCCGGTCTTTGCGATGCTTGTAAGGGCATTGCACCAGCACTTAAATAATTTGCTAAAAATGGCCGATGGGATCCGCTACCGGCCATTTTTTAAGCTTTTCTGAAACGATCCTTGAAAACAAGAGATCGGGAAATCCGCAAAGGACATCCAGATGAATATTCATGAATATCAGGCCAAGCGTCTGCTGCACTCGTTCGGTGCGCCAATCGCCAATGGTGTGGCTGTTTATTCCGTTGAACAGGCGGAAGAATGGGCAAAAACGCTTCCTGGTCCGCTTTATGTGGTCAAGAGCCAGATCCACGCAGGTGGTCGCGGTAAGGGTAAGTTCAAAGAGCTCGGCCCTGATGCAAAGGGCGGTGTACGCCTTGCCAAGTCGGTTGAAGAAGTTGTTGCCAATGCAAAAGAAATGCTCGGCAATACACTGGTAACCGCACAGACTGGTCCTGCCGGTAAGCAGGTCAATCGTTTGTACATCGAAGATGGTGCAGACATTGATCGCGAACTCTATCTCTCGATCCTGATCGACCGCACCGTTGGTCGTCCTGCATTCGTGGTTTCCACTGAAGGCGGCATGGATATTGAAGCTGTTGCAGAAGCAACACCTGAAAAAATCATCAATGTTGCGATTGCACCGGAAGATGGTGTGACTGCAGAAGATGCCAACAAACTTGCAGATGCGCTGAAGCTTGAAGGTCAGGCTCGTGAAGATGCACTGAAACTCTTCCCGGTTCTTTACAAAGCCTTCACTGAAAAAGACATGAGCCTGTTGGAAATCAACCCGCTCATCGTCATGACAGACGGCCGCATGCGCGTGCTGGATGCCAAAGTATCTTTTGATGGCAACGCTTTGTATCGTCATGCCGATATCATGGAACTGCGCGACACAAGCGAAGAAGATGCCAAGGAAATCGAAGCATCGAAATATGATCTGGCTTATGTAGCACTTGATGGCAACATCGGCTGCATGGTCAATGGTGCAGGCCTTGCAATGGCCACCATGGACATCATCAAGCTTTACGGCGCAGAACCTGCAAACTTCCTCGATGTTGGCGGCGGCGCTACCAAAGAAAAAGTAACCGCAGCTTTCAAAATCATCACAGCTGATCCGGCTGTTGAAGGTATTCTGGTCAACATCTTCGGCGGCATCATGAAATGCGACATCATCGCAGAAGGCGTGATCGCAGCTGTTAAGGAAGTTGGTCTGAAAGTTCCTCTCGTTGTGCGTCTTGAAGGCACCAACGTGGAACTGGGTAAGAAAATCATCAACGAGAGCGGCCTGAATGTTATTTCAGCTGACGATCTCGACGATGCGGCGCAGAAAATCGTCGCAGCAGTGAAGGGAAATTGAGGCATGTCCATTCTGATTAACAAGGACACCAAGGTTCTCGTACAGGGTCTGACCGGTAAAACCGGTACATTCCACACCGAACAGGCGCTGGCTTATTACGGCACCCAGATGGTTGGTGGTATTCACCCGAAAAAGGGTGGTGAAACCTGGACAGGCGCCGGCGGCGAAACCCTGCCTATTTTTGCAAGCGTTGCAGAAGCCAAAGATCGCACCAAAGCTGATGCTTCCGTGATCTATGTGCCGCCAGCAGGCGCAGCGGATGCAATTCTCGAAGCGATTGAAGCTGAAATCGGCCTCATCGTCTGCATCACCGAAGGTATTCCGGTTATGGACATGGTGCGTGTGAAGGATCGTCTGATCCGTTCAAAATCACGCCTCATCGGCCCTAACTGCCCGGGCATCCTGACCCCTGAAGAATGCAAAATCGGCATTATGCCGGGCAATATCTTCAAAAAAGGCTCGGTTGGCGTTGTGTCGCGTTCGGGTACACTGACCTATGAAGCAGTGTTCCAGACCTCCAACGAAGGCCTCGGCCAGACAACTGCTGTTGGTATTGGTGGCGACCCTGTTAAGGGTACAGAATTCATCGACATGCTGGAAATGTTCCTTGCTGATGATGAAACCAAGTCGATCGTCATGATCGGTGAAATCGGTGGTTCGGCTGAAGAAGAAGCTGCACAGTTCATCGCTGACGAAGCCAAGCGCGGCCGCAAGAAGCCAATGGTTGGTTTCATCGCAGGACGTACAGCACCTCCAGGCCGCACCATGGGTCACGCCGGTGCCGTCATTTCTGGCGGTAAAGGCGGAGCGGAAGACAAGATTGCTGCGATGGAAGCTGCGGGTATCCGCGTATCCCCATCACCGGCACAGCTTGGCAAGACGCTCGTTGAAGTGCTGAAGGGCTGAGGATGAACGGCTCTCGTTAAATATTTCCCGGTTCCGGCTTTTCAGCTGGTGCCGGGATTTGCGCAATGAGGCAGGATTTTCAGTACCGGACTAACTATTTGAATGTTTGTATGAAACTGCCCTTAAATCGGCCTGATTTTTGAAGTTTTATACGGTCCATAATGTCAGGGGTGCCGCACAGTTCCGCCCTGACCGCGTGAGGGGAGAAGCTTTCAACCCGCGCGAAGATGAACTGCTAAGAGGAGACGGGGCTCGGCCTCCGGATAAGTTATGGCAAGGCAAGAACAGGCTAACGACGTTTTCGCCCTCACTTCGTTCCTTTACGGCGGAAATGCCGATTATATTGAGGAACTATACGCTAAGTTTCAGGATGATCCGAACTCTGTCGATCAGCAGTGGCGTGATTTCTTCTCAGAACTGAATGACGATGCTGACGATGTGCGCAAAAATGCGCAGGGAGCATCATGGACCAAGCCGAACTGGCCGCTTGCTGAAAGCGGCGAACTGGTTTCAGCGCTGGACGGTAACTGGGCAGATGTTGAAAAACACGTCACCGACAAGCTGAAAGCTAAGTCAGACAATGGCGCGAAAGCGACACTGACCGCAGAAGAGCTGACACAGGCTGCCCGCGATTCCGTTCATGCCATTATGATGATCCGCGCTTATCGTATGCGCGGCCATTTGCATGCCAATCTGGATCCGCTCGGTCTTGCCGACAAGCCTGATGCTTATAATGAGCTGGAACCGGAAAATTACGGTTTTACACCGGCTGATTATAGCCGCAAAATTTTCATCGATAATGTGCTTGGTCTGGAATATGCCACTATTCCGGAAATGCTGGCTATTTTGAAGCGCACCTACTGCTCCACCATGGGCGTAGAGTTCATGCACATTTCCAATCCGGCTGAAAAAGCCTGGATTCAGGAACGTATCGAAGGCCCGGATAAAGGCTTTGCATTTACCCCTGAAGGTAAAAAAGCAATTCTGTCGAAGCTGGTTGAAGCAGAAGGCTTCGAACAGTTCATCGACGTTAAATATAAAGGCACCAAGCGTTTTGGTCTGGATGGCGGTGAATCGCTGATCCCTGCTCTTGAGCAGATCATCAAGCGCGGCGGCTCCATGGGCTTGAAAGAAATCGTGTTTGGTATGGCTCACCGTGGCCGCCTCAACGTGCTTTCTCAGGTTATGGGCAAACCGCACCGTGCTATTTTCCACGAGTTTAAAGGCGGTTCTTACGCTCCTGATGATGTGGAAGGTTCAGGCGACGTGAAGTACCATCTGGGTGCATCATCCGACCGTGAATTTGACGGCAATGAAGTGCATCTTTCGCTGACAGCCAACCCGTCCCACCTTGAAATCGTCAATCCGGTTGTGATGGGTAAAGCACGCGCCAAGCAGGATCTGCTTGTCGGCCGCACCCGTGATGATCTGGTGCCGTTGACTGAACGTGCCAAAGTGCTGCCATTGCTGCTTCATGGTGATGCGGCTTTTGCCGGTCAGGGTGTTGTGGCTGAGTGTCTGGGGCTTTCCGGTCTGCGCGGTCACCGCGTTGCCGGTACTGTTCACTTCATCATCAATAACCAGATCGGTTTCACCACCAATCCGGCTTTCTCCCGTTCGTCCCCATATCCGTCCGATGTGGCTAAGATGATCGAAGCGCCGATTTTCCACGTTAATGGTGATGATCCGGAAGCTGTTGTATTTGCAGCCAAGGTCGCGATTGAATACCGCATGACATTCCATAAGCCAGTTGTGGTTGATATGTTCTGCTACCGTCGCTTTGGTCACAACGAAGGTGATGAGCCTGCGTTCACCCAGCCTTTGATGTATCAGGAAATCCGTGCGCACAAGACCACTTTGCAGCTCTATAGCGACAAGCTGATTGCTGAAGGTCTGGTGACACAGGAAGAAGTTGACCAGATGAAAGCGCAATGGCGCGAAAATCTGGAAAAAGAGTTTGAAGCAGGTCAGAGCTATAAGCCAAACAAGGCTGACTGGCTGGACGGTGCATGGACAGGCTTGCGCACTGCGGATAATGCAGATGAGCAGCGCCGCGGTAAAACCGGCGTACCGCTGAAAACTCTGAAAGAAATCGGTAAGAAGCTGGTTGAAGTTCCAAGCGACTTCAACGTGCATCGCACCATTCAGCGTTTCCTCGATAACCGCGCCAAGATGATTGAAAGCGGTGAGGGCATTGACTGGGCAACGGCAGAATCGCTGGCTTTCGGTACTCTTGTTTCTGAAGGCAATCCGATCCGCCTTTCGGGTCAGGATGTGGAACGCGGTACCTTCTCCCAGCGTCACACTGTTCTCTACGATCAGCAAAACCAGAACCGCTATACACCGCTGAATAATATTCAGAAGGGTCAGGCAATTTACGAAGCCATCAACTCGATGCTTTCCGAAGAGGCCGTCCTTGGTTACGAATATGGTTATTCGCTGTCCGATCCGCGTGCGCTGACCCTTTGGGAAGCCCAGTTTGGTGACTTCGCCAACGGTGCACAGGTTGTGTTTGACCAGTTCATCTCGTCAGGTGAACGCAAGTGGCTGCGTATGTCCGGTCTCGTCTGCCTTCTGCCGCATGGTTATGAAGGTCAGGGTCCTGAGCATTCATCCGCCCGTCTCGAGCGTTATCTCCAGCTTTGCGCGGAAGATAATATGCAAGTGGCCAACGTTACCACACCGGCGAACTACTTCCATATTCTGCGCCGTCAGATGAAACGCGATTTCCGCAAGCCTTTGATCATGATGACACCAAAGTCATTGCTGCGTCATAAGCGTGCGATTTCGACATTGAGTGAACTTTCAGGCGATTCATCCTTCCACCGTCTGTTGTGGGATGATGCGCAATATCTGAAAGATCAGCCGATCAAGCTGCAAAAAGATGCGAAAATCCGTCGTGTGGTTCTTTGCTCCGGTAAGGTCTATTATGATCTTTACGAAGAGCGTGAGAGACGCGGTATCGACGACATCTATCTGTTGCGCGTCGAGCAGCTCTATCCGTTCCCGGCTAAGGCGCTCATCAATGAACTGTCCCGTTTCCGCGGTGCGGAAATTGTATGGTGTCAGGAAGAGCCGAAGAACATGGGCGCCTGGTCGTTCATCGAGCCTTATCTGGAATGGGTACTTGCGCATATTGATGCAAAATATCCGCGCGCTCGTTATACAGGCCGTCCGGCTGCGGCATCACCTGCAACAGGCTTGATGTCCAGACATCTGGAACAGCTTGCAGCATTCCTTGAAGATGCGCTCGGCTCTTAATGAGCCGGACGCCTTTCATCAGAATTTTCAGACTTGAGATCAACGGAAGATAAAACCATGGCCACCGAAATCCGCGTTCCTACACTTGGGGAATCCGTCTCTGAGGCAACCATTGGCAAATGGTTCAAAAAAGTCGGCGAAGCTGTCGCTCTCGATGAACCGCTTGTCGAACTGGAAACCGATAAAGTAACGATTGAAGTTCCAGCCGCTGCTGCCGGCGTTCTGGCAGAAATCACTGCACAGGAAGGCGATACTGTTGAAGTAAACGCTCTTCTTGGCCAGATTTCTACTGATGGTGCAGCTGTTGCAGCCACCCCAAAGCCAGCCGCTAGCGCACCTGCAGCTGCCCCAGCACCAGTTGCAGCCTCTTCGGGCTTGGCAATGGCACCAGCACCATCTGCTGCCAAGCTGTTGGCTGAAAGCGGCGTGAGTGCTGATCAGGTTGCCGGTTCCGGCAAGCGTGGTCAGGTTCTTAAAGGCGATGTGCTTGATGCCGTTGCCAAGGGCATTTCAGCAGCACCTGTGGCAGCTCCGGCTGTTGCCCGTGCGGCTTCACCGGCTGGTGATGAAGTGCGTGAAGAACGCGTGAAAATGACCCGTCTGCGCCAGACCATTGCACGTCGTTTGAAGGACGCGCAGAACACTGCTGCCATGCTCACCACTTACAACGAAGTGGACATGTCTGCGGTTATGGATCTGCGTAAGCGCTACAAGGATATCTTTGAGAAGAAACACGGCGTGAAGCTCGGCTTCATGGGCTTCTTCACCAAAGCTGTAACCCATGCCTTGAAAGAAATTCCGGCTGTTAACGCTGAAATCGACGGCAACGACATCATCTACAAGAACTTTGCTCATGTGGGTATGGCTGTTGGCACCGATAAGGGTCTGGTTGTTCCGGTTATCCGTGATGCCGATCAGATGTCGATTGCCGGCGTTGAAAAGGAACTGGGTCGTCTGGCAAAAGCTGCCCGTGACGGTTCGCTTTCTGTCGCTGACATGCAGGGCGGCACTTTCACCATCACCAATGGTGGTGTTTATGGCTCCCTGATGTCTTCACCAATCCTCAATGCACCGCAGTCCGGTATTCTTGGCATGCACAAGATTCAGGAGCGTCCGGTTGTTGTTGGTGGTCAGATTGTTATCCGTCCGATGATGTATCTGGCTCTGTCTTATGACCACCGCATCGTTGACGGCAAGGAAGCAGTAACCTTCCTCGTTCGCGTCAAGGATAGCCTGGAAGATCCGGAACGTCTGGTTCTCGATCTCTAATATTGCTCAGAGCGGCGGTTATAATAGCCGCCGCTCATTCTCTTGATTTGTTTGTTTTGTCGCATTTTACCGGGTCAGAACCATGCACGCATACCTGATCGAACTGGCATCATTGATGGCGATTTTTGCTTTTGCAGTGATTTCGCCCGGCGCTGATCTGGCTATGGTTATGCGGCAGGCTATGGTGCACGGGCGCAAACAGGCAATTATCACCAGTTTTGGTATTGGTGCCGCACTGATGATGCATGTAAGCTATACAGTGCTGGGGCTTGGCCTCATTATCTCCAAATCGATCTATTTGTTTAATCTGGTGAAATGGTGCGGTGTGGCCTATCTGGTTTATATCGGCATCAAGGCATTGCGCTCTTCGGGCGGCTTCGTGCAAATCAGCCCTGAAGGCACTGCGCAGACTGCATCAAAAATTCTTGGCAAACAGCAAAGCTTCATGAAAGCTTTCAGCCTTGGATTTGCAGCCAATGCGTTGAACCCTAAGGCTGTGTTTTTCTTCCTTTCGATCTTTTCAACCGTGGTGAGCGTTGGTACGCCGACGCAGATCAAGCTTGGCTATGGCGTGCTGATGGCCGTATGTCTGATTAGCTGGTTTGTCTGTGTGTCACTGTTTATGACAACGCCGCATATGCAGGCAGCATTTGCGCGGGCGGGCAAAATGATTGATCGGGTCAGTGGTTTGGTTTTTATCACGCTGGGACTGAAACTGGCCACAGAAAAGGCCCATATCTAATCGCATGTGATTTTCTATTCACTGAGCATATTGACGGGGATTCTCAAGGAGAAAACATATGAGCTGTTATCGCACGATTTTAAAAACTGCTTCTGTCATGTTGTTGGCTGGTATCGTGGCTGCCCCTTCGGGCGCCTTTGCGGCCTGCATGCAAAATCGTGCGGTTTATACAGATCGCGATGATAATTATACGCTGACTTTCCGTCCTGAAGAGCCCAATGATCTGAATTTCAGTCCGGCTCCGACCAATGAATTTACAATCACTTATAATGAAAAGCCGGAATTCAAGCTGACAGGTCTGGTGGTTTGGCCGGAAGAGGCGGTTAAACGTCCGCTGGCGATGATTATGTATAATTGTGGTGGTGCGGGTGCGTCCTCCGAAGATCTGGAAGATTGCAGCATTTGGCAGGGCGTTGTTTATGCGCTGAAAGAGACAGCCGAAGCTGAGCCATTGCCAAAGGCAGAAGAACCTGCCGCCCAGACAGTGCTGTTTCCGGATTTGCTCGGTGCGCTGGATGTTTATGATTTTGGCGAAGCAAAGCCAGCCGAACCGCTGACATGGGAAGCGTTCCGTTTCAAAACCTGCACGCAGGAAGCAGAATAAGTTTAAATCTGCCTGATAAGGCAGATGTGAAGATCAATGACTCATCGTTATGGAAAACGTGGGTTACCATCAATCAAAGGGCAGATTTGCTCTCGTTGAAAGTAAAGAGGATTATTGAATGTCTTACGATGTCGTCGTCATCGGAACCGGACCAGGCGGTTATGTGGCAGCTATTAAAGCCGCGCAGTTAGGCCTTAAAGTAGCGGTTATTGAAAAGCGTAAGACATATGGCGGCACCTGCCTCAATGTTGGCTGCATTCCTTCAAAAGCACTGCTGCATGCTTCTGAAGTTTATGAAGAAGCTGGCCATTCTTTTGATGCACTCGGCGTTGAAGTAAGCAAGCCGAAGCTGAACCTGGAAAAAATGCTGGCGCATAAAGACAACACTGTTAAAGCGAACGTCACCGGCGTTGAGTTCCTGTTCAAGAAGAACAAGATCACTGCTTTCACCGGTACCGGTAAAGTGGTTGCGCAGGGCAAAGTTTCGGTCACATCCGAAGATGGTAAAGTTGAAGAACTGACCACCAAAAACATCATTATCGCTACGGGTTCTGATGTTGCCGGTATTCCGGGCGTTGAAGTTGCATTCGATGAAAAGATCATCGTTTCTTCAACCGGCGCTCTGTCTTTTGACAAAGTACCGGAAAGCATGATCGTTGTGGGCGGCGGTGTTATCGGTCTGGAACTGGGTTCTGTCTGGTCACGTCTTGGCACCAAGGTGACCGTTGTTGAATATCTCGACAAGGTTCTGGGCGCGATGGACGGTGATGTATCTAAACACTTCCAGCGCATGATGGAAAAACAGGGTCTGGCTTTCAAGCTGGGTGCGAAAGTCACCGGCGTTGAAAAAGCTGGTAAGGGCGCGAAAGTGACCTATTCGCCGGTTAAAGGCGGCGATGCGGAAGTGCTGGAAGCCGATGTGGTGCTGGTTGCAACCGGTCGCCGTCCTTACACCGATGGTCTGGGTCTTCAAGAGGCCGGTGTGGCGCTTGATGAACGTGGCCGCGTTGCGATTAACGATCATTGGCAGACCAATGTTGCCGGCATTTATGCCATCGGTGACGTGGTTAAAGGCCCGATGCTGGCGCATAAAGCTGAAGATGAAGGCGTGGCCGTTGCTGAATTGATCGCCGGTCAGGCCGGACATGTGAATTTCGACGTTATCCCAAGCGTTGTTTACACCCAGCCGGAAGTAGCTTCTGTTGGTAAAACCGAAGAAGAACTGAAAGCTGCCGGCGTTGAATATAAAGTCGGCAAATTCCCGTTCACTGCAAATGGTCGTGCGCGTGCAATGCAGCACACCGATGGTTTTGTAAAAATTCTTGCAGACAAAGCCACCGACAAAGTTCTGGGCGCACATATCCTCGGCTACAATGCCGGTGAAATGATCCATGAACTGACCGTGCTGATGGAGTTTGGTGGCTCGTCAGAAGATCTGGCGCGTACCTGCCATGCGCATCCAACCATGTCGGAAGCTGTCCGTGAATCGGCCATGGCAACCAGTGGAAAACCAATCCATATGTAATTTGCATTGTGCAAATGAGAAAAGCCCGGATGGTTCCTCCGGGCTTTTTTGTTTTGATATGCGGCGGGATGCGCTTGTTAGTTCAGCGGCACATTCTCGACGGTAAAGCCTTGTGCGCGCAACAATTCCACAAGGCCGTCTTCGCCCGGTAAATGCAGCGCGCCAACAGCCATAAAAACATCGCCGTGATTGAAGAAGGTCAGGCCACGTTCCATCATATTGTGGTTACGTTTGTTGACCATGATTTCTTCAAATTTTTGATAATCCTCATCGCTGAGACCGTCTTCATCAAGAGCCTGTAAGATAGGCGCCATCAGGCCGATACGCCCTTCGAGATAAAGATGGGTGAGTGTTTCCATGAAATCATCGATCTCATCAAGGGCGCGTACACTTGCGAGCAAGCCTTTGTGATGAAACTCCATCGGCAGCGCTTTCATAGCTTCCAATTGCTCTGCTGCTGTTTCCAAGCCGACCAGATGTTTATCCAGTTCTTGAGCGCGTTTTGCCAGCATCATGTCCAGCGCGACTTTACCTTGTGCCTGATGCACGCTTTCACATTGCGGTATGCTCAATAGATTGGTGACAATCCATGGCTGAAGCTTATCAAAGGCGGCGAGGCTGAGATTGCGTTTGGATAATTGCTGACGAATTTCCAGTTGTTCTTCTTCGGAAAACAGCTTGGACAATGTGTCATTGCCTTGCATTTGGATGAGGTTAGGCTGGGTACTCAGAATTTGAACCAGAAACGCCGGATCAAGTACATCGGTGGTTTCGATAATCATGGTTTCAGACTTGTCCAGTAAGGCCAAAACGGGGGCAGGCGCATTGGAAATACGCGGATCGCTTAAATGCATTGTGCCGAAAAGATAAGAGGTTTTTACATTCGGCTTGGTGATTTTCCACAACAGGCCGGAATGGTTGGGTGTTTTTTCAGCTTCAGCTTGCAGTTTTTGATAGGTGTCCGGATGTTTTTTGATAAAATCCGGCAGCAGATTTTTAGCGGGCTTACAAGCCGCCGTTTGTGCTTCTTGTGCATAAGAATTTTGCGTGAAAGCAAAGGATCCGGCTGCCAATAATAATGTCAGCGTTAAAAAACGCGCGGGGGTTTTGAGGTGGTGCCACATATTTTTCATGAGAAGAATATAGGCGTAAAATTGTGAAATTACATACGTGGATGCGCTTTATCGTAAATTTCCAACAGGCGATCGGTGTCCACACCGGTATAGACCTGTGTGGTGGAAAGGCTGGCATGGCCGAGCAGTTCCTGAATCGTGCGCAAATCGCCGCCGCGCCCTAATAAATGGGTCGCAAAAGAATGGCGCAAAGCGTGCGGTGTGGCGCTGTCCGGCAGACCAAGAGCGGAGCGCATTTTTTGCATTTCACGCTGGATGATGCCTTGCTGCAAGCGGCCACCTTTGGCACCGCGAAAAAGCGGTTGATCGGCACTTAAATCATAGGGGCAGAGTTTGCGATAATCGGCCACGGCACGGTGGATGACGGGCAATAGCGGCACCATGCGGCTTTTGCCGCCCTTACCGATGAGGACGATTGAGCGCTCATTGGGATCACTGAGCGCATCTCCGTTAAGGTTGAGCGCTTCTGAAATACGCAAACCACAACCATAAAGCAGTGTCAGCACGGCTGCATTGCGGGCGGCAATCCACGGCTCTTCTGCCAGTTGCTCAATTGTACTGACAACTTTAAGCGCATCTTGCGTGGTTAAAGGTTTCGGTAATGATTTTGGCTGTTTGGGTGCGCGGATAGCGCTTGCCCCTGCCGCATTGGCAAGGCCGCGGCGCTCCAGATGGCGCAATAGCGAGCGCACACCGGCAAGGCCGCGCCCAAGCGTGCGCGCACCGGCACCATCATTACGGCGATTGGCTAAAAATGAACGTAAATCAGCAACCCGCAAAGCGCTGACATCTTTCAGGCTCGGCGGTTCACCCAAATGACCGGTTAAAAATTGCAGGAACTGGCGTGTATCGCGTTCATAGGCTTGCAGCGTATTGTCGGAGAGGCGGCGGGTTTCGCTTAAGCTTTTCAACCATTCTTCACGCGCAGCCTGCAAATCTGCGCGCGCAGGGATCAGAAATTCTTGTGATTTGGAAACTGTGCTCATGCGCTTTAAAATATGCCGTTTGATGAGTTAAGCGATGCAACTATTGTGCCATTGAGTTATTACTCAGAGCTTACATATTATTTTTCTCGATCAATTATCTTGGACTTTGCCTGAAGATTGGTTAATCGGAAGGGAAAGATCAGATGAATGTTAGGAACCATCATGTCGCGTCCGGAAAATCCTGTCCAACTCGCCGTTATCGGTGCTGCACACGGCATACGTGGTGAAGTGCGGGTTAAACCTTATACGGAAGATCCGTTGGCTATCGGTGATTATGGTCTGCTTTATGATAAGCAGGGCAAATCTTATGAAGTGCTGGATGTGCGCAACGCGAAGACAGTAGTCATCGTTCGTTTCCGCGGTGTCAATGACCGCAATGCCGCCGAAGCGCTGAACGGCACTGAATTATTCATTGATCGTTCGCAATTGTCGGAAGATCTGGATGATGACGAGTTTTATTATGCCGATCTGATTGGCTTACAAGCCTATGACCAGCAAGGCAACAATCACGGCCGTGTCCATGCTTTGTTTGATTTTGGTGGTGGTGATCTGATTGAACTGCGTCTAACAGGGCGCAAGCCAATGCTTATCCCGTTTACCGAAGCCGCAGTCACCGAGATCGATCTGACCAATGGCAAGATCATTGTTGATCCTTATGCAGCCGGTCTTATCGCCGATCAGGATGATGATTATCCTGACGATGGCTATGATGATGAACGTGATCGTGAAGCATGAGCGCTGATATGACATTGAAAAAATTTCAGGCATCGGTGCTGACGCTTTATCCAGAAATGTTTCCGGGCCCTTTGGGTGTGTCCTTGGCTGGGAAAGCTTTGAACGAGGCCAAATGGTCACTGGAAACAGTTCAGATTCGTGATTTTGCCGAAGATAAACATCGCATGGTCGATGATACGCCGTCTGGCGGCGGTGCCGGTATGGTGATGAAAGCGGATGTGGTGGCAAGAGCCATCGATTCGGTTGCCGATCATCGCCCGAAACTGCTGATGAGCCCGCGCGGCAAACCTTTGACGCAAAAACGCGTGCGTGAGCTTGCGGCAGGTGATGGCGCAATCATCATGTGCGGGCGCTTTGAAGGGCTGGACGAGCGGGTGATTGAAAGCCGCGAGCTGGAAGAGATTTCCATCGGCGATTATATTCTCTCAGGCGGCGAAACTGCTGCCATCGTTCTGCTTGATGCTATCGTGCGCTTACTGCCAGGCGTTATGGGCAATCAGGAATCAGGGGAAACCGAAAGCTTTGAAACAGGGCTTTTGGAACATCCGCATTATACCCGTCCGCAAGTGTGGGAAGGGCGCTCTATTCCTGAAATCCTGACATCGGGCAATCATGGTGCGATTGATAAATGGCGCCGTGCGCAGGCTGAAGAAATTACCAAAACACGCCGCCCTGATTTATGGGAAGCGTTTAAAGGACATAAGAAATAATGCTGATTTTGCGCCGCGCAGAATATGGGGCGGTTTTACTGATTGCTCTATGGTTTTATGCGATCAGCGGCGCAAGCTGGTGGCTGTTTGCCCTTTGTTTTCTGGTGCCGGATTTAACCATGCTCGGTTATGTTTTCGGCAATCGGGCAGGGGCGGTCATTTATAATATCGGCCATAGTTTTTTGGGCGTGATTGCTTTAGCCATATTCATTCATATCTTCGATCAGGAATGGTTGTGGCCTTATATGCTGATCTGGTTTGCGCATATCGCTTTTGACCGGATGCTTGGTTATGGGCTGAAATATGCGTCGAGCTTTCAGGATACGCATATGGGGCGTATTGGCCGGAGAAAAATATAAGAAGCTATTAAAACTTGCGTGCTGCTGATGCACATAGAGTTGATTAACTCGTGCTAATAGTGTATTGCGACGCCAGTTCCGGAACTAACCGGACGTTCGCTAAATCAATAAATGGTGAACCGCCCCTGCTGAAAAGCATAAATTTGTGGCCATGTTGCTACAAGTGAAGCGTTGGGCGCTCTGGCTGTTTGAGAAGAACTACTAAGGATTAGAACGATGGATATCATTAGCCAGCTCAACGCTGAACAGGTTGCTAAAATCGAAGAAAAGCGCAAGCTTCCAGATTTTCAGCCAGGTGACACTGTACGTGTTTTGGTTCGCGTAACTGAAGGTACACGTACACGTGTACAGGCTTACGAAGGCGTTTGCATTGCACGCGCTGGTGCAGGCCTCAACGAAAACTTCACAGTTCGTAAGATTTCTTACGGTGAAGGCGTTGAACGCGTATTCCCAGTTTACTCCCCACTGGTTGAAGGTGTTGAAGTTGTTCGTCGCGGTAAAGTACGTCGCGCCAAGCTCTACTACCTGCGCGGTCTGACCGGTAAAGCAGCTCGTATTGCTGAAAAGAAAGACAACCGCACCAAAGCAGAACGTGAAGCTGACAAAATTGCTGCCGCTAAAGAAGCCGCTGCAAAAGCTGCTGCTGCTGAATAAGATCAGTAAAAATCTATATGAAAAAGGCGGCTCTCGGGCCGCCTTTTTTATTGGCTGAATTACCGAAAATGTCCCTTATCCCGACTCAATTAAGATGCGTGAAAACGCATGTTAAACAAAAGCGGATATGCAATTTTTCAGTGCTGAATGATGCAAAACAGCTGATAAGTTACAGAAAACATTGGTACTGCGGCTTTTTATCCCGCCTGAATGGCTCAAAATGCGGGTTTTACAGCGTTTTTCGCTATTCTTGCTGGCTGTAATTCTGCTATAATCCGGGTGCAAACGAAGTTTTTTGCATGTTTTCGGTCGATTTTGTTTCGGAATCTTGCTGCGACACCCTGTTGCGCTTGCTGTTTCTTGACGAAACCGTGCTGTCAGTGCATAGACAACCATTATTTTTAGAACCGTTCAAAGGATACTCCGCAATGAGCGCGCCGCGTACACTTTATGACAAGATTTGGGACGATCATCTGGTGGATCAGCAGGATGATGGTACCTGCCTCCTCTATATTGACCGCCACCTTGTCCACGAAGTGACAAGCCCGCAGGCTTTTGAAGGTCTGCGTATGACAGGACGTAAAGTTCGTCATCCGGAGCGCACTCTGGCTGTGGTTGATCATAACGTGCCGACTTCGCCTGACCGTATCAACGGTATCAAAAATGAAGAAAGCCGCATTCAGGTTGAAGCACTGGCGAAAAACGCCGCTGATTTCGGCGTTGAATATTATTCCGAACGCGACAAGCGACAGGGCGTTGTGCATATCGTTGGTCCGGAACAGGGCTTTACGCTGCCGGGCATGACCATTGTTTGCGGTGACAGCCATACCTCAACCCACGGTGCTTTCGGCTCCTTGGCGCATGGTATCGGTACATCTGAGGTGGAACACGTTCTGGCAACTCAGACACTGATCCAGAAAAAGGCTAAAAACATGCTGGTGCGTGTGGATGGCAAACTGGCACCGGGTGTAACCGCTAAAGACATTACACTGGCAATCATCGGTAAAATCGGCACCGCTGGCGGTACTGGTTACGTGATCGAATATGCTGGCGATGCAATCACTTCCTTGACCATGGAAGGCCGTATGACGGTCTGCAATATGTCAATTGAAGGCGGTGCACGCGCTGGTCTGATTGCGCCGGATGATACCACATTTGATTATATCCGTGGCAAGCCACGCGCTCCGAAAGGTGAGCAGCTGGAACAGGCCATTTCTTATTGGAAGACTCTTCGCTCCGATGAAGGCGCTCATTTCGATAAAGTCGTAACCCTTGATGCAGCTGAAATTTCACCGGTTGTCACATGGGGCTCTTCGCCTGAAGATGTGGTTTTCGTAACCGATGTTGTTCCAAATCCGGATGACATTAAGGATGATACCAAGCGTTCATCCAAATGGCGTGCGCTGGAATATATGGATCTGAAGCCGGGCACCAAGATCACCGATATTGCGATTGATCGCGTCTTTATCGGCTCTTGCACCAATGGCCGTATTGAAGATTTGCGTGATGCTGCGCGCATGGTTGAAGGCAAAAAAGTTGCTTCCACCGTCAATGCGATGATCGTTCCGGGCTCAGGCCTCGTGAAAGAAATGGCTGAAGCAGAAGGTCTGGACAAGATTTTCATCGAAGCAGGTTTTGACTGGCGCGAGCCGGGCTGCTCAATGTGCTTGGCGATGAATGATGATCGTCTGGCACCGGGCGAGCGTTGCGCTTCGACTTCAAACCGTAACTTTGAAGGTCGTCAGGGTTTTAAAGGCCGCACCCATCTGGTGTCGCCTGCGATGGCCGCAGCCGCTGCTGTTGCCGGCCATTTTGTTGATATTCGCGATTGGAAATAAGCCTTCCTTGGCGATTGAATTTCAAAAGGGTGCAGTTCAGGCTGTGCCCTTTTTTATTAAGACCGGATGATAAATAGCTGGCTTTTACCCGTGACGTAAAAGCGCTTCGCACTTTTGTCTGAAATGCTCTAGAAGGTAAGTCAGTTTGGAATAACAAGACGATCGTTCTTGAAACTGGTTTATGCTGATGAGGCATATATGATTTGGAGGACTGACCTAAATGACGAATGAGCATGCTTTTGATATTGCTTTGTTGCATTTGCGTGATGCCCATGAATTTGCCCCTTTGCTGGCAAGCTACGCGCAAGCTTTGAAGCGTGGCGCACCGCGCCGTCCTGATGAATATTATGCTGAACATTTGTTGCAGGATCGCAGTGCCGAAATTTTAGGCGCACGTCTGAACGGCGAAATCGTCGGTTTCACGATTTTCTATGATCTGCCTGAGCCTGTTTCAGGTATGCGTGCCGGTCAGGTCGATCACATTTACGTGCATCATGAGCATCGCGGCAAAGGCATTGCCAAGGCGCTGATTGATGTGCTGGCCGATAAAGCCGAAGAGCGCGGCTGGAGTAAATTGATGCTTAATGCTCCGCGCGTGCCGGAAGACGGACGCAAGCTTTATGAGCAGGTAGCAACCGCTGCTGACTGGTCCAGCTATGTGATTCGCTTCGGCACCTGAAAAAAGCAAGTGCCGGATATAGGATTAAAAAGTTGATTAAAATCAGCAACTTTTAAGGGTTTCCTGTTTTAACCGATTGAAGTGCACTGAATGGCGGATTTTGGCAAAAGCTGCGACTAAATGTTTAAATCTAAGCCAAAAGCGACTTTGACGTGGTCACAAAAGAGCAGTAAACCACCAAGTAGATGATCGTATTTTGCGATCTCAACGTATTTTACCCGATCGGGTGCGCAAGTGAGGACTGGATTGCGCACTAATGTCTTTAAGAGTTCGTGGATTTACGAGCCCTTATGATCGGGACGTTACGCAAGGGAAGCCTACGAAAAGCCATGACTCAACCTACATCAACGCGTCAGCGCCCTTTATCTCCCCATTTGTCGGTGTATCGCTGGACCATTACGATGGCCATGTCGACCATGCAGCGACTGACCGGTATCGCGCTTTATGCCGGTACGGTTTTGCTCGCTGCCTGGCTTTTGTCAGCTGCGATCAGTGAAGAATGCTTCAATTTTGTCAACATGATTTACGGCTCCATTATCGGTCGTATTATCCTGTTTTGCTACACTTGGGCTTTGTTGCACCATATGGCTGGCGGTATCCGTCACTTCATCTGGGACATGGGTGCGGCAATGGAAAAACATACTGCTTCCAAGATTGCATGGGCGACTTTGATTTTTTCATTGGTTGCAACTGTGCTGGTTTGGGTCATCGGTTATTCGGTGCGCTAAAAGGAGATGACTATGAAAGATATGCGTACTCCTCTTGGTAAGGTTCGCGGACTTGGTTCTGCCAAAGAAGGCACCGGCCACTTTTGGGCACAGCGTATGAGCGCTGTGGCTCTGGTGCCGCTGGTTCTTTTCTTTGTTGGCTTGCTGGTTTCTCTCAATGGCGCTGATTATGCGACAGTAAAAGCAACACTTGGCCATCCGGTGATTGCCATCATTATGGCACTTTTCATCGCAACAGGCGCCTACCACATGCGTCTTGGCATGCAGGTTGTTGTGGAAGATTATATTCATAGCGAAGGCATGAAAATCGCTCTGGTGATGCTCAACACATTCTTCTCGTTTGTGATTGGCTTTGCCGCTGTATTTGCGGTTCTCAAGCTCAGCTTCGGAGGTTGATAAGCCCGATGGCTAAAACAGAAAATAAAGCAGCAGGCGCTGATAAAGTTAAATTTGGTGGTCGTACTTATACCTATGTTGACCATAAATTTGATGTAGTTGTCGTTGGTGCGGGTGGTGCGGGCTTGCGCGCAACGCTCGGTATGGCTGAACAGGGCTTCAAAACAGCCTGTATCACTAAAGTTTTCCCGACCCGTTCGCACACCGTTGCGGCGCAGGGCGGTATTGCCGCTTCGCTGTCCAATATGGGGCCGGATTCATGGCAGTGGCACATGTACGATACCGTCAAAGGTTCGGACTGGCTCGGCGACATGGATGCGATGGAATATCTGGCGCGTGAAGCACCGGCTGCTGTTTACGAGCTGGAACATTACGGTGTGCCGTTCTCACGTACCGAAGAAGGCAAGATTTATCAGCGTCCGTTCGGCGGTCACATGCAGAACTTTGGTGATGGCCCGCCGGTACAGCGTACTTGCGCAGCTGCTGACCGTACCGGTCACGCCATTTTGCACACGCTTTACGGCCAGTCTTTGAAAAACAACGCGCAGTTCTTCATTGAATATTTCGCGCTTGATCTGATCATGACTGACGGTGTCTGCACCGGTGTTGTGGCATGGAACCTCGATGACGGTACCATCCACCGCTTCTCGGCCAAAATGGTTGTGTTGGCGACCGGTGGTTATGGCCGTGCTTATTTCTCCGCGACATCAGCCCATACTTGCACCGGTGACGGTGGCGGTATGGTGGCTCGTGCGGGGCTGCCTTTGCAGGATATGGAATTTGTTCAGTTCCACCCGACCGGTATTTACGGTGCAGGCTGCCTGATTACAGAAGGTGCGCGCGGTGAAGGCGGCTATCTGGTTAACTCAGAAGGCGAGCGCTTCATGGAGCGTTATGCTCCTTCTGCCAAGGATCTGGCGTCGCGTGACGTGGTTTCGCGTTGTATGACACTGGAAATCCGCGCTGGTCGCGGCGTTGGTAAAGATAAAGATCATATCTATCTGCACCTTGATCACTTGGATCCGGCTGTTCTGCATGAGCGCCTGCCAGGTATTTCAGAAAGCGCCAAGATTTTTGCCGGTGTAGATCTGACCAAGGAACCCATTCCGGTTATCCCGACAGTTCACTACAATATGGGCGGTATTCCGACCAACTATTGGGGCGAAGTGCTGAACCCGACTGAAGCCGATCCGCATCGCGTACAGCCGGGTCTGATGGCTGTTGGTGAAGCTGGTTGTGCGTCCGTTCACGGTGCAAACCGCCTTGGCTCCAACTCGCTGATCGACTTGGTGGTCTTTGGCCGTGCGGCTGCAATCCGCGCTGGTGAAGTGATCGACCGTGAAGCAAAAATTCCTGCCATTAACGAAGCTGCCTGTGATGTGATCATGGAGCGTTTTGACCGTCTGCGTTTTGCCAATGGTTCCACACCAACGGCTGTGCTGCGTGATAAGATGCAGCGCACTATGCAGGAAGAGGCGGCTGTGTTCCGTACATCCGAATCCTTGAAGGAGGGCTGTGTCCGTATGGCCGCCATCTGGAAGGAAATGCCGGATATTAAAGTAACCGACCGTTCGATGATCTGGAACTCTGATCTTGTGGAAACACTGGAACTGGAAAACCTGATGGCCAATGCGATCACCACTGTGGTGGCAGCGGAAGCCCGTAAGGAAAGCCGCGGCGCACATGCGCATGAGGATTATCCGGATCGTGATGACGTCAACTGGCGCAAGCACTCACTGGCATGGTTGTCGGAAAATGGCGACGTGAAGCTCGGTTATCGTCCGGTGCATGTTGATCCGCTTGTCAAAGAAGAAGACGGCGGCATCAGCCTTGCAAAAATTGCGCCAAAAGCGCGTGTATATTGATCGGGGGACAGAGCAATGGCTGAATTAGCACTTCCCAAGAATTCGCAGATTAAACAGGGTAAAACCTGGGAACGCCCAAGCGGCTCCAATAATCTGAAAGAGTTTAAAATTTATCGCTGGTCGCCGGATGATGATGAAAATCCGCGCATGGACACCTATTTTGTCGATCGCGATGATTGCGGCCCTATGGTTCTTGATGGTTTGCTTTGGATTAAAAACAAAGTTGACCCGACCCTGACCCTGCGTCGTTCATGCCGTGAAGGTATTTGCGGCTCTTGCGCCATGAATATTGACGGTGCCAATACGCTCGCTTGTACCAAAGGTATGGATGAGGTTAAGGGCACAGTTAAGGTTTATCCTTTGCCACATATGAAAGTGGTCAAGGATTTAGTGCCGGATATGAGCAATTTCTACGCTCAGCACCGCTCTATTGAACCATGGCTGAAGACTGTTTCCCCAGAGCCTGCGAAAGAATGGCTGCAGAGCCATGAAGATCGCGCTAAGCTTGATGGCTTGTATGAGTGCATTTTGTGTGCTTGCTGCTCGACATCTTGCCCGAGCTATTGGTGGAATGGCGACCGCTATTTGGGCCCTGCTGTTCTGTTGCAGGCTTATCGCTGGTTGATTGACAGCCGCGATGAAGCAAAAGGTGAGCGTCTGGATAACCTTGAAGATCCGTTCCGTCTTTACCGTTGCCACACTATTATGAACTGTGCGCAGACTTGCCCTAAGGGTCTGAACCCTGCCAAGGCGATTGCCGAAATCAAGAAGATGATGGTTGAGCGCCGCGTGTAATCACGGCAATCGGCCTCTTGAAAACTTCAATAAAAAAGGCAGGGATTTCCCTGCCTTTTTTATCATCTAAAATACGCAAACTTAGATTTGCTCACCTTGTAAAAGGCGTGGAATATCTTGTGTCAGGCCGGAGGCCTGGCGAATGAAGAATTGTTTCAATACCGGCAGACGATCCACCAGCCCCAGACCGATGGTACGCGCTGTGCGCAGCGCCAGATGATCGTTGGAGAACAATCTGGTTAAAACGTCACTGGTGACGCCCATACGTACCGTATCAAAACGACGCCATGCCTGATAGCGCTCCAGGGCTGCAAAGGAACCGATATCGAGCCCCAGACGATCAGTTTCGACAATCACCTGTGCAAGTGCTGCGGCATCTTTAAAGCCGAGATTCAGACCTTGGCCTGCCACGGGATGAATGCGGTGTGCCGCATCACCCACAAGCGCAAAGCGCGGTTTGACAAACTCGCGTGAGAGCGAAAGGCCAAGCGGGAAGGCGCGTTTCATACCATCGACACGTAATGGCCCCAGATGATGGCCGAAGCGTTGTTCCAGCTCGGCTTCAAAGATGAAGTCATCTTCTTTAATCAAGCGCTCAGCATCCGCTGTGCGTTCAGACCAGACCAAAGAGCAGCGATTGCCTTTCAGGGGCAAAATGGCAAATGGGCCTGAAGGCAGGAAATGTTCAATGGCTACGCCGTTATGTGGTTTTTCATGGGCAACATTGCAGACAATGCCGGACTGTCCATATTCCCAGTCAACGGTTTTAATGCCGGCCAGATCGCGCAATTTCGATTTTGCGCCGTCGGCTGCTACCAGCAATTTGGTGTGAATGGTTTCACCCGATGAGAGGTGAACCTGCACTTCCTGTGGCAGTGTTTCAAAACCATCCACACTGGTGGCTTCGATAAATTTGATGCCTAATTCGCTCGCACGTTTGTGCAGGGAGCCATTAAGAACACGATTTTCGACCATATGGGCAAAAGGTTCGCCGGGCTCCACTTCACCGTCAAAAGTCAAGAAAACAGGACGCACAGGATCGGATGTGCGCGAATCTGTAATCACCATTTCAGTGATTGGTTCAGCGTCCGGCAGAATTTCTTTCCAGCAGCCAAGCTGGTTGAGCATACGCGAGGCAGCGGCTGCAATCGCAGAGGCGCGCGGGTCTTTTTTCCATGCACCGGCTGGCGCACCGTCAACAATGGTCACGTTTAAATGCGGCGAGGCAGCTTTGACAGCAACTGCGGTGGTGAGCCCGACATAGCCAGCACCCGCAATTACCAGATCGGCTGTCAGGTCAGCTTGCTCTGTTTTAGCTTGGCTTTTTTTAGCACTCATGTCCGGCATCCTTTTTGCAGTTCTTATGCACATATGCATATTCGCATTTACTACATGATATCACAAGCAAAAGGCATATCTTGTTGTCGCAGCAATTTTGACGCATTTTGCTTGAGCATCTTTGACGATAACGTGCTTTGATCATTGATTTTAATAACCAAACCTCCGTATTTCGTCGTCTTTTATATGTGTATCGGGAGTTGTTTTGTCTATGTCACATGACGCGAACCCATCTGCTGCATCTGCGCCGTCCGCTATGCAAAAACTTCTCACCATTCTTGATCTGGAGACGTTGGAGCATAATCTTTTTCGCGGTAATAGCCCGCAAGTGGGCTGGCAGCGTGTGTTTGGCGGGCAGGTAATCGGGCAGGCCTTAGTGGCGGCACAGCGTACTGTCGATCGTGACAAGTTTGTCCATTCTTTGCACGGTTATTTTATGCGGCCGGGGGACCCGTCTATTCCGATTATTTATGAGGTGGACCGGATCAGGGATGGTTCGAGCTTTGCTACGCGACATGTGCTGGCAAAGCAGCATGGTAAAGACATATTCACCCTTTCGGCCTCCTTCCAGCTGGATGAGCCGGGGTTTGATCATCAGCTGCCAATGCCGGTTGGCGTTGTTATGCCGGAAGCATTGCTCAGCGACGGTGACATGAAAGATAAGTTCTTGAATAAAGCGCCACCGGCTGTGCGCAAATATTGGGAGCGCGAACGTCCGGTTGAGATCAAGCCGGTTTCGCTTGATCATTATTTCTCGCGTGAAAAATTGGAGCCGCGCCAGCAGGTCTGGGTGCGTGCAGTGGATGTGGTGCCGGATGAGCGAACATTACAGGCGGCAGTGCTGGCCTATCTGTCGGATATGACACTGCTTGATACGTCTTTATTTGCGCATGGGCGTTCGATTTTCGATCCTGATTTGCAGATTGCCAGCCTTGATCATTCGATGTGGTTTCACCGGCCATGTAAACTGGATGATTGGTTGCTATATACGCAAGACAGCCCCAGCGCTTCCGGCGCGCGAGGCTTTACGCGTGGCTCCTTCTATACGCGTGACGGAATACTGATCGCGTCGGTGACGCAGGAAGGCTTGATCCGAGTTCGTAGATAGATTTCATTATAATTGAAAATAAATATTGCTACTTAAGTAGAGTGTTTCATTCGCCTTAATATGAAAGAAGATATGGTTTTGGATTGTTATTTGGTATAAATAAGGATCATTATTAGAAATGGATACCCCATTGCGGGTAAAAATTATGGTCAGAAATGCAGAATATTGATCATCGTGATGTTAAATTAAGTATCCTTGTTCCATGTTATAATGTTTCTAAATACATAAATGAGTGTTTGGATAGCATCGCTGATCAGATGACTGATGAGTGTGAGGTTATCATTTACGATGATGGTTCTAAGGATGATACAGTTCAAAAAATTTCTGAGCATAGAATTGTTTTAGATTCAGGTGCGCGTTTTATATTAGCGCAAGAGAACCGTGGCTTAAGCTATGCGCGTAACAGTTTACTCAAGCACTCCAACGGGCAATATGTTTGGTTTTTAGATTCTGATGATAAGATACTTGATAGTGCAATTAATAATTTGATTAATTGCATTCAATTATCCAAGCCTGATATTATATTTTTTGATTATAATACTTGGTATCAGGATCCTACACCACGTATGATACGTAAAGGCTTTCAGCGCACTAGTTTTGATGGAAAGCCAGGTTTTCATCATAATATTGATAATTCTTTATATAACTTAACTGTTAAAAGTACGAGATTACATGCCTGGTCAAAGGTTTATAATAGAAATTTATTTAAGGTTGGAACAGAATTTCCGGTCGGAAAAATATTTGAAGATGTAGCTGTTGTTCCTCTTTTGTCAGCATATGCCGAAACAGCTTATTATCTAAATCAACCGTTCCTTGCTTATCGTATCAGGGAAGGGAGTATTTTATCGTCGCTTAGTGCTGAGAAGGAAATTGAAAGCCTTAAAGCAATCAATGAACTAAAAAGTAAATATGAGAAAAACATAGGCGCTTTAAGCAAGAAATCTCATATGGTCACGACTTATTTCGCAACTTGGCAATTGCGTCAAATTATCAAAGCAATAGCGAAACATCCAGATAAGCAAAAATGTGCTTTTTTAATTGAACAGTGTTTGAATGAGTTTAAAAAAATACATGGAAAAACTACGCTTTATGCGCTTTATGCATGTTTGCGTGAAGGAGATTTTTTCCACTTTTTGCATTGTTCAAAACGTTTGATACAAGCATATCTTATTTGCTATTTTAATAAGCAAAGAAAGATCTGATGACATTAAGCTTAAACGGTCGCGAATTTAGTTCTTATATATAATCGCGCTCGGCGATGGTTAATGAGGTCTTAACTATCGGTGTTTTATGATGTCCCGAATCTGCAAAATTATCGTGTTTGGCATGCTGATTTTGCAGGAGCTTAAAGAGCAGGGTTATTCAGGACAGATTTCATGCGGCAGGGATATCCGGTCAACGATGAACGGCTAAATGGTGACAGATTACGATTGATGACGTTGTTGCGGCGTCAGGTCGATATTCTGCTCGGACTGTTTTTGCTGGTTCTGGTCGGTTTGGCGATCGGTGCGCTGGCTACATGGAATGTAACTGACCCGAGTTTTAGCCATGCAACATCGCAAGAAGCGACCAATGCGCTTGGTTATCCGGGTGCGGTTTTTGCCGATTTCGCCATGCAGTTTTTGGGGCTTGCCAGTGTTACAGCCCTTTTGCCCTTGGTGTTCTGGGGCATTTTGCTGATGGTTCAGGGTAAAATCGGCCGTTTGCCAAAAAGAATTATGGCATGGATTTTATCGGCATTACTGTTTGCTGCCATTGCCAGTTGTTTTTCTGTACCGCCAAGCTGGCCGATGCAAATCGGCTTGGGCGGTGTTTTCGGTGATATGATGCTGAAACTG
The DNA here is from genome assembly GCF_039522165.1 of Paenochrobactrum glaciei. Taxonomy (NCBI): domain Bacteria; kingdom Pseudomonadati; phylum Pseudomonadota; class Alphaproteobacteria; order Hyphomicrobiales; family Brucellaceae; genus Paenochrobactrum; species Paenochrobactrum glaciei. Next base: position 1,260,291 of record NZ_BAAADE010000001.1, read on the forward strand.
CCCGGCCTTTTTCTGGGCGTGTTTCCGCACGGCGCTATCGCTTCTGTTATCGCACTGGTTTTACTGTTTCCCGCTATTTGGCTTTGTGCTTTTGCCGGTGGTCTGACAGGCCGTAAAAACGGTCTGATTAAATCTGGTGCACAGCCGGCCGATGATGCCGAGCCGGAGGACTATGATTATTACGATGAAGATGAAGAGGATGACGAGCCAGCACCTTCGCGCTTCCAGTTTGTCGGTGCTGTTACCCATTGGTATTTAAGTGCACAGGCACTAATGCGTCGCTTGACGGGTTCAACCAAAAAACGCGATGCGCGCCGCGATGATGATCCTTTTGGTGATCTGCGTGGTAGCGGCCGTCGTCGTGAACCTGGCTTTGGTGGCGATGATATCGCGCATGATGAACCGCCATTTGCGATGGGGGGTGATGATGATCATGATGACTGGTCGGATGAGGAGCAGCCAGCAGCAGTCGCGCAAACGACTAAACGTGCATTTTCAAACCGTAGCAATGCCCGTGCCGCGCGTGGTAAACGCAGCGGCGCTTTCGAACTGCCGTCTTTGCAACTATTGGCCGAGCCGAAAGCGGTAATGCGCGATGCGACATTGTCGAAAGATGTGTTGGATCAAAATGCCCGTATGCTGGAAGGTGTGCTGGAAGATTTTGGTGTGCGCGGCGAGATTATTAGCGTTAAGCCGGGGCCGGTGGTAACGCTTTATGAACTTGAACCGGCACCTGGTATTAAATCTTCGCGTGTCATTGGTTTGGCCGATGATATTGCCCGTTCCATGAGCGCTATTGCTGCACGTGTGGCGGTGGTTCCGGGGCGTAATGCCATTGGTATTGAATTGCCAAATCAGAAACGTGAAATGGTCTATTTGCGTGAGATGCTGGCGAGCCGTGACTTTGAACAGAACAAGGCCAAGCTGGCGCTGGCGCTGGGTAAAAATATCAATGGCGAACCGGTGATTGCCGATATTGCCAAGATGCCTCACGTGCTGGTGGCGGGTACGACTGGTTCGGGTAAATCGGTGGCCATCAATACGATGATCTTGTCGTTGGTCTATCGGATGACGCCGCAGGAATGTCGTCTGATCATGATTGATCCGAAAATGCTGGAATTGTCGGTTTATGACGGTATTCCGCATTTGCTTACGCCTGTGGTGACTGATCCGAAAAAGGCGGTTGTCGCGCTGAAATGGACAGTGCGCGAGATGGAAGAGCGCTACCGTAATATGTCCAAAGTGGGCGTGCGTAATATTGACGGCTTCAATGCCCGTGTCGCGCAGGCGCAAAAACGCGGTGAATCAATTTCCCGTACCGTGCAAACCGGTTTTGACCGAAACACCGGCGAAGCAATTTACGAGACAGAAGAGCTCGATTTGCAGCCAATGCCTTATATCGTCGTTATCATCGACGAAATGGCTGATTTGATGATGGTTGCGGGTAAGGATATTGAAGGTGCGGTGCAGCGTCTGGCACAGATGGCGCGTGCGGCGGGTATCCATGTGATCATGGCAACACAGCGCCCGTCTGTGGATGTCATCACCGGTACGATCAAAGCCAACTTCCCGACCCGTATTTCCTTTCAGGTCACTTCTAAAATTGATAGCCGCACCATTTTGGGTGAGCAGGGCGCCGAGCAGCTGCTTGGCATGGGTGACATGTTGTTTATGGCGGGTGGCGGTCGTATTCAGCGCGTTCACGGGCCATTTGTCGGCGATGAAGAGGTTGAACAGGTTGTGCAGCACCTGAAGAGCCAAGGTGTGCCGGAATATCTGGATGCCATTACTGAAGACGATGAAGATGAAGGAATGGGGCCCGGCGGCACTTCCAATCTGGAAGATTCCGATGATCCTTATGATCAGGCTGTGGCTGTCGTATTGCGTGATAAAAAGGTTTCGACCTCTTATATTCAGCGTCGTCTCGGCATTGGTTATAACCGTGCAGCCACCATCATTGAACGGATGGAAGAAGAAGGCCTGATCAGTCCGGCCAATCATGCCGGTAAGCGCGAAATTTTAGTGCCAACCGACGGTGACGACTACTAAGGCAAAGTGCCTGAGAAGGTCTGAGCGTACCTGAAGTTGATTGTGGCAGATGTGATGTCGAGCGCCTTACTAACGACAAACTGGCGACCTACATAATATTTGATGATAATGAAAAGAGAGATTTGGAAGCGAATGAATATGCTGTTTTCCAAGCTGGTTGATAAAGTAAAAACGATCTCTGTTGCAGGAACAGTTTGTGCAGCTGTTGGTATGAGTTTGCCAATGGCAGCGCTGGTACCGGTAAGTGCGCAGGCACAAAATGCCGATGCACAAGCGCAGAAAATTGCAGATCATTTTTCCGGAATTCGCACTATGACAGGTGAGTTTGTTCAGTTCGGCCCGAAGGGCGACCAGCAGGGCGGCACATTTTATCTGGAGCGTCCGGGTAAAATTCGTTTCAACTATGAAAACTCGCCGATCCGTGTGATTTCCGATGGTCAGTCTGTGGTGATTAACAACCGCAAGCTCGATACATGGGATCAGTACAAACTCTCGACCACACCGCTTAAAATGCTTCTTGATGATCGTATTGATTTAGGCGGCGGCCGCCTGAAACAGATCAAACAAGAACCGGACATGACCACTTTGGTGGTCGGTGATAAGTCGATTTTCGGTGATTCCAAAATCACCATGATGTTTGATCCCAAGACCTATGAGCTGAAGCAGTGGACAATCACTGATGCGCAAAACCTTGATACCACGGTAATGGTTTTCAATGTGCGCACCGGCGTACGTTTTACCGATGATATGTTCAAAATTGACTATCAGCGCATTGCCATGAAGGGCAAGAAAAATAAATAAAGAACAGGGAAACCGCTTTTTTCCGTCTCTATTGTGGATGCGTGAGAAGAGCGGTTTTTATTTTTGACTTTAGTGCTACTGTGCTCGCGTTTTTTAATGAAAGCGAGTGAGTGAAATGGCATTTTCTGTTGCGACCTGGAATATCAACTCTGTGCGCCTGCGGCTGCCTTTGGTCGAGCAGTTTTTGCAAACCTATCAGCCTGATGTTTTGTGTTTGCAGGAAACAAAATGTCCGGATGATTTATTTCCTCATGATGCTTTTAAAGCGCTTGGCTATGAGCATATCGCGATTAGCGGTCAAAAGGGTTATCACGGTGTTGCTACAATTTCGCGCCGCCGCTTAAGCGATGTCAATGTAATCGGTTTTTGCGATATGGGCGATTGCCGCCATCTAAGCTCGGTGGTGGAAGCCGGAAATAAAAAAATCCGCATACATAATTTTTATGTGCCTGCCGGTGGCGATGAACCAAAGCCGGATATCAATCCTAAATTTGCCCATAAGCTTGGTTTTCTGGAAGAAATGCGCAATGTCGTTGCTGATCAAGGCGACGGTTTTTCATCTATTCTGGTTGGTGATCTCAATATTGCGCCACTGGAAAACGATGTCTGGTCACATAAGCAGATGTTGAAAATCGTCAGCCATACGCCGATTGAAACCGAAACGCTGGAAGATCTGCGCGTCAAAGGTGGCTGGAGCGATTTGATGCGTCATCTTATTCCGGCGGATCAGAAGATTTACACGTGGTGGAGCTACCGCGCCAAGGATTGGGATGCATCCGACCGTGGCCGCAGATTGGATCACGTTTGGGGCTCACAGGATTTGGAAAATCACATCAAGGATTTGCAGGTCTTGCGTGAAGCACGCGGTTGGGAGCGTCCGTCTGACCATGTGCCGGTAATCGCGAGCTTTGATCTTTAATCACAATTCTTACAAGCGGTCAGGTGCTTTGTGCCTGACCGTTTTTATTTCTTTTATGTAGAGCCGCATTTCGGGCTGAACTGCGTGCAGTGCCTTGCGGGGTCAGAACCGGCACAAAAACCCGCCGTGAAGTGCGCCTTGCTACAGGCACTCCTTGATAAAGTCGCTTTTGCGCTTCCACCACCAAAACACCGGCAAAAACCGGCCAGCATGTACGGGCAATCCGTTCTAGCCCCGAGACAGGCTTTTGCAGCCAGCTTTTTGAGGTGGGCGGAAAATGCAGGGCATCTTTGGTGGCTGTCACAGTAAAATTGGCTTCACGTAGCGCGGACATAATTTGGCCGCGACTATAAGGTCGCCCGCTGCCAAAAGGCGTGTGCTCAAAACGGGCCCAGATACCGCGCCTGTTCGGCACGACAATCAAAAGGCGGCCATTGGGAGCAAGAACCCGCCACATCTCATTGAGTGTCTCGGCCGGGTTTTCAGAAAACTCCAGTGAATGTATCATCAGGATGCGATCAATGGAGGTGTCCGGCAGCGGCAATTCTTCATCAAAAACCAGAGCTGTGGTGTTTGCTTGCCGTTGCGGCCATGCAACGGCACCCTGACCGGCAGGCATGAAGGCAAAGGTGCGCTCTGCATCGCCTTTGAAACGGTCAAGAAAAGGCAGTGTATAGCCAAGCCCTACAAGGCGCTCATCGGGCATGCGCGCCCAAAGGGCGCTCAGTGTCATGGTGATGGAGCGCTCGGCCATCATGCCGAGTTTACTATCGTAAAAAGAGCGCAGAGCAATAATATCAGGATGCATCGCAATACCTTATCGTATGCACCATGAAAACCATAGGCATGATTATTGCCAGCAGCCGAGGTTTTTGCCTTTAAGATTGTGGCTGTCGATTTCAACGATCAGACGCGGATCTTCACGCATCAGGAAAAGTGATGTTCGTTGTTTGAGTTCGATCTTTTCCCAGCCGGCGCATTCGGTTGGCATAATCGTTTTATCCAGCGTGATTTTTTCAGCATAGGTATTAACGCTGCACCCCTGCATGAAAGCCAGCAGCGGCAGTAACACAGCTATAGGCCGGATATGAGATGATGATAACACGCTAAAATCCATTTTTTGTGCATTCTCGCTACGTTTTAAGGCAGGCTTAGTTGCTCCTAATAATAAAGAGCATTTTCAATCAGTCTATAATTAAATAAGGCTTAGGTCGACTATTTTGTTAACTCATCCACTGCAGCAGTTTAAAATTAATATTACATAAATATTTCGAATTGAATACATTTATTGGCTGTGCAAATTAATAGTAATTCTTTGTTTAAATAATATTTTAAAAAAACAATACTTTATTAATTGAAGGATTAACAAATGCTTAATAAATTGACGGCTGAATTTATCGGCACCTTCTGGTTGGTTTTTGGTGGTTGCGGCAGTGCAATTCTGGCTGCAACATTTCCTGAGCTTGGCATTGGCTTTTTAGGCGTTGCCTTTGCTTTCGGTTTAAGTGTTCTGACTATGGCTTATGCGGTCGGGCATATCTCCGGCGGCCATTTCAATCCGGCTGTTTCGCTGGGGCTTTTGATCGGTGGCCGCATGCAAAGTCGTGAGCTATTGCCATATTGGGCGGCACAACTGGCAGGGGCTATAGCGGCTTCACTGGTGCTGTTCATCATTGCTTCCGGCAACGACACCTTTGCACCTGAAAGCTTCGCTTCAAATGGTTATGGAGACTTGTCCCCCGGTGAGTTTAATATGGTTTCGGCACTGATTATTGAGATCGTGCTGACCGCATTTTTTCTGCTGATCATTTTAGGGGCAACATCAAAACAAGCGCCTAAAGGTTTTGCACCGATTGCTATTGGCTTGAGCCTGACCCTCATTCATCTGATATCGATACCGGTGACTAATACCTCGGTTAATCCGGCGCGTTCAACAGGTGTGGCACTCTTTGCAGAAACAGCAGCTCTTGGCCAACTCTGGCTGTTTTGGCTGGCACCATTATTAGGAGCGGCGCTCGGCGCCATGACGTGGAAAGTCTTCCTCGGCAAAGACTAAAAATTGCAGCCTTTGATATGGGTGAATAAGAACCGGATTTATGCTTGCGGGCAAAAGCGTTTTTCAACGCGCTGCTTGATGGTCATGCGATCCGGTTCTGCCACTTCCAGCAGATCGGCCAGCCGCCACATCACGGCATCTTCCAGTTCATGAGCTTCGCCGTCGCTGTAAACCATTTCCCACATCAGCTCGATAAATTCGAGCCGTGCAGCCTGATTGAGATGCCGTTTCAGCACCATCGAAAATCCGTAAATATCGATAGCTTCCTGATCGGCTTTTTCAGCGGCTTTAATCAGACGTTCGACGGCTTCTCGGGGCAGGGCATAGGCTTCCGACAGGGTGCGGTAAAGCACATCGCGTTCCGCTTCACGACGATCCCCGTCCACATCCATGATGTGTAAAAGAAGGGCTGCTGCTGCCAGACGGGGATCATCATCAGAAAAATTCTCAGCAGGCTCCCCCATGACGCTCTGCTGAATGTCTTTCATAAAATCAAGTAGCCGATCTAGCATGCAGTTCCCCGATGTAGCGCTTAAAATAAGCGCATATTATTAGTTTTAATGGCACCGACATCATCCGGATGCACACCCGGATCATCCACAACCGTCAGCGGAATGTCACGTTTTTTGTTTTTGTCAGATTTGGGTGCAGCAGGTTTGGCGGTTTCCGGCTCACTGCTATCGGATTCCTGTTCTTTTGTTTCAGCAACAGGAGGCTGAGGCGCTTTTTGCTTTTTAGGCGGCGTGACTGGCTTTTCCGCTGTGAGATCGAGCACAGGGACGGTTTCTGTCCAGTCAGCGGCGTCATCTTGCGACCCAAGCACTTCTTGCGGCTCTGATTCAATCATCGGAGCCAGTTCTTCCACCGGCACTTTCCACTCAAAACTGTTGAGGCGGCCGGTAACAGGCGAAACCGGAGCCCATATTTGTGACACATAGCCATCGGCTGTCCAAACCGGATCGCGCGGTGCTTTAAGCGCTTTGCTCAGCCATTGACGTACCAACCCCTGATCGCCGCTATCGGCTTCTTCAATATCGGCAAGCAACAGATAAGCGCTTTTGCGCGGCGCGGCATTCAAGACCTGCTCAACCTGATCGCGTGCCACGTTAAATTCATTGGCATCATAGGCAGCGCGTGCCAAGGCCAGATTGCTTTCGACATTATTGCTGCGAAGTGACACCAGATGGCGTGCGCGTTTCAAGCGGTCATGGGCAGTGTCGCCACTGCGGCCATGCACATAAACATCGGCAACTTCAGGATGAGGCTCTTTTTTCCACGCGGCTTCCAGAATTTTGGATGCTTTGCGCACTTCGCCTTGGGCAAAAAGAGCGCGTGCAGCAACAACAGATGCCGGAATAAGATCGGGATTAAGCTTATGCGCTTCCAGTGCAATGCTACGTGCTTCAAGCGGCTCGGTTTCAAGTTTTGCCATAGCTTTGGCGGTCAGCAGAGCTGCGCGTTCTTTTTTGGCCACTTCTTTGCTTTGGCGCAGTGATTGCTTGCGCGCTTCAACCAGATTAAGTGCTGCATCCCAATTGCCTTGAGCGCAGAGCTGGCCAAGAACGGCAGATGATGCCCATTCGAGCTGTGGCGCATGGCGCACTGCTTCGGCCGCGTAGTTGCGGGCAGCGTCATAGGCGCCCATACGCAGCGATTCAATATAAAGACCACGCAAACCCAGTAAACGTGTTTCAGGGTCTTCCACCATCGCCTCAAAGCCTTTGCGTGCATCATCGGCACGGCCTTCAAGCATGGCGGTTTGTGCTTCCAGTAATTTGATCAGCGGTTCCTGATCGGCACTGATCAGTTTTGCAGCCTGTGCCGTCATACGGTGCGCAGCTTCTGCGTCACCTGCACCGGCTGCAATCAGGCCGGTGGATAAGGATTGATAGCCACGGTCGCGCTTGCGGGCACGAAAATGACGGCGCAAAATATGCGGCGATTGATAGATGTTTTTAATCAGCCACCAGCACAGCATAAAACCTGCAACAATGGCGACAATGCTGGCCGCAGCCACCATCAGGCTGATGCGGTAGCGCTGGCCGCCAAACATCATCACCAGATCACCTGGTCGATCAGCCAGCCAACCAAAGCCTAAGCCTAAGGCGACAATAATCAGCACATAGATAAAAATTCTTATCATGCGAGCGCTCCTTATTGTGCAGCCTGAGGTGTGTCTGCATCCGCTTTCGGTTGCAGGCTCTGAGTCATCAGACGGGTAAGCAGCTGATCGGCATCACGGCGCAATTTCATCTGACCGGCAAATTCCTGACTGACAGCTTTGGCATCGGCCGGAAGTTGTTCCCATTCATTAATGGCGCGTTCCAGATCTGCCGAATGCAGTGCCGATTCCATGCGGGCGGTGGTCGGGCCAACGCCTGTGCCGCTGACATCACCGACAGGGCGCACGCTGATAAGTCCTTTGGCGCTTGCCATCAGCTGCTCCCACAGGCCTGCATCTGGGGCTGGCTTATTGGCTGTTGCAACGATTTTATCGGCCACAGGATTAAACCATGCGTTTAAATCCGCAACGGTCGGAATGCCCGTACCTGCATGTTGGGTAAGCATTTCAATAGCCGGATCAGCAGGGCGCAGAGAGGTGAATGTTTCCAACTCATTCACAAAAGAGCCGCCGCGATCAATGGCGTTTTTAAGTGCATTGGCGGCAATTAAAGTGGCTATGTCAGGTTGGTGGACTGTCTCGGAGATTTTTTCCTGCAAAGCCGAAAACTGATCTTGCAATGCGGTGATCGAGCTTTGATCGGTAGAAACATTGGCAGCGGCTTCATTGGCTTTTGATGTCGCTGTTGCAAGCTGTGTTTCAAGTGCTGCAATTTTGGCGGTCAATCCGTCAATGTCAGCATCGACATTGGCGCTGGTTGCAGTTGGCAGATTGTCGATCTGTTTTTGCAGGGCGTTCAGTTTTGCCGTTGTGGCATTGCCCAGCTCATCCAGTTTGGTGGCGGTTGTCTGTGCAAGACCTGCCGCCTGATCAAGTTTTTGCTGGCCTGCCTGATCTAGTCTGGCCGAAACTGGTGCGATTTTAAGGGCGGAAACTTCCTGTTCCAGATGGGCTAATTGCTCGGCGGTAACGCGCGCACCAGGCGAAGGAATAACATTGCCCCATTGTAAAGCCGCAGCCCCTGCCAGAGCAATGACGCCGCCTGCTATGCCCGCCATCAGATTGGAGCCGGTATTGCGGGTGTTTTTCACTGCGGCCGGTTTTGAAGCCGGTTCGTTGGTTTTTGCCGATGCGCTGGCCGATGCACTGGCAGATGCGCTGGAAGCCGTGCTTGATTGTGGTTTTGGTTCGGCCTGCATATGGGATTGTGACACGGAACCTGTTTCCTTTAATCTATCGGGCTTTGCTGTGTTTTGCTGCGCTGAGGCGGCGGTTGGTTTGGCAGCCGGTGATTTCGCCGCTTCAGTTTTAACCGTGCCTGGGCGGGCGGTTTTCGCTTTGGTAAAATCGCCGACCGGCTCCGCTTCATGCGTGTGCAGCTTCGGGTTCACAGCGTCACCTGCTCCTTGGCGCGGCGCGGGATCATGTTCGATCGTCACGGGTTTGCGTATTGGCTTTGAGTGTCGCGGTGTTCCGGATTTTGCCATTGGTCCTCTCGTCATGATTAACGCAGCAATTAGCAATCTATATGGTCAGCAACTTAGCAGATATAACCTTGATATGAAGGAATCGTTGCCTCATTTTTGGTTAAATATGCTGAAATAGCCTAAAAATTCCGTTTTCATCGGGGTGATCAGCAGAAAAACTGTTGTTTTTCCAGTGTTCAGGCAGCAGTTCAGCGACACGCGGGGCGATACAGAAAAACTTCACGCTGGCCTGAAAAAGCGGGGCGGGTGTCTTTTCCTGCACGCTGATAAGGCTGCTGGCGGCAACACCGGAATATAATAACACCGCCGCATATGGCTGATTGATGATCGCATCCGGTTGAACATTTGTCGCAACCGTATCGTAAATATCATAGACCTGCATGATGATGCCGGTCGTGTGAACGCGCTCTTCAAAAACCGGCTGGCGCACGCGTCCTGCCAGATAGATGATATGTGCCTGAGGCGGCAAATGAGCGGCGATTGTTTGGGCAAGCCTTACGGCATCCCCGCCGCCTTCAATGACCGTTTGAAAGCCGTATTCACGCGCCACTTCGGCGGTGCGTACACCAACGGCAAAAAGCGGCAGATGTTTTAAGCTTTCAAGGAGTGCGGGATCAGCATGGCGAAAAGCATTGATGCTGGTGGCGGTAACCGCCACATAATCCAGCATCTCGACTTTGGGGGATAGCGCTTGTGTTTGTGTGAGTGGAAAAACATCCGCGATAAATCCGGCCTCTTGCAAAAGACGAGCAGTGCGCGCTGCCGCTGGTTGCGGCCGCGTCACTAAAATGCGTCTTCCTTTGCCTTCCGGCAGTTTTACCGAGGATGCAATTTCCAAATCAGCCAATCCCGATCTTACCAGTCTTTGAAAAAGTCTGAGCCTGCCATGGCACGTACGCGCTTGGCGGCATCTTCACCAATTGCAGCAGCATCCGCGATGGAGCCTTCGCCGCTGACGTGATGTGCCTGTGTGCCATCAGGGGTGAGAATCATACCGTTAAAGCGTAATTGTCCCTGATCGATGATTGCAAGACCGGCAATCGGTGTGCGGCATGAGCCATCAAGATGGCCTAAAAATGCACGTTCACATGCAAGGGCAATTTGCGTTTCGCGGTGGGCAAGGGGCGCCAGCAGCGCATCAATGCGTGCGTCACCAATGCGGCTTTCAATTGCGATTGCACCTTGGCCGGGAGCTGGCAGAAAATGTTCCGGCTCCATCAGGTCGGTAATGACATCCTGTAGCCCGAGGCGGCGCAAACCGGCAGCGGCCAAAAATGTACCGTCCACTTCGCCTTCTTCTAGTTTACGCAAACGGGTTTGCACATTGCCGCGATACATGACGATTTTCAGATCAGGGCGCAGACGGCGAATGAGCGCCTGACGGCGCAACGAAGATGAACCAACCACAGCACCTTGCGGCAAATCAGTGAATTTTTTGACATTGCGGCCGATGAAAGCATCGCGCGGGTCTTCACGTTCCAGATAGACAGATAAATGCAAACCATCCGGTAGCACAGTTGGAATATCTTTGGTGGAATGGACGGCTACATCAATTTCGCCAGCATGGAGTGCTTGCTCAATTTCTTCGGTGAACAAACCTTTGCCACCAATTTCTGCTAAAGGGCGATCCTGAATGCGGTCACCGGCGGTGGACATAGGAACGATTTCAATGGCCTCTTCAGGCAGGCCGTGGGCTTCCTGTAAGCGGCGGCGCGTTTCATAGGCTTGAGCAAGCGCGAGCTTGCTGCCGCGCGTGCCGATCTTCAAGGATGCTGTTTGCATATTCTTTCGTCCATGATACCGGGTTGCATAAACTTGTCATAATGTGGTTTAGCCTATGGCCTAACCAAAAATCCCCTCGGGGGCAACAAATTCAGGGTCTAATCGCAAATGCGCGTGCTTGGAATAGAGACGAGTTGCGACGAAACAGCCGCAGCTATAGTCGAACGGGATGAAAATGGACATGGGACAATTCTGTCCAATGTCGTGTTGAGCCAGATTGCCGAGCATGAACCCTATGGTGGTGTCGTGCCGGAAATCGCTGCCCGTGCGCATGTGGAGGCTCTGGACAGGCTGGTGAAACAGGCCCTTGCCGAAGCAAATTGTGAGCTTGGCGATGTGGATGCCATTGCTGCAACCGCAGGCCCCGGCCTCATTGGCGGGCTGATTGTTGGCCTGATGACCGGCAAGGCGCTGGCCTTGGCCGAGAAGAAACCATTTTATGCGATCAATCATCTGGAAGGCCATGCGCTGACAGCGCGCCTCACCGATGGATTGAGCTATCCTTATTTATTGTTGCTGGTTTCCGGTGGTCATACCCAGATGGTGCTGGTGCGTGGTCTTGGCGATTATACCCGCCTTGGCACCACGATTGATGATGCTTTGGGCGAAGCTTTTGACAAAACTGCCAAGCTTTTGGGGCTGCCATATCCGGGCGGACCTGCCGTTGAACAGGCAGCTTTAAAAGGCGATCCGAAGCGTTTTTCACTACCGCGTCCGTTAAAAGGCGAGGCACGGCTTGATTTTTCCTTCTCCGGTTTGAAAACCGCAGTGCGCCAGACCGCAACAGAAATCGCGCCTTTAAGCGAGCAGGATGTTGCCGATATTTGTGCAGGCTTTCAATTGGCTGTTGCTGACACATTGAGTGACCGTGTCAGCCGCTCTTTGAAACGCTTTAAGCAAGAATATCCCGATAAGCCAATGCCGGAGCTGGTGGTGGCTGGTGGGGTTGCTGCCAACAAAGCTTTACGTGCTGCCTTGCAGGGGCTTTGTGATCGCTATGGTTTTCGCTTTGTCGCGCCGCCGCATAATTTATGCACCGATAATGCAGCCATGATTGCATGGGCAGGTGTGGAACGGGCTTTTCAAGACGAATCATTTGGCAAAAATGGTGATCCGCTTGATATTGCGCCACGTTCGCGCTGGCCGCTGGATCAGAAATCCGCGCCATTAATCGGCACGGGACGCAGAGGAGCCAAGGCATGACGAAAAATTTAAAAGTTGCTGTCCTTGGTGGCGGGGCGTGGGGAACGGCGCTTGCGGTGATGGCTGCCAATAATGGCCATCAAACGATGCTTTATGCCCGCGATGCGGCAACGGTTGAAGATATTAATCTTAACCATCAAAATCAGCGTTACTTAGGCGATATTGTGCTGCCTGCAAGCGTGTTGGCGAGCAGCGATGCAGCAGAGGTTTTGAGCGGTGCTGATATTGTTTTGTCGGTTATTCCGGCGCAGGTAATGGGTGAAGCTTTAGCTCAAATGACTGAGCTTATTCCGCAATCGGCACCGCTGGTTTTATGCGCTAAAGGCATTGAGCGCAGCACTGGCCGTTTGATGTCGGAAGTGGTGAGCGAAGTTTTACCCGAACATCAGCTTGCTTCGCTATCGGGCCCAAGCTTTGCCACGGATGTGGCGCGCGGACTGCCAACGGCTGTGACTATCGCCAGTAAAAATATTGCCATTGCCGATCAGGTTTCTGTTGCTTTATCTGGGGCTGCATTCCGCTGCTATTCAACGGATGATCTGACCGGTGTGGAAATCGGTGGTTCATTGAAAAATGTGCTGGCCTTGGCGGCTGGTGCTGCAATCGGGCGGGGTCTTGGTGCAAGTGCCCAGGCCGCACTGGTGACCCGCGGTTTTGTTGAATTGCGCCGTATCGGTCATAAAATGGGCGCTCGCCCTGAAACAATTATGGGCTTGTCGGGCTTGGGTGATTTGATGTTGACCTGCTCATCACCGCAATCGCGCAATTACTCTTACGGTATGGCTTTGGGCGCTGATGAAGACCTGTCGCGCCGTCCATTGGCAGAAGGTGTGGCCACAGCCCCTATTGCAGCGGAGCTTTGTCTGAAATATCAGATAGCCGCACCTATCATTGATGCAACGGCTGCGCTTTTGGCTGGCGAGATCACTATTGATGATGCAGTGACCGCTTTGATCAACCGGCCACTGAAAATAGAAGATTAAAAACGGGAGTGAACAATGCTTTTTGCAATTCTTTGCAACGATAAAGCCGATCATCTGCAATTGCGTATGGACACACGTCCGACCCATGTGGAATTTTTGAACGGTCTGGGCGACAAGTTGAAATTTGCCGGTCCTTTCTTGGATGGCAACAACAAGCCGAATGGCAGCCTTGTTGTGATTGAAGCTGAAAGTCAGGCAGAGGCCGAAAAAATTGCAGCCAGTGATCCTTATGCGGTTGCAGGATTGTTTGAATCGGTCACAATCCGCCCGTGGAACTGGGTTTTTAATAATCCTGCTTCTGTATAAAATTACGCTGTTTGATTTCTCCGAAAGGACTTTGTTATGGCTAATTATTGGCTTTTTAAATCGGAACCATTCAAATGGTCTTGGGAAATGCAAAAAGCCAAAGGTGCGGTCGGTGAAGAATGGGACGGCGTGCGCAATTATCAGGCACGCAATAATATGCGTGCGATGAAAATTGGCGATAAAGCTTTTTTCTATCACTCCAATGAAGGTTTGGAAGTCGTAGGCATTGTCGAGGTCAACGAGCTTTCGGCACCTGACAGCACTACCGATGATCCGCGCTGGGATTGCGTCCATATTCGTGCTGTGTGCGACATGCCAAAGCCGGTGACCTTGAAAGACGTAAAAGCCAATCCGGCTTTGGAAAAAATGGCACTTGTGACCTCGATGCGTTTGTCTGTGCAGCCTGTCTTGCAAGACGAATGGGATGAAGTTTGCCGTATGGGCGGCCTTGACCCGAAAAGCATTTAAACGATGAAACGGGATGCGCGCGATGCCACTTTGCAGCCAGAGGGTGCGCGCATCACATCGTTTATTTTAGAAAATACCAGCCTTCAATATTTAGATTTTGTACCGGAATTGCAGCTTTATTTGGCCGATGAAGCGCATGACCTTTGGCATAGAACCGAAGAAGAGCTTGCAACTATTGGCCTGCCACCACCGTTTTGGGCCTTTGCCTGGGCTGGCGGGCAGGGCGTTGCCCGTTATATTCTTGATCATCCTGAATTGGTGCGTGGTAAAACTGTTTTGGATTTTGCATCCGGTTCGGGGTTGGTTGGTCTGGCTGCGATGAAAGCAGGCGCGCAATCGGTGATTTGTGCGGATATTGATGTTTTTGCCACGCCGGCAATGGCGCTTAATGCGGCAGCCAACGGCGTTGAACTATCGGGCATATCTGACAATCTGATCGGGCAGGATCACGGCTGGGATGTTGTGCTGGCGGGCGATGTTTTTTATGACAAGCCCTTTGCCGATGTGCTGATGCCTTGGTTTCTCCAACTGGCAAATCGCGGTGCATTGGTGCTGATGGGCGATCCGGGGCGTGCTTATCTGCCAAAAGATGATTTAGCTGAGCTGGCATTGTATCAGGTGCCTGTCACCCGCGCTTTGGAAGATGCAGATGTGAAAGATACGCGTGTCTGGTGTTTCGCGGATGCGGTACAAGAATGATGTTTGCCATCAACTATATGTGATTTCATCAAATAGACACTATCATAATGAAATACCTATATAAATGTAGGATGCATCTAAACCGATGCTGGTGCTGATTTTTTAAACAGGCTGTTTTGACAAGTGGAAGTTTTTCGAGCTTAAGAAGATATCTTCTGTAAGTAGAATTGTTTTTTGTCATTCACGGCTTCAACTCGTTGATAATCAGTGTCATAAATAGACAAACGCTAGCTGAAGCATATTCAGGCTGATCGCTATCCGGCTGAAGAAAGAGGACAGGTATGACGAACCGCACTATTCTCATTGTTGATGATGATGAAGATTTGCGCGCCATTCTGGTTGAGCAGTTAGAGCTCGCCAAAGAATTTCAAATCCGGCAGGAAGCAACCGCAGCCAAAGCCATGGAAGCGATCAAAGGTAATATCATTGATCTGTTGATTATGGATGTCGGCTTGCCTGATATGGATGGTCGTGAAGCGGTGAAGCAATTGCGTCTCAGCGGCTTCAAGGCACCTGTTATCATGCTGACCGGTCATGACACCGAAGCTGACACGATCTTGGGGCTGGAATCAGGCGCTAATGATTATGTCACCAAGCCTTTCCGCTTTGCTGTCCTTCTGGCACGTATTCGCGCTCAGTTGCGCCAATATGAGCAGAGCGAAGATGCGACCTTTGTGGTTGGGCCTTACACCTTTAAACCCGGGCAAAAATTATTGCTCGACGAGAAGGGGACAAAAATCCGCCTCACCGAAAAAGAAGCAGCGATTATCAAATATCTCTATCGTTCGGGCACGCAAGTTGTCGGGCGCGACGAGCTTCTGGAAGAGGTTTGGGGTTATAATTCCGGTGTGACAACGCACACGCTGGAAACCCATGTTTATCGTCTTCGCCAGAAAATCGAGAAAGATCCGTCAAATGTTTCGCTTCTGGTGACAGAAAGCGGGGGATACAAACTTGTGCCATGATGGAATAAGTCTGTCGAAAGTGTAAAAGAACTATATGGCACTTGATGATGATATTCGCATCTTAGGCAAAGTTGGGCTGTTCGAAACCTTTAATGGCGAGCAGTTGCGCCTGCTTGCCTTTGGTGCGGAGCGCTTGGTTCTGCGTCCCGGACGTGAATTGTTTCATGAAGGGCAAAGTGCGGATTGCGCTTATATTATCGTCTCCGGCCATATAGTTTTGTTTCATCGTTTGAAGCATGAGCGCATTCCGGTGCGCTCTGTGCATGTCGGCTCTATTATTGGTGAAATGGCGTTGATCGCCCAGACCGACCGTTTAACCGGTGCTTTGGCAGAAGAAGAAACGGAAGTTATCCGTCTCAGCCGCACGGTTTTTCGTCGCATATTGGAAGAATATCCTGAGCTTGCCGCCAATCTTCATCAGCGCATCAGTGAAGATTTGAACAAGATGGTGGCGGATATCGAACAGATCGCCCATCACTTTAACGTATGAGACTGATTTTTTCAGTTCATGCAGCCGGTAAAATCGTGCCGGATGCGGTAAAAATGCCATTTCCGGCGCTGTTCTCTCGTTTGGTTTAAGGTTTTGCTCGACTTGTCTGTAGTGGCAGTTTATGCCGCTATGATGCATTTGCTATGCATGCAGACTGAGAATGAAGATTTTTCCTTAATCACTGTAGTTTCATTTGACGGAACAGAATGATGACCAACGATCAAAACCTCAATCGCCCTACTCCTAAAGCCGGTGTCATGGATATCGCTGCCTATGTGCCAGGTAAGGAAACTGTTGAAGGTGTTGCTAAGGTCTATAAGCTCTCTGCCAATGAAACCCCGTTAGGGCCGAGCCCGCATGCGCTGGAGGCCTATCGACACGCCGCCGAACGGCTTGCTATTTATCCGGATGGTCAGGCGACCGTGCTGCGTCAGGCCATTGCCCAGACCCACGGCCTGAACATGGATAATATTATTTGCGGCAATGGTTCGGATGAATTGCTGGGGCTGATCTGCCATGCTTATTTGTCTGAAGGTGATGAAACCATCATCACGCAGCATGGTTTTGCGATTTATGAAATCCAGACCAAAGCATCGGGCGCCAAGCCAATCACCGTGCAGGAAAAAGATTTGCGCGTTGATGTCGATGCCATTCTGGCAGCCGTGACACCACGCACCAAAATTGTTTTCATTGCCAACCCTGCCAATCCGACCGGCACTTATCTGCCGTTTGAAGAGGTCAAGCGTCTGCATGCCGGTTTGCCGAAAAACGTCATTCTGGTGCTGGATGCCGCTTATTCGGAATATGTGCGCCGCAATGATTATGAGGCTGGTGTCGAGCTGGTTTCTGCCAATGAAAATGTGGTGATGACCCGCACTTTCTCTAAAATCCACGGTCTTTCAGCGCTGCGTGTGGGCTGGGCTTATGCGCCTGCGCACATGATTGATGCGATGGGACGTATTCGCGGGCCATTCAACATGAATTCGGCTGCTTTGGCTGCCGGTGCGGCTGCAATCCGCGACCGCAACCATGTCGAAACTTCCATTGCTTATAACAGCAAATGGGCTGAATGGCTGACCGAAGAACTGACCAAAATGGGTTTACAAGTCACACCATCTGTTACGAATTTTCTGCTGATCCACTTCCCTGACGATGCAGCCAAATCGGCTGTAAAGGCAGATGAGTGGCTCTCTTCTTATGGCTATATTTTGCGCCGTGTTGGGGGATACGGGTTCCCTAATGCGTTGCGCCTGACTATCGGCCCGGAAGAAGCCAATCGCGGCGTAATCGCCGCACTCAACGACTTTATGAAGCAGTAAAATGTCTGAACCACAATTTAACAAAATTACACTTATCGGCATCGGCCTGATCGGGTCTTCCTTGGCGCGCGTTATTCAGCGTGAGGGCTTGGCCAACCATGTAACTATTGCCACCCGCAGTGCGGAAACGCTTAAACGTGCAGAAGAACTGCAATTGGGGCATGCTTACACGACAGATAGCGCCGAAGCGGTGCGTGATGCTGATCTGGTGATTATCTCTGTGCCGGTCGGCTCTTCCGGTGCGGTTGCGCGCCAGATTGCCGGATCGCTTAAAATCGGTGCTATTGTCACCGATGTTGGCTCTACCAAGGCTTCTGTGATCGAGCAGATGCAGCCGGAATTGCCGGACACTGTGCATTTCATTCCCGGCCATCCGATTGCCGGAACTGAATATTCAGGCCCTGATGCCGGTTTTGCCGATCTCTTTATCAATCGCTGGTGCATTCTGACGCCGCTGCCGGATACGGATAAAGCCGCACTCGACAAATTGTCAGCCTTCTGGGAAGCCTGCGGTTCGCGCCTTGATCATATGGAGCCGCAGCATCACGATCTGGTGCTGGCGATTGTTTCGCATCTGCCACATTTGATTGCTTACAATATTGTTGGCACAGCCAGCGATCTGGAACGCGTGACCAAATCGGAAGTGATTAAATATTCCGCTTCCGGTTTCCGCGATTTCACCCGTCTTGCCGCCTCTGACCCGACCATGTGGCGCGATGTGTGCCTGCATAATAAAGATGCCATTCTGGAAATGCTGGGTCGTTTCTCGGAAGATCTGGCATCGCTGCAACGCTCCATTCGCTGGGGTGATGGCGATGCGCTTTATGATCTCTTCAGCCGTACGCGTGATGTGCGTCGCGGTATTATTGATGCAGGTCAGGAAGTGGATGCGCCGGACTTTGGCCGACAGGCCGCGGTAAAAGAACCGGCCAAAAGCTGATCGCTGTCATTTCATTCAAAAAAGCCGTCTCTCTGGATATCAGAGAGACGGCTTTTTTAATTGTAGTGAATTTTTTAAAGGGTTGGCAAACGACCAAGCGGGATAAAGCCGGCATTGGCTTTCCCGTCTTTGATGGTGACATCCAGTGTCGGATTGCCGTTTTCATCCTTAGGCATGGCAGCAATTGCAAAAAGCAATGTTGCGATATTGTTGCTTTCCTGCGGGAACAGCGCCTGAGCGGCCTGTGCCAGTGCTGGCGGGTTGGTCAGCGCGATTTTGATCTGACCGTTGATCTCGCCATCATAACTGACGGAAAACGGACCGCGGAAGGAAATAACCGCGCCATTGGACAAGGAAACCATCACTTGTTTGATTTCACCGGACTGGCCGCGCAAATTTTCCGGAAATGGCAGGTCGCGATGGGCGAGCAGGTTTTCTGAATCAAATAAAGTAATATCCACCAGCCCGTCGATTTCCGGCATTTTATTGCGGCTGATGAGTTGTGGTGCAAATTCCAAACCGGCAAAACGGCCATCCAGATTGAAATTATTATCCTTATTGGAGAGCTTGATTTCCAGCTCCTCCAATTTGGATAAAAGTTCGCTGGCGGTTGGTTCACTGCGCAGCGATATATTCAGATCAAAGCTTTTGAGCGAAATTTCGGTCGGGAAAGGTTGTGCCAACCGCGCATTGGAGGTGAAGCTGCTCCAGTCAATTTCCAGTGGTTCAAGGCCGGGTAAATTGATGAAGGCAGGGCCTGTCAGCTGGTTATTGAGCGACAATGGCGCATAGATCGCAGAGCCGGAACTAAAGCGGCCAGCCATGAAGGAAATGCCTTCAGATTTTTGCTGCCATGAAATGCTTTCGCAAACCACATCAAGCTTGAGCGGATAGCCGCTGGTTTTCAAGTTTTCACATTGAACATTAACGCCTTTGGCTGTCAGCCCTTTAAGGTCGCTGGCGGCGCGTGCTTCCACTTTGTTTGCCAGATAGAACCAACCTGCCGTATAAAGAACTGCGACGAGAGCAAGCAAAATATAAAGCAGCTTTAGCTTCCTGCCTGAAGGTGTCACAGGTGTTGTCGCAGTGGGTGTCATTGACATTATAAAACGGCCTTGTGCTCAATAGCGATGTTACAGATTGATTTGAAAACATATCTGACGGATGTTTGTAGCGTAACATAACAGCGCTTCGCAATGAGACCAGACTAATGATTGATAAAATACTATGAAAGATTTCTGGGTATTCGGTTATGGCTCGCTGATGTGGCGGCCGGGTTTTGATTTTGTGGAAAGCAAACGGGCTCGGTTGCATGGATTTCATCGCAGCCTTTGCATTTATTCGCATGTTTATCGCGGCACAGCCGAAAAACCGGGGCTGGTGCTGGGCTTGGACGCGGGCGGCTTTTGTGACGGCATGGCATTTAAAGTGACAGAAGATGCCACCCAAAAGGTTGTGGACTATTTGCGCGAGCGTGAGCAGGTCAACAATGTCTATCTGGAGAAAATGCAAACAGTAGAACTGGAGGATGGCTCAAGCGCACAGGCAATCGTTTATGTGGCGGATTGTACCCATGCACAATATGCCAGCGCTTTGAGCATAGAGGCGGCAGCACAGATCGTGGCAGCTGCCTCAGGCATTGCCGGGCCTAACCATGAATATGTCAGCGCCACATTAGAGCATCTGCAACAGATGGGTGTGCGTGATGAAGGCTTAGAGCGCGTTTGGCATTTTGTGAACACGCATTGGTCAAAGTGAATTTACAGGTTTTAACCCTTGTTCTGCCATCAGCCAGCAGCTAAATAATCAAAACGCAGGGCGATCATTGTCAGGTTGCGCTTTATAAAAATATTCTTGACCTTAAGTCATACCGCTTCAGGAGATACGCATGATCGCATTATTTGAAACAATCGATATGGCGCTCAATCTTTACACATGGATTATTATCGCCAGCGCGGTTTTTTCGTGGCTCTATGCTTTCAACGTGATCAATTCGAGCAATCGTTTTGTCGCTTCGCTTGGCGAGTTTTTGTATAAAGTGACCGAGCCGGTTTTGCGACCAATCCGCAATATTCTGCCACAGCTCAGCGGCATTGATATTTCGCCGGTGATCTTGCTCTTTATCATTTTCTTCATCCGCCGCTTCATGTGGACAACATTGCTGCCGATGGTGCTGTGAGCATCAGTTTCTATCGGCTTGAAAAAGAGGGGGTGACGCTCTTTGTGCGCCTCACCCCTAAAGCCGCTAAAGATGCGGTGGAAGCCGTTGTTAAAAGCGCTGATGAGCGCTGTTACTTAAGTGCAAGGGTGAGGGCAGTGCCCGAAAAAGGGCTTGCCAATAAAGCGCTGGAAAAGCTGATGGCAAAAACGCTGCAAGTACCGGCAAGTACAGTCTCGGTGGATGCAGGTGCCACTTCACGGGTTAAACAGATTTTCATCAGTGGTGATCCAGCTGAAATAGCGCGCCGTCTTGATCAGTTTTCCTGAATGAAACGCATAAAAAAACTGCCGGTTTTGACCGGCAGTTTTTTTGTATTCTATCTTAAAAGCTTTTGAGAGATTTAAGCGCCTTTAGCGCGCTCAATTGCTTCTACGATCAGCTTGCGTGCGTAATCTTCATCGCCCCATTCGCCGATCTTAACCCATTTGCCAGGTTCCAGATCTTTGTAATGTTCGAAGAAATGCGCGATCTGCTGCAAGGTGATTTCCGGCAGGTCTGAATAGTCGTGAATTTTTTCATAACGACGGGTCAGGTGCGGTGATGGCACAGCAATGATCTTTTCGTCCTTACCGGCATTGTCTTCCATGACCAGAACGCCGATCGGGCGAACATTGATCACGCAGCCAGGAATCAGCGGACGGGTGTTGCAGATCAGAACGTCGATTGGATCGCCGTCGTCTGACAGGGTGTGCGGAACAAAGCCGTAGTTACCCGGATAGGTCATCGGCGTATAGAGGAAGCGGTCAACGATCAGTGCACCTGCATCTTTGTCCATCTCATATTTAATGGGATGTCCGCCGACCGGAACTTCAATAATGACGTTAACGTCTTCGGGAGGATTGGAGCCGATGGAAATGGCATCAATATTCATGACGTATCCTTTCGTTTGGCGTTCTGATATCGGGTTTCACAGCGTCACGCAACAAAAACGAATAATGCAAAAAGCGACGAATTGTCGTTATGTGCATGAAGCGGTGTGTGCTGGTATCAGATGCCTGTATTAAGTGAGTGTGAAGATGGGTGATTATTTGTCCGTTTTCACCGGAAAACCGAGTTCTTTCAGGCGGGAAACCGCTGTTGGCGGCATCGGTGGCGGGTTTTTGTCTTGAGCGGCAGCAATCAGCAATTCATCGCAACCGGTCTCTGTGTCGCGTGTTAAGCGCTCCAGAAATTCATGCTTATCAAGGCCTGCCGGAATAACCGGAAGGACGCGGGCGCGAATAGCGCCGGGATAGCGGAAAATGGAACGGCGCGGCCAGTAAAGTCCGGCATTATGCGCAATCGGCAGCACGGGCAGATTAAGTTCGGCATAAAGATGCGCAACGCCATATTTATATTGCGGCTCGGCACCCGGAGCCCGGCGTGTGCCTTCCGGATAGATCAGCACCTGACGGCCTTCTGCAATGGCTTTTTCAGCACCTGTCGTGATGGATTTGAGCGCTTTGACACGTGAGCCGCGATCAACAGGGATCATTTCCATTTTGCCGACATACCAGCCGAAAACAGGAATGCGCATCAGCTCGCGCTTCAGGATCATCACCGGATCATCAAGATAAGGCAAAAAGGCAAACACATCCCAGAAGGACTGGTGTTTGGGGGCAACGATATAAGCGCCTGCCGGAATATTTTCCAAACCTTCAATGATAAAATCGGTGCCGGCAATTCTCTTTTGCAACCAAAGACTGCTGCGTGCCCAGAATTTTGGCACGAACCATGCTTTTTTACGTGGCATCAGAAAGTAAATCGGCGTCCACAGGATCATCTGGAGGATCATGCTGAGGTAGAAAAAGAAGTTAAACAGAAGTGACCTGATCGCAGTAAGCATAATTATTCAGTCAGTCTCCTGAGTGCTGATGGTGTAAATATCCGAACAGCAAAAACTCCTACAGATATTATCAGCAAAATGCCAGATTTATGTTGGCATAGCATCTGTGCAGATAAGGCAGGGCAGTTTTAATCTTGTGTTTGTTGCGGCTTTTATGCGGGCCCGCCAAAGACGGAAAGCTCGGTCAGGTGAAAAAGTGCGCCGAGATATTTGATATATTCGGTGACAAGCACGCGCAACACATCGCCCTGAATAACCCAGTTCGTATGACGCAGATCGCTGTTGACCACCGGATAGGGAATGAATTCCACATCATCCATAAGGCGGGAAAGCTCCAAAATAGAGCGCGGAATATGGTAATTATTGGTGACCACAATCACCCGCTTATAATTATGGGAGCGGATCCATTGCGCACTTTCAGTGGCATTGCCGATGGTGTTGAGGGCTGATCTGTCGAGATCAATGCAGCAATTGAGCAAAGCTTCATTGGCAATGGTCACCCGTTGCAGCGCTTTTTTGTTGGTGGTCGGATGCACGCCGCTGATGAGCAGGCGTTGTCCTTTTTTATTTTGCAGAAGCTCAATCGCCACATCAAGGCGCGCTTTGCCGCCGGTCAGCACGATAATGCCGTCAGCCGGTTCTAAATCATCGGGCGGAAACATATTGCCGACTTTTTCGCTAAAAATGAAAAATCCCACTGTCAGCACGACAATGCAGGATAAGAGAATAACCGATATAGGCCGGAACCGTCGCATAATACGCCTGATAAGGGACAGCATCACTTCAGTCCCTTTTTACGCGGCAGTCAGATGAAGAAGGCATATAAAGCATAATCACTGCGCGGTTCTGGTTGCGAAAAATATGGTTGTCATCATGTTGGTTACAGCCAGATTAAACCGAAGTTCCTGGTCCGTCCATCTGTGATAATTGACGGATGACGGTAATGCGGCTTGTCAGCATGGTGAGCAGGCTGACCATGAAAATAATAATGGCTGCGCCAATATATCCCTCGCGGCCGATCACAAAATTACCAAACATTGCAGCTGCCTGATCGCCCTCCGGTGTGGCCATACGATTGTTTGACCACCACGAAACAATGAAGAAAATTGCCATGGCAAATGCGCCGCCACACAAAGCACCTTTTAGTGCTGTGCGGAAGAAATGCCATTCAAATTCCCGTGCAACGGTTTTAGATTCTGCACCGATAAAATGCAGCACTTCGATAATATGACCATTGCCGGACATCGCGCCGCGGGTGGCAAAAATGACGGTCAGGATCGTTGCCGACATCACGAGTGTGAGAACGCAAATACCGATGAAGACGGTTGTATGTGCCATGGAGGCAAGACGATCAATCCATGTGCGGTGATCGTCAAAGCTGGCGCCGGGGATTTGTTTGACCAGTTCTGCGCGCATAGCGGCAAAGTCCGGCGGCGCGTTTTCATCAATGGTTACAACAACAAGGCGCGGAACCGGCAGCTCGTCCAGATCAAGACCCGTGCCAAGCCATGGCTCAAGCAAGCGTGCAGTGGCCGCACGGTCGATAATGCGGGTGCTGAGCACGCCGGCAAAATTTTGCGCAATCTGGCTTGCATCCACAAGAGATTTTTCAATGTCCTGTCCGTCAAGCGGGCGGATTTGAATGGTTGCTTCGCGCGCGATCTGGCTTTGCCATGTGGTAGCGGAATCACGCACCAATGTTACGCCGCCAAGGGTGAGGCAGGCCAGAAAGGTCATGATGGCAATGACAATCACCAAAGCCGTGCCGGTGACACTGCCGTCTGGCACAATCGGGGTCGGGCCTTGTTTGCGCTTGCGTTTGCCGACGGCTACAAAAAGCAGCTCTTTAATGTCGGCTAGCTGGTGGCTCAATTTTGTTCGTCTATTCATAAATATCAAGCCTGCCCTGATCCAGAATCATACGTCGGGCATCCACCTGATCCATCAAAGTGAGATCATGCGTTGCAATGATAACGGCAGTTCCTGAGCGGTTTAACTCTGCAAAGAGGCGCAACAAGCGTTTGGCAAGCGGCGGGTCAACGTTACCGGTCGGCTCATCGGCGAGCAGCAGTTCCGGCTGATCAATCAGTGCGCGCGCAATGGCAACACGCTGCTTTTCACCACCCGATAAAATCGGTGGCAGCACATGCATACGGTCGCCAAGGCCAACCCAGTGTAAAAGCTCTTCCACCTCTGCGCGATAGGTTGCTTCTTCTTTGCCGCGCACTCGCAATGGCAGCGCCACATTTTCATAGGTGGTCATATGGTCGAGCAGGCGGAAATCCTGAAACACGATACCGATACGACGGCGCAGCAGTGGAATTTCTTTGCGCTCAAGGCCGCTAATATCTTTGCCGAAAATATTGATAAGGCCGCGCGTTGGTTTCATCGCCATGAATAACAAGCGCAAAAGCGATGTTTTACCGGCACCCGAAGGACCGGTTAAAAACTGGAATGAGCGCGCAGGGATATGAAAGCTGACGTCCCGCAGGACTTCAGGCCCCATACCATAACGCAAACCTACTTTTTCAAAGCGAATCACCGCATGTTTTCCTTGAGGTTTTTCTCATTCGATTGACTAGCTTATGACCATTGCGCCTGATGGTTAACCTTCCGTTAATTTTGCTTGTTTTTGCTGTTTAAAAACGTGCAATTTTTTGACGGTGCCAGCTAAAAATCATCACCTGCAATGGCTCAGCAAAAGCAGATTTTATCATCCATTGTCTGCATTCTTATTTTGCGTAAACCGCTTATCGTATGGATGAAGCGAAAGACTATGCAAAAAACACAGCTAATATGACGAGAACAGGTGCTTTTTCCTAAAATTATGCTATATACGCGGTGAGATTGTGGCTGTGAATGCTTTCGCAGCCCTTTATTTTTTTAACTTACGGAGAACCGGCACGATGCCAGAAGTCGGCGGCAAGACACTTGAAGTACTGTTCAGTGCCGAACAGATTGCGGCTCGCAATGTTGAAATTGCGCGCGATATCGCAGACCGCAATTTTCATAATCTTTTGACAATATCTATTCTCAAAGGCTCATTCATTTTTGCCGCTGACCTGATCCGCGCAATGCATGATGCCGATGTGGAGCCGGATGTGGAATTCATCACGGTTTCCTCTTACGGAACAGGTAAAGTCAGCGGTGAAGTACGCTTGTTGCGTGACATCGACAGTGATGTGAAAGATCGCGACGTTCTGCTGATTGATGACATTCTTGAATCCGGCAAAACGCTTACTTTTGTACGCGATCTGATGCTGGAACGCGGCGCACGCAGTGTCAGCATTGCAGTGCTGCTGGATAAGCCGGTACGCCGTAAAATGGATATCGAAGCTGATTTTGTGGCTTTCGAATGCCCTGATTATTTCGTTGTCGGCTATGGCATGGATGTGGCGCATGCGTTCCGCCAGCTGCCTTATGTCGGCCGCGTGATGGGCGAATAAGATTTAGCCTGTCTTTGACAGATTAAAGCCGCTGTGATGATGATCACAGCGGCTTTTTTATTGGTTGAAGTTTTTCAGAGTGCGCTTTAGAGCGCCGTGTGCCAGACTTGGCACACAAAGGTCGTTCTAACACTTTAAAATTAGTGCATAATTTTACCTTAAACTGATCCCAATTTAAGGAATTATGCTCTAATCAAATTTCAGCAGGCGCTCCAGATAATCTTTTTCCATCTGCGGGCTGAGGGCATCGCCAAGGCGTCGGCGGATTTCATCCAGAATTTCCCGTGCACGCTGAATGTCAATCTCACCCGGTATTTTGGTGCTGTCGCCAAAATCAGGCCCGGTTTGGCCTTGGTTGCGGCCAAGCGGATCTTTGCCGGCCTGACCTTCGCCTGACTGGCCATTTTCGCCCTGACCCTGACCTTCACCTTGGCCCATCGCTTCCTGCATTTTTTTCATCATGTCACGGCTGCCGCGACGCAAAGCATCAAGGGCGGAAGCCTGATCATCATTGGCCTGCGCACTTTCATTGCGCCCCAAAGCATCACCCGCATTGCCCATAGATTTTTCTGCGTCCTTAAACTCTTTCGACGGATCAATGCCTAAAGCTTTCAGGTCTTCGGATAGTTTCTTCAACTCCGATTGCAGCTGTTTCTGCTGGCGTTGCAGGTTTTTCAGCGCCTCTTCAATATCGGGCGAAACAGGTGGCTGTGTGGTCTCGGCATCTTCGTTTTCCGAGAAGAAATCTTCATCATTATCGCCGAATTGCTGCTGCATGCGCTGGTCGAGCGAGAAGGTCTCATTCATCATCTGCTGCTGGCGGCGCATCAGTTCGCCAAGCTTGTTCATCTGATTTTGCATCTGGCTTTGCTGGCTCTGGCCGCCTTGGCCTTGCTGGCCATTTTGTCCTTGTGCCTGACCTTGTCCCATTTGCAGATTGTTCATCAGGTTTTCGAGTTGCGACAATAATTCCTGCGCTTCATCACGCGAGCCCTGACGTGCCAGATTTTCAATTTGATCCATCATCTTTTGCAGGTCTTTGTCGGATAAAGTCCGCACATTGGCATTGGGTGGCAAAGCAGGGTTTTTATTGTTTTGCTGGCGCTGGGCAAATTCTTTCAAGAAGGCGGCCATTGCCTCGCGCAGCTCATTGGAGAGTTTGGCAATCTCTTCCTGCGAGGCACCGTTTTCAATCGCATTGCGCAAGGCTT
This sequence comes from Paenochrobactrum glaciei, assembly GCF_039522165.1. Taxonomy (NCBI): domain Bacteria; kingdom Pseudomonadati; phylum Pseudomonadota; class Alphaproteobacteria; order Hyphomicrobiales; family Brucellaceae; genus Paenochrobactrum; species Paenochrobactrum glaciei. The sequence continues at coordinate 1,287,583 of NZ_BAAADE010000001.1, forward strand.
CTTGTGCGAGGCGAAGGCGCTTTTCAGCCGCTGACAAATCACCGTCTTCGATGCCGCGTGCTACTTCCCACATATAATCAACGACATTGCGCAGATCATCTTCGGAATGCGCGATGCTTAAGCGGGTGCGGATGGTGCGAAGCCCTAAGAAATGTCCGGCATTTTTAATTGTATCGGCAGGGCGCAGCATGACGGCATCAAGCATATCCAAAACATGCTCGTTTTGCATGGCATCCATTGCCAGAATGCGGCGTTGCTCAATGACAGCTTTTGCAAGTGGATTGGTGAAAGCGCGTTCAGGCAGTGTGATGGTACGGGTTTCGCTATAGCCGACCTGTCCGGCCTGATCATTGACCACAAGGGTCAATTCCACTTCACTGCCAGCCCATGGATGGCTGGTCAGATCTTTGACGGTGCTTGCCTCTTCGGTGCCTTTGCGGGGCAGGGACAGCGCCAGTTCCGGCGCTTCATAAAGCATCAGCGTTTCATGGTCGTCTGCACCAAGAGGCGTGATCTCGGCATAGGCAGAGGCAACCGGATAATCATCAGTGATTTTATAATGCAGCTGCAAGGTGCCATTATGCGCCTGATCCGGCTCTTTGGTAAAGCTGATTTGCGGGGCTTTGTCGGGTGTTACGGCAAATTGCCATGACTGGCTGCGGTGGTTGACGGTGAGCTTCAGCGTCTGGCTGTCATGCAATTCATATTGGAAGTTGCGTGTATCTGCCGTTGGCTTGGTTTTGCCTTGTTCCGCTTCGTCTTCGGTCAGTTCCGGTTGAATTGTCTCGCTTTTGCCGTTTGCATCTTCAGCGGTTAAATATTCACGCGCGCTGCCGGAAATACGCAGTGAAAAAATACTGCCTTGCGGCACGGTAATGGTTGCTTGCTCATCCGTATTTGCATTGAGGAAGACAGGTGCTTTGCTTGTGTAGCGCGGAGGCGTCACCCACGCATCAATGCGTGCTGCCACTTGTTCTTTGGCTTCCGGCAAATGCACCATATCGATAAGGCGGCCACCTTTTGACCCGTAAGAAAAGGCAAAAGCAGTGACCAACAACAATAAAACCAAAGCGCGGATACCAAGCGGATCACGCTCGGCAATGCGTGTGTCAGGCAGGCCGGTTTGCAGGTTTTTTAATTGGCGCGCCATGCGGCGCTGATGTTCGTGCCAGAGAGCCTGCGCCAAAGGATCATCACCGGTCGCAATTTTGTCAGTTTGTGTTGTCAGCGGCTGATGCGACAGCGCGTTGATCGTTTCAATGCGCTGATTGACTTCTTTTTCAGAAGGAATGCGGACACGGGCAGGCAGAAAAACAGTGACAAGCGCAATGACAAACAGCAGGCTAAGGGCTGTCAGATGCAGCCAATAGGGCATGCGGTTGAACAGGCCGAACCAGCTTAACGATGCCAGCAGTGCCAGTGTGATGAGAAGCGGCAGTAAAAGCGGCCACATACGCTCGAACAACATCGTGAAAAATACACGCAGGCGTATTTTCCGAAGTTCGTCCTTTGGCTTGTGGTCAGGCAAAGCCATTCTCATCTTTCCGGTTCATATCTCTTCGGCTCATTTTTCCGGCTACGCCTTGGCCTTCTCGTTTGCGCAACAATAACATGCATCATGGCAAAGACGAGGCTTGGCCTTAAAAAAACACATAAAACTTGCATGAGAATGGCAAAAGCAAGCTGTCCGGCAATATTTGCCAGACAGGTTTTAATTTATCAATGCCGCTTACAGCCAATCAGGAATGCTATCCTGCGCGATCAGCTCTTCATAGCCGGTGCGCGGGCGCACCACATGGAAGCGATCACCATCGACCAGCACTTCGGGAATAAGAAGACGGGTGTTGTAAGTGCTTGAAAGAACAGCACCATAAGCACCGGCAGTGCAAACAGCGATGAGATCACCCGGATTTGGACGTGCTACTTCACGGTCCACACCCAGATAATCGCCGGTTTCGCAAACAGGGCCGACAAAATCGGCGTGAATGCGCGGCGCATTATCGTCAGCTTTCACCACCGGGCGGATACCGTGATAGGCCTCATACAATGTCGGGCGGATAAGATCATTCATCGCCGCATCAACAATGACGAAGTTTTTGGCATCACCATCTTTGACGTAGATCACTTCAGTGATCATAATACCGGCATTACCGACAATCAGACGACCTGGTTCAAAAACCGTTTTCAAACCCAATGGCCGGATATGTTTACGCACGATTTCGGCGTAAGCATCTGGCAATGGCGGCGGATTATTGTCGTCGTGGTAAGGAATACCCAGACCACCACCCATATCGACATGATCGATCTGGTGGCCGTCAGCCTGCAATTCACGTACCAAGTCTGCCATTAATGCAAAAGCATCATCAAACGGTTGCAGATCAATGATCTGGCTGCCGATATGCATATCGATACCGGTTACTTTAATGCCCGGCAGTTCGGCGGCGCGCTTATAGGCTTCACGCGCACGCACACGCGGAATGCCGAATTTGTTTTCGGATTTACCGGTGGAGATTTTGGCGTGTGTCTTGGCATCTACATCCGGATTAATGCGCAAAGAAACCGGGGCTACTTTGCCCAAACGCACCGCGCGTTCCGACAAGAGTTCCAGTTCCGGTTCGGATTCCACATTGAAGCAATAAATGCCTGCATTGAGAGCGAAATCCATTTCACGCGCAGATTTGCCAACGCCTGAATAAACGATTTTTTCGGCAGGAATACCGGCAGCAAGTGCGCGACGCATTTCGCCTTCTGAAACAGTATCCGCACCTGCGCCCATTTTAGCCAGTGTTTTGAGCACTGCCTGGTTGGAATTGGCTTTCAGCGCATAAGCGATCAATGGCTGCATATCGGCGAAAGCTTCCGAGAATACGCGGAAGTGGCGCTCGATCGTTGCGCGGGAATAGCAATAAAAAGGCGTGCCGACGGCATCGGCAATGTCGGAGATCTTCACATTTTCAGCATGGAGAACGCCGTCTTGATATTCAAAATGGTTCACGGACTTTAGTCCTCAAAATTAAAAGGGTTAAACGTCTTACGGGATCAGCTTGTCGAGGATGAACGGTTCATCCTTGGCAGGTTTGGGAGCCGGTTGGGTGCGCCCGTATTCATCGGTTACAATCGCGGCAGGTGGCAACTCCGGCGGACCTTTACGGCCACAAGCAGAAAGTGTGCCTGCGATAAGCAGTGTAACCAGTGCAGAGAAAATAACTTTCCGGCTCGACATTGTTTGACCTTTAAAGCTTGGGTTTAACCCTTAAAACGTATTTCGAAGCAGCCCGCTTGGGGTAAAGTAAAGCCTGAAGATCAGGCTTTAACAATCCGCTTTTTCCAGTAACGGATCTGACGGCGCACTTCTTGCGGGGCAGTTCCGCCGAAAGACTGACGGCTTTTAACCGATTTGTCTACGGTGAGGAAATCAAACACAGCATCGGTGATGCCGGAATGGATTTCCTGTAACTCGGCAAGGCTGAGCTTCGACAGATCAACTTTTTTGGCTTCAGCCGCTGCAACAGCACGACCGGTAACATGGTGCGCCTCGCGGAAAGGCATGCCCAGTTCACGTACCAGCCAGTCGGCCAGATCGGTTGCAGTGGAATAACCGGAGCCCGCAGCCTTTTTCATGGAAGCGGTGTTGATGGTGATGTCACGCACCATGCCGCTCATGGCAGCAATGCTGAGTTCCAAGGTTTCTGCGGCATCAAAGACGGCTTCTTTGTCTTCCTGCATATCTTTGGAATAGGCGAGCGGCAGACCTTTCATGACAGTCAGAAGGCCGACGAGCGAACCGGTGATACGGCCGGTTTTAGCGCGCACCAATTCGGCGGCATCCGGATTTTTCTTTTGCGGCATGATGGAAGAGCCGGTCGAGAAAGCATCGGACAGACGCACGAAATTAAACTGTGGTGTTGACCAGATAACGATTTCTTCAGCCAGACGCGAAAGATGGGTGGCGCAGATCGCAGCAACAGAGAGGAACTCCAGCGCGTAGTCACGATCAGACACGCTGTCGATGGAGTTGCGGGTTGGTTCACGGAAGCCAAGCGCTTCTGCGGTCATATGACGGTCAATCGGAAAACCGGTTCCGGCTAGTGCCGCCGCGCCAAGCGGTGATTCGTTCATGCGTTCAATGGCATCACGTACGCGTGTCAGATCACGGCCAAACATTTCCACATAGGCCATGCAATGATGGCCAAATGTGACAGGCTGTGCTGTTTGCAGATGGGTAAAGCCCGGCATGACGGTGGCGGCATGTTCTTCGGCGCGTTCCAGAAAAGCTTCGATGAGGTTTTTCAATGCGGATGCAGTTTTTTCCAGCTCTTCTTTAACCCAGAGGCGGAAGTCCAGCGCTACCTGATCATTACGCGAGCGTGCAGTATGCAAACGACCGGCAGAGGCGCCAATCAGTTCGGCAAGGCGCGCTTCAACATTCATGTGAATGTCTTCAAGCTTGCGGGAGAAAGTGAATTTACCGCTTTCGATCTCAGCCAGAACAGCCTTCAGGCCATCAACGATTTTTACGTGATCTTCACTCGCAATAATGCCGGATTTAACCAACATATTGGCATGCGCAATGGAGCCGCGAATATCCTGACCATAGAGTTTTTGGTCAAAACCGATAGATGCGTTAATCTCTTCCATAATCGCATCGGGTCCTGAGGCAAAACGGCCACCCCACATCTGGTTGCTTGATTTTTGTTCGCTCATGCTCGTATGCCTCAGGCTTAACGGTAAAACTAATATAAGACGAAATGGCAGGAAACAGCGACAGATGACCAATATTCTGAAACAACCGAGAATCATCATACTGGCAGCCGTCGCAGGTGTACTAGCCGGTGTAGGGGCGGTATACGTGATGGAACGCCCTTCTGGCAATGATATTAGCGCAAACCTTGCCACAGGAAATAGTGATCAGGACAAGTTTTGTGCGGCAAAAGCCGGCACACTGCAAAATCTGGACCTTGCGGCTGGCGGAACTGTGGCTGCCATGCGCGCTGCCGACAACCCGATTTCGCTGGCGCATCTGGAATTTTCAGATCGCGACGGCAAAAAAATGACACTCGGAGATTTCAAAGGCAAAACCCTGCTCGTCAATTTATGGGCGACATGGTGCGCCCCTTGCCGTGAAGAAATGCCTGCACTTGATAAGTTGCAAGAGATGAAAGGCGGCGATGATTTTGAGGTGGTTGCCGTTAATATTGACACCGGCGACAATACCAAGCCGGTTGGGTTCTTAAATGAAATCGGCATTGAACATCTGGCGCTTTATCGTGATGCGAGCTTAAAAAGCTTTAATGATCTGAAGCGTAAAAGTCTGGCCTTTGGCCTGCCGGTAACATTGGTGGTTGATAAAGACGGCTGCCAGATTTCATCCATGAACGGACCGGCCGAATGGGACAGCCCCGAAGCAATCAAATTGATCGAGGCTGCGCAATCTCTTTGAAAGAAGCCGTTTTAAGGTTTGAAACCTTCTCTTTTAAGCCGTGTGATTGCCTCTTCGAGGCTTGATAAAAAGCTGGAGCGGTCACGCGGTGCAAACGGGGCAGGGCCGCCGGTGACCTGACCGGAAGAGCGCAGACTATCCATCAGATTGCGGGTGGCCAGCGTATTGCCGATATTATTGGCTGTATGCAATTTGCCGTTAGGTGCAATGGTGATGGCACCTGCATTGACCGAGCGGCTTGCCAGCGGGATGTCGGCGGTGATGACAATTGAGCCGGGGCGGGCGCGTTCAGCAATCCAGTCATCAGCGACATCAAGGCCGCTTGGCACAACAATGCGCTCAACATGAGTAATATCACGCGGGATCATCATGTAACTATTGGCGACAAGCAGCACTTTGACGCCATGACGTTCAGTTACTTTATATATTTCGGCCTTTACCGGACAAGCATCGGCATCAACAAACAATATGATTTGATTATTATCTTCGCTCATGGCGCAGCAATGCCAGTTAATGACTATGGCTGCAAGGTCACACTGCTTGGTCAGAAGCACAAAGTGACGAAAAATAACTTGGTTCAGTTTCTTACGCGTGATTAATGACGAGGTTTGTTATTAAAAGTTCAAGGTAAAATCATGTTAGTCCGCTTGTTTCCGGTGTTTTTTGTGTTTTTGTGGGCGACAGGTTTTATCGGTGCTGGGCTTTCCATGCCTTATGCCGAACCTTTCAGCTTCATGACGGTTCGCTTTATTTTTGCCGGCTTGATCTTCGGCATCTGGGCTTTGGCAACAGGTGTTGTCTGGCCAAAGGGAAAAAGTTTTGCGCAGGCCTGTGTTACCGGCTTGCTGGTGCATGGCATTTATTTGTCGGCACTTTTTTGGGCGGTGCATAATGGTTTGCCTGCCGGTATGTCGGGTTTGATTGCAGGTCTTCAGCCAATGGTAACCACTTTGCTTGCTGGCATTTTCTTAGGCGAGCGCATCAAGAAACAGCAATTATTGGGATTGGTTGCAGGCTTCATCGGTGTTGCGATGGTGGTTTCGCCGAAATTCTCATTGGGTTCTGATGGTATTAATCCGGTGACGCTGATTGCAGCTTTAATCGGTGTTTTGGCGATCAGTTCCGGCACGGTCTGGCAAAAGCGCTTTGGCAGCGCAATGGATTTGAAGGCTGGCACAGCCATTCAATATCTGGCTGCCGGATTGTTTACGCTTATCTGTGCGGCGTTGGTTGAAACCGGCCAGTTCCAGCTTACATCAGAACTCATCATCGCGCTTGTCTGGCTAACGATTGTTATTTCTGTCGGGGCTGTGCTGGCTTTGATGGTGATGATCCGCGAAGGCGCTTTGTCGAAAGTCTCGTCGCTGTTTTATCTGGTGCCTGCGGCAGCAGCTTTGATGGCTTATGTCTTGTTTGATGAAACACTTAACATGACACAGATTGCAGGCATGCTGGTGACCACGATTGGTGTGGCGCTGACCAGCATGAAGCGCAAAACCTGATTTTTCATAATATCTAAAGCGTGAGCAGTGATTGATTAATTGCCGGATAATTCCGGTTGCTGCTCACGTTTGCGATAATTCATAATAGCTGTGTTGATTTCCGCACCCAAAATGAAAATTGCGGAAACCATATAGAGAAACACAATCGCCACCATGATCGAGGCAAGACCGGCATAGGTGGTGACGTAATTGGCAAATGTTTCCAGATATTTTGCAAAGGCCATGGCTCCTGCCAGCCATGCGATTAATGTCAGCACGATACCGGGAATAATATCGCCTAAAGTGCGTTTGCCTGCCGGTAGCCAGATATGCACGATAAAGAGCGCTAAAATCAGCACTGTGACGGCAATGAAATAGCGCCAGAAGCTGATTGTGCCTGCAAATAGGTCAATATCGGGAAACCATTGCACGGCAATACGGAAGGCGAGCGGCGCCAAAATCAGCAGGAAACTGATCACCATCAGTGCCAAAGTGCCAAGCAGAACAAAGCCCAGACTTTGCAAGCGGCAGAAGATGATTGAGCGTGTGTCTGTGACGCGATAGGCGCGGTTGAGCGCTATGCGCAAAGCTTCCACACCATTGGATGCAAAGTAAGCGGCGGCAATCACACTGAGGGTCAGAAGTCCGCTGCGCTGCACGGTCAGAACATTTTTCACTTCATTGGCAATCGGGCCCGCGATAGCGGATGGCCAGATATCAAAAACGATATGCATGGCGGTATCGGCAAAAGCTTGAGCACCTAAAAATGAAGCCAGAGTTGTGGCAAAGATCAAAAACGGGAACAGCGCCATCAGGCCGGATAATGCAATATGACTGGCAAAAGCCCAGCCATCATCTGAGTTGAAATGGCCGACAGCATCAAAAATAACTTTGGTGAGGAAAGTTTTTACTTTTCGCATAGCGCCAAATTTATCCTTAAGGTTCGGCATCGTTATTGCATAAATCTTAAGCGCAGGTCTGGCATGACTATTGTAAGAAAGAAAGTCCTAATCGAATCGTTTAATCACTTTGCTGATAGTTTCGCCAAGCTTTGGCAAATGAGGGATAAGAAATTTTGATGCCGTCCATGCCGCAAAAAACAATTATTATCACCGGATGTTCATCAGGGATCGGCGCTTATGTAGCGCGCCAGCTGAAGGCGCGTGGCTGGCGGGTGTTTGCCACTGCCCGTAACAGCCATGACATTGAAGCACTGGAACAAGACGGGCTGGAAGCTTTTTATCTGGACTACAGGGATGAAGCTTCAATCGAAGCACTGGTGAAGGTGGTCTTGGAGAAAACCGGCGGCACATTAGATGCGCTTTATAATAATGGCGCTTATGCTTTGCCCGGTGCTGTTGAAGATTTGCCGCTTGATGCTTTGCGGGAATTGTTTGAGGCCAACTTTTTTGGCTGGCATAGTTTGACGCGTAAAATTGTGCCGGTGATGCGCCGTCAGGGGCATGGCCGTATTGTGCATTGCTCATCAATTTTGGGACGTGTGCCGATGAAATGGCGCGGTGCTTATGTTGCCTCCAAATATGCGCTTGAAGGTTTGATGCTGGTGCAGCGGATGGAGTTGCAGGGCACCGGCATTGAGGTGTCACTGATTGAGCCGGGGCCGATTGCCACGCAATTTACCTATAATGCGGCAAAACAGGCAGAAAAACATATTGATATGGCGGCATCAGTTCATCATGATCTGTATTTGCGCCAGATGCAGAAATTGAAATCCGGTGGCACACAATCAAAAGACAAGCTTGGTCCCGAAGCTGTTTTTGATGTATTGCTGCATGCATTGGATGCAGCTAAGCCACGGCCACATTATCTGGTGACACGTCCGGCGAAGCTTGGCGTCATCGCACAGCGCTTTTTACCGCTGCGCTGGTTTTATAAAATGCTGTCGGGCCAGTCTTAGACGTCTTGCAGTGACAAACAAAATGGGTGGATGATGGATAGTCTGTTAAGATATGGCGCGATGATTGCGATGGCCGCGGTTGCCTTCGTATTGTTTTTAGGTTTGCGCAATTTGATGCGGGGCGGTGACGGCAACTATTCTAATAAGATGATGCAATTGCGCATTTTCTTGCAGTTTGTCGCGCTGGTGCTGATTGTTGCAACAATTTATTTCAGTCGTCAGGCAGGTTAATCCATGGTCAAGCTCAATAAAATTTATACGCGCACCGGTGATGATGGCACAACAGGGCTGACCACTGGCGCGCGCCGCAAGAAAAGCGATTTGCGCGTCGAAGCCTATGGCACGGTGGATGAGACCAATGCCTGTGTCGGCATGGCGCGTTTGCATCTGGAAGCCTATCCGGAAATTGATGCGATGCTGTCGCGCATTCAAAATGATTTGTTTGATTTAGGCGCAGATCTTTCCGCGCCTGACGATGGCACGGTGCTGCCATATGAGCCTTTGCGCATTGTGGCCTCTCAGGTGGAACGTGTGGAGGCAGATATTGATGCGCTGAATGCGCATCTCTCACCGCTTCGCTCTTTCATTTTGCCGGGTGGCTCGGCGGCGTCCGCCATGCTGCATCTGGCGCGTACCGTCTCGCGACGTGCCGAGCGCTTGATGGTGGCTTTAAGCGATGTTGACGGCGAAGTCGTATCCCGTGAAGCGTTGCAATATATCAATCGTTTGTCGGATTTTTTCTTTGTCGCATCGCGTGCGGTGAATGAAAATGGCGCGCTTGATGTTTTGTGGGTGCCCGGCCAAAACCGTTAAGTGAAGCTAAAAACGCTGATGAAAATCGGCGTGAGCAAAGAACCGTTATCTTTAATGCCACTTTTGGCGTTATCTGATTGACGGATAGCAGAAGCGTCATTACGTTTCTGCCAAATTCATCGGTTGTGTGAACAGGCTTCTGATGGTGGTGAAATCTGATGAAGATGCCAGCAGGATGTTTAAGCGAAGTGACAATTATCATTTTGCTGCATTGATGAAATGAAAGGTAATGTGGATGAAAGTCCTCGTCGCAGTCAAACGTGTCGTCGATTACAACGTAAATATCCGTGTGAAGCCAGACGGAACCGGCGTTGAACTGAACAATGTAAAAATGTCGATGAATCCGTTTGATGAGATTGCGGTTGAAGAAGCAATCCGTTTGAAAGAAGCAGGTAAAGTTTCTGAAATCGTCGTTGTTTCAATCGGTCCTGCTCAGGCACAAGAAACATTGCGCACCGCTTTGGCGATGGGCGCAGACCGTGCTATTCTGGTTAAAACCGATGATCAGGTTGAGCCTTTGGGTGTTGCCAAAGTGCTTAAAGGTGTTGTTGAAGCCGAACAACCGCAAATGGTATTTTTGGGCAAACAGGCCATTGATGATGACAGCAATCAGACCGGCCAGATGCTGGCAGCGCTTCTCAACTGGGCGCAGGCTACATTTGCTTCCAAGCTTGAGCTTGGTGCAGATCAGGCAACTGTTACCCGTGAAGTTGATGGCGGTTTGCAGACCATCAATGTTAAAATTCCTGCAATCGTCACTGTTGATCTGCGTTTGAACGAACCGCGTTATGCGTCCTTGCCGAATATTATGAAGGCGAAGAAAAAGCCGCTGGATGAGAAATCACCGGCTGATTTTGGCGCCGACATTGCCCCGCGCCTGAAGGTTTTGAAAACAGAAGAACCAGGTGGCCGCAAGGCTGGCGTCAAGGTGGCATCCGTTGCCGAGCTGGTTGAAAAGCTCAAAAACGAAGCCGGCGTTTTGTAAGTTAAGGATCAAGGATTTATACTGATGGCTATTCTTCTGTTTGCTGAACATGATAATGCAACCTTGTCCGATCAAACTGCAAAAGCATTGAGCGCCGCGCAGGCGATTGGTGGCGATGTGGACATTCTGGTTGCCGGTCAAAATGCGCAAGGCGTTGCTGATCAGGCGGCAAAACTTCAAGGTGTGCGTAAAGTTCTGTTGGCGCAGGCTGATGTGTTGGAAAACCGTCTGGCAGAGCCGGTGGCAGCGCTGATCGTTTCGCTTAGCGATGGTTATGATACGGTGATTGCTCCTGCGACCACGAATGCTAAAAACATCTTGCCGCGCGTTGCAGCTCTTCTGGATGTGGCGCAGATTTCTGAAATCATGGAAGTGGTTTCGGCTGATACTTTCAAGCGTCCGATCTATGCCGGTAATGCGATCCAGACCGTGCAGTCAACCGATGCTAAAAAGGTTATCACTGTGCGTACGGCTTCTTTCTCTGGCGTAGGTGCCGGCGGTTCTGCCAGCGTTGAAACAGTTGCAGCGGCAGCTGATCCGGCTTTGTCTTCTTATGTTGGCGCAGATCTGTCGGGTGGTGAACGTCCTGAACTGACCTCTGCCAAGATCATTGTGTCCGGGGGCCGCGCATTGGGTTCGGAAGATAAGTTCAACGAAGTGATCCTGCCATTGGCAGATAAGCTTGGTGCAGCTGTTGGCGCATCGCGTGCAGCTGTGGATGCGGGCTATGCACCCAACGACTGGCAGGTGGGCCAGACCGGTAAAGTGGTTGCGCCTGAACTTTATATTGCTGCCGGTATTTCCGGTGCCATTCAGCATCTGGCGGGGATGAAGGATTCTAAAGTCATTGTTGCAATCAACAAAGACGAAGAAGCTCCGATTTTTCAGGTGGCTGATTATGGTCTGGTGGGCGATCTCTTTACGATCCTGCCGGAACTGGAAAAGGCGCTTTAATTTTTTGTCAGAACCAGCTTGGTTCTGACAAATTTTATCAACGGCTTTAGCCCTGACTGAGTGACAGCAGGGCGCTTATTTGGAGGATGTTACGGTGGCGATTAAGACAGTGGGAATTATCGGTGCCGGACAAATGGGCGGCGGAATTGCGCATGTCTGTGCGCTCGCCGGATATACTGTGCTGCTGCATGATGCAGATGCCGAGCGTCTGGAAAAAGGTATTGCCACCATCAATGGCAATATGGCGCGTCAGGTGGCTTCCGGTAAGCTGGAAGATACGCAGCGCAGTGAAGCGATGAAAAAAATCGTGCCTGCCAAAGCCATGGAAGATCTGGCTGGCGTTGATCTGGCGATTGAAGCGGCCACTGAAGACGAAGATATTAAGCGTAAAATCTTTGCTTCTCTTTGCCCGATTCTTAATCCGGAGGCGATTTTAGCAACCAATACCTCATCCATCTCCATCACCCGACTGGCAGCAACCACTGACCGGCCGGAGCGTTTTATGGGTATTCATTTTATGAATCCTGTGCCGCTGATGAAACTGGTTGAATTGGTGCGCGGTATTGCAACGGAAGAAGTAACCTTCAAGGAAGCGCAGGCTTTCGTACAGTCACTGGATAAAACCATCACTGTTGCGGAAGACTTTCCGGCCTTTATCGTCAACCGTATCCTGCTGCCGATGATCAATGAGGCGATTTATACGCTTTATGAAGGTGTCGGTTCGGTGGATTCCATTGATACCGCCATGCGTCTTGGTGCCAATCATCCGATGGGGCCTTTGCAACTGGCAGATTTTATCGGTCTTGATACATGTCTGTCGATCATGCAGGTGCTTTATGACGGGTTGTCAGACAGTAAATACCGCCCGTGCCCGTTGCTGGTTAAATATGTTGAAGCTGGCTGGTTGGGACGCAAAGCCGGTCGCGGTTTCTATGATTATCGCGGTGATGAACCGGTGCCGACACGTTAAGTCAGGCTCTAATATTAGAAATTTTAATGGCGCTGGTGCTTATGCATCCGGCGCCATTTTTTATTTTCTTATTGTGGATAACAATCGATGAAATTCGGCTTAAGATTTCATTAACCGTCACTGTTCAGTGTGTATTCATCTTTAAATGCTAAATATTTGATTAATGAGGGCGTTAAAAATTAACCCATCATTGCCTATTATCGGTTGTAAATGATTGATTATATTAAGGATGAAGACGATGAGCATTATTGTTCACTTGCGCGAAAGCGTAAACGTCATTCGTGAATTCGTGGTGCCGAGCTATCGTCCGGAACGTCATTATATGCGTGGTCCGGGACCTGCTTGCGCAGCGCGTTTTGCACGATGAGGAAAACAACAGACTGTTTAAAATAAAAGCCCGGTTTCGATGACGAACCGGGCTTTTTCTTTATGCGTGCTTGGGAGGCATTGATTAGTCGTCCAGACCTTCAAACAGAGCGGTGGAGAGATAACGCTCGGCAAAGGAAGGAATGATGATGACGATGTTCTTGCCTTTGTTTTCAGGGCGTTTGCCAACTTCGATGGCAGCGGTCAGTGCTGCACCTGATGAAATGCCAACCGGAATACCTTCAACGCGTGCCAGTTCGCGGGATTTGGCGAAAGCGTCTTCATTGGAAACCTGAATAATTTCATCGTAAACATCGGTGTCCAAAGTTTTTGGCGCAAAACCTGCACCAATGCCTTGGATTTTATGCGGGCCTGGTGCGCCACCGGAAAGAACGGGTGAATCTTTAGGTTCAACCGCAACCACTTTAAACTCTGGCTTACGGGCTTTCAAAACCTGTCCCACACCGGTGATGGTGCCGCCGGTGCCAATACCGGAAATCAGAATATCGGCTTCGCCATTGGTGTCGTTCCAAATTTCTTCAGCTGTCGTTTTACGGTGAATTTCAGGATTAGCCTGATTTTCAAACTGCTGCGGAATAATGGCATGTGGTGTGTTTTCAGCCAGTTCTTCGGCCTTGGCAATCGCACCCTTCATGCCTTTTGCGCCTTCCGTCAGCACCAGTTCGGCACCAAGGAATTTAAGCAGTTTACGGCGTTCAACCGACATGGTTTCCGGCATGGTCAAAATCAGACGATAACCTTTGGCTGCGGCTGCAAAAGCCAGCGCAATACCGGTATTGCCGGAGGTTGGCTCAATCAGTGTGGTTTGGCCTGGCACGGCTTTGCCTGAGGCTTCCAGCGCTTCAATGAGCGCCAGACCGATACGGTCTTTGACGCTTGCCAGCGGGTTGAAGAATTCAAGCTTAACGAGAAGATTGGCGACGACGCCATGTTCACGCGCGAATTTATCAATGCGCACCAAAGGTGTGTTGCCGATCGTATCAAGGATCGAGTCGTAAACGTGACCACGGCCGATCTGCTGACCGTTTTTTTGGTTTGAGGTTTGGTTCTCTGATTTCGACATTGTTAGATCCTTTACGTTAGACCCGTGATAAAATCTTGTTTTCTATTGCCGCTGATTTTAATCGAGCGGCTTGCAAACTCAAGTTTTCGCCTTGCGTATAAATCTATATATGGGGCATATAATTCCAATATTAAAGTTTATTAGAAAAATATTTCCCGAAAATGCAGGTCAGACGAAGCCGTCAGGAAAATATCTTATTCCTGATTGCTGTTGTTGAATAGCTTAGATTTGATTGATCAGTTCTTGTCTTCAGGCAAAGCCGGAAGCGGCATAATTTCAATACCTTCGTCAACAAGCGATGTCACATCATCGGCTGTGGCTTCGCCATAAATGCCGCGCTGTTCCGTTTCGCCATAATGGATTTTGCGTGCTTCCTCGGCAAATTTATCGCCGACATAATCAGCATTTTCCCGCACTTTGCGCGCGAGATCCTGAATGTCGTTCAGAATTTTTTTCTGCGCTTCATCCATGCTGACCGCGATTTGCTCTTTCTTGCGACCCGTTGAGACAGACGGTGCCATCAGTGCTTTTTGTACACTCTGCGAGCCGCATTGCGGACAAGTTACAAAACCGCTTTTCAGCTGCTGGTCAAAATCATCATTGTTTCGAAACCAGGCTTCAAAATGATGGTTACTGGCACAATTAAGCGAAAAGCGGATCATTTCTTTTGTTTTAGTCCCTTATGCTTTGACAATTTGGGTGGTGAACTGACGTGCATTGGCAAGGTTAGGAATTTTTTTGCGCGCAAGCACAGATTCATTCACATCAATATCGGCCACAATCACGCATGGCTCGTCATGGTCGGCTTCGGCCAAAATCGTGCCCCATGGGGAAACAATGATGGAGTGGCCATAGGTGCCGCGCCCGTCTTCATGAAAACCGCCTTGAGCGGCAGAGATCAAAAAAGCACCATTTTCAATGGCACGGGCGCGTTGCAAAATATGCCAGTGTGCTTCGCCGGTCTGACGGGTAAAGGCGGCCGGTGCTGTCAGCAGATTGGCACCGCGTAAAGCCTGTGCCTGAAAAAGCTGCGGAAAACGGATGTCGTAGCAAATGCCCATGCCGATATTGGCAAGTGGGGTTTCAACAACAATAGCTTTGTCGCCCGGCTCGTAAGTGGCAGATTCACGCCAGCTTTCACCATTGTCCAAATCCACATCAAACATATGGATCTTATCATAGGTGATGATTTTCTCACCTGCGGGTGCAAAGATCACGCCGCGATTGGCAGCCTTCTGGTCTGCCGCACGAATGGCGGTGGAACCAATATGCAGGTAAATGCCATGTTGTTTGGCAAGCGTTGCTGCGGCTAAGAATACCGGATCATCGGCTTCGTTGCGGATGGTGGCGAGCAGCACGTTTTTATCGCGCTGAAAGCCGCCGGTTGCTTCAGGGGTTTGCACATAGCGGGCACCTTGGCGCGCAGCCTCAGCAACAAGTTGCTTCAGCGTTTCAACATTGGCGTTGATATCACTACCAACACGCATCTGAATAGCGGCTGCGCGAAAAGTGCTCATGGCTTTATCCCTTATAGTGTTCCACTCTCCAAAAGTCCGTCCAGTTTGCCTTGCGCTTCCAGCGCATGCAACTCATCACAGCCGCCAACATGATATTCACCGACAAAAATTTGCGGAAATGTGTTGCGGCCGGATTTTTGTTGCATTTCTGCACGTAGTTCCGGTGTGGCACCGGCATTGATTTCGTGAAATGCAACGCCCTTTTGGGTCAGCAAAGCTTTTGCTCTGGTGCAATAAGGGCAGCCCGGACGGGTGTAAATTGTAACATCAACCATGATTAACTCCATTGTTGATGCTCATATATGCTTAAATTGCTTCAACCGAAAGCCCTTGTTGCTATTGCTTAAACCTTAGATTTGTTCTGGCAAGACACGGCTGAAGGTTAAAACGTCTACAGATTGCGCGCCGTGGCGCAGTAAAGTGCGGGTGGCAGAGCGTACGGTGGCGCCGGTTGTATAAACATCATCAATGAGCAAAACCCGTCGCCCACGAATGTGAATATCGCCTTTGTCCGGTACTTTAAACGCACCATCGACATTGCGCTGGCGCTCTTTACTGCCCAAGCCGGTTTGCTGCACCGTGTTGCGGGTGCGGATTAAAGCCTCCGCGCAAAAAGGTTTGCGTGCAGATCTGGCAAGGCTGCGCGCCAGTTCCGCCGATTGGTTGTAGCGGCGTTGCCAAAAGCGCCAGCGATGCAGCGGCACCGGAATAATCACATCGCAATCATCAAGCAGTTCATGCCCTGCACGCGATAACCATTGCGCCATCCATGGCGCTAAATCGGTGCGGTCATAAAATTTGAGTGACACAGCCATGCGTTGCGCCGCTCCCTTATGCAAAACGGCAGAGCGCAGACGTTTGAAAGGAGGTGGATTGGCGATGGCTTCGGCGCATAAAAAATGCGAGCCGAAATCATGGGCGAAAGGTGTGCCAAGCACCGGACAATAGGGCTGTTCGATAAAGCGGATTTCGCCCCAGCAGGCAGGGCACAAGGAGCCGGGATGCGAAACATGACGTTTGCAACCGATGCAGGTGGGCGGAAATAAAATATCGGCGGCCGCTTTTAAGGCTTTTGCCGCATGGGCGGAAAAGTTGAAATTCAGCTTTTTAGGCTCTTCATCATTATCATTATTTTGTAAGTCGGCATGGTTTGTCATTGCATTCGCTCCCGATCGAACGCATGTAACACTCAAGTCACCATGCCAGAAGAAATGCAGATTGTAAAAGGCGGATTATAAATGTCGGGTAGCGGAATTTTTGACCGCCAATTGATGTTGCAGTTTCAAAAGCGTGCATTGGCAAAGCCTGTTGCGGGGGCTGACTTTTTGCTCGAACGCAGCGTTGAAGATGTGCTTGATCGTTTAAGTGCCGTGGAAAAACAGTTCAGCACCGGCGTGGCGCTGATGGGCTATACTGATGCTTTGGCACGCGGCTTGCAACAATCCGGCAAAGTGGAAAAGACTATCCGCATTGAGCAGGGTGACTTCTATTTTCAGTCAAGTGATGCTGCTTTTGAACATGGCGTGGTTGAGCCAGGTGAAATTCTGCCCTTGGAGCCGCAAAGCGCTGATCTGATTGTCTCCTTGATGTCTTTACATCTCATCAATGATCTGCCCGGTATGCTGATCCAGATTGCCCGTGCATTGCGGCCTGATGGTTTGTTTCTGGCGGCTTTTCCCGGCACCGGCACTTTGGGCGAATTGCGTGAAAGCCTGATGCAGGCCGAGATTGAATTAAGCGGTGGTGCAGCCGCGCGCATTGCGCCTTTTGCCGATATCAGAGATGCGGGTGCTTTGTTGCAGCGTGCTGGTTTTGCATTGCCGGTAACCGACGTCGATACGGTGACGGTGCGCTATAATTCGATGTTTGATCTGCTTAAAGATATCCGCGCCATGGGGATGCAGAATATTCTGGTTGATCGCTCGAAGAAGCCGCTGACGCGCAGTGTTTTCATGCGTGCGGCGCAAATTTATTCGACACGTTTTTCTGATCCGGACGGGCGCATCAGAGCGAGTTTTTCAACCCTGTGGATGTCGGGCTGGAAGCCACATGAATCACAGCAAAAACCGTTAAAGCCCGGTTCTGCCAAAGCATCGCTTGCCGATGCATTGAAGCAGTTTCAAGTCAAACCGGATGAAGAGTAAACTAGAGCATGTCTCCCAAAAGTGGGAACCGGTTTTGGGATATGGACATGCGTAAAACAAAATATTAGAGCGAGCGCAGTGGATATGATAAAGTGCGACACGCTCTAATTACGGATTGAGCCTGTTTGGGTCATGTCGATGCCTTGCGGGAACAGCGCCTGCATATCTTGACGATTGGCACGTTCATTCATCAACGGAATGATAATCATACCAAGGGCAAGAGCTGCCGAGCCGAACAATAAAGCAATGCGCAGAGCACTGCTTTTGGCATTGGAAAGCGGACGATAGGATGGATCGAAGTCGATCTCGTTGAACTGTTTTTGACGATTACCCATTACTCAAAACTCCGGGTGTTACGAACCGCAGTGTCGCGTAATGAAGTGAAAGATAAATTAACAAAATCGCATGCAGCGATGTTCGTCACAGATAATCACAAAAAGATTTTACAACAAATCGCATAAAATAGGGATGAGCGGCTCGTCAGCCGGTGGCATCGGATAATCACGCATGTCCCGCGGGCGCACCCATTTGATCGCTTGGCCTTCCATGCCGCGAGCAATGCCTTCATAGCGGCGGCAGATATAAAGCGGCATCAACAGGTGAAAGTCATCATATGTATGGCTGGCGAATGTCAGCGGTGCCAGACAGGCAGCCTGGGTCGTAATGCCTAATTCTTCCTGTAATTCACGAATGAGGGTTTCTTCCGGTGTTTCACCGGCTTCAACCTTGCCGCCCGGAAACTCCCACAAGCCTGCCAGCTGTTTGCCTTCAGGGCGTTGCGCCAGCAAAACGCGGCCGTCATTGTCCACCAATGCACAGGCGGCCACTAATAAAATACGGCGTTGTGGGGTATTGCTCATGGTCGTCTCATTCATTTCAGATAGTTTGGTGCATTCAAAGCGCACAACAGCTTAAGGCATTTCGCGGTAGGAATAGCGATAGCTCTCACTAAAGCCCAGTTTACGATAAAGGGCCAATCCTGCAAGGTTGCTTTCTTCAATTTGCAGCCATGCGCGTTTCGCCCCTTGTTGCTGCGCCCATGATAAGCCGCAAGCAATGAGTGCTTCTGCCAGTCCTTGACGTTGATGCGAGGGCACGGTTGCCAGATCAAAAAGGCCTGCCCACGCATAATCTTTTACACATAGGCCGGCAGCCACTGACTGGTCGCCTTTGTTGGCAATCATCATTGCTTTGGAAGGGCGGATCTGGCTTAAAATATCGGTTAGGGCAGGCAGTAGCGCTTTTTGCTCTGCAAGGCTTTTGCCATGTGTTTCCAGCGAAGCTTGGGCATAAGCCGCAATATCATCGCTTATGGTGATATCGGCCGGTTTAGTGTCAAAATCCGGTTGAATGGCACGCACCATGGTGATGGTGCGCCCTTTTTCCACCCAGCCCAGCTCATCCAGATATTGGTTAAGTTCCGGTGCAGCAAGCGGTGACAGTCGGAAAACAGGACGTTTACCGGCCACAAGGAACATGGCTTTGATCAAGGCGATACGTTCATCCAGATTATGAAAATCGCCCGGATCAAGCGGATTGACCGAGTTCAGCCGCTTGGACTGATGATCCGGTGTCAGACGGATGGCCCAGCTCCCGCTGTAGCGCACCTGATTTGCAGGCCATGCGCGAAAGCCCAAGGCTTCAAGCTGGCGAACAATCGTTAGATCGGGTGCTGATGTCGGGGAACTGGTCATCATCTGTGTCTTTGTTTGCGCGCATCCTGAAACGTGCTGAGCACTTTTCAGGATGCGTTGTTATTTAACTGCGGTAGTCGCCGTTGATGGCCACATATTCCTTGGTGAGGTCACATGTCCAAACCGTTGCCTTGCCACGGCCAAGACCAATATCCACACGGATATAAATATCTTCGCCCTTCATATAATCGGAAGCAGCGGTTTCTGAATAATCCGGATCGCGTTCCCCCTGATGTGCCACGCGGATATCGCCGAACCAGATGGTGAGCAAATCACGCTCGGCTGGTTCACCGGCTTTCCCAACGGCCATTACAACACGGCCCCAATTGGCATCTTCACCGGCGGCTGCGGTTTTAACCAGTGGTGAATTTGCGATAGAAAGAGCAATTTTCTTGGCGGAAGCGGCGGATTTTGCACCGGTCACTTCAATTTCAAGCATCTTGCGTGCGCCTTCGCCGTCGCGTGCAACCTGCATGGCAAGCGACTTCAACAGGCGGTTTAATGCTTTTTTGAACTGGTTGAGGCGCGTGTCTTTGACATCGGTGATCGCTGGTGCGCCACGCTCGGCAGCGGTGCCGGTCGAAAATAGCATCAAAGTGTCGGAAGTGGAGGTGTCGCTGTCAACGGTCATCGAGTTGAAGGTCGGGTCAACGCCTTTAGAGAGCATGCTCTGCAACACTTGCGAAGAGATCGGCGCATCGGTGACAATGAAAGACAGCATGGTCGCCATATCAGGTGCAATCATGCCGGCACCTTTGGCAATACCATTGATGATAACAGGCACTTCGCCGATCAGCACAGTTTCGGTTGCAACCTTCGGATAAGTATCCGTGGTCATGATCGCTTTGGCTGCTTCCGTCCAATAATTATCGACGGCATTTTGTGCCATGTCGCCCAGCAGATGCGAAAACTTGCTTGCATCCAATGGTTCACCGATAACGCCGGTGGAAGCGAGGAAAATTTCGGTGGTCGAGCAGCCGATAGCCTGAGCGGCGGCTTCTGCGGTGGCTTGCGTGCTGGCGCGGCCTTTGGAGCCGGTGAAAGCATTGGCATTGCCGGAATTGACCACAACGGCGCGCGCTTTGCCGTGAACGAGGTTCTGGCGGCAGAAATCAACCGGAGCAGACGGGCATTTCGAGCGGGTAAATACACCTGCTGCTTCTGCCGGCTGATCAAAGATCAGCATCATAACGTCTGTTCGGCCTTTATATTTAATACCCGCTTCTGCGGTGGCAATACGCGCTCCTTTAATCGCGGGCATCGCCGGATAATGTTTTGGAGCAAGCGGAGAAATAGGTGCCGACATGATAGCCTCAAATACTGGTCATGTAATGTGATTGTGAATTTTTCTGCTTTTAAAGCAATCAACTTCTGCATCTCTTATGCGGCTTTTCCAAGCCTTTGCATAGAGATACCTTGTGTGAGACGCAAAAAAACGGGCACTTTTAAAATCAATTAAAAGCACCCGTTGTATTTTTGTCTTTTCAGGCCGTTATTTTAGGCCTGATGCCGAAACAAAACTTATTGTTTTGGAGCTTCTTCAGCATCCTGTTCGGCTGCTGCTTCCTTCATGGCTTTCTCAACAGCCGGATCATCATAAGTGATCTTCATGGCGTTGCGCAGGTCTTTGATCATGGTGACATAACGCTCACGCATAATCATCGAGCGGATTTCGTCTTTAACCTGATCAAATGCCGGTGGCTGTTTGGTGCGCTTGTCTTCCAGCTTGATGATGTGGAAACCAAACTGTGATTCGACTGGCTCTTTGGTGTAGCTGCCCGGTTCCAGCGCAAAAGCTGCTTTTTCAAACTCAGGCACCATCATGCCTTCGCCGAAATAGCCAAGATCGCCACCCTGTGCGGCAGAGCCGTCAGTGGAGTTTTCTTTGGCCAAATCTTCAAATTTGGCACCGCCATCCAGCTTCTTGATGATTTCTTCGGCGTCTTTTTTCTCTTTTACGAGAATGTGACGGGCACGAACTTCGTTTTGTGCAGGCAGAGCTGCAATTTCTTTGTCATAACGGGCGCGTGCATCTTCGTCGGAGATTTTGTCGACGATTTCAGCTTTGAAAACTTCATTATGCAGCGCGCGGTCTTTTAAGAAACCCATACGGCGCTTGAAGTCTTCTGACTGGTCAAGTTTGTTTTTCTCGCCTTCAGCAGCAAGAGCTTTGATGTCGATGAGAGCAGCCAAAGCAGCCAAACGGCGCTGCTCAACCGGCAGACGGCCAAATTGCGGATCCAGATCGGTTGCAGCCTGATCAACTTCGCCCTGCGTGATGGCGACGCCGTTAACAGTGGCCAGAACTTTGCCCGGTTCATCTTTTTCGGATTCGGTCGCAGCAGGAGCCGGAGCGGCTGTTTCCTGTGCGATAGCTGTGCCCATTACGCCGCCCAAAAATGCAGTTGCAGCGAGAAGGACAAGGCTTTTACGGTAAAGTGTCATTAAAAATTCTCCATTGGAACCGTCTACCGACCTGATAAATACGGCATAATTTGGCCTTAAAAAGCATCTGTTATCATAGATGATAACGCGCTACTACGTTGACATCACGCAATCCCACTCTTATCTCTCCAACGGCTTTGCGTCCAGTAAGCTTGCTTGGGTTTGCACGAAGGTTCGAAAATTGCGCCGTTTGGTTGCGCGCGAATGTTGTGCATTTTGATGCAAGTGCTTAGATTGACGTAAATAAAAGCATTTTAATGCCGGTAGTTAGCTGGCTGAACGGACAGGAAAGGACCAGGAATGGTCAGCTTTGGCGGTCTCGCCCGTAAGATTTTCGGCTCATCTAATGACCGCCGTGTCAAAAGCATGCGTCAGCGCGTTCAAGAAATTACTGCGCTCGAGAAAAATTATGAGGCTCTCACAAACGAACAGTTGCAGGCGAAAACCGCGGAATTCCGTGCCGCTTTGGCCAATGGTAAAACTGTTGATGATTTGCTTCCAGATGCGTTTGCCACTGCCAGAGAAGCCGCAAAACGTGTGCTTGGTATGCGTCCCTTCGATGTGCAGCTGATTGGTGGTATGGTGCTGCATGAGCGCGGTATTGCTGAAATGCGTACCGGTGAAGGTAAAACCTTGATGGCAACCTTGCCGGTTTACCTCAACGCTCTTGAAGGCAAAGGCGTTCACGTCGTAACGGTTAACGATTATCTTGCCGGTCGTGACGCCCAGACAATGGCGAAGCTTTATAATTTCCTCGGCCTCACCGTTGGTGTGATCGGCCATGGTATGGATGATGATCAGCGCCGCGCTTCTTATGGTTGCGACATCACCTATGCGACTAATAACGAACTTGGCTTCGATTATCTGCGCGACAACATGAAATATGAGCGCGCCCAGATGGTGCAGCGCCCGCATCATTACGCGATTGTCGACGAAGTTGATTCGATTTTGATCGATGAAGCCCGTACGCCTTTGATTATTTCTGGCCCGCTGGAAGATCGCACCGATTTTTATAACCTCATTAATAATTTTATTCCGCAATTGTCTGCGGAAGATTTTGAAGTTGATGAGAAAGCCAAAACGGCAATCTTTACCGAGGTCGGTACTGAACGCATGGAACAGCTTTTGGCTGAAGCCGGACACTTGAAGGGGGAAGGTCTTTACGACATTGAGAATGTCGCCATCGTGCACCATCTCAACAATGCGTTGCGTGCGCACACCTTGTTCCAGCGCGATAAAGATTACATCGTCAACAATGACGAGATTGTCATCATTGACGAATTTACTGGCCGTATGATGCCGGGTCGTCGTTATTCCGAAGGTCTGCATCAGGCTCTGGAAGCCAAGGAAGCGGTTAAAATTCAGCCGGAAAACCAGACGCTTGCTTCGATTACCTTCCAGAATTATTTCCGTATGTATACCAAGCTTGCCGGTATGACCGGTACAGCAGCAACGGAAGCAGAAGAATTCGGCAATATTTACGGTCTGGAAGTTGTAGAAATTCCAACCAACCTGCCGGTTGCCCGTATTGATGACCATGATGAGGTTTATCGTACGGTTGAAGAAAAATACAAAGCAATCGTGCGTGATATTCTTGAAGCCCATGCAAAATCACAGCCCGTTTTGGTTGGTACGACTTCGATTGATAAATCGGAATTGCTGGCCGAACGTTTGCGCAAAGACGGCGTAAAAGATTTTCAGGTTTTGAACGCCCGCTATCACGAGCAGGAAGCATTCATTATCGCGCAGGCCGGTGTACCGGGTTCGATCACTATTGCTACTAATATGGCCGGTCGTGGTACGGATATTCAGCTCGGTGGCAATCTGGAAATGCGCGTGCAGCAGGAACTGGCTGATATGCCGGAAGGTGCTGAACGCGACCAGAAGATCGAAGAGATTAAAGCTGACATCGCCCGTTTGAAAGAAAAAGCGCTGGCTGCCGGCGGTCTTTATGTTCTGGCGACCGAGCGTCATGAAAGCCGCCGTATTGATAACCAGCTGCGTGGTCGTTCCGGCCGTCAGGGTGATCCGGGTCGCTCGAAATTCTTCCTGTCCTTGCAGGATGATCTGATGCGTATTTTCGGCTCCGACCGTATGGACGGCATGCTCCAGAAGCTGGGTCTGAAGGAGGACGAAGCTATCGTTCATCCGTGGATCAATAAAGCGCTGGAAAAAGCACAGAAGAAGGTTGAAGCGCGTAACTTTGAAATGCGCAAAAACCTGCTTAAATATGACGACGTTATGAATGATCAGCGTAAGGTGATCTTTGAACAGCGTCTTGAAATGATGGATAGCGAGCATCTGACCGATGCTGTGACCGAAATGCGCCATGAAGTCATTGAAGACATGGTGGCAGCCCGTATTCCTGAAAACGCTTATGCGGAAAAATGGGATATTGCCGGTCTTAAAGAAGATGTTGCAAAAACCTTGAACCTTGATTTGCCTGTTGAAGAATGGGCGAAGGAAGAAGGTATTGCTGAGGAAGAATTCCTCAACCGCATCATGGAAGCGGCTGATAAAGCTGCTGCTGACCGTGCCGAGCGTTTCGGTGAACAGATTATGACCTATGTGGAAAAATCTGTGATCCTGCAGTCGCTTGATAATCTGTGGCGCGAACATCTGGTTAATCTGGATCATTTGCGCTCGGTTGTTGGTTTCCGTGGTTATGCGCAGCGCGATCCGCTGAGTGAATATAAGACGGAATCTTTTGAACTGTTTCAGGCCATGCTCGGCAACTTGCGTGAAGTGGTGACATCGCAGCTGATGCGTGTGGAACTGGTGCGTGAAGCAGCCGAAGAGCCAGCGCCGGAACTGCCAGTCATGAGCGGTAGCCACATTGATGGTTCAACCGGCATGAATGATTTTGATCCGGATGCCTGGGCAGAACATCAGGCAGATGAGCGCGTTATTGATCCGTCTCTTCGTGATGCCAGCGACCCGCGCACATGGGGTCGTGTCAGCCGCAATGAGAGCTGCCCTTGCGGTTCTGGTAAGAAATACAAGCATTGCCACGGTGCATTTGACTAATATTGATTAAGTTTGGCGCTGGTTAACCAGCCTCAAGCCTTTGACTGAAAGCCGCTGCGCCGATGATGATCGGTCGGCGGCTTTTTGTTTGCTTTTTATTAAGCTTCTGTTTTGTCTTTATTTTAAAGGGTTTCCCCTATAGATGCTTAAAAATACTTACCTTTATGGCGGGTTTTTACTGCTCTATTGCGTAATTTAAAGGGGATTCAGATGGTTGTGCATCCATTGCTTGAGGAGAAGGCGCAAGGAGCAGAGGGCGTGTCGGCTGATGAGCCTAACACGTCAAAACGACCTGTTGCCCGATCAGAAACAAGCGAAGGTTATGGCGCACAAAGTGATATTCCGCGTAAACTTGATATTTATGCGGCCTCGGCCGGTTATGAATTGCGCAATGAACTCGACTTTTTAAGCAAGCGCACGATTGAGCCGAATATTTTTTACAATGCCCGTTTTCTGGCGCCTGCCATGCCGCGGCTGGAAGACCGCACCATTCGTTTCATGGTGATGCGTGACGAGAATGAAGAGCGCAGCCGCTTGCGCTTTGTCATGCCCTATACGATGGAGCGTTTAGGCTGGGGCAGTGGCCAGACCATGCTGCGCGCATGGACAACAAGGTTTTCCCCGCAGGGCACACCTTTAATCGATCAGGATGACCCGTCAGGCGTTGTTGATGATCTGTTTGACATCTTAAGCCGCAAACATTTGCAATTGCCGCAGGTAATGGTTTTTCCGCATATGCGCAGCAATGGCGCGACAACGAAAACAATCCGTGAGGTTGCCCGTCAACGCCAGTTGCCCATGCAGGTGCTGGAAAATGCACCGCGCCCATTTTTGATCAGTGATCTGACAGGCGAGGACTATTTCCAAAAACATACCACCGGCGGTCAGACTATGCAGATGCAGGCTTTGCTGGAAAGCCTGTCTGAACTTGGCGATGTGCAATATACCGTCAGCACCGGTATTGATGATATCCGGCTTAAATTTGAGCGCTTTATTCTGCTGGAAAACCGTACCGAGCGCACCAAGCAAAAGACGAAAATTGTCGGTGACCGTTACCGCGAGGCTTTTGCCCGTGAAGCGGTCAACAATCTGGCAGAGCGCGGTGCGGTGCAGCTTCACTCGCTGGAACTCAATGATAAAACCATTGCGGCTGCGATTATATTCATCGAAAACGGTGATGCGTGGCTGTGGAAGACTGCCTTTGCTGAGGGCTTGCGCTCATTTACACCGGACAGTTTGTTGCTGGGGCAGGTGATCAGACATGTTCTGGCGGATGGGAATATTAAGCGGCTGGATGCCTGTACGCAGGCTGAGCAGCCCTTGGTTGAAGCGATGTTTAATGTGCTGGAGTCGCAAGAAACATTGATCATCGGCTTGCACAAAGATGCGCAGCGTTTAGTTGAAATGGCAACGACTAAGGTCAGGTTTCGCAATCAAAGCAGCGCTTTAAAGCAAATTATACGTCAGTTGACCCGCCGTTTTAAATCTGAATAATGCTGCTATCGCCGCTGGATCGGCCGGACATAAAAAAAGCTTAAATTCAGGCCAGAAAATCTGAATATTGCTTATATTCAGAAAGCACAATTTATGCGTTTAGCCCGCCCTTCGATTTCCAGCGGCCTGCTGTGTGTGTTGACCGCTCTCTACCTGCTTTTTTGCACCAACAAGAGCTTTTGGACGCTTATTTTACAGTATTTTGACGGTCAGCTGATGAAGGTGGCTGTGATGGCGGTGGCTTTATTGCTGCTGCATATCGCCATTCTGGTTCTGTTTTCTGCGCATTATGTCATCAAGCCCTTTCTCATCTTGATGGTGATGATTGCGGCGGGTGGTTCTTATTTCGGTGAAACATTTGGCACTATCATCACCCGCAATGTGGTCGAGGCGACCTTAACCACCACGGCTGGTGAATCGCGCAATCTTCTGACGACGGGCTTTATCACCCATATGCTGATTTACGGTGTGGTGCCTTCTCTCCTGATTGCGTGGGTGCGGGTTATCCATCGGCCGATTTTGAAAAAAATCATGGTCAATACTGTGGTCATTATCGGCTGTGTGGTTGGTTTTCTCATTCTGATCGGTTCGGATTTCGGTGCTTATTCGTCAATGTATCGTATGCATCGCAATGATATTGTGGCGCGTCTGGTGCCTTATAAGCCGGTTGCAAGTACGGTTGATTATTTCGTCCGGCATTATACCGAGCGCCAGATTGTTATGCAGCCATTGGGGCAGGACGCTGCTCAAGAAACCGTAGCGCTGCCTGAGGGCAAAAAACTGCTGACTGTTGTGGTGGTGGGGGAAACGGCACGCGCGCAAAATTTCAGTCTTAATGGTTATAATCGTGAAACCAACCCTGAGCTGAAAAAGCGCGATGTGATTGCCTTTACCAATACGACCAGCTGCGGCACTGAAACCTCTGTTTCGGTGCCTTGCATGTTCTCGCCTTTTCCGCGCACAGATTATTCCAGCGCTAAATTTAAGGGCTCGGAAAACCTGCTTGACGTTTTGCAATATGCCGGTGTGAAGGTGGAGTGGTGGGAAAATAATACCGGTGATAAAGGTGTTGCTGATCGCTCGAAACTGATTGATCTGCAAAATTCGAATGATCCGAAATATTGTGACGGCGGTGAATGTCTTGATCAGATTTTATCAGATTATCTGCGGGATCATCTGAAAGATTTTGATGGCAACACAACGCTGGTTCTGCATATGACAGGCAGTCATGGCCCTGCTTATTATATGCGCTATCCGCCGGAAATGGCGCGGTTCAAACCGGAGTGCCGCACCGCGGAATTCTCAGAATGTGAAGATAGCCAGATCGTCAATGCTTACGACAATACCATTCTCTATACGGATAAGATTTTGTCGCAGATCATTGATATTCTCAAAGCCAATGAGGACAATTTTGTTTCTTCAATGATTTATATGTCCGACCATGGCGAATCATTGGGCGAGAGCGGTCTTTATCTGCATGCGGCTCCTTATTTTATCGCACCTGATACGCAGACGCATATTCCGTTCATCACGTGGTTCTCGCCTGATTATCAGGCTGTGACGGGTACGGATTTGTCATGTTTGCGTGCCAGCACCGCTGAGGAGTCATCGCATGATAATCTTTTCCATACAGTGCTGGGCATGATGAATGTGAAAACATCGGTCTATGACCGCTCACTTGATCGTTTCGCAGCCTGCCGGAAATAGACAAAAGACTAGAACATACGGAGCGGTTTATGATTCTTTTGACGAATTTACCGCTCTGTTGCTGCATCAATGGAGTGTTTTTCAAAAGCAAACAGGGTGTGAAAGGTTTAAGCGCTCATAAATCTTGAAAAAAATCATTTTAGTGCATGAAGTTTTGTCAGTTGTGATTGACCTTAAGAGACGAAGCCGTTATATCCCGAACCGCTACCGAACATTAGTTCCCCGTTCTGGTTACAGGACGTACCCTCGGTAGTTTATAAATGTGCGGGTGTGGTGGAACTGGTAGACGCGCTGGATTCAAAATCCAGTTCCGAAAGGAGTGTCGGTTCGATTCCGACCACCCGCACCATTTCTCTTTCAAAGCAAATTACCTTATATATTAAACACGCTGTTTTGTGTCGTGCTTTGTGCTGCCTGCAAAATTTTATCAGCAAGTCGGCTATATGAAAAAGGCGGCCTATTGAGCCGCCTTTCAAGATATTTAGTCAGCTTTGCCAGCTGTAGTTTCCAGCCCGCGATTGGCGCGCCAGACAGGATCTGGACGTGACCACAGAGCAGAATTTTTAATCGCATCAGCCAGTGCTTTTGCTTGCACGCGCAGGAAGCGTTCGCCTTTTTCAGCACTTGCCAGACGCGGGTCACCCCATGTGCCAGTGATCGGCGCACGTTCCGAGAAAGAATAAAAGCGCGAGAAACCGTCCGGCGCATGCACAGGCTCCGGTGCCTGCTGCATGGCTTCATCCAGCTTGTCAGCCTTCACGCAATCACCGGCAATCGCCATCATTACAGATGTTTCACCTTCACAGGCATGTTTTGGTGCTGTGTCGGATTCAAAAATGGCAGCGGTTTCTTGCGGTGCCAGAAACCACGGCGTGGTGGCAACAATCGGCAGATCATAAGTAACAGCCAATTCACGCACCGCCACGGCCAGCGGATCGACATTGCCGCCATGACCGTTAACAATCAACAGGCGTGCAAAGCCCAAGGCTTTCAGTGATTTGACGATACCGCGCAACATGGCTTCATAAGCCTGATAATCAACGGTGATGGTGCCGCCAAAAGGCAGGTGATGCTCGCTCATACCAAGCCAGAGGCCGGGCAATACTGCAACCGGCACATCTTCTGCCACCAGTTTGGCGGCACGGATAGAGGCGGCACTGGCACTGGCTGTATCGGTAATCACCGGCAGATGGGGCCCGTGCTGTTCCAGCGAGCCCACCGGCAGAATAGCCAGCGCATTGCCGCGCTCGGCGATGCTGCGCAGATCAGGGGCGGTCATCCGCGCCCATTCAACTTCAATCGACATGTTTATGTTCCCCATGTTTAGGCGATTGTTGGCCAAGGTTTTTGTGACGGACGCATATCTTCATAGGCTTTCGCCATGCGAAGTACGCCCAGATCATCAAAGCGCTGTCCGAAAATTTGCAAGCCGATTGGCAGGCCATCAGTGGTGTAGCCACAATTGACCGAAATCGCTGGCTGCTCCGACATGTTCATCGCCACTGTGAAAGCAATATGCTCGAACGGTTTTTGCGGATCATTAACAGGGGATGCCCAATGTGCCGGATAGGTTGGCATCGGTGCGGTTGGCGAGATGATGAAATCGAAATGCTCTGAAGCTTTCAGGCAGGCATGACGCATCGCATCCATCTGCGCAAAGCCGGTATAGACATCCATACCGTCCAGATTTTTGGCGGTTTCTGTCCATGCGAAAATATAGGGCAGAATTTTTTCCTGATTTTCGCGGCTCATTTTCGAAACATCATTCCAAGAGCGTGCGCGCCAGAAACGGTCAAGACCATCAATCATGGTGCGATTGAGAAACGGCTCAATCGGTTCGACAATGGCACCTGCATCGGCAAAAAGCTTGGCTGCCGCTTCAACAGCTGCTTTAACCTGCGGCTGTACCGGCTCACCAAAACCTGCATCCAGCCAAAGGCCGATTTTTTTGGCCCTAAGATCGATGTTCAGATCCATCCAAGGCAGATCCTGATAAGGCAGGCTCATACCGTCACGACGGTCTGGCAAAGATAGCACAGACATATAAAGCGCATTGTCAGCCACGGTGCGGGTCATTGGGCCTGCAACACGGCCTAAGAAAGCTGGATCAATCGGGATGCGGCCAAAAGACGGCTTCAAGCCAACCACACCGCACCAGCCGGCAGGAAGACGGATGGAGCCGCCAATATCTGTGCCGATATGCAATGGGCCATAACCGGCAGCAGCAGCAGAACCGGCACCGGCACTGGAGCCACCCGGATTGGTATCAAGGTTCCAAGGGTTGCGGGCGAGCTCATGGAAGCTGGAAAGGCCGGAAGACAACATGCCTAAATCCGGCATGGTGGTTTTACCCAAAATAACACCACCGGCTTCGCGGGTGCGGGCAGCAGCAGGTGCATCTTTGGCGGCTGGTGTCATATCAGAAGCAGCACAACCAAGCGGTACGGCGGTGCCTTGGGTGGCGATATTTTCTTTGATCGTCAGCGGTACACCGTCAATGGCACCGGCAGGTGCACCTTGCATCCAGCGGGCTTCAGACTGTTTGGCTGCTTCACGCGCAGCTGACGGGTCAAATGCCCACATCGCGTGCAAAGACGGCTCATAAGCCTCAATACGGGTGATAACCGCTTCTGTAACATCGACAGGAGAAAGGTCTTTGGATTTATAGGCCGTAACAAGTTCAACAGCGGACAGATCAGCAAGATTTGTCATGGTTTCTCCTCAAAAACATGGATGTAAATGTCAGGCAAAATGGCAACGGGCATACCAGCCTTGCTGGATTGATTTTTGTGTCGGGGCTTGTTGCAGGCAGATCGCCTGAGCCATCGGGCAGGCGGGTGCATAAGCGCATCCCTGACCGGTGGATTCCGTGTGGACAGCAACCACATGCTCACCTGCTGGCTTCGATCTTTTGCGCCGACCCGAAAATGGTTTCGGCACCGCATTAACAAGCGCTTGTGTATAAGGATGGCGCGGATTGTCAAAGACCGTATTGGTTGGGCCTTCTTCGACGATACGCCCCAGATGCATCACGGCGACGCGGTCGGTAATCACCCGTACAACGCCCAGATCATGGCTGATGAAGAGATAAGACAGGCCGAATTTATCCTGCAAATCCATCATCAGATTGAGCACTTGCGCCTGAATGGAAACGTCGAGCGCGGAAACCGGCTCATCGGCCACGATCAGGGCAGGGCGGGTAATGAGCGCACGCGCAATCGCGATACGCTGGCGCTGACCACCGGAAAACTCATGCGGATATTTGTCCGCTGATGCAGGAGGCAGGCCAACGGCTTCCAGAACCTCTTGCACTCGCGCTTTGCGCTCAGCCGCCGAGATATTGCCTTCCAGCGAATTGATCGGTTCTGAAATAATGCGCTGTACGGTGTGGCGCGGATCAAGCGAACCATAAGGATCTTGGAAGATCGCCTGAAACTGTTTGCGTGCTTGGCGCATGGCAGTGCGGTCAAGCGCATAAATATCCTGATCCTGAATGATTACCTGACCTGATTGTGGTGGTTCCAACCCCATCACAGCACGGGCAAGAGTGGATTTGCCGGAGCCGCTTTCACCGACGATGCCTAAGCTTTCGCGCTCATTGAGCTCAATGCTGACACCGTGCAAAACGCGTAAATGTTTGGGTGCTGAAAAGATCGAATGGCGCGGCATCGGATATTCGCGCACGACATCTTTGACCTGAAGCAGTGGTTTACTCATGCCACGACCTCATCTTTACGTGGGAAAAAACATGCAACTTTATGGGCAACAGAAGATGTTGCTTCATTAGAGCCGTTAAAGGCAAGCAAAGGCGGCAGGGTTTCGCGGCATTTCGCTTCAACAAATGAGCAGCGATCGGCAAAAGTGCAGTTTTGTTTGCGGTGTAATGGATCAGGTACGACACCGGGAATGGCGGCCAGACGCTGACGGCTGCGTGTGCCATCTTTGGTGGTTAAAGCTGCCCCATGTGGCGAGGCAGCAAAAAGACCGCGTGCATAAGGATGCGCCATACGCTTGAAAACTTCTTGCGTGTCGCCGGTTTCGACAATCCGTCCGGCATACATCACGGCGAGCTTGTCGGTCATTTCAGACACCACACCCAGATCATGGGTAATCAGCATCAAGGCAGTGCCGGTTTCATCAACCAGATCATCAAGCAGATCAAGAATTTGTGCCTGTACGGTCACATCCAGCGCAGTTGTCGGCTCGTCTGCAATCAACAAATCCGGTTCACAGGCAATCGCCATCGCAATCATTACGCGTTGGCGCTGACCGCCGGAAAGCTGATGCGGATAAAGATCAAGGCTGAAACGCGGGGCCGGTAAACCAACGCGGTCAAGCAACCGGCGCGCTTTAGCTTCTGCGTCTGCGCGGTTTTCGCCCATATGGAGGCGGCGGCCTTCGGTGATTTGTGCACCAATGGACTTTACCGGATTAAGGGCGGTCATCGGCTCTTGGAAAATCATGGCAGCACGGCGACCACGCATTGTGCAGCGCTCATTTTCCGACATAGTGGTGAGGTCTTGCCCGTCAAAGCGCAAGGTGCCGTTGACCTGCATACGGTCGGGCAGCAAGCCCATCACCGCCAAAGCGGTAATGGATTTTCCGGAGCCGCTTTCGCCAACGATGCCTAAACGGTCGCCGCGATTGAGCGTCATGGTGATGTCGTGGAGAATATTGACCTGACGTGAGCCGATAGGCAGGCTCACATTCATCTGGTTAATTTCGAGCAGGCTCATCTTTGCCTCCTGACGCGCGGATCAAGCGTATCGCGCAGGCCGTCACCAAGCATATTGAGGCCGAGAACCGCAAATGTAATGGCAAGGCCGGGGAAAATTGCAAGCCACGGCGCATCGTAAATATAAGTCTGGGCATCATTCAGCATTTTGCCCCAGCTCGGCATTGGCGGCTGTGTGCCAAGACCGACATAAGAAAGTCCGGCTTCCGCAACGATCGCGAGCGCAAACTGAATGGTGGCCTGCACAATCAGTACATGGCCGATATTGGGCAAAACGTGATCCAGCGTAATGGCAATATCGCCGCGCCCTGCACAGCGTGCGGCCATGACATATTCACGCTTCCACAAGCCCAATGAAGCGCCACGCGTGACACGCGCAAAAACCGGAATGTTGAAAATACCGATAGCGATCATCGCATTAACCGCACCAGGGCCAAAAATGGCGGTGATGATGACGGCAGTTAACAGAGACGGAAACGCAAAGGCCAGATCGGTTGAACGCATAACGAAACCATCGATCATGCCGCCGCGTGCGGCAGCATAGGAGCCAAGCGGAATTCCGATACCGGCACCTACCGCAACGGCAATGATGGAAACAGCGATGGAATTACGCGCTCCCACCATAATCATCGAAAAGACATCGCGGCCAAAGGCATCGGTGCCGAACCAATGGACACTGCCTGGCCCTTGCAACTTGTCTTTAATGTTGAGGCCGGTTGGTGAAAACGGCGTCCAGACATAAGAAATCAGTGCCATTGCAATCAGCAGGCCGGTGACGATGCAGCCGATCATCAGGCTGCGGCTTAAGCCAATGCCGGAAAGTACTTTGCTGATTTTGGATTGGTTTACGGTCACGTCGCTCATCAGTGACCTCCTGTCGAAAGACGAGGATCAAGGAAGCCGTAAGCCAGATCAACCAGAAAGTTGACGGTAATCACACTGGCCGCCAAAAGCGTGACCAGAGACTGTACGGTGATGAGATCGCGCTGCGCGATGGATTGGAAAATCAACCGGCCAACGCCCGGCAGATTGAAAACATTTTCGATAATGATGGTACCTGCCAGAAGAAATGAAAACTGCAAGCCGATGATGGTGACAACTGGGATCAGCGCATTGGGAACGGCGTGTTTCCAAAGCGCTTGACTGCGTGTCAGCCCTTTGGCGCGTGCCGTGCGGATGAAGTCTTCGCCCAAGGTTTCAATGACAGCCGAGCGGGTGACGCGCGCCAGAATGGCAGCAAGCGGCAAGGCAAGCGCAACAGCAGGCAAAATGAGCGAGCGTAACCCCTTCCATAAACCATCTTCCCAGCCGCCAAAGCCGGAAGCCGGAAACCAGCCAAGCTGCAAAGCAAAGAGCAAAATCAGCAACAGGCCGAGCCAGAAATTAGGAATAGCCACACCCACTTGTGCAACGCCCATACCGGCGACATCAAAAGCCTTGCCGCGTTTGGAGGCGGCGATAACACCGAGCGGAATGGCTAGAATCACAGAAATGCCCATTGCCAGAACGGCAAGCGGTAATGTGACCAGAACACGCGGGCCCAATAATTCGCTGATCGGCACGGAATAAGTGTAGCTGACACCAAAATCGCCGACAACAAAACCGGAAATCCATGTGAGGTAACGCGACCATAAAGGCGCATCGAGGCCGAGTTGCTTTTGCAGCGCTGCCAGTGTTTCAGGCTGCGCATTAATGCCAAGCATAACGGCTGCCGGATCGCCCGGCAAAACCTGCATCAGCAAAAAAACGATCACTGAGGCAGCAAGGGTCGTGAGTATTAATGAGACAAAACGTCCAGAAATATAACTCAGCAAATTTTGTCTCCCGTTTTTTAATCCCTCCCGCCTTTGTATTTTAAAAGGCGGGAGGGGTAATTTTTACTATGCTCTAAGTTTTTGTTTATCGCATTATCCGACGCAAAACCGTTTCACACTTTTGCTGGAAATGCTTTTAATCAGCCCAGTAAGCGGCAGTCAGGTCATTTGCCGGCAGTGGCAGATTTTTCCAGACGCCTTGTACTTTCTTGTTCCAGACACCGATTTTCGGCAGTGCATAGAGGAACACATTTGGCTCGTCTTCCGCGAGTTTACGCTGCAACTGGCCTAATAATTCCAGCTGCTTGGCTTCATCTGTTGTTTCCGTATAGGTCTTGTAGAGAGCGCTATATTCCGGATTTTTATAGTTGAAGTAGTATGTATCGCGGGCGTAAATATCCAGGTCGCGTGCTTCAGTGTGACCGATAATGGTTGCTTCATAATCGGCACGTTTGAAAACCTGATCGAGCCACTGGGCAAATTCCATCGGAACCAGATTAACCTGCAAACCGATTTCGGCGAGCATGGCTGCAATGATTTCGCCACCGCGGCGGGAATAGGCCGGAGGCGGCAGAGTGATGGTAAAGCTTGTACCCTCTTGAACACCTGCTTCTTTAAGCAGTTCTTTTGCCTTGGCGACATCATATGGATAGACATCGGTCAGATCGACATAGCCTGGTTCGGCCGGTGTGGAATGGGAACCAATGGCGGTGCCATAACCCGATGATACAGCATCGATAAAGGCGGTGCGGTCAATCGCATGCGCCAATGCCTGACGGAATTTGACATTGTCAAAAGGCGCGCGGGCATTGTTGAGTGACATCACCACTTTACCGGCGGTGCTGCCTACTTCCACATGCAGATTTTCATCGCTCTTGAAGCGGTTGAGCAGTTCCGGTGCCTGAAATTCTGCAAAGAGATCAATGTCGCCAGCCATCACCGCAGCAGCTGCCGCAGACGGATCGCTGATGAAGCGGAAGGTGACGCCTTCAAGCTTGGCAGGTGTGCCCCAGTAATCAGCATTTTTTTCAATTTCAACGCGGTCACCTTGTACCCAGCGCTTGAATTTGAAAGGACCTGTGCCAATCGGTGTGGTCTTGTTGTTTTCAGCCGACTGCTTGCCAATCATCACCGCGTCGCCCCAGCCCATACCGAACAGGAAGTTCGAGGCCGGACGTTTAAGTGTTACCACTGCGGTGGCAGGATCAGGGCATTCGGTTAATGCGATTGGTTCAAACAAGCCTTTTTGGGCATTGGTTGAATCTTCCGCCACCGCACGTTCATAGGAGAACTTGACGATTGAGCAATCAAAAGCCTCGCCGTCATGGAACTTCACGCCTTCACGCAGTTTGAACGTGTAGGTGAGGTTATCCGGCGAAATGGTCCAGCTTTCAGCCAAGGCTGGCTGAATGGAGCCATCTTCCGCAATGCGTACCAGACCTTCATAAAGGTTGGCGTAAGTGACACGGCGGATGGCGGATGCAGCGTTAGCTGTCGGATCGAGACCCGGAGGCTCGAGAACTTCACCCACCGTCAGATGATCTTTGGCGAAAGCGCCGTTAATGGACGCCAGCATGGCCGCGGAGACCAAACCGGCAAATAGTTTCTTGTTCATTATGCCCTCCCTTATAATCGTTGTTTTAGGCAGCAGAATTAAATCGAACGTCCGCCGTCAACATCTAAAGCAACACCGGTGATCATGCTAGCCTGCGGTGAGCACAGATATGCCGCAGCCTCGGCCAGATCTTCCGGCTTGAGCAGACGGCCAAGCGGAATGGATGCGCGGAATTTAGCACGAATTTCTTCTGTGTCTTCACCCATAAAGGTGGTGAGAAGCGGTGTTTCACCGGCAACAGGATTGAGTGCGTTAACGCGGATGTTAAAGGCGGCGAGTTCAATCGCCAGTGCTTTGGTGGCGCTGACAACCCAGCCCTTGGTGGCATTATACCATGCAAGGTTTGGACGCGGACGGTTGGCACCCGTCGAGGCGATATTGAGAATGACGCCTTCGCCATTTTCTTTGAAGTGAGGAATGATGGCGCGTGCAGCCAGATAGATGCCGCGGATATTCACACCGATGATACGGTCAAACTCGTCTGGTTCCACCAGTTCAGCATTTTGCGGCTTATGGCCAATACCGGCATTGTTGATGAGAATATCGATACGGCCGAATTTTTCGATTGTTGCAGCAATGGCCGCGTTAACATCAGCCTCTTTGGCAATATCAGCGGCAATAGCAATGGCATTGGCACCGATTTCTGCGGCAACGCGTTTTGCACCTGCCTCATCACGGTCAACAACAGCAACCTTAGCGCCGCCTTCCGCAAAACGCTTGGCCATACCTTCACCAAAACCAGAACCCGCACCAGTGATCAGGGCGATTTTATTTTCAAGAGACATAATCTCTTCTCCTCGAATTCTATATAAATAATTAGCCGTGATAGAGCGAAATGGTTTTCAGGCTGGCGAAACCATAAAGGGCTTCGAAACCTTTTTCGCGACCATGACCGGAACGTTTGACGCCACCGAAAGGCAGTTCCACACCGCCGCCAGCACCATAATTATTGATGAAAACCTGACCGGACTGCACAGCATGTGCCATGCGCAGCTGACGTGCGCCGTCATTGGTCCAGATACCGCAAACGAGGCCGAAATCAGTGCCATTGGCAAGTGCGATTGCTTCTTCTTCAGTGTCAAACGGCATGATGACCTGTACAGGCCCGAAGATTTCCTGCTGTGCCAATGGATGATCGGCAGGGACATCACGCACCAGCGTTGGCAGCACATAGGCGCCGTTTTCAGGGGTGCCGTCGGTCATCTGGCCTTGAGCCGCAATGGTGAGGCCGTCTTTTTGTGCAAGTTCAATAAAACCGTCAACGATTGCTTTCTGGCGATCGGACACGACAGGGCCGACAGATGGATCGCTGAGAGCTGAGCCGACTTTAAGTGCACGGTAGCGTTCAGCCATTTGAGCGACAACAGTTTCGTAAACTGCGCGCTGCACCAAAATGCGTGAAGAAGCCGAGCAGGTTTGTCCGGCGTTTTGAATACCGGCATTGACGAGAAACGGTAATGCGCGCTCCAAGTCAGCGTCAGCAAAGACGATTTGCGGGGATTTGCCGCCCAGTTCCAGCGTAACAGGTACAGCATGTTTGGCTGCTGCTGCCTGCACAGCTTCACCTGTACGTAGTGAACCGGTGAAGGAAATATGATTGATGCCAGCATGGCCGGAAAGGGCAGCACCAGCTTCCAAACCAAGACCTGTCACGATATTGAGTGCACCAGCGGGAAGACCTGCTTCCTGAGCAATACGGCCAAATTCTAAAATGGTGAGGCATGCTTCTTCAGCAGGTTTAACCACGGCAGCATTGCCCATGGCCAAAGCTGCACCCAGTGAACGACCGATGATCTGCATCGGGTAGTTCCATGGAATAATGTGGCCGGTAACGCCAAGCGGTTCGTAAACGGAAAGCACGGTGAAACCATTTTGATATGGCAGTGTGTCGCCATGAACTTTATCGGCAGATGCGCCATAAAATTCCAGATAACGCGCCAGTGCCACCACATCGGCACGGGCTTGTGTAATTGGTTTGCCGACATCTTTGGCTTCAAGTTCTGCCAAGAGATCAATCTTTTTCAACACAGCTTCGGACATGCGATGCAGAACGCGACCGCGTTCGGTTGCTGTCATCTTGCCCCATTCGCCGCTGAGCGCCTTACGTGCACTTGCAACGGCCAGATCAATATCGGCCTGTGTGCCACGGGCAATCAATGCCAGATCACTGCCATCTGACGGGTTTTTAAGCGTCAGAACTTCACCGGAAATGGCATCCTGCCAGTTATTGTCAATGAAGTTGCCGTAACGGGGAAGACTGTTGTTATTAGACATTCTTAAACTCCAGATCAGGCCGTTCGGCCCGTAGTCTTGCAGATGTGGCACGGATATGTGAGCGGGCGAGATTTTCGGCGGCATCACCATCGCGCGCGGCAATGGCATCGAGAATCAGCCGATGCTCGGAAACCGCATGCGGCGCGCGATCAGTCGATAAGGAAAATGCAGGTGCGAAAACCTGCGAGGTCATGCGCAAAAGCGGAATGAATGCATGCAGAGAAGAGTTGCCGCTCGCATCCATGATCGCCATGTGAAAATCGACATTGGATTGGGTATAGGCTTTAGGATCCCATGGATCGACCGTCGCAGCCTGTTCTTCAATCAGTCTTTGTAAGGTGTCGATCGTCTCAGAAGTGGCACGTTCTGCGGCAAAGCGGGCAGCAACGCCGTCAATCACTTCACGCAGTGCATAAGCGTCAAGCAGACGGGGAAGGTCAGCACTGGCAACGCGCGCGCCTTTGCCTGCCTGATGCACGACAAGGCCGTCACGCTCAAGCACGCGCAAAGCTTCACGCAGAGGCGTGCGGCTGATGCCGAACTCCGTTGCAATATGCTCTTGGCGCAAAATAGTGCCGGGTGCGTAGTCGCCCTTATAAATACGTTCGCGAAGTGCTTCTGCAACTTCGTCGAGTAAACGGGTTTGGCCACGCCACTCATATGCTGACAATAGCTCCCCCCCTCATGAGATAGTGTCAAATCCTTGGTTTTTGGATACTACATCCTGGATACAAAATGCGTCAATCGGAAATATTCGTGTTCTCTAAGGTTTTTAAACTGTAGAATAATCGATGCGTATATGGTCGAAACGTAATTTTATTTCAAAATATAGATTTGATGTGCAGCGGAACTTGACGTGTTTTTGTAAGAAAATTATCCGTCAGCCCGATTTGTCAAATTAAAGTGATCAAGTACCTTTTCAGAAGATTTCAGTGCTGTAATGATTTCTGCTAAGGCAGCGCAAAAAAACAGGCAGGCTATACGGCCTCAATAAGCTTGGGCAGAGATAAGGTTGAGCGGAATGAATCAGTTAATGCAGTCAGCCTTGTTTTTATTGGTTGCAACCGGTGCCATGCTGGGGCTGACTTTGCCTTTTGGTAAAATCGCTGCTTCGTTACATATTTCTCCCTTCATGTGGGCCTTTGTCATCTCGGCGGGGGCAGGGCTGATCTTGCTTGGGTTTTTGCTGGCAAAAGCGCGTTTTTTAAACTTTTCAGCGCATCATCTGCGCTATTATTTTATTGCTGCCGCCGTTTCTTATGCCTTGCCTAATGTGATGGTCTTAACGGTTATTCCGCATTTAGGCGCCGGCTTTACCGGTATTATGTACACATTATCGCCGGTCACCACATTGCTGCTCTCGGTTGTATGCGGATTAAAACGCCCGAATTATTTAGGCATTATAGGCATTGCGGTTGGTTTCTTAGGTGCGCTTCTGGTAGCAATTACGCGCGGTGAGACCGGCTCTGTTGCTGAACCCTTATGGCTCATTGTAGCACTACTTATTCCGGTGGTTCTGGCCGTTGGCAATGTGTACCGCACCATTGACTGGCCGCAAAATGCCGATCCGGTCGAGCTTGCTTGTGGCTCACATCTGGCCGCAGCGCTTTTACTGATTGTCAGCATGGTGTTTGTGGAAGGTGGTTTTCCTATCGGCCAGTTGATGGCCGCACCTTGGATGGTGCTTATTCAGGCAGCCGTATCGGCCTTGATGTTTACGCTTTATTTCCAGCTGCAAATTGTCGGCGGGCCGGTTTATTTGAGCCAGATGGGCTATGTCGCGGCTGCTATCGGGCTGATTTCAGGTACGCTCTTTATGGGCGAACATTATCAGATGCTGACATGGTTTGGTGCACTGGTGATTGCCTTGGGGGTTTTCTTCACCACCAAGGCACAAAGTGCAAAATAAGTTTTATGCTTATTTTTGTGCTTCTGGGCGCTTGGCCAAAAACATATAATTGACATCCAGATCGCGGGAGCGGTTCCAGCTGTCGGTCAGCGGATTGTAAGTAACGCCGAGTTTGTCAGCCACTTGCAGACCGGCTTTGTTAAGCGCTGCTTCCAGCTCGTTCGGGCGCACCAGCTTTTCATATTGATGCGTACCGCGTGGCAGCCAGCGCAGAATATATTCTGCCCCCCAAATGGCGAGGCCAAGCGCTTTTAAGGTACGATTGATGGTGGCCACAAACATAACGCCGCCGGGTCTGACCATTTCGCTGGTGGCAGACATGAAGAGATCGACATCGGAAACATGCTCAACGACTTCCATATTGAGCACGATGTCGAATTTTTCACCGGCCTCGGCTAGCGCTTCGGCAGTTGTGGCGCGGTAATCAACATCTACGCCGCTTTGTTGCGCGTGAATTTTGGCCACTTCAATATTGGTTTCCGACGCATCGGCTCCAATAACGGTTGCGCCCAGTTTTGCCATTGGCTCGCAAAGCAAGCCACCGCCGCAACCAATATCAAGAATGCGTAAACCCTCCAGCGGGCGTGCCAGCATCGGATCACGGTTGAAATGCGCGCAGGCCATTTCTTTAATATAGGCAAGCCGTGTCGGATTGAACTTATGCAGCGGGCGGAATTTTCCCTGCGGGTCCCACCATTGGGCTGCGATTCGCGAGAAGTGCTCAATTTCAGCAGCGTCAATTGTGGTGCGTGATGTTTCGCTCATAATCGTCTCCATGGCTTTCCATCATGGACTTGAACGGCAGAAAAAGAAAGTCAAGCAAGAAATCACTTGAGAACCTTGCGGATTGCTCACAATTTAGGTATGTCACCCGCGGATTGTCTGCTGAGCAACAAAATAATGTTTCAGCAGGCTCAGGTGAAATTTTCAGAATTCGG
Source organism: Paenochrobactrum glaciei (assembly GCF_039522165.1). Classification (NCBI taxonomy): domain Bacteria; kingdom Pseudomonadati; phylum Pseudomonadota; class Alphaproteobacteria; order Hyphomicrobiales; family Brucellaceae; genus Paenochrobactrum; species Paenochrobactrum glaciei. The sequence goes on from NZ_BAAADE010000001.1 coordinate 1,328,907, forward strand.
GACGTATCCATACCATGGCGCGCATCGTGATGAAATTCGGCGGCACTTCAGTAGCCGACATCGACCGCATCCGTAATGTGGCACGACATGTTAAACGTGAAGTAGACGCAGGCAATGAAGTTGCTGTTGTTGTTTCGGCTATGGCCGGAAAAACCAACGAGCTGGTTTCATGGACGCGTGAAGCTTCCGCAATGCATGATGCCCGTGAATATGATGCAGTGGTTGCCTCCGGTGAGCAGGTGACCGCAGGCTTGCTGGCTATTTGTTTGCAGGGCATGGGCGTTCACGCCCGCTCGTGGCAGGGCTGGCAGATCCCGATCCGTACCGATAATTCCCATGGTGCGGCGCGTATCGTTGATATTGACGGTTCATTCCTGATCGAACGCTTCGGTGAAGGACAGGTTGCAGTGATTGCTGGCTTTCAGGGCATCGGTCCTGACAACCGCATTGCAACGCTTGGCCGCGGTGGTTCGGATACATCTGCGGTGGCCATTGCGGCCGCTGTAAAGGCAGATCGCTGCGATATTTATACCGATGTGGACGGCGTTTACACGACCGATCCGCGCGTGGAGCCAAAAGCAAAGCGTCTTTCAAAGATTTCTTTTGAAGAAATGCTGGAAATGGCTTCTCTTGGAGCCAAGGTTTTGCAGGTTCGCTCGGTCGAACTGGCTATGGTACATAAGGTTCGTACCTTTGTACGTTCAAGTTTTACGGATCCTAATGCGCCGGGCATGGATGATCCTATCAACCCTCCCGGAACACTTATTTGCGACGAGGAAGAAATCGTGGAACAGCAGGTTGTGACCGGTATCGCTTTTGCCAAGGATGAAGCTCAGATTTCACTGCGCCGTGTTGCTGACCGGCCAGGTGTGTCGGCAGCTATTTTCGGCCCTCTGGCGGAAGAGCGTATCAATGTCGATATGATCGTTCAGAATGTATCTGAAGACGGCACCAAAACAGATATGACATTCACCGTTCCATCCGGTGATCTGGAAAAAGCGGTTAAAGCGCTTGAAAAGGTCAAGGGTGAAGTGGGCTGTGATGCTGTTCAGTCAGAATCAGGTCTGGCGAAAATTTCCGTCATCGGTATCGGTATGCGCTCACACGCTGGTGTTGCAGCGACAGCTTTCCGTGCTTTGGCTGAAAAAGGCATCAATATCCGTGCAATCACCACCTCTGAAATCAAAATTTCTATTTTGATTGATGGCCCTTATGCAGAATTGGCAGTGCGCACTCTGCATGGTGTTTATGGTCTGGATAAATAAGAAAAAACACTTTTGTTACTCTAAGCCGCGTTTTAGACTCTAGACGCGCGGCTTAAAAATGCCCAAAAGGATTGTCGACGTGTTACTTGCATAGTAATACGTCGACATTATCTTGTCTGGTTCGTGATTTGGCCGCCTGCAACAGGCTTCTGCCACCATGAACCATTATAAGGAGCATTCGATCGCCTATGCGTGAGCTGACGACCGGTCCCCGTGTATTGCTCAAGCGACTTCGCGAATTAATGGCGGAGGCGTTGGAGCCACAGGTGCGTCTTGATCGCATTGTGAACGAAATCGCGAAAAATATGGTCGCGGAAGTTTGCTCCTTTTATGTTTTGCGTACCGATGGTGTGCTGGAGCTTTACGCAACCGTTGGTCTTAATCCGCAGGCTGTGCATCTGGCGCAATTGCGTTTGGGGCAGGGGTTGGTCGGAACCATTGCCGCCACAGCGCGCGCACTGAACCTGACCGACGCGCAAAGCCATCCGGCTTTTGCTTATCTGCCGGAAACGGGCGAAGAAGCTTATAATTCATTTCTGGGTGTGCCTGTTTTACGTGCTGGTCGTACGCTTGGCGTTCTGGTTGTGCAAAACCGCACCAAGCGCGCTTATCGTGATGACGAAGTGGAAGCGCTGGAAACCACCGCTATGGTGCTGGCGGAAATCATTGCAACAGGTGATGGCACCCGTTTGGCGCGTGCCGGCATCGAGCTTGATCTTGGCCGCTCCATGAGCTTTACCGCCGGCGGCTATAATGATGGTGTCGGCCTTGGCCATGTGGTGCTGCATGAGCCGCGCATCGTCGTCAACAATCTCTTCAATGAAGATAGTGAAGCAGAAATCAAGCGTCTGGAAGATGCGATCGGTTCTTTGCGTCTTTCCATTGATGATATGCTGTCGCGCCGTGAAGTGGCTGCGGAAGGTGAGCATCGTGAGGTGCTGGAAGCCTATCGGATGTTTGCGCATGACCGTGGCTGGGAGCGCCGTCTGGAAGAGGCGATCCACAATGGTCTGACCGCAGAAGCTGCGGTTGAAAAAGTGCAGAGCGACACGCGTGCGCGCATGGTGCATCTGACCGATCCTTATATTCGTGAACGCCTGTCGGATTTTGATGATCTGGCTAATCGTTTGCTGCGCCAATTGATGGGGCGCGATGCCAAGACTGTTGCGGAAAGCCTGGTCAAGGATGCTATTATTGTGGCGCGCTCGATGGGCGCGGCAGAGCTGCTGGACTATCCGCGTGAGCGTTTGCGTGGGGTGGTGCTGGAAGATGGTGCAGCCACCAGCCATGTGGTAATTGTTGCGCGTGCCATGGGTATTCCTGTCGTCGGGCAAGCCAAAGGCGTTGTCTCAATGGCTGAAAACAATGACGCGATCATTGTTGATGGTGATGCCGGTATTGTGCATTTGCGTCCGCAATCGGATGTGGAAGCTGCTTATGCAGAAAAAGTGCGTTTCCGTGCGCGCCGTCAAAAGCTTTATCAGGAATTGCGCGACAAGCCGTCTGTTACTTTGGATGGAGAGAATGTCGCGCTTTTCATGAACGGTGGCTTGCTCGTTGATCTGCCGCAACTGGAAGCATCCGGCGCCGTCGGTATCGGGCTTTTCCGCACTGAATTGCAGTTCATGATCGCCTCGACTTTCCCGAAAGCGGAACAGCAGGAAAAACTTTATCGCTCAGTGCTGGAAGCCGCAGGCGACAAGCCGGTGACTTTTCGCACGCTTGATATTGGCGGCGATAAGGTGCTGCCATATTTCCGCTCGACCGGTCAGGAAGAAAATCCAGCTATGGGCTGGCGCGCCATCCGTTTGACGCTTGATCGTCCGGGGCTTTTCCGTACCCAGCTGCGCGCACTTTTAAAAGCTTCCGGCGGGCGTGAATTGCGCATGATGCTGCCGATGGTGACAGAAGTGGCGGAAGTGAAAGCTGCGCGTGAGATCATTGATCGCGAAGTAAACCATTTGTCGAAATTTGATTATCAGCTGCCGAGCAAAGTGAAGCTTGGCGCGATGATTGAAGTGCCATCACTGCTCTGGCAAATGGGCGAATTGATGGATGCTGTTGATTTCGTCTCTGTCGGCTCCAATGATTTGTTCCAGTTTTTAATGGCGGTTGATCGTGGTAACTCACTGATTGCCGATCGTTTTGACCAGTTGTCACCGGCATTCTTGCGGGTGTTGCGCCATATTGTGGAATCAAGCCTTCGCCATGATACGCCGGTCACTTTGTGCGGTGAAATGGCAGGGCGTCCCTTGATGGCAATGACGTTGATCGGACTTGGTTTCCGCTCGATTTCAATGTCAGCTGCAACCATCGGGCCTGTGAAAGCCATGCTTGGTGCATTGGATGCCAGCAAGCTTAACAAGCTGTTGCAGGGCGAGCTTGATAAGCACAATGACGCGCATTCCTTGCGTGAATTGTTGCTGAAATTTGCACAGGATAACGATATTCCGTTGTAGCGAGGCTTTAAGCTTCTCTCCACACGTTTTCGTGTATTTTGCCATTTGGCTCAAAAAAGGCGGGCTTTGACCGCCAATTTTCAATATTTTTGTATCGGACTTAACTTATGATCGCATTGCCGCAGGACCGTATGGACCAGCTTCTGAAACGTTTCTCGTTGATTGAAAGCCAAATGGCTTCCAATCCGGATTCGGAAACTTATGTGAAGCTGGCATCCGAATATTCGGAACTGGAAGAAGTGGTTGGTAAGATCCGTGAACTGGCCTCCGCGCGTGAAGAAGTGCAGGAACTGAGCCTGATGAAGGAAGATGCCAGCACAGATGCAGATATGCGTGCGCTGGCGGCAGAAGAATTGCCAGCCCTTCAGGAGCGCGTAGGTGTTTTGGAGCAGGAAGTGCAAATCCTGCTCTTGCCCAAAGATGCAGCCGACGAGAAAAACGCTATTTTGGAAATCCGCGCCGGAACCGGCGGTTTGGAAGCGGCACTTTTTGCCGGTGATTTGTTCCGCATGTATGAGCGTTACGCTTCGGAAAAAGGCTGGCGTGTCGAGCTGGTGAGTTCCAGTGAAGGCGATGCCGGTGGCTATAAAGAAATTATCGCGACTGTTTCCGGCAAGGGCGTATTTTCGAAATTGAAATTTGAATCCGGTGCGCATCGCGTGCAGCGTGTGCCGGAAACTGAAGCGGGCGGACGTATTCACACCTCTGCTGCAACGGTTGCGGTGCTGCCGGAGGCGGCAGATATTGATATTGAAATCCGCAATGAAGACATCCGCATTGATACAATGCGTGCGTCAGGTGCAGGTGGGCAGCACGTTAACACCACCGATTCTGCCGTGCGTATCACCCATATTCCGACCGGTTTGATGGTGGTGCAGGCGGAAAAATCGCAGCATCAGAACCGTGCCCGCGCGATGCAGATTTTGCGTGCCCGTCTTTATGATATGGAACGTCAAAAGGCTGAGAGCGAACGCTCAGAAGCCCGCCGCAGTCAGGTGGGTTCAGGGGATCGCTCAGAACGTATCCGCACCTACAACTTCCCGCAGGGACGCGTTACCGATCACCGCATCAACCTGACGCTTTATAAGCTTGATCGGGTGATGGAAGGCGAACTGGACGAATTGGTGGATGCGCTGATTTCTGATCATCAGACCGCACTCCTGACCGAGCTTGGTGAATGAAGAACGTCCATCAAATGCAGCTGGGACAGATGTTTGCGCAGATGCGCGATGCTTTTATGGCTGCCGGAATTGAAAATCCGGCCATTGATGCACGGTTTTTAACCGAATGGACAAGTGCCACATCGCGTATGGATATGATCAGCCGTCCGGAGCAGGCTGTTGATGCGGAAAAAGTGGCGCTTTGGCAATCTGCTTTGGAGCGTCGTCTGAACGGTGAACCGGTGCATCGCATCATAGGCGCGCGTGCTTTCTGGGGGCTGGAGTTCCAGCTCTCGAAGGATACGCTGGAGCCGCGCCCTGATACCGAAGCTTTGATCGAATTAGTATTGCCGGTTGTGGAACAGAAAGCACATACAAGCCAAGTGGTGGATGTGCTGGATATGGGCACAGGCACGGGTATCATCGCTATCACATTGCTGCATCAATGTGCGAAAGCGCGTTGCGTGGCGGTGGATATAGCGCAGGATGCTTTGAGCACCGCGCGTATTAATGCTGAAAATGCCGGTGTGTCTTCACGCTTTGCTGCATTGCACAGTGATTGGTTTGCCAATGTGAGTGGGCGCTTTGATGTGATTACATCAAACCCGCCTTATATTCCGCATCATGAAATTGCCGCACTTTCACGCGAAGTTCGTGACTATGACCCGATGGCTGCTTTGGATGGCGGCGAAGACGGATTAGATTTTTATCGCTCCCTTGCGAAACATGCTGCAAATCACCTATATGATGAAGGTGTGATCGCCATTGAAATCGGTGCAGGCCAGTTGCCTGACGTGGAAGTGATTTTCAATCAACATGATTTCAAGCTGGTGCGGACAAGCAAAGATCTCGGCGGACATGAACGAGCGCTGCTTTTTGAAAAAGCTTAAAAATGCGAAATGATGCAGATAATTGAGAGGCAATCAATAAAAACGCTTGGAATTTCCGGCAAACCTGTTTAGGTTCCGGTCACCGTCCGAAATTTTGGTTTTTGACTGCACCGTAAAGTGCAAGACCGCCTAAGGTCTGAGAACCGGGGTCTGAAAAACAGGCCGGTTAAGTTTTAAACGGTATGTACCACATTCAGAGCATTATACAGACTGGAATTTTAGGGTGCACTCCCTTCTGTAGCTCAAACTGCGAGACCCGTTGATCTTTGTGATCGCGCAGGTCTTAAGCGCCCTTAATCTGAAAAGAGATATGAGTATGAGGCCAGCACAGCAGAACAGGCGCATGCGTGGACGGGGGAACAACAATAACCGTAAGGGTCCCAATCCTCTGACGCGTAATTATGAAAGCAACGGTCCGGACGTGAAAATCCGGGGCAATGCACAGCATATCGCAGAGAAATATGCAGCTCTTGCTAGAGATGCTCAGGTTTCCGGTGATCGCGTGATGGCTGAGAACTACCTGCAACATGCGGAACATTATACCCGCATTATTTTGCAAGCGCAGGCGCAAAACCCGCAGCATTTCCAGCGGGATGAAAATTTTGACGACGAAGGCAATGATGATGAAGAGCAGAGCTTTGCCGCCACATCATCCAATAACGGCCATAACGGTTCCTCGTCGCAGGACGTAAGCGGTAGCGGCCCGCAGCCTTTTATTGAAGGCACGCCGGCTGAAGTTGTTTATGACGAAGATAATAGCGGCAATGCACGTTCTCATGAACAGCGGGCTCACGAACAACGTAGCCAGAATCGCGATTATAATAACCGTGACAACCAGAACCGCGACAATCAAGGCCGTGATAATAATGGCAGAGATCGTGATCAGCGCCGCATTCAGCGTCCGCGTCGTCCGTCGCGTTTTGAACAGCACAGCAATCCTGTAGCCCCTGATGCACCGCAGCCAGTCACGCATTTTGCTGAAAATGCAGAGCAGCCGGAAGTAAAAGAACAGCCGGTTGTCAAAGCTGTTGCAGTTGCTGCGGAAGCAGAAGAAAAGCCGGTTAAAAAGGCTGCTCCTGCCAAGCCGCGCACCCCACGCGCCAAACCTGTTGAAGCTGTCGCGGAAACTGATGGTGAAGAACCGGTTCGTCGCCGTCCGGGTCGTCCGCGCCGCGTTAAGCCAGAAGATGCTGAGCCTGTTAAAGAAGCATCAGAAGCATAAATTTTAGCTTTATAATCAAGCAAAGGCGCGAGAGTTTAACTTTCGCGCCTTTTTTATTGCAGAATATTTGCGGCCGTCTTGCCGAACGCATAAACTCATCCCATATCATAACAAGATGGAGCCCGCCTCATCTGGGGGCTCGTCACCAAAGACCGTTCGGCGCTGTTACAGGTCGACGCGGATGAAGGAGACAATTATGAATATTGAAAAATATACCGAACGTGTTCGCGGTTTTATTCAGTCTGCACAAACCTATGCATTAAACGCCAATAATCAGCAATTTATGCCGGAGCATATGCTGAAAGTATTGGTTGATGATAATGAAGGTTTGGCGGCAACGCTGATTGAACGTGCGGGCGGTAATCTTGCGCAATTGCGTATCGGTCTGGATGCAGCTTTAAATGCTATTCCCAAAGTGACCGGCGGCAATGATCAGCTTTATCTGTCACAGCCACTCGCAAAAGTGTTTTCAACTGCCGAAGAACTGGCCACCAAAGCCGGTGATAGTTTCGTAACTGTTGAACGTCTTCTGACGGCACTTGCGATTGAAAAATCTGCCAAAAGTTCTGAAATTTTAAGCAAAGCCGGTGTGACGGCCAATGCACTGAATAAGGTGATCAACGATATGCGTAAGGGTCGTACAGCTGATTCTGCATCCGCAGAAGGCAATTATGATGCTTTGAAAAAATATGCGCGTGATCTGACGGAAGATGCACGCGACGGCAAGCTTGATCCGGTGATCGGTCGTGATGAAGAAATCCGCCGTGCCATTCAGGTTTTGTCGCGCCGTACCAAAAACAATCCGGTGCTGATCGGTGAGCCGGGCGTGGGTAAAACCGCGATTGCCGAAGGTTTGGCTCTGCGTATCGTCAATGGTGACGTGCCGGAATCTCTTAAAGATAAGCAGTTGATGGCGTTGGATATGGGCGCATTGATTGCAGGTGCAAAATATCGCGGTGAATTTGAAGAACGCCTGAAAGCGGTTTTGTCGGAAGTGCAGAGCGCTGACGGTCAGATCATCTTGTTCATCGATGAAATGCACACCCTTGTCGGTGCCGGTAAAAGCGATGGTGCGATGGATGCATCAAACCTGCTTAAACCTGCACTTGCGCGTGGCGAATTGCGCTGCGTTGGTGCAACGACTCTCGATGAATACCGCAAATATGTGGAAAAGGATGCCGCACTTGCCCGTCGTTTCCAGCCGGTTTTTATTAATGAGCCAACCGTTGAAGATACAATTTCGATCCTGCGCGGTTTGAAGGAAAAATATGAGCAGCATCATAAAGTGCGGGTTTCTGACTCAGCACTGGTGGCCGCTGCCACATTGTCCAACCGTTATATCACTGATCGCTTCTTGCCGGATAAAGCGATCGACCTTGTGGATGAGGCTGCATCGCGTCTCAGAATGCAGGTCGATTCGAAACCGGAAGAGCTTGATGAGATTGACCGCCGCGCCATGCAGTTGAAAATCGAACGCGAAGCTTTGAAGAAGGAAACTGATACGGCTTCCAAAGACCGTCTCGTGCGGTTGGAAAAAGAGCTGAGTGATCTGGAAGAAGAATCAGCTGAACTGACTGCCAAATGGCAGGCGGAAAAGCAGAAGCTCGGCCATGCGGCAGACCTGAAAAAGAAACTGGAAGATGCGCGTAATGCTTTGGCAATTGCCCAGCGTAATGGCGAATTCCAGAAGGCCGGTGAATTGGCTTATGGCGCAATCCCGCAGCTTGAAAAAGAACTGGTGGATGCCGAAAGCCATGAAAACCGTGGTTCCTTGGTTGAAGAAACCGTGACACCTGACCATGTGGCACAGATTATTTCCCGCTGGACGGGTATTCCTGTTGACCGCATGCTGGAAGGTGAACGCGAAAAACTTCTGCGTATGGAAGACGAGATCGGCAAGCGGGTGGTTGGTCAGGCGGAAGCCGTGCAGGCGGTTTCCAAAGCTGTTCGTCGTGCGCGTGCCGGATTGCAGGATCCTAACCGTCCGATTGGTTCTTTCATTTTCTTAGGACCAACCGGCGTTGGTAAAACCGAGCTGACCAAGGCACTGGCATCGTTCCTCTTTTCCGACGATACTGCGATGGTGCGGATTGATATGTCGGAATTCATGGAGAAACATTCCGTTGCCCGTCTGATCGGCGCACCTCCGGGTTATGTCGGCTATGAAGAAGGTGGCGTTTTGACGGAAACTGTCCGTCGCCGTCCTTATCAGGTCATTCTGTTCGACGAGATCGAAAAGGCGCATCCGGATGTCTTCAACGTGCTGTTGCAGGTGCTTGATGATGGCCGTCTGACTGATGGTCAGGGACGCACTGTCGATTTCAGAAATACGCTGATCATCATGACGTCTAACCTTGGTGCCGAATATCTGGTGAACCTAGGCGAAGACGATACTGTTGACAGTGCCCGCGAAGATGTCATGTCGGTGGTGCGTGCTTCGTTCCGTCCGGAATTCCTCAACCGTGTGGATGAGATCATTCTGTTCCATCGTCTGCGTCGGGCCGATATGGGCGCGATTGTCGATATTCAGTTTGAACGTCTGCAAAAATTACTGGCTGACCGGAAGGTTCATCTTGAACTGGATGATGATGCCCGTGATTGGTTGTCCAACAAGGGCTATGATCCTGCCTATGGTGCACGTCCGTTGAAGCGGGTGATCCAGAAGGAAGTTCAGGATCCGCTGGCAGAGAAAATTCTGCTTGGTGATGTTCTTGATGGCTCGGTCGTTGAAATTTCAGCCGGTTCTGACCGGTTGAATTTCAAGGCGAAGGCCGGAATGACAGCTGAAGAGAGCTAATCTTCAGCCACTCATCGCAAGATGATCTGAATATGATTGAAAGCCGGTCAAAGCATTTTGACCGGCTTTCTTTATTGCCGGATTTAATGCTCGTTTTATTGCGGGCAAATTTGTTTTGGCCATTTTGATGTCACCTTCCTTTCGTAAGAACTTGAAAAGTTAGGTGTTTGTTAACTGTAAATACGGCATCTGGAGTGAAGGCTTTTTCTCTGCAAGGTTTTTTCATGGCGCATTACCGGTCATTGTCTTGTTTGGCATTGTTGGCATCAGTTACCCTCCCTTTATGGATGAGTGCACCTGCATCGGCACAGCTTTATGATCCGGGCGAGCAGGTTTTCAGTGACGGGCAAATCCGGGTTTATATCGACCCGAAAGGTCAGCGCGTAACGATGGATCGGCAAGGTCGCATCATTGCGGTGGAGCCTGCTCATGGACAAGAACAAACCAGAGGACGACGCGGCATTCGCGGCGGTGGCAACTGGACATTAAATGGTCCTGTTGATGGCGGTGCGCCTTATGATGGTTTCGGCAATGTGCCGGAAGATCCCAATTATTATCCCGCAGCTCCTTCAGCCCCCGATTATACTTATAATCGTGACGGGCAGATTGAACGTAATGAATTGCCCCCTGTTGGCAGTGATCGCTACGATCAGGCAAGCATTCCGGATTATGAGCAGCAGAATCGTCAGATGCAGCAGCAACAGCGCAGCTATCCTGACATAAGTGATACAACGCCGGCGGTTGAAATGCCTAAAGGGCAGGGCGCGAAGGCTAAAATTGCAGCTTATCAGATTTTGCTGGATCGTGCCGGTGCTTCACCAGGCGTGATTGATGGTCGTGCTGGCAGTAATGTTGATAAGGCAGCTGCCGCTTACGGCGAATTGACAGGCCGCTTTATTAATCCGCAGGATGAGGCTGCAATCAATGCCGAGCTGGAAGCAACGGGCGGCGCAGCCTTTATAGAATATATGATCACCGAAAAAGATGCGGCACAAAATCTGGTCGCATCGATTCCAGCTGATTATGCTTTAAAAGCACAATTATCGAGCATGGCTTATACATCCCATGCCGAAATGTTTGGTGAGCGCTTTCATATTGATGAAGCCTATTTGAAAGAGCTTAACCCGGGGGTGAATTTTGGCCAGCCGGGCACAATGATTAAAGTGCCGAATATTAAGCGGGTTAAAAAGCCGAAAGTAGCGCGTATCATTGCCGATAAAGCCCGCAAGCAAGTGCGCGGCTATGATGAAAATGGTAAATTGATTGTCGCTTATCCTTCGACTATCGGTTCTTCTGATAATCCGTCTCCATCCGGCATTGTGCAGGTAGAGCGGATCGCCATTAATCCGAATTATACCTACAATCCGAAGATTAATTTCAAACAGGGTAATAATGACAAGGTGCTGACCATCCCGCCAGGGCCTAACGGGCCTGTTGGTACGGTGTGGATTGCTTTGTCAAAACCGACTTACGGTATTCACGGAACACCTGAACCATCTAAAATCGGTAAAACCTCCAGCCATGGTTGTGTGCGCCTGACCAATTGGGATGCGCAGGAGCTGGCCAAACTAGTGGGGCCGGGAGTAACTGTTGAGTTTACTGAGTAAAAACAAAAACCGCAGAAATTATTTTCTGCGGTTTTCTTTTATCTTTGATTTGATTGGCTTCGGTTTCGCTTAACCACTGGCCGAGCTATTGGCTGCAAGCTTGGTGCCGTCACCCTGATCATTGAGCAATTTATCAATGCGCTCGCGCTCACGCACAAACGCCTCCAGCTCTTTGCCGCTCAAGGCTTTATTATCGGGCAGGCGGATGCGCAGCGGATCAACTTTTGTGCCGTTGACGATCAATTCATAGTGCAGATGCGGGCCGGTCGAAAGACCGGTGGAACCGACATAACCAATCACTTGCCCCTGACGCACTCTTGCGCCTGCTGTTACACCATTGGCAATCGCATTTTGGTGCGAATAGCTACTGACATAACCATTGGCATGACGGATGAGAGTTTGATTACCGTAACCGTTTGACCAGCCGGCCTTTTCAACAACACCATTACCTGAGGCAATAATCGGCGTTCCGCGCGGTGCAGCCCAGTCAACACCTGTATGCATGCGGCTATATCCGAGAATCGGGTGGCGGCGCATACCGAATGGGGATCGGAAGACACCGTTTGGTACAGGATTACGTAATAAAAACTGTTTAGCGCTTTTGCCGTCTTCATTAAAATAATCAACAGTGCCGTTTGGCGCTTGATAGCGATAGAATTTTCGTGTGGTGCCGCCAAAATTTGCCGACACATAAAGCAGCTGCGAATCGTCATCCGCGCTGTCAGAATCATCCGGCAATGAGAAAAATGCTTCCAACTGATCTGATGCGTTGAGCTTGCCTTGTAAATCCACATCGGAAGCGAGCATTTTAATCAGTTGTGCGCGCATAGTATCGGTCATGCCATAGGCAAGAGCTGCACGGCTGATTCCGTCATAAACACTTGGCAAATCACCACGCAAACGCGGGGCTACAACTTCACCGTCAAAAGCGCTTGCCAGCAATGGCGTTGTTTCCGGTTCATCGGAAGGCACATATTGCGCTTTATCATTAAGGGTTACGGTCACCAGATGGGTGGTGTTGCTATAAATACTGGCGCGGACAATTCTATCTTCGCCATTACGGCTTTCAACGCCGACTCGCAAAACGCTGCCTTCTTTCAGGCGCGGCGAGTTCATTAATTTAGCGAGCGCTTCCGCCATTTGTGGTGCGCTGTCATCGGTATAACCGGCGCTTGTCAGGGCATCACTAATATTGGCGGCATTGCGGAAAGGAATAAGTTCTTCAGAGAAGCCATCACCGGCAAGTTCTGTGCCTTCATTCCGTGCTGCGACACTGACATTTTCTTGGGTGATACGCACGCCAAGTGCCGGACTTAAAGCAAAAAGCGATTCACTTGCACCAAACCGCAACGGATCAACATAATGCAGCGAAGCGACTTGTACGTCGCCATCGGTCAGCAAAATCCCTGTATCACGTACAATATTTTCAACATCATCGACGCTCAGGTCGGCGGTAGTGTCAAAATCGGTGACCTCCATCGGGAAATCAATCACGCGCAGGCTGATCTCACTTTCCACTTTAGCGCCGTAAATCTGGCCGGTATTCGCAGGTTGCGGAGCTGAAGGGCCTTCAGAGAAAACTTCCAGTGCATTAAAAGCTGGGTATTTGCGATTTGTCGGATGGTCGACCGCCAGAGCCATTTTGACATATTCAAAGGGGCGGGTTCGAATCACCTCACGTTCGCCTACCTTTAACATGGTAGATACTTCCATGCGGCGGCGGTCTTGTGGTTTTTGCTTGGCAATCGCGCTGACGATACGGCTGCCTTTACTGATATCTTGCTGAACAGCAGGCTGAATATCATCACGTGCCAGCAATTCAGCAGGTGTTGCCAGCTGTTCACGCCCGTCAAGAGCCGCAAAAAGTGCAACGCCGATAAGAGTGCAGGAGGTAACGCCAGTTAAAAAGGTGCCGACAAGCCAACGTGCAGAGATATCGCGGCGATCAGGCGGGCGCCGTTTGCCACCCACTGTAAGCGGGGGCTCGTCGCCGGTAAATTTTTGATCGCGTTGATACGACGTCATATTAATACAGGGTATCCCATAGTTGGCTATATGATACACGAGTTCATAGTATCAAAACCGCTCACGACAAAATCGCAATGCGGCTCACATTCACAACATTTTTCAGGTAGTGCTGAAGAGAAGTAAGCAAAGCCTAACATTGTCGTCATTTCAGTTTTGCCTATCCCTGTTCGTGAAGTCAATAATAAGTGGTTGTGAACAACCATATAAATGACGGTTCGTTCTCTAATAATGTAATGAGGCTGCTTTATGGCTTTATATATAAGTAGAGTGCTGTTGAGGCATGGTCTTAGATTATCTGCGCTTGAGGCTCATTCGCTGAGACGGCATTCAGTGCTTATACACAGGCTGAAATGAAGAAAATGATCAATCTTCAAAAAACATTCAAGAAAACTAAAAAACACCGTTGACAGTTTTAGATTGGTTGCCCTATAAGGCGAACAACGAGGGCGGCGGCGCTGCTAGCGGCAGGAAGCTTCGTCCTTAAGAGTGATTGATCAGTTGCGAGATTGGTTGATTGTTCGGCGGTAAATCTAAAGAGATTTGGTTTTACAGCGTTGAGAAAATTATTTGCTAAGTAAATGATTTTCTTGCAAGTTTTCACTTGACAGTGATTGCTTGAGGGGTTAGAAGCCCCGAACCACTTCGGAGCTCGAGAGTGTGAGGGTGGTGAGATTGCTGAGCGGTTGAGCGAGAGTTCGCTGATTGGTGATTGAAGTTAGTTTTTGACGAAAGTTGATTTCGTCCGTTCTTTGAAAATTACATACAGAAGAAAGAGAAACGTGGGCGGCATAGTTTGCTGAACTGTTTTCGGATAGTTCAA